>NZ_JAHKPI010000014.1:0-620073 GCF_018860425.1 Marinobacter sp. F3R08 | reverse complement strand
CACCGGCACCCTCGACGTTTTCGTCGATAGCGTGGATAACACGAACGACACCGTCGATCTGTCCGGGACCACCGAGGATGTTGCTCCGGGCAACTCCGTCACCATCACCATCACCGACGCTGACGGCACTGTGGTGAACACCTCGGCGATCGTCGCCAACAACGGTTCTTACTCGGTCTCCGGGGTGGATGTCTCTACCCTGATCGGCGGCACGTTCACCGTGAGCGCCTCGGCCACCGATCGTAACGGCAATGCCGTCTCCGATTCTGAAACCGGCACACTCAACGGAACGGTCAGCGATCTGACACTGACTATCGTCGATGCGGACAATACCGACGGGATCATCGATCTCTCCGGCACCACGACCGATGTCGTTCCCGGCGCAACCGTCACCATCACCATCACCGATGCCGATGGCACCGTGGTGAATACCTCGGCGATCGTGGCCAACGACGGTTCCTACTCCGTTACCGGCGTGGATGTCTCCAGCCTGGTGGACGGCAGCGTCACGGTGAACGCCTCGGCAATCGACCAGAATGGTGATCCGGTGTCCGATTCCGGCTCCAGCATTCTGGACGCCACCACCGGCACCCTCGACGTTTCCGTGGATAGCGTGGATAACACGAACGACACCGTCGAGCTGTCCGGGACCACCGAGGATGTTGCCCCGGGCAACTCCGTTACCATCACCATCACCGATGCTGACGGCACTGTGGTGAACACCTCCGCGATCGTCGCCAACAACGGTTCTTACTCGGTCTCCGGGGTGGATGTCTCTACCCTGATCGGCGGCACGTTCACCGTGAACGCCTCGGCGACTGATCGCAATGGCGACCCCGTATCGGACACGACAGCAGGCACATTAGAGATTGAGAACGCGCCAGATGCTCTGGCTGACACCTACAAAGCCCTGGAGATCGACGGTTTATTCGGTGAGTACTATGCCTATCAACAGGGCTCCGACGCCGATGGGGACAACCTGTCCAGTCTCGCTCAGGTAGAAAGCTTTGTGAACGCAAACAACCCTGACGCGACGTTTGTCGGCACCAACGTAGACTACGGCTCCGTTAGCGGCAATTTGGGCAATGACGGTCGCCTGCAAACGTTCCTGGGCTCTGACGCGTCATCACTTTCGAACGATCCAGAAAACAGTTCCGATGGCATCATCCGGCTGACTGGGGAATTGGAACTTGCGCCTGGCACCTACCAGTTCCAGGTGCGCGCCGACGATGGCTATCGTATTGAGGTAAATGGCGAGACCGTGGCCATCTCTGACCGCAATCAAGGTGCAACAACCAGGACGGGGACGGAATTCACGCTGACTGGCGATGGCCCTCACACGGTCGAGGTTATCTACTGGGACCAGGGCGGCAAAGCCGAACTGGGTATAGATCTCCGCCCTGCCGATGGCACCTATGAGGTATTCGGCAGCAGCCATGCATCCTATACAGGTGAGAACCCGGCCCTGATCGTCGATGTAAACGAGTCCCTGAGTATCGCCCCCAGCGTCCTGCTGGCCAACGACTCCGATGCCGACGGCGACCCGTTGACCATCCAGAGCGTTCAGAATCCCGCCAACGGCACCGTATCGATTGATGCCAGCGGCAACGTGGTATTCACCCCGGATGCAGGGTTCACCGGAGAAGGGAGTTTCACTTATACCGTCAGTGACGGCAATGGCGGTACCGATTCAGCGACCGTTACGGTCGCCGTTAACCCGGTGGCAGGCACGACGAACATCAACGTTCAGGCCAGCGACACTGCAGTAACCGAAGACGATGCCAGCAACAACACAGCCAGCGGCACCGTGAGTGTAAGCAATGCCGATGGCAGCGAAGGTGCCGTGAACAGCAGTACCGCAAACCACGGTTCAGTAAACGTGGACGCAAACGGTAACTGGACCTATTCCCTGGATAACACCAGCACAGCGGTACAGGCCCTGAAGGCCGGTGAGACCCTCACCGACACCATAACCTTCACCAGTAATGACGGCACCAACACCAGCCAGGACATTACGATCACCGGCACTAACGACACCCCCACGGCCAGCAATGTCGATCTGGGTTCAATGACTGAAGACACTGGCAGCTTCCTGATCACCGAGGCTATGCTGGCTGACGGCATCACGGAAGTGGATTCGAGTGAAGCGGTATCCGCACAGAACCTCAGCTTAACCACAGGCAATGGCAGCCTGGTCGACAACTCAGATGGCACCTGGACCTTTACCCCCGATGCAGACTGGGATGGTCAGGTCCACCTGGCGTATGACTACACATCAGGTGCAGAGACCGGCAGCAACACCGCTTCTATGACGGTTATCGCCGATGCAGATACCCCCGAGCTGACATTAACCAGCGAAACAGTGTCGCCCATCGACGGCAGCCCTGAAGCCAGCCTTCCGGTATCGACCGGCCTGCTGTTGAATATCTACGAGGATCTCAACAACGGGGACCGCGATGCATCCACACAGGAACCGGCAATAGGCACCAACACGCCAACGGAAAGTAACCGTGTTATCGACGGATTTGGCACCACGAAAGAACAGAGTTCAGGAAGCTTCAGCAATGACGGTTCAACGATCGAAGTAAGCACTGGGAACACAGTCTCAGTAACTGGCCTGATCTATCTGGAAGCTGGGCACAGCTACCAGTTCCAGGGGTATCGGGACGACTCCCTGCGTATCGAGCTGGGTGGGAAGACGCTGATCAGCACCACTGGTAACTCATGGGGAAATTATGGCGCGGACGCGTCAGCGGCAACGGGCAGCCCACTGGAAGGCGACTCCTTTGAGCCAACCGAGAGCGGTTTTTACACCCTGGAAGTCTACGCCAATAATGTCAGCGGTCCGGGCCAGTTATCCTTGAACCTCTCTGTAGATGGTCAGCAACCCCAAGAGCTAAACGCTGAGAACTTTAATATTTATTCGAGCGTGTCGGATCTGGTCGCCGTGGGCGGACAGTTCGGCGACTTCAATCCGGGCACAGACAACCCGGACGGTGGTTACTTCCCTCTGACAATCAACAGTGGCGTCAAAGACACATACATCGAGATTGCGAATATCGCTGCAGCGGTAACCGACACAGACGGCTCTGAAAGCATCACCGCACTGCGTATCGGCAACATTCCCGCCGGGGCAGTACTCACCGATGGCGAGAACAGCTTCACTGCAAACCTGGGCCTCATCCCCGTGGTCGATGTGCTGTCCTGGGATCTCAACAATATCCAGATATTGCCGCCCACCGGCTTTACCGGTTCCATTGACCTCACCGTAACCGCCACATCGGAAGAGGCAAGCAATGCTGATCAGGCCAGTGCCAGCCAGACTCTCACGGTCCATGTGCAGGAGCTCAGTGAGTTGCTCGGCACCATTGATCCGGACCTGATCGGCACGGACACCAGCATTCACGGCACGAGCGGTAACGATACAATCACCGCAACAAATGGCGACGACATCATCCTGGCCGGCGCCGGTGACGACACTGTAAATGCTCTGGATGGCGTCAATTCCATTGATGGCGGCGCCGGGAATGACACCATCACTGACGGTGCAGGCACTAGCGTGATTAACGGCGGCCTGGGTAATGACACTCTCATTGGTGGCGCGGGTAGTGATGTGCTTACTGGTGGTTTTGGTGCCGATGTCTTCCGCTGGGAGTTGGGTGACGAGAATGATGCAGACCTGCCACGGGATGTAGTGACTGACTTCACGATCGACAGCACCAATGGTTTTACCGGAACCGGCGACGGTGACCAGCTGGCTTTGGACGATCTGCTGCAGGGAGCAACTGAGGCAACTGTAACCGACTTCCTGATGGCTCAGGAGGAAAACGGTGACACGGTGCTGTATATGAACAAGGATGGCGCACTGGCAGACACCGTCGACAATGCCCAGCAATCAATCGTGCTCAGCGGCGTATCCATGGATGGTCAGACCTCAGAGCAGTTCATCGATTCCCTGGTGAACAGCGGACACATCAAGGTCGAGTAACCGGTATCGCTACGGATCGTTCTACAGCCTCAGCCAGACCGCTCTATTGGGTGGTCTGGCTGAGCACTACCAGGCGATCTTCAGGCTGCAGATCAAGATAAACTCGACGGGGCGGATTAAGCTGGAGCTGTTTGCCGCTCTCGTCGGCTTTTGCACGATGGATGCCCAGAGGGATCTCGCCGCTCTCACCCAGTATTTTCTGAAGTGCCTGAAAATCAACACTGGCCGGCAACGGGTAATCCGCAGGATCACGAAACAGAATTTCGGCACCACCCACCGTGAATAATTCGTCGAGAACAATTCTGAGCTCGCGGCGAAGCGCCACCTGAGCCAAAACATGGCTGACAATCATTGGACTTATCATGACCTCGCTCTGGTAGGCCATCAACAAATGCCGATTATCCGGATCACTCAATTCCATCAGAATCTGGGGGGCCCGTTCGTCCTCATTCAACAGTCCCTCAAGCTGTAGGTACCCCATCATGGTTCGGGCGTCAGCCTCTTCACCCGAGGACAGCCGATCGCTACTCAGCAACAGAACGGCATCGTAGCTGAACAGCCCCACCCGCCTGAGCTCGCCTTCAACCATATAATCGGCTTCTATGTGACGACAGATAACACTTTGCTGCTCGCCCAGGTAGCGCTCGATCTCTCTCTGGCGCTCGGCGGCAGGCACGACGGACACGACGTCGACCTCAAAACGCTGCCGGCGGTAACTGACCAGCTCATCAAGGAAACCAGGCACACGGCGATTCCAGCCCAGTAGCAAGACGCGAAGGACGCTGGACGACGATTCGATGGCTTTCGGAATACACACGCCACGCTCGATCAATGTCGAAGGCGGCGTTCTGGGATCGGCATCTGTTTCTGTATAATCCCGGGCAAGCATAACCACCCGATCCTTTTCGGCCACAACGGCCCCCGTGGGCGCTGGCATCTGGACCGTCCAGCCACAATCCGTTTGCTGCAGCAGTCCCATCACAATGGCTCTCGGGCGCTGGCTCGCCACCTCAGCAAGCGTTTGGCCCGCCATGCTGTCGCCACTACGGATGTAGATTTCATTCCCGTTGCCCGATGAAAACAGCTCGTTATAGACACCGGACAGCCCCGGGTGCAGGATATTCTGAACCATCAACCGGCTGATGGTTGTATCTCCGGCCACCACCTCCAGAGGTCCGGGATAAGCCCGTTCAACGATCGGGAATTTGCGAATATCCTGAATTTCAGCCACCACAAACGGCAACGGTGCATCCAGACTTCTTGCCCGCGCGGCTATGGTCAGCAGGGCTTTGACGGTGCCCACATCAGAAGTCACCAGCCTGCCGGCTTCATGAGCAGCACTCGGCACAATAACCGCCGAGGCATCCAGACACGCGACCCGTTCCAGAGCTTCCGGCTGGATAGCCACGCCTGAGCGCAGGATAATCTGGCGGGCCTTGCGACCAATCCCCGGTTCTGCCTGCAGCTCATGGACCTGCTCCGCCGACGCCGTTTCCGACAACACCACCAACCGCAGTTTGCTGGCGTCGTGTTTCTCCAGAAAACGCCTCATGCGGCCGGAAGAACTCAATAGCTCACCCAACAAAGGCAGGGTCTGGCTGGTCCACCCCAAAACCACCACATGGTTTTTAAGTGTCACCGGCGTGAGCCCTCGCTCAAGATCGGCCATTTTGGCAATCAGCCATCGGGTCAGAATCGCCACCAGGGTACCCATGAACACCACATAGCCACTGATGGTGAGCAAGGTTGAGACAAAGCGCTGCCAGGTTCCGACATCGTCGCCAAGATAGCCGGGATCGGTCAGTCTCAGAAATGCCCACCAGACAGCCGAACCGGGTTCCTCGAATTCTCCGCCCTGGGGAACCACCAAAAGACCGCCAACCAGAGAGATCAGTCCAATAAACACGCCGACCACCACCAGCTGGAACCCCGCCCCTTTTACGAGCTGGCGTTCAACAATAAATTTCAGACGGTCGATCAGCCGGAAAGGCAGCATGGCATTCCTCTGGTTAAGAGAGTTCGCAATGCCTAAGGGTAAACCATCCGGAGACTTTTAGAATCAGCGTTTTATCCCGGGAGCCGATCAGAGTCGGAAGCCTGGCCCCCGATCAGTCCCAAGGCTTCTTCAAGGGAGGAGGTATAGCGACTAACGCCAGGCACAGGC
The DNA here is from genome assembly GCF_018860425.1 of Marinobacter sp. F3R08. Classification (GTDB taxonomy): domain Bacteria; phylum Pseudomonadota; class Gammaproteobacteria; order Pseudomonadales; family Oleiphilaceae; genus Marinobacter. The sequence continues at coordinate 613,921 of NZ_JAHKPI010000014.1, read as the reverse complement.
ATTACACCGGCGCGAGCGAGGGTTCTCAGGGGCTGGAACTGCAGATCGGCAATAACAATCTGCGTCCCGTCCTGCTCACAGGTAACAATCAATTTGTTCAGCGCCGACAGGCCACCAGCATCAAGGATGGTGACGCCATCCATATACAGTATTAAACCTCCGGCATTCCGGGACAGTTCCGCCAGTTCCCCAAAGATCCGGTCGGCGGCGGCAAAAAACAGTGGACCGTTGATCTTGAACACCTGCCAGCCGCCGGGCAGGCCGGAGTTCGCAATCCGTTTGCTCTGGGTGATATCGGTCACCTTGGTCATCTGGGCCATTTCGCGCATGAACAGGACCGCCGCCAGCAGCACGCCGGTTGTGATTGCGATGACCATGTCCAGCAAAACCGTAAGTGAAAAGCAGGCCAGAAAAACCAGGATATCGCTGCGGGGTGCCGTTTTCAGCAGATGGACGGACTTGGGGGCCTCGCTCATATTCCAGGCCACCATCAGCAGGAGCGCGGCCATGGCCGGCATCGGCAAAAAGGCCAGCAGGCCCGCTAACGAGACCAGTGCCAGCAGCACTACCAGAGAGTGAACGATTGCAGATACCGGGGACTGGGCGCCAGCCCGGTAGTTGGCCGCCGAACGTGCGATGGCGGCGGTAGCGGTGATGCCGCCGAAGAACGGAGTGATAATGTTGCCCAGTCCCTGGCCCATCAGCTCACTGTTAGCACTGTGGCGTTTGCCGGTCATGCCATCGAGAACCACCGCACACAACAGAGATTCGATAGCACCGAGCATGGCGATGGCAAAGGCGGCTGGAAGCAAATCCTGAACCAGCGACCAGGACAACCCGATCGGTTCGCCCGATGGGCCTGCCTGATGCCACGGCCAGGCAATTTCCGGCAAGAAAGGCGGGATCCCGGCGCCTTGCGTGCCATCCGGCAAGAAATAGCTGAACCGTGAGCCAATCGTATCAATGGCGGCTCCCTGGGCATTGAACCAAAAGGCGAGAAGGCTTCCGATCACCACCGCTGGCAGGTGCGGGGGCACTGGCGTTTTCAGTCGTGGCCACAGCAACATGACTGCAAGGGTGACACCGGCCACCAGGGTGCTGAGCCCATCCAGCTCAGGCAGAGCGCCAGCCAACACCGTCAGTTTGTCCCAGTAATGCTCAGGCATCTGAGCAACCGGAAGGCCAAGGAAGTCCTTGATCTGCAACGTAGCAATCACCACCGCAATGCCGCCAGTGAAGCCCAGGGTTACAGACTCGGGAATATATTCAATGAAGCGACCCAGTCGCATGAGAGCCATGATCACCAGCAGGACGCCGGACATCAGGGTGGCCAGCAGCAAACCACCCAGCCCATAGCTCTGGGCAATGGGATACAGAATGACAACAAAGGCCGCTGTGGGCCCGGAAATACTGAACCGGCTGCCACCGGTCAAAGCGATCACAAAGCCGGCGACAATGGCGGTATACAGCCCGTATTGTGGCGCCACGCCACTGGCAATCGCCAGCGCCATGGCCAGCGGGATAGCAATGATACCGACCGTCACCCCAGCCATCAGATCGCGCAGAAAACGCTGCCCACCGTATCGTTCATCAATACAGGCTTCGCGGAACGCATGGGCCAGACGGAGTGAAAACAGATGTGCGCGATGAGACATGAGGGACTCGTGTATTGCAACTCGTATTACGACATTATATGCTCATCTCGTACGTATTCAATGTTAATATTATTAACATACTATTCCAGACTTTGACGTGAAGAGTAGCCCATGGAAAACCGCACTGCCCGCCTGACACTGCTGATCGATCCGGAAAAGAAAGCCGCTTTTGAAGCGCTTTGCAAACAGGAAGATGTCACGCCCTCGCAAAAGGTGCGTCAGTTTATCCGGGAATATGTCGAAGAAAGGCTCGGGCCAGACTGGCGCAACGAGCGCGACAAATGATCCCGATGACAATCCGAACGTACAGACTGCCATGAAATCCATCGTGCCAATATGGCTGCTTGCCACCGTATGCACAATAACGGGGTGCAGCGTCATGCCCTCCTTCCAGGGCACGGACAACCGGCTTGCTGCTCCAGATACCCAGTACGACGCCCCGGTATTTGAACCGCAGAGCAACAAGACCCTTACTCCAGAGCAACTGGCCCAGCAACTGGTCAACGTGGATGTTGTGGTTGTGGGGGAATATCACGGACACCATGGCTCCCACCTTCTGCAATCCCGGCTACAGGCAGCCCTCTATCGGCAGACACCAGAACAGGTTTTATCCCTGGAGCAATTCAATCTGGACGCCCAGGATGAGCTGGACCGCTATCTTCGGGGCAACGCCGGGGAAACCGAAATGATTGAGGACGCCGGTGCCTGGGACAATTATCGTGGTTCCTATCGACCACTGGTGGAGTTCGCGCGTCAACGGAACCTGCCGGTGGTCGCGGCCAATGCTCCGGCAGACATTGTCCGCTGCGTCGGCCGCAAGGGGCCGGAGTACCTTGATACGGTTCCCGCCCCGACCCGGCAGGCGCTACCCGCCACCCCGTTCATGGACACCCCGGCCTATCGTGGCAAATTCATGGCCGCCATGGGAGTCAGCCACCAGGCCGACAGCACCATGAGCGAGCGAATGGAGAACACCTATAAGGCACAGTTACTCCGGGACAACACCATGGCTGCGCGCATCGTTGAGGCTCTGAAAGAGCATCCGCAGCATCAGGTGCTGCACCTCACCGGCACGTTTCATAGCGAGGAAGGGCTGGGTACCGTGGCATTACTGAGACAACGGGCGCCGGAACTCTCTGTTGCCGTTGTCAGCCCGGTATTCTGGCCTGCAGCAGTGGCTGACGCACCCGTCGATGAAAACCGCTCAAAGGGTGACTTTCTCTACTTTATCCAGCCACTGCCCGGAGAGTTCCTGGATCCCGAGCGAGAGCGCGAGGCAATGCGGGCCCGCTTCCGCAGCGCGACTGACAAGACCTGCAACTGAAAACCACGATGGTCATCCGGTCCTCTGCCTTTCACAACCGTCATAATTCCTCCCTTTCCGGGCAAGGCGTGAAACGCTAATCTGGCTCATCACCTTCGGGATAGCAATCAGAGACCGGCGTTTTTCCGGTGATGCGACAAAAGGGATATTCCATGAAACTGCTTGCTGCACTGATCCTCGGCATCAGCACCATCATTTCCGCCGCTCTTATCGGCAACGGCCTTACCGATCTGCGCACCGGCGACCGCTACGTTACCGTGAAGGGCGTGGCTGAACGGGAGGTGAATGCAGACCTCGCATTGTGGCCGATCCGGTTTGTCGCTACCGGAGCGTCGCTGAGTGAGGCTCAGAACACAGCCAGAAGCAGCCGGGATGCGATCATGGCGTTTCTGAAACTTCAGGCCATTGACCAGAAGTCGGTCGAACTTCAGCGCCTGGATGTAACAGATACCCAGGCCAACCCTTACCAGGCCAACAATGGTGAGCAGAAATTCATCATCAGCCAGACCCTGATGGTACGCAGCACCGAGATCGACAGAATCCGACAGGCAGCCCAAGGGGTCAGTGAACTGGTGGACTCCGGTGTCGTGCTTTCTTCGGACTTCGGTCCATCCGGCCCCACCTATCTGTTCAACGGCCTCAACGATATCAAGCCCGAGATGATCGCCGAGGCTACTGCCTCGGCACGGGAAGCAGCCGCACAGTTCGCCCAGGATGCCAAGGCGGAACTCGGGGACCTGCGACGCGCGAACCAGGGTATCTTCCAGATTCTGGCCCGCGACCAGGCACCGGGTATCATGGAAGGGCAACAGCCGGTAAAAACCGTTCGGGTGGTTTCGACGGTGGAATATTATCTCCGATAGCCGGCCGCCCTACTGGGTTGCCACCATCTCATCGGTTACCTGATATTCGCCCGCAAGCCAGCGCAAAATCTCATTCGCGGCGGGGTGATCAACCCCATCATAGGTGCGCTGCAGGCTTTGCCTTTTTTCAACGCTGATCCGGCCAAGGCCGGCATCCTGAAGCACCAATAAGTCCGAATGCAGTTGATTGGCCAGCTCTATTCCGAGCACTTCCCGGGCTGCATGACGGAACGCTTGCCCGTACTGGTAGGAAGGACCAAGGCGATAGGATTCCGCCAGCGTAATTGCCGGAATCGCCGTCAGCGTCGGTTGCAGAGCCGGGTTAATCCCGTGACCGGCCAGATGCGCCGCATTGGCGGCCGGTCGCCCCGTGAACGCACGCAAGTGGAGGTGCTGCGACATGCGGTCACCGTCATTTACCGGGTAATTATCCCAGAGAACCGGCTTGCGTCCGAGCAGGTCGCCAATACGCTTCAGATGGCCAGGCGAAACTTCCCTGGAGCAGACCTCCTCCCCGGTCCAGAAAATGTTGATGGCGTGGTCCAGCTTGCGCCCCAGGGTTTCAAGGTAGCCCGCCGGACGGTCCCCGAACACCCTGTCCAGAACCGGATCATCGGAATAATAGCTCGGACAAACACTCAGATGTTTGATCTTCGTTCGTTCGCGGACCCAGTGCACGATGTCGACCTGGGTGCCAGCAAGATCCGGCGTATCGGCCTTCATGTCATCAAACAGTATCGCCAACTCATCAATGCCCATCCGCTCCAGATGGCCGAGTTTCCCGGCCAGGGCAGAGCGGGCCTCATCGTCAAACCGGTTGAAAACCTCGAATGGGCTCAGCCCCACCCCGAAACGCACGCCCTCACTCCGGCAGAAGCGCGAGAATTCTGTCAGCTCCGAGGCCATGGCCGGAGGATGGGGCTGCTGCCATTGTCGGCGCAGGAAAGCATCGGCCTTCGGGGCATACAGGTAAAAACCAAAACCATGGGGTGACAGTGTACGCACCAGATGCCGGCGCTCCTGCCATGTCCACACAGGGCCGTAAAACCCCTCGATAATTCCCAGTGTCGTTGTCATTTCCATACCCCACTTGCGCTGCTTTCCGGGGGCGTCAACTCCTGTAGCCCTCAGACAACAATTTTGACTAGACTAACCATTATTGCCAACCACAGACAGGATCATTCCCCGCCAGGAGCAATTCGATGGAAATAAAAACCTTCGAGGACCTGATTGACTGGACCCGCCAGATGCACCGTCATCTGTCCCGGTGCTTCCATGATTCAGCCGCCCTGAACAAGGACGAGCGTGCAAGCGCTCTGCTCGATTACGTCGCCAGTCATGAGACCCTTCTCGAAAAAGCCGTCCAGGAGTTTGAAAATCAGGCTGACCCGAAGGCCCTGAAAACCCGCTTATACGACTATCTCAATCACAAGCCGATCAGAGCCAGCGCTGACTCCTACACCCACTATGCCTCAATGTCCTTCAAAGACATCGCCAAAGAAATCTTTCAGTTCCACGACCAGGTGATGGATCTTTACGATTCACTGATAGGGAAAGCAGAGATTCCGGAAGCCAAATCTCTGCTGGAAGATTTGCTGGCTCTCGAGGAGCATGAAGCCATGCGTCTGTCCAGCCAGATAAATCGCATGGATGACCTCTGAGCTTCTGTACGACCAAGGTCGTAAATTGAGCGATTTTTGATTTCGTTTGTGAACGATAATTGCTAACGTGAACTAGAATCCAGAGTAGTTTAGTCCCCAAAAGGGGTGAACGCTCGATCCACAAAAACGATAAGAGGATTGAAGAGCAATGAAGATCCGTTCTGTTCTTTCCGCGGCTGTGCTGGCTGTGACAACAACCTTTGCCGCCACACAGGCGCTCGCCCAAGACACATTTACCCTTCGCCTGGCAGAAACCTGGGGACCAAACTTTCCAATTTTCGGTGATACCAGCAAACGCTTTGCTGAAACCGTGGAGAAAATGTCCGATGGACGCCTGAAGGTCCGTATCGATTCCGCCAACAAGCACAAAGCCCCGCTGGGCGTGTTTGACATGGTCAAGGCTGGCCAGTACGACATGGGCCACTCCGCATCCTATTACTGGAAGGGCAAGGTTCCCGAAACCCTGTTCTTCACCAGCATGCCCTTCGGCATGAATGCCATGGAACAGTACGCCTGGTTCTACCACGGCGGCGGCATGGAGCTGATGCAGGAAGTCTATGAGCCCCACAATATGCTGTCCTTCCCGGGCGGTAACACCGGTGTTCAGATGGGCGGCTGGTTCCGTAAGGAAATCAACTCCCTGGAAGACCTGCAAGGCCTTAAAATGCGCATCCCCGGCTTCGCTGGCGAAGTGTTCGCCGAAGTTGGTGTAAACCCGACCAACATTGCTCCGGGTGAGCTTTACACCGCTCTTGAGCGTAACACCATTGATGCCGTTGAATGGGTCGGCCCTGCTCTGGATCTGCGTCTTGGTTTCCAGCAGATTGCCGATTACTACTACACTGGCTGGCATGAGCCGGCTACCGAGCTCCAGTTCCTGGTCAACAAGCGGGTCTGGGAAAAGCTGCCGGAAGATCTGCAGGAAATCATGCGTGTCGCCATGCGCACTGCATCCTACGACATGCTGGTGCACTCCCAGCACGCCAATGCTGAAGCCTGGGCCAACATTCGTGAGGAATATCCGAATGTCCAGATCAAGCGTTTCCCGGATGACATCTTTGAGGCCATGTATGCGGCCAACAAGAAACTGCTGAAAGAAGCGGCCGCTGAGAGCGACATGGCAGCCAAGATCATTGACTCCCAGCAGAACTATCTCGAGCAAAGCCGCGCTTACACCACAATTTCTGAGCGCGCCTATCTCAACACCATGGCCGAAGTCGAGTAAGATATAGGCTTTAACGGAGCCGGGATCGCTCTTGCAGTGATCCCGGTTTTTGTCGTTTATAGCAACAGAAAAAACGCCAGTCCGCCTGGCGGGGGATCATCAATGCGGTGGATTATCAAACTGGACGAGGGGCTTTCGCGCTTGTCCACCTTCTGTGGCTGGGTTGCCTGTGTCGCGATGATACTGATGGCAGCCAACGTCTTCTACGACGTAGTAGCCCGCTACGCTTTTAACAACGTTTCAATCGGCATGCAGGAAATGGAGTGGCACCTCTATTCAGTGGTGTTCCTGTTGGGGATTCCCTATGCCTTGCGCACGGATGGTCATGTCCGGGTCGATGTTTTCTATACCCGCTGGAGCAACAAGGCCAAAGCCTGGATAAATCTTGCGGGCGCGCTCCTTTTTGTTATTCCCTTTGCCTACCTGATTGGCGTCTACGGTTACGATTTTTCAGTCGATTCCTACGGCATGGGTGAAGGAAGTGGCGATCCCGGCGGCCTGCCGCATCGCTGGATCATCAAGTCAGTTATTCCAATCAGCGCCGTGTTCATCGGCATTGCCGGCTTGAACATGGCCACCTACGCGCTGCGCGTTATGGCCGGAGATAAAGAGTACGAAGGTGAGCACAGCGCAGGAGGCCTCGCATGATTGGAATGATTATGTTCGGCGTTGCCCTTCTTATGCTGATGCTGGGCTTCCCGGTGGCCTTCACGTTTGGCGGTGTCGCCCTGTTTTTCGGGATATTCGCCGAGGGCATGGATCTCTTTGCCTTCATGCCCTATCGCATCATGAGCGTGATGCAGAACACCGTACTGATGGCGGTACCGCTCTTCATCTTCATGGGCGTTGTGCTTCAGCGCACCAAACTGGCCGCGCAGCTCCTCACGTCCATGGGCCGGCTTTTCGGCGGATTGCCCGGTGGCCTGGCCATTTCGACCATTCTTGTGGGCGCCCTGCTGGCAGCCTCCACCGGTGTTGTCGGCGCCAGCGTAGTGGCCATGGGACTGATTTCTCTGCCAGTCATGCTGGCACACAAGTACGACAAACGCCTGGCGACAGGCACGATCTGTGCCTCGGGTACTCTCGGTCAGATCGTACCGCCTTCAATCATCCTGATCATTCTCGGCGACGTTCTCGGTCTGCCTGTTGGCGATCTGTTCAAGGCCGCGGTCTGGCCTGGTGTGGTGCTGATCGGACTGTATATTGCTTACATTCTGATCCTGACCCGGCTCCGGCCTGAAACCGCGCCTGCCATGCCGGAGGAACCCGGAGTTTCCCGCAAGAAAGAAATCGTCAACGCGTTGCTGGCCATCATTCCGCCACTGGCGCTGATCGTTGTTGTTCTGGGCTCCATCTTCACCGGCATTGCAACACCCACCGAATCGTCTGCATTGGGTGGCGTTGGCGCCGTAGTTCTCGCCATTATCTACCGACAGTTCTCTTTCAAGATGGTCTGGGATGCGTCCAAGGACACCGTGAAAGTCACGGCAATGGTCTTTGCCATACTGATTGGTGCGACGGCGTTCTCCATGGTCTTCAGCTATACCGGTGGTGATTACCTGCTGGAAGAGTGGCTGCTTCAGTTGCCCGGCGAAAAATGGGGCTTCATCGTTCTGGCCATGGTGGTGATTCTGGTGCTGGGCTTCTTCATCGATTTCGTGGAGATTTCCTTCATCATCGTACCGATTCTTGCCCCGGTGGCCGAAGCGTTGGGCATCAACATGCTCTGGTTCGCCATTCTGATCGCGATGAATCTGCAAACCAGCTTCCTGACGCCACCATTCGGGTTTTCGTTGTTCTACCTCAAAGGTGTCGCACCGCCGCAGGTTCGAACAACGGATATTTACAAAGGCGTCCTGCCCTTCATTCTGATACAGATGCTGGTACTGGCGCTGATCGTTATCTTCCCAGAATGGTTCGGCATGAGCTCATCTTACTGAGCCAAACCAGAGAACCGGGCCCCAGGGCCCGGTTTTTTTGACGCTCCGTTTTCGTATTTCCTTCCTCTTACAGATATCTTCTAATCTCGACTCACCTGACAAAATCCCTCTATTTTCTATACTGAACGGACACGTGGCGATTCTCAGACTGGCATTCGGGAACCCCTGACGCACAAACACCGACAAGCAGCATTGACGTCGTGGTTATCAAGGGAGAGCGGAGTCCATGAACCAGAGTACGGCCCGGAAGGGTGGAGACAACGGGCAAGAGCCCAAGAACCATATCCTGACCTTACCACTGGAAGATACGCCCGTAGAGCGCTCACCCCACACCCATGAGCGCTGGCTGATCGCCAAGCTCATGCGCATGGCCGGCTCCCCCCCCATCCGGTTTTTGCTCTGGAACGGGGATGTCGTTGAGCCGGAGAACCAGCATCCGGAGTTCACCCTGCAGCTGATGGACCCCAAAGCCCTCTATACACTTGTCGCCAATCCCAACCTGGCATTCGGAGATCTATACAGCGCCGGTCGGCTGAGGGTGGAAGGAGATCTCTCAGAATTGATGGAAGCCCTTTACCGCTCGGTTCATCAGGCGCGCCAGAAATGGCCAAAATGGCTGGAGACAATATGGCGCAACCATAGCCCCCGATCCACCGGCATCTCTGAAGCAAAAGAGAACATTCACCATCACTACGACCTGGGGAACGAGTTCTACCAGCTCTGGCTGGATAGCGCTGAAATGCAGTACACCTGCGCCTATTACGAAACTCCCAACCTGACTCTGGAGCAGGCCCAACTCGCCAAACTCGAGCATGTCTGTCGCAAGCTCCGCCTGAAACCCGGCATGACCGTGGTTGAGGCCGGCTGCGGCTGGGGCGGACTGGCCCGCTATATGGCACGCAACTACGGCGTGAAGGTTCACGCCTACAATATTTCCCGGCAACAACTGAACTATGCGAGGCAAGAGGCTCACAAGCAGGGGTTGGATCATCTCGTGGACTATGTTGAGGATGACTACCGCAACATCAGCGGCCAGTATGATGCCTTCGTATCCATTGGCATGCTGGAACATGTTGGCAAGGACAACTACAACGCCCTGTCCGAACTCATCAAACGGAGCCTGAAATCCGACGGCATCGCATTGCTACACAGCATCGGACGAAATCGCCCGATGCTGATGAATGCCTGGATCGAAAAGCGGATCTTTCCGGGCGCGTATCCACCGAGTATCGGTGAATTCATGCAGATCTGTGAACACGGCGATTTTTCAGTGCTGGATGTAGAAAACCTTCGGCTGCACTACGCTCAAACCCTCAGCCACTGGATGGAGCGCTTCAACGACAACGAGGAAAAGATAAGCGCCATGTACGACGAACACTTTACCCGGGCCTGGCGCATGTATCTCGCCGGTTCCATCGCAGCATTCCGGGCAGGCTCCCTGCAGTTGTTCCAGGTGGTGTTCAGCCATGGCGACAACAACCAGCTACCCCGAAACCGTCGGGATCTCTACGACTTTCCCTGTGCACCCGAGGAGGCCTGATGGGTCATTATGATCTGATCATCGTCGGTGCCGGTCCTGCCGGCTCCACGCTGGCCGACGCCCTGAAGAACACTGGCAAGCGCGTGTTAATCATCGATAAACAGGCGTTCCCGCGTGACAAAACCTGCGCCGGCTGGGTAACGCCAGCGGTGATCAAAACCTTGAAGATCGATCTGGCAGACTACCAGTCCGGGCGCACCCTTCAACCCATTCGCCGCTTCCGCATCAGCATGATGGGCCAGGCGGCCGTGGAGAACGATCACGCCGACATAGTCAGCTACGGCATCCGCCGGTGTGAATTCGACGATTACCTGCTAAGCCGCGTCCATTGCCCGAAGCAGCTCGCCACGCCGGTCAAATCTATCGTCCGGAAAGACGGCAACTGGCTCATAAACGACACCTGGGCAGCGCCTCTCATAGTAGGTGCGGGAGGCCACTTCTGCCCGGTTGCCCAGCTGCTTGGTGATGGCCCGGGAGGTCACGAAACCATCGTGGCAGCCAAGGAAGTCGAGTTTGAAATGACCGCGCAACAGGCGTCAGCCTGCCAGGCCCGGGGTGACACACCAGAGCTCTGGTTCTGTCGAGATCTCAAGGGTTACGCCTGGGTCTTTCGCAAGGGCAATTACCTGAATATCGGCCTGGGACGGGAAGACAATCACAAACTCACTGGCCATCTGGAAGCGTTTGTCGAGGACATGAAAGCATCAGGCCGCATCCCTGAAGACCTGCCGGGACGCTTCAAGGGCCATGCTTACCTGCTCTACGCACATGCCCAGCGACCGCTGGTGGACGACGGTATCCTTCTGGTCGGCGATTCAGCGGGTCTGGCCTATACCCAGAGTGGTGAAGGAATCCGACCCGCCATCGAATCAGCCCTGATGGCAGCCGATGTGCTTCGGCAGACGCCGGACTATTCAGCGTCCTCGTTACAGGCTTACGGCGATGCGATTGCCGAACGCTTCGGCACCCGGTCAGTTGCGAGACACGAGGGTTTGCAGTTGCCTGATTGGCTCAAGGTGCCCCTTGCCAGCACGTTGATGCGCTCGCACTGGTTTACCCGGAAGGTGGTAACGGAGAAGTGGTTCCTGCATAAGGACGTGGCGCCACTGCAAGTGGCAGTCTGAGCAATCTGCTAACCGGGAGTGCCGTGTCTGGCTGCTCCCGGTATTGGGTCACTCTGCCGAACTCAGTCTGTACCCTGTTCGATGATCTCGATCCCGTACACGGTTGTGGTTCCGCTGATTTCATTGGCTACCGCCAGCATGGGCTGACCATTGGGGCTGTCCCCAGAGGCAATGAATGCCATCCCCTCAGGCCCTAGATCACCGGCCATTCCAGCCTTCAGATCAGCTTCGGACACCGAGAAGTCCCGGTTGTTCAGGTATTGAACGAATTCCGGATTCCGGGGATTGGACACGTCGTAAACCATGACTCCGCCAACACGCTCCAGCCCGATAAACGCGAAAGTCTGGCCGTTGATCGTGCCAACCGTCACAGCCTCGGGCTCGGGCCCCTTGTCATCAGAACGGTTGTCGAAATTATTCTCGTCATTGGTCGCATTGAAGTTCTCCGGCAACAGACTGGCCGTGATTCGCTCGAACTCACTGCCACTGTCGAAGACCTGTTCGCCATCGGCAGACCAGATAGCAAAGGAACGCGCACCGTACGTGTAGATTTCGCTGTATTCACAGTCCACTTCCACATCCGTAGCCGGATTACTGGGATCGCAGCCGTTACTGACCCCCATGGTCGAGGTTACATTAATCCTGCCAAGGTTCTCATCCAGTTGCAGCTCCGCGGCGTCTGGGAAGGCGGTGGCATCCAGAGTCAGATCCGCGAACCGGAACTCTTCGGAGAAGCCGCTATAGTCACGGGAATCCCCCTCGTTCGCGGTGATGTAGTACGTCTTTCCGTTGTAACCATAGCTTGCGATCGCGTCAGGCATATACATGCCTTTCACCGGCCAGTTGCGGATCGTGATGCCGCCATCCCGGTTGCTGGCATCCAGCTCATTCCCGGGAACACTGTGATCCTTGAATCCAAGCGGCCGTATGGCTTTGATCACACCAGCCTGAAGGTCCAGCTCGGCAACTGCGTTGGCTTCCTGAAGTGTCACCCAGGCAGTTTCGTTATCAACAGAGACGGCAATGTACTCGGGCTCCATATCCTGAGCCACGGTTGCACCCGGACCAAACACCCGAACGCCACTGGCTCTCAGGTCAGCTTCATCAGCATTGAAGCTATCGAATCCTGCGGTTGTCACATTGGCACCCGCGACGCCTGCCGACAGATCAATGATGCTGACAGACCCTACAGGATCATTGGTGTAATCATCGCTCGGCTCTCCTTCATTGGCGACCAGAAGCTTCATACCGTCTCTGGTAAAGGCAACCATGTCGGGCAGCGCACCAACGGTCACATCACCGACCTTTCCGAGGTCCGTGGCGTTATAGAACACCACTTTGCCGTTGTCCTGCTTGTTTTCTGCTTCAATGGCTACCGCAACCAGATCGCCGTAGACGGCCACACTGTTGGCCGAAGCACCCTCGGCGCTGGCATCAATGGTCTGCAACAGTGTCGGCTGGCCGGGGTCATGGATATCCAGTACGTCCACCGAGGAGGCACCGGCATTCACCACAAACAATCGCTGGTTAACCGGATCATGGGCGACTATCTCCGCCGCTCCCACGTCGAATACGTCGCCCGGCGCCTGATAGCTTCCCAGTACATTGAGCTCGATCAGAATCTTAGTGTTGCCGTTAACACCGCCAGCGCTGTCATCTCCGTCATCGGAGCAGGCGCTCAGACCCAATACAGAAGAGAGTAGCGTTGTGCAAATCAGGGTCTTTCGGAACATAACATGACGCCTCGGTGATGACTTGGTGCAGATGATGTCGACACAAGCTAGGTCAAGGTCATGACAGTTCCGGGTCATAAGGGTTAAGGATTGATGACAGGAACAAAAAAAGCGGCCCGAGGGCCGCTTTTGATCCGTATCTACAGACTTAGTGACCGAGGTAGCTGCGATACATCCAGACCGTTTTTTCCTGCTGGGAAATGTAGTCGCTCATCAAGGCCACCGTTCCCTCGTCCTCAGCATCGCCGGCAAGACTAAGGAGTTCACGTTGCTTGCCAATCAGCTTGGCAAAGCTGTCCACGATGTTTTCCATCGCTTCCTTGCCATCCGATACATCTCTCTTCTCTGGCACTTCAGAACGTTCGATATAAGTGCTGTAGGCATGAGCAGGCCGGTGTCCGAGAGTCAGAACCCGCTCAGCAATCTCATCAATTTTCAGCAGAAGGTCGTCGTACAACTCTTCAAACTTTACGTGCAACTCGAAAAAGTCGTTGCCCTTGATGTTCCAATGATAGCCACGGACGTTCATGTAGAAGATCTGATAATTTGCGAGCAGATCGTTCAGCGAATCAGCGAGCTTTGCAGTTTTTTCGGTATCCAGACCAATAAAGTTCTTACCCATTACACGTCTCCTTGACAGTGGATCAAATCGATCTAACCAGACTATATGCCTGTGCGTTGACTACGGGAAGTTAAGTGCGCCAATCCATCTGATAGTGGCTCTGCATCAGTTGCCACGAGCCAATCCCATAGACTGGATCTATCAAAAACCTATAAACAATTTATTTAACAATAATTCTCAAATGGCATTCAATACAAGACATCAGAAAACGGAACCGGAGAGAAACATGAGTGCCTTAAAGCAGTTTGTACACAACCATGGAACAAGCGGCGACCAGTCGCTGATCAAGACGGTGACTTTCGCCATCACCCACTTTACCGTCGCCTTTACCGTTGCCTACCTGCTCACCGGTGACCTGATCGTAGGCGGCCTGATCGCCATGGTGGAGCCCGCAATCAACACCATCGCCTACTTCTTCCATGAAAGGATCTGGGCCCGACGTCAGCAAAATACAAGGCCAGACGCAGAGACTTTATCCTTTCGCCAGCTCCATACCTGTTAAATCCGATCAAGGGCCGGATCAGACTCCCGGCCCGCAATCGGTGCAGCCTTCTTCCGGGACAGGCCCGATGTTGAGCTTACGATTCAGGTCCTTAAGCGCGGTTCTCAGGCCTTCTTCAATCACTGGATGGTAAAACGGCATCTCCAGAATTTCACTGACCGTCAGCCGTTGCTGAACAGACCAGGCCAGCAGGTGAGCCATATGTTCTGCGGCTGGTCCGAACATTTCGGCGCCCAGAAAAATCCCACTGCCCTGTTCACCGTATACTCTTAACAGCCCTCGGTTCTTACCGATCACCCGGCTGCGCCCCTGGTCCTCGAAGGACACCTCACCAACCGCAAAACACCCGCGACACCGCTCCTCCACCTGCTTGATCGTCAATCCAACCGTAGCAATCTGCGGATCAGTAAAGACCACAGCCAACGGAGTCCGGCGCAGACCCACCCGTACCTCCGGGTAAGAGGCTGCGTTGTCGCCGGCTATCCGGCCTTCATCGGCGGCTTCATGGAGCAAGGGCAGGCTGTTATTGGCATCGCCAGCGATAAAAATGTGGCTCTGGCCACAACGCAAGGTATGAGGATCGAACAGGGGAAGCCCCCCGTCATCCAACTCGATATCGGCATTCTGGATATCCAGCCCGTCGACATTGGAACGCCGACCAGTCGCCGCCAGCAGGTAATCGAACGTCTCGGTTTTTTCACCGGCGCTGCCATCAACAAAGGAAATGGCAACACCGGCATCAACACGCTCAACCTTCTTGACCTCCGAATCAGGGTCCAACGGGAACGCCTCTCTGAAAGTCTGCAAGGCATACTCCCGGATAGTGTCATCCTGAATCGGGCCAACGGCACCGCCCACCCCGAACATACGAACCCTGACGCCAAGCCGGCTCAATGCCTGCCCAAGCTCAAGCCCGATCACGCCCGGACCAAAGACGGCCACCGAGTCCGGGAGGTCCTGCCATTCAAAGATATCGTCATTCACGACCAGTCGGTCCTTGGCCGACTTCAGAAATCCCGGGACGCTGGGCCGGGAGCCGGTGGCAATGATGATCCGCTCAGCCTGAACCTCCAGATCGCCACCGACGGCCAGACGGTGAGAGCCGATAAACCGCGCATTACCTTTCAGGCGGTGCTCCTCAGGGAACTTCTCAACCGACCGAATCACCGAAGCCACAAAGCGGTCACGCTCGGACCGCACCCGCTCCATAACTCGCCGACCATCAATATTCATACCGCCCGCAGACACGCCGAACAGGTCGCCAAGCCGCATCTGATGAGCATTATCGGCGGCCGCAATCAGCAGTTTGCTGGGCATGCACCCGACTCTGGCGCAGGTGGTTCCATACTGGGCACCTTCAATCAGCACAACCTTATCGGTCACCTTTCGCACTCGCTGATAAGCCACCATACCGGCGGTTCCAGCTCCGATAATGGCAACATCTACTGCTCTCTTATCCATTACACGGTCTCCTGACAGGTATTCCCGGTCGTCGGGAACAGGGGAAGGTACGGTTGGGTGTGACCTCAGTATAGAAGCCATGGCAAATTTCTCTCGCCCCGTGAAAAACCCGCCAGTTCAGACTATCCTGTCGGACCTTTCAGACGACAATCCCATCAGACAGGAGCTAGGAGCATGCAGAATTACTGGCCTGAATTTTTGACGGTAGCACTGGTCCACTTGTTGGCGGTGGCAAGTCCCGGGCCGGATTTTGCCGTGATGCTCAGGCAGGCACTCTGTCAAAGTCGGAATAACGCGCTGCTCACGGCCATCGGTATAGGGGCCGGAATTCTGGTGCACGTTTGTTATTCATTGCTGGGGATTGGCCTGTTGATCCAGCAGTCGATCCTGCTATTCAGCATCCTCAAGGTGCTGGGGGCACTCTATCTTGTCTGGATCGCCATTCAGTGCCTGCGGGCCCGGGCCGGTGGAATTCATGTAGAACAGGGCCCGGCAACAGGACAATCCGGTATCGCCGCGCTCCGACTGGGGTTTCTGACCAATGCCCTGAATCCCAAGGCCACTCTGTTTTTTGTTTCCCTGTTTTCTGTCGTCATCAGTCCCGACACGCCTATCGCCCTGCAAGCTGGCTATGGTCTTTATATGGCTCTCGCCACCAGTGTCTGGTTCGCCATGATTGCCTCATTCCTTACCCTGCCCCAGGTACGCAAAGGCTTTAACCGGTTTGGCCATTGGCTGGACCGGCTGATGGGAGGCGTTCTGTTGTTACTGGCTGGCCAGTTACTGCTGTCTACAGTGAGCGGATCAGAGCCTCCGTCTGAGCCCATCCCAGACACGGGTCAGTAATCGAGCATCCATAGCGCAGTTCTTCACCGTCGTCCTGCCGGCCCGGTTCCAGGAAGCTTTCCAGCATCAGGCCCCGGATATGGTGGTTACCGGCATGACGCTGCGCCATAACCTCCCGGGCGATGTCCAGCTGCCGCTCGGCCTTTTTGCAGGCGTTGTCATGACTGCAATCCACCATGATCGCAGTCCCAAGCCCCGCCTCTTCCAACGCACCGACCGCTCGTTCAATACTGCCTGCATCGTAGTTGGTGATGCCGCGACCACCCCGCAAAACCAGGTGAGTATCCGCATTGCCCCGGGTGGTAATCATTACCGGTGCTCCGTTCGCAGACACACCAAGATGATGATGAGAATGGGAGGCGGACTTCATCGCATTGGTTGCTACGGCAATGCCACCATCGGTACCGTTCTTGAAGCCTGTGGGCATCGGCAATCCACTGACCATCTCCCGGTGCACCTGGGACTCGGTGGTTCGGGCACCGATGGCGGTCCAGCTCACCAGATCACCGAGATAATCCATAGCAAGAGGGCTCAGTGCTTCAGTGGCCAGGGGCAGTCCCATCGCCGCCAGGTTGAGAAGTAAACGGCGTGAACGCAGTAGCCCCTCATTCAGGTTTCCGGCTCCAGTGCGCTCCGGATCGTACAAGAGCCCTTTCCAGCCAACCGTGGTTCGTGGTTTCTCCAGGTAGGCCCGCATGACGATCAGGAAACGATCACTGACTGCATCCGCCAATACTTTCAGCTTCTCACCGTATTCCAGAGCGGCCACTTCATCGTGAATGGAACAGGGTCCCATCACGATCAGGGTTCTTGCGTCCTCACCCCGGAGAATGCTCCGGATTGCCTGTCGGTGCACACGCACCTGCTGAATGACAGAGTCAGCGGCCGGCATCTGCTGTTTCAGTTCGGCCGGCGTTGGCAGAAGCATTTCCTGTCGGTGAGCTGTGGGCGACTCCGCCTCCTGATGCATCAGTTCGGTATTCAAGGGCATGTTCATGTCAGTATTTCCGTTTCCCTGGGTCAGAATCAAAAAAGCCCCGGCTGGGCTACCAGTCGGGGCTTTTTCGAGTCCGGTGGCAGCCTGGGTTTTCTGCCGGGCTGCCTTCCTCGTTATTCGTTCGATGAAGATGCTATGGGCGGCCCCGGCTCTGGCTAAAATAAAAGCCATAACCAAACCACCAAAAAAACACAGCAGCGACCGCAGCCACCGGCTTGGAGCCGAAAGCTTGCAAAACATTCAATTGACAGGTCGCGTGTGTGGTCTTCATGCTTTTCAATATATACCCCCGGTTTTCAACTTGGCAACCCATGAGCCGGAGTTTTTTTCCGTTCCGGCAAAAAAGGTTGGGAGCAATCAATGACCGTTTTCCTCCAACAGTACTCTCTGCGGCTGATATTGGCTGTAATGATCGGCCTGTTTTCCAGCCAGACACTGGCCCAGTCCGAGTCCCGTGCCTATCAGCTCAACAACCGGCCCGGAGACGATGTTGCCGAGCAGATTCGCGAGCTTTATCAGGGCTCGCCGGTAACCGTAACAGCGCGCGGCCAGCAGCTGATAGTCCGCGGTCAGCCAGCCTTACTGGAGGAAATAGAACGGCTTGTCGAAACGCTGGACGTGGCGCCCATTCAGCTCCGGATCACCGTCCGCTCCATGACAGACAGTGGCGGAAAACACTCGAGTGCAGGTATCTCGGCGTCCCGGAAGCAGGCCGAAATCTCGGCGCAGCACCGTGTGACCAGTACCGGCAGCACCCAGGAGCGAACACTGATCATGCAGGATGGCCAATCTGCGCATATTACTTCTGGCCAGATCCGGACGATTCCAGTTGCCGTTCGGGGTGGTCGGAATCCGGCCGCCTTCCTTCAGCAAGTTGAAACCCGCAGTGGATTCCTGGTGAGTCCGCAAGTCATTTCTGAGCGGGCCGTTGAGCTGAGCATTGTTTCTTTCGGACAAGAAGCGGCAAGTCCCGACGGATATGAAACCGAAGCCGTGGTGACCATACGACGGGTTGAGCCTGGGCAATGGGTGTCATTGGGTAGCACCGAAACCCGGTCGACACAGACCCACAACGGTATTACCTATCAGGTGAACAGCAATCAATCCGAGAATCGCAGTTTTGAGGTCAGGGTCGACGTTATGCCATGATTCAGGCTTTGTGGGCACTCAGCAGAACCGACTTGGCCTCATTGAGTTTGGCGGCCAGGTAATCATTGCCCCCCCGATCGGGATGAAGTTTCTGCATCAGCCGGCGATGGGCCATCACGATCTCTTCCTCGGAACAGCCGGTTTTTACCCCGAGAATGTCGCAGGCCTCGCGCTCCGACATCTGACCATCCGGGCCATTGCCCCGATCAGATTCACGGCTCGCCTGTTCCTGATCCGGGCGCCCTTGCTCTTCCCCGATCATCTGCTTGATGGCCGGGGCGAACTTCAGCAACGCCGGAAGCTTGCGCAACAGAGGAAGTAAAGCGGCCACTGCCGCCGTCAGCACGTGGATACGCCCGGTCAGCACCATGAAGACCAGCAAGGCGGCACCGACCACCAGAACACTCTTCCAGGTAGCTGCCTTTTTCTTCTCGGCGGACAATGCGCCCCACTGTTTCAGAATCACAAACACGGCAGCTGCCAACGCGATTCCCAGAATCCACTGCATGGTTGATCCCACCTTGTTCGACGTCGTTATTTTGTAACCGGTTTCTGCCACATTACCAGCACGCCACCCCAGAACCAGAGGCGCGCGACAGGAGCGCTATGATATACCTCAAAAATGTCCGCTATATTGCCTAGACAGAAATACTTACAGCCCGGTGACAATAGCGACCTAATTTTGTAGGATGCTACGCTTCCCCACATCTGACACAGATTTCCAGGATCCGACCTATGCGCACTGCTACACGCTTTCTGATTGTGATCATTTTTCTCGGCGTGGTGCTTGGAGGCATCTTCGGCTACAAGTTCTATCAATTTGGCCAGATGCAAGAACAAATGTCCCAGCCCCAACCCCCGGCCCAGATCTCTGCCATTGAGGCCCGGACAGAAGCATGGACACCGGCTATCAAGGCGGTCGGCAGCGTTGAGGCCATCAACGGGATCCAGGTGGCCAATGAAGTACCTGGTGTTATTGAGGCCATCAATTTCGAATCCGGTGACGTGGTCAAGCAGGGCGATGTACTGATCCGCATTGATGCCGCTATCGACGAGGCCGCCCTCCGTACCCAGCGTGCCGAGGCGCAGTTGGCTGAGCAGGAGTTCGAACGTCTCTCCGATCTCTTGCCCAAGCGCGCAGTATCTCAGTCTCAATACGACGAAGCCAAGGCAAATTTCGACGCCGCGCGGGCAAGGGTTAACGAGGCCGAGGCCCAGTTAAGCAAGAAAATCATTCGTGCACCCTTTGACGGCACTCTGGGCATCCGGATGGTTGACCAGGGCGAATATATCGCCACTGGAACGCCCATTGTCGAGATCAATATGCTTGATCCGATCTACGTGGACTACACCCTGTCCGAGAAAAACCTGCCGAACGTAAAACCCGGATACCCGGTGGTTGCCGCGGTTGCTGCGGTACCGGAACAGGATTTCGAGGGATCGGTCAGTGCGATCAACACGTCAGTGAATCCGGAAACCCGGACGGTCAGAATCCGTGCGACGCTCGCGAATCCTGACAAACTGTTGCGCCCGGGCATGTTCGCTACCGTGTTGACTCGGCAGCCCGAGGAAAACGAGGTAGTGACCGTTCCGCGTACTGCAATCTCCTACAACACTTACGGAGATTTCGTATTCGTAGTCGAGGAAAACGAAGACGGCGATCTTGTCGTCAGCCGCCGGACGGTGACCACCGGTGAAACCCGCGACACTCGCGTTGCTATTCTTTCAGGTCTTGAGGCAGGTGAAACCATCGTCGAGAAAGGGCTTCTGCGTTTGCGCGCGGGCCAGAAGGTGGCCATCCAGGAAGAAGACCAGAAGCAGGGGGCGTCTGAGTAATGCGCTTCACTGACATCTTTATCCACCGTCCCGTACTGGCGACGGTGGTCAGCCTGCTGATCCTGCTTCTGGGTGCACGGGCGGCCATGGAAATGGAGATCCGGCAGTATCCGGAACTCGAAAGTACCACCGTGACCGTCACCACCGCTTATCCCGGTGCCAGCTCAGACCTGATCAAGGGTTTCATTACCACGCCACTGCAACAGGCAATTGCCGAAGCCAGCGGCATCGACTATCTGACCTCAACCAGTTCCCAGGGCGTCTCAACCATCGAAGCAAAGATGGTACTGAATTACGACGCTAACGCCGCACTTGCGGAAATCCAGGCCAAGGTAGCAAGCCAGCGCAACGTGTTGCCAGCCGATGCCCAGGACCCGGTAATCACCTCCACCACGGGCGATTCAACGGCTCTGATGTACATCGCCTTCTACAGTAACAAACTGGCTGTACCTCAGATTACTGACTATCTGACCCGGGTTGTCCAGCCCCGGCTGCAAGCGCTGTCCGGTGTTGGTAAGGCGAATTTGCTGGGGCGGAAATTTGCCCTGAGGGTCTGGCTGGACCCGGAGCGCCTGGCGGCAGTCGATATGACCCCCGAGGAAGTGGTCGCAAAGCTCCAGGCCAACAACTATCAGGCAGCCGTCGGCAATACCAAGGGCACCTACACTGAAATCAGCATGACCAGTGATACCGATGTAGCGGATCCGGATGAGTTCCGGAACCTGGTTGTCAAACAAAGCAATGGCACCCAGATTCGCCTGCAGGACATCGCCCGTGTTGAGCTGGGCTCCGAAACCTATGATCAACTCGCCCTGTACAAGGGGCAACCAGCAACCTACGTTGCCATAGAACTGGCTCCTGGAGCGAACCCACTGACCGTGGCGGGGCTGGTAAAAGGCGAACTCCCGGACATTAAAAGCCAGCTGCCATCAGGCCTGAATGTTCGCCTGGCCTACGACTCGTCTGACTTCATTGAGGATTCCATCAACGAGGTTATCCAGACACTTCTGGAAGCCATGATCATCGTCCTGGTGGTGGTCTTCCTTTGCCTTGGCTCAGTCCGCGCCTCCATTGTTCCATCCATTGCCGTGCCATTGTCACTGATCGGTGGGGCGTTCATCATGCTGATGTTCGGTTTCTCACTGAACCTGCTGACACTGCTGTCCATGGTACTGGCCATCGGTCTCGTGGTGGACGATGCCATTATCATGGTTGAGAACGTGCACCGGCACATCGAACAGGGCGAATCACGCTTCAATGCCGCCATAAACGGCGCCCGTGAAATGGCAGTACCAATCATTGCCATGACAACCACCCTGGTCGCGGTGTACGCACCCATCGGCTTCATGGGTGGTCTGGTCGGCTCACTCTTTACCGAGTTTGCCTTCACGCTGGCCGGTACTGTGGTTATTTCCGGCATTGTGGCTTTGACGCTCTCGCCAATGCTGTCTGGCATGGTTCTGAAACCCCATGGCAACCCCGGAAAGTTTGAAAACCTGGTCGAACGCACGTTCAACGGGATTTCATCAGGCTATAAATCGGCTCTGTCCTCCCTGATGCAAACCAAATCGGTGGTTATCTTCTTTGCGCTGGTTGTACTCGGCTCCATTTACTTCATGGTCATGATGAGCCAGAGCGAGCTGGCTCCGACCGAAGACCAGGGCATCCTGTTCTACCAGGGGCTCGGGCCGCAAACCTCCACCCTCGACTATCTGACCGAGCATGGTGATGAAGTGCAGGAGCGTTTGTCGACGGTGCAAGGCTACAACGAGGATTTCATGATCATCGGCATCACCAGCCCGAATGCGGTTTTCGGTGGTTTCAAGATGGCGCCCTGGAGTGAACGGGAAATCTCCCAGTTCGAAGCTCAGCCTCAGTTGAATGCGGAACTCAAGAAGGTCACCGGCTTGCAAACCGCAGTGTTCCCGCGTCCGTCCCTTCCCGGCTCCGGTGGCGGCCTGCCGTTCCAGTTCGTGATTACCACTGGTAACAGCTATGAGCAGCTGGATCAGGTCGCTGACGAACTGCTGGGCAAAGCGATGGGCAGCGGTAATTTCATGTTCCTGCAAAAATCCATCAACTTTGATCGCCCGATCACTCGCATCAAGGTCGACCGTGACCGCGTTGCAGATCTGGGCCTGTCCATGCAGGACGTTGGTCAGAGCCTGTCGAGCATGCTCGGCGGCGGTTACATCAACCGGTTCAGCATGGAAGGACGCTCTTACCAGGTCATTCCGCAGGTTGACCAGAAGTTCCGGCTGGATGCCCAGGCTCTGAATGAGTACTACATCCGTGCGGACAACGACGAACTGGTGCCACTGGGCAGCGTGGTCAGCTTCAGCCATGATGTTGAACCGTCAAACCGTACCCAGTTCAACCAGCAGAACTCGCTGACGCTTCAGGGGGTCATCATGCCAGGTGTTGCCGCTGGCACCGCCATGGACTTCATGGAGCAGACTGCCGGAGAGGTGTTCCCTCAGGGTTTCAGTTACGACTACACCGGTCAGAGTCGACAGCTGGCCACCCAGGGTAGCGCCCTGGTAGTCACCTTCTTCCTCTCGCTGCTGGTGATCTATCTGGTACTGGCCGCCCAGTTCGAAAGCTGGCGGGACCCGTTTATCATCCTGGTATCAGTGCCTATGTCAGTCGCAGGTGCCATGGCATTTATCGTGCTTGGCTTTGCGTCCATGAACATCTACACCCAGGTGGGACTGATCACATTGATTGGCGTGGTGTCCAAGAACGGCATTCTCATTGTTGAGTTCGCCAATCAGCTTCAGAAGGAGCGTGGCCTGAACAAGGTAGACGCGGTTATTGAGGCGGCTGCAATTCGTTTGCGCCCCATCATCATGACGTCCCTGGCACTGATCTTCGCCATGGTGCCGTTGCTGATTGCCGTTGGTCCGGGGGCCGAAAGCCGCTTTGCGATCGGCCTGACCATCAGCGCTGGCCTGGGCATTGGTACCCTTTTCACCATCTTTGTATTGCCGGCGTTCTACATCCTGCTGGGCCGTGATCACAACGGCTCTGCAGACGACAAGAACAGCGGTGGCACAGAGCCCGGAGTGAACACGGCAACCGCCCACTGACCCGGAACACAGAATGCCCGGTCACGGAAACGTGTACCGGGCTTTTTAGTGCCCGCGTCATTTGAATAGGTTAGTCTTGGTCCTCACTCATGAATAACCTGCGAGACTCTCAACAACGTGACTCTTGGAACCCTGTTCTGGCTGTTCGTCGCTGGATTCGCTGTCTGGTACTGGTGGCGAGCCAAAGCCATCAAGGATTTCGTACTTCAGGCGGCGCATCGCTACTGCAAGAGCATGGATGTCATGCTTCTGGATGACGTGGTATTCCTTCGCGGGCTCTGGTTCAAACGTGACGATCATGGCCGGATCCGAGTATGGCGCAGGTTCCTGTTCGATTTCACGTCTACCGGCGAAGAACGCTACACCGGCCGTATCATTATGCTGGGTCAGCGCATCCAGCACATGGAACTGGAACCCCACCGCTTCTCCTGAGCTCTAGCGCAAGAAAGCTCACTGCTCGACGTGTCCGGGCCCGGCCCAACGCCTCACCTGAAACATAGCTGTCACATTTCTTGAGCATCCTTGAACGCCTCAACTCTCTGTCGCATCGAGGTTTTTTCAAGATGGCTCGCAGTTTCCCCAAGACCAGTACTGTTTCTTCAACGCTTGCCGCGGCTGTTCTGGCCTTTCAGGCTCAAGCCTACGATCTGGAAATTCACGGTTCGAACACTGTCGGTGCCACACTTGCTCCCATGCTGGTCACAGGTTTTCTGCAAGCGGACGGTAAAGAACCGGTCGTTTCCGGAAGCACCGGCGTGGAGAACGAAACCGTGCTCCGGGCCACCGTGAACCAGACGGCCACCGAAATTCTGGTGGCTGCCCATGGATCGAGCACCGGGTTCAAGGCTCTGGCGTCCGGGCAGGCGAATATCTGGGCTTCTTCCCGTCCGGTAAAACCACAGGAAGCAGAACACTTTCTGGATACGGCCGATCTTACGGCGCCAGAAAGCGAGCATGTCATTGCCATTGACGGGCTGGCTATTCTGGTGCATCCCTCCAACCCGATCAGCCAGATGAGCATCAATACCCTGGGTCAGATCTTTTCTGGGCAGATCCGCAACTGGTCGGAGCTGGATGGACCTGACAGGCCAATCCACCTCTACGCCAGAGATGACCGCTCCGGAACCTGGGACACATTCAAATCACTCGTACTGGGGAAACAGTTCACACTGGACGGCAACGCCAAACGGTACGAATCTAACGACCAGTTGTCGGATGACGTTAGTCGAGATCCTTCAGGCATTGGCTTCTCCGGATTGGCCTCGGTCCGGGACAGCAAGCTGCTGGCGATTTCCGAAGGCAATGCACCTGCCCTGCACCCCAATCAACTGACCGTCGCCAGCGAGGATTACCCGCTGTCACGGCGTCTGTTCATGTACACCCCGGGAAGCGAGATCCCATCTCTTTCCGCCGGCCTGATCAGGTTCGCTCTTGGCCAGAAAGGACAGGCTCTGGTCGCCGAGTCCGGTTTCATTTCCCAGAATCCGATTGCGGTGAAACCGAAGTTCGACGACTCAACGCCCAAGACCTTTCGTCGCCTGACTGGCCACTACCATCGCCTCACGGTCAATTTCCGCTTCTCTGAAGGTCGGTCGAAGCTGGATAACAAAGCGCGTCGTGACCTGCAGAGGGTTCAGCAATTTCTCATGCAGAACGGTCGGTCTGCCGACGACCTGCTCCTGATCGGGTTTGCCGACCGCCAGAGTCACGAACTCCGCGCGCAGATGATCTCAGAGTTAAGAGCCCTGTCCGTCCGTATGGCTCTGCAGGAAGTGGGCGTACCGGACGTCGCCTATACAGGTTATGGCCAGTACATGCCGGTCGGAGGAAGCGGTAGCCCTCGCAATGGTCGCGTCGAAGTCTGGATCAAGTCGCGCTAGATCCAGATCCAGGTCTGCCACCAGACTGCGGCAATCACCTATCTGACAGAGCGTCACAGATATGTTTGGATTTTCTATACTTGGGTGGTCACTTCCAACCAACAGACAGGGACAATGGACATCCAAACCGACCACCGATACGCGATTAACCTGAACGTCCGGGGCATTCAGCCCTCAGCCACCCTTCGCATCAACGAGCTGAGCAACCAGCTCAAATCCGAAGGCAAGGACATCATCAAACTTGGATTGGGGCAGTCGCCCTTCCCGGTACCCGATCGCGTGGTGGAGGCGCTCAAAGAGCACGCCCACGAAAAGGATTACCTGCCCGTAAAAGGCCTGAAGAGCCTCCGCGAAGCCATTGCCGGCTACATCAATCGCAGCGAGCGCATGCGCTGTTCCTGGGAAGACGTTCTGATCGGCCCTGGCTCCAAGGAACTTCTGTTCATGCTGCAACTGGCCTACTACGGGGATCTTCTGATCCCGCGCCCGAGCTGGGTTTCCTATGCCCCTCAGGCACGGATTATCGGTCGCTCGGTACACTGGTTGCCCACACACGCCGAGAATAACTGGCAGCTTACCGCCGAGGAGCTGGACATCATCTGCCGTGATGATCCGTCGCGGCCACGGATCCTGATTCTTAACTATCCGTCCAACCCCACCGGCTGCAGCTACACCGACGACCAACTGCTGGCCATTGCCAACGTGGCCCGCAAATACAAGCTGATTCTTCTTTCCGACGAGATCTACGGTGAGGTTCATTTCGAAGGCAGGCACAAATCCATCGCCCGCTACTATCCGGAAGGAACCATTATCAGTACCGGTCTGAGCAAGTGGGCCGGCGCTGGCGGCTGGCGCCTGGGTACATTTATTTTCCCCCGTGAACTCCGCCCGCTGCAGGACGCAATGGCAATCATCGCCAGCGAAACCTATACCGCTACCAGCGCCCCCATCCAGCACGCAGCCATTTCGGCCTTCAACGGTGGTGACGACATTGATGAATACCTCAAGCAGTCGCGCCGGGTGCTGAAAGTTGTCGGTGAGTACATGCATCGACGCCTGAGCGACATGGGTGCTGTGGTGCAGAAGCCGGAAGGTGCGTTCTACCTGTTCCCGGACTTTTCCGCGTTCCGGGAGCAACTGGCCAGAGAGGACATCAAGACCAGTCAGGCCTTCTGCCAGGCCCTGCTGGAAAACACCGGAGTGGCCATTTTGCCCGCCAGCGATTTCGGCTTCGTACCGGATCATCTGGCGGCCCGACTGGCATTTGTCGACTTCGACGGTGCCGAATCCCTTCGACTGGCCGGCGGTGACTATGCCGCGCAGGCGCTGGGTGACGACTTCGTCAATCAGGCCTGTCCTCGCCTGGTGCAGGCCATGGACAAGATGGAGCAGTGGTTGAACAGCCTCTGATTCCAGCGTGTTAGACTGGCGTCCTCACTCTCTTAGGGGATATCAATGGGGGCGCCATGTCTGATTCTGTTTCTCTGACCGAAATGACCGATTTTGCCGAAAACCTCGCTCGCCAGGCAGGCGAGCTGATTCGCCGTGAACGGGACGGCAACGCCCTGCGGACCAACTACAAGCATCAAACAGAACTGGTAACCCATGCCGATGTCATGGCCGACGAGTTTATTACCGATGCCATCCGCAAGCGCTTCCCTGGCCACCGAATCCTTTCCGAAGAAACCATGCCCGACCTGAGTCAGGCCGAGGAACTGGACACCCCTCTCTGGATCGTGGACCCCATCGACGGGACGGTGAATTACGCCTACGGCCATCCCCAGGTAGCCGTGTCCATTGCCTATGCAGAAAAAGGTCGGGTACAGGCCGGGGTGGTACACGCGCCCTTTGCCGCCGAAACCTTCAGGGCAACCCGGTCGGAAGGAGCTACCCTGAACGGTCAGCCTATTCGACACAGCGGAGCCACGGTGCCCCGGGACGCCCTGTTCGCCACCGGCTTTCCCTACACCAAAGACCATCTGGAGCCGCTGATCAAACGTCTGGACGCCATGATTCACCAGTGCCGGGACCTGCGCCGCATTGGCTCAGCGGCCCTGGATATCTGTTGGGTCGCCTGCGGCCGTCTGGATATCTACTACGAGAACGTAAGCCCCTGGGACTTCGCCGCCGCCCGCCTGATCGCCCTCGAGGCGGGCGCAACAGCGGGACATTTCAGCGAGGTACCGGAAGGTTACCCTGCCGATCTGTGGGGCCGCGATATTCTGATTTCGGCACCCGCTATCTGGGAGCCAGTTCGCTCTATTCTGCGGACGGCCTCAGGGTACAAGTGAATCGTTCGGCGTTGGTCTAGCCCCAGACACCTTCGGCAACCAACGCCCAACTTTCGTCGAAATCCGTTGAAGGCAATCGCGAGAAAGACGAACGGATAAACCGCTGAATCCGGCCTTCGACATACACCAGAACGAAATCTGCGCCCCTGGCGGAACTCGTTCTTGGCCTCAGGCCCTGGCGAATTTCACCTTCCTTGAGGGTCTGACGAATCTGGGTTTCCAGGCGCTCGAAAAACTGGGAGGCACGTTTTCGCAACGCGTCGTTTTCACCCATCAGGGCATCACCGGTAAGCACACAGCACAGTCCCGGGTTGCGTTCGGCGAACACAAGCACCAGATGCACCAGTTGTTGCAGGCGAACCCGGACGTCATCCTGCTCTTGCAGGATGACCTGACAGCGGGAGAAAACGGCGTCTTCCGCGAACTCGATGAGGGCCTCGAACATCTTCCGCTTGCTGGGAAAATGGCGGTAGAGAGCCGCTTCGGTAACGCCGACGGACTTGGCAAGGCCGGCCGTGGTGATGCGGGCTCCCGGATCATTCTCCAGGAGTTCCACGAGAGCATGGAGAATCGCCTCTCGGCGACTGGGTTTCTGGTCAGTCATGACAGGACAGCAGCGCTCTGATTTATCGTTGTCGGGGCCGATCGTTGATTGCCGGCCCTCGTTTATCATTCGTCAGGATTGTGCCCGAGATCAGAAAAAGGTGCCATCAACGGGCGACGACGCGCTGGCGTAGAGCTTCTTGGGCATCCGCCCCGCCAGATAGGCTTCCCGGCCAGCTTCAATGGCAAGACGCATGGCATTGGCCATCTTGATCGGGTCCTGGGCCTGGGCGATGGCGGTATTCATCAGCACGCCGTCGCAGCCCAGCTCCATGGCGATGGTCGCATCTGACGCTGTGCCTACGCCGGCATCCACAAGCACCGGCACCCTGGCATTCTCCACAATCAACCGGATGTTGTAACGGTTCTGGATACCCAGTCCGGAGCCGATCGGCGCACCAAGTGGCATGATGGCAACGCAACCCATGTCCTCAAGCCGTTTGGCCAGAAGGGGATCGTCAGAGCAGTAGACCATCACCTTGAAGCCGTCCTTGATCAGTTCTTCGGCCGCTACCAGGGTTTCGGTCATGTTCGGATAAAGAGTCTTCTCTTCACCGAGCACTTCCAGTTTTACCAGATCGTGACCATCAAGGAGCTCCCGGGCGAGCTTGCAGGTGCGCACCGCGTCTTTCGCGGTGTAGCAACCGGCGGTGTTCGGAAGAATGGTGTATCGTTCCGGCGAAATCACATCCAGCAGATTCGGCTCATCGGGGTTCTGACCCAGATTGGTGCGACGAACCGCGAGGGTGACAATCTCCGCCCCGCTCGTTTCGATGGCATGACCGGCTTCCATCATGTCACGATACTTGCCGGTACCGACCAGCAAACGGGATTGGTACACACGGCCGGCAATTTCGAGTGGACGGTCTTCTGGGAGCTGGAGTTGGGATGTCTCTGTCATAGTGTTCCTGAGTCATGTGAATTCTGGAGGATGGAAACCGCCGTAGTCGGCCGGCTGGTGACGGGCCAGATTGCTCAGCCGCCACCAATAGCTTGCACAACTTCCACGCAGTCGCCATCGCTCAAGGTAAATTCCGGATGTTGGCTGCGCGGCACAATGTCTTCATTAACCTCAACAGCCAACCGCTTGCCCGCAAGAGCCATCGTTTCAATCAGCGTGGCAATGGTTGCGCCGCTCGGCAACTCCATTGCATCACCGTTTACCTGAACCTGCATCGTGAGTGTTGAACCTCTGTATTGATCACTTATTCCGGCGCAAGCCGGAAGCTATTAACAGCGCCCAGCCCACCATGAAACACACCCCGCCAAGCGGAGTGATCGGGCCGATCCAGCGAATGTCTGTCAGCACCAGGAGATAAAGACTGCCACTGAACAGCACAATACCGGACAGAAAAAACACAGCAGACCAGCCCAGCAGCCGCCGTGCCAGACCCTGTCCGACCAACAATGCGACCAGAACCAGCGCTATGGAATGATACATCTGATAAGTGACGGCAGTCTGGAAAACTTCAAGGCCCCGCTCACTGACCATAGCTCGCAGGCCATGTGCGCCAAACGCACCGGCCATCACGGCCAGCAACGCCAGAGTGGCGCCCGCAACAAGAGCAACGCCGAAGATGCGAGACGATACTGTCTGTACGGATTCAGCAGCCACAGTGGACCTTTTCTCCCGAATCCAGATTCATCATGGTTAAAGCACCGCCCCAGACACAGCCGGTATCGAGACCCATAAACCGGTCACTGCCGGTCTTGCCTTCCAGAGCCGCCCAGTGGCCGAACACAACGCGAACATCGTCGTTGCGCGCAAAATGAAACCACGGCTCAAAACCATCCGGGGCGCTATCAATGGCTTCCTTGGTCGAGAGCTCCAGGGTGCCGTCAGGCGCAATAAAGCGCATGCGGGTGAAATAATTGGTGATGATTCGCCAGCGATCCATCCCCTCGAGGTTGTCGTTCCAACAGTCGGGGTGATTGCCATACATGTGGGTAAAATATTCCCTGGCCGAATTGCCCCGGATGACAGCTTCCACCTCCCGCGCGCAGGCCACGGCATGGCTGACAGACCAGATGTGCGGCAGGCCGGCATGAGCCATCACTAGATTACGGGCCGGATCGTGGACACAGAGGTGCTGTTGCCTGAGCCAGGCTATCAACCGGTCATGATCCGGTGCTTCCAGAATATCATTCAGGGTATCTTTGCGACGTGCACGGTGCCCGCCGAGGGCCACCGCCAGCAGATGTAGATCATGATTGCCAAGCACCACCACGGCTGAGTTCCCAAGGCTCTCGATATACCGCAGTGTTGCCAGTGAGGACGGCCCCCGATTGATCAGGTCGCCGGCCACCCACAATCGGTCTCTGGAAGGTGAAAAATCCACCTTCGCCAACACCTCCCTCAACTGCTCATAGCAACCCTGAATATCGCCAATGGCGTAGTCAGTCATCACTTACCCCGTTTGCCGGGCCGGAGCTACTCTTCTCGCCCACCAACCGATCGGCAATGGCAACGTAATCGGCCATACCGAGGTTTTCAGGACGCAGGCCATCGTTAATCCCAAGGCTCTGGAGTTGCGCGACCGAAACCAGCCCCCCAAGAGCCTTGCGCAAGGTCTTCCTGCGCGCGTTGAAGGCAGTCCGAACAACCGCCTGCAGGGTTCCCAGATCCTTCGCCTGGTGCGGCAGGGACGTGTGAGGTACCAGTCGAACAATGGCAGAATCGACCTTGGGCGCCGGACGAAAGGCACCGGAGCCCACTTCAAACAGCGGCTGTACCTTGCAGAAATACTGAGTCATGATGCCCAGACGGCCGTAATTGTTGTCTCCCGGCACGGCCGCCATCCGCTGCACTACCTCTTTCTGCAACATGAAGTGCATGTCCTGAACAACTCCGGACTGCGCCAACAGATGGAAA
Organism: Marinobacter sp. F3R08; assembly: GCF_018860425.1. Classification (GTDB taxonomy): domain Bacteria; phylum Pseudomonadota; class Gammaproteobacteria; order Pseudomonadales; family Oleiphilaceae; genus Marinobacter. The sequence continues at coordinate 582,708 of NZ_JAHKPI010000014.1, read as the reverse complement.
ATCAGAGGCGTGGAAATGTTATAGGGCAGGTTACCGATGATTCGCAGGGGCCGATCCACCATCAGTTCCCTGAAATCAAACTTGAGCGCGTCTGCCTCGTGAATCCGGAACTCGGGGTAGTTAAAAAACTTGGTACGCAGTACCGGAATCAGATCCCGATCCAGCTCTACAACCTGGAGCCTCGGATTCACCGCCAGTATTTCTTCGGTCAATGCGCCCAGACCAGGACCAATTTCCACGATCTCATCATCGGGCTTCGGGTTAATCGCGCGAATAATCTGCTCGATAACTCCAGGATCATGCAGGAAATTCTGACCAAACCGCTTTCTGGCCTGATGGCCGGCTTTGTTACTCACGAACGGGTCTCTTCCTTAGCAGATTTACGACATTGCGCCATTTGGGCACCAACCTTCAGAGCCGTGTGCAGACTGCCAGCATCGGCCCGGCCGGTTCCGGCCAGGTCCAGTGCTGTGCCATGGTCCACGGAGGTACGGACAATCGGCAAGCCCAGTGTAATGTTCACCGCTCGCCCAAAGCCCTGAAACTTCAGTACCGGCAATCCCTGATCGTGATACATGGCCAGAACGGCATCGGCCTCGTCAAGCCAGTGCGGCGTAAACAGAGTATCCGCCGGCAAGGGACCTGTCAGCGACATTCCTTCAGCCCGGAGAGACTCCAGAGTAGGCTCTATAATATCGATTTCCTCACGACCAAGGTGACCGCCTTCACCGGCGTGGGGATTCAGGCCCGCGACCAGTATCCGCGGCCGGGCAATACCAAAAAACGTCTTCAGATCGGCATCGAGAATTTTGGTCACCTGGCTCAGGCGCGCCGGGGTAATGGCGGCAGCAACGTCCTTGAGCGGTAAGTGAGTGGTCACCAGTGCCACCCGCAACTCTTCGGTAGCGAGCATCATGACTACCCGCTCGACCCCGCAAAGCGCCTGCAGGTATTCAGTATGGCCACTGAACGGTATGCCGGCGTCGTTGATGACCCCTTTGTGGACCGGTGCCGTCACCATGCCATCAAAGTCTCCGTTCAGGCAGCCGTTAGCGGCAACCTCCAGTGTTCTCAGGACATAGGCGCTGCTGCCGGTCTCCAGCTTGCCCGGCTGATGACTGACACAGCCCTCCACATGCAACACCGACAATTCGCCGGCGCCCAGGGCCGGTTCCGCTCCTGGTTGCCATGGGTGCAGCTTAACTGCCAGGTTCAGTTGTTCTGCCCGGGCTTCAAGCAAGGACCGGCTTGCAACCACCACGACGCCCGACGTCCTGGGTTTCAGCGCAAGCTGCAGGCATAACTCCGGGCCAATGCCAGCCGGCTCACCGGCCGTCAATGCCAGCACCAGGGGATTATTCATCAGGAAACCGGTGTTTCTTCTGTTGACGCATCGTCTGCGTATTCACCTTTGAACTCAACGAAGGCCTCATCGCGAATTTCGCGGAGCCAGTTCTGCAATTCGGTATCAAATTTACGGCGGTAGATAGCCTGGCGAGCTTCGGCTTCACGCACTTCGCCACTGATGTCTTTCTGGCGGCGCTCCTGAACCTGCAAGATGTGCCAGCCAAACTGTGAGCGGAAAGGCCCGCGGAACTCACCGATATCGGCATCCAGCATCGCCTGCTCAAACGCGGGCACCATCTGGCCCGGGCTCACCCAGCCCAGGTTACCGCCATCGGAACCAGACACAGGGTCGTCGGAGTATTCTCGGGCCAGGGCACTGAAACTGCCCCCGTCTTCCAGTTGCTCGTAAAGATCCCGAATTCTGGCTTCAGCCTGGCTGTCTGTGGTTGCCTCGGAAGGCCGCACCAGAATATGACGAACACGATGCTGCTGAATCAATTGCTGCTGTTCCCCGCCGCGCTTGTCCATGACCACGACCAGGTGGAAGCCACTGTTGTTTTCCAGCACTTCGGACGGCTCGCCCACCGGCAGATCCGGAACAACCGGCGCCACCAGCGAAGGTAACTGACCTTCTGCACGCCAGCCCATATCCCCACCTTCCAGCGCGTTACTGGCGTCGGACTCTGCAACAGCCACCTCTCGGAAATCACGGCCTCCGACAATCTCGTTGCGCAGACGCTCGGCTTTTTCCCTGGCCGCCTGCACCTCCTGCTCATTCGACGGATTGTCTACGCTGATAAAAATATAGGCCAGCCGGTATTCGGCGTTGTTGCCACCCCGAGCTTCCAGACTTTCCAGGTAGTTCTCAACCTCTCGATCAGTCACCCGAACGCGATTACCCACCTGGCGCTGCTGAACGCGGCTGGTCAGCATTTCCTTGCGGATCTGCTCTCGAGCCTGGTTATAAGTCACGCCTTCGGCAACCAGTTGGTTTTCAAACTGTGCCAGGCTCATTCCATTGCGCTCGGCAATGTTCGCCATGGTCTCATTCAGCTCATTATCGCTGATGCGCATGCCCGCTCGGTCTGCCATCTGCATCTGAATGGATTCGGTGATCAGCTGGTCCAGCACCCGTTCTTCCATAACCTGCCGTGGCGGCAGTCCTGTCCCCTGAGCGCTGAGTCGGCGGGTAATGGTACTGATTCTTGCCTCCAGCTCGGTCTGCAGAATGACATCCTCATCGACGATGGCCACCACCTGATCGAGCAACTTGCGTTCAGCCTGCACAGAAAGCGGGGCCAGGACGGCAAGAAAAACCAGTAACGCTTGTACACCACGGCGAAGAGTCGCCTTCATAATCACCTCTGCAAATAGAATTTGAGCCTGAGTGCCTTTTCGCGGAGCGTTTGTCCCTGATTCAATCAGGGAGTTCCATACCGGCGGCGCTCCCTTTCATCAAAACCGTAAATGGCATCGGAAATACTGGACGAGGCGCCGCCGCTGCCACCCAGACCCTTCAGCTGAATCTGGAACAATAGGCGTCCTTCAAGTTCCTCGTCGTCTGTCAGATAGTTCTGATGCACCACCTGAACGCTCCAGCAACAAGTATTATATTCCAGCCCAGCAAGAGATCCGACTGTCCTGTCAAGGCCAGAGTCATGAACCCAGCGGCCGATCAGACTAACACGGTCTGTCATCGGGAAAACTGCCGCAATGTCCGACTGATTCAGATCATCGTCGGCGCTGTAGGTGTGCCCCACACTCGCCAGATAACGGTAGTCACTGGAATGGTAGGTCAGCTGGCTCCGCCCCCATTCAGTATCGCCGGTCTCCGGATCCCAGAGACCGGAAGAGCGTATTTCCAGAGTATCCAGTGGATTAAAAACGACTTCACCGGCCAGCGGTGAACGGCTATTGGTGATAGCACCATCACCGGACAAGGTCACTTCCTGATCGTCAAAGTAATGAATCTGGCCAATACTGAAACGCGCGCGCTCGGCACCGGTGACGAGATCATTGAACCGACTGGTCAGGGCTACGGTCAACTGGTTCGCGTCTCCAACCCGGTCCCCCCCGCTGAACAGATCCGGCTGAAACAGTCGATCGAACGTCAAGGTCTGGACATCGGTATCGAAATCCGGAATCTCGTCCTGATCGGCATCGGCATCCGCCCAGGCATAATAGAGTCGGGGTTCGAGAGTCTGATTGTAAGGAATGTCGAACAAACGACTCTGACGGTCGAAATACAGGCCACTATCCCACTCAAACACCGGCACGGCGCGATCAAACGCACTGTCACCGGATTCATAGTCGTCAAGATCATAGCGGGTGTAATCAAGGCTCACTGACGGCCGACTGAAGCCCCACAACGTCCGCAACGGCAGTGCGAGTTCCGGCTGGGCACGGAACCGCTGGCCGTTGGCGCGGTCCAGATCGGTCAGATTTTCGTTGTCCCGGTAAAACAAGGTGTATTCGCTTTCCAGCTTCGCTTCCAGGAGCCCCGCGTCAACTTGTCCGGCATAAACAATCTGGGGTAACTGGGCGTAGGGTTTATCTTCGTCGTCGATACCATCGCTAATGGTCTGGTAGTCATTAAGATAGGCATCGAAGTACTGCTGGTTGCTTCGATAGGTTACGCCACCTTTCCTCTGGAGATGAGTCGCCTGGCTGATTTCAAGACTGCGGTTCAGATCGCTGAGGTAATCGTTGTCACTAACGACCGAATAATCACCATAACCTACCCAGCCACTGCCAAGCGCTGCCCTCGTGGTGGCATCAAGCGCCCAGCGCTCTCCGGATTCGCCGGAATTCTCATCCTGGAATTCCAGATCGTTGCCGATATAGCCCAGCTGCAGGGTTGTTTCTCCAAGGGGACTGAGATAACGACCTTCAACTTCATTGAACAGACCGCGCCCATGAATATACTGAGGCGTCAATGTGGCATCGTAGTGTGGCGCCAGATTCAAATAGTAAGGCAGGGCGAGAAAACCGCCACTGCCGGCGTTGGAGGAGCCAAACTGGGGATACAGGAAGCCGGACTTGCGACGGTCATCAATGGGGAAGCTGGCCCAGGGCCAGTAAAACACTGGCACGTCGAGAACTTCCAGCCGAACGTGTTTGGCAGTACCAAATCCTTCCGCCCGATCCAGCCGGATATCTGAGGCAACAACGGCCCAATCATTCTGCCTGGGTCCGCACGTGGTCAGAAAACCATCCCCAATGACCACCACCTCCTCGCTGATCCGTGACAGACTGCCCGCACGACCGCGCATTTCCGGACCATGAAGCAGGAACGACGCAGTATTGATGTCCAGGCGACCAGTCGTGACATCATAGTTCGCATCCTGACCTGTCAGCAGGAAGCCATCACCGCGACTGACCAACGGCCCCTGGACTGACACCGTCCCCTGCTGCTGACTGTAGCGGGCTTCCGAACCGGTTACCTGGAAGCCGCCCTGGCGAATCCGGACATCCCCCTGAAGAAACAGCTCGTGATCAATGTCATAACGCGCGCTCAGACCACTGGCCTCCAACGGTTGCTCAGTCTCTGTGCCAGCTGGAAACGCACTGCCAATCCCGTCGCGACCACCGGAAGGCAAATAACCGCCATTACAGAACAAAGGTAGCGACGACTGCACGTCATCCGGCAATTCCTGCCTTGGTCGCCAGTCGATTTCTGCCGCTGACGGTAATGACTGGGCATAGCTCACGGTGCTGCCCACTCCAACCAACCCGGCCAGCAACAAATGGCCGTACCGGCTCCGCCACCGGCTTGCCGGCGATTGCAGTGGACGTTCGGGAGATGGCACAGTGAGCGGATCCTGTTCCGGGTGAATTGGAGGATGGGCAAATGCGAACGCCGCCTAGTTTACACGTGCCCTCCGGGGTTGTTAACGGAAACTCCGCTGCAAAACCGATTTACCCTCTTTATACTCCTCTGCTAACTTTCGCTGTCAGTGACAACTTTTTTCAGGATCGCACCCCAAGCTATGGATACCCGCCTGCAGTTGCTGACCAACTGGGTCAGACAGTTCCCCGGTTTCGAGCACTGCGAAGCCGAACCGGTTTCCGGCGACGCCAGCTTTCGCCGCTATTTTCGGGTCTGGCAGAGCGACAACCAGAAGGACACCCCTGGCGAGAGAACCCCGTTTATCGTCATGGATGCGCCCCCGGAACATGAAAACTGCACCTCCTTTGTCGCTATCGCCCAGCACTGGCATCGCCAGGGCATTGCCGTGCCGGACGTTGTCCAGATCGATCTTGACCAGGGGTTCCTGCTGCTGGAGGATTTTGGCGACCAGCTGATGCTTGCCCGGCTAAACGACGAGTCCGCAGACCAGCTCTACCAAAACGCCCTGGAGGAGCTGATACTGATTGCCCGTCAGCCCTCTCCCGAGGATTATCCGCTACCAGCCTACAATGCCACCTTACTGGAACGGGAAATGGCCCTGTTTCCGGACTGGCTACTGGAGCAGTATCTGGGCATGAGCCTGGAGAACAGTGAGAGGGCCCTGCTGGAAACGACATTTTCCATGTTGCGCGAAAGTGCCCTGGCACAGCCGGAAGTGACGGTTCATCGGGACTACCATTCCCGCAATCTGCTGGTTCGTCCCAGCCATACCCGCCCCGGCGTCATTGATTTTCAGGACGCAGTGACCGGCCCAATAACCTACGACGTCGTGTCCCTGCTCAAAGATTGCTATGTTCAGTGGCCAGAAGAGCGCATCTGCGACTGGCTCAATCTGTTCTACGATAAAAGCCGGGACGCGGGCCTACACCGGGCCGACCGGGAAACGTTCCGACAGTGGTTTGAGCTGATGGGGATGCAACGCCACCTCAAGGCCGCCGGAATATTCGCCCGGCTCTCCATCCGGGATGGCAAGCACGGCTATCTCAACGACATTCCCCGAACCGTGCAATACCTGATCGTTGCCAGCGGCCGGCAGCCTGCCCTTCGACACTTCCACGAATGGCTCAGCAACGCAGTCATGCCCCGGATTAAAGAGCGTATTGGCGTGCCACCCGATCAGGAGTTACCGCAGCAGTGAAAGCCATGATTCTGGCCGCCGGCAAAGGTGAACGCATGCGGCCCCTGACACTGACCACGCCGAAACCCCTGCTTCAGGCTGGCGGTAAAGCTCTGATCAGCTACCATCTGGAACACCTGCGCCGGACTGGAATCCATGAGGTGGTGATCAACCATGCCTGGCTGGGCGATCAGATCGAAGAAACTCTGGGAAGTGGTGAGCAATTCGGCATTTCGATTCACTACTCCCGGGAAGGATCCCCCCTGGAAACCGCTGGCGGCATCGTTCGGGCGCTGCCCCTGCTTGCCGATGACGTATCGGACTGGTTTCTGGCAATCAATGGCGACATCTGGAGTGACTTTGACTTGTCCGGATTAGTGCCACCAACTGATGCAGACGCGTTACTGGTTGTCACTGACAACCCGCCACACCATCCTCAGGGAGACTTTCACCTGAACGATCAGGGGTTGCTGAGCAATGATGGCCCGCACAAGCTGACCTTTACCGGTATCAGTCTGTTGCACCGACACCTGTTCAAGGGCCTGACCGACCAGGCCGGCAAGCTGGGGCCGATACTGCGCGACGCCATGAACCACGGTCGCGTGAAGGGTCTGTACCATTCAGGACAGTGGGTGGACGTCGGCACCCCCGAGCGACTGCAGGCGCTGGACCAGAAACTTGCTCACGGGACATCCGGAAGCCATGGCAAGAACTGACAAACAAACGGCACTGCCGGCCCGGATGGACGCAGAACTCTCCAGCCTGATTCGGGAGCTCTCAGCCTGTGCTCATCAGGCCCCCGCCCTGATCGAACGCGCCCATCTGCCCCGTTGGTCCAGACGCCCCCTGTTCTTTTTCCTGGGTTACATTGCCAAAGCCGAAGGACGGGTGACTGAATCGGACATTCGCTATGCGGAGTCCCTGATCAAGGCGTTGAGACTGTCGAAACGTCATCGCCGGAATGCCATCAACTGGTTTCAGCAGGGGAAATCGGCCAGCCAACTGCCTTTCTTCTGCGGACTGACCATGCGCCTGTCCCAGCGCCTGTGGCCGGCCCCGGCCCTGAAAACGGCTATCTGCCTGTGCCATGCCAGTCAACTTAACGGGCCACCGGACAAGCCCAGGCGCTACCGTTGCGAAGACGCCATTGACCAGATTGGCCTGCCCGTGGGCGTTAGCGAAGACATTTTGGACAGCTATGCCAGCAAAGTCTGGCCCAGGCATAACGAGTCCCTCGCCAGACCCACCAGCTATCAACAGGCCTGCGAGTTACTGGGGGTGACCCGACAGGATTCGCTGGAGGTCATTAAACGGGCCTACCGAAAAAAGGTATCCGAGTGCCATCCGGACAAACTGTCTCAACGCCAGGTCAGTGCCCGCGACCAGAGCCTGGCCAAAGATCGCCTGCTGGCGTATCAACAGGCCTGGGAACTGATCAAACGCCACAACACCGCTCGTCATTCCTAGCGCCGGCGCGACTCCAGCCAGGCGGCAATGCGGCTGGCCACCACATCACCCGCAACCCCGGTCGCAGAACTGAACCAGGGCACGGGTTGGCGCTCAAACCCACTTATCCCGGCCCGACGCAACCGCATGCCCATACTCCAGCTGTCTTGACCTGTATCGGAGCCGGAAGGATAAAGTTCAAGCAGTGGCGTGCTTAACGACTCCAGACGCTCCGGAAGATCGGTTCGGTCCGTGGGGTAAAACCACGGAGCCACCCAGATAAGGGCGGAGGCATCCGCCCCTTCAAGCAGCCGGTTGGTCACGTGAATACTGGCTCGCCCCACGCCCACAACAGCAGGTGCCTCATAGCCCCGCTCAACCAGCAAGGCCTGCCCGGCCTGCAGGGTCTGCCCGATTCTGTTCCTGAAGCGGGCCTCGAGGTCATCGGTGTCTCCCGGAGACATAACGTCGATCATCACCGAGTCCGATGTTGACTGTTGTTCCGCATCCGTTGCAGCGGCTGAGCGCATCACTGCAGGTCGCATCAGCACCTGGTGAAGCATTGGTGCCGGCGACTCCAGGCCCAGCGTGAGTACCGCCCATCCCCTGGACGCCAGTCCTGCCGCCAGCGGCCCGGTCACCCCGGAGGCGGCCGTTTCGCCTTCGTCGGCCAGAACCAACACCGCCCCCCGGGCCTGCGGTCCGGCTTGCGGGTAAAACAGCCCCAATACCCGGTCGCCCTCATCAAGCGTTAACCACGCCGCCGCCTCGGGAAAAGTCTGGTTCAGGGAGCCTTCACCGGTGCCCGTCCAGACAAGGGACCGGCTGGGAGGCTCGGCCGCCGGGTCACCGGTGTTGCCAGCGGGCTCCCCCGGTTCCTGAGCGAAACCGGGGGAGGTCAGGATAAACATCAACACAAGGGCGAAAGCCGAATACAGGGCTGCCCGGTAAATCTCGAGTCTCGGCACAGAGATTGATCCTTTGACTGCGAAAAAGCGCAACTTAACTGTTAGACTAGCAGCCACTTTGAATTTGCGGCAGGGACCGCCGACCGCGCCATTATCCATTGTTGTGAGAGAGCCGTCATGAACCCTTACCTGATCGCCCCATCCATACTGTCTGCAGACTTTGCCCGCCTGGGTGAAGAAGTCGACAACGTCCTGGCCGCCGGCGCCGATGTTGTGCACTTCGATGTAATGGACAATCACTATGTGCCCAATCTCACCATAGGCCCCATGGTCTGCGAGGCGCTGCGCAAGCATGGAGTGACCGCACCGATCGATGTGCACCTGATGGTATCGCCGGTCGACGATCTGATTCGCATGTTTATCGAGGCAGGGGCCAGTTACATTACCTTCCATCCGGAAGCGTCCAACCACATTGACCGCTCGCTGCAGCTGATCCGCGATGGTGGCTGCAAGGCTGGCCTGGTGTTCAACCCGGCCACACCGCTGCATTACATGGACCATGTCATGGACAAGCTGGATATGGTTCTGCTGATGTCGGTCAACCCCGGATTCGGAGGACAGAAGTTCATTCCCGGCACCCTCGACAAGCTCCGTGAAGCCCGCAAGCGCATTGATGCAAGCAATTATAATATCCGGCTGGAAATCGACGGGGGCGTGAAAACCGAAAATATCCGGGCAATAGCCGAAGCTGGCGCGGATACGTTCGTGGCGGGCTCGGCCATCTTCAACACTGACGACTACAAAACCACCATTGATGCCATGCGCGAAGAGCTGGCGCAAGCCCGGAAGGTGATCAGCCAATGAGCCTGGCAGGGCTATTCAATCCGCGCTGGCCGGGCGTCGCTCTTTTTGATCTGGACGGCACTCTGGTGGACAGCGCACCGGATCTGGCCGCGGCGGTCGATCAGATGCTTGAGCATCTGGGCCGCTCACCGGCGGGCATTGATCGGGTGCGGGACTGGGTGGGTAACGGAGCCAGTATCCTGGTACGCCGGGCCCTTGCCGGCCAGGTAGACTGGGAGCCCGCCCGACCGAAGGACGAAGCTCTGTTCAAGGATGCCCTGGCGATTTTCTATCATGCCTACGGCACGATCAACGGCCGGCACTCGGTGGTTTATGCCGGCGTCGAAGCCTGCCTGACACAACTGAAGAACCAGGGCTGCCGACTGGGTATTGTTACCAACAAGCCCGAGCAGTTCGTGGCGCCACTACTGGAACAGATGGGACTGGACCACTGGTTTGAACTGACTGTGGGTGGCGACACCCTGGCAGTAAAGAAACCCGACCCGGCTCCCCTGCTGCACGCCATGGAGTTACTTGGCGGAACTCGCGGAACCACGGTTATGGTGGGCGACTCGGCAACGGACATTAACGCGGCCCTGGCAGCAGGCATTCCCTGTGTTGCGGTGCGTTACGGCTACAATTACGGGCCACCAGTCGAAACCCTCGGCGCTGACGCGGTTGTTGATTCGCTCGCCGAGCTTTTGTAATCTCACAAGGAACTGACATTGAGCACTTCTTTACGGGAGATTCCTGCCTTGCAGGGACTGAATCTGACTGCAGCGCGAGGCATCCTGACAACCCGCGCAACACGATGGTGGCGATGGCGCACCGGCTGAGCAGGCCCGGGGCTGAAGGACGCCTGTCCGTAAAGCCCTTAGCACCAGACGAAAGCGAACGCTTTCGCCCAAAACGCAGATCAGATTTCAGGAAACCGTACCATGACACCCGAGCAATTCGCAGAGCTCGCCAACGCTGGCTTTAACCGTATCCCCGTTTATCGCGAGGTTCTCGCCGACCTCGACACGCCTCTGAGCACCTATCTGAAACTCGCCAGCGGGCCCTATTCCTACCTGTTCGAATCTGTCCAGGGCGGCGAGAAATGGGGCCGTTATTCCATTATCGGCCTGCCCAGTCACGAAGTGCTGAAGGTGTTTGACCACCGGGTAGAGATCAGCCGCGGTGGGGAAATTGTCGAAACCGAAGAAGTGGACGATCCTCTGGCATTTGTAGAGGCCTACCAGAAACGCTTCCATGCTCCCGACCTGAGCGAACTGCCCCGTTTTAACGGTGGCCTGGTCGGTTACTTCGGTTACGACACCGTGCGCTACATCGAGAAGCGTCTGCGCAAGAGCTGTCCACCCGATCGCATCGGCACGCCGGACATCCTGCTGATGGTATCCAATGAAATCGTGGTGTTCGATAACCTGCGCGGCAAGCTGCACCTCATTGTGCATGCGGACCCGAACCTTGAGGGCGCCTTCGACCGGGCCCAGGCCCGCATTGACGAACTGGAGAACCGCTTGCACCGGCAAACCGCCGACGCACCGCGTACCCCGGAACATCTGCGGGGCAAGACCGTAGACGAGAGTGACTTTATTTCCGGCTTCACCCAGGACAAGTTCGAGGCGGCCGTCGACAAGATCAAGGGCTACGTGCTGGACGGCGATGTCATGCAGACTGTGATTTCCCAGCGCATGTCGATCCCGTTCGAGGCGCCCCCGTTGAACCTCTACCGATCCCTGCGGGTGCTGAATCCGTCGCCCTACATGTATTTCCTGGATCTTGAAGATTTCCACATTGTTGGTTCTTCCCCGGAGATTCTGGCCAGGGTGGAAGACGAGGAAGTCACCGTTCGCCCCATTGCCGGCACCCGAAAACGCGGCGCCACCGATGCCGAAGACAAGGCTCTGGAGGCCGAGTTGCTGGCTGATCCGAAAGAAATTGCCGAGCATCTGATGCTCATCGATCTCGGTCGGAACGATGCCGGTCGGGTCTCGGAAACCGGCACGGTTCGGCTGACCGACAAGATGATCGTTGAGCGCTACTCTCACGTGATGCACATTGTTTCCAACGTGACCGGTCGCCTGAAAGACAACACCAGCTGCCTGGATGTGCTCCGGGCCACGTTGCCCGCGGGCACTCTCAGTGGTGCGCCCAAGATCCGCGCCATGGAAATTATCGACGAGCTGGAGCCGGTCAAACGAGGCGTTTACGGCGGCGCCGTGGGCTACCTGTCGTTTAACGGCAATATGGATACTGCCATTGCAATCCGAACCGCCGTCATCAAGGACAACACCCTGCATATCCAGGCCGGTGCCGGCGTAGTAGCCGATTCGGTGCCCCGTCTTGAGTGGAAAGAAACCATGAACAAGGGGCGCGCCATTTTCCGCGCAGTGGCAATGACTTACTACGATTTTGATCACTAACCCGGGCAGCAGATAAAGCGTGCTGAGGGTGATACCTGACGGGGTTCGGACAGGCAGCTGATCGTATGAGCCGTTGCGCTTTTTCCTCGCACAGCTAACGAGAGTCCTGAGAAATGATGCTGGCCACGGAAGATGTGATGGTGTGGGTACTGGGAGCGTTGACGATCACTCTGGTGATAGCGACGCTCCTGCCGTTGTTACCTCATCCGCATTGGGCCGTTCGGGGATTTGATTTTCCTCGTCTGCAAATTGCCTGCCTCGCGCTTGTCCTGCTGCTCCTGCAGCTTGCTCTGCTGGAGATGGAGAGTGTCGCCACCTGGCTCATGGTTCTGGCGACCACGGCATCCCTGGCCGGGCAACTCTGGTGGATTGCCCCGTATACCGCCTTATGGCGCCGGCAAGTTAAAACCGCTCAAAAGCGTGACCCCGATTACGCTCTCACCATTCTGACCTCGAACGTCCTGACCCCCAATCGCAATGCTCAGGCCCTTATCCGACTTGTGCAGGAGCATACGCCGGATGTACTCGTTACCCTGGAATCGGATAAATGGTGGGAGGAACAGCTTGCGGTGCTTGAACCTGACATGCCATTCACCATCAAATGCCCATTGGACAACCTCTATGGCATGCATGTTTACTCACGCTTGCCGCTGCATGAAACAACGTGCCGGTTTCTGATCGAGGACGCCGTGCCGTCCATGCATGCATTGGTTGAGTTACCATCAGGTGATCAGGTACGAATACATTTCCTGCACCCGGCGCCGCCCAGCCCGACAGAGAACCCGGAATCCAAGGAGCGAGACGCGGAACTCGTGATAGTCGGCCGGAGCGTCGCCGGCAGCGAGGAGCCTACTGTCGTAACAGGAGACCTGAATGATGTAGCCTGGTCGCCAACCACTCGTCTGTTCCGGAAAGTCAGCGGGTTACTGGACCCACGCATAGGTCGCGGCCTGTACGCGACCTTTCACGCAGACTACTGGTTTTTGCGCTGGCCGCTGGACCACCTTTTCCACAGCAAGCATTTCACCCTCGATCTGATGGCACGACTGCCATCCATCGGTTCCGACCACTTTCCTTTGATCACGCGCATTATGCTGGCTCCAGACCGGGGCCGTGACCAGCAACCCCTGGCTGCCGAAGAAGGTGATCAGGAACAGGCAAAAAACCTGGCACGGGAACAGGGCGCCAGCAAAGATGATGTGCCCGAACCGGGCGAATAGGCAAAGGAACACAAAAAACTTTGCCCAAGCCTTGCCCCTGGGACGTTCGTGTTGCGATTCACTTACCCAACAGCTCACCAACTGGCCGCAGGTTAACGACGTGGTCACAGAGCGTTTTGACAATCATCAGTATCGGAGTTGCCACGATCAGCCCGACCGGGCCCCACATCCAGCCCCAAAACAACAGGCCGATAAATATCGCCACAGGGTTCAGGCTTGAGACATAGCTGGTGAGAAATGGGGTCAGCAGGTTGCCTTGAATGCTGGTAATCAGAAGTGACACTGAGGCAACAATGATGGCCATCTCCATTTCACCAAATTGCAGCAATGCGTCGACGCCGGTGCCTGCAAGAACCAGAAATGGTCCCAGATAGGGCACGGCACTCGCCACGCCCGCAATCACTCCCCAGAATGCCGCCTGCTCCACCCCTAACGCCCAGAACGACAACCACGTCAGCAATCCGACAAACCCTGCACCAACCAGCATGACGAAAAGGAACCTGCGCACCTGCAGGTGAAACTCTTTCATTAGTCTGGCCGCTTTGCGCATACGCCGGAATGACGGCCCCGAAAGCCTGATCATTTTGCTTCGATAGAGCGATCCCGCTGACAGCAGGAAATACGTTAACAGAAGTACGGAGAAGACCTGGGAGATCAATACCAGCAACGTCGGTGAACTCTCAATGATATATTCCTGAACGTCCATTGGCTGTTCTATGATTTGCACCTGCCTTACGCCATTCATCGACGACTCGGCCCCCTCCCTGCCCTGCTCCGCTGTCGCTTTGATCTCTTTCGCAGCCGTCTGGGCCTTTGCCATAAGGCCCTCGTCCTCATCGACAGAACGGGCGTTTTGGTATTGGAGTTCTTCAATGGCACGAGGAATTTTATCAAGCATTTCCATTGCCTCCTGCTTCAGAGGAACGCTTGATGCAACCGAGATACCCAATAGAGCGAACAAAACAAATGCGGCGCCAAGAGATCTGGGCACCCGGAGACGTTGAAGCGCGGATACGATAGGCTCCAGTGTGTAGCTGAACAGTACAGAAACAACCAATGGCAGCAATACGGCCTGGGCCCAGTTGATAAAGTAGAGTGTGGCGATCACGGTTAAAACGACCAGAGCCATGCTGCGAATACTGATCGCCTCGATCAATGCGACCGTAGAGCGGTACCCGTTGAACTCCGGCTCGCGGCCAGTTTCACTCTTTTCTTGCTCTTCCATGGCTTCTGTGGCCCCTCGCTCTCGGAATGATCCGTTGCTGGAGAGAATGGCGCGCCCGGCAAACCGGTGACTTCAATAGCATCGGCACCAACCCCTCAATCTCCTCGCCCAGACTAAGCTGTCCGTATTCAGTGAACAATACTATCTCCAATGACCGATTTTTCAGAATTTCCCCGAGTGATGAGCAAGGTCGCATTACGCCAGTCGGCGATTTATGACAAAATCAACGTCAGTGATTTTCCTGTCCCTATGAAGTTGGGTCTGCGAATGCCGAAATCTGTTCTGGAAGAGATCAAGTGATGAAAAAGGCGGGTATGCAGGCAGCATCAGCGGAAACGTCCTATTCAATTGCAAAAGGTTGGCACTGATATGCTGCTAATGATCGATAACTACGATTCCTTTACCTATAACGTCGTGCAGTATCTGTCAGAGCTGGGCTCGGATGTGAAGGTCTACCGGAACGATGAAATCACCATCGAACAGATTGAGGCACAGAACCCGGAACGCCTTGTGATTTCTCCTGGTCCCTGCACCCCGAACGAGGCGGGCATTTCTACCGAGGTTATCCGACACTTTGCGGGCAAGCTGCCGATTCTGGGCATATGCCTGGGTCATCAGGCTATTGGACAGGTCTACGGCGGTGAGATTATCCGTGCCGGGCGTGTCATGCACGGCAAGGTCTCCCCGGTGTTCCACAGTGATACCGGCGTATTCCGGGGCCTGAGCAACCCACTGCAGGCAACCCGTTATCACAGCCTTGTCATCGACAAAACCACGTTGCCCGACTGCCTTGAAGTAACCGCCTGGACCCGTAACGACGACGGCTCTGTAGAAGAAATCATGGGAGTGCGGCACAAGACCTTGCCCATTGAAGGCGTGCAGTTCCATCCAGAATCTATTATGACGGAACAAGGTCACGAGCTACTGCGCAACTTTCTGAGAACACATTAAGAGGCCGACAAATGGACATGAAAGAAGCTCTCAACCGCATTGCGTCCAACCTGGACCTGTCCCGGGAAGAAATGAAAGACGTAATGGGTATCGTCATGAAAGGCGAAGCCACGGACGCACAGATCGGCGCGTTTCTCATGGGCTTGCGTCTGAAAAGCGAGACCATCGACGAGATTACCGGCGCCACCGAAGTGATGCGTGAGCTGGCCACCAAGGTTACCGTTGATGCCAGTCCTCTGGTAGACATTGTCGGCACCGGCGGAGATGGTGCGAACCTGTTTAACGTGTCGACAGCCGCCTCATTTGTCGTTGCGGCCGCCGGCGGTTTCGTCGCCAAGCATGGCAACCGGGCGGTGTCCTCCAAAAGCGGCAGTGCCGACCTCCTGGAAAAGCTGGGCATCAATCTCAGCATGAAACCCGAGGAAGTGGCTCGCTGTGTGGAAGAGATCGGTGTTGGCTTTATGTTCGCCCCGGCTCACCATGGCGCCATGAAACACGCCATCGGCCCGCGCAAGGAGCTCGGCTGCCGGACCATTTTCAATATCCTCGGCCCGATGACCAACCCGGCTGGCGTCAAGCGTCAGCTGGTAGGCGTATTTAACCGGGAACTGTGCCGCCCGATGGCCGAGGTGCTCCATCGCCTGGGGGCGGAGCACATTATGGTGGTCTGCTCAAAGGACGGCCTGGACGAGATCAGTCTGGCCAGCTCAACCCATGTCGCAGAGCTGAAGGACGGCGAGGTTACCGAATACGACATTGCTCCGGAAGACCTGGGTATCAATAGCCAGTCCCTGGTGGGATTGAGCGTTGAAACCGCTGAGGATTCACTGAAACTCATCCGGGCGGCCTTCGGTCGTGGTCACGATGACATGGCTGAAAAAGCCCGCGATCTCATTGCCCTGAATGCTGGCGCGGCAATCTACGTCGCCGGACTTGCAAGCAACGCCAAAGAAGGCGTTGATATGGCCCTCGACGCCATGGGCTCTGGCCTGGCGGCAGGCAAGATGTCAGAGCTGGCTGATTTTTCTCAGTGCTTTTGAGACTTTCGAACAGAAGGCAATAACCAAGCTCGACGGGACGGTGGCGTGGACCTTTCCGAAACTGTCGTCAGCCAAGGATGGCTGACGCCAAGCCCTACAGGGACGTATTCACGGGCGTGTTTTGGAAAGGTCCACGCCGCCGGCCCCTCCACCCAATTTGTTAGGCCGACAATGACTGACAGACATCTGGATAAAACACCGACGATTCTTCGGAAAATAGTTGATCGTAAGTGGCAAGAAATCGACGAGCGGAAACCCAAGGTTTCGCTCGCTGATCTGAAAGCAAAAGCCGGTGATCAAGCACCTGCTCGCGGTTTTGCCGGGGCCCTGCGGCAACGTATCGAACAGCAAACGCCGGCGGTTATCGCTGAGATCAAGAAAGCCTCACCAAGCAAGGGCATTCTGCGCGACCCGTTCGAGCCGGCGGTCATCGCCGAGAGTTACGAAAACGGCGGCGCAGCCTGCCTGTCCGTGCTCACCGATCGCGACTTCTTCCAGGGCCACGAAGACTACCTGGTCGCTGCCCGCAACGCCTGCAGCCTGCCGGTCATCCGCAAAGACTTCATGGTTGCGCCCTACCAGGTGTATGAAAGTCGCGCTATTGGCGCAGACTGCATTCTGCTGATCGCCGCCTGCCTTACGAAAGACCAGATGCAGGAGCTCGAAGGCATCGCCCATGAAATCGGCCTGGATGTTCTGGTGGAAGTGCACAACGGTGAGGAACTGGACGATGCGTTGACCCTGAAAACACCGTTGGTCGGCATCAACAACCGCAATTTACACAGCTTTGAAGTGTCTCTGGACACTACCTTTGATCTGCACGAGCGGATCTCTCGGGACCGGCTGACGATCACCGAAAGCGGCATCATGACGCGCAACGATGTAGAGGCCATGACCGGGCGCGGAATTTACGGGTTCCTGGTCGGTGAGTCTTTCATGCGCGCCGAGGAGCCAGGTGGGAAGTTGAGGGAGTTATTTTTCCCCAAAGGCTGACTCCCGGCTCCCATCAGGCCCCAGGCTCGGCCAGAGCCTCCTGCAATAGCTCCAACAAGTGTGCCGGCATACCTTCGGCCAGCTTTAATGCCGCCCCGTGTGCCCGGGGCGACATCTTGCCCCAGGTCCGGCGCACAATACGTAACCACTTCTCCCGGTCGTAGTCCGCTTTTTCTTCATAGAAATCCGCAAAATACCGCTCGAGAAAGACCATGCAGGCCACATCTTCCAGCAACTGGGTATCTTCATCCTGCCTCAGTTCCCGCTTGGTCAGGATGGTCTCTACCCGCTCACACTCCGCCGTCGGATAACCACAATCAGCCATGATTTCCGCAGCTCGCCTGCCATGCATCCGGCCACAGGCCTGACGCCACTGGTAATAGGCTTTTCTGCCCTCCGGATAGTCCTTCCTGGGCATGGTCCAGCGCTCTATGTGCTGGGCGCGACAGGCGATCTGCATGCGCTCCGAAGGTTGGGGGTCGAGCTCAAACAGCCAGCGGGTCATGTGCTGACTGTAGGCATACTCCTTGGGCAGAAGTTCCTCGCCAACTTGCTCCTGGTTCGGGTCGGCCTGATTCGCCTTATCGATAGCAGCCAGCGCGCATTGCAGGCCGGAATCCATTGTCGTCATTAACGTCTCTCTTGCAGTGTCGGGGTAGTCCGTGCCTCAGGCCTCGGCCGAAGGACGTGCCTTGATGCGATCATACCAGGCCTGCAGATTGGTGTGCTCAGGCTTTATCCGGATACCAACCACCCGGGCAAATGCCACTGTTGTGAAGGCGTTGATATCAGCAGCCGTGAAGCGGTCACAGCAGATGTATTCCTTACCCTCAAGCTGCTTGTTGAGAAAGTGCATAAACTTTTCCACGCTCTTGCCGCACTCCTCGCCCCACTCCTTGATTGGATTCATCCGATCCTTGAAATAACCGGTGGTATGCTGGAAGCACATCCCCGTCGGCATGAAAAAGAAGAGCTCGATCCAGCGCAGCCACTGTTCAAGCTGAGCTTTCTCCAGCGGCGTATCGCCCAGCAGGCTCGGAGCATCCGGATAGCTTTCTTCAAAGAAACGGCAGATCGCCATGGTTTCGGCAATGCAGGTACCGTCGTCCAGTTCCATCACCGGCACTTTCTTCATCGGATTGCGAGCCACATACTCAGGGGTCAAGTTTTCGCCTTTCTGCAGGTCAATCTCGACAAACTCCGCCTTGTCCAACAGCCCTTTTTCGGCCATGAACATGCGAACACGGCGTGGATTCGGTGCGGTCCTGGTTTCGAAGATTTTCATTATTATCGGCTCCGTTCCTTAAGAATGAGGGGTTGATCGTTCAGCAGAGAAGACTGACCGGAAAGAAGAGTTGCGTCAAGCAACCAACGCTATCGGGGCAACCAGGTGCGGATCTGGCGGATAATCCAGTCCGGATCATCCAGCGGAAGGTCGTGGCCAGCATCCGGGTGCAGCTTCATGGTCCATTGCCAGCGTTCCTCAAGAGCCGCACTGCAGCGCCAGTGAACAATGCGGTCGCCCCGGCTGGCCAGCACCAGAGCATCGGGCAGCGGACGACCATGGCCGGGTTTGTAACGCGCCGCAGCGGTTAACTGGGTTACCGCATTCCGCGGACTGACTGGTCGCTGTCGCTGGATGCTGTACCACTGTTTCGCCAGTGACAGAGGCACCTCACGGTTGGACGTTAGCCTGAGGATATCCCGCTCACGGTCAAATAGCTCCCGTCGGGTCAGCAGGCGTAAAATCCTGGGCCATGCCCCTGGACGCATACGCTGCCAGGGCGGACTGAATCCTGAGCTCGTGTTGATCAGAACCAGATTCTGAATCCGGCCTCCGGGGGCCTGCTGGGCCCAGTCCAGTGCAACCATACCGCCCATGGAAAGCGCAATAATACTGAACGGACCCGGTATATGGCTGACCCGCCCGGAGACCTTCTCCCGAATAGCTGCCACGCTCCCTGGACTGTCCTCCCGGTAGTGCACACCTGTGCCCGGCAGATCGACCATATGGAACTGATGATCCGGAAATGCCTCACGCAGTCGGGACGGAAAGCTTCCCCAGTGTGCATGTTCCCGCGTGAGCCCCCTCAACAGAATCCAGTGCATACGAACGTTCCGGTTGATGAATGCCCAGACCCACTGATCGTTAGTGAGAATCCCGATACCAGTGCATGATGGCCGCTTCCCTCAGCATGGACTCCGCTTCCTGTGCCGGCAACCAGTTTTCATGGCTTGCAGCGGCGTGAACCAGGAAATCCATCCAGGCCAGATGACTGCGCAATACCCGCTTGTGCCGGTGGGGAACCAGGGGATTGAAAAAACCGTCCAGTCTTAACAGCTGTCGCGGGCGCTTGCGGATCCACCGCCAGGATCCCATCTCCAGGGTAAGAGGCAGGAAAACGCCCGGATTTTCACGATTGACCCGTTTATAGAAGTAATCCCATAAATCACCATGCGTGAGATAGTGACGGGACTGGGGTTCAAACCGATAATCGTGGTTGGGGTACGCCTGCTCCCAGATCAGCTTCAGTGCCATAACGGAAGCGATACGCCTCATGGGTCTGCGCCGGTATGCGTAAGGAAACCAGATCTGATCCTGCATGCCGAATCCGGAATGGCAGTCCAGCGCTACACTGAACGGGCGCCCCGGCAGCAGTTCGTCGATCACCGCTTCCAGAGCCTGGTTTTCCGGCTCCATCTCCTGCTCAGAGTCTCCGGTATACCAGGGCAGACGCGGCGACAGCCGTTGGCCGCCAAGCAGAAAAGCGCTGCGGGCCTGAGCGGTAATGGGGGCGTTGCGCATCAGATCCACGCCATTGGGGTTGCTTCGCTGATTCAGGTACATTCCACCCGGATTGAGAATGGGCAGCAGAGTAATCCGCACGGTTTGCAATAATGCCGACAGAGGTTCGTCCCAGGCCATTCTGGCGAGCAGCGATTGTAGCCACGCCATCACCACCTGACTGCCTATACGCTCGAGCCCGTGCACGCCACCAACAATCAATACCGCCGGCACATCCGGGCGGGAAGAACCAATGTCTACACGGTAGACTGGCAGCGACAAATCTCTCATTTCCACCCGCTGAATCACCTTGGTGCTGACTTGCTCCGGGGCCTCAGCGAGCATGCGTTCGAGGGTGACCAGTTCGGGCAGGAACGTTCGCAGCAAACGACGTTGGCGTCCATCCCGGGCCGCTTGCTCACTGGAAATGATGGTATGGGGCGTCAGGTCACGCAATTCGGTCATAGCATTCTCCCTTGAGGGGTGCCGATTCTAACGACGAAATGCTACAACTTGTTGACGATAGCGCCCGGCAACATGTCTTCATGAAAGACGCATTTCAGATACGCCCTTGTAACTCGAGCAAGGATCGTTATCCTATTAAGTAGGTACTAACCGAGCCCCCATTGTTTTGTCATATCACGTTGGTGATCAGAAAATACCCCCTGACCCGATCTTTTCCGATCGAGGCTCCGTACTATCTAAAACACCCGTAAAAAAACACAACACAATTAAAGGAGAAGCGACTATGCGAAAGCTTACGTCTGCTGCACTGCTGTGCGCACTTTCCGTACCCGCCCTGGCCCAGGCTGAATGTGGTGAAGTTTCCATCACCGAAATGAACTGGGCATCAGCCTCGGTCGTTACCAACGTGGCCAAGTTTGTTATGGAGCAGGGCTACGGCTGCCAGGTCGCAGTGGTTCCTTCCGATACAGTGCCTGCGATCACCTCTGTTGCGGAGAATGGCGAGCCTGACATCGTTACCGAGCTCTGGCTCAACTCTACCGGCGAGGTATACAAGCGCCTTGAGGAAGAAGGCAAAGTAGAGCGCCTGGGCAAGGTACTCACGCCCGGTGGCGTTGAAGGTTGGTGGATTCCCACCTACGTCGTTGATAAGCACCCGGAACTGAAAACCATCGAAGGCATCATGGCCAACCCGGAACTGGTTGATGCCCGGTTCAACAACTGTCCCGATGGCTGGGGCTGCCGTATCGTTAACGACAACCTGATCAAGGCACTCGACCTGGAAGCCTCGGGCATTGAGGTATTCAACCACGGCTCCGGTGAAACCCTCGCATCTTCCATGGCATCGGCCGTGCAAAGTGAAGAGCCCTGGTTTGGCTACTACTGGGGCCCGACCGTGCCGCTCGGAAAGTTCGATATGACCCGCATTGATCTCGGCGAGTACAAGGAAGCGGCGCACACGGCGAACCAGAACCGGGACAACCCGGATCCCCAGGTATCCGACTTCCCGGCAGCACCGGTACTGACTTCGGTCACCACCGATTTCCGTGAGAGAGAGCCGGAAGTTGCCGACATGCTTAGCAAGATGACCTTCGAGACCGACACCATGAGTCAGGTTCTGGCCTGGAAGAGCGAAAACAACGCGTCCGCAGAAGAGGCCGCCGTCTACTTCCTGAGCAACAACACCGAAACCTGGAAGGAGTGGCTCAACGACTCCGCACAGAAGAAGCTCGCTTCCATTCTTGGAAACTGAGTCGAGCACCTCAGGTCAGGGCCGCCCTTTGGCCCTGACTTTTCCTCTTACCGATAACCGGATGTCCGTTAACCTGGCGGAGATACGCGCAGGAACCTGACAAACCATGGCTACCTACGATTTTGTTTTTTCATCCTTGGGCCTCGACGACTGGTGTGCCGAGGGCAAGAGCAACGCACCGATGTCCATGGCGCAGTTGTTGTCCAAATCCAAAGGTGAGGAAACCACCGATGTATCAATCTGGGAACTTCCGTTCCCGTCCATGGACGCGCTGAACAAAGCTTGTCCAGCCTTTCCGCAATCCAGAGAATTGACCAAGGGCCTCGAGGAAGGGTTCCTGGCTGTGAAGGACGGTCTGAGCGTGGTGCTCGACCCTGTCACACAACCTCTGAGCTGGGCTTTGGATGGCGCCCTTTATGCAATGCTCAGTGCCCCCTGGTGGATCATTATTCCGATCCTCATGGCGGTTGTGTTTCTCGTGAGCAAATCCTGGAAACTGGTGGCTTTCGTTGCGCTCAGCTTTAGTGGCCTGGCGTTTATTGATTACTACGAATACGCCATGCAGACGCTTGCGATCATTTTTGTTTGTGCCTTCCTGTGCGTGCTATTGGGCGTTCCGATCGGCATTGCCATGTCTCGAAGTGACAACTTGCAACGGGGGATGATACCGATCCTCGACATGCTCCAGACGTTGCCGCCCTTTGTGTATCTGATACCGCTGATCTTCCTGTTCAGTGTCACCGAATCCAAACTGTACGGCATTGCCATCATTCTGTACGCCATTGTGCCCGTTGTTCGACTGACCAACCTGGGTATCCGGCTGGTCGATAAAGACGTGATCGAAGCCGCAGATGCCTTCGGTATGACGGCCAGGCAAAAACTCTACAAGGTCCAGATTCCCCTGGCGTTGCCCAATATCATGGCGGGCGTTAACCAGACCATCATGATGAGTCTGGCCATGGTCGTGATTGCCTCGCTCGTGTCCGCCCCCGGGCTGGGGGTTCTGGTATTGCGCGGCATACGCAATCTTGAGCTGGGCGTCGGCCTGGTGTCCGGACTGGGCATTGTCATTCTCGCGGTCATTCTGGACCGGGTAACGAAAGCGTCACTGGCGCGCATCAATGCTGCGCAGAAGCAGTGAGGACCACAATCATGACAAAAAACGTCAAGATTTCGATAAAGAATCTGTACAAGATTTTCGGCCCAACCCCGGATGTCGGTCTCGAGTATGTCCGCAGGGGCATGGATAAAGCCGAGCTGCTGGAAAAACAGAACCATGTCCTGGGGCTCCGGGACATCAATGTTGACATGCAGGACGGCGAAATCACCGTCATCATGGGACTGTCCGGTTCCGGCAAATCGACGCTCATACGACACCTGAACCGTCTGATCGAGCCTACCGACGGCGAGATCCGTATCGATGGCGAAGACATCATGGGCTACAACGAGCAACAACTCAGAACACTCCGTCGTGAGCGGATGTCGATGGTGTTCCAGAAGTTTGCCTTGCTGCCCCACAAGACGGTGCTTGAAAACGCCGGCATGGCCAAGAACATCCGTGGCTACACCACATCAGATTTCGAGGCCGATGCCCGAAAATGGCTGGCACGGGTAGGACTGGAGGGTAATGAAAATCAGTATCCCCATGAATTGTCCGGTGGCATGCAACAGCGTGTGGGCATAGCCCGCGCCCTGGTCTCGGATGCACCGATCATGTTGATGGACGAGGCTTTCTCGGCACTGGATCCATTGATCCGTTCCGATATGCAGGACCTGCTGCTGGAACTGCAGGAAGAGCTTCAGAAAACCATTGTGTTCATCACCCACGACCTGGATGAAGCTCTGAAACTTGCGGATCATCTGGTCATTCTGAAAGACGGTGAAGTCGTTCAGCAGGGAGACCCTCAGGAGATTCTGCTCAATCCCGGCGATCCGTATATTGTCGACTTCATCAGCGACATCAATCGGGCACGGGTTCTCAGGGTTCGCTCCGTCATGGCTCAGCGGGACAACGGTGACACGAGCTTTGCAGGCGACATCTCCGAAAATGACAATCTGGAGTCGGTGTTGCTGAAGTCAGAGGGCGACATGACGTTACGTTTCCGCGTTGTGAGAGACGGTGAACACATTGGCACACTGCAGATGACGGACCTGGCCCGGGCACTTGTGCCGACTGCGGCCTCCACTGAAAGGAACAAAAACGCGGCCTAATGGCCGCCTGTCCATGACAATACCCGACACCAGGGTCTATGCTTGAGATAGAGCCGACTTCTCGGCATACCGGTCTATCAGCATGGCAAAAGCCCTGGTTCTTTCTGCTGTCCTTTTTCTTGCCGCCTGCCCGCAAGCAGAAGACCCTCGAACAGCCGTTCCAGAAACCGCAGTCAAGGCAACCAGGGGCGCTGAGGTGCCGACACCGACCCGCAAGAGCATTGTCCTCGCCGCAGACCCCTGGTGCCCTCACAATTGCGTGGCCGGCTCCGAACAAGAAGGTTACATGATCGACATCGCCAGGGAAGCAT
This sequence comes from Marinobacter sp. F3R08, assembly GCF_018860425.1. Lineage (GTDB taxonomy): Bacteria > Pseudomonadota > Gammaproteobacteria > Pseudomonadales > Oleiphilaceae > Marinobacter. The sequence continues at coordinate 558,258 of NZ_JAHKPI010000014.1, read as the reverse complement.
TCGCTCTGGCCGGTATCGAAACAGAGTACGTCAACATGAGCTGGGCACGAGCAGTTCAGCAGGCCCGGGACGGATACGTTGATGCCATTGTCGGAGCACTACCCGGCAATTCACCAGAGTTCATCTTTCCGGAACACGCCATCGGGTACTCTATCATTGCACTTTACGCCCAGCCGGACAGCAACTGGCACTACCAGGGAATTGATTCACTGAACCAGCTCACTTTGCTGGCGATCAACGGTTACGCCTACTCACCTGAGCTCGACGATTATATTACTCGTCACCGGAGCGATCCTGAACGGGTGTGGATTCTGTCCGGTCTCGCGCCTCTGAGCCGGGCTATCGAATTACTGCATCAAAGGCGTGCCGATGTTTTCCCGGAAGACCGCTTTGTCATGGAGCGGCAATTAACACTCGACCCGAGCCAGAACCTGAAAATGGTCGCGGTGATACACGAGTCCCCGCTGAAAATCGCTTTTTCATCGGCGGCCAGCGATTCGCCCGAACTGGCAGCGTATCTGTCTGACGGAATCAAAGCCCTGCAAAACACAGGACGAATCACAGAAATACTGGCGAGTTACGGACTGTCGTGGTCAGACTGAAACGCTCGCATCCTGCTGCCGTCCGGTGTCGACAGAAGCAACTGGCCCTGTTGCCCGATACGGGCTGACGTCACCTCGTCCAAGAGCGCAAGAAAACGTTCTTCCTGATGCATCAGCGCGGGCGCGCAGGCCATCCGGGTTGTTGCCAATGGGCCGATGTCGATGCCCTCTCCGCCGAGCTTATAAGTGCCGCTGTATCGATTACAGGTAGCCCTGCCGGCAATCCGGTTACCCTCAAGAAACTCGATGGTAATCCGCGAACTGTCAATGATGCCCTTGTCCGCAACATCTTCAACAACCCACTCAGCTCCTCGCAAGAGACGCTGACGGTCGCCCCCACACCCGGTGAACTCATCATTGCCGACCACCAGGCGCGCCTGAGCCGGGTATTGAACCCCGGACATACTGTCTTCGCACAGCTCGTGAGTCACCGTGAGCGTCATGGGCTGATCATCCAGCGTTGCCATGAATTCCCTGCCATTCCCGTTTGCTGTTGCCAGTTCAACCGGAACACGGCGGGTTCTCTCCGCTTCAAAGAGACGCGTAAGCAACAGCTCGTCCCCCTCAACCGTCGCGTGCCAGAAGGGCTCGTTGCCCTGTGCCTCGAACGGCATGCCCGGATCGCCAGGTTGCAGACATTCCGGGTAGTTCTGACCCTGTAGTGTCAGAGTTGCCTTTTCACCCTTGATCCAGAAACGGGTCTGATCATCGCCAGGGGCCACATACAAAGCCCCCGAGGCGCTGACTTCGGGCCTGAGCAAGACCTGTCGATCCAGATAATCCACACTGATCAGATCGCTGTCCTCATGGCCGGATACGGCTATATCAAGCTGTCCGCAAGCATAGCTGGCGGAAACCGGCGGGCTGGTTTCCGGTAGTGAGGTGCAGGCGGAGACGGCCAGACCTGCCGCAGTGACGACGGACAACACAGAAACTCGTCGTGAGTACATGATCAGTTCCCTTATAGGTATGATTTCACGCGACAGTTTAAAACCCAACGACTGGCGAGGCCACCGTGAAAACTCGACGAGGCTTCTTATACCAGCTCACCGGCAGTATGCTGGTACGCTGACCCTAGGAGAAACCCCCATGGCACTGAAACTCTACCAATTTGCCATTTCCCATTACTGCGAGAAAGTCCGCTGGGCCCTGGATTACAAAGGGCTGAATTATGAAACGGTCAACCTGCTACCCGGACAGCATGTGAAAGCCATCCGGAAACTGACCGGCAAAGCATCGTCGGTGCCGGTGCTGGACCATGATGGTTACGTGGTTCAGGGCTCTGGCGCGATCCTGGATTACCTGGACCAGAGCTTTCCGGAGCATACTCTGACACCGGCAGACCCGGAAATCCGCGAGCAGGCGCTGGCATGGGAGCGCCGGCTGGACGAGGAGGCCGGCCCTGCCGTTCGCTGCTACTCTTACCACCACTTCCTGCAACGTCCCAAGATCGTGGTGCCCATGCTGGCGGCAGGCACGCCTTTCTATAACCGGATACTCCTCAGCCTGGCTTTTAGCCGAGTTGATGAGCTGATGCGTCAGTGGATGAAGATCAACGAAAAAACCGCCGAAAAATCCCGGCAGCAAATGGAGGCATTGCTCACCGAACTGACAGCGGTCTATGCCCAGCGCCCTTTCCTGGTCGACGATCAGTTTACGCGCGCTGACCTGACCGCCGCCGCCCTGTTTGCCCCTCTGTTCCAGCCAGAGCAATACCCGGTGCCCTGGCCAAAGCCTGCGCGAATTCCTCAGGACATCAAAACCTGGCTGACTCAATGGGAGCCACAGCTCGGGGCGCTCGAGAAAGTCTACCGCGAAAACCGCCAGCCGGTCTGAATCCGGCACTGGCGGAATTGGTCAGCCAATCTGACGTGAACCGACATTCCGATCGTCCTGTTCCGTGCCAGAATCTGCACGTAGGATCAGGAAACCGACAGGAATCTAATGGTGTTAAGCGATATGATACTGGCCGTGCTGGAAGACAGCGGTCTGCTTCCCCTCTGGCAGCTGGCGTCTCCCTGGCTGGCACTGGATGAGCGGCAGCTCATCTTTCTGGTCGCCACCCCGGTCTTCGTGATCGTCACCCTGTGGGAGTACCGGAAGATCCGTCACGATTCCCGGTTGATGGATACCCGCGAAGCGGTCAGGAACTTTGCACTTGGCGCCGGCTACCAGGTGACTGAACTCCTCTTCGCCGGTCTCATTGCCTTTCCTGTTTTTGCGCTCTGCTATCACTACCGTGTCTTTGATTTTGAGCTGAACGGGCTCACAATCCTGCTGACCTTTCTCGGTGTGGATTTCTGCTTCTACTGGATGCACCGGGCCAGCCATAAGGTACGATGGTTCTGGGCAGCTCATGTGGTGCATCACTCCTCGGAGCGGATGAACTTCTCTACCGCCATGCGCCAGAATGCGACCAATATTTTCAACGGTATGTGGGTGTTCTATCTGCCTCTGGCGCTGTTGGGACTCAATCCCGTGTGGATCGGGGTGGCCTATGCCCTGTCACTGGTGTACCAGTTTTTCATTCACACCACCCTGGTTGGAAAACTGCCCGGCTGGTTCGAACTGATCTTCAACACCCCGAGTCATCACCGGGTTCACCATGGCCGAAACCCCGGTTACATCGACCGAAATTACGGTGGCACCCTGATTCTGTGGGACCGCCTGTTCGGCACATTTGTCGACGAAGACGCGCAACATCCCCCCCAATACGGCATCACCCGGCCAGTTCACTCCAACAACCTGATTGTCCTCTGGACCCACGAATACGTGGACCTGTTCCGCGACATGGCCCAGCCCGGCAGATTATTGTCTCGCCTCACTCACCTATGGAAACCGCCGGAGTGGCAACGCCCGGCCAGCGCTGAAAACAATAAGGAAACGGGCCACGACAATGAACGAACATCCCCTGACACTGACCGCCGATGATGGCCACACCATATCCGGAAACGTCTTCAGCCCGGCAAATCCTGTCGGGATCCTTGTAATCAGTCACGGTATGGCAGAACACGGCGACCGATACAGACCGCTGGCCCGCTGGCTGAACGAAAACAGCATCACTGTTGTCACTTACCATCACCGAGGCCATGGCCCAGGCTGTCCTCCCGGGCAGCGGGGGCACTATGCCGACCAACATGGCTGGGCCAGTGTGGTTGCCGATTTGCACCAGGTGATTCAGTACGCACGTTCACTGTCTCCCGGACTACCGGTCAATCTGTTGGGCCACAGCATGGGGTCGTTTATTGCCCAGGCCTATGTTCAGACCCATGGTGCCAGCCTGGATACCCTGATTCTCAGCGCGACCAACCGTATTGCCCGGGGGCAACTCCTGGCCTCCCGGGCACTGATCGGCCTGATACGCCTGTTTCGCGGCAAGCGATACCGGAGCCGACTTGTTACCCGAATGACCTTTGAACAATTCAACCGCAAATTTCGTCCTAACCGCACAGACTCAGACTGGTTAAGCCGCGATCAGAAACAGGTGGACCAATACATCGCGGACCCACTCTGCGGGTCCATTTGCTCTGTCGGGCTCTGGTGGGATTTCATCGGAGGCATTCTGGATATTTCACCGCCAGCCTGGCGTAAAGACTTGCCCGTGCATCTGTTCTCCGGAAGCGCTGATGCCGTGGGAGAAATGGGCAGCGGCGCCCGCAAACATTTCCAATCAATCCGTGAGGCCGGGCTGGAGAAAGTCACTCTGCGATTGTTCAATGGCGGCCGACATGAGATGCTCAACGAAACCAACCGGGAAGAAGTCTGGAACTATCTCCTGAGTCTGTGCCTGACATCAGATTCGCAGGTAAAGCCAGGGTACCCGGACAGGTCACCATGCACTGATGTCACTATCGATTGAATTTATAAGGATGCTGAATGGGTTACCTTCCAGCCCGTCACCTGCTCCGGGCTCTGGCGGTGCTTTTCACATTTGTTGGCGTAAGCGTGGCCAACGCGGACGAAGTCAGTATAGGCATTGCAGCCAACTTTACCGACGCGGCACGAGAACTGGCCCGGGAGTTTGAAGCCGAGACCGGGCACACCGTGTCCGCCAGCTTTGGCTCCACCGGCAAGCTCTACGCCCAGATCATGAATGGCGCGCCATTCGACGTCTTCATGGCAGCGGATGTACGCAGGCCGGCGTTGATCGAACAACATCAGGCCGGCGTTCCCGGCTCCCGGTTTATCTACGCCAGGGGTAAACTGGCACTCTGGAGCCCGGCGCCGAACGCATTCGACGATGCCGAGGAATTTCTGAAACAACAGCCTTTCGCCAGGCTCGCCATTGCCAACCCCAAGACCGCACCCTATGGACTTGCCGCGCAGCAAGTCCTGGAACGACTGGGCTATTGGCCGGCGCTCCAGGGAAAACTGGTGCGTGGTGATTCGATAGCACAGGCTTTCCAGTTTGTGGCCACCCGCAACGCCGAGGCCGGTTTTTTGGCCCTGTCTCAGGTAAAAGCCTGGCCGGGAGAGAAAGGCACCCTGTGGCATGTTCCCCAATCTTATTATCAGCCCATTGATCAGCAGGTCATCCTGCTGAATCGCGGTACCGGGAACAAGGCGGCGCTGGCCTGGCTCGATTTCCTCAAATCGGACACCGCCATAGCCATCATTAGGGATTATGGTTACGACACTGACAACTGATGCTTGAAACCTACTGGGATCCGATCTGGCTGACACTCAGGCTGGCTGCAACAACAACCCTGCTGCTTCTCTTCATTGGTACCCCGATCGCCTGGTGGTTGGCGCGCACCAGTCACTGGCTGCGCCAGCCAATTGCCGCAGTCATTGCCCTGCCTCTGGTGCTACCACCCACGGTGCTCGGGTTCTACCTGCTGCTGGTCATGGGCCCGGAAGGCTGGGTTGGCCAGATAACCCAGTCTCTGGGGATCGGACTACTGCCCTTTACCTTTGAGGGCCTGGTCGTGGCATCGGTGATCTATTCCCTGCCCTTTACGGTTCAACCTCTGCAAAACGCCTTCGAAGCCATTGGTAACGGCTTTATGGAGGCCGCCGCTACGCTTCGCGCCGCGCCCTTGGATCGTTTCCTGTTTGTTGCGATGCCCATGGCACGCAACGGCTTTCTGACGGCGTCAGTACTTACTTTCGCTCACACCATCGGTGAGTTTGGGGTAATCCTGATGATCGGCGGCAACATCCCCGGCGAAACAAAAGTCTTATCAGTGGCCATTTACGATCATGTCGAAGCCCTGGAGTACACCCAGGCCCACTGGCTCTCTGCCGGCATGGTGGTGTTCTCCTTCGTGGTTCTGGTTACACTCTATGCGCTGAATGGCAAAGCCCGTCTGGGAGCCATCCGGTGACCGACAGCCGTGCTATCTGCGCCCGCTTCCAGTGCGCGTTTCCCGATTTCAGTCTCGACGTTGACCTGACTCTGCCCGGCACCGGCATCACAGCCCTGTTCGGTCATTCCGGCTGCGGCAAATCCACGCTACTCAGGTGCATCGCTGGCCTGCAAAGCGCTCCTGGAACGATGACGGTTCTTGGCGAGCCCTGGCAGACTGAAACGTTCATCCTGCCAACCCACAAACGGTCCCTGGCCTATGTGTTTCAGGAAACCCACCTGTTCCCACATCTGAACGTACGAAAGAACCTGGAATTCGGGTACCACCGCATTTCGGCCGGTGACCGACAGATTCAATTCGACGATGCCGTGCGCTGGCTGGGTCTGGAGTCACACCTGGGCCGTATGCCTGCGGGCCTCTCCGGTGGCGAACGTCAACGGGTTGCCATCGCCCGGGCTCTGCTGACCAGTCCACGCTTGCTCCTGATGGATGAACCTTTATCGGCTCTGGATCTGAACAGCAAACGGGAAATCCTTCCCTATCTCGAACGACTGCGCGACACGCTGGCCATTCCGATCATTTACGTATCCCATTCAACGGCCGAAGTTGCACGACTGGCGGATCATATTGTGATGCTGGAGGACGGGCGCGTGGTCGCGCAGGGGCCATTGCGCGAAACCCTGGCCGGCACCGACAATCCGTTCCGCATTCAGGACGACGCCGGCGCCTTGCTGGAAGGCCGGATTATCGATCTTGACGAGCACTGGCATCTGGCGCTGTTCCGGTTCGATGGCGGCCAGCTCTGGCTCCGAAACGATCACCAGCTGAAATCGGGAGACCGGGCTCGGGTAAGGGTGCTGGCCCGGGACGTCAGTCTGGCGCTGACCGAAAATTCCAACCAGAGTATCCAGAACCTGTTGCCAGCCGTCATTGATCAGATTGACCCGGATGTGGCGCCAGGCATCAGCCTGGTGAGGCTCATGGCAGGGCCGACGCCACTCCTGTCAAGGCTGACCAGTCGAGCCGTCGCCCAGCTTGGACTGGAGCCTGGAATCAAAGTCTGGATGCAGATAAAATCCGTCGCCCTGATTGCATGACACCATCAGCCCTGCAATCTCCCGAGCAGGGTACCCGGCGTTATCAACGCACATGTCTTAAACAAAAAGGCCGCTGTTGAAAGCGGCCTTTTGGAACAAGAGTACTCAGCAGGACCTAACGGGTTCCGTAGACCACCATGGTCTTGCCTTTGACCCGGACTAACCCCTGATCTTCCAGCGTTTTCAGTACCCGTCCGACCATCTCCCGGGAGCAGCCGACGATACGACCGATTTCCTGGCGAGTGATCTTGATCTGCATGCCATCTGGATGAGTCATTGCATCCGGTTCCTTACACAGATCCAGCAAGGTACGGGCAACACGCCCCGTCACATCCAGAAACGCAAGGTCACCCACCTTCCGGGTGGTCTGGCGCAGCCTGGAAGCCATCTGTTCGCCAATAAAGTACAGAACCCTCGGGTCCTGCTGGGCAATTTCACGGAATTTGGTGTAACTGATTTCCGCTACTTCGCACTCAGTTTTGGCCTTCACCCAGGCACTGCGGGAATCCATATTGTCGAACAGCCCCATTTCACCGAAGAAGTCACCGGCGTTCAGGTAGGCCATGATCATCTCTCGACCGTCGTCGTCCTCAATGATGACGGTTACAGAGCCTTTAACGATGTAGAACAGAGAGTCGCTCTTGTCACCGGCATAGATGATCGTACTCTTGGCGGGGTAACGGCGGCGATGACACTGCGAAAGGAAATAGTCGAGATGTTTGGTTCTCTGCTCAACCGGTTTGACGATAGTGGCCATAATGCGAGTCGTGCCTCCTCAGATACTGGCGTGTTCCAATGTTTGTTATGCACCCTGCTTTCCATGCGGATTCGTGCTTTTTTCCTGCAGAACTCTGCAACTTATAGCAAGAAGGTCTGTTACGGGCAACCGGAAAGAGTATACAACATGTATCTGTGATCAGCCTGCCTGATGCCGTCGGTTGTGCTAGCATCCGCACCTGATATCGTCTTTATCAGGGCGGCAGTTGTCTATGGCCCTGCGCAATCACAAGGGAGAAGCCCCAATGAAAGCAATCGTAGACTGGACCGGCAATGCCAGTTTCAAAGTCACCAGTGGCAGCGGACACAGCGTCCAGCTCGATGGACCACCCGACCATGGTGGCGAGAATCTGGGCCCCCGGCCGATGGAGATGCTGCTTATGGGACTCGGGGGCTGCTCTTCCTTCGATGTCATGAGCATCCTGAAAAAAAGCCGGCAGGACGTGACCGCGTGCCATGCCGAGCTTGAAGCAGAGCGGGCTGATGCCGTACCGGCCGTATTCACCCGAATCCATCTGCATTTCGTAGTCACCGGGAACCAGCTCAAAGAAAGTCTGGTTAAACGAGCCGTGAGTCTATCGGCAGAGAAATACTGTTCCGCGTCAATCATGCTGGAACAGGCCGGTGTGGAAATCAGCCACAGCTATGAGCTTCAAGAGGCATAGGGACAAGCTTGCCAGGGGCGACCGGAGCCTTTCCGACGCCCAATCCGCGAGGTCCCACGCAGGGGAAATCACGGATGCTAAAATGTCAGTGCAAATACTATCCAACGTCACTTGCGGTGTGCATAATACGCACCCTCTCCGCCGGTCTGCGCAAAAGGTGAACAACCCGGTCAGTAGTCGGTGGCGGCCTTGGCAGAGCGCATAAACGCGACTCTGCAGTCATTCATCTCCAAGATCCGGAGGGGCTGAGCATGGAATCAAAACTCCAGCTGCATGGTTTCAACAACCTGACCAAATCCCTGAGCTTTAACATCTACGACATCTGTTATGCGCAGACCGAAGAACAACGCGAGGCCTACATCGATTACATCGATGAGATGTACAACGCCGAGCGGCTGACCCAGATCCTGACGGACGTCGTCAAGATCATCGGTGCCAACGTTCTGAACATCGCTCGGCAGGATTACGAGCCCCATGGCGCCTCCGTCACCATGCTGATTGCCGAGCATGAGCTCACCAACGGAGAAGAACCCGACAACGAAGAATCGCCGGGTCCGTTGCCAGATACCATCGTCGCGCACCTGGACAAGAGCCACGTAACTGTACACACCTATCCGGAGAGCCACCCACACGACGGCGTGAGCACATTCCGGGCCGACATCGATGTATCAACCTGTGGACTGATCTCTCCACTGAAAGTGTTGAACTACCTGATCCACAGCTTTGATTCCGATGTGGTGACCGTGGATTACCGGGTGCGCGGATTTACCCGGGACGTGGACGGAACCAAGCACTACATTGATCACGACATCAATTCGATTCAGAACTATCTGACCGAAGACACCCAGAACGCCTATCAGATGATCGATGTCAACGTGTATCAGGAAAATCTGTTCCACACCAAGATGATGCTGAAGAACTTCAAACTCGACAACTATGTGTTCGGAGTGAACGCCAGTGACCTGGATCCCACAGAAGCACAATCCATTGAAGATCGCTTGCGCCGGGAGATGCTGGAAATTTTCTACTCCCGCAACGTAGAGTAATGGCACCCGGAGGCACCTGAAACAGAGTGCCTCCGGTTCATCAGTTTTTTTGATGCCCCTCCGCAGATTTCTGCGTTTTATTCTCTCCTCTCATCCCGCTTAAATAGAGTCAGGACCAATCGAGAGGAGGACATCATGACCCTGCGTTCCCTGCAACACATCATTCCCACCCTGGAAACCTCTGACGGTGCCGGCGTGCGTATCAAGCGTTCCATCGGACAGCGACAGAGTATTCGCCTGGACCCGTTCCTGATGCTGGACGAATTCGGTTCGGCCGAGGCCGCCGACTACATCGCTGGTTTTCCGGCACACCCGCATAGGGGTTTCGAAACCCTGACCTACATGATCGATGGCCACATGCTGCATGAGGATCATCTGGGCAACCGGGGCGATCTGCGTAACGGCGGGGTACAGTGGATGACCGCCGGGCGCGGCATCATTCACTCAGAGATGCCCCAGCAGGAAAAAGGGATGATGCGGGGCTTCCAGCTATGGCTCAATCTGCCCGCGGCAGAAAAGATGGGTGAAGCGGGTTATCAGGACATCCAGCCTGAAGAAATCCCGGAGATTGCCGTCGAGGGCAGCAAAATCAAGCTGATCGCCGGGACGGTCGTCGTGGACGGCCAGTCCCATGAAGGACCCATGCCAGACCGAAGCACTCAACCGGTCTACGCAGATATCCATCTGAAGCCGTTCAGCAGGCTCGCGCTGCCTGTGCCCGAGGGCCATAACGCCATGCTCTATCTGTACGAGGGCAGCGCCCGACTTGGCGACACTGAACTACAGCTCAGCGCCGCTAACATTCTGGCCAATGACGGCGACCAGATTAGTGTGAACTCCGGCAAGGCCGGTGCGCGCCTGCTGTTGATTGCCGGCAGGCCTATCGGGGAACCGATTGTCCAGTACGGTCCGTTTGTGATGAACAGCCGGGAAGAAATCGAACAGACTCTACAGGACTACCGTGACGGCCGACTGACCGCCTGAAATCTGAAACCGGTCAGGCGAATGGCTTTCTCGCAATCAGCCGCTGCACCATGGGTCTGACGATCAGATCCATGGCCAGCGGCATTTTTGTACCGGGTATCACCAGAGTGTCATGCCGTGACAAGCTGCTTCCGGAAATCACCTGCAGAAGGTAAGGAAAGTCGACTTCCGAGGAATCCCTGAACCGGATAACCAGCATGCTCTCATCTTCGGTGGGCACATCCCGGACAACAAAGGGATTGGAGGTATCGACCAGCGGAATCCGCTGAAAATTGATGTGGGTGTGGGAAAACTGGGGCACGATATCGTGAACGTAGTCGTCCATGCGGTTGATGATGGTTTCAACCACCGCGTCCTGGCTGTACCCCCGTTTGTGGGTGTCCCGATGGATCTTCTGGATCCACTCGAGGTTCACAATCGGCACCACCCCGATGAGCAGATCAACATATTGGGCAAGGTTGCAGGTTTCGCTGATGACACCCCCATGCAAGCCCTCATAGAAGAGCAAATCCGTATCGGCAGGCAAGGCTCCCCAGGGCGTGAAAGTTCCCGGCTTGTGCCCGGCTTCCACCAGCTTACGATCCTCATCGTGAACATATTGCCGGTACCGGCCGTTACCCGTGTGCCCGTAATCGTAGAAAAGCGCTTCCAGCTTGTCGATGTGATTGGCGGCCAAGGCAAAGTGGTTACGCTCACCGAACTGGCCTTTGGCGGCCAGTCGTGCCATCTGTTCCCGGTTGTATCGATGAAAACTGTCACCACTGACTACCGCGGCATTCAGCCCTTCACTGGCGAACATCCGACTAAAGATCTGGCCGGTGGTAGTGGTCCCTGCGCCGGATGAACCGGTAACCGCGATAATCGGATGGCGTTGTGACATGTCAGAAGAGTGCCGGAATCAAATGAGGCTGTCGAGCAAACGGGGTTTTTCGACAACGAAGCCCTGGCCGTAGTCAACACCCAGTTGCCGGAGCATATCCAGAACATCCCGGGATTCCACCTGGGACGCAATGACTTCCCGATTCATGTAATGAGCCATATCCACCATGGACCGAACCATCGCACGATCTGTCTCGCTGGTCGTTAACTGGCCGATAAAGGTACCGTCAATCTTGATCAGATCCACCGGCAACGAGCGCATAAACTCAAATGAACTGGGACCGCTGCCAAAATTGCCCAGACAGAAACGGCAGCCAAGCTCTTTCATCTCGACAATAAAATCCGCTACCGACTGAACGTCGTTGATCGCTGAGGCTTCAGTAATCTCAAACCACAATCTCTCGATAGGCGCATCCTTCTCACTGAGCTTCTCGTAAATGAACTCCAGCAGCGATTCGTCGTTCATAGAGTAGCCGGACAGGTTGATACACACACCACCGAAGTGCCTTGGGTCTGGCGCCTGCTCCCTGAGCCAGTCCAGCATATGGCCTACGACCCAGCGATCCACCGCCTGCATGCGATCATAACGTTCTGCCATGCGGACAAAATCAAGACCGGTAATGAGGTTGCCGTCGTCATCGTACATGCTGATCAGCACCTCATATTGCGCCGCCATGGAGGCCTTCGCGTGCAGAGGTATGATCTTCTGACAGCGCAGTAACATGCGCTCTTCATTCAGATCGCTGAGGCTGGCAACCTTGGCCGCAATCTGCTCCTGCCGGGCCTGATCTTCGGAACCCAGAGCATACTCAGAAACCCTCCCATGCCCCAGTTTCCTGGACGCAGACAGCGCCTGTTCAGAGGCCCGCAACCAACGTTCTGCACTGGCCAGTGCCGGCAATGTGGGGACAATACCGGCACTGGCAGACAGCTTGTAGTCCCGGCCACCAAAGCTGAACTCGGCGGCTTCCACAGCTCTGACAAGACCTTTTGCCGTATCACTGGCACATTCGGAGGGCACCAGCATGGCAAACTCGTTACCCGCCAGTCTGGCCACCGGCATGCCATCAACAACTTGATTGCGGAGAATATCTGCAACCTGCCTGAGCGTCTCATCGCCGGCCTGGTAGCCAGCGGTATCGTTCAACAGCCGGAATCGACGAAGATCCAGGCGTACCAGGGAGCGTTCATCTTCACGACGGGCCAGCTGCTGATCCAGCATACGCTCGAACTCCCGACGCCCGAGAAGGCCTGTCAGTTCATCATGAGTAGAAGCCCAGGATAGCTGGTCGTAGACCTTGCGAACCATCCTATCAATACTCTCATCCACCAGAGGTCGTTCATACTGACTGTCGGGAACGATAATGCCTTTACGCATCTGCCGTGCAAGACCCTCCAGCTCCAGCTCCACCACCCGCATGCCCTGATGATTCACGAAAACAAAACGGCTGAATCCACGAGCCACCCAGACCAGACGGATGTATTGAGGCTCGTCCGGTTTGTCCTGATCACGAAGCCAATCACCGGTGCGCAGTTTCTGGGCCCGGTTGATCCATCGCTGCAAACTCTTTTGTTCCCGGGAAGACCGTTCCTTCGCATCCGGTTTCGCTGGCTTTTCGAGCGGCACTTCAACCAGCTCGGGGTTGTTCTCCGGGCTGCGAATCAGAAATTGCTTGAGCTCATCCCGGATCTGCGAAGAAGGGAGATGATTGCTGGAGATGGAAGAGAGGCCATCCTGAATGACCCGCAGCAGTTCCGGCAGATTGACAGAACCGTTGGGCTCGTCCGCGAAAGACAGCAAGGAATCAATCACTGCCAGATAGTCCTGCCAGAGCTGACTGTCCGGGCCCTGCCGGATCCAGGTTAACGAGAGCAGGTCCCGCCAGCCGCCATCCAGCAAGCTCAGTACCGCCTTTGGCACTCTGCGCCCACCAAGTTTTTGATCCAGCACTCCTGCTACGGCCTTTTTCGATTCAGCAACCTTCTGTGCGCCTTCCGCAGCGGCCGTGACACGTTCAACGTTCCTGCGGTATACGAGATTCTGGCGATCAATCAGGGTATCCAGCTCATCAACCGCCCGCTCAAACACCCCGGTGTCCTGCTCAAAATCCGTGGTAATCCGTTGGACCAGCTCATCAACCCGACGCTGAACCACCGGATTGACACGCCCGCCTTTGACTCCCAATTGCGCCAGGCGGTTCATAACACCCCGAACCGGGCTGTCCTGATCGTCAAAGAATGCAGGATCTCTCATGACGACTTTTAAAACCGGTACTTCCAATTGCCGCATACACTGCTGTGCGTACTCGCTGAGTTTCGGGCTTTCGACCACCGACTTGAAAAACCGGTCAACCACATCAACAGTTTCCTGCTGGACTTCATCCAGTCGGTTATCACCGCTTGCTTTGACTTGCTCTACCACCCGTTCCTTCAGAGGGGCCAGCTCGTCCTCAGGCTCTACAGGCTGCGTCTGCAACTGCTGCAATTCTCGCTGAAGCTCTCCGGACGACAGGGGTCTGGCATTGGGCTGAAACGGCAGAGGTTCCGGATCCCCCCTCGCCACACGACTGGCACTAAGTGTGTTAAGCAGATTGCGGACCGTTGCGAACGCTGTCTGTGCCGCCTGGGCATAGCTCCGGAATTCGCCACCCAACATTCCGGGTTTCCGACCTGGCCGGGCCTGACTTTCACCCTCGTCACTCGCCTCTGGTTCCGGCTTCGGCTGTGGCTGTGGCTGTGGCTGTGGCTGTGGCTGTGGCGCCGGAGTTTTCTCGGCAACCGGCTCTGGCTGAACCGGCGTCTTATTTTCCTCCGATTTCGCCCCGGCCTGTTCGCTCAGATATTTACTGAGATCCAGATCCGGCAAAACACCATGTCGAATCAGGATGTCGTTGAGCTCTTTATAAAGCGGACCTAACTGCTGTAACACCGTCTGCTCGAAGACCCGGAGGCAAACCTTTTCCACCTCCCTGGACGCTTTAACCTGGCTGAGACCGTTATGAAAGGCCTCACAAACCAGGGATGGCCCAAGGGGATTGTGGTGCCCCGTGGCATTGGCGATGCCAAGTTCATCCAACCGAAGTTTAAGCTGCAGCAAGTCTCCCCGATACTGGGTATCTGCCTTGGTCACCATCACCCGGATGGTCAGCCAATCCTCAAACTCACCCTTGTCGACCACCGACAGCTCAGCCCCGGGAAACCCCTTGGGGGCCGGTTTCAATGGCGATTCAAGACTTTGTGCCATCTGATGCCAGAGGCCCCGCTGCCGGGCCTGGATCTGACCCGAGCCATCCATATAGTCATTGGCCTGCTGGTCATTCGATGCGTTTTTGGCCGCCAGTTTCAAACTTTCAATCATCTTTGCCAGGCAGCTATCCATCAATGGCTCGATGAACTGAATTACCGCTTTGGCCGACTGGTGAAGGACAAACTGGACCCTGTCGCTCGGAGCACGAAGGGAAGAGCGCTCCTGCCTGCGTGAGCTGCCGCATTGCTGCAGGATGGCATCAACCGCGGCCGGATTCGGCCGGCTGAAATTGACCCCCATAGCGCCATCAATTCGCCGGACAATGTTGACATGAAGTTCATGGCGGCGAGCGCCATCCAGCCCACGAAAACGGACCACCACCTCCGGCGGCGTGCCGGACGCAAAAGCCCTGTCCAGTTTCTTCGAGGTTTCACTTGAATAACGAATGAACAGACCTTCCGCACAGAAATCAGAAATCTGACACGGGCAGGCGTCGCCGTTTCCCAGATCAATCTGGGCGGCTAGCTTGATGGGTTGTCGGGGGCTGCTACGACGTTCTCTCGGATCCATGAATACCTGATATCTTCCAAAGCAGAAACGGCCATCAAACATACGGCCCGCTACTGACTTACGTCCCTGAAACGATGACGGATGCCACCAACTGCTACTATCGAGACCATGATTGTACTATAGCGGCCTGGCCTCCGCAGGCAAACCAATCCACCAAAACATCGCGGCTCATGAAACAGCTTAGTCAGATCTATCCATTTTTGCTACTGATAACAATGCTCAACGGCTGTTCAAGCCTAGGTTACTACTCGCAGGCTGTCAGTGGTCATCTGTCATTGATGATGTCAGGACAACCGGTGGAGAAAGTCCTTGCAGACGACACAACGCCGCCAGCGTTACGAGCAAAACTCGAGTTGGCACAACAGGCCAGGACATTCGCCGATCAACGATTGGCACTTCCTGTGGGGGAGGCTTTTACAGACTACATCCAACTCGATCGATCGTGGGTGGTCGTGAACCTGGTGGCTGTGCCTGAATTCTCACTGGAACCTCACCGCTGGTGTTACCCGATTCTTGGCTGTCAGGCTTACCGGGGATACTTCCGCCTGGAGGATGCACGCACCGAGGAAACCCGGTTTCGAGACAGAGGCTTCGATACGCTCATTGGTGGCGTGACGGCCTATTCCACACTGGGCTGGTTTGATGATCCATTGCACACCGGATTTATCCGACTGACGGACAACCGCATGGTCGCGCTGATTTTCCATGAGCTGGCCCATCGGGTGGTCTATATTGCGAATGACACCGCATTCAATGAAAGCTTTGCCACCGCAGTGGAGCTGGAAGGGCTCAGACTCTGGCTCTTGGAGCAGGGTAAACCCGGACAATTCGAGGAGGCGCTGGGCCGTCTTTCTCGCCGAAACCAGACCCTTGCCCTGGTCGAGGACTTCAGCTCACAACTGGAGACTCTATACTCTCGCCAGAACAGCTTGCCAGACCCACAACTGCGTAACCACAAGGCCGCCCTCTTCGAAAGCCTGGCGGCGGCCTATCAGGAACTGACCAAAGAATGGCCCGAGCCCGGACCTTTCGGCCCGGCACCCGTGAGCCTGAACAATGCCAATCTGGCACTGTTTCGCCAGTACAATCAATACGTTCCAGCGTTCCAGCAAATGCTTCGGGACGAAGAGTACAGCTTTCCAGGCTTTTATCAGGCGGTAGAGACACTGTCAGAAAAGCCCGCACATCAGAGGGCTGAAGATCTGACCGCCCTGTCAGAGCGTTTTGAAGAACACCTTTGAGTTCCGCTGGGCATTATAGGAAGCCAATTTTGGCCCCGGCAGGGCCTGCACGGTCGAAGGCTGAAAGCCCCGTTCCCGGAACCAGTGCTCGGTCTGGGTCGTAAGCACGAACAGCTTTTGAATACCCTGCCCCCGAGCCAGTTTTTCCACCATCGCCAGAATCTCATCACCCCGTCCAGCCCGGCGATAATTCGGATCCACCGCAAAACAGGACAACTCGCCGGCACGCTCTTCGGGGTAACTGTAGAGGGCCGCGCATCCCACAATCGTGCCGTCCCGTTCAGCCACGACAAACCGGTCAATCTCGGTTTCCAGCATCTCACGGGAACGGCGAACCAGAATGCCCTGCTCCTCCAGAGGCTGAATCAGCTCCAGAATTCCTCCGGTGTCCTCCACCCTGGCCTGACGGAACCGCTCGTAATGGTCACCGCTGACCAGTGTTCCGGATCCATCCCGGGTAAAGAGCTCTTCCAACAATGCTCCATCGTCGACATAACTGATAATGTGGGCACGACGTACGCCCTTCACACAGGCATCACAGGCGGCCCGAAGCAGATCGGCATCGTGTCCGCTGACCTCACCGGCGGCAAGACGGTCGGAGGCCTGACGCGCTGACAGCTCCCGAATCAAACCTCCATCCTTTTTCAGCAAGCCAGAATCATCAATGAACACGATCAGTTTTTCAGCCTGCAGCGCTGCTGCGACCTGACTACCCACATCTTCATAGGAAAGATTGAAGGCATCCCCGGTGGGCGAGTAACCCATCGGCGGCAAGAGCACGATATGACCAAGCTCCAGCAATTTCTCGATACCGGCCACATCCACCCGACGTACCTTCCCGGTGTGACCGAAATCGATCCCGTCGAGCACACCCACAGGCTTGGCAGCAACATAGTTGCCACTGGTCACCCGAATACGGGCATTGTGCATGGGCGAGTTAACAAGTCCCATGGAAAGCTGACTTTCGAGATAGGCTCGCAAACCTCCAATCGCTTCCATTACCATCGCGAGGTGCTCTTCCGGCGTAATCCGCAAACCTTTTGCAAACGACGACTCGACACTGGCGGCATCCAGCCGTGCCTGGATCTGCGTGCGGGCCCCAAACGCTACAACCAGCCGCACACCGAGGCTGCTCAGCAGCGCGATGTCATGAATGATATTGATGAAATTCCCATGCTCGATGGCATCCCCCGGGATGGTCAGCACCACCGTTCGACCACGATGGGCGTTAATGTAGGGGGAAGAGTGGCGAAATCCATGCAGCCAGTCGTTTGATTTCAATTCACATACTCCAAGCTTTTTTCTTTACACTGCCTGCAATTCAGTCTGATTGAAGACTGTCGGGAGCCCCTATTTGACCCGGACTCCGGCCTAAAGGCAAAACCGTCGGATCAGCCCTCGCAAAATCTCCACCGTTGGCTCCAGCTGAGACAGTTCTATGAATTCATCCGGCTGGTGCGCCTGATCAATGGACCCCGGCCCCATAACCAGAGTTTCCATGCCAAGCTTCTGCAGCCAGGGCGCTTCCGTGGCGAAAGCAACGGCGTGGGCGGTATGTCCGGTGAGCTTCTCACAGGCTTCGACCAGAGCGGCATCGGCCGGTGTCTCAAACGGCGGCACCCCATCAAAGAGGGGTTCGAATTCCAGGGCAAGCTCCCGGCGCTTTGCAATCGGCTGGATCTTGCTCAGGATGGTCTGGCGCAGCGTGTCCATGTCCATGCCCGGCAGTGGACGCAGATCGAAGTGCAACTCGCACTGTGCGCAGATACGGTTGGGACTGTCTCCGCCGTGAATACAGCCAAGATTCAGGGTCGGAAACTGTACCTCAAAGTTCGGGTTACGGTACTTCTCCTGCCAGGCTGATCGAAGCATCAGCAGCTCGCTCAGCGCTTCGTGCATTCCTTCCATGGCATTGCGGCCCAGGGCCGGATTCGAAGAATGCCCCGACTGGCCTTCAAACTTCAGGCGCTCCATCATAATGCCCTTGTGCATCCGCACCGGCTTCAGGCTGGTTGGCTCGCCAATGACCGCATAACGTCCCCTGGGCTTGCCGGCTTCTGCCAGTGCCCGGGCGCCATCCATGGAACTCTCTTCATCGGCCGTGGCCAGAATAATCAGAGGCTCTTTCAGATCTTCCCCGACAAACGCCCTGGCCGCTTCGATGGCCAGAGGAAAAAAGCCTTTCATGTCGCAGGTACCCAGGCCATACCAACGATTGTCCCGTTCGGTCAGGGTAAAGGGGTCGCTCTGCCAGCGCTTGTCATCAAAGGGCACCGTATCGGTATGGCCAGACAGTACAAGACCTCCCGGACCTCTGCCCAGTGTTCCGATCAGGTTGAACTTGCCGGGCATTCCTGGCACTTCCAATATTTCCACAGCAAACCCGAGCGCCTCGAGCCACTCCGCCAAGGTTCGCACTACTGGCTCGTTACTGTGATCCCAGCTCGCAGACGCGCTACTGATGGAAGGCAGCGATATCAAACGGGCAAGCATGTCACGAATACCCGGCACCGCCACGGTTTTACTATCAGACTGCGGCATAAGTTCCTCTCAGATCCCGGCTGGAATCATTGTGGACGGCCACGACGCCAAATTTCAAAGCCGGTAATGGCACGGATCAACATAGGATAGGCCACTTCACCACCGGCAACGACACGAGCCACTTCCAGCTCCCGTTCGCTGACGCTCACCAGACGGCCTTCAACAACGTTATCGTTTGAAAGCGTTACCCGTACCTGCCGATCAATCCACTGGTCGGCGCTCTCAAGATCCGCCGGATACCAACGTTCGGTCTCCGGATCCTCCCTTGGCACGACAGGTTCAACCGCCACGTCCGGAGCTTCCTGAATGACAGGCTCGGCCTTGGTCAGATACACGTCTGGCACACCGGCACCGTTGTAACGAACCTGCAAGCTCAATCCCTCATCGTCATTCTCCGGCGCTCTGACGGGAATTCCGAACCAGGGCTGATCGGGCTGCAGGCTCACGGCAAGCTCGCCACCCTCCAGTAACCACTGCCGGTAAAGTGCCCTCAGCTGTTCACTGGCTACCAGACCCCGGGCTTCAAGACCAGCGGTGAGCGCGCCCATCGCACGGCCAGCCCACTCACCGGTTTCGATACCGGCCTCACGTGCACAATAGGCGGCAACGCGACGCATCAGGCCACCATCGCGAAGGGTAAGATTCAATGGCTTTGTGCCACTGGCAACGGACACCTCTGAATCCTGTATCCGGATTCGGGCTTCTGGCCAGTTCAGCTCAAGACTGCCTGTGCTGACGGTATTCAGCTCAGCATGGAGGGCTCCCGGTGTCTGACGCACGAAGCCATCGCCAGAGAGCCCGGTGATCCCCATCCGAACCAGATCTCCGGTACTCAGTTGCTGACGGGGGTCCGGAGCACAGGAAAGCGCAAACAACGCCCGATCCCCTTCGCTGTTGACGCCTTCTGCGGTAACCCAGTTCCGAAGCATGGTCGGTTCCAGAGTCAGACCGAGGCCATCCAGGCGCAGGGTCCATTGTGCCGGCATACTGGCCGGATCGAAAAGAACGGACAACACGCTGACAGGAGAACCGGTATCCAGCTCCACGCGGGCAGCATCAAGAGGCTGGGTAAGCTCGAAGTCCTGCCAACTGGCACCCTTGAGAACCAACCGCCCTTCAATACCGGAACTGATGCTGCCACGATGCAGCACACCATAGGATTCAAGCGCCTGTCTGGCTTCAGCCAAGCGCTGGTCTGCCAACCACCAGACACCAGCCTTGAATGCAATAAAGCCGATTAAAATCAGTATTATCAGCGTCGCAAGCAAGCGCTTCATCCGGGAGACTCCTTGTCGGGTGCCGTCAGTTACGGGAAATCAGGGTGCCGACACCCTCATCAGTGAAGATCTCCAGCAGACACGCGTGAGCCACTCTGCCATCAATAATATGGGATGTGCGAACGCCATTTTCCACGGCGTTCAGGGCACAGCGGATCTTCGGTAACATACCGCCATGAATGGTCCCGTCTTCGATCAGATCATTGACCTGCCTGGCAGTGAGTCCGGTAAGCACTTTGTCTTCCTTGCTCTTTAGCCCGGCAACGTTAGTCAGCAGAATCAGTTTCTCGGCTTTCATGGCCTCGGCCACCTTGCCCGCCACCAAATCCGCGTTGATGTTGTAGGAGGCACCGTCAGGGCCCACGCCGATCGGGGCGATCACGGGAATCAGATTACTGCGGGTGAGCATGTCAATCACGTCCACATTCACACTCGCGACTTCGCCAACATGGCCGATATCGAGGATTTCCGGCCGCTCCAGCTCGGGAGAACGGTTGACCACCTCCAGTTTACGGGCCCGGATCAGATTGGCGTCTTTCCCGGTGAGCCCTACCGCCATGCCCCCGTGGGAATTGATCAGGGACACGATTTCCTTGTTCACCTGACCACCGAGCACCATTTCTACCACGTCCATGGTTTCGGAGTCGGTGACACGCATACCATTCACGAACCGGGACTGGATGTTCAGTCGCGCCAGCAAATCGCCAATCTGAGGTCCACCGCCGTGCACAACAATCGGGTTGATGCCCACCAGTTTCATCAGCACTACATCACGGGCAAAACTGCTTTTCAGGTCTTCATTTTCCATGGCGTTACCGCCATATTTAATGACCACTGTCTTGCCTGTAAATCTCTGAATATAGGGCAGCCCCCGGCTCAGTACCGAAGCCACCTGCATTGCTGTTTCACGATCCAGCGCCATGTTTTCGCCTTGTCCATCCTGAGTTAATACGTTTCTGCAAATCGCCGATGGACCAACAGGTCAGAACTCCGCCGCCAGATCCGGCGCAGCCTTTCGAAGTTGATCCCGGAATACAGCCTTAATACGCTCCAATGCTTCCTCGGTCTCCGCCTCGAAACGCAAAACCAGCACCGGGGTCGTGTTTGAAGCTCGGCACAATCCCCAACCATCCGCGTAGTCCACACGGATTCCATCAATCGTGCTGATGTTGCCGTCATAGAAGTCTCCGGCTTCACCAAGGCGGGTGATGATGTCGAACTTGGAGCTTTCAGTCACTTCGACATTCAGCTCTGGTGTACTGACATCTTCCGGGAAATCCTCGAAGACTTCATCACTGTGACGATCCTCTATACCCAGAATTTCCAGCAACCGGGCAGCAGAATACAGTCCGTCATCAAAGCCGTACCAACGCTCGCCAAAGAAGATATGACCGCTCATTTCGCCCGCCAGGAGGGCGCCGGTTTCCTTCATTTTGGCTTTCATCAGGGAGTGGCCGGTTTTCCACATGATTGGCCTGCCACCGGCTTCTGATATCACACCGGCCAGCCTGCGGCTGCACTTCACATCGAAGAGAACATCGGCGCCGGGATTCCGGGAGACCACATCCCGGGCAAATAGCATCATCAGGCGATCAGGCCAGATGATCTTGCCTGAGTTTGTCACCACGCCAAGCCGATCACCATCACCATCAAAGGCCAACCCGATGTCGGCTCCTTCCGATTCCACCCGGGCAATCAGATCTGCAAGATTCGCTGGCTTGCCGGGATCTGGATGGTGATTGGGAAAATCACCATCCACCTCGCAGTACAGCGGGATCACTTCACAGCCGAGCTCCTCGACGAGCATAGGCGCAAGTTCACCGGCAATGCCATTGCCGGCATCGACCACGACCTTGAGCGGTGCAGCTACCGCTATATCACCAACAATCCGGTCCAAATAGGCTCGGCGGACATCCTCGGAACGCTGGGCACCCTGACCACTGGACAAATCGCCGGTCTGAATACGCTGATACAGTTTCTGGATACCCTCTCCCCAGAGAGTTTCCCCGTTCAACATGACTTTAAGACCGTTGTAGTTGGCCGGGTTATGACTTCCCGTCACCATAACTCCAGAGCCGGTCTGGAGTTCATGGGTAGCAAAATAGAGTACCGGCGTGGGCACAGCACCAACATGAATCACATCACATCCGGCAGCCATCACACCCCGTGCCAGCGAGTCTGCCAGTTCCGGACTGGAGTGGCGGCCGTCATAACCGATACAGATGCTGTCGACACCGCGCACCAGTGCTTCAGAACCAATCGCGCGGCCGATGACTTCCACTCCTTCGGCGGTCAGCGTCTCACCCACAATCCCCCGGATGTCATAAGCCCGGAAGATACCCTGGTCAAGCGCCACCTGTGACAGAGCCACGCCGTCAGCACTGCCGGTGTCATCCGAGCCAAACACTGCTTCGTCGACACCGCCAAATCCAAGAACATCATCATCGCCATCAAGCATGTCGATGTCGAGCATGTCCTTGTCCTGAAACAGTGGCTCTTCACTGACCTGAACAGCACTGGAACCGGCCTTTCCTGAACTGGCCTTACGGGGTTTCGCAGTTTCTCCCGCCTTCGCGACGCGTTTATCAACAACCTGAGACAGGCGGTATAGCACCTCCCCGGTTGACGCTACCATATCCCAGCGAAAAGCCGGCAGTTTCGCCCTTTCTCCGCCAAACACCTTGTGAGCCCACTTGATCATGGCAGCGACATCCTGCCGCAGACCTTTCTGGGCGCCGCCCAGAAGAACCCACACGATAATGGCCGCGACCAGCGCAGGAACTCCGACCAGAAGGGCGATCATTACCGTATTCACCGTCGCGACAGGCGATCTCGCAGGCGTGTAGGTCACCGTCCAGTCAGGGTTCGTCAGCCTTCGGGACTCAGAATGCCCCGAGCCATTGCCATTGCTGACTACCGTTCGTGATGAACCGGACACGGTCTGTACCAGTGCAAGCTGACCTCCGAGACTGGCATTGACTACTTGCAGCAAGGGTTGAATCTGAGCGGAGTCAAAAATGATCAACAGGCTTCCAATGACCGCATTGCCAGTAGGGTTGCGTACCGGGGTCGCCAACTGGATAAACCAGCGTTTATCCCGTGGAAAAGCGTCAGGAAAAAGTCGTTGGCCGGTTTCTGCACGCCGGGCCAGTTCAAGCCCTGAGAAGCCCAGCAGGCCATCTCCACTCGCAGTTCGAGGAATGTCCCGGTAGGGAAACAGATGGACCGCCTCAATGCCAGGCAGTGCACCCGCCAGTTGCCTCTCGGTTACCGGAATTTCATTCCTGCTGTTAAGGGCCTGAATGACGTGCGGCTGGGTGGCCAGCCCCTTGACGCTAGTCTGGACCTGATCGAAATACTGATTCAGTCGCAATGCCGCAGCATCAGCTTCCATGGTTGCCACGGAGCCGAAACGCTCCTCTGCCGAAGGCTGGACTACCAGAAAATGAAGTAATGCAACGGTAATCGCGCCCGCCAGGACCACGACGATTGATTGGTTCACCGCCACGGAATTGAGCCGTTTCAACTTTGGTCCCGAGGCACCGGCCTTTTTCTTCTTTTCCACCTTCTTTGCCGGTTTTTCATCAACGGACGCGTCGGCATCTTTCTTTTTACTCAGCTTCATAGTCCATCCTGCAGTTTTAATTTTATCGTCCTGGACACGCAATTATCCGCAAAGTATAGACGCCGGCACGACGTTCTGCGTGGCCGGCAGCCTCCCGATCACCGGGTTCCAGTGGAACCGAAACCACCGGCACCACGGTCGCTGGCGTCAAACTCCGAAACCACTTCAAAATCGGCCTGAACCACCGGCACCAACACCAGTTGAGCCATGCGTTCACCTACATCGACCGTAAAGCTGGTACTACCCCGGTTCCAGCAGGACACCATCAGCTCGCCCTGATAATCGGAATCGATCAATCCCACCAGATTGCCAAGCACAATCCCGTGTTTGTGGCCGAGGCCACTCCGGGGCAGAATCATCGCTGCCAGAGACGGATCTGCAATATGGATCGACAACCCGGTCCGGATCAATTTCGTATCGCCTGGCTCCAGAGTCAGCGGCTCGTCAAGACACGCGCGAAGATCAAGGCCGGCAGACCCTTCGGTGGCATATGCGGGAAAGGGAATCTGGTTGCCGATACGGTCATCCAGAATACGTACCTGAAGATTTTTCCTGCTCATTGAGGATCCTGTCGGTTTAATGACCTGGTGCACCGCGCTGAGTCAGCGGGCAGCCCGGTCGAGATGTTCGCTTATCATTGCCACGAGTTGTCGGGCAATGTTCGTTTTGCTGTCCGGCCCCATCGACGCCTGGCCGTCCGGCCAGAACACGATGACCGCGTTATCGTCACTGTTGAAACCCAGCCCCGGGACCGACACATCATTGGCTACAATCATGTTCAGCTTCTTACGCTGCATTTTACCGACCGCATAACTGGCCACATCGGTGGTTTCTGCGGCGAACCCCACAGTAAACGGTGCATCTGTGCGCCCTGCTATGGTCGCCAGGGTATCCGGATTACGTACCAGTGGAAGCGCCATCGCATCACTGGACTTTTTGATCTTGTCTCCGGCGCAGGTTTCAGGGCGATAATCCGCAACTGCGGCTGTCGCAATAAAGAGGTCGCAGCCTTCATCGACGGCAGCCGAGGCTGCCTGCAACATGTCTTCCGCTGTTGTCACCGGGCGCACATCAACACCGGCAGGGGGCGCCAGCATCACGGGACCACTGACAAGCGTGACCCGGGCACCTGCCTTGCGGGCCGCACTGGCCAGCGCATAGCCCATTTTCCCCGAGCTGTGATTGCTGATATAGCGAACCGGATCAATTGGTTCACGGGTCGGGCCAGCAGTAATGACCACGTTTTTACCGGCGAGCGCCTGTGACTCATTGGTATTGAGCATCCCGAGGATCGCCTCGGGCTCCAGCATCCGCCCAGGACCGGTATCACCACAAGCCTGTGCACCCTGGTCGGGGCCCCACAACTCAATCTGGGGATCCGCTTCAAGAAGCCGGATGTTTCGTTGGGTCCGCCCGTTGCTCCACATTGCCTGATTCATCGCCGGCACGACCGCTATGGGCGCTTCGGT
Organism: Marinobacter sp. F3R08; assembly: GCF_018860425.1. GTDB lineage: Bacteria > Pseudomonadota > Gammaproteobacteria > Pseudomonadales > Oleiphilaceae > Marinobacter. The sequence goes on along the minus strand of NZ_JAHKPI010000014.1, from coordinate 532,929 downwards.
TGCACAGCAGACGGTAGCCAGCAGATCATCTGCCATGCCCTGAGCCAGCCGCGCAATGAAATCCGCCGATGCCGGCGCAATGACCACTTGATCGGCCCATTTTGCCAACTCGATATGTCCCATGCCTGCTTCTGCCTCGGGATCCAGCAAGGATGTCCGGACCGGCTCACCGCTAAGGGCCTGAAACGTCAGCGGCGTCACGAAAGCTTCGGCACCCCGGGTCATGACCACCCGCACCTCAAGGCCTGCCTTCTTCATCTGGCGTACCAGTTCAGCGCTCTTATAGGCGGCAATACCACCGGTCACACCCAGAAGGATTCGTCTGACGGCCATAGGGGCTCCGTTTCCACATAAAATGAAAGGCTTATAAGATAGCATGCTCAGGCCGGAGCGACAGCCTGCCAGCCCCGGCATACGTTTACCGATTGTTACTTTTTGAAGTAACCTTTGTAACTCTGAGATGCCCGTTACGGCGCAGGAAGCGCCAGGACCAATGCAAGGAAGCCAAGATGACAGACTTCGCCTGGCCTGCGGACGAACGTCCGCGGGAGCGCCTGCTAGCCCATGGTGCACAAACCCTTTCCGATGCCGAGCTGCTCGCAATTTTTCTCCGCACCGGAACCACTGGCATGCCAGTGATGGCACTTGCCCGCCACCTGATTGACGAATTTTCCGGCCTGCGGGGACTGTTGACCGCTTCGCAACGCCAGTTCTGTGGCATCAAAGGCCTGGGCACAGCAAAGTATGCCCAGGTACAGGCGGCCATGGAAATGGCTCGCCGGGTCATGGATGAGCCACTGCGCCAGGGAGATCCTCTGCGCTCTCCGGAAGATACTCGCCGCTTCCTCACCAGCCGCCTGGGCACCTATCCCCATGAAGTGTTTGCCGGCCTTTTCCTGGACAATCGCCATCGGGTCATTCAATACCGCGAATTGTTCCGGGGTACCATCGACGGCGCCGCAGTGTATCCACGAGAAGTGGTGCGGCAGGCGCTGGAGGACAATGCGGCGGCGGTGATTTTTGCACACAACCACCCTTCGGGCGTGGCCGAGCCGAGCCAGGCCGACATTTCACTGACCCGTCGCCTCAAGGACGCGCTGGGGATGGTGGATATCAGGGTTCTTGACCATATGGTTGTGGGCCATGGTGAGGTAATATCACTCGCTGAACGGGGTCTGATGTAAAATCTGGTTTAACGCTGTGCACGTCAATGCCGGAAAATTGGCCAAATTCCCAACAATTTTTTGCGTTGGGGGGTGAGTTCTGGTATAAAAGCGTCCCTTTCTGGCGGCGTCTGGCGAGCAGCGTTCAGTTTAGAGGCGCGAATGGGAGCGTAACGGCTCCTTAGCAACCAGAGACGCATTAAAAACGAATTCGTATTATTGAGACCATTGCTCAGGTCGGAGGCAAGTATGTCCAGAGTTTGTCAGGTTACCGGTAAGCGTCCGGTATCCGGTAACAACGTTTCCCACGCGATGAACCACACTCGTCGTCGTTTTCTGCCGAATCTGCAGAACCACCGTTTCTGGGTTGAGTCCGAGAAGCGTTTCGTGAAGCTGCGCGTATCCACCAAGGGTATGCGCATCATCGATAAAAAAGGCATTGACGCTGTGCTGGCCGATCTTCGTGCCCGCGGCGAGAAATTCTAAGGAGCCGCATCATGCGCGAGAAAATCAAGCTGGTTTCATCAGCAGGCACTGGTCACTTCTACACGACCAACAAGAACAAGCGTAACACCCCGGAAAAGATCGAGATCAAAAAATACGATCCGGTTGTCCGTAAGCACGTTGCGTACAAAGAAGCCAAGATCAAGTAATTCCTGATCTGGCCTTCACAAAAAAGCCCGGCCTATGTGCCGGGCTTTTTTGTGACTTCTTACTCTCAGAACTTCTCCAGGTAACCCTCAGGTAACGCCACATCCATCGCAATGGGCAGGTGATCCGACATCGGATAACTCACCACCTCCGAGCGTCTGATTACCAGCGACGGACTCACCAGGATATGATCCAGCGCCTTCTCCGGACGCCAGCTCGGAAAGCTGTGGGCGGTATCAGGCAACGGCACCAGATCCGTCTCCCGCAACGGGGTCTTGGTCAGCAGCTGCTCGGCATGGGCATTCATGTCCCCCATCAAAACCACATGCCGATAATCGGCAATCAGTTCCCGAACGTAGCCCAATTGACGCTGCTGAGCCGCCTTGCTAAGAGACAGATGCATCAACACCAGCACCAGAGGATCCTGCTCGGTTCCATAGCGGGCAATGATAGCGCCTCGCCCCGGAATCAGTCCGGGCAACTTGTGCTCGGTAACATCCAGCGGTCGGTACCGACTTAACAGGCCATTGCTATGCTGGGCGAACTGACCGAGGTTCCGGTTCAGCTGTTGATACCAATAGGGAATACCCGCCGCTTCAGCCAGGTATTGCACCTGATTGATGTAGCCGCTGCGCAGACTGCCCCCATCGCACTCCTGCAACGCCACCACGTCATAACTGCGCAGCAGGGACGCAATCCGGTCCAGGTTCTCGATACGGTTACGGTGAGGCAGCACATGCTGCCAGCTTCGGGTGAGGTAATGGCGGTAGGATGAGGTATTGATACCCACCTGTATATTGAAGGTAAGCAGGCGCACGTGCCGTTGCGGCTCAAAGTCCGGCACATGCTCGGTTCCGGAACAGGCACCCCTTGGCCCGCCAGCCGGCTTCAGGATGCCATTCAACTGCTTTCGGATACGCTTATACATAATGGCGGCCTCAACCGGCCGGCTGCTCGCTATGCTCGGGCCACATTCCGCATTTCCGCGTTATTCCGCCTCACCATGCTCCCTGGAAACAAGATAGTCCACTACCTCCAGAACTGCCTCATGGCTACCCGCCATAGAGGCACTGACGGTGTATTTACCATTAACCAGCATGGTCGGTGTTCCGGTAATCCGGGCGCCCCGGATTTTCGACTGGGCTTTCTGCATACGGGCATTTACACCGAAGCTTTTGTAAGTACTGATAAATTCATCAGGATCCACACCGTAATCCGCCACAAAATCAGCCAGGGCTTCCGGTGTATTCAGAGGACGGCGTTCGCCAGCAAGAGCATCGAACAGGGCATCGTGGACCTTATCCAGCTCGCCCATGGCCTCGAGGGCATAGAACGCATAGGCGTGAGGCTCCCAGTTTCTTCCCAGCGCCGCCGGTATCTTTACGAAATTGACGTAATCCGGCGCATTGGCCGCCCAGTCCTCAATCAGCGGCTTGAAGTTGTAGCAGTGAGGGCAGCCATACCAGAACACTTCTGCCACCTCGACGCCGGACTCACTGTCAGTGTGTACCGGATTGTCCAGGCGCTTGTAATGGGTACCTTCTTGCCATTCTGCGGCATTGGCCAGGCCAGCAACAGACAGCGCCAACAACAGCAGGAAAGTTGTTCTGAAGGATCGAAACATGAAAAATCTCCGGTTATCTGAATTTCGTGATTGAGGGATTATGACCCAGCGCAGCTGAAAAGTTCCACTGACCGGCAGTTACAGAAACGAAAGGCAACAAAAAACCCCGCACAAGGCGGGGTTTACAGGAACATACCGGCGGCGTCAGTTCAGGCCGGAAATGTAACTGGAGACCGCTTCAATTTCGGCATCCGTCAGCTTGGATGCCACATCCATCATAATGGCCGCGTTGGAACCATTATTGCGCTGGCCATCACGGAAGGCTTTCAGCTGTTTCACCAGGTAGTCGGCATTCTGACCGCCGAGGGCCGGATAGCCGGCAGGCTCGTTGCCAGCACCTGTCGGGTTGTGGCAGCCGGCACAGGCTGGAACGCCGGTCGCCATATTGCCGCCACGATACAAAGCAGAGCCCTGATCGACCAGATCCGGATTGGCCTGACTGACGACCATGTCCTTACCGGCAAAATAAGCGGCCAGATCCTGCAGATCCTGATCCGACATGTTGTCCAGAATACCGGTCATTTCAGCAATGTTTCGCTCTTTACTTTGTATCGCCGTCAGCTGGCGATAAAGGTACTTTTCTCCCAAACCTGACAGTTTCGGATAAGAACCCATAATCGGCTTGGCGCCATTCTGGCCATGACAACCAGCACATACCGCTGCGTTCTGTTCGCCTGCTTGAGGATCTCCAGCCCCGTGCGCCATCGCTGTGAGGCCAACACCGAGAACTACTCCTGCGATCAGTTTTTTCATGCTCGCTCCGCTTCTCTCATCTTTTAAAGGTATTCTTCGCTTTGCAGCCGGCAGGCGCTGACCAGTCAGGCTCAAAACCGGGGCTGGTAGCGGTCGCGCGCAGCGCGCCGCCCGGAATTGGTGTAGCATTATACATTAATCCCCGATAACTGAAATCCAAAGGAAAGCCAACCGCTGTGGACCCTGATCTGACTCAAAAAAGCCTCTCGTTTAACAGCGCCCGTTTTCTTATCAGCGCTTCCCGTCTGGACGAGTGTCCGCCTGACATTGGCGCGGAAGTCGCCTTTGCCGGTCGCTCAAACGCCGGTAAATCCAGTGCGCTGAACGCCATCACTGTTAATGGAAAACTGGCCCGAACCAGCAAGACTCCGGGCCGCACCCGGCTGATCAACTTTTTCTCCCTCAATCGGGAACAGTGCCGACTGGTGGATCTCCCCGGATATGGCTATGCCAAAGTATCCAGGGATATGAAAGATGACTGGCAAAAGCACCTGGGCCACTACCTGAATGACCGACGCTGCCTTCGCGGCCTGGTTCTGGTGATGGACATACGCCACCCGCTGACCGATTTCGACCAAATGATGGTGGAATGGTGCGAGCATAACAACCTGCCCCTGATGATTCTGGCCACCAAAGCTGACAAGCTGAAGTTTGGCCAGGCCAAAACTGCCATGTTGGGCATTGCCAAAAAACTGGAAGCATACAGCTGCGTGGAACATCTGATCATGTTCTCTGCAACATCAAAGCGAGGTGTTGACGAATGCCGGGAGGCACTGATCGACTGGCTGGAAGGAGATGCCGGGGAAACCGACGCTGCCACCTGAGCAAAGTTGAAAAAAGCCGGCCTACCAGAAAGCAGGCCGGTTAAACGTCAGGGTTTGCGACGTGCTAAAACCTGAGATCGCACTCAGAAGACGCAAGGAAAATCCGAATTCCTAACGTCACTCTTAGTGACTCTTATGTTCGACTAAAGTTCCAGGTCAGATCACTTTCTGATCATTTTTTCGGGTTTTACTTACACACCTCAGAATCCTGATCGCACTTGCCGTGAAGAGCCGGGCGATATTTTTCCCTCAGCGCCATCACCCGTTCACGATAAGCCGGAGTCAGATAGGGAACTTCCAGGGTCAGTACCTGATAGATACCCTGCTTCAGCTCTGTAAGCGTAAGACAGGCGGACGCCTCGGCGGCATGGGCCGTTTTCAGGAATGCCATCCAGTTAGTAATCACCAACCACACATTCAGGGACATGGCGGACCGCAGACCTTCTTCCTGAGGTTCAATGATTCCCGCCTCTGCCAACTTCTCGAAGATGCGACTGATTGCCGCCAGACAGCGATTGGTAAATTCGCGATAGTCTTGCCGCAGTCTCGGGTCACTGTCCAGAAGGTATTCCAGATCACGATGGAAAAACCGGTAACTCCAGAGACCGTCAAACACTGATTCCAGATAAAAGGCCATGTCATCGAGAGTCATGGCGCGGTCTTCCGGAATGTCCAGATAGAAATCCACCAGCTTCTCATATTCCAGGAAGATCTCGTAGATGATGTCCGACTTGTTGCGGAAGTGGTAATAGAGGTTACCCGGTGAAATGGCCAGGTGCGCCGCAATATGATTGGTGGTGACGTTGCGCTCGCCCCGTTCGTTGAACAACTCCAGGCTGGAGAGCAGTATTTTGTCTCTTGTCTTCATAAACCTTCGGCGTTTGTTGTACAGCTCACAGATGGCAAGATGAGCCCGCCATCTCCGCTTGACTCACTAGAGTATATACTCTAATAATACCTCCACACGCAAGTTGAGCACTTTTTCACCGGTCGTTCGCTTTCCAAAAATAACAGCCAGTTAACAGATTTTGATCGGAGCCAAAGAGGAGAGAGCATCATGGGAGCCACTGTCGTTCAGCTCACCGAGAGCAAGAAACTGATTCAGCACACTCACCGCGTGCTTGAAGATCAGAAAAAGGCGTTCCGCAACAATCCCATGCCTTCTCTGGCCGAGCGGCAGGAAAACCTGAAACGCCTGAAGCGGGCACTACTGAGTAACCAGGATCGGCTCGTGGACGCCATCGACCGCGATTTCAGCTGCCGGTCGAAAGACGAATCCCTGATTGCCGAGATCATGCCGTCGATCCAGGGCATCAACTACACGCTGAAAAATCTCAGCGACTGGATGAAGCCCTCGAAGCGGCATGTATCCATGCTGTTCCAGCCAGCCAGCAACAAGGTGCATTATCAGCCCAAGGGCGTTATCGGCGTGATTGTCCCCTGGAACTACCCGCTGTATCTTGCCGTCGGCCCGCTTGTGGCATCTCTGGCTGCGGGTAACCGGACCATGATCAAGATGTCGGAGTTCACCCCCCACACCTCCGCCCTGTTCAAAGAACTGATTGAGGCGAGCTTTCCTGAAGACCTGGTATCGGTCATCAATGGTGAGGCCGACGTTGCTGCAGACTTCTCCGCGCGCCCATTTGATCACCTGCTGTTCACCGGCTCCACTTCCGTGGGCAAGCTGGTCATGAAGGCTGCAGCAGAGAACCTGACGCCGGTCACCCTGGAACTGGGAGGTAAATCCCCCGCCGTGGTTTCTCCGGATGTCCCGATGGAAGACGCAGCCCAGCGGATTGCGTTCGGCAAAGCCTTTAATGCAGGACAGACGTGCGTTGCGCCAGATTACGTACTGTGCCCCGCCGACCGGGTGCAATCGTTCGTTGACGAATTCCGCGCCCGTTTTTCCGAAATGTATCCCAGCTTGCGGGACAACGACGATTTCACCGCCATCATCAATGAGCGTCAGTACAATCGCCTGCAGGGTTACCTTCAGGACGCCCGGGAGAAAGGCGCTGAGCTGGTGGAGATCAATCCGGCCCGGGAGAACCTGAAGGACGGCACCCGCAAGATCCCGCTGACGCTGGTTCTGAAAACCACGCCGGAAATGGCGGTGATGCAGGAAGAAATCTTTGGTCCCATTCTGCCCGTCGTCAGTTACGGCAGCCTGGATGAGGCTATCCACTATATTAACGATCGCCCCCGTCCGCTGGCCCTGTATTTCTTCGGGTACGACAAGACCCAACAGCAGCGAGTGGTGCATAACACCCATTCCGGCGGTATGTGCATCAACGATTCGCTGATGCACGTGGCTCAGGACGATCTGCCGTTTGGTGGCATCGGCGATTCCGGCATGGGTCACTATCACGGTCGCGAAGGCTTCCTCACCTTCTCCCATCACCGGGCCATTTTTACCAAGCAGAAATTCAACAGCGGCAAATTTGTCTATGCGCCCCACGGGTCGGCGGCCCACAAAATGGTTTATAAGTTCTTTATCCGCTAAAACCCGGATCTGAGAATCTGTCGAGAGCTGGAATTGCCGCAAAAAGTCGCCGTGCCCCCTGCTGGGTCCGGCGGGCAACGCCAGCCCTTGATGAGAGGGCGAATTCAGCGCCTTCAATAAAACAATAACGAGAACCCACCTATGCACAGCCATACCCATCCCTCATCGGGACGGTCGCAACTTACCGACCTCGATCGCCGAAGTTTTCTCAAAACCGGGCTGGGCGGCGCCCTGATTCTGGGAACCGTTAGTATTACCTCGGGGCTCAGCGGTTGCGCCACGCAGCCAGCAGGCCGACTCAGTGACGATGGCCTCCGGATGAAGACCAGCTACCAATTCCGGTTTCTGACCGGGGATGACATCGCGCTGTTCGAAGCCCTGCTACCAGCTATCATTGGCCCCGCTTTGCCGGAAGAGCACCAGACCCGGAGCAGAGCGGTTGTCGGGACGATCGAGCGAATAGATGCCGGTATCCACAAATTTGGGCCGGCCAATCAGAGGGAATTGCGACGGCTGTTTGATCTGCTGACATTCGGATTCACCCGGATAACGGTTGCACGGGTCTGGTCGCGTTGGCCGAATGCAACAACGGCAGAAGCCGATGCGTTTCTGGAACGCTGGCGTACCAGCCGGATCGGCTTGTTCAACAATGGCTACATTGCGCTGACCAAGATCAGCAATGTGGCGTTCTATGGCTATCGTGATCACTGGCATCTGTCCGGCTATCCCGGACCGCCGCAATATGCGGTAGACGCATTGCCTCAATTCCAAAACGCCTGAATGCCAGCTGATACGACGGAGCCAAACATGTCATTGACCGACCGTATTGCCCAGGGCCTGAAATCAGGCTGGAACGTCACCGATGGCGCCAGCCTGGCCGAAAACCAGAGCGCGGAAGCCGACGTTGTGATTATCGGAACCGGTGCAGGTGGTGGCACCACTGCGGAGATTCTGGCCCGGAGCGGACTATCTGTAATCCTCGTCGAGGAGGGACGACTGCACTATCAGAAAGACTTCAAGATGGACGAGCAGTCCGCCTATGCCAACCTCTATCAGGAAGGCATGGGCCGGGTAACCCGGGACGGTGCAATTGCCATTTTACAGGGCCGCTGTGTAGGCGGTTCGACTACCGTAAACTGGACCAGCAGCTTCCGCACACCGGCACCCACGCTCAACTATTGGGCCGAGACGTTTGGGCTGGAAGAACTCCGGCCGGACGCCATGGCACCGTGGTTTGACGGCCGGGAAGAACGACACTCCATGGCACCCTGGCAAGTGCCCCCCAATATCAACAACGACGTCCTGCGCCAGGGCTGTGAGAAACTCGGCTATAGCTGGCAGATCATTCCACGTAACGTCAAAGGCTGCTGGAACCTGGGCTATTGCGGCGTCGGTTGTCCGACCAATGCCAAACAGGGCGCCCTGATGACCACGATCCCCGGGGCCCTCGATAACAACGCCCGGTTATTCCACAGCCTGCGTGCCGATCGGCTGGTCATGAAACAGGATCAGATCGACCACCTGGAGGCCTCAGCATTCGCCTCCGATGGCATCACCCCGACCGGGATCAGGGTGACCCTTAAAGCCCGACACTTCGTGGTCGCCGCCAGCGCCATTGGCAGTCCCGCCCTGCTGCTGCGATCCGACATTCCTGACCCGAATCATTGTCTCGGCAAACGGTCTTTCATACACCCGGTCAACGCCACCGTTGCCCAGATGCCCCAACGGGTCGACCCTTACTACGGCGCACCTCAATCCATTTACTCCGACGAATTCAACTTCCGCAACGGTATTGACGGCCCTGCCGGCTACAAACTTGAAGTACCGCCCCTGCACCCGGGAATGTCCAGTGGCGTGATCCCCGGCCACGGTGAATCCCAGATCAACAACATGACCGGCCTCCCCCATATGCAGTCTGTCATCGCGCTGCTCCGGGACGGCTTTCACCCGGAAAGCCCCGGCGGCACGGTCTCCCTGCGCGATGACGGCAGTCCCGTACTGGACTACCCGGTCACCGATTACCTCTGGTCCGGCGTTCGGGACGCCTTTCACACCATGGCCGAAATCCAGTTTGCTGCCGGTGCCGAAAAAGTACGCCCGATGCACCTCGATGCCGCTTGGTACACCAGTTGGGCCAAAGCCAAAGTCGCCATCAACCAGCTTCCTATGGCCCCCCATCGTGTCCGCCTGTTCACCGCTCACCAGATGGGAGGTTGCGCCATGGGCTCAGATCCGGAAACCTCAGTCGTCAACGGGTTTGGAGAACACCATCAGATCGGCAATCTCAGCGTCCACGACGCTTCGATTTTCCCAACCAGTATCGGTGCAAATCCACAGCTCTCGGTCTATGCCCTGGCAGCACGGAACAGTACCAGGCTGGCTCAACGGTTGACCGGTTAGAGCACTGATAGACGCATGAACCTGTATTGACTGGCCACTCGGGGCGGATCGTCTGCGCACCGACAAGGTGCCCTAGGTGGCCCACACCTACAGATGGCAAAAAAATGCTGCTATCCTAGCTTCTTATAAAGAAAGGAGCTGTGCATGCCTAAAGTGATCTACCCTGGCACCTTCGATCCCATCACTAACGGTCACACCGATCTGATCGAACGAGCCGGTCGCATGTTTGACGAAGTCGTCGTCGCCGTCGCCTACAACCCCAAGAAACAGCCGCTTCTGGATCTGGAAGAGCGCTGTGAACTGGTCCGCCAGGCAACCACGCACGTCCCCAACGTCACCGTCACCGGCTTCAGCAACCTGTTAGCCGATTTCGTCCGTGAGCAGGGCGCCACAGTGATCCTTCGCGGTCTCCGAGCAGTCTCTGATTTTGAGTACGAATTTCAGTTAGCGGATATGAATCGCCGGCTTGCGCCGGAAGTGGAAAGCGTGTTCCTGACACCCGCCAACCACCTTTCCTACATCTCCTCGACCCTGATCCGGGAAATAGCATCTCTGGGCGGCGATGTATCGGAGTTTGTCGATCCTGCAGTAGAAGCGGCACTGCAAAAGAAGTTCCGTTAAACCCGATAGCACAAAAAAAGCCCCGGAAACGGGGCTTTTTTTTACCGGGCATCCTGATGTTCGGCTCAGAGAAACGGTGGCAGAGGAAACTCCATACCGTTCACGTCCAGCATGAGATCTTTCATGCTCGCATCAAGAGTCAACCTACCCCCGTCCTGTACCAGAAACCCCTGCTTGATCAGGGGCGCCAGTTGCATCCGGAAATCCGGATACGCATCCGCGAGGGCCAGTGGCAGACCGAGATCTACTTCTCCGGTCATTTGCTGCATTACCATCAGCATCTCGTCCTTCTGGTTTTCTGTAAGCTCTGGATGGGATATCCGGGCGCTGCCCTCGACCACACCTTCCGGTGTCGTCACAAGCAACTCCGGGAAGCCTAAAGAGAATCCTGCAGCAGCCAGATCCCGGAAGGAGGTTTCCGCCTGAAGCATGGCAGCCATCTGCTGCTCAAACTGCTCCGGACCACCTGATGTCGGGTTGATCGCCAGTTCCTGCAGGGAAGACAGGCTCTCCGTCAAGCTACTCCAGGCCGCCACGTTCAGTCCTGACAACGCGAAGACCAGTCGATGTGGACCATAACTCTCATCAAGCGTTGATACGCCGGCAACCTCGGCAACCATCCGTGAATCTAACCGCTCGCCATCATTGATCGACTCGCTGCTGTTGCTAACCGAGATTGTCTGGAGCGTGAACGGCGCTTCCTGAGCCGGAGCCACCGCAATCGATTCCACCAGAATCTCACCAGAGCCTGTCCACACCTGACTGGCCAAATGACTCATTGTTTGCTCCAGCCGGATGTCATTGATCCGAATATCCAGGTCCGGCCCCGTCAGGGTCACGGCGGGCCATACCACCAAAGCATCAGCCTGCGCCCCGGTGTCACTGATCTCAATTCTTGCCAGGCCGCCACTTGAAGCCAGCGTCTCTCCTGTATCAACATCAGTGACCTTCATTTCGGGCGCTTCAAGTTCAAGAACTGCAGTGCCCCAGACCCGGGTTTCCAGGGTTAGCCTTGGTTCCTCGCCGGAAAACCAGTCGGCATTTTCGGCAGACCAGCCTCCCTCAGGTTGAAACTCCATCAGGCTGCCAGTAACACCATGAGTCACATTGACCTGATAATCCAGATGCCGTTGTTCTCCGGTGTCAGGATTTCTCAGGCTAATCGAACCATTGAACCGGGCACCCAGAATATCCCGCTGGTAACTCTTTGTTTCCACGTGCAGGAACGGTTGTGTGCTGTTCACTTCCGCGGTTACCTGCTGCCACTGGTGTTCGGTAACGTAGCCTACGCCCCAGGGCAGCCCACCGGCCACAGCCAATACGCCGACGCCGGCGATCATCCATTTGGTCTTCAAATACATTCTCCAGTTCAGAAATCAGGTCTTTCCGGTGAGCCGTTCTAGCAAAACCAGCTGGGAAGCCAGGCGCTCTTCGCCCTCTGCGGGTTGATTCTGGATATAGCTACCGTCAGGTTGCAGCACCCAGGACTGACAGTTATCCGCCAGATAGGCATCCAGATCGTCTCGCACCCGCTCAACCAGCTCAGGGTCATCCAGAGGAAAGGCCGTTTCGACACGACTGAGCAAATTGCGCTCCATACCATCAGCACTTGAGCAATAGACATCCGGGCGGCCGTTATTACCGAAGTAATACACCCTGGTATGTTCCAGGAAACGCCCGATAATGGATCTCACCCGAATATTATCAGAGAGGCCCGGTACTTCCGGTCGCAGGCAGCAAATACCGCGAATAATCAGATCAATCTTCACACCAGCCTGAGAAGCCCGGTAAAGCGCCTTGATTAGCTGGATCTCCGTCAACGCGTTAAACTTGAAGATAATCCGGCCTTTCTCTCCAAAGCGTTCTTCACGCTCAATCAGGTTCAGCAGACGCGGGTGTAATGTAAATGGCGAGTGAAAAAGTTTCTTTATTTTCAGAGCCTTACCCATTCCTGTCAGCTGCTGAAATAACTTGTTGACGTCATCACTGATGGACTCGTCACACGTCATAAAGCTGTAATCGGTATACAGTCGAGCGTTGCCTGCGTGGTAGTTACCGGTCCCGAGGTGGACATAACGGCGCAAACGCCCTTCTTCCCGCCGGACAATCAGAATCATTTTTGCATGAGTCTTATAGCCAACCACCCCATAGACCACGATGACGCCCGCCTCCTGAAGCCGGCTGGCCAACTCCAGGTTCTCAGCCTCACTGAATCGGGCCCGCAATTCGATGACCGCAGTCACTTCTTTGCCCCGACGGGCAGCATCAGCCAGGGCCTCAACAATTTCCGAGTCTGCGCCGGTGCGGTAAAGAGTCTGTCGAATTGCCAGAACCTGAGGGTCCTTCGCAGCCTGACGAAGCAGATCAACCACCGGACTGAAATTCTCGTACGGGTGCAATAGCAGAATGGGCCGCTTGCGAATCGCATCAAACATCGATTCCTTGCTGCGGATCAACTTCGGTATCGACGGGGAAAATCCGGAATAGGTCAGATCCGGCCGATCCACCAATCCTCCGACCGCCATAAGCCGGGTCAGATTTACCGGACCATGAACCTGGTACAGATCCCGGTCTGTCAGACCAAACTCCTTGAGCAGGAAATGAACCAGCTCTTCCGGGCAGTTATCAGCAACCTCAAGGCGAACGCCATCACCAAACCGGCGACTCAGCAGCTCACCGCGCAGAGCCGAAGCCAGGTCTTCAAGGTCATCCTCCAGCTCAAGGTCGGCATTACGGGTCAGCCGGAACTGGTAGCAGCCTTTCACTTCCATACCGGGGAACAGCTCATCGGCATGGGCGTGGATCATAGAGGACAGGAACACCAGGTTTTCGCCACCCTGGCAGACATCATCTGGCAGGCGGACCAGACGAGGAAGAGAACGGGGTGCCGGCACAATCGCCATGCCGGTTTCCCGGCCGAAGGCATCCTTGCCGTCCAGTTCCACGATGAAGTTCAGGCTTTTATTGACCAAACGCGGGAACGGGTGCGACGGGTCCAGGCCGATGGGACTCACCACCGGCAGGATTTCCTCTTCAAAGTAAGTGCGTACCCACTCAGCCTGCTCTGGCGTCCATTCCCGACGCCGGACAAAATGGATATTCTCCTGCTCCATTTCGGGAATCAGCAGATTGTTGAGTATGTCGTATTGCTCACGAATATACTCGTGAGCCACCCGGCTGATTTCTGCCAGCGCCTGCTCAGGCATCATGCCATCGGCACCAACCGTCTCTCGGCCGTATTTCATCTGCTGCCGCAGCCCGGCGACACGGATCTCGAAAAACTCATCCATGTTGCTGCTGAAGATACAGCAGAAAATGAGACGATTGATCAACGGGTGGGTCTTATCGACCGCCTGCTTGAGTACCCGGTAATTAAACTGGAGCTGGCTCAGTTCCCGGTTAAAGTAGTTCTCGCTGGCATCCAGGTTGATCTCTTCGCCAACCGGAGGCACATCCACCGGCGCCGGTACACTCCGCTTATCTCCTGCAGCCTGATTCTTCGCAGTATCCGTTCTCATGATTCCTCGATTCCACTGTGTTCGCCTTGGCTGGCGAAAGGCTTGCTTGAATCAGCCGCTCCGGCCATCCCGTATCAGTCGGGCCGCCCGCACGGCAAAATAGGTCAATATGCCGTCGGCACCAGCACGCCGCATGGCCATCAGGCTTTCCATCATCACCGCATCGCCATCCAGCCAGCCATTCTCTGACGCGGCCATGTGCATGGCGTACTCACCGCTGACCTGGTAAACAAACGTTGGCACCCGCAATTCGGTTTTCACCCGATGCACGATATCCAGATACGGCATACCGGGTTTGATCATCACCATGTCTGCGCCTTCGGCTAGGTCCATGGCAACCTCGTGCAACGCTTCATCACCATTGGCCGGATCCATCTGGTAGGTTGCCTTGTTACCCTTACCAAGATTGCCTGCCGAGCCCACCGCATCCCGGAAAGGCCCGTAATAACTTGATGCGTATTTGGCAGAATAAGCCAGAATCCGGGTGTTCACATGGCCCCTGTTTTCCAGAGCTTCACGAATGGCACCAATGCGGCCATCCATCATGTCCGAAGGGGCAACCACATCGGCGCCGGCGTCAGCGTGTGAAAGCGCCTGATTAACCAGAGCCTCGACAGTGACGTCATTTAAAACATACCCGTCATTGTCGATGATCCCGTCCTGACCGTGGGTGGTAAACGGATCGAGCGCCACATCGGTGATCACGCCCAGCTCCGGATACGCCGCCTTCAGGGCCCGGGTCGCTCTTTGCGCCAGACCCTCTGAATCCCAGGCTCCGGAGCCGGACAGATTCTTTTTCTCGGCCGGCACCACCGGAAACAGTGCAACGGCCGGAATTCCCAGGTCCACCAGTTCTGCCGCTTGCTCGACCAGAAGATCAATGCTCAGACGCTCCACCCCCGGCATCGAAGACACCTGTTCCCTTTGGCACTCACCCTCGAGAACAAAAACCGGATAAATCAGGTTATCCGGTGTGAGCTGATTCTCCCGAACCAGTCGACGGGAAAAGTCACTCGCCCGATTGCGGCGCAGGCGGGTGGCAGGAAAAGCTCGGGGAGTCGGAATCGGCACGGACAACCTCCTGAATGGCGGAACAAGAACGGATGGATAAGCACGACACTGGCACAGTGCCCTTTACATCATCATACACGCCCAGCGCCGCCGGTTGCAGACTCCCCACTCAGGTTAGATCGACAAAATGACAGTTCGGTTACCTGATTGAGTCCAACGCCTCTGCCCGGATCCGTTCAGCCGGATCGAAATGACTGGCTCTGAGACGATCCAACGCTTCCTGACGGTCCGGCCCTGCCAACCCCGATGAGATCAACTGGTCACGTTCCCGGGAATAAAGCTGCCAACGCCGCGCCCACGCCTCCTGCTCCTCCTCAAGCCCGGCCAGCCTGTCTGCTGCAGCCTCACCAAACGTCTCCCTCCGCCAGGCCGCAAGTGCCCGGGGGTCATCCGCCAATTCTGAGCGTACCTGTTCATACTCGGTAAACCGTCGGGTTTCCATTCGGGCTGCGCGGAGAGGCTCTGGCAACGAAGCTTCCGCTTCGCGCAGGGCCTCTGCTTTCTGATCCCCGGTCAGGCTGTCATCCGCGGCAATGGCCAGCTTCTCCATCTGGAAGCGATCCACCGCTTCGTCATCAGCAAAAAAAGCGCCTGCCGTTTCAGCATCCAGCCAGGTTCTGCGCAAGGCCTGAATCTCAGCCATGCGCCGCTGCATTTCCTCGACCCCACCTCCGGACGCGTCACCATAAGCCTGTTCCAGGTCCGAAACTGCCAGCTTGTATTCCAGGTAAGCGCCAAGGGTTGCCAGCGCCTGGGATCTCGCCGGTTCGTTGAGGCCGGAAAGCGCTGTTTCGATGCGAGCCACCAACTGTTGCAGTGATTCCTCGCCCAGAGCCGAAAGGAAATATTCAAACAGTTGCCGCAGATGCGGAGTTGGGATCAGGTTTCCTAACCGATCTGTTCGTGCCCAGCCGTCCGGCACTGAGGTACCCGAGAGCGAGGGCGGCAACTGCTCAGGAACATCAACCAGGGAACTTCTGCCCACCAGCTCCGACGGAGCTTTCCGGACGCCCTTCTGATCCACTACGCTGGTTGATGATTCGTTTACCCGGACAGAATCAGCCGGGCCGACAGGGGCATCCTGAGCCCTTCCGCTCAGCCAGAAGATGCCGACAACCGCGGTTATCAGTACAAACACAAACACGAGACGGATAGAGAATTTCATGACCCCAAAAACCGGAACGATCGGATGACTGGCACGGTGCCTCAATCGATGAAACAGAGTGATAGACAACGAGAATAGACGACGCTGACCCGCCATACCGAGAACCGGATCATAAACAAGGCCGGGGCAGAACATTCCCTCCGGCTCCCTGTATGATCCAGGCTGCTTTCGTTCTGCCGTCTATATACTCTGCGTGTCATAACCATGCCGCCTATAGATAACGGCGTCCGGCATCTTGCTGAAACTTATAGCAAATCCATGAATTTATTGATTAAAATCTTTACGTGCAACGAACTCGGGAATTGACAGAAAGAATGAATGCTGATTCACTACTTCTAGGGTGTCGGAATGGCCTATCGAGAAACTGAAAAAATGCGCCAGCGTAAGGCTGAGGCGCGAAAACGGATTGTGGCCTGCACCTACCAGTGCGTTGCCGAAGGCGGTTTTCGAAGCGCCAGAGTCACTCGCATTGCGGGTCTGGCCGGGGTTGCCACAGGAACCATCTATCGGCATTTCGAGTCCAGAGAGGACCTGTTTGCAGAAATTTTCCGGCTGGCGACTCAGCGGGAAGTGGACAAGGTAGCCGAGGCCCTGAACTCTGACGGAAACGCCGCCGAGCGATTGGAATGGGCCCTGAGACAATTCGCCGAACGGGCACTGAAAGGCCCGACGATGGCGTGGGCACTGATTGCCGAGCCGGTTGACCCGAAAGTGGAAGAAGAACGACTGGCGTACCGCAAGGCCTACGCCGATCTGTTCGAGACAGCCATCCGTGAAGGTATTGAGGAAGGATGTATCCCGGACCAGAACGCTCGCCAGAGCAGCACGTGCCTGGTCGGGGCCATTGCAGAAAGCCTGGTTGGTCCTCTGTCACCCACCCAGAGCAGCAAGACCGACAGTACAACAGACGACAACAATGACCTGCTGGTCGATTCCATTATCCATTTTTGTATTCAGGGGTTGACCGGCACCAGGAGATAATTATGAACCTGCGGCAGCCCGGGCCCGACATGCCATCAGATGACCAGGAGGGTCGCTACCTGGCCGCCACCCACGAAGTGTTCAACCAGCCCCCCGCCCTTGAGGGCTATAACCTGTTCGAACAGGATATTGCACTTCAGGAAGCCGCTCTCAGGGAGGGTGCCGGTCAAGCCACTGACGATCTCAGGGCTTTCGGTGCCCTGGCCGGCACGATCGAAACCATTGATCTGGGTTTCCGCGCCAATGCCAACAAGCCGGTATTCAATACCCACGACCGTTACGGGCACCGCACAGACAACGTCGACTTTCACCCGGCGTATCATGAACTGATGCGGATTGCCTTCGATCACGGTCTGCACAGCAGCCCCTGGAGCCATCCGGGCCAGGGCGCCCACGTTGCCCGTACTGCAAAATATTACATGCACTCCCAGGTCGAGGCGGCCCATTGCTGCCCGGTGACCATGACTTTCGCCGCTATCCCCTCGATCCGGAAACAGCCGGATCTCGCAGCCGACTGGGAAACACGAATCCTGGCCAACAGCTACGACCCCCGCAACCTGCCTGACCATCAGAAAAGCTCTGTCACCATCGGCATGGCCATGACCGAGAAACAGGGTGGTAGTGATGTTCGGGCCAACAGCACCAGAGCCTACCCGGCAGGCGCTGGAGGCCCTGGCCAGGCCTATGAGCTGGTGGGCCACAAGTGGTTCGTTTCTGCCCCGATGTGCGATGCGTTCCTGGTTCTGGCTCAGGCGCCGGGCGGACTGTCCTGTTTTCTGATGCCACGATGGCGCCCGGACGGTAGCAAAAATCCGTGGCAGATCCAGCGTCTGAAAAACAAGATGGGCAACGTCGCCAACGCCTCCAGCGAGGCCGAACTGCGTGGCGCTCTGGCCTGGATGGTCGGTGAGGAAGGTCGCGGCGTGCCAACGATCATCGAAATGGTCGCGATGACCCGGTTTGACTGCATGATCGGCAGCTCCGCCGGCATGCGCCAGGCTATCGCCCAGGCCAGCCATCATTGCCGACACCGGAGTGCCTTCGGCAACCACCTGAATGAACAGCCCCTGATGCAGAACGTCCTGGCCGATCTGGCCCTGGAAAGTGAAGCCGCACTGGCCTACACCATGCGAATTGCCCGCGCGCTCGACAATCAGGACAAGGAGCACGAGCGCCTTCTGGCCCGTCTGGCAACACCTGTCGGCAAATACTGGATCTGCAAACGCACTCCGAACCATGCCTACGAGGCCATGGAATGCATTGGAGGAAGCGGCGTGATGGAAGAGTGCATCATGCCCCGACTGTTCCGGGAATCCCCGGTCAACGCCATCTGGGAAGGCAGTGGCAACGTTCAGTGCCTGGACACCCTTCGCGCCCTGCAAAAAGAACCCGAAACCCTCGACGCCTTCTTCAACGAAGCCGCCGAAGCCAAAGGCGCCGACCGTCGCTTTGACCAGTTTCTGGCGCAACTGCAACACGACTTCGCCGATATCAGCGACTTCCAGTACCGTGCCCGTAACCTGGTGGACCGAATGGCGCTTGTCATGCAGGCATCCCTGCTTCTCCGCCACTCCGACCAGGCCGTAGCCGATGCGTTCTGCGCCGCCCGCCTGCAATCCGGTGGCGGCTTGAACTACGGCAACCTGCCCTCTGGCACTAATCCGGCGGCTATTATCAAACGGGCAACGCCTGTAGTAGGCTAAAACACTATCTTTCCGACCAATTGTGAGCCTAGCGAATCAGCGATGTCAGAAGCCCTGAGAAGACTCCTGAAAGAGGGCCGAAAGCCCCAGCAGCCGGCGGTCATCACACCCCACGTGGGCGTCCTGACCTTGCATTTCCAACTCTACGGCTGCGACGATCTCAAAGCCAAGCGCAAAGTCTTCACAGCCCTGAAGGCACTGTGGGGTAAAGAGCCCGACCTGGCTGTTGCCGAAACCGCCGACCAGGAGGCACTGGATTGCGCTACCTGGACCATCGCCGCCCTCGGCACCTCATCCCAGCAAATCACCCAGCGTCTGGATCAGATCGAGAAGTCCATCGAGGAGCGGGTGGATGCGGCCATACTGGACATACACCGGGAAATACTCTGAGCTTATAATCCTGACCCGGAGCGTGTGGCGTAACTTTTCACCAGGCCGTATACTACGCCCCCTCAGGGATGCCAGTGCGCCTGCCAGCGGCGGGTGACCAAATCAATGCCGGATATATTTGCCGGCCGTATCCGCAGGGCATCCGGAACCGGCCCTTCGGATGACCACTGAGTGTGAGTGGCACCTATGACCGGAAAGAAAAAATCCGCCCAGGCCTCGGTAGGGGCCATGTATCGCGTATTCACGGTGCCTGAAGCACCGGAATCCACGCTAAGCCGGATTGACCAGAACATATCCCGCAACCTTGCAGGCTTCCTGCAGGAACATATTGTTGCGGTTGAACGGGACCTCTCGGATGTGGAGAAAGACTTCTCCGATTACAGCATCCCCGAGAAGCCCGTGTTCGTCTCTGAACAGGCCCAGTTTCTGCTCGACAAGCTTGTGGCCAATTCCGTTCACACAGCCTCACCAGCCTTTATCGGGCACATGACCTCAGCGCTGCCGTACTTCATGCTGCCGCTGTCAAAAATCATGATTGCCCTGAATCAGAATCTGGTCAAAACCGAAACCTCCAAGGCCTTTACACCCATGGAGCGCCAGGTTCTCGGCATGATTCATCGTCTGGTGTACGAGGAAGACGGCGCCTTCTATCGCAAATGGATGCACGACCCCCGCTACGCCCTCGGTGCCATGTGCTCCGGAGGCACCGTTGCAAACCTGACGGCGCTGTGGGTGGCCCGCAACCGGGCTTTCCCCGCGGAAGGCAGCTTCCGGGGCCTGCATCAGGAAGGTCTCTTCCGGGCCCTGAAATATTACGGATACGAAGGCGCTGCCATCGTTGTTTCTCGCAGGGGCCACTACTCTTTGCGAAAGGCCGCCGATGTGTTGGGCCTGGGCCGCGAGTCTCTGATTCCCGTAGACACTGACGATGAAAACCGCATCCAGACCGATGCGCTGCGGGACAAATGCCTGGAATTGCAGCGCCAGAAGATCAAGGTCATGGCCATCTGTGGAATTGCAGGTACCACCGAGACCGGCAACGTCGACCCGCTGGACGCCATGGCCGACATTGCCCGCGAGTTCGGCGCACATTTCCACGTAGACGCCGCGTGGGGAGGCCCAACGCTCTTCTCCCGCAGCTACAAACAATTACTTCGTGGCATCGAGAAGGCCGACTCCGTCACCTTCGACGCCCATAAACAGCTCTACGTACCCATGGGCGTGGGGCTTGTTGTATTCCGAGATCCGAGCCTCGCAAGTGCCGTTGAGCACCATGCCCAGTACATCATCCGAAAAGGCTCCCGAGACCTGGGCACCACAACACTCGAGGGCTCGAGGCCGGGCATGTCCATGCTGATCCACTCCGGTCTGAAAATTCTGGCCAGAGAAGGCTACGAGATTCTGATCGACCAGGGCATCAACAAGGCAAAAACCTTCGCAGAAATGATCGAAGCGGAGGCGGATTTCGAGCTGGTTACAAAGCCAGAGCTGAACATTCTGACCTATCGCTACTGCCCGGAAAATGTTCAGAAAGCCCTGGCATACGCAGATCCATTACAGGCAGAAAAGCTCAACACCTGCCTGAACCGCATCACCAAGTTCATCCAGAAAACCCAACGGGAACGGGGCAAGGCCTTCGTGTCACGGACCCGACTGGAGCCGGCACGTTACTTTCACTTTCCCTGCATTGTATTCCGGGTCGTATTGGCAAATCCGCTGACGACCAAAGACATTCTGGCCGACATTCTCGCTGAACAGAGAGATCTGTCACGGGATGAAGGCATACAAGATGAAATTCACATTCTGAACCGAATGGCGAATGCAGTACTAGAGCAGGTGCAAGCGGGCGCCAGGCAGGCCTGACAACACATCAGTGCCCGAACAAGCCGCTCGGAGACAGGCATAGCACATGCCTCCGAGCGGCTCACTCCGCACAGTCAATCTCAGTAAAGGGCCTCTTCATCATCCAGAACGTCGTGGATGATATCCAGGAACATCCGATCCGCCTCACTCCAGCTCTCGGGAATCCGGATGGTGGTATTTGCACTGATTTCTCGGGCAATGAGTTCCTCGGCATTTGGCTGCCCACGATGTGCACGAGCAATCTCCATGGATTTGACCGCAATGGTCGGGTCACTCATCACTTTCTTGATGAATACCCGAAGCTCATCAATCATCTTCGCCTGACGGCTCTCAATCGATGTACTCATACTTCACTCCCCGGACAATTGGATGCTCGGGGGCGCCGCCCCCGTAATTTCTGCATAGTATGGCCAAACTGGTCTGCTACAACCAGCCCAACGCGTCAGACCAGCAAACCGCGGAGCGTAAAGAACAGCATCGCGGCCATAATGGCCGAGGCCGGCACGGTGATAATCCAGGCGGCTGCGATCTTCACCAGATGCGACCGCTTCACCATTTCTTCCCGATAAATCTTTTTCAAACGCTTGCGTTCAGACTTGGACAAGGGGACCTGTTTCTTCTTCTTGGCCTGCTTGAGCAGATGCTCCATTTCCTCAACCGAGGCGTTGCGGAAATCATCCAGAAACGGTTTGAGACGCTCCTGCTCGGCAGGATCATGGTGCTCCATGATCTTGTGCAACTGGGTGGCATAGTTCGTCTTCAGATACTCCCGGAGGAAGCCAACACCGAATACTCCGCCGATTGCTATATGAGTAGAGCTGACCGGCAGCCCCAACTGGGACGCAAGGATAACTGTCAGTGCCGCTGACAGAGCAATACAGAAGGCTCGGGTCTTATCCAGTTCGGTGATTTCACTACCCACGGTCTTGATCAGGCGCGGCCCAAAGAGCATCAGGCCAATAGCCAGACCAAGGGCACCGACCATCATCACCCACAACGGTATGCTTGCGGATGTAACGACGGCACCGGCAGACAGGGCATCGTTGATTGCCGCCAGCGGACCAATGGCATTGGCCACGTCGTTGGCACCGTGAGCAAAGCTCAGAAGAGCAGCAGCAAAGATCAGCGGCCAGGTAAACAGGGTATTCACCCCGGCGGAACTGTTTTCCATGGTGGATGCCATGCGCCCCACCAGCATGCGCATGATAAAGAACACCAGCGCTGCAGCAGCAAGGCCGATCAGTGTTGCATCGAGAAAATCGACCTTGACGATTTTTTTGACGCCCTTAACCATCAGGTAGGTACCGAAGGCCCAGGCCATGATGGCCACCAGCCATGGAACAAAGGTTCTCGCCGCCGGAACGACCTCTTTCCGGTACAGCACGGTTTTCTTGATTGCAAACAGGAACAGGGCGGCCAGGGCGCCACCTAACACTGGCGAGATGACCCAGCTGGCGGCAATTTTGCCCATCACAGCCCAGTCAGCAATACCCCAGCCGCCAGCCGCGATACCGGCACCGAGAACACCCCCCACAATGGAGTGTGTCGTGGAAACCGGTGCGCCCATCCAGGTGGCCAGGTTCAGCCAGAGAGCGCCAGCCAACAAGGCGGCGGTCATCAACCAGACGAAGGCCCGACCGTCCTCCAGACTGGAAGGATCGATGATGCCGCCCTTGATGGTCGAAACAACATCACCACCGGCAATAATCGCGCCTCCGGCTTCAAAAACAGCTGCAACAACAACGGCGGCACCCAGGGAAAGCGCCCCGGACCCGACCGCAGGCCCAACATTGTTGGCAACGTCGTTGGCACCAATGTTGATCGCCATGTATCCGCCAATGACCGCCGCGGCCATCAACAGCATACTGTTGGGCATTCCCTGACTGAATGATCCGACAGTCAACCAGACGCCGAGCAGGAACAGCAGGCTGATGCCGATCCTGTATCGTTCTGTGGTAGGGCTGGTGAGAAGGGTATCCAGGAATCCGCTCGAACGGGCCATAACAGATCAGATCTCGTTTAGTCTGTGAGGGTTGGGAGCGAGCTCTGCCGCGGTGCAACTATAAATTTTTTGACATCAAAATGAAATAAACCGTTCATAATTCAATCAGCGTACATACATCACGGATCGGACTGCAAAAAACCACTAAAGTGGCTTGCCAAAGTGCCCCGACGCACCAAAATTACTGAAATTCCAACAATAAGACACTTATGCCTCTATCCACCGCTTTTGGCCAACTCACGGTTGGCGAAAGGGAAGATGCCCAAATCTCGCACATGCTCGCCTGGCTTTCGGGAGTGGGCGCACTGTTTCTGGCGGGCATAGGCACCAAGGCCTGGATGTCGAACCATACTACGCATGCTCTGGTGCTCTGGTGCTTCATCGTATTGATCGCCATCAACCTGGCGCTCTTCGCCCGGACCGGCAACCAGACCTGGCAAAAAACAGGCCTTCTGAGCATTGCCGCCCTGCTCTTCAGCTACCTGGTCGCCTCGGGCGGCGAAAGCAACACCGGACCGCTGTGGTTCTATATCTTCCCACCACTTCTATTCTACCTCACGGATCTGAAAACGGGCACCGCTGTTCTGCTGGTCTGCAGCCTGGTTGCCGTTGTGGTCTTTCAGTTCCCGGAACTGCCACTGGTTGCGGCACAATACAGTAGCGACTTCAAAATTCGCTTTTTCGCCACCCTGAGCTTCGAATCAATCTTCTGTTTTATACTGGAAGCCAGCCGCCTTAAGGCCCGCAACGAACTTCTCGCCCTGGCTGAAGCCCATGAGCATGCAGCACGGACGGATGAACTCACCGGACTTGCCAACCGTCGTGATATGCAAAACCGCCTGACCATGGAGTTTTCCCGCTACCAACGTTCCGGCCACCATTTTTCCATAGCCCTGATCGATCTGGATCTGTTCAAACATATCAACGATCAGTTCGGCCACGATGCCGGCGACGACGTCCTCCGTGAGTTCGCTACGTTAATGCGAACCGTTATCCGCCATACCGATGTCGCTGCCAGATGGGGCGGTGAAGAATTCCTGGTCTTGTTACCGGACACCTCGCTGCTCCAGGCGCTGACTCTTGCTGAAAGACTCAGATCTGAAGTTGACGCGCGCCCGTTCCGGTTTGGCGGCCGGGAATTACCTGTGACCATCAGTGCCGGCGTCTGTTCCATTGTCACGGCCCGTTCACTTGATGACCTACTCAAGCAGGCCGATCTGAACCTGTACAATGCCAAGGAGTCCGGAAGAAACCGGATAGCTCCGAGGGTCCGAAGCCAGGAAACCGGGCCCACTGCGACCTGCCCATCTTGAGGCAGTAAAACACTCCAGCTATCATCATACGCCTCCAAATGACCGGAAGATCATTCCCAAGGCAGCAAACAGGTAAGCTATGACTTCGATCAGAATCCTGGTGGGCAGCGTTTATGGTGGCGCACTCCTGACAGCCAGAGCCATTAAAGAGGCGCTGGAACACGAAGGCCACCGCGTCACGGTGTTGGAGAATCCTGAACTGGATGACATCACCTCAAACAACGACCCGTTGCTTGTGTGTACATCAACAACCGGACAGGGTGAATTACCAGCGAATTTACTGCCTTTCTACCTGGCCCTGCGGGAACAATTGCCGCAACAACCGGGCCGCCCGTTTGGCATCATCGTTCTGGGCGACAGCTCCTACGGCGACACCTTCTGTGGCGCCGGCGATCTCATGGAAGAAGCACTCTACGAAACCGCTGCCCGCAAAGCCGGAAACACACTCCGGATTGATGCCCTGGAAACCATGGAACCCGAATCAGAAGCACTGCCCTGGGTCCGCTCATGGCTCGATGAGATCTGAGTCTCACCGCTAACCATTAGCCAGCCAGGATCGGCCAGCGACTTGAGCTGCCAACGGCGACGCGCCATACTCCTGATAATAATGATAAACAAACGGTACGACGTGGGATCCATTTACTGGCTTCGTTCTCTGGTAACGCTGTTGCTGTTGTCGGCGCTGGCTGCTCCATCCCTTGGAGCAGAAAACTCCTATGTCCCGCAAATCGACTTTCTGCGCTCCGCGCCCGGTGACAATCTGACGGCCAGTGACGCCCTGTCCTCAGAGCACTGGCAAACCTTGCAAGAGAAAAGCCCGAATTTCGGTTACGTTCAGGATACCGTCTGGCTAAGGTTTCCAGCGGCTAATCCTGACACCATTGACCTGCTTGCCGTCCATTATTCACAGCTGGACAAGCTCACTTTTCACCTGCTGGAGAACGGTCGCATTATCCAGCGCATCGTGACTGGCGATCATGTTCCGTTTGATCAGCGCCCGATACGGCATCGGTATTTTCTTTTTCCATTTGAACAAAGTACGGCAAGCCAATACGAAATCCTGCTCGAAGTGCACACCAAAGGGGCAATGCAGATACCGCTCAGACTCTGGAACGCCCAGGCGTTTTTCGAACACGCCTCCAGAGAAGATCAGATGCATGCGCTCTACTATGGCATCCTGATCACCGTCATATTTTTCAACCTGTTTATCTTTGCTGCCCTCAGAGAACCGGTCTACCTGCTCTATGTACTGTCAACAATGGGCTACCTGCTGCTAATCGGCAGTCTTAACGGCACCACCTTCCAGTTTCTGTGGCCGAACAGCCCCGCTCTACAGAACCAGATAATGTTACTGGTGGTGCCCTTTTCACTCCTGTTCACACTCGTGTTTTCCCGGTCTTTTCTGCGACTGAAGTACACAGACCCGTTCCTGAATCGCCTCGTACTGTTCATGATTTCGCTGAATGCAGCGATTGCCCTGATGATGTTCTTTATGGATTACAGCTCTGGTAGCCGGTTAACCGTTGCAATGGCAATACCCAGCTGCCTGCTGCTGACCGTTCTGGGGCCAGCCCAATGGTGGAAAGGAAATCCACAGGCCGGGTATTACACCGTGGCCTGGGCGGCACTAACCCTGGGCAGTGCAACAACCGCTGCCAACAAGTACGGCCTGCTACCCAACAATTTCGTGACCACCTACGGCATGCAGATTGGATCGGCACTGGAGGCCATTCTGCTCACCCTGGCGTTGGCGGCACGGGTATACCAGGAACGGGAAGAAAGAGTCGACGCCCGGGAAGCAGAACTGAGTGCCCTCGCGGCACGAAGATCTGCAGAGCTCAAGTTGATGGATCATGCACTGCATAACCCTCTCACCGGCCTTCCCAATCGGGGCAGCCTGGAGATGATGCTGAACAATCTGATGAGGCGCAGCCCCGACCGCCGATATGGCGTTGCCATTATCAGCTTGAACAATCTTCGGTCGGTTACGAAAACCCTGGGCCATCGCAACAGTGACCGGGTTCTGGAGCTGGCCTCCAAGCATTACAACGCCGTCGCACGGGAGCTTCCGGGTGCCATTCCGGTGGAACA
Organism: Marinobacter sp. F3R08; assembly: GCF_018860425.1. Classification (GTDB taxonomy): domain Bacteria; phylum Pseudomonadota; class Gammaproteobacteria; order Pseudomonadales; family Oleiphilaceae; genus Marinobacter. The sequence continues at coordinate 506,293 of NZ_JAHKPI010000014.1, read as the reverse complement.
AAGTGACCAGCACAACTACTACCTGACATCACTGGATCCTCAGACATTCGCCTTTGTTATCGACGCCGACATCACGGGTTCTGCTCCGAGAGCCATTCTGCGGTCTCTGGAAGGTATCCGCTACCCGATTGACTATCTGGGCATGCAAATCCCCCTGGACCCGAGACTGGGCGTGGCGATCTTCCCGGAACACGGGACTGATGCAAATACCCTGATACGCCGTGCTGTCATTGCCGAAGGCTCGGATTCTGCGCGGGAACGGGGCATCGCCTACTACAAATCCCAGAAAGACTCCTACAGTGCCGACCGGCTCACCCTGGTTTCGGAGCTGAAGCATGCTCTTAGCAGCAATGAGCTCGCCCTGTACCTGCAGCCAAAGCAGAGCCTGAAAACGGGCAGGATTGTCGGGGTTGAAGCTCTCATTCGCTGGCCCGGACGGGCAAAACCGATCAGGGCCGATGAGATCGTCAGTCTTGCTGAACAGACCGGGTTGATCAAACCGCTCACCCGGTGGGTACTTGAGCAATCCCTGGAATTACGCTCGCGGCTTCTGGATAGGAACTGGTGCCTCAGCATGTCCATCAATATATCGCCCAACAATCTGCGGGAGCCTGATTTCCCCATCTTTGTGCAGCGCCTGATGAACAGCTATCACAGCCATCAGGGTGCCATTATATTTGAAGTGACGGAAACATCCATGATGCAGGATCCGGGCAACTCCCTGCAGGCCCTGAACTCACTCAACGCTGCAGGCATCCCGGTGTCGATCGACGATTTCGGGTCCGGCTATTCCTCCCTGTCCTACATCAAGCAGCTGCCCGCCAGTGAGATCAAAATCGACCGGTCGCTTGTCACCGACCTCGCCTCCGTTGCCGAAGACCGGGTGATAGTGCAGACCACCATTGATATGTGCCACAACCTTGGTTATCGGGTAGTCGCCGAAGGCGTCGAAGACGATGCTACCGCCAATCTGCTCAGAGAGATGGGCTGCGATATGATTCAGGGTTATCTGCTGACACCACCCTTGCCCCTGGAGGCGCTGGTTGGCTGGCTGGAGCAGAACGATTCTCAACCCGAACAGCATAACCTGGGATGATCATCTACTGCTTCTGACGAATCAACGCCTCCTGAGTCGTGGAAGCCACCAGCACGCCCTTCCTGTTAAAGAAATTGCCACGATTAAAGCCCCGTCCCGCCGAAGCACTCGGACTGTCCTTGTCGTACAACAGCCATTCGTCCATGCGGAAATCCCGGTGGAACCAGATGGCATGATCCAGGCTGGCCACCTGGAGGTTTTTGCTCATGAATGTCAGGCCATGCGGGTTCAGGGAAGTACCGAGAAACTGGAAATCCGATGCGTACGTCAGCAGGCATCGGTGCAGTACCGGGTCATCCGGAAGATGTCCCTGAGCACGAAACCAACTCTGCTTGTGGGGCGGTCGTTTCTCTGGTTTTAACGGATTCACCGGATCTACCGGTCGGATCTCGATCGGTCGGTCACGGGTCAGGATTGGCCGCATTTTCTCAGGCACCTGGGGTGCCAGCAGTTTTCCCCAGTCCTGTTCCGAGCGAAGCGTTTCCGGATCCGGCGCGTCAGGCATGGCAAGCTGATGCTCAAACCCTTCTTCGGCCACTTGAAACGACATGGATCCGGTCAGGATTTCCTTTCCATCCTGGCGGGCAATCACCCTGCGCACCGAGAAGCTGCCGCCATCCCGAACCCGCTGGACCTCGTAGTCTATAGGCATGCTCTGATTGCCCGGACGCAGAAAGTAGGCATGGAGAGAATGACAAAGGCGACCTTCGACCGTTCGACTGGCAGCCATCAACCCCTGACCCAGTACCTGCCCGCCAAACACATTCGGGAATCCCAGATCTTCACTGTCACCCTGAAAATGATCGTCACCAATGGGCGAGAGATCCAGCAATTCCACCAGTTTCTTGGTTACCTCAAGCATGCCTGCTCCTGTGATTTCGTTAGCACACGACGGAGTTTTCTACCGTAAGCGGCAAACTTTCGCAATGAAAAGCCGTTGCCGGCGGTGACAAAACAGCCCCGTGAAACCGGGGCTGTTGAATGGAGCGGGCGAGTCTCAGCCGTGTATTGGCGGCACTTCCTTGGACAAGGCCTGCTTTTCCATGGCAAATCTGCCAGTCAACGCAAACCCCTGAACCTCACCGCCGGAGCTCTTGAAGACTGCCTTGACGTTGCTGCCATCCTGCTCCATTTCCCATCCGCCCTGGGCCCCAGAAGGTGGCGGGCAGACAGCGGTGGGACAGCAGGGCGTTTTGATCATAACCGGCATGGTGCCATAACTGACCTCAACCCGCTCACCGAGCAATGTTTTGGCGAGCGCCCGCGAACAGGCCATCAATGGCAACACATAAAGCAGAACGTGACCATCTACCTCGGCGCAATCACCGAGTGCGTAGACATCCGGTGCCGAAGTCTCCAGGGCGCGGTTGACCACAATACCCCTGGCCGTCTCAATCCCGGCAGCCCGAGCCAGATCGATCCTCGGGCGCAGGCCAACTGCGGACAATACCAGATCGGCATCCAGCATTTCGCCATTGGCAAGGGTCAGGCTGACACCATCTCCCTGACGATCGACCCGGTCAACGACGGTTCCGAGGTGGAACCCAACTCCCAGAGTCTCCAGCTCCTGCTGCACCGCATTGGCCGCAGGTTCAGGCAGCAACCCGGGCATCACCGACTCGGAGGGTGCAATCACATCAACCTCATAGCCACCATTGCGAAGGTCATTGGCAAACTCGCAACCAATCAGACCGGCACCCATGATTGCCACTCGCTTGCCCTCTCCCAGAGCCTTCCGGAAGGCGCGGTAATCCATCAGGTCATTGATTGAGAAAACATGCTCCTGACCATCACCCTCGAGGCCAATCCGGATCACATCTGCTCCCCAGGCCAGCACCAGCTTGCTGTAGGCAAGGCGCTCGTCACCAAGGATCAGTTCATGAGCATCGACATCAATACCGGTTACCGTAGCAAAGGTCCTGACCTGGACGTTCAGCTGCTTCGCCATGTCCTCGGTCGAGCCCTGGGCCAACCCATCGGCATCCTTTCCCTTGGTAAAACCGGTAGACAACATGGGCTTGGAGTAGCTCACACCATCGTCGGCAGTCACCATCAGGACAGGTATCTCCTTGTCCTGCTTTCGAATTTCCCGCACCAGCGAATAACCGGATAAACCGGTGCCAACGATAATGATGGGAGCCTGTTCAGTCATAACCGCTTTCCTGTATTTAACTAGCCATGGCCGATCTCACCAATCAAGCCGGGAATGATCAGCCAATCTCGATCATCTCAAAGTCTTCCTTGCCGACGCCGCAATCAGGGCACACCCAGTCTTCCGGGACGTCCTCCCATTTGGTGCCCGGCTCAATGCCGTCATCCGGCCAGCCTTCAGCTTCATCGTAAATCAGACCACAAACCACACACTGCCACTTCTTCATCAACACTCTCCCAACATCATTCAAGGATAATCGTTATTGTCCGACAATTACGCACACGCGCCTCTTGTCCAGGTTACAGATACGAATCGTTGTCGAATCCCGTCATCATACCCATCGCTTCGGAATTGACCAACGCCAACGAGGCTGTCCGGAGATTTATGCCAATAGCCACAAATACAGATCTGGCAGAAGGCAGCGCCCCTCCCTTCTGCCGCCCCTCTCCGGTATAATCGCCCGTTTTACGACAGGACCGCCCGATATGACCGATACCGTCGCCGAAATGAACAAGGTAATGGCCGAAGCTGACTGCCTGGTCGATGAACAGCAGGTACAGACTGCAATCGGCAACCTGGCAGACGATATTACCGCCCGCCTGAAAGACAGCAACCCTCTGTTATTCTGTGTCATGAACGGCGGACTGATCCTGACCGGACAACTGCTGCCCCAACTCCGGTTCCCGGTCCAGGCCGAATACCTGCACGCCACCCGTTACCGCCAGGAAACTACCGGCGGCATTCTTGAGTGGAAGCTGCAGCCCGAAGCCGACATGAACGGCCGCACTGTTCTGATAGTCGATGACATCCTGGATGAGGGCACCACCCTGTGCGCTATCGCCGACTACTGTCGTGCTCACGGTGCCAGCGAAGTGCTGACGGCTGTTCTGGTCGACAAGCAACACGACCGCAAAGCCCGGCCGGATCTGAAAGCCGATTTCACCGGCATGGAAGTGGAAGACCGGTTCCTGTTTGGTTACGGCATGGACTACAAGGGCTACTGGCGCAATGCGCCCGGCATCTATGCAGTCAAGGGTCTTTGATATCGACGGCCACCTGACCATACCTCCGACTGACTGGCACCCTTCGCTGACTGCTGCAGGCCTGCGAAACCCGGCGGTAAAGGGGCCAGCGCAGTACTGGCTGAAAGTGGAGGGTTCGTTTACCCGTGCTTTACAAAAGCAATGCCGGCAGTCCTTCCATGTTGAGGTCCGTCGGGAAGGCTACGCAACGCCGACACAGGATGAAGCCAGCCGCCTCGGCATCCCCCACCGCCAGCGTGCCTGGATAAGGGAAGTCAGTCTGTGTGGTGACAATCGGCCCTGGGTATTGGCCAGAACAATCATCCCCCTGAATTGCCTGGAAGGCGAGGGGCGACGGCTTTTGCATTTGGGCAACCGGCCCCTGGGGGCTTATCTGTTCACCAGCCCCCACTGGCAACGAGGCCCACTGGAGACCGGACTCTGCAAACCGGAAATACCAGGCCAGCCGGAGTTGGCCCGGCGCTCTCTGTTCAGTGGTCAGAGCAGCTCACTCCTGGTGGGAGAGTATCTGCTTCCCGCCCTGTTTCAGAGGAACGCGCTTTAACCGGCCTCCTGCCACTGGCTATAATCCCAGCACTCATTCGTTTCCCAGAACACCAAACGGACGCACACCATGCTGCCTGACGCTGTGCCAGAATCAATCCGCCGACGGTTGGCCGATTACGCCAGCCTGCTCAGAATCGACCGCCCGATCGGAACCTTGCTCCTGCTTTGGCCGACCTACTGGGCTCTGTGGCTGGCCGGTGAAGGCAGCCCCGGAATCAGCAATATCATCGTTTTCACATTGGGCGTATTTTTCATGCGCGCCGCCGGCTGTGCCATCAACGACTATGCCGACCGGGACTGGGACAAGCACGTCAAACGCACCAAAGACCGGCCGCTTACGGCCGGCAGGGTCAAGCCCTCGGAGGCGTTGGCGCTGTTTGCGGGCCTGTGCCTGATATCTTTCCTCATGGTGGTTCTGTTCACCAACTCGCTCACCCTGTATCTGTCGTTCGGCGGCGCCCTACTCGCGTTCATCTATCCTTTCATGAAGCGCTACACCCATCTGCCCCAACTGTTCCTCGGGGCCGCATTTTCCTGGGCCATCCCCATGGCGTGGGCAGCGGAAGCCGGCAGCCTGAGCCAGCTCACCTGGTTGTTATTCACCGCCAACGTGCTCTGGACCGTAGCTTACGACACTCTCTATGCCATGGTAGACCGGGATGACGACCTGAAAGTGGGCATCAAATCGACAGCCATCCTGTTCGGTGATGCCGACAAGGCGATTATTGCCATCCTGCAAGCCATGGTCGTACTGGTCCTGATCATCGTGGGCCATCGTGCCGAACTGGGCAGCTTTTATTATCTGGGGCTCGTCGCCATGGCCTGTCTGTTCGTATATCACCAACATCTGGCACGGGAACGCGAACGTGAAGGCTGCTTCAAGGCGTTCCTGAATAACAACTGGGCCGGTTTTGCGGTTTTTGCGGGCCTGGTGATTGACCTCACTGTTGGCTGAGCCTGTCATATACTTGTAACACTTGGGCGTTGTAATGAGGCAGCAACAAACCAAGGTCTGACACAGGTTAGAAGCTCATGACTGGAAAAACTGTCCTGATCGTCGATGACGAGGCACCTATCCGCGAGATGATCGCCGTGGCCCTCGAGATGGCGGATTATGACTATCTGGAGGCAGCGGACGCCCGGGAAGCCCATGCCCTGATTGTCGATAAACACCCGGATCTCGTGCTCCTCGACTGGATGCTTCCCGGCACAAGTGGCGTGGAACTGGCCCGTCGCCTGAAAAAAGAAGAGGCGACCTGCGATATTCCCATTATCATGCTCACTGCAAAAGTAGAGGAAGACAACAAAATCCAGGGCCTGGAAGTTGGCGCCGACGACTACATTACCAAGCCGTTCAGCCCACGGGAGCTGGTTGCCCGACTGAAAGCCGTGCTTCGGCGCGCAACCCCGCCGGGCGTAGACAGCCCGATTGAGGTTAAAGGCCTGACCCTGGATCCCGTCGGGCATCGCGTTACCACCGAGGAAGGCGCCCTCACCATGGGCCCCACCGAATATCGGCTGCTTCAGTTCTTCATGACACATCAGGAACGGGTATATACTCGCTCCCAGCTCCTGGACCAGGTCTGGGGAGGCAACGTCTATGTCGAAGAGCGCACAGTGGATGTTCACATCCGCCGGCTTCGGAAGGCCCTCGGCGACCAGTACGATCACCTGATCCAGACGGTACGGGGTACCGGTTACCGCTTCTCCGTCAGAGCGGCGTAACCAACTCCGGCCCGCTGGCGACCATCAGCCCCGGAACGGACACAAGGCATTTTTTAATGCAACATAACTGGTCACGCTACCTGCGCTACATTATCGGTGGTCTGATTGGCTCCACCCTGGTTGGTCTCTACTTCGGTGAGCCCGTCTACGGTCTCAGCTTCGGGCTGATTGTCTATCTGTGGTGGACATTGGTTCAGGCCCGGCGCCTCTACCAGTGGCTGTCCAATCCAAGCGCCACCGACGAAGCACCCCAGAGCATCGGGCTCTGGGGCGATATCTTCGACAATCTCCACAAACTGCACCAGAAGCATCTGAGAACCCAGGACCGGTTGCGAGCCCGGATCAACCGGGTTCAGGAATCAACCAACGCCATGCGGGATGGCGTGATCATGACCGACTCCCGGGGAACCATGGAATGGTGGAATGGCTCCGCTGAATACCTGCTGGGCTTCCGACGTAATACAGATGAGGGTCAGTATATTCATAACCTGATCCGAACCCCGGTCTTCAAGACCTATTTTGATTCCCGGGACTATCGTGAGCCTCTGGAAATACATTCACCGGCCAAACCTCACATTAACCTGCAGATTCAAATCAGCCTGTTCGGTGACGACGACCGCCTGATCGTCGCCAAAGATGTGACCCGTTTGTACCAGCTGGAACAGATGCGCCGGGACTTTGTCGGTAATGTGTCGCACGAGATGCGCACCCCTCTCACGGTCATCAGTGGTTATCTGGAGACCCTGGTGGACAACGCCGACGATCTGCCTCCGAAGTGGCGCCGCGCCATCAATACCATGGCGGCCCAGTCATCCCGAATGGAGGCTCTGATTACCGATCTGATTCTGCTATCACGGATTGAAACCGGCGAACAAACCGTCAACGACACACTCACGGATGTAAACCAGCTGCTGGCACAGATCTGCCATGACGCCCGGGTACTCAGCGGCGAAAAACATCACGACATCACCATGCATATCGAAGATCACAGACTGTTGAATGGGGATGAAAGCCAGCTGCGCAGCGCTTTCTCGAACCTGATTTTCAATGCGGTAAAATACACGCCGGCGAACGGTCAGATCACGGTTTCCTGGTCCACCGACCGGGAAGGCGCTCATCTAACGGTGAAAGATACCGGTATCGGCATTGATCCGGTTCATATCCCTCGCCTGACGGAGCGCTTTTACCGCGCCGATCCCAGCCGCCACAAGGATACCGGTGGCACCGGCCTTGGCCTGGCCATCGTCAAACACGTTCTGCTCAACCACGATGGCAATCTGGAGATTCGCAGCCGAATTGGTGAAGGTAGTCAGTTTATCTGTAACTTCCCCCGGGAACGACTGGTTGAACGCGTCCCGGAAAAAGTGGATGACCAGGGAATGAATTCCTAGCGCATTCCCGCCCGGAAACGGGCAACAAACTTCGATAAGTCCTCGAGCTTCTTCGGGTCTTCATCGACAAAACGAATGGTTACGCTTACAAAATCGGTGTCCTGACGTTTATCCACGGCCTGCAGCTGATGCACGTAGCCGTTCAGCCTGGCCATCTGGCCCTCGCCTGTTTCGATGTCCACCACCGCCTGATCCAGAATTCCGGGGAACACCTGATCCCGCTTGGCAATCACCCGCACTTCCGTCAGATTGATGTCCTTGACCACCGATTTCAGAGTACTTTCGGCAAATCGCACCGATGCAAGGCTCATCAAACCGCGGGACTGGGCCTGTTTCGGCGTTGCCGAAGCTTGTGTCCGTGAGGGTGAGGCAGGTGCCGGAGCGGCCGCGTTCTCAGGCACGGATTCCGGCTTACGGGTCAGAATGTTGGCGGATTCCTTGAAAGCATCGGCGGGGCTCGCCAGGGACTTGCCGCTGCGATCCATGGCGTCTTTGAGTTTACGCCCCATCACCTTGATGATTTTCTTGCTCAGACCGTCGGGGCTGAAGGGTTTACCCAGATATTCGGAAACGCCTTCTTTGACCGCCTCAATAACATGATCTTTATCACCCCGGCTGGTAATCATGATGAAGGGTACGTTTTCATACTGGGGTTGCTGGCGCATCCACTGCAACAACTCCAGACCCGACATTTCGGGCATTTCCCAGTCGCACAGAATCAGGTCAAACGCCGTCCGGGACATCAGCGACTGGGCTCGCCGACCATTCTGGGCATCGGTTGTCTCGATCACAGGAAAACGCTGGCGAACGGTTCGTTTGACCAGATCACGTACAAAGCTGGCGTCATCAACCACCAGCGCCTTGAGCATTGCCATATTGCAAACCTTCCCCTAGCGACAACCTGATTCTATGGTGCAACTATAGAACAAAGACCCGCGCCAGAAACCTGTCAGCAACAAAAAGACGACAAACCCTGCAAAGCGCGAAGCCGCAGGTTAAAGAATTGTCACTCCAGCAGACGCCGGACAGTGTTTCTCCGGCCGGAAAACGCGCTAACATGGGGTCCGGACTATTCCACCATCATCGGCCTGATAGGGGTTTTGTGTGCTGACCACACCTGCAAGGATTCTTCGCCAGGGCGGCTTTGCCCGCGCATTACTGGCTTCCGGTTTTATATCGCTTCTGTCGCTTCCTGCCAATGCCCAGGAGAGCGATGCATCGTCTTCTACCGGTTTCGCCGAATGCAAGGCCCGGCTCCAGGACCAGGCTATTGCCGCCGGAGTCAGCCGCAAGACCGCCAGCGAAGTGATGGCGAACGTTGAACATCTGGATCGGGTGATCGAGTTGGATCGGCGGCAACCTGAATTTACGACCACCTTCGCCGATTATCTGAACCGCCGGGTGAACGATGCCCGGGTCAGTAAAGGTCGTGAACTGCTTCAGGAACACCAGGCATTACTGGCAAAAGTCACCCGGGAAACCGGCGTTCCGGCACCGTATCTGGTTGCGTTCTGGGGGCTGGAAACCAACTTTGGCAGTTATTTTGGCAAGATGTCGGTTCCCAGCTCACTGACAACGCTGGCGTGCGATCCCCGCCGACGCACCTTTTTCACTGAACAGCTCATCGCCGCCCTGCGTATTATTGATGAAGGCGCCATTCCGGCTGACCAGATGGAAGGTTCCTGGGCCGGCGCCATGGGCCATGTCCAGTTCATGCCCACGGTCTTCCTGAAGCATGCGGTCGATGGTGACGGCGATGGCCGGAGGGATCTCTGGAACAGCCTGCCAGATGCCATGATGTCGGCCGGCAGTTTTCTGGAATCCATGAACTGGAACAGCGATTATCGCTGGGGCCGCGAGGTAGTTCTGCCCGAGAATTTCGACTATTCCCTGGCAGACGGGCGTCGCCTGCCTCTGAAAAAATGGCACGACCTGGGCGTCACGGATGCCTTTGGCAACCCACTGGCCCACGAACCGATCAATGCCGCCCTGGTGGTACCCGCCGGACACCGTGGCCCGGCGTTTCTCGCCTATGACAACTTCCGGGTCATCATGGGCTGGAACCGCTCCGAGTTCTACGCCATCGCGGTTGGCCACCTTGCTGACCGTATCGCCGGTGCGGGCCAGTTGCAGAACCCGCCACCGGTAGATGCACCGGCCCTGTCTCGGGCCAACATCATCAGCCTTCAGAAAGCCCTTCAGCAACACGGCTACGAGCCCGGCAAGCCTGATGGCATCATGGGCCCGGCCACCCGATCTGCAATCCGCCAGTTTCAGGCGGCCAACGACCTCGTGGCCGACGGTTATCCCGGTGACTCGGTTCTTGTTGCGCTGGAAATAGCGGTGAGCGAGTGATCCGGAACAGAGTCTGCGACCTACAACAACAGGTAACCGTCCTGATGCGAGACTGATCTGACATGGATTCCATAACCCAGGCCGCTCTGGGTGCCTCCCTGGCCGGTGCCATAGCCGGCAAGACTCTTGGCCGTTCGGCCTTGGTGGCGGGCGCGTTGCTGGGTACCCTGCCGGATCTCGACGTGGTCATCGATTATGGAACGGCGGTGGCCAACTTCACTCAGCACCGCGGGTTCAGCCACTCGCTGTTTATCCTCGCGCCCCTTGCGGTTACCCTGGCCTGGCTGCTGTGGCGCTGGAAACCGCAACTGAGCTTTCAACGGTGGCTCGCAGTAACCGGACTGGTCCTGATTACCCATCCACTGCTGGATACCTTTACCACCTATGGCACCCAACTGTTCTGGCCCATCCGGCCACCGGTCGCCATCAACAGCATTTTCATCATTGATCCCCTCTATACCCTTCCCCTGCTCGTTGGCTGCCTGTTCTTCCTGGCTCGGCCACCGGCAAGGCAGGCTATCGTTACAGGGCTGGCACTATCCACGCTGTACCTGGGCTGGAGTGTACTGGGACAACACCTCATTACCCAACGAGTGCAACCGGCACTTGCAGACGCCGGGCTGGAACACTCCGCGCTTCTGGTGCAACCGATGCCGTTCAGTACCCTGTTGTGGCGCGCCACAGCCCTGCAAGGTGATCAGCGGGTAGAGATCGTGACCGGCTTCCTGGATGGTGACGCCCCCCTGAGCCTTGAATATTTCCCCCGCCGGCAAGATCTCGCGAGGACGGTGGCAAACCTTCCCGACGCACGGCGGCTGGAATGGTTTACCAAAGGCTTTCTGGATTACGATCAGGTGGGTAACCACATTACTGCTACTGACATCCGGTTAGGCATTCCCGGCGCCCACCCTTTCACCTTTGTTCTCGCCGTCCAGAATGGAGAGGGCGTTGCACCCACGACAAGCATCCGCACTCTTCGCCCCGACGTGGATTCTGAAAAGCTGGCTTTGCTCTGGTCTCGCATAACCGGAAAAACCCCGGTGCTTTGTCTCGCCAGCCTGAGCACGCCAGCACAAGGACAAGGCTGCTGAAAACCATGCGCCTGGATTACTTTATTGCCACCAGCACCGAACTCTCCCGAAAGCAGGCGAAACAGGCCATCAGCCGGGGAGAAATAACGGTAAATGATCAGCCCTGCAAAAGCGCCAACACCCGCTTGGCCGGCAATGAAAGAGTAGCCCGGAATGGCGTACCGCTCGTTTTACCGGGCGAACGCTATCTGATGATGAACAAGCCAGCGGGCGTGGTGAGCGCCACAACCGACAGCGACCATCCAACGGCTCTGGACCTGCTGCCTGCAGACATAACCCGGAATCTTCACATTGCCGGCCGCCTGGATGCAGACACCACCGGCTTGTTGTTGTTGACCACTGATGGACAGTGGTCCCACCGGATCACCTCACCGCGAACGGATTGCCCCAAAACCTATCGGGTGACGCTGAACGAGCCGCTGCCAGACTCTGCGGCAAAAGAACTGGAACAAGGCGTGCTCCTGCACAATGACCCGAAGCCTACCCGGCCTGCCCGGATAAAAACTCTTGAAGAACGCATCATTGAGCTGACGATCTCGGAGGGACGCTACCATCAGGTTAAACGTATGATGGCAGCTGTTGGCAACCATGTTGAGGCATTGCATCGTATCCGGATCGGACAAATAGAACTGGATACGGCGCTGAAGCCCGGCGAATACCGGGAACTGACTTGTCAGGAAAAAGGCAGCCTGGACTGAAATTCAGGCTCGCTCAAAACGCTGGGCCTTCAGGTTCTTGCGAACCGCTCCGGCTTCAAACACTTCGCCGTTCATCGCGATATAGACACCCGGTGGCAGCAATTGCACCGACGCCCAGGCAAAACCGATATTGAACACTGCATCAGTCCGGCGCATGCGAGCAGGTTGCATGGCTCCGGTCAACACAATGGTTTTACCTTCAAGGCTGGACAGCACCGAGGCTGTCTCTGCCATGGTGTCGGTGCCATGGGTGATGACAATGCGGTCACAGTCACATTCCTTGGCCGCCGCCAGCACCTGCTGACGATCGTCATCGGTCATCTCCAGACTATCTTTACGCGTCAATTCCCGCAGGCGATAGCCTTCGTGGATATTGGATTCAGACAGTAACTCCGGCAACAGACTATGGCCTACTTCGAACTCGCTGTTGGCATCAAAGTACACCTTGTCGATGGTGCCACCCGTAGTGAAGATCTGGATCATAGCAGAATTCCCTCAAGTGTCAGTTCACGCTGACAGCGCTGTTACCTGCGGTCGCGTAGGCCGCATTCTTTTCCTGTTCGTAACGCCGTGCCGCAGCGGCGACCGAACCCCGGGCACCGGTGTCCAGCCAACGCTTGACCCGCCCGGCATCGCCCATGGGGGAGCGGGTGCCCAGGGAATCCAGAAGCACGGTAACCACTTCCTTGCCGTTCATCTGTGAAATCATGACCAGGCACCGCCCGGCCTCCGCAAGATAACCGGTCTTGCTCAGGGCCACCCCCCAGCTATCCCTGTGAACCAGAGCGTTGGTGTTCCCGAACGACAGGCTGTAACGGGGCATACGAAACTGTCCGCGGAAATACCCTGTCGTGGAATAGGCACGGATTTCCGGATAGTCGGCCGCGGCATTAACCAACCGGACCAGATCTGCGGCGGTTGAAAGGTTCTCGGATGACAGTCCGGTTGGGTCAACAAACCGGGTACCGGTCATACCGAGTTCCCTGGCCTTGGCGTTCATCGCTTCAATAAAGGCATCGAATCCGCCCGGATGGTTTCTTGCCAAAGTGTAGGCGGCGAAGTTTTCGGATGACATCAAGGCTATGCGCAAAACATCCGCACGACGCATCTGTGAGTCAATACGAATCCGGCTGTAGGCATTCGCGGCCGCTGGCGTGTGTCGCTTGTGAAAGGTTAACCATTCGTCCAGCGGTTCTCCGGATTCCAGAACAACCAGTGCAGTCATCACTTTGGTGATCGAGGCTATAGGCACTGGTCGGTCGGCATTCTTGCCAAAGACCAGGTCATTGTCACCGGCCCACGCCACTGCAGCATTCACCGAGGCAAGACTTGGCCCCTGCTCAGCAGCCGGTGTCTCGGCGCCGGATGTCTTTTGATGGGCGCTAAGCAGCCCCGGCAAACACAGCAATACACAAGCCACCAAAGGGGCAAGACCAGACCTTCTCATTTGTACAGATCCTGTGAATGATGCATACCTCGTACGACCAGTTCATCGTCGGGATTTGTGCAGGTGATTGGTTCAAAAAACCACTATACCAGCGAATCCCGGGTTTGATCAGGTGAAACCTTGTTTACCCCGTTGTCATTCAGGCAACGACAGGATGAACCCGTCACGCTCAGGCTGGAGCAACTCCCTGGCCGGTATGGCCAGGGATACTCTCAGGGCAGATCCGTGACCGCACCGTTCGAGGCGGAACCGACCGTGCGCGAATACTTCGCCAGAACACCTCGGGTGAACCTTGGCGCTGGTTTCTGCCAGTTCTCGCGGCGGCGCTCCAGTTCCTGCTCCGCAACATCCAGCTCAATGCTGTTGGCTACCGCATCAATGGTGATGGTGTCGCCATCCTCAACCAGAGCAATGGGCCCACCCTCAGCGGCTTCCGGGGTGATATGACCAACAACAAACCCATGGCTGCCGCCAGAAAAGCGACCATCGGTAATCAGGGCCACATCACTGCCGAGGCCCTTGCCCATAATGGCAGAGGTGGGACTGAGCATTTCCCGCATCCCGGGCCCTCCTTTTGGCCCCTCATAACGAATAACCAGCACATCGCCTGCCACCACGGTGCCGTCCAGAATCCGCTCCTGGGCCTCTTCTTCCGAATGAAATACGCGAGCGCGGCCGGTAAAGTGGGTACCTTCCTTGCCGGTGATCTTGGCGACCCCTCCGGTCGGCGCAAGGTTCCCGAACAGGATTCGCAGATGGCTGTCAGCCTTGATCGGGTTCTCAAAGGCGTGAATGATGTCCTGCCCCTCGGGATAGGGCGCAACGGCGGCCAGATTCTCCGCCAGAGTCTGGCCCGTCACGGTCAGGCAATCGCCATGCAGTAAACCCCGGTCCAGCAGCATTTTCATCAGCGGCTGAATGCCGCCGATGGCCACCAGTTCCGACATCATGTAATGACCGCTTGGACGAAGGTCTGCCAGCACCGGCACCCGCTTGCCGATTTCAACGAAATCTTCCAGCTCCAGATCAACGCCCACTGTGCTGGCCATAGCCAGAAGATGCAGCACTGCATTGGTGGAGCCACCCAGGGCAATCACCACCGTAATGGCATTCTCAAAGGCTTTCCGGGTCATGATGTCGCTGGGTTTGATGTCTTTCTCCAGCAGGTTCAGAACTGCCGCGCCGGCGCCCCGGCAATCCTCCGCCTTGGTATCTGACACCGCATTCTGGGCGGAACTGCCTGGCAGGCTCATACCCATGGCTTCGATGGCCGATGCCATGGTGTTGGCGGTATACATGCCGCCACAGGAGCCCGGACCGGGAATTGCCGTTTCCTCGATCTGCTTGACCTCGATCAGATCCAGATCGCCCCGGGCGTGAGCGCCAACGGCCTCAAACACGGAGATGATATCGGTGTGGTTTTCCCCGGGCATGATGGTGCCTCCATACACGAATACCGAAGGCCGATTCAGGCGAGCCAGCCCCATCATGCAGCCGGGCATATTCTTGTCACAGCCACCGATGGCCACCAGCCCATCAAAACCCTCACAGCCAGCCACGGTTTCAATGGAATCGGCAATCACCTCCCGGGACACCAGGGAATACTTCATGCCCTCGGTGCCATTGGCGATCCCGTCCGATACCGTGATGGTGTTGAAGATCAGCGACTTGCCGCCCGCGTCATCGGCACCAGCCGCCGACGCTTCGGCCAGCTGGTTAATGTGCATATTGCAAGGCGTAAGGTTACTCCACGTAGACGCAATGCCGATCTGGGGCTTGCTGAAATCCTCATCCGTAAACCCGACCGCCCGAAGCATGGCGCGACTGGCAGATTTGCCGATGCCATCAACCACGGGTGCTGAATATTTCCTCCGATTGTCCTGATTCCTGTCTCGCGTCATGGGAGTCTCCTTGTTCAGATGCCTTATCCGGTCAGACTCTCAGAAACCGTGGCATTCGGCAACGTGCAGGCAACCAGATCCTGCCGCTCACCCAGAACCGGTCTCAGAAAAGATGCAGCCCCGACTGACCTGAATCAAGGGCTGTGCCCGGTGGTGGTTTTAGAATCCAATGACACACTGACGCCATGGAGCCATCTCATGTCATTACCCATTCAAACAGCACCGGTGGACCCCACCCATTCAGGCTGTCCGGACTACCGGCGCTGGTGCGATGGCTATGGTGTCATCCATCACAGCGAGACCACGAAACAGAAGGTAAGGCTGCTGTCGGAGCATCTGGTAGAGGCCGGACACCAGCCGGATGCCGCCGCGGTTTACCGTCAGTTGGCCGACCTGGACCGATTAGCCAGTGCCGGTCTGTGGCTGGTGGTTCATATGACCTACGCGCGCCGGGTAGATGTCTCAGGTCAGCCTCTGGCGCCCCAGGATTTCAAAACCAATCCGGAAGGTCACACCGGCGGTGCCCTTAACATGGTGCCGGCTTATGCCGGCTATATGGCACTGAACAATTTAACCGGGCGAACACGGAGCTGGTTGATGGGCCAGGGCCACTGTGTGTCAGCAATTGACGCCCTGAATGTGCTAACCGGAAATCTTCATCCGGAACAGGCGGAACGCTACCGCGGCCCTGACGGTCTCTCCATCCTGGTGGCTGATTTCTACAGCTATCGGCAGACCCCGGATGGCACCATGGCCGCGCCCCTTGGCAGCCATGTGAATCCGCACACCGCGGGCGGCATTCTCGAAGGTGGTTACCTGGGGTTTGCCGAACTCCAATACGCCCACATGCCCCTGCCCGGCGAATCCCTGGTGGCTTTCCTCTCAGACGGTGCCGCTGAGGAACAGCGCGGAAGCGACTGGGTCCCGCGCTGGTGGCGTGCCGAAGACTGCGGTGCCGTCATGCCGGTATTGATTGCCAACGGCCGGCGCATTGAACAGCGAACCGAGCTGGGTACCCGCGAGGGCCTTGAACGCTTTGAGGCGCACCTTGAGCAACGGGGGTTCGTACCGTTCCGTTTTGACGGCCGTGATCCTGCTGCCTTTGTCTGTGCCCTGTATGAAATGGAGCAGGCGCTGGCAGCCAATGGCGAGGCTGTTCTTCAGGGCGACAGTAACTATCCGGCCCGGATGCCATACGGCATTGCAGAAACCACCAAAGGTTACGGATTCTATGGCGCCAGCAGCAATTCGGCCCACAACCTGCCACTGCCCGGCAATCCACGCATTCACGCGCGAGCCCGGGAGTTGTTTAACGAACATGCCGCCAGATTGTGGGTGGCTCCGGACCAACTGCAGAACTGCATCGCCCGGCTGAAACAGCATACCGAGCAATCACGCCCTCTGGAGCGGGACCATGCCCTCGCAACACGCAATCCGCCAGCCCCTGTGATTCCCCGGCTACCATCCAACCCCAACCTCGCCTCTCCCATGCAGGCGGTGGATGACTTTTTCCGGGCATTGGTGAATGAAAACCCGGACCTCAGGGTTCGGGTGGGCAATCCTGACGAGCTGGCCAGCAATCGGCTCGGCGGTGTGCTGAGCCAACTGAAACACCGGGTAAACGATCCCGAAAACGACAAGGAATCGGTGCACGGGAAGATTATCACCGCGTTGAACGAAGAAGCCGTGGTTTCGGCCTGTCTTGCCAATAAAGCAGGGCTGAATCTGGTAGCCAGCTATGAGGCATTCTGCGTAAAGATGCTCGGCGCCATCCGGCAGGAACTGATCTTCGCCCGACACCAGAAAGAAGTGGGCCGACCGGCACGCTGGCTTGGCCTGCCGGTTATCGCCACCTCACATACCTGGGAAAACGGCAAGAACGAGCAATCTCACCAGGACACCACCTTCTGCGAGAGCATGCTCGCAGAGATGAACGATGTGTCCCGGGTTGTGTTTCCCGCCGATTACAACAGCACGCTCGCAGCTTTGCCATCGGTATTCAGCGCACGAGGGCAGATCACCTGTATGGTGATTCCCAAACGGGAGCGGCCCTGTGTCTTTGACAGCACCGAAGCCGACCTTCTGGCCAGACACGGAGCCCTGGTGGTAGATGAAGATACCTCTGCCGGCGAACCGTTGCTGCTCATGGCCAATGGCGCCTATCAGTTATCCGAAACAATACGGGCCTGTGAGCGTCTGCGGGAGACCGGCACCCCATTCCGCCTGGTCTATATCCAGGAACCCGGTCGGTTCCGCCAGCCAAGGGACACCATGGAAGCACAGGCCTGTCTGTCGGAATTCGAAAGGGAACGTCTGTTTCCCCAGCGTATTAATCGGCGAGTTGCTCTCACCCACATGCGCCCTGAAGTATTCCGGGGCCATTTTCATCCGCTGTTTCCGGACCCGTCACAGGCCCGTGTTCTGGGTTACATCAATCGCGGCGGAACACTGAATGAGGCCGGCATGCTGTTTGCCAACGGTTGTTCCTGGGGCCATGCCCTGGCAGCCTGTGCCAGTGTGATGGACAAGCCCCCAGGGGAATGGCTGTCCAGCGCGGAGCTGGCAGCGGTTGAGGGGCGGGGCGATCCAGCCGTAATTACACGGGGCCTGCCCTGAGCAGGCGCTTTCGCAACAACGTTTCGATTTCCAGAATCGCCAGAACCATTAGTCCGGCTGCCACTGCAAAACCGAGCATTTCCAGGCTCAGTGCCCGGGTACCAAAGGTATCGTTGAACCAGGGCACATAGGTAAATAGCAGCTGCAACGCAATCACGCTGGCAACAGCGAGAAGCACAACCGGCGTACCCAACACACCACGGAGGGTAATGGACGCTGAATCCAGGTAACGCACGGCGAACAGATAGAACATCTCCATGGCCACCAGCGTATTGACCGCAAGCGTCCGCGCCGTCTCCTCGTCGCCGTAATGATGGATGGCCCAGTGCCAGGCCGCAAAGATCCCGATCAGGAACAACAAGGAAACAAACACCACACGCCAGATCACAAACCCCTTCAACAATGACTCGTTCCGGGCCCTGGGCATACGTTTCATTACATCCGGTTCCGCGGGCTCAAACGCCAGCGTCATTGCCAAAACCACCGAACTGACCATGTTGACCCAGAGGATCTGCAAGGCGGAAATTGGCAAGGTCAGCCCCAACAGCAAAGCCGTGATCAGGCTAATGGACTCGCCTCCATTTATCGGCAACATAAAGGCAATGCCTTTTTTCAGGTTGCTATAGACGGTTCGCCCCTCGCGCACGGCCGCAGCGATACTGGCGAAGTTATCATCCAGCAAGACTACTGAAGACGCTTCCCGCGCCGCTTCCGAGCCCTTCACTCCCATTGCAATTCCGACATCCGCACGCTTCAGCGCCGGAGCATCGTTCACCCCATCCCCGGTCATGGCCACAACCCCATGCAGGGCCTGAAGCGCGGTTACCAGCCTCAGCTTGTGCTCCGGACTCGTCCGGGCAAAGACATCCACCTCGGCAACGAGATCCCGAAGCTGGCCATCATCCAGTTGGTCCAGCTCCTTACCGGTCAGTACCCGTTCGGTATTTTTCAGACCCAGCTTACGGGCAATAGCGCCGGCCGTAAGGCCGTGATCACCGGTAATCATCTTGACCCGGATGCCCGCATCGTGACACTCCGAAATCGCCCAAATGGCCTCCTGCCTTGGCGGATCAAGAAGCCCGACCAGACCAAGCAGTTCTGCGCCCTGTTCAAGATCCTCAATCGCCAGTTCGCCAATCCCACGCTCTGCCGGTTTTCGGGCCAGGGCCAGCACTCTGAGACCATCGGAGGCCATCTCGGCAATGACCTGCTCCCAGACATTCCGTCGCAGCTCCCGGGCCTCACCGGATTCAGCTACCTCGCTGGCACACATGTCCAGGATTCGCTCCGGCGCTCCCTTCAGGTAGACCACGCTATGCCCATGATGATCATGGTGCAACGTGGCCATGAAGCGATTCTCGGTATCGAAAGGAATTTCATCTTTCCGGGGCCAGTCGGTCGGACTGTTCTCAACATCAAACCGGGCTTTTCGAGCGAAAACCGAAAGCGCCGCCTCCATGGGATCGCCGGTGATTCTGATCTTCCCGGAATCCTGGTGTACATGGGCATCGTTACAAAGTGCCGCTGCCCGGGCAATTTCGTCCAGCAGTGCGGATTCCACCGGCTGTCCCGGTTCACTGCTCACCGCACCATCAAAATCATAGCCTTCGCCGGTCACCTCCAGCCGGGCGCCAGACAACACGACCCGGGTAACCATCATTTCGTTTCGGGTCAGGGTTCCGGTTTTATCCGAACAGATGACCGACACCGCACCCAGGGTTTCAATGACCGGCATTCGACGGACCACCGCCTGGCGACGGGCCATCTGGCGTACACCAATGGCCAGGGTAATGGTAAGAATCGCCGGCAGACCCTCGGGAATGGCAGCAACCGTCAGGCCAACCACTGCCATGAACAGTTCACGAAAGGGCAACCCGCTGAAGACAGATCCACCGACAAAAATCGCAATGCCCGCAAGAATAACGACGATGGACAGGATTCGTGCGAATCTGTCCATCTGTTCCAGCAAAGGGGTTTTCAGGGTTTCAGTCTGGGCAAGCAGACCTGAAATACGGCCGATTTCTGTCCGGGCGCCGGTGCGCACCACAATGCCTCGCCCCGTCCCGGTCGCAACCATGGTGCCCGAAAATGCCATCCCTGACTGATCACCCAAGGCAGCATCCGCAGTGACCGCCTCGGTCGATTTATCAACAGCTTCCGACTCACCGGTGAGGATAGCCTCATCGATTTTCAGATTATGGGATTTTTCCAGACGCAGATCCGCCGGTACACGATCGCCCGGCTCCAGCAACACTGTATCCCCCGGAACCAGACCCGCAGCGTCCACCTGATGCTGTCCATCGGAACGGACCACCCGGGCTTTGGGCGCGAGCATATGACGAATAGCCGACAGGGCCTGCTCGGCTTTTCCTTCCTGGACAAAGCCGACCAGGGTCTGGATAACAACAACGGCGAGAATTACGCCGGCATCTACCCAGTGGCCCAGGATTGCCGTAATTGCTGCGGCCGCTGTCAGCACAAAAATCAGAAAGTTTTTCAGTTGCCGGCCCAACCGGGCCCACGGGCTCCGTGCCCGAGATTCCGGCAGTGCATTAGGGCCGTAGCTGGCCAGACGATGGCGAACCTCATCAGCAGACAGAGGCATCTCTGCGTTCAGTTCCTGTCTGGTTTCAGCAGGCCCTAGCACATGCCATTCCGGCTCCCCCTCCCCGCGTTCGCTGCTTTTCACTTCCACCAATTCGGTCATTCCCTGGAGCTCCCTGTCGTTGCAACAGGACCATTAAACCGAGAAAGAGCCCGATATGGTTTGCGCTGCGTCAAGGACAGAATAGCTAAGGGAACGGCCGCTCGTATTATCCGATGGCTGCCTCCAGCACCGTACGGTTTCCGGCACCGGGTAAGACCCGGCGGGACGCGTTTCGTGCCGCATCGATCTGGTAATCTCTTGATTTTATTGTATCCACAAAATACCAGTCTGACCGGGCCTCTTCCGGAGTAAAGGTAACCAACATATAGCCACGCTGGTTCACATTCAGGTAATCCAGATCATCCACCAGCAAACCAATGGCTTGCTCAGCCCCCTGGATCATGTCATCCGGAATGCCCAGATATTCCTCCAGACCGGGGGATGTAACCGAGGCTGTGGCGAATTCCACGCCAATCTGGTCCCCCTGGATGTCTTTCAGATTATTGGCCCAGGCATTATGGGTGTCCCCCGCCAGCACCACCAGATTCTTGTTCAGCGCCTTGGCGGTACCCAGAACCACCTCCCGTTCATACTGGTAGCCATCCCACGCATCCAGGTTGTAGGGGGCAACCGTATTGATACGTGCCAGTTCCTCGTCAGTCAGAGTCGGATCACCCTGAAGAGCCCTGACCTTGATCTGGGCCAATTCCGCCAGGGTTTCCGGCAGGCCGTCCAACTGCTCCGTAGCGATGCCCACCAGTAATTCGGCGGGCAGGTTCATGCGCCCCATCAGCACCTGCTGCCCCAACACCTGCCAAGTGGCGGTGGAATAACTCAGGGAAGACTGCAACCAGAGCAACTGCTCAGCGCCCAGCAAGGTACGGTTCTGACTGCCAACATCTGCGGTAAAGCGGGCGGCATCCAGCCCTTCTCCGGTAAAATAGTCCATGTAGTCCAGTTGCTGGTCACGACCGATCACACGAGTATCCAGCATGTGCAGGTCCACCAGATTGCCGAATCGGAAGGTCCGGAAAATGGCTTCGTCGCTACCCTCAATCACCGGGCGAATCGGCATCCACTCGAAATAGGCTTTGAGGGCATTGAGCTTACGTTCGGAGAAACTGCCTTCGCCGTCATTATGGTTTTCAGCGCCTTCCTCCCAGGTGTCGTTGGCCACCTCATGATCGTCCCAGACCACGATGAACGGCACCCGGGCATGCAGGGACTGGAGATCCGGATCGGCCCGGTACGCAGCGTAACGCCTGCGATAATCCACCAGTTCAAGCAGCTCCAGATTGTTGTCCTCCGGGAAGGTTCGGCCCAGCGCCTGAGCATCTTGTGCCGCATAACTGCTACCGTCGGAGCTGTATTCGTAGATGTAATCACCCAGATGCACCACGGCATCCAGATCAGTCTGTTTACTGATTTCCCGGTAGACATTGAAATAACCACCCGGGTAGTTCGCACAGGACACCACGGCCAGACGCACGGAGTCGATGCTGCCTTGCGGAAGTGTCCTGGTCAGGCCTACCGGTGACTGGCGATCGGTCGTCTGGAAGCGATAGTAGTAGCTTTGCCCAGGCGCGAGCCCGCGAACATCCACTTTGACAATAAAATCATGGGATTCTGCGGCCTCCGCCGTACCGGAATGCACCAGCGTCTCGAAACTCTCATCGGTCGCTACCTCCCAGGACACACTGACAGGAGCTCCCTGGCCGGTTGCCGGCATTGCCCTGGTCCACAGCATGACGCCGTCGGCAAGAGGATCGCCACTGGCCACTCCATGAGTAAAGCTGATAGTTCGCGTATCAGAGCTGTCCAGCACGCAACCTGCCAGCCCTGTCGACACTACCACCGCCCCCATACTCATGGCCGATGCTTTCAGAAAATCCCGTCGTGTCAGTCGTTTCATTGTCATGTCTTCCCCTGCGTTCGTCCTTCGTAGTACCGGCGTTCTGCGATGTTTGCCGCTACTACTCCAACGAATGAACCTAATCGGACTTCATTAAGAACGCATTGCCAAATTGCGACAGGAGGTTGGCAAAACACGTCAAACACCCTGCAGGGACCAGAAACCACAAAAAAAGGGAGCCTTTGGCTCCCTTTCTTCGGGTCCATTCAGAATCTTCGCTATCCGCTGATGAAGACAGGGCCGACACCCATGTTCCAGAGAATCACAGACCCCACCCGGGTGGAGACCAGGATCACAAGGGCAACCGTCAGTAACGCACCGGCGTACATTACCGCCCGATCCTTTTCGATACCCATAACAATCGGCAAACCGTCATACATCAACCATGCGCCGTAACACGCTGCAATCAGGAAGACGATGGCGTTAAACCAGGGCACCGGATATAGCAGGGCAAAACCCGCCAGAAACAGAGGTGTGCAGGAGTATGCTGCCAGGGCAATCCCGTTGGAGGGGACGTGCTCTTCCTTTGCCCCGTACGTTTTTGCCATCCAGTTGATAGCAAATCCCAGTGCAAAAACCCCCACGAGCATTGCAAAATAGGTAAGCAGACTGAGCTGCATCGCACTGATTTCAGTGAGCTTGATCAACCGTTCATTGCCTACCGTCCAGCCAAAATAAGCCGTCGATATGTAGGCACAGATGGGTGCAACAGCCGCCAGGATGAAGACATAGGCAACGTACACCCTGCGGGGTGTTTCATGTTCTTTTCGTATGGAAGCCCATTCTTCGTCAGGATGGGTGAAGAGCCCGAACGCATGTGACAGGAGCATGGATGATCCCCTCTCTTTTCTATTGTTGGTATGTATACGTACGGAAAGCGGAAACTGTCAGACCAGAAGCCGTTCCTTATTCTTCACTATAGTCAAGAACGGCAATTGCGAAAGGAAAATTGATCAAGAAGTGAACCAGTTTTGCAGCAAGTGTTGGGCGACCGATAGTGACCGGCCGCCCCGAAATCAGGATCGGCGGGGATCGGTCTCGCCAACCCAGGGGTAGTCCCTGTGGCTGTCTCGGTACGCCAACAGACTTTCCACTCCCGAAAAGTCGACAAGCTCCCTGAAATCCAGCCAGTCTATCAGGCAGTACAAACAGATAGCCGGGTAGTTCCAGGATTCGAACTGACCGTCTTCGACCATCGCCGCCAGTGTACGCAAGGTCGTCATGATGCGCTCACGCTGAAGGTTATAGAACATCAGGTCTTGGCTGGTATCAATCCCGGATTTCTCTGAAAGAAGCATGGTGACGGCAGAATCATTGGCACCGTCAATCATGGTCAGCTGGTTCTGCTGGTTCCAGGTTAGCGGGTCGCGGCCCTGCTTGGCGCTGATATAGCGGGCGATAATCCGGGAATCATAGATTTCCTGTCCACCATCCTCAAGGACCGGAATTTTCAGGGTCGGATTGTTGCGACGCAACTCGTCCCGGCCCTCACCATAGATGTTCAGATCGACAAACTCATAGGGTTCTTCATCCAGTAGAATACGAATTCGCCGAACATAAGGTGAAGTGGTGGATCCGATCAGTTTCATTCTGTCTCCGAGTATTTCACGCTCAGGATCCCAACAGGGATTCAGGGTTTGTATATGGATGCCCGGTTCGGGCCCTTATTGGCCAAGGCAGTCACAAAAGGCAAAGTCACGTTATCCAGCGCCGGTGGCGATGTACGCGCCACCGCGCCGGGCATATTTGCCACGCAGTAATGTACCACACCATCAACGATATACGTGGGATCGTCGTGGGAGGTTGCCCGAGAGGTTTCCACGCAGCCCCCTGACCGATCGCAACTTCAACGATAACACTGCCTTCCGGCACGCGACGGATCATATCCCGGGCAATCAATCTGGATGCGGAAGCGCCGGAATTCACGAGTGTCCGGGTGTAGTGTCGTCAAAAGGCCCTATACTGGATTGACAATGGAATCCGTCAATTTAACGGTTCCTGACGTAAAACCGTGAACGCCAAACAACCGTAAGGAGCAGGACACGCTATGACCATTCTGAGCAAGGCGGCGACAACCGCGACCCTGTCACTCACCCTGGCAAGCACGCAAGTGCTGGCAGCAATACAAACCGAAACCGTCGAATACCAGGTTGGCGATGATACCTTTACTGGCTATATGGCCTGGGATAATGAAGTCGGGCAAAAGCGTCCCGGTGTTCTCGTGGTGCATGAATGGTGGGGACACAATGAATTTGCCCGGGATCAGGCTGAGCGACTTGCGGCAGAGGGCTATACCGCTTTTGCCCTGGATATGTATGGCTCAGGCAAGCAGGCAGAGCATCCCGATACCGCCAAACAGTTCATGCAGGAAGCGACCAAGGACATCGAGCAGGTCAAATCACGCTTCATGAAAGCCATGGACATTCTCCAGAGTCATGCAACTGTGGATGCCACGCGCATGGCGGCCCAAGGCTACTGCTTTGGCGGCGCTGTCGTTCTGAATATGGCACGCCTGGGCGTTGATCTGGACGGAGTGGTCAGTTACCACGGAGCCCTGGGAAGCCCGGTCACCGCCGAAGCCGGAGCCGTTAAAACCAGGATCCAGGTCTACACTGGCGGCGCCGACAAGATGGTTCCTGCAGAGCAGGTCGCCGGCCTGGTGAAAGAAATGCAGGACGCGGACGTGGATCTCACCCTGGTAAGTTTCCCCGGAGTACTGCATTCCTTCACCAACCCTGACGCCGACGAGATCGCCGAAACGTTCGGCATGCCGGTTGGTTATGACGAAGCCGCCGCAAACCGTTCCTGGGAGGGCACTCTGCGTTTTTACGAGGCAATTTTCGCACAGTAATACACTCTCCCGCCTCCGGAGACGACGTTTTTCAGCCATAAAAAAAGGCAGCCTAAGCTGCCTTTTTGGCGGTTATTGCCGAATCCATCAGGGATTACAGGGCAACAACGTTCTCCGCCTGAGGACCTTTCTGGCCCTGGGTAACGGTGAACTCAACCTGCTGGCCTTCTGCCAGAGTTTTAAAACCGCTGCCCTGAATAGCGCTGTAGTGAACAAAAACGTCCGGGCCGCCTTCACGAGTGATAAAGCCAAAGCCTTTTGCTTCGTTGAAGAACTTAACAGTACCGGTAGTAGTAGACATACTTAAACTTCCTGAAATCAATCATATTATCTGCCGCCTTTCACCTTTATGGTGCCAGGTCAGCGTTTTGCGGAAATACAGAAATCGCGTAATCAAAAACAGGACGGTCACTACTAACTGCGGAGGTACGTCTTATTCATGAAATGCTTTACTGAATCTTTCCTACGCCTTTCACTTTACTCCTGAATCCAGAGCTTGCCAAGGGTATTTTCGAGAATTTGTGTAGGTAGTGGTACACATCATCCTTTCACCAGGCCAAAGGTGTAAATTCCCAGCGCAGTCATAAGGATGGAGCCCACGACGTGGGCCAGAATACCGGTCAGGGCCATGGCCCATTTGCCATCCTGAATTGCAGCAAACATTTCCAGCGAGAACGTGGAAAAGGTAGTCAATGCACCACACAGACCAGTGATGGCAAACAGACGCCATTCCGGAGCCAGACTGGTGCCGTGACTGAAGAAGCCGATCAGCAGGCCGATCAGCCAACCACCACTGAGGTTGGCCACCAGCGTTCCGTATGGCACGGCATGATAAGCGCTGTTCAGCCACAACCCCAGCAGCCAACGAAGGTTGGCGCCGATGACGGCGCCAACACTCACTGCAACGAAAGACAACCACATTTCAGGACTGTCTCTTGTCAGGCTGGGTTGTGATCAATCACGGTTTCCTTGTTTCGTGCGAACGCATCAAACGGGAAGTCATCCACCGTCAGCATTTCAAGCACCACCGTCTCGTACTGGCGCATGAAATCGGCTTCCTCCTGAGTATAGACACCCGCCTCGAGCGCCGCTTCGAAACGCTCTTCCGGATGCAAGGCCGTCATCGGCAGTTCGCCCTTGGCGTAAGCTTTGGTCGCCTTGCGATAGAGCTGTTCTGCCTTGTCGTAGTCTTTCAGCAGATCATTGTACCGGGCAACCGGATTTTCCACGGAACCCTCTCCGCTGGTGTGCCACACACTGGCAATCAATTTATTACGAATCGGTGTATCGGTCGAGATCGCCCTGGCCAATTTGCGCGCCAGATCGTCATGGGGGCTTCCCCACCGGCGACCAAGCGGTAAGGTGACACCACGCAAGACCAACGCCACCGCGCGGTTCGGCAGATTCTGGAGGAACTCATCCAGTGCGTTTTCCGTGCGATGGAGCAACAGACTCAAGCTGTACTCCATGACCTCTTTTTCGCCGTCTACCGGCTGGGTCTCGTGCCAGTTCTTGAGCACCATAGAAGCGAGGTACAGGTTGGAAAGCATGTCCCCCAGTCGCGCTGAAATCAGTTCACGCATTTTCAGCTCGCTTCCCAGAGTGGTCATCGCCGCATCTGAACACAGTCCGAACGCCGCACTGAAACGGGCAACCGCCTGGGCATACTTGCGGCTACTGCTGTCAAAGGGCACATCGGCCCGCCCAAGACTCAAGGCCTGGGTGAAAGCACGAGCCGCGTTGCCGAAGATCAGGCCGGCATGGCCAAAGAAGGCATCATCAAACGCATTGATATCGTCATTATCCTTGGCTGCAAGTTCCCTGAGCACATAAGGATGGCAGCGTATCGCGCCCTGCCCGAAGATCATCAGGCTGCGAGTCATGATATTGGCACCCTCAACGGTAATCGATACCGCTGCACCGCTGTAACCAATGCCCAGATAGTTTCGGGGGCCGAGGGTTACTGTTTTACCACCATGAACGTCCATGGCATCAGTAAGAACACCGCGCTGAAATTCCGTAAGGTGATATTTGAGAATAGCGGACGGCACGGCCGGCTTTTCACCCTTATCAATCATGTTCGCCGTATGATTGACCGCTGTCTGAGAGATATAGGTTTTCGCAGCGATCCGGGCCAGCGGCTCCTGCACACCCTCCATATCAGCAACGGGCGTATTGAACTGGCGGCGAATTCGGGTAAAACCGCCAGCTGTGCCAACCGCAGAGGCAGATGCACCGGCAGCACCAGAAGGCAGGGTAATACAGCGCCCCACGGACAGGCATTCAACCAACATCCGCCAGCCCTCGCCCGCCATTTCGATACCACCAATGATGTAGTCGAGCGGAATAAAAACGTCCTTACCCTTGATTGGCCCGTTCAGGAACGGGCTGCCAATCGGGCAATGGCGACGGCCGATTTCCATGCCCTTGGTGTCCCGGGGAATAAGAGCACAGGTTATGCCGTAGTCTTCCGTATCCCCAAGCAAACCATCCGGATCAAACATCCGGAAGGCGAGCCCGACAACCGTGGCGATGGGCGCCAGAGTGATCCAGCGTTTCTCGAAGTTAAGTCGAATACCGACCACTTCCTTGCCGTCCACTTCCTGCTTGCACACGATGCCTGTGTCAGGAATGGATGTCGCATCCGAACCTGCCCGGGGGCCGGTCAGACCAAAACAGGGGATCTCCCGGCCATCAGCAAGGCGCGGAAGATAATGTTGCTTCTGTTCCTCGGAGCCGTATTTCACCAGCAACTCGCCAGGGCCGAGCGAATTCGGCACACCGACGGAGACCATCAGGGTTTCGTTGGAGGCCAGTTTCTGCAGGACCGCAGACTGAGCTTTGGCGGAAAACCCGAGACCGCCATATTCTTTGGGAATGATCATCCCGAAGAACCCTTCTTTCTTCAAAAACGCCCAGAGCTCCTCCGGAAGATCGGCCCTTTCAACCGCAACATCCCAGGTATTACACATGGAGATTGCCTGGGTGCACTGGTTGTCAACGAACGCCTGTTCTTCCTCTGTCAGCCCGGTATAGCGGTTGATCAACAGGTTATGCCAATCCGGGCGGCCGGTAAAAATCTCACCGTCCCAGCCCACTGTCCCCGCCTCCAGGGCAATCTTTTCAGTTTCGGAAACCTTCGGTGCGACTTTCTTGAACATCGCAAAAACTCGGGGGGTAAGCCAGCTCTTCCGAAAACCCGGCAGGCCAGCAGCCGCTGTGACCGCAGCCCCGATGAACAGCAGGAGGGCCAGCCAACCAGAAGCAAAAATCAGCGACAACAGCCCGGTGACGGCCATTACGCCAATGGCAGACATTGCACCGGACTCGCGCCGCATCACGATCAGCAGGCCTGCCAGTGCCACTATAAACAGTATGAAAGTCATCATAGGTTCTCTCTGTCATCCATGGTTCGGGAATATTGAAGACTATAAATCATTGCGTTTACGGTACCGCATCAGGTTAGGGCTGACTAGCAAGTGCCGCACAGTCAGCCAGTTACAGCCGTCACACCCCAGCTCATGAGGTCACGATCACACGAATGCCTTCCAATGCCAGGCTGGCATGGGCAATGGCATCCCGGGCGGCCTGAAACTGGTTCCGAAAGAAGTCAATTTCGTCCTCTCGAATCGCCGGATTCACTTTCTGCAACGCTTCGAGTCTGCGGATTTCCGGTTCAAAACTGGCAGACAGCTGCTGCAGTGCCTGAGTTTTCAGGGGTTCGAGGTGCGGCTCAGACAATCGCTCCGCGTGATCCACCATGGTCTCAACCTGCGGCCGGATCTGGGGCACAATAGCCTGAGCCGTTCGCCGGCGAATGTTGGAACACATGTCATTCAGCCGATCGTGGGGCAGAGCACCCGACAGCTCCTTGCCATTAACGTCCACTAGCAGCCGCAACGGCGAGACCGGCAGATAGCGGGTCAACTGCAGGGCTTCCGGTGCCGGACAATGCACAGTAAACAGGGCCTCCATCAACAGCGTTCCCGGTGGTAGTGCCTTGACCGAGAGGCTGGCAAGCGCGGCCTTGCCCAGACCGGAACTGGTCACGGAATCCATCACCCCGGTCACCATTGGGTGCTCCCAGCTCATGAACGCCAGATCTTCCCGCCCCAGGGCGTTTTGCCGGTCCCAGGTTACGGTAACACCGTCTTCGGGCAATTCGGCCACATGGCCAGCCTGATATTGCTCACCCGGACGAAGAATATCGGAGTGATCTGCATGGTCCTCAACGTCCACCCCGAGTATGTCGAAGGCTTCCATCATGTAATCCCGGACCTGGGCCTCGCCCTCTTCCTCCTCAATGGCTGAAATCAGCCCTTCAGCCACATCCTGTCGGCAGGAGTTAAGTTCGATCAGCGCGTCACGGCCATTCTGCAGCAACGTTTTCAGTCGCTTCGCCTCATCCGCCGACGCTTCTACCAGCGCATCGGCCAGCCCGGCGTCGCCATCAATAGCCTGCCGCCATTGAGTTTCCACAGCTTCCTGAACCGCGACACCCACAGCGCAACTTTCAGCGAAGGCATTCAGACCTTCATGGAACCAGCGGAACTGAATCTCCTGGCTGGTGCCACGCAAGTAGGGTACGTGGATATCGATGGTTTCAGTCTGTCCGATCCGGTCAAGCCGTCCGATGCGCTGCTCAAGCAAATCGGGGTTGGCGGGCAGATCGAACAGGACCAGGTGATGCGCGAACTGGAAATTCCGGCCCTCACTGCCAATTTCGGAACAGATCAGCGCCTGGGCACCCTGCTCCGTATCGGCAAAGTAAGCGGCAGCCCGATCTCGCTCGATCAGACTCAAATGTTCGTGAAACGCGGCGCTACGGATGCCAGCCCGAAGCTGAAGATAGTGCTCCAGAGCCATGGCCGTCTCTGCACTGGCGCAAATGACGACGACTTTTTCCGGACGAAGACTGACCAGTTTTTTCTCAAGCCACATCACCCGGGGATCGTCCGCCAGCCACTGCTCTTCGGACACCAGTTGCTCAGGAGCCAGTCCCGGAATGCCCTGAGCCTGCCCCTCGTACATGGCCGGACAACTCAAGGGCTCCGGATTGGGGCGACGCTCCGGGAAGCCCTGAATGGCCGCCCGGGTGTTCCGGAACAGCACCCGCCCGGTACCATGGCGGTCCAGCAAAGCATCAATCACCGATTGCCGCGCATTCTCCCCGGCCAATAGCTGAGCCAGCTCCTCTCCCAGCCATTCCTGCAACAGTGCCTGGTCCCCGGCGCTGATTTCGGAGGCCTCATCCTGAAGCCGGCGGACAACACCATTGATCGTTTCGTACTGTTTCTCTTCTTTCTGAAAGGTTTCCAGATCATGGAAGCGTGCCGGATCCAGCAGTCGCAACCGGGCAAAGTGACTGGCAACACCAACCTGCTCCGGCGTCGCCGTCAGCAGCAACAGCCCCCGACTGATCCCTGACAGCTCTTCGACAATCTGGTATTCCGGGCTGGCCTGATCCGGGCTCCATGCCAGATGGTGGGCCTCGTCCACAACCATCAGGTCCCACTGTGCCTTCAGAGCATCTTCACGCGCCCTCTGACTCTTCTTCAGAAAATCGAGGCTACACAGAACCAGTTGCTCGCTTTCAAAGGGATTGACCGCGTCGTCGTCACCAAAAATATGATTCATCAGAGCATCAACGTCGCTCTCCTGCTCTTTCAGAGCGTCATAGCGACCCTGATCCACGATCGAAAAACGCAGATTGAAACGCCGAAGCATTTCCACCAACCACTGGTGAGTAAGGGAGTCCGGCACGACGATGAGCGCCCGCTTTGCCCGACCGGTGTGAAGCTGGTAGTGCAGGATCAGCCCTGCTTCAATGGTTTTTCCGAGGCCGACTTCATCCGCCAGAAGAACCCGTGGTGCATGACGCCGTGCAACTTCGTGAGCAATATAGATCTGGTGTGGCAGGTGCTGGGTCCGTGCACCGATCAGCCCCTGGGCCGGGGACGCACGAAGACGGTTCATGTGCTGAAGCGTGGCGAATCTCAGGCGAAAAGCACCGTTGCGATCAAACTGGCCCGCGAACAGTCGCTGGTGAGGGGCTGAAAAATTCACCGACCCGGCGAGCTTTACCTCGGAGATTTCATGCAGATCGCTGCCATCGTCTCCGTGGTACATGAGCACGCCGCCAATATCCTCGACCGCGCGGACCGTGTACCGCTCACCACTAAAGGTCTCTATTTCCTCACCCAACTGATAGATGATGCGAGACAGTGGCGCGTTATCAATCGCGTAGGTGCGCTCCTCATCGGCGGCCGGAAATCCCAGAGTGACCCGGCGTCCGGAGATGTCGGTGACGATACCGAGCCCCAGACCGGTATCACTGTGGCTGACCCAACGCTGACCAATAACAAATTCCGATGTATCCAAGAAACCTCCAGACCAATTAAGTTCTTGTAGCGCCGTTTTCGCGCACCCAGTAAGCCGTTGCCCCACACACCGCCGCCGGAACCACAAAAAGGTTCAGTATCGGCACCATCGCCGCCAATGCCACCGGCAGGCCAAACCCGAAGGCTGACAGCCGGGTGTCACCCAACAACCGACGCAAGGCGGGGAAACTGACCTTATGGTTATCGGCGGGATAGTCGACATACTGCAAAGCCATCATCCAGCTGTTGAAAAGAAACCAGAGCACGGCTGCAACCAGATTAACAACAGGAATCAGGCCAATGATGAGCAGGCCGAGAGCCCGCGGCAGGTAGTACAGGATTTTCTGCACCTCACGCCACAGTGCGCGGGGAATGTCCTTGATAATGGACGCCCAACTGTCTTCGGTAGTCACTTCCTGGCCGGTCAGGTGCTTTTCTGTCAGTTCAGCAAGGTACCCATAAAAGGGAGAGCCAATCAGATTGGCTACGATCACAAAGCCGTAAGCCAGCATCAGCACGATGACGGCGCCATACAAAATCCAGAACAGCCAATCCAGCGCCTGAAGCCAGGGCCAGTCCGGCAGCCAGGACATGGCAACGGCAACCAGGCCGGCGAAGAGTTCTCCCAGAAAGACGAACAGTAATCCGAAGAGCAGAATATTGATAACCAGTGGAATAATAACGAACAGCCGCAGGCCAGGCTGACGAATCAGGCGGAAACCTTCACCCAGATAGCCCAGTCCACGAAAAAAATTACCCTTGAGCATCGCTGGCAGGACCTCCGCTTCAATGACAATGACGGGGCGCAAAGCATATCATGTTGGCAACATTCCCACAGCCCGAGAACGCTCAGGGACTTCCCGGATGGATACTTTGAAACAACAGCTGACCAGCCTTCTGAACTATCGCCCCTTTTGGCGGGCAGCTTTCGTGCTGTCTGTGCTGGCCATCGGGTTTCTTGCGACGACCAGCACCGCATACCCGATCTCCTCATCATCCAGTGACAAGCTGAACCATCTGATTGCCTTTCTTGAGCTAACGATTCTGACCCGTCTGGCCTGGCCAGAACTCCGTGCCATCTGGTTTGCTCCGGTACTTCTGGGCTTTGGTCTCGGCATTGAACTCATCCAATCCAATCTGCCATACCGGGAGTTTTCCCTGGCCGACCTGGCTGCTAATGCTGCCGGCGTCACCATCGGGCTCTTGCCTTGGCCAGGTATCCAGAGACCCGAAAAGAGTGGCTTGAGAAATTCGCCAGAATCTTTGTGAGATATATCTCACAAAGCCGTGAGATCTTTCAGTGCAGCCGCGTGCGCGGCCGGTCTACATACCTCTTAGCCAAAATCTAACGCACTGATAAATATCAACTATTGATCCTGGCAAAGCCGCGGCTGGCGACCCTTCGCGCCAACGTACACACGATTGTCACTGTTCAACTGGTATATTGATTTCATCAGGGAGGACGAGGAAAGGACGACGCACCGGATGCACCCCTGCATGGATTGCAGGGAGAGGTAAGGACACAAGGACGCCTCGCTTAAGGGATAACTGGATAGTTGGCCTGGATGCCAGCACCAAGGAGTGGCTCAAGGATCTCGCAACACGGCTGTTGCCCAATGCGCAAGGACGCGCCGACCTGTTCTGACAAAGGGTAACCCCCATGGTTGCCCTTTATTTTTTCCAGTCCTTTTTCCCTGCTTCTGTTTCGCCACTGGTCGTCCCGGCCACATATATTCTCACCTGATTGAACTCCTCGAATTCGTTCAGATCCGGCCAGGTCCGGGCTTCAATCACAGTCTGCTTGCAATACGCATGGTCACCCAGAACTTTCATCCGAGAGTCTGCCAATAACACCCGCGGTGCGGCCTGTCGAAACACCTGGAGTAATGGCCGATTGTCCGGGTCATAGAGTACATCTGCCGCCGTCACGACATCCAGATCCCGGGGTCGGTCTGCCCAGTCACTGCAGAGCCCAACGGACACGCCATTAAGTTCCGCGTTGGCATGGACAGCCTCCAGAGCGGCCGGATCAATATCACACGCTATAACGTCCCTGGCCCCAGCCATCGCCGCAGCCACGGCCACTATCCCGGACCCGGAACCAAAATCCAGAACCCGCTTACCCTTCACCCACAGAGGATTATCCAGAATCCAGTTAGCCAGCACCTGACCGCTGGCCCAGCAAAAGGACCAGTAGGCAGGTTCTGCAACCACGGCCTGTGCTTCGTCATGGGACAAGGGCCCCTCAAGTACGGCAGGATCAAAGAGATACAAGGCAATTCGTTCACAGCCAGCTGGGCGGGTCACAGCCACCCGCCCCCGGGCCAGGGTCTTGCGCAAATGTTGATTCAGACAATCCTCTGACACAGAATTCACCCTTGAATTTCAACGGGACGCCATTGTACCCCGGAGCGTCGGCGAACAGAGCACGATGAGCAGAAAACACCCATTTCCGCTATACTGCCGTACCTATCAGACAACTGGCTCAACCCCAAAATGGCAAGCAGACACGACACCGACGACTACCTTTCCCTGTTCCTGAATGACGTGCCCCTGATGGACGTTCGGGCACCCGTGGAATTCGCCCGGGGCAGCTTTCCAAGCGCGGAAAATGCGCCACTCATGAACGATGAGGAACGCCACCGGGTCGGCATCTGTTACAAGGAAAAGGGCCAGGACAAAGCCATTGAACTGGGCCATCAGCTGGTTTCCGGTGACATCAAAGCTCAGCGCATTGAGGCCTGGAAACGTTTTATTGCCCGCCATCCCGAGGGGTATCTTTTCTGTTTCCGGGGCGGCCTTCGGTCCCGACTCACCCAACAGTGGATCCGCGACGCCGGGATTGACTACCCGCTGGTAAAAGGCGGCTATAAATCATTGCGCCGGTTTCTGATAGACAGCCTGGAAGAGCAGGCCAGCTCTGGCCAGTTCCGTATGCTTAGCGGACGCACTGGCACCGGCAAGACGCGAATTCTTCAACAACTGCCAAACCCGGTAGATCTTGAAGGCCTGGCCAACCACCGGGGGTCCAGTTTCGGACGTCAGGTAACGCCCCAGCCCTCACAGATCGATTTTGAAAACCGGCTGGCCGTAGCCATGCTCAAAGCCCGTCATTGCAACCATGGCCCGGTTTACCTGGAAGACGAGGGCCGCCTGGTCGGACGTTGCGCTCTGCCCGAGACCCTCAAGGAGCGGATGGGCGCATCCCCACTGCTCATCCTTGAGCAACCCATGGAAGAGCGCATTGCCATCATCCGAGAAGACTATGTTGAGGGCATGTATGCGAACTATGTGAGTCGCGACGGCGCCGAAGCTGGCTGGCTGAATTTCCGGGACTACCTGCTAAGCGCCGTGGACCGTATTCGCAAACGACTGGGCGGGGAACGTCACAAACAGTTGCGCGGCTTGATGGAACAGGCATTGGCGCAACAGAGTGCTACCGGCCAGACCGATACCCATAATGCCTGGATTCAGACGCTGCTTCAGGATTATTACGACCCCATGTATGACTATCAACTCAGCCAGAAACAAGGGAGAATACTGGTCCGCGGAGAACCTCGGGCCATCCTTGATTGGGCCCATGAAAACCGTTGTGCCTAGGATTTTATCCGAAGATTTAACCGGCAATATACTTTCGTTAACGTTGTCTGCTATATAAAGATATAGACGGATCAAGCTGTTGCGGAAATTTGTCTGTTGACCTCACCCTTATGAAAAATATTAATGAACAAGGAGTTCTTTTATGGAAGACCTGTTTGGAGCCGAAGGCGGCGCTTCAGCACTGATGGATCAGGCCATGGCCCTGATTATGACCTACGCACCGAAAGTGGTGCTGGCCATCGTCACACTGATTGTCGGCCTGTGGCTGATCAATCGGCTTGTCGGTGTACTCGATAGCAAATTGGGCAAGAAAGACCCCACCCTCAATAAATTCCTTTGCGGTCTGGTCAGCGCGATTCTCAAGATCCTGCTGCTGATTTCTGTCGCATCCATGGTTGGTATTGCCACCACCTCCTTCATTGCCATTATTGGTGCCGCTGGCCTGGCCGTCGGCCTGGCACTCCAGGGCAGCCTCGCCAACTTCGCTGGCGGCGTGCTGATCCTGATCTTCAAGCCTTTCAAGGTTGGTGATGTCATTGAAGCTCAGGGCTACCTTGGCTCAGTGCGGGAAATCTCGATTCTGTACACTCTGATCGACACCTTCGACAACCGTCGGATCATTATCCCGAACGGCCAACTGGCCAACGCCAGCCTCACCAACATGAGCATCTATGACACCCGTCGCTGCGACATGAGTTTCGGTATCGGGTACGGCGATGACATCGACAAGGCCAAGGCAGTCTGCAAACGACTCATCGAAGAAGATGAGCGCGCCATGAAAGATCCTGAGCCGCTTATTGTGGTTGGCGCTCTGGGAGAAAGCTCTGTAGATCTCACCGTCCGGGTCTGGACCAAAGCAGGCGATCTGTGGCCGTTCTACTGGGACATGCAAGAGAAAGTCAAGAAAGCGTTTGATGCCGAAGGGATCAGCATTCCGTTCCCTCAGCGCGATGTGCATATGGTTAAAAGCGACTGAGACTCAAAATCCGTTGCTCTTTGATACATCTGGTTACTCGCAAACTGCGTAACCTCAACTAAGCTGACCATTAATGGCGGGGTCTCCCGACCCCGCCAGATCATCGGAGCCAGACAATCTGAACGACACAGGCTCCGGAACGCTGTCATTGCTGGTAGGAGGTTGTCACTATGCCGGTACAGCAGTTGAAGGAATTCCTTGATGGCGCAGGTATCGAATACATGTGCCTCTCCCACCCCCCTGCGTTTACCGCCCAGGAACTGGCCCACCACGTAAAAATCGCAGGCGACCGCGTCGTCAAAACAGTGATTATTGAGCTGGATGGCAAAATGGCGATGCTTGTCATGCCGGCGACCTGGCGAATCCGCTGGGACAGATTATCCCGAATTCTGGACACCGATTTTATTGATCTCGCTGATGAACAGGAGTTCCAGGACCGCTTCCCGGATTGTGAGGTGGGTGCCATGCCACCCTTCGGCAACCTGTTTGGAATGACCGTTTACTGTGCAGAAGCCCTCACGGAACAATCGGAGCTCGCCTTTGCCGCTGGCAGTCACAGTGAATCGGTACACATGAAAACCACCGATTTTCTGACTCTGGTACAACCCATGGTACTGCACCAGGGCTTCAACAAACCCGGCGCCCAGAAGCCTGCCTGGCTGCTAAAAAGCCGTCGCCGGCCTGACAACACAGCCGAACATCAGGTGTCCGGCATGGCAGGTTAGCCGGGCTTTCCCTGCCTGCCTGTCCCCGGTCTCTTGTCTGGCAGCCGTCATCGCGTAAACTGAGGGCCTCAGACAGGAAACCGATATGACTCAAGCCTTTGATATTTTGGTGGTTGGCGCCGGCATGGTCGGTGCTGCCCTGGCCACTGGCCTCGGCCAGAATGGCTTCCGCGTTGCTGTGGTTGATCGAGCCCCGGCACCCCGGTTTGATCCTGCAACCACGCCGGACATCCGGGTATCAGCCCTGAGTGCTGGCAGTGAACGCTATCTTCAAAGCCTCGGCGCCTGGGACCACATCACCCGGATGCGAGCGACGCCCTACCGACGCCTGGCAGTGTGGGATGAAACCCGTCATCCGTTGACAGACCTGATCCCCCGGAAACTGGCTGAAGTTCAGTTCGACGCCAACGAACTGGGCGCAGCCCACCTTGGCCATATTGTCGAAAACTCGGTAACGCAGCAGGCTCTTTGGCAAACGGCGGAGGCCTGCCCGCAGGTCACCCTGATCCAGGGTC
The DNA here is from genome assembly GCF_018860425.1 of Marinobacter sp. F3R08. Lineage (GTDB taxonomy): Bacteria > Pseudomonadota > Gammaproteobacteria > Pseudomonadales > Oleiphilaceae > Marinobacter. The sequence goes on along the minus strand of NZ_JAHKPI010000014.1, from coordinate 468,626 downwards.
ATGGCGTTTCCTCGCTGACCCAGGCAGGGAATTCAGCCACCGTCACCCTGGATGACGGCAGCGAACTGGTTGCAAGCCTGGTGATCGGGGCCGACGGAGCTCAGTCCCGGATAAGGGACCTGGCAGGTATTGGCATCACCCGGAACCAGTATGACCAGCAGGCGATGGTAATCTCGGTTCGTTATCAGGGAGCGGTCGACGATATTACCTGGCAAGGTTTCCATCCCTCCGGCCCCCGGGCTTTCCTTCCATTGCACAGTGCCGGAGCGGCACATCCCGGAGAAAGCTGGGCCTCGCTGGTGTGGTACGATTCGCCCGATGAACTGGCGCGCCTGAAAGCTCTGGACGACAGCGAACTGATGGCGGCTCTCCAGTCAGCGTTTCCCGCTTGCCTGCCAATGCTGACCCATATCGACCACAGAGCCTCATTCCCCATTGCCCGCCAGCATGCCAGGCACTACCACTCCGGGCGTGTGGTTCTGGCCGGCGATTCTGCGCACACGATCAATCCCTTGGCCGGCCAGGGCGTGAATCTTGGTTTCCAGGATGCCCAGGCCCTGCAGGCAATCCTCCGGGAAGCCAAACGCGCGGGCGATGACCTGGCCGCCCCTGAGTGGCTGGAGAGGTACGAACGCCAGCGCCGGCCCGCCAACCGGAGGATGATGCTGACCATGGATATGTTCTACCATCTGTTCAGTAACCGGATTCCACCGGTACACCTGGTGCGCAACCTCGGCCTCGGCGCCGCCCGCGCGCTCCCCGTCGCCCGCAACCGGGTTGCCCGCTACGCCATGGGTATCGACGAGGAACTGCCACCCGTAGTCAGGCAGATAACCGCCCGGATTCCGGGCCTGAGCCAGCTCTAACACCGCACGAAAATCTCAAGAACAATCCATAAGGAGCCGTCATGTCAGAAACGATATTTACCAAGATCATTAACCGGGAAATCCCCGCCGACATCCTCTACGAGGACGACATCAGCCTGGCGTTCAGTGACATAAACCCCCAGGCACCCGTGCACTTTCTGGTAATCCCGAAGAAAGCCATCGCTACGATCAACGACATCACTGAAGAAGATCGGGAACTGGTGGGGCATCTGTATCTGGTGGCGGCGAAGATTGCCAAGGAGAAGGGTTTTTCGGATGACGGCTATCGGGTTGTCATGAACTGCGGGGAAAATTCCGGGCAGACGGTGTTCCACATCCACCTGCACGTCCTTGCCGGCAAGCCTCTCGGATGGCCGCCTTATACCGACAGGATGAAACAGGCCTGACCGGTCAAGAGCAATGGGGAGGGCCGGCTCGCTTGCGCCTCCCCAAGCCAGAAAAATCAGCGTCCGACGACTTTCTCAGCTTCTTCCACCGGCGTATGACGGACGTCCTCACCTTTCACCATGAAGATCACGTTCTCGGCAATGTTGCACGCATGGTCACCTACCCGCTCCAAGGCACGGAGCACCCACATGACAGACATGCACCGTGAGATATTGCGGGTGTCTTCCATCATGAACGTCAGCAGCGTGCGGGCTGCCGCCTGATATTCCTCATCGACGCGCTTGTCTTCCTTCATGATCCGCAGGGCCTGCTCGGAATCCAGTCGAGCAAAGGCATCCAGGGCCTCGTGAAGCATGCTGAGCACGTGAGTGCCGATATGACGCACTTCCACGTAACCACGGGGTGCCTGGCCTTCTTCGGTCAGTTTGATGGCCAGTTTGGCAATCTTCTTGGCTTCATCACCAACCCGCTCCAGATCCGCGACCATCTTGATCACCGAGATCACCAGACGCAGGTCCCGTGCCGTAGGCTGGCGGCGAGCAATAATAAGCGTGGCTTCCTCGTCGATTTCCACTTCCATGCGGTCAACTTTCTTGTCGTTGGCGCGAATTTCCTCGGCCAGATGACCATCTCCGTCCACCAGAGCCTGAACGGCACTCTCGACCTGAGCTTCCACCATTCCGCCCATTTTCAGGAACTTGGTTTTGAGTTCCATCAGTTCATTGTTGAACTTGTGGGAGATGTGATCCCCGTAAACATCATCCTTCTTCGTAGGCATACTATTCTTCTCCAAAAATTCCTCAGGTCCGGAATCAGCCGAAACGGCCAGTGATATACGACTCGGTCAGTTCATGTTCCGGCGAGGTGAAGACCTTGTTGGTCTCGTTCACTTCCACCAGATGTCCCAGGTGGAAATAGGCCGTGCGATGGGATACCCGGGCCGCCTGCTGCATTGAGTGGGTCACAATCACGATCGTGTAGCTCTCAGAGAGCTCCGCAATCAGCTCTTCCACTTTTGCGGTAGCGATCGGGTCAAGTGCCGAGCAGGGCTCGTCCATCAGCACCACTTCCGGGCTCACGGCAATCGCCCGAGCAATACACAGACGCTGTTGCTGACCACCGGACATACCGGTTGCCGTGGCATCCAGGCGGTCCTTCACCTCGTCCCAGAGCCCGGCTTTGCGCAGGCTGCTTTCGACAATTTCATCCAGATCCGATTTGCGGTTAGCCAGACCGTGAATACGAGGTCCGTAGGCCACGTTGTCGTAGATGGACTTGGGGAACGGATTCGGCTTCTGGAACACCATGCCAACCCGGGCCCGTAGTTCGACCACATCCCGCTTGGGGTCGTAAATATCGTGATCGTCCAGTTGCAATGTTCCATTCACCCGACAGATATCAATGCTGTCGTTCATCCGGTTCAAACACCGCAGGAAGGTGGATTTGCCGCAACCGGATGGCCCGATGAAGGCAATAACCTCGTTGCGGGCAATATCCAGGCTGATTTTCTTGATCGCACGGGTCTCGCCGTAAAACACCTCAACATCCCGAAGCTTGAACTTCGGATCATTCGAGAACGGATTACCGACGGTCTTGCCTTCCTCGATCACGGTTTCCGCAGGCTTTGATTCCTGGACTGGCACGGCCGTTTCGACCGGTTGGGTAGCTTCGCTGGCAATGGTTGTGTTCACACTATTCATCTTGATTCTCCTTACCACCGGCGCTCGAGACGTTTACGCATCCAGATGGCCAATGCATTCATGCTGATCAGGAAGGTCAGCAACACCATAATGGCTGCCGACGCACGTTCTATAAAGGCAAGTTCGGGACTACCGGCCCACAGGAAGACCTGCACCGGCAGAACGGTTGCAGAATCGAAGAAGCCATCGGGCACATCCACGATGAACGCCACCATACCGATCAGCAGCAGGGGCGCAGTTTCACCCAGGGCCTGGGCCATACCGATGATTGATCCAGTCAGCATCCCCGGCATTGCCAGCGGCAATACATGGTGCAGAACCACCTGCATCTTGGAAGCACCGATGCCTTCCGCTGCCTCGCGGATCGAAGGCGGGACACTCTTGATCGCGGCGCGGCCGGAGATAATGATCGTCGGCAGCGTCATCAGGCTCAGAACCAGACCACCAACCACCGGAACCGAGCGCGGCATGCCGAACAGGTTGATAAACACCGCAAGGCCCAGCAGACCAAAAATGATGGATGGAACCGCCGCCAGGTTGTTGATGTTGACCTCGATGAAGTCGGTGAATCGGTTCTGCGGTGCAAACTCCTCCAGGTAGATGGCGGCTGCCACACCTATGGGAAACGACAGGATCAGGGTAACGAACATGGTCAGCAACGAACCGACGATTGCACCGACAATGCCTGCCTTGGACGGATCACGGGAATCGCCGCCACTGAAGAAAACGTTGTTGAACGATGTATCGACAACGTTTCGCTCCAGAAGATCGTCAACCCATGCACGCTGCTGTTCATTCAATTTGATGGAGTAAGCACCATCCCCTGCATGCTTCACATAGACATCAACATCCGTATGCGTCAGGAACGTCAGGGTCCGGGTGGTGTTGAGCCACTCAGGATTGTTCTTGAGGGCATCTCGAAGCGTGACGGAAGCGTAGGGGTTAATCAGTTCCCGAACCTGCTTCCGGTCTTCTTCCGTTGCCCCGGGGATCTCTTTGATCAGCGCCTGAACCAGAGGCTCGACAAAATCGGCCATCTTTATCTGGCGCTCGTCCGTGGGATCGTCCAGATACATCATCCCGCCATCCAGCTGGACATCCATGGTGATGGTGGTTTTCACGAAACCGGTGTAACCCTTGCCGATAATATCGGTGAACAGGATTATCAGGGCCCCGAGGGCAATGGCGATGGCCATGATGCCGTAGGCACGGAAACGACGTTCCTTACGGTAGCGGCGCTTGAGCGACTGGCGGACAATTTCCGCCTGTGAACGTTGGTCAGTCATACTGTTCCCGATATTTGCGTACAATTTTCAGTGCAACGACGTTAAGCAACAAGGTTGACAGGAAGAGCATGGCGCCCAGAGCAAAGGCGGCCAGCGTCTTGGCACTGTCGAACTCCTGATCCCCCGTGAGCAGTGTCACGATCTGGACGGTAACGGTGGTGACCGTTTCCAGAGGGTTGGCTGTCAGGTTTGCCGCCAGACCTGCGGCCATGACCACAATCATGGTCTCACCGATGGCCCGGGAAACTGCCAGCAGAATACCGCCCATGATTCCAGGCAGTGCGGCCGGGAATATCACCTTTTTCATGGTTTCGGACTGGGTTGCCCCCAAGGCCAGAGAACCGTCGCGCATGGCCTGAGGTACCGCATTGATCACATCATCCGAAAGAGACGACACGAAAGGAATAATCATGATGCCCATAACCGCACCGGCGGCCAGTGCACTCTGGGAGGACGCTTCAATACCGAGGGTGGCCGCAACGTCACTGATAAAGGGTGCAACGGTCAGGGCGGCAAAGAAGCCATAAACCACGGTAGGTATACCGGCCAGCATTTCCAGCAACGGCTTGACCACACCGCGAACCTTTTTACCGGCATACTCAGACAGGTAAATCGCCGACAGCAATCCAACGGGTACGGCGACAATCATGGCAATTGCAGAAATCAACAGGGTGCCGGTGAACAGGGGGATCATCCCGAAAGCACCCTGGGAAGCGACCTGATCGGCCCTCAGTGCGGTCTGGGGGCTCCAATGGCTGCCAAAAATAAAGTCTGTGAACGGCACCTTCTCGAAGAAGCGAAAGGTCTCAAAGGCAACCGAAAAAATAATGCCAACGGTGGTCAGAATGGCGAGTGCCGCACAGGAAAAGAACAGCCACTTGAGAATGGCTTCCACCTGAGCGCGGGCATTCAGTCGCGGCCGAATTCTCAACCAACCCAAAAAGCCAGCCAATACCGCCACAGAAATAACCAGAGCAGACATCAGGAACTGGCTCTGCGAACGCAACGCCTTCAGCCGCTCTGCCGCCTCTGCGATCGGCGCTTCCACAAACCCGGAGGGCAAGGCGCCACTGGCGACGTTACTGATCTTGCTTAGCAGAAGACTCGCCTCGCCATCAGTCGGCGGAATCAGCCCTTCCGGTAAGCCACCAATCACGATCAACTGAATAACCTTGCCCTGAAAGGCCATCCAACAGGCCAGTACAAGCAGAGCGGGAATACCACTCCAGAGGGCTGCTCGGGCGCCGTAATAAAAAGGCAGCGATTTCAGGTGTCGAATCCCGCCCATTGGCATTGCCAGTGACCGGGAACGGGCGTATCCAAGCCCGTACGCGACAATGGCCATCACCAGGGTCAGCAATAAAAGATTAGCCGGTTGCATGAAAATTCCTGTCCTCGACTTCGGATTGGCGCTCAGTTTACAGGTTCACATCTGCACTGGCACCGGATCGTCCAAACGTGCAAAAGGTGCGAGCCTCGCTCGAGACCCGCACCTCTGTTATTGACCGGACGGCGGTCTTACTTGAGCTCGCCCAGTGTCAGGTTCGGCATGCTTTCTGCCTTATCCATCAGTTCCATCAAATCAGCGCGGGGCGGAACGATCAGGCCAACATCTTTGAGGTAGCCGTTCTGACCCATGGCTGCGTTGCTGGTGAACTCACCAACGTATTCTGCAATGCCTGGCACCACGCCAACGTGTGCTTTCTTCACGTAGAAGAACAGCGAACGGGCAACCGGGTAATCATCTGCGGCAATCGCTTCAGCAGTTGGAACCTTGCCGTTGAGAGTCGCGGCCTGGAGACGGTCTGCGTTTTCTTCCAGGAAGCTGTATCCGAACACGCCGTACATGCCGGTGTCGCCGATCAGTTTCTGAACGATCAGGTTGTCGTTCTCACCCGCTTCGATAAAGGCCCCGTCTTCACGAACGCTTTCACAGATAGAAGCGTGCTCATCCTTACCCAGGTTCGCGGCTTCTGGCAGTTCGTCACAACCGGCGGCCAGGGCCAGCTCGTTGAACGAATCACGGGTACCGGAGGTCGGGGGAGGTCCCATCACGCGAATTGGCTTATTCGGCAAACTGGCATCAACGTCGCTCCAGTTTTTGTTCGGGTTGGCTACCCACTTGCCATTAACAGGCACTTTGGAACCCAGGGCCAGGAACAGCTGCTCCAGGGTGAGGTCCAGATTCTCGGCATCTTTCGAGCTGGCGATAACAATGCCGTCAGAACCGATGCGGAATTCAGTGATATCTTTAACACCGTTGCTCTGGCAGAGTTCGAACTCGGAAGTCTTCATGCGGCGTGACGCGTTGGTGATATCCGGATGCTGGGTACCAATACCCTGACAAAACAGCTTGAGACCGCCACCAGAGCCGGTAGATTCCAGCTTCGGAGTGCTGAAGTCCGTCTTGGTGCCGAAACGCTCGGCCACAACGGTGGCAAACGGATACACAGTAGAGGAACCCACGATGCTGATGGTGTCACGGGCCATGGCCGGTGCAGACAGGGCGGCTACGGAGCCAGCCAGCGCAACGGTCGCGAGTGCTTTGTTCAGTTTCATCACGTCAAGTCTCCATTATTCGGTTTGGACATTGTGTCGGATGTGTTTTACCGATGAATGCAGACTAATGGCACTCTATGACAAGTTTGTTACAGCTTCTGAAATATAGTCAGGAATATTGAAATTTGCTTGCAGCTTCGGCCCAGCCCGTTAACATGCCATTTAAAACAAGTCCAGGCTCGCACAAAGGCACCACTATGACCGCGTTAGACGATGACAAGCCCACACCCCGGGGTGAGCTCACCCTCCAGGTAATTCCTCTTCCCTCCGACACCAACGCCAATGGCGATGTTTTCGCCGGATGGCTGGTTAAACAGATGGATATGGCCGCAGCCACTATGGCCGGGCGTATCTCCCAGGGGCGCAATGCAACCGTAGCGATGGACAGGATGGAGTTCCTTTCGCCGTTACGCATAGGTTCCCAGGTTGGTTGCTACTGCGAGCTCGTTGATATCGGTCGCAGCTCCATGAAGATCTGCGTGGAAGTATGGACCCTCGACCGCACCGCGAAACATCCGCGCAAGGTAACTGAAGGTCTGTTTGTCTACGTCGCCATTGATGAGCAGGGACGGATCCGGGAAGTGCCCGAACAAAGCCTCTGAGCTTCATTTCCAGCCATGTAGCAGGCGGGCGTAATTCAGTCGCTCCCAGGCTCGGGCGTTCGGGGCATTCTCCATGGACAGCGCGCCCCGGGCTTCCGCAAGCGACTGGTATCCCATGCCGGAGAGCCGCTGAGTCATCTCCCTGTTAATTCTGGCCAGGGCACCGGCGCCGTCAGCCAATACGGCAGAAACAACCTGCACTACCGAGGCACCGGAAAGGACTGCCTTGACCGCATCGTCACCCGCATGCACGCCACCCGAAACCGCCATCTCAAGACCGGTCTGGCCATACAGCATGGCAACGGCGTGCAGCCGCAACGGCAGTTCGGCACTGGAAGACAGCACGACTTCCCGACTTAACTCCAGCTCATCCAGATCCATACCCGGCTGATAAAACCGGTTGAACAGGACCAGTCCTCGGGCGCCCCCCGCTTCGATACCGGCCACGAACGCCGGCAACGCCGAGTAGAAAGGCGATAGCTTGACGCTGACCGGGATACTCACCTGCTGAACCACGGAACGGACCACAGCCAACTGGCGCTGTTCCAGGGTGTCCGCGGTGTCGGAAGGATCCGGGGCCAGATCATAAAGGTTCAGTTCAATGGCAGCGGCACCGGCCTCCTCCAGCTCCCGGGCATACTGGGTCCAGCCACCGGGCGAAATGCCATTGAGCGAGGCGATCACCGGTACATCCAGGGCATTACGGAGCAGCTCGAGGCGTCGGCAATAACTGCCGGAACCCATCTCGAACACTTCGGATTCCGGAAAAAACGAGCGCGCCTCGGCATCCATATTGATGCGGGAATCGATAAACCGGTGCGCGGCCATCTGCTCTTCCACCAGCTGTTCCTCGAACAGCGAATGCATCACCACTGCGCCGGCGCCCGCAGCAACACAGGCTTTCAAAGCATCCAGGTCATCGGTCAGCGGACTGGCACCGACCACAAGAGGAGAGCGCAGCTCCAGGTCCAGCCAACGGGTTGTCAGATCAGTCATGACGTTCACCCTTTTGGTTGTCAGCACTGGCGGAATCGTGAGGTTCAAAGTGGATGCCGGCCAGCTGTTTGTATAGCTCCCGTTGTTCAGTGGCCGCTTCTGAAGCCGCCGACACCAGTTGCTCGTAGCGCTCAGGGTCCCTCAATTCCAGCATCCGGAAGCGGGCTTCCTCCTGCATGTAAGCCTTCATGGTGACTTTCTGACGCAGGGAGTCCAGTTGCAGCGGAGACAGGCCTTCGTGAATGCGCCTCGGGTCGAACCGGTACAACGGCCAGGCCCAGCTGTCGACTGCCCGCTTCTGTTGCGCCGGCGAGTGCACCAGATCATAGCCATGGGCAATGCATGGGCTGTGGGCAATGATCAACGCAGGGCCATCGTAACTCTCGGCCTCCTGCAGTGCTTTGGTGGCCTGATTGCTGTGGGACTGCATGGCGATCTGGGCGACGTAGACATGACCATAACTCATCGCAAGCAGACCCAGGTCTTTCTTGCGGGTTGCCTTGCCGGCGGCGGCGAACTTGGCGATTGCCCCCATAGGGGTAGCCTTGGATTGCTGGCCACCGGTGTTGGAATACACCTCGGTATCCAGCACCAGCAGTTTCAGATTCTGGCCCGAGGCCAGTGCGTGATCCAGACCACCATAGCCGATGTCGTAGGCCCAGCCATCGCCACCGATCACCCACACACTCTTCGGGCACAGTTCATCAGCCAGGCTGCCAAGCTCCCGGAACTCCGTCCCCTGCTGATCGGCCAGCCAGGCCAGTAGCTGTTTAACGGCGGCACGCCTCGAAGCCATGGCCGCTTCATCTGCGGTGGAGCAGGCATTAGTCAGTTCCGTGTATAGCCCACGGGGCAATTGACCCCGGACCTGATCCAGAAGCTGCCGGGCCCGTCCAACCAGTTTGTCGAGGCCCAGGCGCATCCCCAGACCAAGCTCGGCGGCGTCCTCAAACAGCGAATTGTTCCAGGTCGGCCCACGCCCTTCGGCATTGACGGTGTAGGGCGTGGTGGGCAGATTGCCGCCGTAAATCGAGGAACAGCCGGTGGCATTGGCGATCAGCATCCGGTCGCCCACCAGTTGGGTCAGCAGCCGGATGTAAGGCGTCTCACCACAGCCGGCACAGGCTCCGGAGTACTCAAACAGGGGAATCAGCAGCGGCAGCGATTTGAAATCCCGGGGAATTCGCTCCCTGGGCACCTCAGGCAACCCCCGGAAGAACGCCAGGTTCTCGGCTTCCACCTCCCGGTGTTGCTCGATAGGCTGCATGTTAATGGCCTTGCGCTTGGGTTGGGTGCGGTCCCTGGCCGGACAAACCTCCACACACAGCCCGCAGCCGGTGCAATCATCGGGCGCCACCTGAATGCGGTAATCCAGCCCCTCCAGCTCTGATGTCTGGGTTTCCGGCACCGTCTCGAAACTCTCCGGCGCACCGCTGACCGTTTCAGGTTCAAACACCTTGCTGGTAATGGCCGTGTGCGGGCAGATCATTGCGCAAAAGTTGCACTGCACACACAGGTCGGACTCCCAGATGGGAATGTCCAGAGCGATGGTTCGCTTCTCGAACTGGCTGGTTCCTGTGGGCCAGGTACCGTCCGGCGGAAACGCACTGACCGGGAGCTTGTCACCCTGCCCCTCCAGCAACAGCCGAGTGACTTTGTGCACAAAGTCCGGCGCATCCTCCGGCACCCGGGGCACACGGAAACGGGTAGCCGTTACCGTGTCCGGCACCGACACTTCATGCAGATTATCAAGCGCGGAATCCACGGCCGCCACATTACGGCGCACCACCTCCGGGCCGCGCCGACCCCAGGTTTTGCTGATGGATTCCTTGATATGAGCAATAGCTTCGTCGCGGGGCAGAATGTCGGCCAGGGCGAAGAAACAGACCTGCATCACCGTATTGATCCGACGTTCCAGCCCGGCTTTTTCTGCCACTTCGGCGGCATCAATCACAAACAGGCGAGCCTTGCGCTGGACCAGCACCCGCTGGACCTCAACCGGGAGCTGATCCCAGACTTCATCTTTTGGCCAGGGCACATTCAATAACACGGTCGCGCCTTCTGCCGCATGCTCCAGAACATCAAAGCGCTCCAGAAACTGGGGCGCGTGAATGGCGACAAACTGGGCCTGACGGATCTGGTAACTGGAGCGGATCGGCAGTGGACCAAACCGCAGATGGGATACTGTCGTGGCTCCGGATTTCTTGGAGTCGTAAACAAAGTGGCCCTGGGCAAACAGCTCAGTGCCCTCCCCCAGAATCTTGATGCTGGCCTTGTTGCTGCTGACAGTGCCGTCCGCGCCAAGACCGAAAAACAAGGCCCGGCGGGTTTTTGGGGACTCAATATCCAGCTCGTTATCCACGTCCAGCGAAAGGTGGCTGACATCGTCACGCACACCAACCGTAAAGCGGGTTTTCGGATCCCCAACCTTCAGTTCGTCAAAAACAGCGCTGACCATGGCCGGGGTAAATTCCCGGGAGGACAAGCCATAGCGACCTCCGATCACCCTTGGCAGGACCTTGCGCTCGCCCCGGCTATAGGCCTCCATCAGCGCACCACTGACCTCCAGTAACAGGGGTTCACCCTGAGCCCCGGGCTCCTTGGTTCTGTCCAGTACCGCCAGGTGTTCTACGGTAGCAGGCAAGGCCTTCAGAAAACGGTCCATCGCAAAGGGCCGGAACAGGCGCACCTTGAGCACACCGACCTTTTCATTCTTCTCCAGCAACCATTCCACGGTTTCATGGGCACATTCAGCACCGGAACCCATCAGTATGACCACCCGCTCGGCCTCAGGGTGGCCGACATAGTCAAACAAGCCGTATTGGCGACCTGTAATACCGGCAAACCGCTCCATCACAGCTTCCAGTTTTTCCGGAAACGCCTCATAGAAGGGATTGATTGCCTCTCGGGACTGGAAAAAGGCATCCGGATTCTGGGAGGTACCCCGAACCACGGGCCGGTCCGGCGTCATGCGACGGCTACGATGCGCTTCCAGACCCTGGTGTGGCACCAGGGCCAGCAGGTCCTCGTCAGTCAGGACAGCGATTTTGGCGATTTCATGGGAGGTCCGGAAACCGTCGAAGAAGTGCATCACCGGAACCCGGCTTTCCAGGGTTACCGCATGGCCGATGGCCGCCAGATCCTGAGCCTCCTGAACCGATCCGGACGCAAGCAGGGCGAAGCCGGTACCCCGGGCGGTCATCACATCGGAATGGTCGCAGAAGATAGACAGGGCATGGGTGGCTACGCTGCGGGCCGCAATGTGCATACAGAACGGCGACAGCTCACCGGCGATCTTGAACAGGTTGGGCAGCATCAGCAGCAGGCCCTGGGAGGCGGTAAAGGTGGTCACCAGGGAGCCGGCCTGCAATGCCCCGTGCATGGCCCCGGCGGCGCCTGCCTCAGACTGCATCTCCACAACACTGGGCACCTGCCCCCAGAGATTGGGCTTACCCAGGGCCGCCCAGTCATCGGCGTGCTCGCCCATCACCGAAGCGGGGGTAATCGGGTAGATGGCAATGGTTTCGCTCAGGCGGTACGCAACCGAGGACACAGCTTCATTGCCGTCGAGGGTATGAAACTCCATGGCCACAACTCCTGTGGTGAGGCCGAAAGACTGTTCTGAGTCTAGTATTGCCCGGGACAACCGCAAGTGAGGGGCTTGACCTGAGACAGATTCAGGCAAGAAACCGGGTCAGGATTTGCCTGGCCTGCCAGCAATCAGATCGCTGAACAGCGTCCGGTAGTCTTCCGCCAGTCGGGACGCCCGCCAGCCCTCCGGTGGACAGGCCGACGGCTGCTTCTCCAACAGCCGCTCCAGGCAATCGGCAGCAGCTTCCGCCTCCCGTTCAGCATCCGGCTCATGGCTCGCATATCGGCACAGATCCGGCACATAGTCCCGATAGGCCAGCCGGTCCGGCGCCAGGGGCATGCAGCCAGATGCCATGGCTTCAAGCATTGATAGGCCCTGGAAATCGTGGAGGGCTGTGGATACGACAATATCCGCCCTGCGCAGCAAGCAGTCATAGTCGTCACGACTCTCCAGAAAACCCCAGTGCTCGATTTGATCACCGAACTCTTCCCGGATCTGGTCAAACGCCTTCGGATATTTCCGGAACCGCTCACCCACCAGGCTCAGGCGGAACGGAACCGAACGCCGGTCCAAAACCTGCAGGAACCTCAACAGCCGTTCAGGCCCCTTGTCGTATTCCCATCGGTGGTTCCAGAGCAGGTGCGGGCATGTCCTGTCCATGGGCGCCGGCCGATCCATGAACAGCCGGTCTTCGATTGGCACCGGTATCACCAGTGACTTCCTGCGGAGCTCTTCGATCAGGCCATCCGGCACCCGGTCAGGCAGTTTCTTGAGAAAGGAATCAACGCCATCAACAAAACTGTCCAGATTCCAGCCACTGTTGAACACCACGCAATCCGCCGAAACGGCACTGTAAAGATTCACCATCTGAGGATCAGCACTCGCGTTCTGACCACCGGACAAGGGAAAGGCAAACTGATTCTCATGCATGTACAGCAGGCAGGGGATCTGCGTGAGGCGTGGGTGCAGACCCCGCAGCGACGCCAGATCCACCATCGATGTGGCGATTACCAGATCCCAGTGTTCCCGAAGCACCGGCTCATTCAGCCAGCTCAATGGATTGCCGCGAATACGCCATCGAAAGAATCTGGCCGGAAGCGTAAGGCTTTGCCACTCGTATTCCGGAAGCAAGGTCGTCAGCTGCTCACGCCAACGTTGGTGACTGGCAGCATCATAGCCGGAAAGCACAAGAATTTTCGGTGCGTGGTTACCCCGGCCTGGCAGGGAGGGTTCAGCCATGGAGAGCCTCAGATACTCATCAACGGAAACGGTTGCATTGCAGAACAGCGAGTAACATACAACAATTGAAAGTATCGTTTCCGCCGGTCGTTCGTCTTCAGGTTATCAGCTTCCAATCACAAAGGCCTTATTGACCATGCTTGCTTTGTTTACCGAATTTGCCACCTGGCTGGCTTACGGAATTCTTGGCCTTGATCCAGCGACCAGGATCGGTACGTCCGTCCATTTTTTCATTGAGGACACCACCAAGATACTGTTCCTGCTGGTGCTCATGATTTACGTCATTGCACTTGCACGGGCGGCTTTGGACCTTGAGCGTGTTCGCGCCTATATCCAGAGCAAGAACCGTTTTGCCGGCTACGTGTTCGGGTCCGGTTTCGGGGCTGTCACGCCATTCTGCTCGTGCTCCAGCATCCCTCTGTTTCTCGGTTTCACCAGTGCCGGAATTCCTCTGGGGATAACCATGGCATTTCTGTTTACCTCACCCATCATCAACGAGGTTGCTGTAGTTATGCTCTGGGGCCTGCTGGGCTGGGAGTTCACTCTTGCTTATGTGGTGATTGGCATGACCGCGGGTATTGTTGGCGGCATGATACTCGACAGTCTGGGAGGTGAACGCTGGCTCAAGGATTTTGCCGCCAAGGCCTATCAGAAAGCCAAAGACACGGCCCATGAACAATCGGGTGATCCGGAGCTTCCCAAGCGCCGGACGATGAGCTTTGCTGAACGCCACCAGTTTGCGAAGGAAGAACTCAAGGACATCGTCGGACGCATCTGGAAATGGGTGCTGATCGGCGTTGGTATCGGTGCCGGGCTGCATGGTTTCGTACCGGACGGCTGGTTTGCCGACAACCTGGGATCCGGCCAGTGGTGGAGCGTTCCGGCGGCTGTATTCGCGGGCTTGCCCCTGTATTCCAACGCCACCGGTGTTATTCCGGTCATAGAAAGCCTGATCGTCAAGGGACTGCCAGTAGGCACCACCCTGGCCTTCTGCATGAGCACAGTAGCGGCGAGTTTCCCGGAGTTCATCATGCTCAAACAGGTGATGACTTTCCGCCTGCTCGCGCTGATTTTCGTTATCCTGCTGGCCAACTTCATGGTAGTCGGCTGGGTCATCAACGCCATAAGCCCCTGGATCTTTACCGGATTCTGAGGGCACATTGAACATTCAACGAGATCGGGAGAAAGACCATGAAAACCTTTGAAATTCTTGGAACCGGCTGCAAAAAGTGCGTAAAAACAGCGGAAAGCATCGAACGGATTGCCGACGAACTGGGACAGACCGTAACTGTGGAAAAAGTGACCGATCCGGCCAAAATCATGGAATATCAGGTCATGTCCACGCCCGCCGTCGCGGTTGATGGCAACGTGGTGCACAGCGGCTCTATTCCCGGGCGGGACGAGATCACCCGCTGGCTGACGTCATGAACTGGCAGTCACAGAACGCACCCTTCCCAGCGACCACAACCCCAGAACAGGCCCGGGAACCAAGAGAAGCACCACCCAGACGTCCAGCATGCCCCAGAGCCCGCTGGTGAGCCAGATGGCCGGCAGTGTAATTATAAAGCCGATGGCATTCATGACCGCCAGCGAGGAGCCCAGCGTCTCTCTCGGTGCGGCCTCGGCAGCCAGTGCCGAGAGTTGGGGAGAATCTGAAATAACGGCTACCCCCCAGATCAACAACAACATAATCAGAAGCACCGGAGATAAACCCGCCAGCCAGGGGTAGATCAGACATACCAGGCCAGACAACAACAGCGCCCGCCGTGCCACCCACTCACTACCCAGGGTACGGGTGAGTGCTCCGCCACCGACACAGCCAACAGCACCAATGCCAATCACTGCAAACGACAACCAGGGAGCCAGTGAATCTCCCTGGTCCAGGCGCAGTAACTCCCGTTCAATCAATAGCGGTGCCAGCGTCCAGAACGCGTATAGCTCCCACATGTGCCCGAAATAACCGCCGGCTACGGCCCGAAACCGGGGTATACGCAGCGCCGCCAATCCCTGACTGAGAGGCAACCTGCCTCCGCTCTTTGGCAAATGCGGTCCATCCCCCAGCAACAGGACCAGCACGCCCCCCGCCAGGGCCAGCCCCGACGACACCAGCAACGGCCACTCCCAGGGCATTCCGGGAGTGGCTCCGCGCATCAGGTGTGGCAATGCAGTACCCAGAGTGAGCATTCCCACCAGCCAGGCCAGTGCAGCCCCCGCGTATTTCGGAGTCCAGGCAATGACCATCTTCATACCCAGTGGATAGATGCCGGCCAGGCACAGGCCAGTGGCAAATCGCAGCAGGAAATCAAACGGTGGCACGCCTGCAGTAAAAACAAACCCGCTATTCACCAGGGCACCGAGCAGACTGGACAGGGCAAAGATCCGACTGGCACCAAAGCGGTCCGCCAGCCCGGTCACGGCAATGGTCAAGGTACCCGCAATAAAGCCCGCCTGCACCGCCAGCGTTAACCAGCCCAGATCGGAGTCGGTTAACCCGAGTTCGCGGACAAGCGACGCCCAGACACCATTGATACTGAACCAGAGCGAGGTCCCGAACAGCTGGGCAATGACAATCACAGGCAGGGGGTAACGTCGTAGTAACTCAATCATTGTTATCGTCTTTTCTCCACCCGGGATCACAGCCTAGCGTCATGGGGCAGGTCTCGCCCATGCTACTTTGGTGTTCGTCTGAGCTTGCTGACATCAGGATTTCACCAAGCGGTCCAACCGCAAACGTTCGCGATCATCGAACAGCCTTCGCCCGCCCCATTTGACCGCCATCACAGATCCAAAGCCGGTGCCTGCCGTGATCACAAGCATCACCAGAATCTGGTACTTTACCGCTACCGCAGGTGGACTCCCCGCAAGAATCTGCCCCGTCATCATGCCCGGCAAGCTGACGATACCAGCCGCTGCCATGGCATTTATCGAAGGCATCATACCACTGCGCATGGCGTCCATCCGGATATCCTGCAGCGCCTGCTGCCAGGTCTGCCCAAGCATCAGACGGTTCTCGATCACAGCCCTTTGCCGCCAGATCGATTCATTGAGTCGATCCAGAGCCAGACCTACCCCAGTCATCGTATTGCCCAACATCATGCCAAGCAACGGAATGGCGTACTGGGGCGAATACCAGGGATCGGGCCCAATCACTACCGTCAAAGCCAGAATGGTGACCGTGAATGACGACACGAACATCGCGCCGGTGCCGATGCTGAAGGCCCACCACCCCCGAAGGCGTCGACTCTGGCGCGCCACCACCTCCCGTCCGGCAACCAGCAGCATCGCCAGCGCCATAAGAGCAACCCAGTAAAACGCGGCGGAAGCGAACAGAGCTTCCAGCACCAGACCGATCAACGCCAACTGGATCACCGTG
Organism: Marinobacter sp. F3R08; assembly: GCF_018860425.1. Classification (GTDB taxonomy): domain Bacteria; phylum Pseudomonadota; class Gammaproteobacteria; order Pseudomonadales; family Oleiphilaceae; genus Marinobacter. Next base: position 452,005 of record NZ_JAHKPI010000014.1, on the reverse strand, counting down.
CGCAGTGCCGCAATGAGCAGGCTCCGGGTCATACCCAGCCGGGCGAAATACCCGGTCGCAGCCAGAGCCAGAATCAACAGGGCCGCCAGCCCAAGCTTCCACCAGGCCAGATCAATCACTTCCATGGATAACCTCCAGCTCGGTTCCATGAACCCGGTAGTGGGCATTGGCCACCCGGTGAATCTGGCCCGAATCATGGGCGACCCATAGGACCGCGATCTGCCGCCGCCGGATCTCCTCAAGCAACCAGGATTCAATAATTTCGGTGGTGGTGGTGTCCAGATTGGCCGTGGGTTCGTCCAGCAACAAAGCCTCCGGCTGAAGGGCAAGTGCGCGCCAGAGCGCAAGCCGCTGGCGCTCACCGGAAGACAGACGACTGACCGGCCAGCCCATTACGTCAGCCGAAAAGCCCAGTGCGGAGGGTAGTCTTGCGCCGGTATCCGCCGGGAAGTGGCCACCCACTTCGTCAAACCACCACTGACTGTCAGCGGGAACCATCACCACCCGTCGTCGCCACTGGTGTGCTGGAACGTTCTGCTGGTCTGTGCCCGACAGAGAAACCCTGCCGCCATGGGGTTCGAGATCCGCCACCGCCCGAAGCAGGCGGCTTTTACCACAACCTGAGGGACCGGACAGACAGAACACCTGTCCGCCAGACACGGCCAGTGACACATGGCTCAAAGTGCCAACGCTTAGATTTTCCAGCAAAAGATCTGTCAAGATAGTGTCACCGGGGCTCGCAAACGTTATAAGGGTTATACCATTGCACAGTGCCGGGACAACAACCAGCCACACAGGGCCGCAATAGATGAAACGCCAAACGCTTATTGCATTGACACTGGGATCGGTACTGATCACGTCGCCGGTGGCCGCTGAAGTCAGCCTGGCCCCGTTTGTCGGTTATCGAGTAAGTAATTCGGTGGATATCGAGACGGCAGGCGCCAGCACCAAAGACCAGATTGACTTCCGGGATTCCGCAAGCCAGGGCCTGGTGCTCAATTTTGATCTGGCGGAGCCCGGTAAGCAGGGGGAACTATACGTTGGCCGGCAACGCACCTCGGCAAGGCTGGACGACGGGCTGTTCGCCCCCGGTGTCGGATCAATCGACCTGACTATTTACCAGGTGCAGTTCGGCGGGCTCTATTTCCCTGGCGGCAAGAATCACGGGGGTTTCGTATCCGGCGTGCTGGGCGTTACCCGACTTGAACCGAAAGATTCGGGGTATGACACGCACCACCGGGCAGCGCTGGCCATTGGTGGTGGCTATCAGTTTTTCCTGACTGAACACCTGCGCCTGAGACTGGATCTTCGCGGTATCTACACGGCCCTGAATTCCGGCGGCTCAGCGTTCTGCTCCGGAGGATGCGAGCTCAGGTTCAACAGCAGTGGCTACCTGCAGATGGAAGCAGGCGCCGGTCTGGCCATTCGATTCTGATATTTGCTCAGGCTGTCACCGGCCGGCGCTCGGGCAGTAACACAGACAGCACCGATGCCATAGCCACCAGACCCGATGATATCCACAGGCAGGCCTCCAGCCCCCAGACCTGGTAAACCCATCCTGACAGTATGGTTCCCAACAGCCTGCCGGCGGCATTGGACATGTAATAAAATCCCACATCCAGGGACACACCATCCCCCCGGGCATAGCTGACAATCAGATAGCTGTGCAGGGAGGAGTTAACGGCAAAGAGCACGCCGAACAACAGCAGACCACCGATAACCACGATCTGGGGTGACCAGCCGGCCGACAGGCCAACTGCAATCGCCGCAGGAACCAGGGCAAGTGCTGCCGCCCAGAGCACTGCAGGCTGTGTGCCCTCCATGTTTCCGGTGAGGCGCGGGGCAATGGTCTGGACAAAGCCGTAACCAATAATCCAGGTGGCCATAAAACCGCCCACTTTCCAGAAATCCCAGCCAAAGACCGTGTGCAGGTAAACCGGCAACGCCACCACAAACCAAACGTCCCGGGCGCCGAACAGGAACATCCGCGCCGCTGAAAGCACGTTTATGGCCCGGCTCTTGGAAAGCATGTCACGGAACTTCGGTTTGGCTTTGCTCTTGCCCAGCTCCTGTTTCAGCAGGAACAGGCTGGCCAACCATACCAGACCCAGGGCCAGGGCCATCGTCACCACGGCTCCCTGGAAGCCAGCGGCCATCAAGAGGACACCACCGAGGAAAAAGCCGACACCCTTGAGGGTGTTCTTGGAGCCGGTAAGGATGGCCACCCATTTGTACAGGGTGCCCTGCTGCTCGTCCGGCACCAGCAACTTGATGCCGCTCTTGGCAGACATCTTGTTCAGATCCTTGGCAATACCAGAGAGCGCCTGCGCGGCCATCACCCAGGGAACGGTGAGCATGGCCGCCGGGACCGCCAGCATGGCCAGCGCGACAATCTGCAGAAACAGCCCGATATTCATGGTGCGGTTCAGCCCCATGCGAGCGCCCAGATAGCCGCCGACGAGATTGGTCACCACCCCGAAGAATTCGTAGAAGATGAACAGCAGGGCGATAGCCAGGGGCGAGTAACCCAACTGGTGGAAATGCAGCACCACCAGCATCCTCAAGGCACCATCCGTCAGGGTAAACGCCCAGTAGTTGCCGGTAATGACGAGGTACTGTCGGATGGCGGCAGACATATCAGGCAGAGCCTACCCGCCGTGCCAGTTCAGCAGTGCGGTTGGCATAGCCCCATTCATTGTCGTACCAGGCGTAAATTTTTACCTGGGTGCCGTTGACCACCATCGTGGAGGGGGCGTCAACAATGGACGACCGCGGATCCGTCTTGTAGTCGATGGACACCAGCGGGCGTTCTTCATAACCCAGGATGCCATCAAGCTCCCCCTCAGCCGCGTCTTTCAACAACTGATTCACCGCATCACGGTCCGTGGCCGTTTCGACCTCGAAAACGCAGTCAGTCAGCGAGGCATTGGTTAACGGCACCCGCACCGCATGGCCATCCAGCCGCCCTTTCAGTTCCGGGAAAATCTCGATAATCGCCGTGGCGGAACCGGTGCTGGTAGGAATCAGTGAGCTCCCGCAGGCACGGGCCCGACGCAGGTCCTTGTGGGGCGCATCAATGATCGTCTGGGTATTGGTCAGACTGTGAATGGTGGTGATGGATCCGTGCTTGATACCCAGTTTCTCATGAATCACCTTCACCACCGGAGCGAGACAATTGGTGGTACAGGAAGCGGCCGTGACAATGCGATCTCTGGCGGGATCAAAGCTATCATCATTGACACCTACCACGATGTTTCTGGCACCCGCCTCCTTCACCGGCGCGGTGACTACCACGCGCTTCACGCCCTGATCCAGGTAGGCTTGCAACACCGACACTGTCTTGTTGACTCCGCTGGCTTCAATCACCAGGTCGCACCCCGACCAGTCCGTCTCATCAATACCCTTGTTATGGGTCACCCGGATGCGTTGCCCTTCAATGTCGATATCCTTGCCGTCCGGGACGGCTTCGTGTTGCCAGCGGCCGTGCACGCTGTCGAAATTCAGCAGATGCGCCAGCGTACCGGCATCCGCGCCGGGGTCATTGATGGCAACAAATTCCATATCCGGCCACCCCCAGGCGGCTCGCAAAGCCAGGCGGCCAATACGGCCAAATCCGTTAATACCGACCTTGATGCTGCTCATGATGCGCTCCTGAATTCGCTGTTACGTCCATTTGGTCACGTGATGGTTACTGGCATTGAACCAACGGGCGGTCGGCCATGGCCTGCAGCCGGGCAAGTGGCTGCTCAATCAATTCGGCATTATTGATAGCCGTTTCATCCAGTACCCGGGCCAGCCAGTCGGGAATACCCGGGTTCAGGGAGTAGTAGATCCACTGTCCCCGACGCTCGGTTGCCAACAGGCCTGCTTCCCGCAACGTCGCCAGATGCCGGCTGACCTTGGGCTGTGGCGCATTGAACACTTCCGTCAACTCACAGACACAGAGTTGTTCCTGACTTCGGATCAATAGCAGCGCCGCCAGGCGAAACTCGTCGGCCAGCGCCTTGAACACGGTTACCGGGTCATAACTGGCGGCTTTCGGGCCAGTCTGTTTCTGATGCACCAGGGCGAAAAGCGCAATGCGCTCTCGTATTTCCTTAAGCGTCAACGCAAAGATCGCCGTGCGGTTTACAGGAACCGGATCGGCAAAGTCCCAGGCAATTTGCTGGGCTGGCTGGCAGACAGTACCGCACTCATTGGCCGCTTTGTCACACAGGGTAATCACGTAATCCCAGTACTGCCCCTGCATATCCGCCAACTGCTTGCTGTGCAGACCTTCAGTGGAAATACCGGCTTCCTCAAGAACCTTCAACGCCAGAGGGTGAGGGCTGTCAGGCTCGGTGCCGGCACTGGCCACCTCAAAGCGATCCCCGGCCATGTCACGAAGCAATGCTTCAGCCATCAGCGAACGGGCACTATTCGCCGTACAGACGAACAAAACTCGGCGTTTCATATTCATTTTTCCGTATATTCGCTTTTACGTATATCTGATTTTATGCATAATAGGATCTGTATCTCTACAAGTAAAGGACTCCTCCAACAAATGAGCACTCAGGACCTTCCCAACATCGATTCGGACCTGTTCAGCACACCCACCATGGACCAGCTATTGAAGGCACCGTCGGCATCGCATCCGCCACGGATTCTGTTGCTGTATGGCTCCCTGCGCGATCGTTCGTTCAGTCGGCTGGCGGTGGAAGAAGCTGCCCGGTTGCTCGAAGCCATGGGCGCCGAAACCCGCATCTTTAACCCACGAGGCCTGCCCCTGGCCGATGCGGAGGACGCCTCGCACCCAAAGGTTAAGGAATTGCGTGATCTTGCCGAATGGTCTGAAGGGATGGTCTGGTGCTCGCCCGAACGTCACGGTGCCATGACCGGCATTATGAAAACCCAGATTGACTGGATCCCGCTCTCTATTGGTGGCATGCGCCCCACTCAGGGCAAGACACTCGCCGTCATGCAGGTCTGTGGCGGCTCCCAGTCCTTCAACACCGTCAACCAGTTGAGGGTACTGGGTCGGTGGATGCGGATGGTCACCATCCCCAATCAGTCTTCGGTACCCAAGGCGTTCCTGGAGTTCGATGACAACGACCGCATGAAGCCCTCCCCTTTCTATAACCGTATCGTGGATGTTATGGAGGAACTGGTGAAGTTCACACTGCTGATACGGGATCGGAGTGATTACCTGACAGATCGCTATTCGGAGCGGGTAGAGAGCGCCGAGACCGTATCAAAGCGCGTCAATCAGCGATCCATGTAAGAGGAAGGCCATGAGCACTGATATGGAAGCCACAACGCAAGAGTCCAGCGGCGGCATGGATCTGTTCGGCAGATTCCTGTCGGTCTGGGTTGCCCTGGCCATCATTGCCGGCGTCGCCCTTGGCCAACTGGCACCCTCGGTTCCGGAAACCCTGTCCCGCTTCGAATATGCCCAGGTGTCGATCCCCATTGCCATCCTGATCTGGGCCATGATTTTTCCGATGATGGCCCAGATTGATTTCAGCGCCGTGGTCGGGGTCCGGAAAGAGCCCAGGGGATTGGCGATAACCACCATCGTAAACTGGCTGATCAAGCCCTTCACGATGTTCGCCATCGCCTGGTTCTTTCTTATGGTGGTGTTCAAAGCTTTCATTGCGCCCGACCTGGCCAGCGAATATCTGGCCGGCGCCATACTGCTGGGGGCCGCACCCTGCACTGCCATGGTATTTGTCTGGAGCTACCTGACCCGAGGCGATGCCGCCTACACCCTGGTTCAGGTGTCCCTGAACGACCTCATCATGCTGTTTGCCTTTGCGCCAATCGTGGTGTTTCTGCTGGGTATTTCCGACATCCAGGTACCCTGGGATACGGTGCTTCTTTCTGTGTTGCTGTATATCGTCATCCCGCTGACCGCAGGCTATCTGACCCGTCGAATCCTGATCGCCAGCCACGGCCAGCAATGGTACGACCAGGTCTTCATGAAACGCCTCAGCCCGGTAACTCCGGCTGCCCTGATCATTACCCTGGTGCTGCTGTTCGCCTTCCAGGGCGAAGTGATCCTCAATAATCCCCTGCACATTCTGCTCATCGCTGTGCCGCTGGTCGTACAGACCTTCCTGATCTTCTTCCTGGCCTATGGCTGGGCAAGGCTCTGGAAGGTGCGACATTGCATTGCCGCGCCCGGTGCCATGATCGGCGCCAGCAACTTTTTCGAACTGGCCGTGGCAGCCGCCATCGCCCTGTTCGGCCTGCAATCCGGCGCGGCTCTGGCAACGGTTGTCGGCGTTCTGGTGGAGGTACCACTGATGCTGGTGCTGGTGCGCATTGCCAACACAACCCGGGACCGATTCCCCGTCTGACGCATCGAGACCGGCCGCCGGGCCGCAGTCCCGGTGCGGGTCTCGATGGCATTACCTGTTCAGTCCCCTGACACCCTGCTAATATCGCGACCACATCACCGACGTACTGAACCTGACGGAATCTAAGCGATGGACGTTCTCCAGGCCCTCTTCCTTGGCCTTCTCCAGGGACTGACCGAATTCCTGCCAATATCCAGCTCGGCCCACCTGATCCTGACACCGGCATTCTTTGGCTGGACCGATCAGGGCGTGGGTTTCGACCTGTCGGTGCACATAGGTACCCTGCTGGCCGTGGTCCTCTATTTCCGCAACGATGTATTCGGTATCGCCCGGGACGGCCTGATTTCCGTCAGCCGCCGCAAAATCGTCGGCCAGGGCGCCCTGGCCTGGTACCTGGTGATCGGCACCATCCCGGCAGGTCTGGCTGGCCTGGCTTTGCTGGACATGATCGATAACGAACTGCGGGCGGTGGAGGTCATTTTCTTTACCACCCTGTTCTTTGGCTTGCTCCTGGGCGTTGCAGACTGGATACCCAAGCGTCAGCGCACCCTCGACAAACTCAACTGGAAAGACGCCGTCCTGGTCGGCATTGCGCAGGCCATGGCCCTGGTTCCCGGCACGTCCCGCTCCGGTGTCACTATCACCGCCGGCCTGTTTCTCGGCATGACTCGTGAAACCGCCTCCCGGTTCTCTTTCCTGCTGGCAATTCCCATCATTGTGCTGGCATCGGCAGTGAAATTAATGGAAGTCGCAACGTCAGACATCATTGTCGACTGGAATGGATTTCTGATAGGTGGGGTAACGTCATTCCTGATGGCCATTACCGCGATTCACTTCTTCCTGAAGTGGCTTAACAAGGTAGGTATGTGGCCATATGTTATTTACCGCGTTGCTCTGGCCGGGGTTATTTACGTCGTTCTGATGTAAGCACTGGCCTAATCTCCAGCGTCAAGCGCCACCGCCTTCACCAAGGCCCTGGCGTTCAATAATATCGGCCCACTCAGTACTGCCCGGCCCGACCACGCACTGCCCGCTCTCGCGCAATGCAAGGCGCAGATGGCATTTTTTGATCTCGGTTTTCAATTCCAGCTCGGGAATGCTTCTCACGGCCGCCAGTAATTTTATCTGGAAAGGAGATCCTTCGCGGTTAAGGGTATAGAAAACCCATTTGCCTTCTTTATGCGCGGTCACCAGACCCGCTTTCTGCAGAATCTTCAGGTTGCGCGAAACGTTGTAATGGGTTTCTCCCAGCACATCCATCGCTTCCGCAACACAGATTCGTTCGTCGACATGCACCAACAACCAGAAAAGTCGCAAGCGATTGGTGTCTGCAATGGCCTTTAAGACATCGGTATAACAGGCATCTATCATTCTATTTCCAAACCTCCGTTGGTCTGGATCTTAAGTGATTACTATCGGAGCAGCAATCGTGAACCCGGAAACGGCTTATTCGGGCAAATTTCGGTGTTGCCTGAGTCCTCTCAGCATCAAAAAAACTCCGGCACAAAACACCAGTCCGGAATGACTGCCATGAAAGATCAGCTCGGCTTTGCTGGCACCAGACAGCAAAGCGATCCAGAAGAAGGGACACAGGAGCCCCAGCAAAGCAATAGAAAACCCGGGCCTGGCAGACGAGGGCAGCCTGCGCTCCCGGATCACCTGCCACAAGTGGGTGTAGGCGCATAGATTGGCTAAAACCTGTCTCGCTTTTCCCATGTTTCTCTCCCTGTTTCGTTAATCCCCAGCAGAAAATGATTCAGCACTCGGCAGGCTGCGTCCCCGTCGTCAGGGTTCCGCATACCCCTGCGAGCCTGAGCCAGCGCTTGTCCGTCGAATTTGGCGTGGGCCACATTCAGAAACTGGTGAAAAAAGTCGCCGGTAAACTCCGGGTGCCCCTGTATGGTCAAGACTCTGTCGGTATGACGCATCAGGTAATAAGGACAAAACTCACTGCCCGCCAGGAGCTCAAAACCCTCAGCCGGTGCAACGACCTGATCACGATGCATCGCGTAGAGAGCAACAGGCCTCGAATCAGGGAGTCCGACTATTCGTTGGTGCATGTGTACCGGATAGATTCCCAGCCCCCAGCCTGCAGCACGCTCTACGTGACCGCCTAAAGCCTGATGAATCATCTGGTGACCGAAGCAGATCCCCAACAATCTCCGATGCGCGCCATGTGCGACCCGAATAAAACTTCCCAGCTGTTCAATCCAGTGTTCCCGATCAAACACACTGGCAGGACTGCCACTGACCAGATAGACGTCAGCATCCCTGACATCGCCTGGCAGTTCACCTTTCCATGCCCTCCAGGTTCGGATTTCGGCCCCCGGGTTGTCGAGCCGGAGCCGTTTGACCAGACATTGGGCGTAGTTACCAAACCTCGATTGCAGGGCGTCATGTACGTCTCCACACAACAACAGGCCGACACGGGTCGGCCGTTGTTGTGCGCTTTGCCTGCAACCTGGTGTTTTAGAAGACAACACTGAAAACAACCCCACCAACAATGGCGAGAGTAATGACGGTTATCACGAAAGCCACCACTGCTTTCGGCTTGAGCACGGAAGAGATAATGGCGATTTCCGGCAGACTGGCACCCGTTCCGCCAATCAACAACGCCATGGCAGCCCCCATACCCATGCCTTTGGCAATGAGCACCTGAAGCAAGGGAAGAGCCATCTCAATTCGCAAATACAGTGGCACACCAATGCTTGCAGCCACGGGAATGGCATACCAGCTATCCTCGCCTATGTATTGCTCGACGATTTCCGCGGGGAGAAAAGCCGCAGACAGCGCACTGATCACGGCCCCAATCAAAACGTACGGAATTATTCGCTTGAACAGTGCCCAGGCGAAGCGCATGGCCAGCTTCATGCGCTCTTTGTGCGCTATGCCGGCCATGCTGCTGGTGGGAGCACAGGCGGTGGCTATGCATTCTTCCAACTGCCCTGACGGCGACTCTATCGCCATTGCCTCACTGTTGCAGCTGGGCATGGCGGTTGCCGTACATGCTGTGGCGGCGGGAGTCGGGGCAGAACAGGCCGAGACGGGAGCAGAAGCAGAGCAAGCAGGCGCCGGCGCACTGCCACATCCGCCTGCGGGTACATCCTCAATACGGCGAAAAGCATGTTTTAACGGTGTCCGGCCAATGACGAACCCCGCCAGCATGGCACCGCCCAGAGTCAGAGCCAGGTACACAAGCGCTACCTGCCAACCCAAAACCGCAACAATAAGACCGACAACAACAAAGTTGCACAGAGGGGCGGAAATCAGAAAGCCGAACACCATACCCATGGATGCCCGCATTTCTATCATCCCCATCACCACTGGCACCATGGATGCACTACAAAACGGTGTAAGCGTACCCAGTAACGCCCCCACCAACGGGCCTCGTTTTTCATTCTTGGCCAGTTTTTTCTGAAGTTTATCCTGTGGAATATATTCCCGGATGATGCCTGTCAGAACCGCGACAACGGCGATGATAAGTATCAGAGCACCGCCTACATGCAGCAACTCATCAAGGGCGACTGCCCAACTATTCTTGTCCATAACCTTTCCTTCAATGACGTAAAACGCTCCATATCTGCACGTATGCACATTTATGCGTTTGTGCACATTAAGGGATTGACCAACGCCTGACAAGGAAAATCGTATTCAATAGCTGCTAGCAGGCCTCCAAAGGCGCATAGGCAAGAACAAGCCACTTCGCCCCTTCATCAAAGTTCACCTGAACCCGGGTATGGTGCCCTGTGCCTTCTGAATTCATCACAATACCCTCACCGAACTTCGGATGGCGCACCCGCTGCCCCAGGCTGAACCCCGATTGCTGTGCTGAATCCTGGCTGAACATGCTTTCATTCGGACGCCCCACCATGGCTGGTCGGGTCACCGTGTTACGCAAACGCACTTCCTGCAGACAATCCGCTGGAATCTCCCGCACAAACCGGGACAGGGCATTGAATTTTTCCTGGCCGTACAAACGCCTGGATTCTGCGTAAGTCAGCACCAGCTTTTTCATGGCCCGGGTGATGCCCACGTAGGCCAGACGCCGTTCTTCCTCCATTCGGCCGGGCTCTTCCAGGGACATGCCGTGAGGAAACAGGCCTTCTTCTACACCCGCCAGGAACACCAGAGGAAACTCAAGCCCCTTGGCAGAATGCAACGTCATCAACTGGACACTGTCCTCATGGGCTTCGGCCTGGGATTCGCCGGCATCCAGGGCCGCCTGGGCGATAAACTCCGACAGCGGATCGACGCCGTCTTCCACGTCATAGTCAGACAGCGCGTTGACCAGTTCCTCCAGGTTTTCCACCCGGGCCTGACCTTTCTCGCCCTTTTCATTGGCGTGATAGTCTTTCAGCCCGCTGTTTTCAATGGTCTGTTTCATCAGGCCATGCAGCGAAGCCTCCCCCACCATGCCGGAGAGGCCTTCAATGATGGCAATAAAAGACTGTAATCCGGTTTTCGCCCGACCTTTCACCTGCCCGGCGTCCAGCAAACGCTCAGCAGATTCCCATAACGAGATGCTCTGCTCGGTGGCATATTCCCGAAGTTCCGCAAGGCTCTTGGCACCGATGCCACGGGGCGGCACGTTCACCACACGCTCGAAGGCAGCATCATCCCGCCGATACTGGACCAGCCGCAAGTACGCCAGAGCGTTGCGAATTTCCTGTCGGTCGTAGAAGCGCAGGCCACCATAAACCCGGTATGGAATGCCCTGACGCATCAGCGATTCTTCCAGAACCCGGGACTGGGCGTTGGAGCGATAGAGGATCGCGGACTCACTGCGCAGGTTGCCATCCTGAACCCAGGCGGAAATGCTGTCGGCGATGTAGTTGGCCTCATCCTGCTCATTAAACGCCGCGTACAGGCTGATCGGTTCGCCCTCGGGACCGTCCGTCCAGAGCTCTTTGCCCAACCGGCCCTGGTTATTGGCGATAACCGCATTGGCGGCCTTGAGAATCATCTGGGTGGAGCGGTAATTCTGCTCCAGACGAACCAGCCGGGCATTGGGAAAATCCCGCTGGTATTGCTGGATGTTCTCGATCTTGGCGCCGCGCCAACCGTAGATGGACTGGTCGTCATCTCCCACCACGGTCAATGGCACCCGGTTACTGGCCAGCACCTGGAGCCAGGCGTATTGAATTGTATTGGTGTCCTGAAACTCGTCCACCAGTATGTGCTGGAACCGACTCTGATAATGGGCCAGCAGCTCCGGCCTGTGCAGCCACAGCTCGTGAGAGCGCAGCAACAGCTCGCCAAAATCCACCAGACCGCCCTGCTGACAGAGCTTTTCATACTGGCGGTAGACTTTCAGCATGATCGACAGGAAGTGGTCACCCGGATTCTCCTGAATATGATCCGCCCGCAGTCCTTCGTCCTTCTGGCTGTTGATAAACCACTGGGCCTGCTTCGGCGGCCACTTGCTCTCATCAATCTGATTTTCCCGCATTACCCGCTTGATCAGCCGCAGCTGATCGTCACTGTCCAGTACCTGGAAGTTCTCCGGCAGGCCAGCGTCTTTCCAGTGCGAACGCAACAAACGGTGAGCGATGCCATGAAAGGTGCCAAACCAAAGGCCGCGAGCAGGAATCTGCATCATCTGTTCGATGCGGTAACGCATTTCCTTGGCGGCCTTGTTGGTAAACGTAACCGCCAGGATGCCAGTGGGCGGCACCCGATCCACGGTCATCAACCAGGCAATCCTGTGCACCAGAACGCGGGTTTTGCCACTACCGGCACCTGCCAGAACCAAGAGATGGTCGTTCTGTGCGGTAACAGCTTCACGCTGGGCATCGTTCAACGGATCGATGATGTGGGAGACGTCCATAGAAAATCGGTTCGCTACTGGTTAAATAAACAGGTCGATGAGTATAACAGGAGAAAAGCAGGTTTGTCGGGCAGGAATATTTTCAAAGAGTGAGCCGGATTACGCGTTGCTAACCCGACCTGCGTCATGTCAGGTGTGAAAGTTTGATCAGCCGTCACCCACCGCCAGAAAGAGCGCGGGGGAGGTTCCCCCTCAGGACTGTCTGTGGCCATGGATGGCCACAGACAAGCGCACATGGATGTGCTCGTAGCGTGTCCTGAAGGGGAACCTCCCCCCGTGCGACATCCTCAAAATCGAGGGCTTATACCTTAAAATCCACGCGGTACGGTCTGCGCTTCAACAAACTCGAACAGACCCTCCAGGCCACCCTCGCGGCCGATACCGGAGGCTTTCATGCCGCCAAACGGCGCTTCCGGTGTCGGACCAGTGCCGGTATTCCAGCCACAGTGACCGAAGCGAAGACCGGCCGCCACCCGTTGGGCGCGCTCAGCATCGGCTGTAAACACGTAAGAGGCCAGACCGAACTCGGTATCGTTACCAGCGTCAATCACTTCCTCTTCCGTACGGAACAGCGCCATGGGCACCAGCGGGCCGAAGGTTTCTTCCTGGTAGCAGCACATCTCCCGGTTTACACCGTGTACCACGGTGGGCGGGAAGAACAGGTCGTTACCCAGCTCTTCCGGCTTCTTGCCGGCAACCAGGGTCGCGCCTTTTTCCAGGGCGTCCTGCACATGGCGTTTGACCTTATCGTAGCCGGCCTGATTGATCAGGGGACCAAGATCCACGTCGCCATTGATGCCGTCACCGACGGTCATCTTGTTAACCCGCTCAGCCAGTTTTTCACCGAAGGCATCCGCCACTTTTTCATGCACGAATATCCGGTTGGCACAGACACAGGTCTGGCCACCACCGCGGAATTTATTGGCAATCAGATTATCCGCTGCCGCATCCAGGTCGGCATCGTCAAAAACGATGAACGGTGCGTTGCCACCCAGTTCCAGCGCCAGCTTCTTGACCTGCTCAGCCGTGTCGACGATCAGCTTGCGGCCTACCTCGGTTGAGCCGGTGAAGCTCAGCATCGGGACATCCGGGCTCTCACACAGAACCTTTCCGATCACGCTAGCCTTGCCCATCACCAGGTTCACCATGCCATCGGGCAGATCGGTGTGTTTGTCCATCAGACTGAACAGCGCAATCATGGTCAGCGGGGTTTCGCTGGCCGGTTTGATTACCGATGGGCAACCTGCTGCCAGGGCAGCGGAGAGCTTCTTGGCGATCATGCCAATGGGAAAGTTCCAGGGCGTGATCAGACCGGTAACACCGACAGGCCGGTAATGGACCGTCCAGGTGCAGTCTTTCGGTTTTTCCGGAATGGTATGCGCATCCAGGGCCTGGATGTGCCGGGAACAGTAATCGAAGAATCCCGCGGCATAGTCCACTTCACCCTGGGCTTCCTGCAGCGGTTTGCCGTGCTCCATACACAGGATCCGGCCGACCTCCTCCTTGTTGGCCTTTAGCGCATCCCGGATATCCTCAAGCCACTTGCGGCGGGTCTCAATGCTGTAGGGACTGGTCAACCGGAGTGCCGACTTGCCGGCAGCAACCGCAGCGTTTACTTCCTGTTCCGACATGGACGCGACCTGGGCGATCACGTTGCCTGTTGCCGGGTTATAAACATCGAAGGTATTGCCATGCTCATTGTCAGTCCAGCGACCACCGATGTAGCCGGTCCGCTTTTCCAGCAGGGGTGACTCGATCATCTCGGCTCCTCTTCTGTGATTGGCTCCGCCCCGAGTAGGACGCAGTATAGGTATTCTGGTTGCGTCAGTGTTTTATGTCTTTCATAGTGGATGTTGTATCCCAACCTGTAAAGTCAAGGGCAGGCTTTTGATCATCCCCCGAGTGTGCCTATACTCGGGGCATCAGACACTCAGGAGGCCGGACAATGAAGGCATTTTTCCATCCTGCACAGGATGAGCATATTCCACAGACCTACTTTACCCGCGGACAAATGCGTCAGCCCCAGGAAATTCCTGCTCGAACCGGAGAAATGCTGAGCGGTCTGAGGGAAATGGGTATTTCTGTGCTTCAACCGGCAGATCAGGGAGCCGGGCCGATCTCGAAAGTGCATGACCTGGGCTACCTGCGGTTCCTCGAATCCGCCCACCGGCGCTGGAAACAGATGGACGACTGGGGCGACGAAGTCATCTCGAACATTTTCGTTCGCTCCCCCAATCATCTGACCGGCATCCTGGCTGAGGCCGCCCGGTATCAGGCCGACGGCAGTTGTCCGATTGGCGAGCACACCTGGCATGCGGCCTACTGGTCAGCCCAGAGTGCCCTCGGTGCCGCGGACGCGCTGATTGCCGGCGACCGTACCTCATATGCAGTCTGCCGCCCACCGGGACACCATGCCCGTCGCGATGCTGCTGGTGGCTTCTGCTACCTGAACAATGCTGCCATTGCTGCTGAACACATGAAAACGCGGTTCCCGAAAATCGTGATCCTCGATACGGACATGCATCATGGCCAGGGCATCCAGGAAATTTTCTACGATCGTAGCGACGTGCTCTACATTTCGATTCATGGCGATCCCACCAACTTTTACCCGGTGGTTACCGGTTTTGAGAACGAGCGCGGCGAGGGTGAGGGTTTTGGCTACAACATCAATATGCCAATGCCCCATGGCTCAACGGAAGAGGACTTCTTCAGCAGAGTGGACGAGGCTCTGGCGGCTATCAAACTGTTCCAGCCGGATGCTCTGATCCTCGCGCTGGGTTTCGATATCTACAAAGACGATCCTCAGGCCAAGGTATCGGTTTCTTCGGAAGGCTTCTGCAAACTCAGCACCCATGTGCGTCAGCTCGGTCTGCCTACCCTGGTCGTTCAGGAAGGTGGGTATGATCTGGACGCTCTCAGCGAGAACGTCCAGCAGTTCTTCAAGGGCCTGTCTGGTTGAGGTTTCAGGCGGCGGGCGCGTAAACCTTCACGTTTGCGTGCCCTTCGGCTTTCAAATGGCCGGCGTGCATTCGGCTCATCGTGCCTCGATCGCAATACAGCAGATATTGCCGATTCTTTGGTAACGCCAACAACTGCTGATTCAGCTCGTAGAATGGGATGCGAAGAATTTCGTTGTTGGTTAGTGTCAGCGGCGACTGCTCGCCCTCCGAGGGGTGACGCACGTCGATGATCACGTCATCGACTGACGGCGTCTGCACCAGCTCCACTTCCTCCGGTGTCACGGTGGTTTCCAGCAGCCGGTGAACCGGCGTTTCCTCCCGGGCCTCAATCGCATTTGCCAGCACGTTGGCGTCCATCAGCGCTTCGTCAGCTTCCACCCGGTGGAGCTTGGCTCGGGTAGCCGGCTTCTGGGAAATCACACCACAATATTCCGGCATGTTCCGGGCGTAGACTTCTGTACCTATGTCCCGCGCCATGCTGATGATGGCCTCTTTATCCATCGACACCAGCGGACGAAGGACCACTTCGTCACTGGCCCGGTCCACGACATTCAGGTTGCTCAGGGTCTGGCTGGAAACCTGGGCAACGGCATCGCCGGTCACGATACCGCAGGCATTGTTCTTGCGCGCAATCTCGGCTGCGGCCATCAGCATCTGGCGCTTCAGCACCACCCCCCAGTGGCGGTGATTCACTGAACGCATGATTTCGGCCACCACACCCTCGAAAGGTACCGAGATGAACTTGGCATTGTGGGAGGCGCCGTAGCGGTCCCACAGATAATGCACCACCTGGCGCACGCCGACCTCATGGGCGATGCCTCCGAGATTGAAAAACAGAAAATGGTTGCGCAGGCCCCGGCGCATCATCAGATAGGCGGCTACGGATGAATCATAGCCCCCGGAAATAAGGGTCAGAACGTTCTCGACACTGCCAAGCGGGTACCCGCCCAAGCCTCGGTGCTTCCGGTGGGCAATATGAAACTGATCGCCGTGCACCTCGATGCGCACCTCAACCTGCGGTGATTTCAGGTCGACGCCACTGGCGGCTGACGCCTGCATCAGAGCAGAACCGGCCATTCTCTCCAGATCAATAGAGCGGAAACTGTGTTCACCCTGACGGCGAACCCTGACGGCAAACGTTTTGCCGTTCAGACGCTCAGCAAAGGCCTCAACTGCCTTTTCAGCCACGTCCTCAAGACTGATGAACGGGAATACCGCGATTTCCTGTATGGTGGAAATACCCGGAATTCGCGCAATCACGTCGATGGCGGGCCCGGATAACCCAAGGCCATCCGGAACCTCCACGTCCACGCGATCCCAGCTCCCTTCAACCCGGATACCCGGATCCAGCCGGGCCAGCAATTTGCGAATGTTCTGACGCAGATGACGCATCTGCTGTCGACGGACAGGTTTACTCTTGATAGCAACTTCCTGGGCGGGACGAATAAGCAGTTTCATAGATCGGAATTTTGTCGGGTGGCGTAAAGGAGTGAAAGGCCTTAGTCTACTCTTTTGACTGCTTGCCTCAAAGTCGGGCATTTCCGTAACACCCAGGAGTTCCACCGTTAATGCAGGAAACGACCATCAATGCCCTGGTTTCCCCCGAGGGCAGCCTTGAAATTCTCTCGAACCATGAGGTCAACCGCCTGAAAGACCGCAGCAAAGGCGGGTTGTACAAACTCTTTCGTCAATGTGCCCTCGCGGTCCTCAATACCGGCATCGAAACCGACGACTGCAAGGCATTGATGGAGTCCCATGCCGAATTTGATGTCCGGCTGGTGCCACAGCCACGGGGACTCAAGCTGGAGCTGATCAATGCACCGGCACACGCGTTTGTGGACGGCGAAATGCTCCGTGCCATTCGAGAGCATCTGTTCTCTGTTCTGAGGGACATCATCTACTCCCACTCGATCCCGCCGATGGCCGCTGGTTTCCGCCGGGATGATCCGGAAGACCTCACCAACTACGTGTTCCATATCCTTCGAAATGCCCGGGTATTGCAGGCGGGCAGACAACCGGACCTGGTTGTCTGCTGGGGCGGCCACTCCATCAGCCATGACGAGTACCAGTACAGCAAGGAAGTGGGGCACCAGTTGGGGCTCCGGGGCCTTAGCATCTGCACCGGCTGCGGGCCTGGCGCCATGAAAGGCCCCATGAAGGGCGCAACCATTGCCCACGCCAAGCAAAGGGTCAAAGATGGCCGGTATATCGGGATCACAGAACCCGGCATCATTGGCGCCGAGGCACCCAACCCCATCGTGAATGAACTGGTGATCATGCCGGACATCGAAAAGCGGCTGGAAGCCTTTGTCCGCTGCGGCCATGGGGTCATCGTATTCCCCGGTGGTGTCGGCACTGCCGAAGAAATTCTCTACTTGCTGGGCATCCTCCTGCACCCGGACAACGCCGATCTGCCCTTTCCGGTTGTTTTTACCGGTCAGCAGGAGAATGCAGAGTATTTCGAGATGATCGACAAATTCATCCGCAACGCCCTCGGGGACGAGGCCGCCGGCAAATACGAGATCATCATTGATGATCCGGTGCGCGTGGCGCAGACCATGAAGAAAGGTATGAGTGAAGTCGAGACGTTCCGACGCGCCATGCAGGACGCGTACTACTTCAACTGGATGCTGAAAATCGACCCGGTGTTCCAGCTGCCTTTCGAGCCCGATCATGACAACATGCGGGCGCTGGAACTTCATCGCGACCAGCCGGTACACCTGATTGCAGCGAACCTGCGTAAGGCCTTCAGCGGCATCGTTGCCGGAAATGTCAAAGAAGGAGGCGTTCGCCAGGTCCAGGAGAAGGGGCCGTTTGAGATTGCTGGTGACCCCAGCCTTATCAAACCGCTCGAGGCCATGCTGGAACAGTTTGTGGCCCAGGGCCGGATGAAGTTACCCGGCTCCTCCGCCTACAGACCCAGCTATCGCATCGTCAGCGGAGCGGCCTGAGCCGCCTCGCTGACACTGCCGGGAACTTACTGGCCGCCGCCTGCAGGCAGGCTGGCAAAGTATGCCGCCAGGTTAGCAATATCAGTATCGCTGAGGGCCGCTGCCTGGCCCTGCATTATGGCTGCCTGGCCACCGGTCCGCTGCTTGTTCTTGTACGCCTTGATAGACGATACAAGATACTGTTCGTTCTGGCCGGCCAGATTCGGATACGTCGGGATCTGCGCCACGCCGTTCTGGCCATGACACGCCGCACAAACCGCTGCCTTGGCCTTGCCAGCCTCGGCATCGGCGGCTGAAGCAACAACGGGCACCGCCGCGCCAAGCGCAAGAATTCCCGCAACAGCATAGTGTTTCACATTCATTGTTATTAACCTCTCATCATCATTGTTAAAGTGTTCAAATCGGTTGAAAAACCGGACACTGGATTGGGTTGAACTTATAGCACAGAGCCGGGGAAGCTCAAATGCGATAGATCAAGGATCCGCTTTCGACGTTCGTCCCCTTTCCCCGGCTGGCTATTAGAGTAAAAGTACGTTCGATTCCGCATCCAAGATCGTTTTACTACTCCGGAGATATGGTCCATGTCAGTAGAGGCCCAGGAACTGCCCTGTCGCGAAGGCCAGATTGGCGTTTTGACGCTGAATTCCCCAGGCAATCTCAACGCGCTCTCCGAGCAGATGATCCAACAGATTCAGGAAACTCTTGATCGCTGGGCCGACGATGACCGGATTTGCATCGTGGTCATACAGGGCGCTGGAGAAAAAGCCTTTTGCGCGGGCGGGAACATCCGCGAATTGTATGACGCCATCGTGGAGCCATCGGACTCTGAAAAGCCGGTGCGTTTTTTCAATCGTGAGTACCGGATGGATTACAGCATCCATCGTTTCCCGAAACCGGTATTGGGCCTGGCCCACGGCGTGGTGATGGGCGGCGGCCTGGGTGTGTTATCCGGATGCCGTTATCGACTGATAACACCGGATGTCACCCTGGCGATGCCCGAGATCGCCATTGGCCTGTTTCCCGATGTGGGTGGCAGCTGGTTCCTGAAACGGCTACCCGGCCGGCTCGGCCTGTTCATGGGTTTGACTGGCGCTCGCCTTAATGTGAGCGATGCACTTCGGGTAGGCCTGGCGGACATGGCCATTCTGCCTGAAGACCGGTTCAGCCTGCTCGACCGCCTGGTATCGGAACGCTGGACCGGACAGCCTGCCGCCGACGACAACCGCCTCTTCCGCTTGCTCAATCAGATCCAGGCACAGGATTACCGGGCATTGCCACCCAGCCACCTTGCCATGCATGAGCAGCGGATTGCCCGGCTGAGCGCCGGTGACGAACTGCCGGACATCGTCGATCAGTTACTCACAGCAGAGGTGGACTGCGATTGGTGGCATGCCTGCATGAATACGCTGAGAACCGGATGCCCGGTGTCGGCCTGGCTGGTGTGGACCCAGTTGCAGAATGCCCAGCAGATGTCTTTGAAGGACGCCTTCCGTATGGAGCTGGCAATGGTCTCGGAGTGCATCCGCCGTCCTGATCTTGCGGAAGGTATACGAGCTCTGCTCGTCGACAAGGATCGTCAGCCACAATGGAGCTACGCAAGTGTTGCCGACGTACCGGAAGAAGTGGTGGCCGCCCACTTCACCCCTGAATGGAATGATGAAACCGATCCGATGGGACTGGATTAATGCTCGCAACGCTATAGTTGGGCGCCCGCCTGCACCAGCAGCATCTCGAGATCCCGATTATTGCTGGCGCGGGCGATGTCCAGAGCTGTGCGGCCATCGCTGGCCCGGTAATTTACATCAGCGCCGGCAGCCACCAGCCTTTCTGCCGTCAGCAAATCCCCATTACCAACGATCTTCATAAGCAGGGACTGTCCCCCCTGACTGACATTGACGTTGGCACCGGCAGCCAGCAATAGTTTGACCACCGAAAGGTGACCGTTCTCCGCCGCCCGTATCACAGGGGTGTAGCCGTTGGGCCCGCTGGTGTTCACATCGGCACCGGCAGACAACAGTAACTGCACGCGCCTTTTTTCACCATTGCCGGACGCTGAAATCAGAAGTGCGTCAGCCTCGGCCAGAGCCTCCGGGCTCAGAGTAACCGGCTGGCCAGGGGAGGCGCAGGCTGACAACAAAAACACAAACGCAATCAACAGAAAACGGAGGAAGCCGGTTCCCTTGGCCATAACACATTCTCAGTAGGAAGGTACGTGAAGCCATTCTGAGCAGACACTGCCCGAAATTAAATCGAGCGGGTCACAAACCCGGCCCCTCCTTCAAAAGATCGCGAACAAGTTGTCGCAGACGATCCTCCCCATCTTTCTGTCCCAGGCACAACTTATCCTGTTGAAGGGAAGACCAGCCCCGCCCCTGAAGGACGCTGCAGCACCACAAGGCGAGCTCCGGATGGCCCTTCAGACAGGCCATGATACCCGGTGCCTGACTCAGCTTCCGCAACACCGGGATCATCATCTGAAACCCCCTGTGGCCGTTTGCGAAATTGCGAAGATCCCGCAGGTCATCGCGATCCAGCGCCGGGCCGGAAGGCAAGGCAGCCGTAATCTCCGCCAGCATAAGCGGGGTCAACCCGGACCAGTTGTTCGGCACCAGGGTAAGCCAATGGCTGGCCAGTCGGTGGCTTATACGCTTTTCCAGATCCTCGCCCGCCTGCGAGAGGCCTTTAATCATCTGCAGCGGATATTCGCCACTGGACGCTTCCTGTTGCAGACCGACCCTCACCACACGAAGAGCACAGGTCTGCCAGAAAGCCAGCAGATCAGCGCTGCCACCAAAACTGGTGCCAAGATAATCCAGACCCTGCTCCAACGCATGCGCCCTTGCGGCCTCGACCAGACGACCACCAATACCCAGCCGCCGGACATCGTCTGACACCGCGACACGAATAACCCGGAGCCCCCTCAGAGAAGCCGCTTCCGGATACCCGCTGTGACTGGCAAGCGACTGCGGCAGGAGGTGCCCTCGCACGCGGCGGGCACCCAGGCTGACCTGCTCCGCCAGCTCAGGTGCAAGCCCACCCTCAAGCGCACACCAGAGCACACCAATGGTCTTGTTACCTATCCTCGCACGCCAGCTACGAGCTTCCGGGTCGTCCAGCCATTGCCGAAGATCTGCCGGGCGGGTCCGGTAATGCGCATCCACCAGCAAACCAAAGGCATTGGACAACGCCTCATCATCCGCGACTGACGGCTGCCAGGGTTCAATGATCAGATCCCCGGCATGGCTTTCGTTCGTCCGGGAGGCGATACCGCCATCTGCAGCCAGGAGAAACAATTCAGACACCAGAGCTTCCAACGGATCCGTCCCGGCCCATCGCACCGGCTCGGACAGGACTACCTGCTGCCAGTGAGGCGTTGACTGTTCCAGCACCTGGCGAAAGCGGATAGAGAACCCCCGGCCGGCGCCTTCATAACCATGCACCGTGGTGGCAAAGGCCACTCTGGGCCAACCCAGAAGAACCGCTTTCAGGAGCGGGGCTGGAATCGCTGCAGCTTCATCGACCATGACGACTTCAGCCTCCGGCCGAGTGGCCAGGAGTTCCCGGATCGGGACATACCTCACGCGCCCGCCTGCGCGGGTTGTCAGCGTCCCCGGGCCGACCTCATCCAACTGGCCGGCGAGCGCTTCCCGGGCGTGACGAAACAGAGTCTCTACATTCTGTTCCGATGGCGCAGTGACAACAATTTCCTGCCTGCCGGTCTGCAGCAGTTCCGCCGCCGCCATTCCCAGAGCCGCAGACTTACCCCGGCCACGGTCCGCCGTAATGACCAGCGGTCGACGCCTCCTGCCCAGACCAAAACGGACCAGACGCTGAACCAGTTGAGCCTGATCGCCGGTGGTTCCGGTGCGAAATGGATCTTCCGGTGAAGGAAGTACGGGCAGCAATGGTGAGCGCCCACTTCCCGGAGAAAGGCGGATGACTGCTTTATGGTTGGCCAGTATCCCGGCCATGCGGCCAGCGAAGGGGTGTTCGCCACCATAGTCGAGGCCGGTTCTCGGATAATCCGGATCGGCGTAACGACTCCAGTCTTCCAGGGGCGGCATCAGCCAGAACAGCAGTCCGCCAGCCGTCAACGCGCCTGAGAGTGCCGCAAAGGCATCCGGTGGATTGCCCTGCCAGCCGTCCCAGACGATCAGCGAAATGTCACGGCCCAGCCATTGTCGGGCCTCAGTAGGTGCAATACGGGTCAGGCGCGGATCCGGACGCTGATCCTCAGGGCCGGTCCAGAGGCCAGTCTGGAGCCCAAGAGCCGGCAACACACGAGAGAGCCACTGCAGGGCACTTTCCCGGTCGCCCTCCAGCAGGATCAGCCTGCGCTCACCATTAGCGGCGAGACTGGCCTGCAGGGCCCACCAGGCACTGGCGTCTGGTGCGGCATCGGGTCCGGGATAACTCATCAGCTAAGGTCAGCACCATGGGCTTTGAGATCGTCGAGGGCGCACTTTTCCAACGCAGCCCGATGGGTAGCGCGCAGGCGAACCCGTGGCGCAGAGCCGGCCTCAAAAGCTTCCTGCCAGCGCGCAGCACACAGACACCAGCTGTCGCCGGCTTTAAGGCCTTCGAAGCCAAATTCGGGTCTGGGGGTGCTGAGGTCATTGCCTCGAGCCCTGGAAAACTCGAGGAAGTCATCGGTAACGACGACACAGACAGCATGGAGGCCAACGTCATCAGGCCCTACGTTGCAACAACCATCACGGTAGAAGCCGGTGATTGGGTCTTTACCACAGGCTTCCAGCTTTTCACCGAGTACGTTTACCGATTCGGACAGTTCCATTCTTATGACCTTTTCGCATTCGTGTTTGATCGCAATTATGCGCGAGCGGTATCCGCCCTACCAGCAGCCCGTTACAATAGCGGCCATGCCGACCGAACCTCAAATCTCTGATACCAACAACCTTCCGGATTACCTCACCGACGAACAGCGGGCGATTATCACTGCCGGTTTTGAGCATGCTGTGATTACCGCCGTGGCCGGGAGTGGCAAGACATCAACACTGGCCTGGCGTATACGGTTCCTGCTGGAGCAGGGACACGACCCGGACCGGGTGCTGGTGTTGATGTTCAACCGCAGCGCCCGGGTGGACTTCGAGCGGAAGCTGCAAACAACCTGTGCCCGGAGCGGGCTGGCATTGCCGGAGATCCGGACCTATCACGCCATGGGTCTGCGTCTTTACAAACGGTTTGTCCGGGAGGGTTATCTGCCCGGGTTTTCGGAAAAGATTCTGACCGAGCAGGAAATCAGTTTTCAGGCCTGGCAGCTGACACGACGCCTTGCGCCGGAAGACCTTGCCGATGAAATCCGGCGGAGCAAAAAAGATTTTGTCGAGACCGCAACGGGGTTTATCGATCTGGTGAAGACGACGCTGTCGCCGGCGGAGATCGTATTTGAAGAATTAGGATATTCGGACAAGCACCGCTACCTGATCGAGCTGTTCCACAGCTTTGAACAGTGGCGTAAGGGTCAGGGTCGAATCAGTTATGCCGACATGCTGTATGAGCCGGTGATGGCGATCCATCAGAATCCGCCGTTGCAGCGGCTCGTGGGTAACAAGATGGATCTGATCCTGGTGGATGAATATCAGGACACCAACGAGATACAGCATCTGTTGCTGCGTTACGTAGCCGGAGACCGGGCGCGGGTTACGGTGGTGGGCGACCCGGACCAGACCATCTATGAGTTTCGCGGCGCCAAGCCGGAGTTTATTCTCAAACGGTTCAGCGATGAGTTCGAGAGCCCGCTGGAGCAGACGCTGAGCTACACCTTTCGCTATGGCCACCGGGTTGCCTTGCTGGCCAATCATCTGATCTGTCACAACACCGGTCGCAAGGATGTGCTTTGCCATTCCCATCCGTCGACACCCCGGACAGACATCAAACTGCACCGGACGGAAAACGACGCCGATGCGGTATTACAGATTCTTCAGGGCCAGTCGGAACCGGCCCTGGCAGGCACTGCCATTCTGTTCCGGGTCTGGAGCCAGAGTGTACCAATCGAGCTGAAACTACTGGCACGCCAGATTTCCTACCGCATCGATGCTGGCAAGGGAGCTCTGTTCAGCCGGGAGGTTCAGGCAATTACGGCTCTGCTGATGGTGGTGACCGGAAAGCTGGCCAAACTGCCAGATGAGGACCGACTGGAACTGGCAAGGCAGCTACTACGCTTCCCGCACGTCGGCCTGAAAGAGCCGGAGCTTGAACAGTTGGCCCGGTTCCTGTCGGGCTTTTCCGCCGACTGGCACGAGCGCCTGCTGGCAATGGATTTCGACGCCCTGTCGCCCATGGCGGCCCGCAAGCTCAGAAAGCTCGGGGAAGTCCTGGCTCAGCTTCGGGGTTACTCCGGGCCCGTGGCCGGGCTGATCCGTGTTTATGCAGAACACACGGACCTCTACGAAGGCATCCGAAGCCTGGCGTTGACGCATGAGAGTGCCGAGGAACGGATTGATACCCTGCAGGGATTCCGCCAGTACCTGAAAAGCCTTGATGTCACGGCGGACGGCGCCCTGGAGCACCTGAAAACCCTGAAGCAGCAGGCCTCCGAAAAGCAGCAGGGAGGCGTTCTTCTGTCGACCATTCACCGCACCAAAGGCCTGGAATGGCCAACGGTGATTGTCCCGGGCCTGCAGGAGAAGTACCTGCCCTACAGTCCCAGACCCCAGGACGATGCCCGGGGGTTCCTGGAAAGTGAACGTCGGTTGCTCTATGTAGCCATGACCCGCACTCGCCAGCAATTGCACCTGATTACCCGACCCGCCAGCCAACAACCCCATCTGGACGGTGATCTCGGGCCCAGCCGGTTTGTCGAGGAGTGTTGTTTCGATCTGGCGGCGGAGTTCGGGCACTGGCTGGATGAGCGGAACCCCTCTGAGGGCTCGGTCATCCAACTCTCGTCACCACTGACACCGGTCAGCCAGCGATATGCCAAACGGGAACACGTCACAGTAGAGGGGCAGGCCGCAACGTCGACGCATGCGCTGGCACCTCTCTGGCATTGCCAACGCCTCAGCCATGCTATTTTTGGTCAGGGCTCGGTGGTTACAGAGGATGAAAGTTCCTTCGCGGTGCATTTTGACAGTGGGGAAACTCTCAACTTCAGCAAAAAGAGCGCACACCTTTATTTCACGGCTCTGGCCTGAAACGATAGACTCGAACACTGACCGCCTCAGTACAATTACCAAGGTAACATTTAGTAACATTGCTTTGTCTTTTATTGCCATCTAGCATAAATTCCCCGCAGTCACAGCGTTTTCTGCTGAGAAGCGCGAATTAACGAGAATGAACAGGAGGTTCTGCATGAACATCATGCGTCCGATCACCCTTGCCGCCCTGGCAACCACTATTGCAACTCCGGCGATGGCCGATCGTCAGGAAACGGTTTACATCAACCCGTTCGCTGGCTTCCAGTTGTTTGACGACAAACGCGATCTGAGCGAAACCGGCACCTTCGGGTTTGGCCTGGAATACCGCTTCAAGCCGCACTGGTCTGTAGAGGCTCTTTACTCACGTGCAGATGCCGACCGCAAATATGTGCCAGGCGAATCCGAATTTGATGAGATCAGACTCGACGGTACCTATTACTTCGCAGGTCCGGACGAAGCCTGGAACCCGTATGTGTCCCTGGGGGCCGGTCACGCAGACTTCGGTTCGGACAGCAGCGGTGTTATGACTGCGGGCAGCAATCATGACGAAACACGTGTCAATGTGGGCACAGGCTTCCGCTACAACGTAAGTGATGCCGTATCATTGCGAGGCGATCTCCGCGAATTCCACGGTATCGACGAGAGCACGTTCGACACCCAGGTTTCTCTCGGCGTCAGCTTTGCCTTTACCCGTACCGTCGGCCAGTCCATTCCTGAGCCCGCTCTTCCGGCAGACACTGACGGTGATGGTGTCCCTGATTCCCGGGACCAGTGCCCCAGCACCCCGGCCGGCGTCACTGTTGACAGCAACGGCTGTGAACTGGATTCCGATCGCGACGGCGTTGCCGATAGTCGTGATCATTGCCCCGACACACCGCGCGGTGCAGACGTGAACAGCCATGGCTGTGAGCTGGACAGCGACAACGACGGCGTTGTTAACAGCAAGGATCAGTGCCCGAATACCACCGCAGGTGCAGACGTGGATGCGACTGGCTGTGAAGGTGTGACCGAAACCATCCAGACCTTCACCATTGAAGTTCAGTTCCCGACCGACAGCTCCGTGATCGGAAATGCTTATGATGACGAAATCCGTCGCGTCGCAGACTTCATGCAGGAAAATCCGGAAACCATCGTGGAAATTGCCGGCCATTCTGACAGCCGCGGCAATGCAGACTACAACCTGTCACTGTCACAGCGTCGCGCTGAGGCTGTTGCTGGTCGTCTGACCGAATCTCTGGGTATCGAAGCATCACGAGTGCAAGCCACAGGTTACGGTGAAGAGCAACCAATTGCGTCTAACCAAACCGCAGATGGACGTGCTGCCAACCGTCGGGTTGAAGCTCGAATTCAGGTTCGCCGTTAAGTCCCGGTCGCTACCTGAGTGATTGATAAGGCGCCTCCGGGCGCCTTTTCTTTTTCCGGCAACAGCGGGGAAACCCTGATCCCATCCAGCAGCAGATTACGAGGTGTCAGTGAGCGATCGCAGAACTGACCGAGCCGCACCCGATAGCCCTGCTCTTCCAGAAACAGCGCGTAATCGAACACCATCCACAGTTCCAGGGGACGACGGAACAGATGCCTGACCAACTCGTGGCGGCGAACTTCCTGCAGACGGTGCGTCCCAAACGCCAACCAATGGTCAAAGTCGATCGTACCAGGTAACTCCAGATGCTTTTGGGCCGCCGCCCACCGGCAAAAAGCCGGAAAACCTTCGTTCAGCAACGATGCAGGGTGAGACGGCACAGGTAAATACTCGTCCCGTCCCCGCAGGTGCCGCTGCAGACCATCAAATCCCAATCGCCACTGGCGGACAAGGCGAGTCTGCCTTCGCACTCGTGCAGGTGCCGTCACGGTTTCCTGGACAGCCAGGCGCAGGTCACTCCGGTCCGGTTGCAGAGCCGCCTGATACCCGGAAGCCTGCTCTGAAAGCAGCTGATAGTGGTCTGTATCCGTCAGGTGATAGCAGCAAGGCGATATACTCAGTCTGGGCAGAGCTGCTTCGCTGCCGCGTTTGAGCAAGCGCCGATGCAGATCACCGCAGGCATGGAGCGCAACACCGTGGTAGCCTTCCGGCAGCTCCAGATCCGGCGCCATAACATCCTGGCACCCGATATTAACCCGATCCCCAAAATGCCGTGCCAGACGAAGACCGTCACGCACCAGTTCCGGATTCCATTCAAAGCCCCTGACCTCACCACGACAGAACGGTGCCAGCGTCCGGGATAAATGGCCTTTGCCACAACACCAGTCCAGGGTGGAATGCGCCAATGGCGTCAGTGCCGCCGCAAAAGCACCTGACTGCAACCGCTTCCGGCCAGGCATATCCGTGGCCCGGACTTCCGGCAGCGTCGCCTCTGATGCCTTTTCGGCCGACGGCAGCAGGTCCGGAAGACGGACCATTTCGGGGTAACTCTCAAGACATGGCAGCCACCGGGAGACCTGAGCCGCCAGTTCAATCGGATTCTCTGCCAGATACTCACAATCATCATCAGACAGTCCTGCCAGCATCCCGGCCAGTTCGGGAAAGCGCCGGGCCCACGCCGGCGCCGGTGTCACAAACGGCATTGGCTGCCAAAACTCCCGACACAGCACCAGGCAGTCGTTCAACTGCGTCCATCGAGGGTAAAACGATTGCTCGCCCTGGTGTGTCCTCGCCGCCTGAGTTAGCGTCATTCAACTTACCTTTGTACGTACTGAACCCAAGGTTCCGGAAAAGACCACCAGACCGGGCCAAGCGGCTGGTCCAAAGAATTACCCGGCAAACCGCCCGGGCCGGAAAGCGTCAAGGCAAACGGCTGGTTCCTCGCCTTCAATGACCTGAGCAATGACGTCTGCGCTGCCGGCGGAGAGCGTCCAACCGAAGGTTCCGTGGCCGGTATTCAGATACAGGTTTTCTCTTGGACCACGTCCGATGATCGCTGGTCCATCCGGTGTCATCGGGCGAAATCCGGTCCAGGTTTCCGCCGCTTCAAGATCGGCACACCCGGGAAACCGCGACTCCACAGATTTCCGGATTGTTGCCAGGCGAGCTTCGGGGATATCCCGGTTAAAATCCGCCAACTCTACAAAACCGGTGGTTCGCAGACGGTCTCCCAGACGGGTAGAGACGACCTTGTAGTTATCGTCGTGAATGGTTGAGGTGGGGCCACGCTCAGGATGTTTCATCGGCACCGTCAGGCTGTACCCCTTGACCGGGTAGATGGGCAGTTCAAGGCCCAGTGGTTTCACCAGATGGCTGGACCAGCATCCGGCGCTGATCACCACGGCATCCGCTTCCAGGGTTTCCATGAACCCATCGCTGTTTCTGAGCGAAATAGCCTCTACCTTTTGGTCATCGGCAATCAGCTTTTCCACGTCTACATTGTATCGAACCACGACCCCCTTTGACTCGCAGGCTTTTGCCATTTCCCGGCAAAACAGATGACAATCCCCGGTGCCGTCGGTGTCGTAACTCAAGGCTCCGTAGAGCGGACCGTTACCGACCATACCGGGCTCGGCCTCATGAACCTGTTCCGGGGTAAGCAAGCTGGAAGCAATGCCCAGCTCATTCAGCATGTCATGGATGTCACGGTAACTTTCCAGCGCTTCAGGTGTGCTGGCTAGGTGCAGCAGGCCCCGGTGATCGCCGTCAAAGGCCAGATCAAGTTCCTTTTCCAGAGCCAGGAACCGTTCCCGGCTGTGGATACCGAGGCGCAACATGGCTCGCCGGTTCAATCCAAACAGACCCGGCGACCAGGCGTACCGGAGCGTGGCGAACATGAATTTCAGGGTTTCTACCGACGGTGGAAACCGTAGTTTGAGAGGGCCATCCTGTTTGACAATCCAGGGAATGGCCTTGAACACAATCGACGGATCAGCCCAGGGATAGACAACGCCATAGGATCGCTGGGCTGCGTTGCCTTTGCTGGTCTCGTTCCCGGCCACTGCATGGCGCTCCAGTACAGTAACCTGGTGGCCCCTTCGGTTCAGTTCGTAGGCCGTGGTTATTCCCACTACACCGCCACCGACTACAACAATGTGCATGCGTTTCCTCCAATTGACTTATTTCACGCCACTTTTTGCCAGCAGGCGCCGATAGTCGCTCAACACACTCTCATCTTCTTCCGGATAGTCCGGCGCCAGTTGCCTCAGCTGCTCAGCCAGCACTGCCGCAACAATAGCGCGAGCCTGGGGTTTGCGGTCACCAGGCACGACAAACCACGGCGCTTCCCCGGTATGTGTCGCCTCCAGAGCTTCTTCAGCGAACGCCTGGTAATCATGGCGTTTTTCCCAGCCACTGATGTCTGATTTGTCGAATTTCCAGCGCTTCCGGGGTTTATCGAGACGCTTGAGCAGGCGCTTGCCATGCTCCTCTTCTGACAGATTGAGCCAGACCTTGATCAGTGTCGTACCCTCTTCCACCAGGTGGCTTTCAAAGTTGCGGATGGCTCGGTACCGGTTCGGCCAGTTATAACGTTCAGGAGAGTGCACCGGCCAGACCCTTTCGGCAATGACAGCCTCATGATGGCTGCGATTGAACGCCACCATCTGCCCAAAGCTGGGCAAATAGGGCGTGACCCGCCAGAGAAAGTCATGGCGGGCCTCGGCGCCGGCAGGGCGGCTGAAAGACCAGGCATGGAAGCCTGCAGGATCGACAAACGTTGCCAGAGTGCGAATCAGACTGTCCTTACCACTGGTATCAGGCCCAAGCACAACCAGTAAAACGGCCTTGGCCTGATTGGCCCAGAGCCGGCGCTGGTATTCGCCGATTTGCTCAAGGCTGGCATCCAAACCGGGCAATGTCATGTCATCGTCATCCAGCACGGTCGGGTAATCCCGGAATCCGGGCCGGGCGGGATCGAAAACAAAAGAACGGGCAAACGCCGACAGCTTCATCTGGAGACTCCGTGCAACTAACTATGGCAGTAGTACAGGCTAACAATCGTACAAACTGGTAAACTGGAGTTAAACAAATGTTCAGAATAGCAGCCTGAGCGCAGGTTGCGGTGGAGCACATTAGCCGACAATGAGTAAAAAGCGTCGAGAAATTCCGGTTTTTGATCATCCGATCATCGAGACCCACTGTCACCTGGATTACCTCAAGGATCGCCCTCTTGAGGAAACGCTGGAACAGGTGCAGTGCGTCAACATCGAAAAAGTGATCACCATTGCCGTGTCGCCGGACAACCTCGCCGCGGTGCGCGAGCTTAGCCGGGTTGCGCCCTGGGTCTATGGCACTCAGGGTATTCACCCCCACGATGCCGAAAGCTATTCCGATCTGGTAGAAGTAGAAATCCGCACTCATGCCCGGGACGATAAAATCGTTGCGGTGGGCGAAATTGGCCTGGATTATTTTTACGATAACGCTGATCGCAACGTTCAGCGCGACGTTTTCCGGCGGCAACTGCAGATTGCCTGTGACACAGATCAGCCTGTCGTGATCCATAGCCGCGAAGCGGACGAAGACACGATTGCCATTCTCGGTGAGTTTGAAGAAACCCTCAAACGCCGGGGCGTGATCCACAGCTTCACGTCTGGCCCCGGGCTTGCCCGATATGCTCTGGATCAGGGCTGGTGCCTGGGCTTCAACGGCATCACTACATTCAACAAAGCGGAGAACGTCCGGGACATTGTGCGTATGACGCCCATTGACCAGATCCTGCTGGAGACTGACGCTCCTTTTCTGACCCCCGTGCCCTACCGCGGAAAAGAAAACGCTCCGTTTTACCTGCCTTTCGTGGCCGAAAAAATCGCAGAGGTAAAGGACCTGCCTCTGGATGACGTGATCAGCAAAACCTACAACAACAGCTTGCGGACGTTTTTCCCGACCGAATGATCAAACGTGTGCCCATTGCAGCCCTCAGGGTCGGCATGTACATCACCGATCTGAACAACGACTGGATTCCTCACAACACCCAGCGCAAGCGCGGTGTTATCAAAAAAGAGGAGACCATCGAGAAAATCCGTCGTATGGGCGTGGAGTTTGTTTACATCGATGCGTCGAAAGGCCTCGATACTCAGGACGCCGAACCCGCCGCAGAGGTGGATCGCCGCAACGAGTCGGCCCTTCAGAAAGCCGGAGAACAATCACCAGGCCTTCAGCCGCGCGTGCCTCTGGAAGAAGAAATCGTGGTTGCCCAAAAGGTCCACAGCCAGGCTCAGGGCCTGGTTGGAGACTTCATGAACCACGCCAAAATTGGCAGTGCTATCGACATTGCGCCCATCCATAAACTGGCAGACGAGCTCCAGCATTCCGTGCTCCGCAATGCCAACGCCCTGAGTTGCCTGGGACGTATCCGGGAGAAAGATAATTACCTGCTTGAGCACTCGGTCAATCTGAGTGTTCTTATGTCCCTTTTCGGAAATTACCGGGGCCTGTCTGCCGACATCCTGCACCAGACAATCGTTGGCGCCCTGCTCCACGACCTGGGCAAGATCCTCACACCGGATGAGATACTTCATAAACCCGGCCGACTGACGCCCGAAGAATTCGAGGTCATGAAGCTGCATGCGCGACATTCCAGGGATATTCTCGCCACGACCAAGGGCATTGGTGAACTGACCGTCATCACAGCGGCCCAGCATCATGAGCGCCTTGATGGCACTGGGTATCCAGAGGGGCTCAAAGGCGACGAAATCTCGGAATACGGGCGTATGGTGGCAATCAGCGATGTCTATGACGCCATCACGGCAGATCGGGTCTATCACAGAGGCATGACACCAACACAGGGCCTGAAGAAGCTACTGGAATGGAGCGGTCATCATCTGGATCCGGTGCTCGTCAAAGAGTTTATCCGTTGTCTTGGTCTCTATCCCGTGGGTTCTTTGGTACTGCTGGAAAGTGGCCGGTTAGGTGTTGTTATCGAGGCCAATGAGAGCGATCAGAGATTGCCGACCGTGCGGGTGATGTACCACACCAGATTCCGCATGCCGATCACGGTGGATACCATTGATCTCGCCAAACCCGGCGCCCAGGACCGGATTGTGCGCGCTGAGGACCCTGTCGATTACAAAATCGATGTCAGGAAGTTCATGACCTGAGCACATGTCACTGAACACGCCGACAACCTGCCTTGCGGGCATGCCGATCTAACCGAGAGACAGAAACACACCCATCAGCACAGGGGACAGGAAAGACAACAGGAAACCCGAGGCAATAGCGACCGGAACGCAGGATAACCCACCACTGCTTCGGATAACCGGTAGTGTAAAGTCCATCGCAGTAGCGCCACCATAGCCAATCGCCATAGCCGGTCGACTGGCAATCAACAGCGGAATAATGGCCAGAGCAACGATTTCCCTGATCACATCATTAAGGAAAGCCACGCCTCCCCACGCCGGGCCGAGCGCTTCGCCAATCACAATGCCAGACAGCGAATACCAGCCAAACCCCGACGCGATCGCCAGAGCATCGTGCCAGGGCAGCCCAAGGACAGGAATCAGGATAACCCCGGCTGCCAGAGAGCTGAACGTCAAAGCCAGCGCGATACCCAGGCCCTGACGATTCATCAGCAGTTTCCGCAGCGAAAGACCCGCATTACGCAACTGAAGACCAATCAGGAATAAGAGAAACATCAACGCCCAGGTCGCCAATTGCTCCACCATGGGCATATCCGGCAACAGGTAATAGCCGGCCAGCAAACCAGCAATAACCGCAACCAGCGGCTTCAGGCCTGCAAGGAACAGCCTGCGGTAACCCGGACTGACATGGCCTTCAGGGCTTACCAGCGTCATGGGCTGCCAGCGGTGAAACAGCCAGAGACCAGCCATGTTAGCGACGAAAAGCACCACCACCAGCGCCAGTACCTGAACGGCCATGCCACCCAACTGCGCCGCCAACCCCTCCATCTGGCCAAGCCCAAGCCCGAGCAACAACAGGATAAAGTAAACCAGAGCCTCCAGGGTGTAATGGATAACTGTCATGACTCTGCGATTTTCCAGCGAGATGGCAAATCCCAGGAACAGGGGAGCAAGAATGAGCAAAGCTCCAGTCAGCATAACGTCCTCACGAAACAGAAAGGGTGGAGATCAGATCAGGGGTTTGAAATGGACTGGGTCGGCTTCGGGGGTAGCCGATTCACCTTCCGGAGTCCCGATGGTTCGGGCAAGGCGCTGGGCAGCCACAGACCACAAGACATAATCATCGGGCTTCGGATCATAGCCCTCGCCCATCATGGATCCAGCGATACTGCGCAGCGTTGATTCAGCACTGACAACGGTTTTCCAGGGACCACGCAGAAGCTGCCCGCTGGGGCGCTCCTGATCTGTTCCAGACAGGGCCACCAGCCCCCAGAGCCCATCGCCAACCGGCCGGATATGCAGCTCAATGCGCTGATCGTCACGAAGCATCACAAGATCTTTCAGCGGAGCCCGGCCATGAAAATAGTGCAGCTTCATGCAGCCCTGCGTTTAATGAAGTACATGGCCAGAACGGTCCTGCACCAGAACCCAGGGCGCAACCACAACCGCCCAGAGTTCAGCATTCCGGTCATACCAGGCTTGCGCTGTTTCAGGCGTGACCTCACCAACGTGTCCCTCATCCATCCACCGGGCAAACCGTGGTTTGTTATCCGCAGCAAGTTCTGCCGCCACATCCAGCAGATCCAGATCCGGCGACACGCGAACCACCTGCCCTCGGGCGAAGTAGGTCTGCAATTCGTGCCAGTGAATACGGGAGGTTTCCAGATTGAGCTTTGCTTTCAGCTCATCCCCGGGAGGAATAGACGACATCAAAGGGCCTCAGGTTCGAAAACAATCACAACAGGTTAACCGAATCGGGCGCAGCAAGACCAGCAGCCCACGGAAATTAGGGGCCCGGTTCAGGTTGTCAGTCGAGCTTATCCCAGATGTCCCGAATGCGATCGGACAGCGTCATCGGATCAAAGGGTTTGGGAATCACATCCACGGCGCCAAGGGCCAGATAACCATCTACCTCGTCCCGCTGCACCTTGGCGGTCATGAAAACGGCTGGTGTATTGGCAAATTCGGGCTTTTCACGGATAGCTCTCAGTGTGCTGGGTCCGTCCATCATGGGCATCATCACATCCAGAAGGATCAGTTGTGGCCTGAAAATATCAATGTTTTCGAGGGCGTCCGCTCCGGAATCACAGGCTTTAAGGGTAAACCCACCCACGGCCTCCAAAGCCAGCTCAGCCACCGCTCTGATATCTTCTTCATCCTCAACCAGCATGATTTTCTGTAAAGGTGCTCCGGACTCCGCCATTTATACACTCCCTCTATCCGTTGTGTCTTTCCGTGAGTCCAGCCAGTCATCCAGTCCGATCTGTCTGAGTAGCCTGGAGCACTCCGGGTTGTCTGTCTGCCCGCTCGCAATCAGGCCAGCTGCCCGCATAACCAGGAGGTTCTGCCTGACATCCTCCCGGGCAAGATAATGCACCGCGCCGGTCATTTGCCGGATGCTCAGCGGCAGCCGCCACTGTACCTTCAAGGTGTTTCCATATTGCTGCGCCCAATCCCTGAGCCCGCTCTCGATATCCGTTTCGGTCAGTTCTCCACCTTGTTGAACAAATTGTTGCATGACATTCAGTACGGCGAGCTCTCCCATACGGCTCAGCAGCCCGGCGATCTGGAATTCGAGCGCCTTTTTACCGAGCACCATGGCAATTTTCTGGGCTTCCGAACCCACCAATTCTGCTTCGGCCTGAAAGTACTTTGCCCTTCGTGCCAGAGCCTCAGACCGGAAGACCGAGCCGGTGTCCAGCGCCAGTGCCAGCGCCTGGCTCAGAGCCATGGGAACGCCCATCACCGAAATGGCATCACGCACGTTCACCACCGGTGTTCCGGTTCGCCGGAACGAAGAACGATTTGCGATCTCCAGCAGTCTGGCACACAGAGCGGCTTCTTTCTGCCACCGCTCGGCCAGTTGCGCACCGGACAGATCATCCGCTCGCTCAATCAATCCAAGAACACCCGCCACATCCATTCGGGTGGGCACCTGAACGCCCGATTCCAGTTTTCCGGACAGCATCTCGGCCAGCGTTTGAAAGCCAGGGTCTTCGGGCAGCACCGCCTCGAGCATGCTGGCAAGACGGGTATGAAGCACTTCCACATTGAATGGCTTGCTGATGTAGCCGCTGATGCCGTAATGAGCCGCCTTCAGAATGGAATCACGGTCCGCCCTGCCCGTCAGCATGACCACGGGCATGTCCTTATCGTCTGCCCGGATCTCCCGCAAAATCTCCAGACCGGATCCATCAGGCAGCAACCAGTCAATGATAAAAAAGCCTGGCGCCCTGGTTCGCCAGAGCTCCAGTGCCTCCCTCACATTGAATGCCTTGAAGACCTTCAATGCAGGATGCAGGCCGGCAACCACCGTTTCAACGAGATCAGCCATCAACTCGTCGTCTTCAACAATAACGACATTCACCTCTACTCACTCCCTGATGAACTTCCTCCATCTATCACGCTGCGGTAACGCCGTTTCGGCCTGCCGATTTGCGTCGATACAGTGCTCTATCAGCGGCTTCTATCGCTTCCTCTGCCTTGTCATAAGCATCCAGCGGGGCCAGGCCAACACTCACCGTCACAGAAAACGGACCCTCTGCCCCATTGAAGGTGATTTTCGACATCCGCTCACACACCGCCTGCATGGATTGCCGGGCGCCTTCCATCGAGCAGTTCGGCAACGCCACGATAAATTCTTCACCGCCATAGCGACCGATAACGTCGGTTTTTCGAAGCCGGTGCCGAAGCAGGTTTGCCAGACCTTTGATAACCAGATCGCCAACCCTGTGCCCGTGCCGATCATTCACCTGTTTGAAGTGGTCAAGATCCAGCATGGCAACAACCGAGGGATAACTCAGCCTCTGGCTGCGCCCATGCTCTTTGGCCACTTCGGAATTGGCCAGGGAGTGCTTCAGCAACCCGGTCAGGCTGTCCCTGGACGCCAGCTTGTCCAGTTGCCTGGCCCGGTAGCACCGGACTTTGGCCGCTTGTAACAACACTCTGTCGGACACGGGCTTGGTGAGAAAATCATCACCACCCTGGGACAGAGCATCAAACTGAAACTCCCGGTCTTCCTCAGAGGACAGGAAAATGATGTGCAACCCCACCCATTCGGGGTCAAGCCTGAGCATTCTTGCCAGTGTAGGACCGTTGAAGTGTCCCATCTGGACATCCATCAGAATGATATCCGGCCGAAACTCCGAAAGGACGCCCAGGATATCGGAGGGCGAATTCACGCACCGGACTTCGAGCCCTCCACCTTCCAGAATCAGACTGTACCGTTCGAGTAGCTCCGGATCGTCATCAATCACCATCACTCGCCCGGTGCCGGACTCTATTTTCTCGTCAACCAGCCGCTCCATGTAGTCCACCAATAACGGCACATCAACGGGTTCACTCACGAAACCGTCAACGCCCAGTGTGGCAAGCCGATACCTTTCATCGAAGGTATCGCGGGAACTGATACAGATAAACGGAGGACGATCGCCCGAGTCCCAGGGGATTTGCTCTTGCGAAATCAGGACATTGTCCCTTATCAGGACAACAGATACCCGAGACAGCTCTTCAGAGACGAGGTCTTTCGGGGTGACGCAATGAATACTGAAGCCATGAGGGGTCAGTGCGCTCGACAGTTGTTCCGCAGCTTTCCGATCCGGTTCGATAATCAGAACAACCGGCTGATCTGAGGTGTCGGCGCTCGGGCCTTTGAACAGTTCGGCCGCATCCTGGCCATCATCCTCGATGATCAGAAGGTTTTCCAATCCCAGGACTCGACCAATGAAGTGCTCACGTAGAAGGCTTTTCGGAATCCCTGCGTTATGCTCAGGAATCCCTGGCTCTGCCTCCACGTAGGGCTTGAGTATCAGTTCGAGTGCCCGGGCTTCGTCGCCCAGAGCGCGGAAGCCAAACGTACCAGCAGAGCCTGCGAGCCGATGAAGCACCTGATAGGCGCGTCGCAGTTCGTCCAGACTTCCCTCTCCGGCGGCGGCATCCTGCGCCATCAGAGCGACCATATGGATATCGCCTGACGCTTTCTCCTTGAAGCGCGCTTTCAGGACACCAAGCTTGCGTAGAACGTCAGCCGTTTGTTCGTCAGACATAGACTACTCAATCAGATCCGCACCAAAGCGGTTTTATGCCATACTTCGGCGAAGAAACATTTAACCTTTCTTCCAGAATACCACCGGGGAAACTGTTTTGCCGCCACTTTCACTTGGCACCCGCCTCGCCGTGATCGTTATCCTTGGTTCCATCTCAACCGTCGGGGCCGTTCTGGCCGTTGCCTACAATGCGTTGGTGGACGATTTCGAGGCAATACTCACCGAGCAACAGCTTGTGGAGACCCGACGAATCGCCACCGAAGTAGAGCAGCGCCTTAAGCTGAAGCTTGATGTACTGAGTGAATCTGCCGCCATGATGAGTGACGGGAACGCCCTTCACTCGCTGACAGAAATCACCTACCAGCTCGAGCGACAAAACCTTTTGCATACACTTTTCCCGGATGGCCTCGTGGTCTTCGACGCGGAAGCAACCGCGATTGCAGAGAATATTCACGCACCCGGACGCCTGGGCACCAATTATTCGGACAGAAACCATTTTCGCCGCGCCATTCAGACCAGAAGTCCGGTCATCAGTCGCCCTCTCCTTGGCCGGGCCACCGGCGTGCCGTTGCTGTCTTTTCTTGCCCCTATCGAATCCGGGGAAGGTGATCTTCTGGGGTTGCTGAGCGGCACGGTCACTATTGGCCAGACCAGCCTGATACCCGACGATATGCTCAAGCGTCTGAGAGATGAACAGGACCGTTTCAAAGTGATTGATGTGGAGAATCTTCTCTATATTGAAGGGGGGCCTTCACCCGGCCAGGGCGTGCAGCCGCTGCCAGTACCTGGCGCAGATCCGCTGGTGGACGCGGGACTATCCGGCATCACCTTCGGGACGGTGACAGACAACAATGGCCAGGAACAGATTTACGCCGCCAGTCATCTGGAGGATCTGGGCTGGATGTTCATCCGCTCCGTGCCATACGAACGGGCTACGGCTCCGGCATTCGATTCGTTCATGAAATTCTCCATCATCAGTATCGCCATTGGTTTTTTCATTGCCCTGCTGGGCTTTCTCGCCAGCCGCTCCGCCGTAAAGCCTCTGGACAAGATGACCGAAACCATCGAAGGCATGGCAAGAAGCCCGTCCAATGGACAACGACTGACCGGGAAAGGCACCAAGGAAACTCGCCAATTAGCCGCAGCGTTCAACCAGCTGATGACCGAACGAGATGCCATCAGCACCATGAAAGAAAACTTCGTGTCGAACGTCAGCCACGAGTTACGGACGCCATTGACCTCTCTCAACGGCGCGCTGCGCCTACTGGCTTCCGGAGCGGCCGGCGCACTTCCGGTGAAAGCCGAAGAGATGGCCCGTCTGGCGTTGCGTAACGGTGATCGCCTGCATCTTTTGATTTCCGATTTGCTGGATTTCAGCAAACTGACCGCAGGCCAGATGACGGTTTCGCTGGCGCCCCAACCTCTGGAGCCTGTCATCGAAGCGGCGATGATCGACAATACCGCCCTGGCGTCGGAGCACAATCTGTCACTTGTCATCGAAGGTCTTGGTGATCAGGTGATTGTCGCTGACGAGCACCGTCTGCGACAGGTCCTGGATAATTTCATCAGCAATGCGATCAAGTTCTCGCCATCGAATGACACAATCACCCTCAAAGTTGAGCAGAGCGGCCCGGAAACCACCCGGATCATCGTCAGTGATTGTGGCTCAGGGGTACCGAAGCAGTTTGAGAGCGAGCTGTTCGAGCGTTTTTCACAGGCAGAAGTTGGCACATCGAAATCCATCAAGGGCACCGGTCTCGGCCTCGCAATCTGCCAGGACCTGGCCCGACTCATGAACGGAAAAATCGGCTATTTTTATGACAGCGGGGCCAACTTCTGGATTGAGCTGCCAAACTCCACAATCAGGAAGAATAACGCCAATGAAAACGCCGGAATTTCCTCCCGAGGAGCGTGAGCGCCTATCGGCACTTGAACGCACAGGCTTGCTCGATACAGGGCCTGAAGAACGCTTTGACCGGTACACCCGGATGGCCTGCAAGGCCTTCAATGTACCGATTGCTCTGGTCAGCCTGGTAGACAGTAATCGACAATGGTTCAAGTCCTGTCAGGGTATCTCGGCTACCGAAACCTCCCGCGAGATCTCGTTCTGTGGTCATGCAATTCTGAGTTCTGATCTGCTGGTGATCGAAGACGCCCAGCAGGATGAGCGTTTCAAGGATAATCCGTTAGTCACCGAGGATCCGTTCCTGCGTTTTTACGCCGGTGCGCCACTCCACAACAGCGAGGGATTCCGACTGGGCACCCTGTGCCTGATTGATCAGGCAGCGCGCAGTTTCGATCAGAACGAGCAGTCCCTTCTTCGTGAAATCGCCGATTGCGTGGAGCGGGAGATTAATCTTCAGGCTGCCGCCGAGTTCTACCAGGAACTCAAACATAGCGAACGTCGTGCCAGAGCAATCATTGACGGCACCCGAATTGGCACCTGGGAGTGGAACGTACAAACCGGGGAGACCGTTTTTAACGAACGCTGGGCCAACATTTGCGGCTATACACTCGACGAACTGATGCCCGTCAGCATAAAGACCTGGGTGGGCCTCGCGCACCCAGACGATCTGCCGGAATCAGAACGTCTGCTCAAAGCCCATTTTGCCGGCGAGCTCTCCGAGTATGACTACCGATGCCGAATGAAGCATAAGAACGGCCACTGGGTATGGGTGCACGATCGCGGCCAGGTTTTCGAATGGAGCCATGACGGCAAACCGGTGATGATGTATGGCACCCATGCCGATGTGACCGAGGTAATGAACAACCTCAATAAAACCCAGCAGCAGAACGAAGCACTGGCCATCCTCAATGATCTGGCACTGGATACCGAGACAAATGACGATATCCGCATCGAAAGAGCCCTTCGGCTCGGGTCAGACTACCTGAACCTGCCTCTGGGAATTGTCAGCGAGATACACAGTAACGTCTATTCCATCCAGTGGTTTGTCGCCCCCGAAGATTCGGGGCTTGAACAGAATGCAAGTTTTCCACTGAGAGATACCTACTGCTCAATGCTCCTCGGTGCACGAGAAAGTCTGGCCATTGCGCACATGGCCAAGTCGGGCTATCGCGGTCACCGCTGTTACGAAAAATTTGGCCTTGAGAGCTACCTTGCCGCCCCCATTTTCATCAAGGATCATTTGTACGGAACACTCAATTTTTCCTCACCTGAGCCACGTGAACAGGATTTTTCGGAAACCGAAATCACCTTCGTGACACTGCTGGCGCGCTGGATTGGCGGCCTTATCGAAAGAGAGCTCAGCGTAAAGATGCTCACCAAACTGGTAGAGCAGACCCCCGGCATGCTCTATCAATACCAGCTGTGGCCGGATGGCCGCGTGTCATTCCCCTATGCCAGCCCTCACATAGAAGAGATTTATGGCGTTACGGCCGAGGAAGTAAAAGACGATGCATCTGTTTGCTTCACCAAAATCCATCCGGATGATTTTTCAGCAGTCTCTGCCAGTATCGAGCAATCGGCAGAAGCCTTAACGATCTGGCATAGCCAATATCGCCTGGCAAACGGTCAATCCGGTTGGCGATGGGTGGAGGGCAAGTCATCACCGGAGAAGATGCCCGATGGCAGCGTCATGTGGCACGGATACATTGCCGATATTGACGAGTCAAAGCACACCGAACTCGCCCTTCAGGAAAGCGAAGCCCAGCTCCGGAGGCTGTACGAACTATCGCCCATCGGCATCGCTCTGACCGACTACAGATCCGGTGCGTTTCTTGATGTGAACGAAGCGCTGCTGGAACCCACCGGATACAGACGTGAGCAATTGATGGCCGGGGATTACTGGCAACTCTTGCCGCCAAACTTTGAACAGCGACAACAGGAAATCATTGCCGAACTTCAGGCCGAAAAACGTTTTGGCCCTCATGAGGTCGAGATCGTGCGCGCAAATGGTTCAACCTACCCGGCCATCGTCCGCGGGATGAGGATCAACAGTCCCTCAGGCCAACCTCTGATCTGGACGCTGATCGAAGATATCTCCGAGCAGAAAAAGGTAGACCGGATGAAGAGCGAATTCATCTCAACGGTCAGCCACGAGCTCCGGACGCCGCTGACATCCATATCGGGCTCTCTTGGCCTGATCGAGAGCGGCACTCTCGGAGCCCTCCCGCCACAAGCCGAGCGAATGGTGTCCATTGCTCATCGCAACGCGGACCAACTGAAGCAACTGGTCGACGACCTACTGGATATGGAAAAACTGGTTTCCGGCAAGATGACCATGCATCTGCAAAACGAGGAAATGACCCCGGTTATTGAAGAATCGATAGAGCGCCTTAAAACCTATGCCCTGGAAAGCGGTGTAGCCATCCGCGTCACCGATGATTTCGATGGACGCATTGCGAAAATCGACCATTCACGTTTTGGCCAGGCGTTTACCAACCTACTGTCCAATGCCATCAAGTTCTCGCCCGCCAATGGGCAGGTTCAGGTAAGCAGCAAGATCGATCAGGGGTGCATTCAGATCCTGGTCACGGACCAGGGACCCGGCATTCCCGACAGCTTTCGCCCACGAATCTTTCAGAAATTTGCGCAGGCAGACAGCTCCGACACTCGCGGCAAACGAGGAACGGGGCTCGGCCTGGCCATAACGAAAGAAATCATGACCCAGATGGGCGGCGATGTCGGCTTCGACTCTGAACAGGGCCAGGGATCCTGTTTCTGGCTCAGCCTGCCCCTGGCCGAAACAGACACAAATAGCACCGCCTGAAAGGCATGGGGGCCGAATCTTGCGTTGCGGGTGAGTCCGGCATGTCGGCAGACCGCTATGCCGGACTCACCCCAGACCATCAGGCAGTACGCAGCATCTCTCTCACAACGTAGTGGAGAATGCCACCGTGCTTGAAGTAAACGGCCTCGTTGGCAGTATCAATCCGGGACCTCAGCTCACAGCTCTGTGTCGAACCGTCCTTGTATTTCACCGTCATGGTCAGTGTCTGACCTGGTTTGATCTCGCCGGACAGACCTTCGATGCTGATGGTTTCCTCACCGGTCAGTTTCAGGCTCTTGCGATCCGTGCCTTCCGGGAACTGCAGTGGCATCACACCCATCCCGATAAGGTTTGAGCGGTGGATGCGTTCATAGGATTCAGCCACCACGGCTCTCACACCCAGCAATCGGGTGCCTTTGGCCGCCCAGTCACGGCTTGATCCGGTGCCGTATTCCTTACCGGCAATGACCACCAATGGCGTGCCCTGCGCCTGGTACTTCATGGCGGCATCGTAGATGGCCATCTGCTCACCAGTGGGTACGAACCGGGTGAAACCACCCTCCACTCCGTCCAGCATCTCGTTCTTGATGCGGACGTTGGCAAAGGTGCCACGCATCATCACTTCGTGATTACCCCGCCGGGAGCCATAGGAGTTAAAGTCTTTCGGCTCAACACCATGCTCCTGGAGGTATTTACCGGCAGGGGTATCCGGCTTGAAAGAACCCGCCGGAGAGATGTGATCAGTGGTTACTGAATCGCCCAGCAGTGCCAGGATTCTGGCATCCCTGATGTCCTCGATGGCATCAGGCTCTTCACCCATGCCGTCAAAAAACGGCGGATGCTGGATGTACGTGGAATTGTCGGACCATTCGTACACCTTGCTTTCGGGAACCTCGATAGACTTCCAGATAGCGTCCCCATCAAAGACTTCCGCATACTCCTTGCGGAACATACCTGTTTTCACTTTCTCTACGGCGTCAGCAATTTCCTGCTGGCTGGGCCAGAGATCCTTCAGATACACCGGGTTACCATCCGTGTCTTCGCCCAGCGGATCCCTGGAGAGATCCAGACGAACGTTCCCCGCCAGCGCATAGGCAACCACCAGAGGCGGCGAGGCCAGCCAATTGGTTTTTACCATTGGATGCACCCGGCCCTCGAAGTTACGGTTGCCGGAGAGCACAGAGGCCACGGTCAGATCCCCATCGCTGATGGCTTTTTCCACCGCATCCGGAAGCGGACCCGAGTTGCCAATACAGGTAGTACACCCGTATCCCACCAGGTTAAACCCGAGTGTGTCCAGATCATCCTGGAAGCCACCAACTTTCAGGTAATCGGTAACCACCTTGGAGCCCGGCGCCAGCGAGGTCTTCACCCAGGGTTTGGTTCTCAGGCCCTTCGCAACGGCTTTCTGGGCAATCAGACCCGCAGCCATCATTACACTGGGGTTGGATGTGTTGGTGCAGGACGTAATGGCTGCAATCACCACGGCCCCCGGATCCAGCCGGCTTTTTTCTCCGTTCATCTCCAGGGGTTGACTGGCACGGTGTTCGTAGCTGTTGTCGACGCCTACAGCGGTCTGACCACCTTCAGATTCCAGCTTGGCCTCTCGGTTTTCAGCAGGCCCCTCGGCGGTTTCCATCAGCAGCTCGAAAGAAGACTTCATGTTTTTCAGGGCTACCCGGTCCTGTGGACGCTTGGGTCCGGCGAGACTCGCTTCCACTTCGCCCATGTCGAGTTCCAGGCTATCGGTATAGACCGGCTCGTGGCCGGGTTCACGCCACAATCCCTGAGCCCTGGCATAGGCTTCTACCAGCTCAAGCTGTTCTTCGTCACGGCCGGTCAGGCGCATGTACTTGATGGTCTGCTCATCCACCGGGAAAAACCCGCAGGTTGCGCCATATTCCGGCGCCATATTCGCGATGGTGGCGCGATCGGCCACCGGCATGTCTTTGAGGCCATCGCCGTAGAATTCCACGAATTTGCCGACCACACCTTTCTTGCGCAGCATCTCGGTGACAGTAAGCACCAGATCGGTCGCGGTAATACCCTCACGTAGCTTGCCGGTCACCTTGAAGCCCACCACTTCCGGAATCAGCATGGACACCGGCTGGCCCAGCATGCCCGCTTCAGCTTCAATACCGCCGACACCCCAGCCAAGAATGCCAAGCCCATTAATCATGGTGGTGTGAGAATCGGTGCCAACCAGAGTGTCCGGATAGGCAATGGTCTTGCCTTCCTGATCTTTCTGCCAGACGGTCTTGCCCAGGTACTCCAGATTTACCTGGTGACAGATACCGGTACCCGGCGGCACGACACGGAAATTATCAAAGGCCTGCTGCCCCCAGCGCAGAAATTCATAACGCTCCTGGTTGCGTTCCATTTCGATGGCCACGTTGTCTTTGAACGCCGATTCATCACCAAACTTGTCGAC
Organism: Marinobacter sp. F3R08; assembly: GCF_018860425.1. Lineage (GTDB taxonomy): Bacteria > Pseudomonadota > Gammaproteobacteria > Pseudomonadales > Oleiphilaceae > Marinobacter. The sequence continues at coordinate 407,567 of NZ_JAHKPI010000014.1, read as the reverse complement.
CATCACCGAGTGGTCAATCACCAGATCCACAGGTGACAACGGGTTGATCATTGCCGGATCCTTACCCGCCGCCTTGACCGCCTCACGCATCGCCGCCAGATCGACAACGCCGGGCACACCGGTGAAATCCTGCATAAGGACCCGCGCTGGACGGAACTGGATTTCGGTATCAGAACTACGATCCTTCAGCCACTGAACCATGGCATCAATGTGGCTCCTGTCTACCGTTGTGCCGTCTTCGTTGCGCAGCAGGTTCTCCATCAGAACCTTGAGTGAGAACGGCAAGCGGTTGAGATCGCCCAGGGTATTCGCAGCCTTGGGAAGGCTGTAGTAGTGAAAGGTTTTACCGCCAGCATCAAGGCTGGAAAGGGTATTCAGGCTGTCTTTGCTGAGACTGTCACTAGACATTTGTTGCCTCCTTTTCGTCGTTATCCGAGTGTTCCGGAAGGCTCTTTCGAAGCCCTTTCAGCAGCGTATAGACCGGAAGCAATGCCATAACGGACCATAGCCTGATGAAAGGACTCCACAGCAGGACGTCACCTTTAACTATTGCAGCAATTAATGAGAGTTCAACCGCATGCTGATGAATGTTCGGCATCAGCGCCGTGAATATCAGACCAAGGTCGGAGCGCTCGCAGGCTCTCCAACCTCAGCTCTTTGAGGGGGTTAGATGCGATAAAGTCTGACCAGTTCATCCAGTTTTTCGGTGATAGCCTCAAGCTCGGCTGCCATGGTCCTGACCCGCTCCGCCTCAGACACGACATCGTTGTTGCGGTTGGCAATGGAATGGATGTTTTCATTCATCTGGAGAGATGTTGCGGCCTGCTCTTCCGAGGCTGAGGCAATCTGGTCGTTCATCCTGGACACGTCATTGATCGCCGCTTCCACCTCGCCCATGGCCTGTGCAGTTTCACGCATGGCCCTGGTGGATTCAGCGGACCGACTGCGACCCATCGCCATGGACGCTTTGGTGGCGTCAGAGATCTCGCCCAGCTCGCTGACCGTGGCGCGAATCTGATCCGTAAACTCCTGGGTTCGCAAGGACAGCGCCCTGACCTCATCGGCCACGACCGAGAACCCGCGACCATGTTCGCCCGCCCTCGCCGCTTCGATGGCTGCGTTCAGAGCCAACAGATTGGTCTGTTCGGAGATGGCGTTGATCGAGCCCACCACTGTCGATATGGATTCGATCTTTTCGCTCAGTTCGTCAACTCTGTGGGCGCTGCTTTCTAGCGCCTCGTCAGTCGCCTCTGTCAGCGTTGATGCATTCCCCATTGCCTGGCCGCCCCGGGTTGCAGCTGCCGAAGCATTGCGCGCTGCGTCGGAAGCCAACTGAGCGTTGCTGGCCACCTCCTGTATGCTGGCCGACATTTCGTTGGTGGCCGCTGCCGCCTGATCCGTCTGAACCTGCTGATCATTGGCAATCCGGGTCGTGGTATCGCTGACGCTGGTCATGTCGTCGGCGTCCGAGTTGAGTTGAGCCGACAGTTCCCTGAGCCTGGAGATCAACTCAACGAACCGCTCCAACATGTTGTTGAACGAGCCGGCGGTAACACTCTTGTCGGCGCCATCGAGACGGACGGTGAGGTCGTTGTGACTGTCGAACGCCCGGATAATCTCGATAATCTGAATGGATTGTTTCTGCTCCGCCCCCATCCGGATCGCAAAGAACACAAGAATAACGGCCTCGAATACCACGAACGCAGCATGCAGAAAGGTGATAGACCAACTGCAATCATAATTGAAGATCATCAAAGACATGCTGCCAAGGGATGATCCACTCAGCTGCAGGCCGGTTAACACCAGGTGATGAACGGCGATGGTTGTCGCCGCTACGGCCACCGGTAACCAGTCACGGTAGATGATCACCAGGGCAAGCGCGGCAAAAATGTGGAAATGCATCTCGATCCGGCCCATCTGCGCCTGAATCATAATGGCCGAAAACAGCATCAGACAGACTGCGAACAGCGCAGACAGAGCTCGTGTAGCGCGCAGGGTAAAAAAGCCTGCTGTCGCAAGACCACCTACCAGCAGAGACGCCACCAGAGCAAAGGTTGTTGTGCCATACCCCATAGGCACCAGCAGACCGACCACAGGAACATGGGCCAGGAGAATCATCAGCATCTGCCGATCGGTGCGTTCCCGGATTTCAATTTCATACGACTGGGTACCGATTGCTGCCGTCATGACGAACGTCCACTCTCGTTGTTTTCAAGTAAGCGTCGAAGATCCTGCTCAACCAGTTCAAGGTTCAGGTCCGGTGTGGTGTACACCAGCCTTCTTCGAAAATCAGAAGTCACCACATGCAACCCGGCGCTGTGGGCAATCAGGTTTTCCGATGTGCTTCCCTGTTTGATGGCAACGTCGTTGTAGGCCGACGCCAGTCGGCGGGCTGCGAGATGGCTTTCAGGTCGGTAGGTCCGGAACGCGGCTCCAAGTCCCTGGGCAGTCTGTTCCATCAATTCCGGGGTATCGTTTTCAGGATCAAGGGTGATAAACAAGAACTCGACATTCGCATCTGCCAGGCGTTGGCTTAGGTCCATCAGATTAACCAGTTGCACCGGGCAAACGGTTCCGCACTGCCGATAGCCAAAAAACAGGATAACAAGTCCCCCCGCAGGAGGCTGGTAACCCCTGACAGGCGCACCTGGTTCATCAATTGCCAAACCATAAAAACCACTGCTGTTCAGCAATGAGGGCATCACAGGAAGCGCCACCCCCAACAGAAAAGCCAGCGTAAAAAGCAGGATCGCGGTCGTTTTTTTATGCACAGTCTTCACTCATCGAACATCGACACGGCTTCATCAACGAAACCGGGTCAGGAACAGAACCACCTCTTGGGCAGACGGAGGGCAGAAATGAACTGCTCTGACGAACCAATACGGTCATCAAGTGCGACGGATCATTATTTGCTGTAATAAAAAGTAAAGTTTACGGAGGTGAGCTACATCTGACGCTCGCCGTAGAGCTGGGCGTATAACCCTTCTCTGGCGATCAGTTCGTCGTGGTGACCTTCCTCTATAATTCTGCCGTCTTCAAAAACACAGGCTCTGTCTGCCTGTTTAACGGCACTGAGGCGATGGGCAATGATGAGGGTGGTACGCTGCTTGAGAAACGCTTGAAGGTCCCGGTGCAACAGGAACTCCGTTTCGGCATCCAGGGCTGATGTCGCCTCGTCCAGAATGACCACCGATGGATCCGACAGGATCATCCGGGCAATGGCGAGCCGTTGACGCTGGCCGCCAGACAAGCGAACACCCTGCCGGCCAATCACGGTGTCGAGCTGCCGAGGCAGGGCCCCCACCGTGCTGTCCAGCTGGGCAATCCGTAACGCATCCCAGAGTTTCGCATCAGGCTGGCTACGGCCCAGAGTCAGGTTCTGGCGCACCGTGTCATTGAACAGCGCCGGGTGCTGGAGCACCGTCGCCACATGCTCGCGAAGACACGGCAACCCGATTCGCTGAACCGGCACACCATCAATCAGCACGTCACCCTGTTGAGGTGTATACAGGCCCAGAATCACCTGTATCAAAGTGGATTTGCCGCCGCCACTGGCGCCCACCAGCGCTACCTTTTCTCCGGGTGCAAGGTCCAGGTTGATGCCCCTGAGCACGGCCTCTTCCCCATAACCGAAATGAATGTCCCTGAGGGTCAGCCCCACGGTGTGGCGGTCCTGGAAGGGATTTTCCAGCGCCGGGTATCGAGGTTCTTCTTCCAGGTCCAGCAGACGGTTGATACGCCCAAGAGCCGCATTAGCCGCAAACCAGGCGTACTGCATGTTCAGCATTTCCTGAACCGGCGTCAGCATGAACCAGAGATAGCCGAAAATGGCGAACATCATGCCGATACTGAGATCACTGAATAAAACAGTGATCATGGCCGCAGCGCGGAACGCGTCGACACCAAACTGGAACAGGGCAAAACTGGCCCTGCTGGCCGCATCACTGCGCCATTCAAACTGAATGGCATGATCTCGCACGTTGCGGGCACGGTCGATCAACTGGCGCAGGTAATGCTTTTCCCGGTTGGCCGCACGCAACTGATGAATGGCATCCAGCGTCTCAGTAAGATCACCCTGGAACTCTTCGTACGCGCTGTTTTCCCGGTGTTTCAGTTCCTTGACCCGCTTGCCGATCAGAATCGTGGCGAAGATCACCAGTGGATTGAAGAGCAGAATCAACAGCGCCAGCTGCCAGTGCACCCAAAGCAGAATTATTGCCGTGCCGAGCACCGTAAGAGTGGCCACCAGGAACCGGCTGATGGTCGTGCCGAGAAACTGGTCAACCGTGTCCAGATCGGTAATAAAATGGCTGCTGATCCCGCCGGACCCCCTGGTTTCGTATTCGGACATGGCGACCCGCTGCAAACGCCCCAGCAGCCGGGACCGGATACGGAACACCACATCCTTCGAGACTTTGGAAAACTCCCGGGACTGCAAGACGTTAAACAACAACGCCGCTACGCGGAGCAAAAAGGCGGCCAGAACCATCAGGCCGATGTAGGCCACCGGCGTTTGCCAGCTCTCTGACAGAATCGAGTTCATGACCGGCAACACCGGGCCTGATTCACCCAGCAGCACTTCATCCACCAGTACCGGCAGTAACAGTGGAACAGGAACACTCATGATGGTGGCCATAATGGCCAGCAGGTTGGCACGCACCAGTCTCGGCCTATGCTTCAGCGCAAGCGAAAAAATATCCCGCCAGCTGTATCGCTGTCGGGTTTCAGCGGTGTCGAGACCGGTTACACTGTTATGCGTGTGTTCCAAGCAACCTCCGGATAGAAACCTTGTCGGGCTGAATACGCCCGGGAACTGACAATAGTCTACCTGTTAACTGATTTGCTGCGATCAAAACCGACATCTGTCATCATGAACCAACGAATTTCTGATGGACCAGGACAAAAGCACCAGTGAAACACGATTGCCACTATCATCCAGGCGAATCCGCCAAATGGCACTGCGGGGAGTGCCAGATTCACTACTGTAATCGCTGCATGCCTGATGCCGATACCCGGCAGCGACGAGCCCTGTGCCCGCATTGCAGCAAAGCCATGCGATACCTTGGTGCCGCCACGGAGGTCATCCCCTTCTGGCAGAGGCTGGGTGCCTTTTTCCGCTACCCATTTCACACCGATCCTCTGATTGTTATTGCCATCTGCACCCTGGTGCCCGTTGTTGCGCCGGCCAATCTGATCGGTATTGTGATCTGGCTGTTACTGGCGCTCGCCCTGTTCAAATACACTTACGCCGTCATCAATCACACGGCGGAAGGCCACCTGAAGCCACCGGCCGTATCCGTTGCGTTCACCGGCAGCGGCTTTAATATTGTCGTACTCCAGCTGCTGGTGTTCGTGCTGATGGGCGGGCTGGTTGGCACCGCGGCCATGCTCGGCGGCTCGATTCTCATGCTACTGGCCCTGGCATTCGTGGTTCTGGCACTGCCCGCCAGCATCATGGTTCTGGCCATGGAGCGCTCGGTCGGCGCGGCAGTGAATCCGATGAATCTGGCCCTGCTGATATCCAGAATCGGCACGCCTTACTTCCTGCTCTATGGCTACCTGATTCTGCTGACCCTCGCCTCCGGCGCCGCCCAGGACTTTGCCGTCAATCACTTTCCCATGTGGGTGGCCCAGCCCCTGGCCGGTTTCCTCAACAGTACCTTCACACTGATTCTGTTCCACATGCTCGGCTACCTGTTGTTCCAGTATCAGGAAGAACTCGGATTCGCCTCCGACATCCAGGACGATATTGCTGACCAGGACACGCACCAACGGGACCGCACCAGCCGCTTCGATGCAGACATCGACATGAACCTGAAAGATGGTAACTACGACCGGGTCATGGGTATGCTCAAGGAAGCGCTGAAGCGGGACAGGGACAACCCCGTGCGAATCGGCCAGCTTTACCAGCTCACCACGGCCCGCCAGGACGTTGAAGAACTCTACCGGTACCATCCGCGTATGCTGGGTTGGCTGGCCGATCACAACGACGGCGAAGGCATCGCCGGGCTGTTGAAAACGCTCCAGCAGGCAGAACCCGACTTCAAAGTCGAGGATCCCGAGTTGACCGTGCGTTGCGCCCGCTCGTTGTACAACAAAAACCTGTTCAAACCCGCTCTTCGGCTGCTGCAGGATTTTCACAAGCGATTCCCGGACAACGAACAGCTGCTACCCGCCTACCTGCTGGTGGCACAAACCCTCGCAAATGGTTTATCCCAGTGGGAAAAGGCGACAGCCTACCTGACGTTTATCCAGAAAAACTGCGAGAGTCACCCGCAGCATGATCAGATGACGACTTATCTCGAACAGGCCCGGAATAAAGAGCCCCTGAAGGGACCAAAAGCAACGTTTTCCGTACAGGACTGAGGCAGCGCATGGGAGGGGCTTCCTTGCCCTCCCGGCACTAACCGGCTTGCAGAAGCTGGCGATAGTGAAGTGCTTTCGGCGTCATCTGTAGCTTTTCAAACTCTTCTGCCAGTAACCGACAGGCCTCTGCTGTCAGCACGTCATTCCCCGTGCTTCTGATCCGCTCGAAGGCTTTTTCAGCGGCTTTGAGATCGTGCTGTTTCAGACTGAGGAACAGGACTCGGTTATGGTCTTCCGCTGCCAGTGGCTGGTGACTCTCACCCTTGCTGAGGTATTCCTGCCAGATGCCAATCATCTGCTCCGGCTGCCGCCGGCTCAGTGTATCGTTCATCAACTCTCTGGCAAGGTCGCGGTACTGGGGCAGATCCGGTCGCAGTTTTGCCAAATGGTAAAGATGCTCGAGCAGGATATGCCGGTCGGGATAATGCTCGCGCAGGGCCTCAAACTGTCGGCGGGCCAGGTCAAATTCCATCCGCCCAAGGCTCGCCATGGCCTGGGCGTAGCCAGAGGTAAAACGCGCGTCCTGCTCATCTTCCTCCGGCTCGAAGAACTCCTCCCGCACCTGGAGCCAGCTTTTGCCAAGCAGCCAGACCAGACCGGCACCGGCTATAAGGCCACCCGCATGGGCCATGTAGGCGACGCCGGTGGCGCCAGCAAACCAGTAATCGTAGATTTCCTTGCCAAGCCATACCGGCAGGATGGCAAGGGCGGGCGCACGGAAGTAATTGAAATAAACTCCGAGAAAAAAGAAAAACCGGATCTTCTGCAGCCCATAAATCGCCACGTACATGCCCATCAGACCGGAGATCGAACCCGAGGCTCCCACCAGGGGAATGTGGCTGCCAGAGGAGAAGGCCGTAAAGACCAACCCTGACAACGCCCCGCACACCAGATAGGCAATCAGGAACCGACCAGGGCCCAGGGCTTTCTCAACCGTAAACCCGAGCAGGAACAGAAACACCAGGTTGCCGATGATGTGGCCCCAGCCGCCATGAAGGAACTGGTAAGTAATCAGGGTGGACAGTGACAGATCAGCAGGTATCAGACCAAGCTGGTTTGCGCTCAGTTTCTGGAGGTAGTCCTGTTCGATGACGCTCCGATACTCGCGCCAGTGGGCACGTTCCGCAGGAGCCCAGATAACATCTTGATTCAGGACGAGGTACTGGTAAAACTCCCGGTCCATCAACAGATTGATGGCCAGCCAGAAGTTCTCATTTTCCTCCCGGAGCTGCTGGAACTGCTGGAGTTCGTGTATCCGGCCTTCTTCCCCCCCGAATTGAATCTGCCGTTGCAGGTAATCCTCGTAGGCTGGCGCCTCAAGCTCATGGAGATCGACCTCCAGATAGTGTTCAACGGCTTGCTCAAGCTTGCGGCTGTCACCCCCCTGATAGAACAGGAACACCAGCAGACAGGCCATGATCAGGCCAAGGGTAACCCATGGCGGGCGTTTCCAGTTGATGGCGTTTTCGGCGGGAATAATCAGCATGGGCGGTCACAATTCATCATAATCTGTCCCTGAGAATCTGCTTTTTACCACAGCGGCGCCTTCTTTTCGCGCTCAAATGAAATCCGGCACACAGGTCATTGCGGGTCCATCCCGCAAACGTGGCACACACCGTAGGTGCAGGCAAAGGCCCAATAACCGGCCCGAATGTCATTAGGGCGTCACACAAATGACATTTAATCGCTTCCATCGAAGGACTGTGCCCGGACACGTATCGACCTTTCGCCAATTGCCGTTATTCCTGCGCCAGCCAATAGTAACCAGGAATAACAAGAAAAACCGGATAGCGAAACAAGGATTCTGCAGATGACCACACTCATACTGGACAACCCCGAGCTGATCGCCAGGGCAGCCATTGCCGCCGGCTACTCCGCGGCAACTCTTGAAGCCACGGTAAAAAAGCCACACCGGATGAAGTTCCACTACGGCTTCAACCAGCATTCGCTGAATGACGACGACATGGCTTTCCTGAAACAGCATGCCCTCTATTTAACCCAGTCACCTTCAGTCACAGTCAGAATTCATGGCCACTCGGACAATTTCGGCTCTGAAGGCTACAACCAGTTCCTTTCCCGGCTCAGGGCCAATGCGGTTGCGCGGGTCCTTATGAAGGAAGGTGTGCCTGAATCTCGCCTGCTCATAACCTGCTGGGGCTCTGCCCGCCCACTGACCAGACAAGAAGACCGAGCTGCCAATCGCCGCGTTGAACTGGAATACCTGACACTGGACGTCGCCCGGGCACTTTGAAGCAACGGCTTACAGAAAAGGGGGCACGCCCCCTCTTCCTCATATTCCTACACCTCAGGCCTTGTCACCCCACTCGGCCATAAACCTGCCAGACATTCCACAGCAGCAACAACGCAGCCACCAGAATAGCCAGCCAGGTCAGCAGGATACCGATCATTCTGGCTTTATGGGGGCCGCCGCGACCTTTGATCATCCCGAACGCATGCAGAATTCGGCCAACCACCAGCGCCATTCCGGTCCAGTAGATCAGACCACTGGCGACACCATTAAGCTCGGCTATCGCGAGCATGATCAGGCCAATGGGCGCATATTCCACCAGATTGGCATGAGCCCGAACCGCCGCCTCGAAGTCCTGGTCATCGGTGACGCCCAGGCCTTTTCTATATTTCAGGCGAAACTTGACGACCTGAACCGACAACACCAACAACAAAATGCCGATGACGGCAGCAAATACTCCGGTTACGGGTAGGATCATGCTCAGGCCTTCTTGATTGCACTTACAATAGCGAGGAGTAACACAGCACCCACGGTTGCGGTCACCAATTCACCTACCGCACCCTGGGCTGCCAGACCCAGCAACCGAAACACGAAACCGCCGACAATCGAGCCGACAATCCCAATACCGATATTGGCCAGGACGCCAAAGCCACGGCCCTTCATAATCAAACCTGCGAGCCAGCCCGCCACACCGCCTATAATCAGAAACAGAATCAGGTTCATCTTTTGCCTCTCCCTGAGGATGCTTGAACGAAACGATCAGTCACGCAAGACTGCCCTGTTTCCAGTGGTGCTTCAAGCACTTCCAGACGAGCCGATCACAGTGTTGCAATCGTCTCCGCCATGTCCCGATGGCACCGGGACATCAATTCCGGAATATCCTCAACCGTCAGGCCTTCAGTTTCGACGGGTGGCAACACCCTGATGGCCACAGACTCGCGGCGACCACTCCAGCCCTTGGCTTCATCAGCATATTCCTGAACACAGACCATGGTGATCGGTGCTCCGGATGCCACCGCTGCGTGAAAGGCGCCTTTCTTGAACTTCTGCAGGCCACGACCCTTGCTGCGGGTACCCTCGGGGAAGATCCAGAGACTCTTCCGATCACGGGCGATAGCACTGCTTGTGGCCTGCATGACCGCAACAGCTTTGTGAGAGCGCCCGCGATTGAGGATAACGTTGCCACCGAGCCAGAACACCTGGCCAAAAAAAGGCACCCACACCAGTGCCGATTTACCAACGGTCACGGTGCGCGGCGGCAGCAGGTCTCCCATCACGAAAAGGTCATCATTGTGCTGGTGGTTGGCAATGACCACCGTCGGCCGATCCTGTGGCAGGTTGTCCCAGCCCTCAAGTGGCCGATCCATACCCAGAACAGCCCGTCCGAAACGCGCCACGGAACACCCGAGAAAACGGTTGTTGTCCGGATTGAACGGCCTTGCCACATAGAACACCAGCGCAAACAGGCAGATGATCGGCACACTCAGCCACGCCATCAATTTTCTAATAACACCCATGCAACCAAACTCTGCAGCCAAATTATGGCGCACAAGTGTACGCCAACCTTATATCCCGGCAACAGTGTCTATTTTTTCCCACTGCTTGCCCTTTGCCGAGGCCGTAACCACGTACCGAAGCGGTCCACCCGCATCAACGCTGTCAAACGGGTAACAGGTCACGAGTAGCAGGGTTCCGTCCGGCAACCGCTGTGTGTCAATCAGCTCTGCCCGGCTGTCAACTACCCGGATACCCTCAACGCGATACTCTTGCCATCGGCCATCCCGGCCTTGCAGGCGAACCTCATTGCCGGCTTCCAGCGCTTTCAGGCCCCGGAAATGCGTATCCCGATGCCCGGCAATGATCACGGCTCCGCCACGCCCGCCCCCGGCCAGGCGACCCGGACCGAAGGCCAGGCTTTCGCCGTGGGTATCGGCCAGGACGATCATTGAATCGTTAAGCTCCGGAATGGCAAGACGGGCCACCGGCCAGGTATCTGCCCACGGCCAGGGCCGCGACTCGGTTTGCCGGGCCTGGCTCTCCGCCCAGGCGAGCTCCAGTAATTCCTGGGCAATCGCCGCCTTGAGAGGAATCCATAATCCGAATACCAACAAGGTAGCAGAGCTGGAAAAGAGCAAAAGCAGCAACCTTCTCATGAGAACGTCCTCCGCTGCAGCAGCACAAGGGCAAGCGAAAACATCAACCCAACCAGCCCGAGCGCAATCAACAGCGGCGCCGACGTTGCCGTCTGCGGATATCGCAGCATGCCGGCCTGACTCCCCGCTGGCAGCAAGGTGGGCAGGTTATCCGATGCCATTGGCGTATCCACGCTACGGACGGGAGTGGATTCCACGGCGACAAAACTGGTGTAAGCCGACATCAGCCCATGGTTGACTGCCAACTCGGTGATACCGGCCTTGTCTGGTTCCCGACCCGTTACTTTCGCTTCATCCTCCAGAGTGTCGATCTTCTCTCTGGCCCAATGCCGATGAAGCCCTGTTGCGGAAGCAGCCTGCTGCAGATCCAGCGTCCAGCTCCAGTCCTTTCCACCGGGCAGGCGCCCCGAAACCTTCAGTTCACCGGTAGCCGTGACGCCCCGGGCAACAAACATCAAAGGCTCACCCTGAAACAGATCTCCCGGACGCCGCGGGAACGACTCAATACCCGCCTCCTGCCCCGGCCAGTTGACCCGGATATCCGTGAGCACCGGCGACTCCATGGCCGAAAACAACGCCTGCAGCGGGCCGTCAACATCTGCAGGCGACTGGATGGCCGTGTAGCTACCCCGTCCCCAACGGGCTGCCTCACGCATGAAATGGCGATTCGGCGCAGAACCGATGCCCACGGTAAACAAGCGTTTATTGCCTAACTGCTGACGAATCTGTTGAAACAGGGCCGCCTCGTTACCCACTGCGCCATCGGTAATAAAGATCACCTGGCGCACCCGCGCCCCGTCGTCCGTCTCGGTTGGGCCGTTTAAGGCCAGTGACAGAGCTGGCGCCATTTCCGTTCCACCATCGGCCTGGAGACGGTCAACGTATTGTCGGGCCCGGGCAAGATTGTTCCCGGTCGCCACTTCAGGCTGCACGAACAGCGAATACGTCTGGCTGTTAAACTGAATCACATTGAACCTGTCCGCCGGTGTCAGCGTCTCAAGACCGGCCTTAAGCGCGCTGCGAGCCTGGCGAATCGATTCACCCGCCATTGAACCGGAGGTGTCGATCACGAAGATCAGATCCCGTGGCAGCGCCATGGTCCCCTCCTCACCCGGCATCAGCATGGCCATCAGATAGTCCTCGCCCAACCAGGACTGATGAAAAACCGCCGCGGAAGGCTCGACCCCGGAAACCGGACGCCAGCGCACCACAAAATCCCGGTCCATTAGGATCTCACCGCCATCCGGACGAACTCTGAACGTCTGACCATCCTGACTGGTAGTCAGGCGATGTGACGGGCTGGAGACGCTCTCCAACGGCAACCCGGAATCAATGACCAGACTGATCGACGCCCGATGGCTGTCCGCTGACACATCGCCAGGGTTGACTGTAAACGGGCTGATAGCACCGGCATCAGGAACTTCGGTGGTCGGTACAGCCCAACCACCCTGCCACTGGTCTGGTGCCGATCTGACCGGCGTTCCCGGCATATAACGCGGCGTGAGCGTGGTTGGAAGAGTGAGCTCGAAAACGCCCGCCTGATACTGCACCGGTTGCTGGTACTTCAGCTCCACCGAGACCGTTTCTCCCGGAGGAATATTGGCAACCCGGGCGGTAAACAGATTCGGTCGCTGTTGCTCCACATTCGCCGCATGCTGCCCGGCTTCCCTGGCTTTTTCATAAGTTCGCCGGGCCTGCTTTTTAGGCTGCACCTCGCCCTCTATGGTCCGCTCCCCCACCTTCATGGTGAGACCATAAACACTGGCTTTCTCCGGTAACGGAAACACAAAGACCCCTTCCCGCCACTGATCGCTGGTATTCCGAAAACTGCGCAACAGGCGACTGTCAGCAATCAATCCGCTGATTTTTATGTCAAAGTCACTGTCCAGTACCAGTGCTGGCTCCTGCCACACACCCTGGCCGTCCACAAAGTGCAACTGACCGACGTGGTCCGCTTCATCCGCTTCGGCATAGAGTGGGTGAACAAACAACATCAACAACACCGTAAGCCAGAGGCTTACCCCCTCCAGCAAGCGTTTGAACCGGAATCTCTGGCGTCTGGAAACAGTAGCCGGTGTGTATAGCCGTAATGGAGAACTGGAAATAATCATGAGAGCATCCTTTTGACTGCATGACTGTGCGAAAACGCCATTTCAGCAATCCGGAAAGGAACTCCCATGGCAGAAAGCGACAAACCACCCATCAAAAAATGATGAATTATGGCAACAGAGACTTTCTCCCTTGTCATCAACACCTGCCGTGCTTAAATAGGCACTCACCGGCAAGGGGAAGCAGCCGCTACCATGAAGAAACACGTTGTACTGATCGAGGATGAACCCGCCATCCGCGACAACTACCGCGCGGCGTTTGAACGCCGCGGATATCGGGTAACCGCGCATGCTGACCGGTCGTCTGCCTGGCAGGTGCTCCGTCAGTCATTACCAGACCTGGCCATTATCGACGTGGGCCTGGGCGACGAACCGGAAGGCGGCTTTGCCTTGTGCCAGGATCTTCGGTCACTGTCACAGACCCTGCCGATCATCTTCCTGACCGCCCGTGACAGCGATATCGATTCCGTCCACGGCCTGCGCCTGGGCGCCGACGACTACGTCACCAAGGACATGAGCCTGGACCACCTTCTGGCCCGTGTCACCGCCCTGCTCAGACGGGCTGATGCCTGGGCCGAAGCTCTTCAGAAGCCGGATGAAGTTCTCCAGCGGGGCAAGCTTTCCCTCAATGTTGATCGCATGACGGTCGCCTGGGAACAGACACCCATTGACCTGACCGTCACCGAGTTCTGGATGTTGCATTCACTGGTGCAGCATCCGGGCCATGTGCGCAGCCGGGAACAATTGATGGAATCGGCGAGCACCGTGCTGGACGACAACACGGTTACTTCCCATATCAAACGTATCCGGCGAAAGTTCCTGCAGCTGGACGAATCCTTTGATGGTATCCAGACCGCCTATGGCATGGGTTACCGCTGGAATGCCCGTGAGGTCTGAGACTTGAGCCTGAAACGCCAGTTGTTTGTTGCCAGCCTGCTGATGCTGCTGATCCCCTGGGCAGGTTTGCAATTTGTCCTGGAGCTGGACGATGCCCTCCGGCAACAGGCCCGGCTGCAACTGCAGGCCCAGGCCGGCAGACTCGCCGAAGCCGCCGGCGACATGATCATCGGCAAGCCTGTTATAGGGCCAGATGAGCCAGCCATTTATGTTGAACCCCTCACCGGCGGCCTGAATCTGGACGGCTACGACGCCGACTGGCCCGGCTACGACCAGGAAAATCAGTCCTGGAGCGGGCAAGGCCGTACCGGCTCTGACGCCGGAGAACCCACTCTGACGTGGCAGGCAATCAGTGACCGGCGCTATCTGTATCTGTTCATTCGTATCAGCCAGCGCAAACCGGTTTACTTCAACCCGGGAAGCCCCGAGCAGCCCCACGACCGCCTCCGGATGTGGCTCGAACCGCCCTCCGGGACCCTTGGCCCCGACGCAAAGCCGAGATCCTGGCTGTTACGCACGCCAGCGCCCGGCCAACTGTATGGTCTGGATGAATCAACCATGCAGCCGGATTACCGTGTTTCCTCTTTCATGCATGGCACCGTAGAAGGCTGGCAACTGGAACTGAAGATGCCGATGCCCGCAGACCGGAGCCGGCTCGGGTTTGCTGCCTTGTGGGGCAACGAACCGTCAGCCGGCGTTGCCACCTCCACCAACCCGCTGCCGGTTCTGGTCAGTCGCAACCAGGCCCTTGAACGACAGTTTGAACCACGACTGAACGAAGGCCAGCGCGTCCGCCTGGTGGAACCGGCAGGCTGGGTAATCGCCAGCCAGCAATTCGCTTCGGCCGCCCCAACACCCGATTTTGACACCCTCAGCCCGCTTCAGGTGACTGAACAGATAAGTCTTAACGCCCTTCGAGCACTGGTACGCTTCTACCAACCGGAACCGACAACCATCGAAAACGGCAGCAGCCGGATAGCAATCGGAGCAATCCCCGAAGAAGGCCTGGTCCGCCACGAAGATGACAGCGTCTGGCTGCTGACCACCCGGAAAGTCTTCGGTGGCCGAACCCTGATCCTGGAGCAGTCCTTGGACCAGCTTCTCACCCTCTCCGGCTCCACGCTTGGTTCAGTCATTGCCCGCAGCACCCTTATCATCGTTGCCCTGACACTGGTTTTGCTCGGGTATGCCAGTTGGCTGTCATGGCGGATTACCCGGCTACAGCGGGCTGTCAGCGCCAGTATTGACGAGGATGGACGGATTACCGGCAAGGTGCCGGACTCCGGAACCAAAGATGAGCTGGGGCAGCTTCAGCAGCACTTCAGCCAGATGGTGGATCGTCTTCATGGCTACAACCGGTATCTGGAGAGCTTTTCCCGACGTCTGTCCCATGAACTGAAGACTCCGGTTGCCGTTGTCCGTTCATCGCTGGAGAACCTCAGCCATAGCGACTCGGAAGAAGAACGCCGGCAGTACATTGAGCGCGCCACCTCTGCCACGGAACGTCTGCGACAGATACTCCACGGCATGAGCGAAGCCGCACGCCTGGAACAGAGCCTGGACCATGCCGACAAGGAACCGTTTGATCTGGCAGAAGTGGCAGGCGCAGCTACCGGCGCCTATCAGGCACTGGATAGCAGTCATCAGATCCGTTACGCAGGGCCGGAAGCCGGCTGTCCAATCACTGGCTCCCCGGAGCTGATGGTGCAACTGCTCGACAAACTGGTGGATAACGCACGGGATTTCACACCCGAGGACGGGCTGATTGAGGTAGGCCTGGAAGCCACGCCAGAGGGCTTGTGCCTGTCGGTTTTCAACCAGGGTTCAAAGCTGCCGGAAGATGCCTCAACCGACATCTTCAGCCCCTTTGTCTCGATGCGGGACGGACAGGAACAGGGCCACCTGGGGCAGGGTTTGCTGATCGTCAGCCTTATTGCCGACTACCATGGTGCCCGGGTGGAAGCCAGGAATCGCTTCCAAGGTGGCATTGACGGTGTAAGCTTCCGAGTTATCATCCCTGCCATCCATTCTTGAAAACAGGACCTTCCCACCGTGAGCGCACGCCTGGACTCCCTCGACATCCATCCGCTACGGAATGACCTCTATAACGAGCTGCATTCGCGACCGTTTCAGGTGCTGCCTACGCCGGCGCGGGTCACCCAGATGGCGGTACTCACCACGCCGGAGCAGCGAGAAAAGCAGTTCCAGCATCTTCAGGAGCTGCATCGTTTGCTGGGGCATCCGGTGCCGGAAAAGGAAGTGAGCTGTTTTGAACACACCTTTGGCACCTTCCGCGTGCGACGCGAGATGCACATGGAATTCGCATCCTACACATTTATCAACCTTGCCGTGGATGACGAAACTCCCTTTACCACAACCGGTATTAGCCCGCTGCCCGCAGGATGGCTGGAGCAATTAACCGGAACGGTGATTGCGGCATTCCATCTGGACGTCCGCCCCGCCGCCGACGGCACCGAAGGCGATCTGGGCTTTGTTCGCAAGCACTTCGAAGGTATGCGGCTTGTGGGCAGCAGCCCCCAGGAAGGCGCCGCCCGGGTGTGGGGCACCTTCCGCCTGCACAGCGATGGCTTTGGCCGGTTCATGGTGATGAACCACCACATGTCCGACAGCCAGCTGGGCCGACTTACCCAGCGACTGATGGAGATCGAGACCTACCGGCTGATGTCATTGCTGGCACTGCCGGTTGCCCGGGAAATCACCCCATCCCTGAATGATATGGACGAAAAACTGGCCGTGATCACCCGCTCACTGGCCGAAAATGAAGATGTTGATGAAGAGAAGCTGCTGGCCCAGCTGACCAACATTGCCGCCCGCATTGAAGCTTTTCGGGCCCATTCCACGTTCCGTTTTGCAGCAACCCGGGCTTACCACCAACTGGTACTGACCCGCCTGGAGGAACTCCGGGAAGACGAACTCTCAGGCCACCTGACCCTGACCGAATTCATGACCCGCCGACTGACCCCGGCGGTAAAAACCTGCGAAGCGGTGAGCGAACGGCTGGAAGACCTGTCACGCCGGGTAGATCGGGCTTCGGACATGATGCGCACCCGGGTGGAACTG
Source organism: Marinobacter sp. F3R08 (assembly GCF_018860425.1). Classification (GTDB taxonomy): domain Bacteria; phylum Pseudomonadota; class Gammaproteobacteria; order Pseudomonadales; family Oleiphilaceae; genus Marinobacter. The sequence continues at coordinate 390,714 of NZ_JAHKPI010000014.1, read as the reverse complement.
GCCATCCAGAGCCAGAACCAGCAATTACTCAGTTCCATGGATCGGCGCTCCAAGATCCAGCTGATGATGCAGCACACCGTGGAAGGCTTCTCGGTGGTTGCCATCACCTATTACCTGATCGGGCTGCTGAAATTCGGACTGGATTCGCTGTACGAAGCCGGCGTCGCCTTCAACAAAACCCTGGTTCTGGGCCTCGCCATCCCCGTGGTCATGGCCCTGGTCTTTCTCGGGGTCCGGGTGGTGCACCATCACTTCATCAAGATGGCAAAGCGGCAGTAGTGCCGCTTAGGCGCCCATTTCCCGTTCCCCGGCAAACTGCCGATAAAACTGCTGGGCGGTGCGGCCGTTACGGACACCCTTGGACGTAGCAAAGCGAATCGCCTCCCGATGCAGGCCCTCCCGATCCTCAACCTCCGGGAACAGCGCATCCACCGCCTGCAGGTAAACCTCCTGTGAAAACGCATAAAACGACAGTTGCAGGCCAAACCGGTCTGCCAGGGAAACCTGCTCCTCAATGGCCTCAGCCGGATGCAGCTCACCATCGCGCATCTCGCTCTTGAGGTTATCGGACATGAACTCCGGCATCAGATGCCGGCGATTCGACGTGGCATAAACCCGCACGTTCTCCGGCGGCAGTTCGAGGGAACCCTCAAGTATGCTCTTCAGAGCCTTGTAGCCCGATTCGCCCACATCGAACGACAGGTCATCGCAGTAAATCACGAACCGGAACGGCAGATCACAGACCTCATCGACAATTTCCGGCAGGTGCACCAGATCGTCCTTGTCCACCTCAATCATCCGCAGACCACTGGCCTGGTATCGATTCAACAATGCCTTGATCAGCGACGACTTGCCGGTACCCCGGGCACCCCACAGCAACGCGTTATTCGACGGTTCACCGGCGAGAAAACGCTCGGTGTTGCGGGCGAGGGCCTGTTGCTGCCGGCTGATGCCCGTCAGGTCCTGCCACTGGACCGGATCGAGCCGACGAATCGCCCTCAAACCCGCACGATGACGGCGCCAGACGGCTGCCGGTATGGTTTGCCAATCAAAGGATACTGTTCCAGACATAAACCTCTTTCCTATTCCGTCCCGGGCCAGCCTGTGAAACACTGCCCCGAAGAAACAACCGGTTAAAAAGGAGACTTTACCGCAAATGGCCGTAAAATCCGTCGCTCTGGTAGCACACGACAACAAGAAAAAGGAACTGGTGGACTGGGTCGAAGACAATCGCACCCGTTTTGCCCCACTGACACTCTACGCCACCGGCACCACCGGCCGGCTGCTTCGTGACAACCTGGGACGGGATGATATCCATTGCCTGCTCAGCGGCCCGTTGGGCGGTGACCAGCAGATCGGGGCCAAGATTGCCGAGGGTGAAATCGACCTGCTGGTGTTCTTCTGGGACCCGCTGGAACCCCAGCCCCATGACCCGGACATCAAAGCCCTGCTGCGCATTGCCGCGCTCTGGAATATTCCTGTGGCCTGTAACCGGGCAACAGCGGAGTTCATCCTGACTTCGGCTTACATGACCGACGACCAGCACCACCCGAAAAAGCCCGATTTCTCCGATTACACCGGCCGCTCTGTCAGCACCTGAGCAGTGATAAACTAGCCAGAACAAAACAACATGGAGGACACCATGGCACGAATCTACGAGGACAATTCCCTGTCCATTGGCAACACCCCATTGGTCAAACTGAACCGCGTGAATGATGGCGCAACCATCTGGGCCAAGATTGAAGGACGCAACCCGGCCTATTCAGTCAAATGCCGGATTGGCTCTGCAATGATCTGGGACGCCGAAAAGCGCGGCACCCTCAAGCCCGGCATGACCATCGTGGAGCCCACCAGCGGCAACACAGGCATCGCGCTGGCCTACGTGGCTGCTGCCAGAGGCTACAAGCTTATTCTGACCATGCCGGCCTCCATGAGTCTGGAGCGTCGCAAAGTCCTGAAAGCCCTGGGTGCAGAACTGGTACTGACGGAACCCGCCAAGGGCATGCCGGGTGCCATCGCCAGGGCTGAAGAAATTGCCGCCTCGGACCCCGAGAATCATTATCTGCCCCAGCAGTTCCAGAACCCGGCCAACCCCCGCATTCACGAAGACACCACCGGCCCGGAAATCTGGAACGACACCGACGGAGAAGTGGACATCTTCGTGGCAGGCGTGGGAACCGGTGGCACCCTGACGGGCGTGTCCCGCTACATCAAGGACACCAAGGGCAAAAAGATCACCAGCGTTGCCGTTGAACCCACAGATTCCCCGATCATCACCCAGGTAATGAACGGCGAAGATCCCAAGCCCTCGCCCCACAAGATTCAGGGTATTGGCGCAGGATTTGTGCCCAAGAACCTGGACCTTGAGCTGGTCGACCAGGTGGAAACAGTCAGCAACGAAGACGCCATGGATATGGCTCACCGTCTGATGCAGGAAGAAGGCATTCTCTGCGGTATTTCCTGTGGCGCGGCGGTAGTGGCTGCGGTGCGAATCAGCAAACAGCCGGAGCACCAGGGCAAGAATATCGTTGTGATACTACCGGATAGCGCAGAACGGTACCTTTCAACAGCACTGTTTGCGGACCGGTTCGGTGAAGCGGAAAACGTACAGTAAATGAAAAAGGCGCAGCCTTGCGCTGCGCCTTACACCCATCAGAACTGGAACTTCAGGCCAACACGCCCGGTATCGAATTCCGGCCCGCTATTGGTGACCTGGCCGTTGAAATCCTCTTTATCAATATCAACGTTGTAGCGGTTGTATTCCGCAAAGGCCGTCAGTTGCGGCGTTACACGGAAATCCACACCGGCACCCACATAGGGCGATACATCGTCGTAGGTTTCACTCTGTTCAAACGCATCCACATCGAATGCAGACACAAAGGCACCGGCTTTACCATATACGCCGAAACTTTCAGTGAGAGGTAAACGTCCCACTGCGCCAAGGCCAAAACCTTTCAGTTTGCCTTCAACATCGTCCTCGCCAAAGTTGCCAAAATCCGTGTATTCCGCTTCCAGAGCGAAAAACGAGTTGAACTGGTAACCAAGGGCGGCGCCAAGCAGGTCGTTTTCGTCCTCAAACTCGCCACCATGGGACTTATACCCCCCGTAACTGCCGCTGATGTAGGGGCCGGACTGATCACGTCCCACTTCGTCCTGAGCCATGACCACAGGCGCTGTGAAAACAGAAGCGGTAAACAGAGTGACACCGGTAAAACGGATCGCGGACTTCATAGGGCGTTCCTCCTAATGAGTTCAGGTTTCCTTCCAACGATTATTGAAAACTGCGTTTCAACAACTTGAACTCACCCTACCAGTGATCTCGCTAACACCGGGTTAAGATCGAACTAAGATATTGTAATCTAAGGTTAATTCTAAAAGGAGAAAGAAAGCAGGTCAGGCCGAAGGACCGGAACTTGAAGAGGTGGTTTCGCTCGTTGCTGGGGCTTCCGTATCGCCGGATTCCTCCGGTTTTCCGGATTCCGCCTGTTTCATCAACACCATCCCTCCTTGCAGGAGCAAGGACTTGAGCCGGGGATCTTTCTGTTCGGCAACCCCCACCGCAAACGCCATCAGCGCCGCCTCCATGGGATTTTCCTTGATCAGGCGGCGAATGGCATTGATGCCAGAGTTCGATTGGCCAGCAGACCCTGACTGAGACTTGCCGGATGAAACCGGGCGTGTCAGACGCTGGAAAACAAGCGCAAGCAGGAGCATGCACACCAATCCGACCGATCCCATGGCTCCGGCCTCGCCGAGCACAGGTGTCAGCGCCACGACCGCGGCCTGTATGAGAAGGTAAAGCCCGAAAAGCAGAAGAGCGGTGAACAAGACCAACGCCAGCAAAAAGCCAATGATGGCAGCGGCAGCCTTGCGCACCGCACCCTGTACCTGAGCGGAATCAAGCATGATCAGCGATCAAGCAGCTTGCCCACCAGGATGCCCGCCAGAAACATGAGGATTATGCTGAGAAACGGGCGCTCCTCAATCTTGTGTTCAACATCCTGAAACGCTTTATCACCAGCATCCTTGGCACGATGTAAAGCCTCATCGCCTCTTTGCCGGACCTGATCAAGAGCCTCTCGACTCTCTCGACGGATCTCGTCACGCAGGTTGCTGATGTTGCTTTTCTGGCCTTCAGAAACCGACCGGGTCAGCTTGGCCAGATCCTCGCGCAATTCCTGAAGATCCTGCCTGACCTGGTTATAGTCGTCCTGGGTAGAAGATTTGGCTTCCATGTTCTGCCTCCTTAAACAATAGATTTACTGCTAATTTGGCGATTGCAGATTAAGAGCACCCTCCGATGATCAGCGATCTTTACGGAGGGCCCTCTAGCCTAGCACATATAAATTAAACGCAGATTACCGGCTATTGGATCACCGGTGCCCCTTCCCGGGTTTGCCCGCCAGACCCATGCAGTTGGCGTAATACGTCGTGGTGGCCGGCCAGTCCGAGAAGATGCCTATCACACCTACATCTCGAGCCAGAACGTCAATCACAGTGAACATATCGCCATCGTTGTTAATGGCATCGGTTACCGTTTGGTAATACCAGCCACCGCCATTTTCAAGCGGACCACTGCGCTCAACCGTCCAGGCAATCATGTCCAGATCCGCCGTGCGAGCATTCTCTGCGTATTCGGATGGAACAATCTTGCCGTGGCTGTCCAGCGTCAGCATCTTCCACAGAGCCGGCGCCAGAATATTCACACCCTGGGCCTTCAGATCCTCCATGTAGGCCAGAGAGGTGTTCTCCGATGTAGGCGCTGACTGGTCCAGGAAAACAGCCTGCCGGCCAAACCGGGGCGTCTCGTTCACCCAGAAAAGCACATCATCCAGATTGAACGACTGGGGCCAAACATCTCTGGGTCGGACACCCGCATCAACATAATCCTGGATCATCTGCAGGGCATAATCCTGCTGGCTGTAATCGCCTTCAAATGGCATATCGACAACGGGTGATTTCAGCTCCGGGGTGAACTTCACACCCAACGTCTTGAAAAGCTCAATGCTCTCCTTGTGTGTCATCAGCGTGCCCTGACTGGCGTAAAGATCCGTACGCCAGTCTGCGGTGCCGCCCAGATACTCCTCCGGCGTGGTTGCCATCGGGTTGTAGGCATCCATCTTGCCCTTCAGGGACTTGAACTCGGCCAGGGTAATGTCGCTGGTGCGACACTCGGCCTTCGCGGGGGTACCAGAGGCCGGATCAGCCGGAACAAACGGCTGGGTACATTTGGCATTCAGCTCCGGCACAGCAACGATATTGGTGGTGGTGTGCAGATCGTTCTGGGCGTGCCGGCAAACCAGTTCCCGATCTTTGGTGAACGCCACGTCGCACTCCACAATTCCCGCGCCCATCTGGGCCGCAGCCACGTAGGACTGGAGCGTATGCTCGGGAAATTGCAGCGGAGCGCCACGGTGGCCAATAGAGAAATCCGAACGTTTGAATTGGCGGGTATTGCAGGACTGCAGGCGTTTTTTCAGCGGGCCGTCATCCATGTTCTCTACCAGCCAGAAAGGGCGTGGCCCAAGATGGATCGGCTGCCTGCCACCGGCCTGATTATGCCAACCGCTTGAAGGACCGTGCTTCCAACCCTCAGAACCGGGAGAACCCCAGGATTCTTGAGACCCCTTACCCGGGGCGGCATGTGCCGTTGTGAGGGCCGCCGTGCAAAGCGCGAGGCCCAGAATCGTGCGTAACTTCATAACCAGCTCCTTGTGAAATGAACGATACTGCCTCACCAGTGTTCACAAGGAGCGTTACGGCGTAAAGACGTTTTTATGAAGGCTAGATGATTCTCAACTGGCCGATGAAGCCTCGTACTCACGAATCATCCCGACCAACTGATCCTTCAGGTTCAGTCGCTTCTTCTTCAGGGTTTCAATGTACTCATCCGACGTGGTCTCGGCACCCGATTCAATGCGATGAACCTCATGATCCACCTCATGGTATTCATCAAACAGCTTGGCAAAATGGTTGCTGTTGGTTTTCAGCAGATGAATGGCTTCTTTGGAATCCGGCAGCTCATGAATCAGATCGTGTTTTTCCAAGGACATAATCGCAGTCTCCATGACTGTGGGGGGATAAAGTGTTTCCGACTCGTTTCAGTGTATGACTCGCCGCAACCGCCAGTCTTGATCCGTGTCAAACGCCCGCATGGATAAAGCAGAGGTAACCACTAGCTGTCACCGCAGGCTTTCTGCACTGTCGCGCCAAAATCCTCACGAATCCGGTCATTCTCGGCCTCATTCACATACACCCGCTCACCCTGTTCATTGATATCGTACAGCCTGGAGACACTGGCCAGATACTTTTCACGCGACTGAAGCTTTTTGCACAGGTCTGTGCGCTTTCTCGAATCCTCTTCAACCAGAACATCCACGGCCTGCTGCGCCGTGCGTTCACTCTGCTGTTGCTCCACAAATTCCATCATCCTCCGAACGCGCTCCCGGGCAGCGGCATCAAAGCTGGCCGGCGCCGGGTCAATCCTGACTTCACTGGATTCAGCGTCAGCCGGAGGGCGATCTCCAAAGTGAGTCTGCCCGTTGGCATCGACCCATTTGTAGACGCCGGCGTTTGCGGCGAGGGGGAGAATGCAGCAAGAGATCAAAACAACGAATGCTTTCACACAGACTTCCTTTAAAGCCGGTTAATTCCTTGGAGCCTCCGATAGTAAAAGGCTCTGGGTAAAACCTAAACTTTTATCTGCGTGACCGCCACCAATCAGATGCACGGCTCGACGAGAAGCCCACTTCCAGGGCAAATTTCCGAGAGTGAACTATTCTGCCAATATGGATAAACCATCGGAGTTATACCACCGGGCTCGTATAACTCCCTCAGTTAATCAGAGTAGGCCCTATAGGTATATGATATTTTTGAGGATAGTCATAAAAGACCTGAGAGTTATGCGTACGCCCTCAAAAGTGTCAAAGGAAAGAAATACATATAACTCCGGCACAAGCCGTTAGTCCTTGACTGTAAGTGTCTGGTTTTAGGGATTAAACTCATTTTTGGTCGATTGCCTGATTGGATTATCACGAATACGTGATAGGCGACCGCATTCGTCTAATTAGCCGTTAATGGCCAAGGCCTCGGAAGGATTCAGGCAGTAAAGCAGGGAGTTGCTTTCAAACGTTTATCACCGTCCAGCTCTTCTCCCCGCAAAATACTGCAAAATCCGTGAGTTTCGTGTTCTGGTTCCTTTCGCCATGGGCTAGGGTCAGTGCAAGCTGTTTGGTAAAAGGCATTCGGATTCGAGTGCCAGGGATGGACTGCCGGGTAACCGGCCATTAACAAGGCGCATCAGTACACGGCCGCTGGCCGCCGGACGCCACAGTCGTGGCGCCGCTGTGCTTCAGCGTTAACTCTGCAAAGATGGCAGTTAATGTAGTCAACAACTTGAGTCTGTATAAAAGGACGATTATGGAATACTCGGTCACTTATGAGGATGGATTTTTAACTAGGGAGATTGGTTCCATTGCCACAAAGGCCGATGTAGCCATCACAGAACTAATTGCAAATGGTCACGATGCAGGCGCGTCTGAGGTAAGAATCATTTTTCCGGATGAGAAAGGAAGCCTCATTACAGTCGAAGACAATGGGGTTGGCCTGACCGAATCGCAATTCGAGCAAAGGTGGTTGAAGCTACGCTATGACAGAAAGAAGCATCAAGGTTCCTTGGTAGAAATACCTGAAGATAATAATCTGGGAAAGACTAGACTCGCCTTCGGAAGAAACGGCGTCGGACGGCATGCGGGTCTCTGTTTTGATGATGAGTATACCGTCGAGACTTGGCGTAATAAAGAATGCAATATTTACGAGCTGAAGTTGTCATCCGGCAGGCAACCTATAGAGGTTAAAGAGCACCGCAAGGAAGATAAGCCAGGTCATGGAACAAAGATAAAGGTAATTGCTAATAAAAACTTGATACCGGTTGAAGAACTTACCGAAACTATATCAGCCAGATTTTTGTTCAATCCTGAATTCAAAGTATATGTAAATGGGAGGCTTATAACGCTATCAGAGCACCCAGGTATCGTCAAAAGCACAGAAATCAATCCTGTTGGAAGTATCAATATAAAGTTGACTCTGGTTGATTCATCAACAACCTCCCGAACGGCTAGACAGCATGGGGTAGCTTTTTGGTTGGGCGGTCGTTTATTGGGCGATCCTTCTTGGTCCATAAACGGGCAGCAAGTATTTGACGGGCGGAAATCTTTTGCTAAAAGATACACCGTGATAGCGGAGTCTGAGGACCTTTTTGACTTCATTGAGGCCGATTGGTCTGGCTTTAAATCTGATTTTTCCGCCCTAAATCTGATAGCAGAAGAAATTTCTGATTTTGTTAAATCATGCTACTTAGAGCTTTCAAAAAACGAAATAGAAACAACTAAGCGTCAGGTTTTTGATTCGCATAAAGGTGAGTTAAAAGAGCTGCCAAGACTGGCTCGAAGAGAGTTGGTTAATTTTGTTGATCAAATTTTAGCCGGAAGTCCTGACATAAGGATTGAGCTTCTTGAGCTTGCATTTAAAGCGGCTCTTAATCTTGAAAAATCTAGATCTGGGATCTCGTTATTATATAAGCTAACAAATATATCGCCAAACGATTCTGAATCACTGAACTCGTTCTTAGAGGAATGGAACGTGTCAGATGCAATGTCCATTCTTGCTGAAATAGATTCTAGAATAAAAGTAATCGAGGCGATAGAGAGGCTGAGCGGTGACCATAGTGTAGACGAGCTCCATACGTTGCACCCCCTTATCGAAAAGGCCAGGTGGGTATTCGGCCCTGAATTCGATACGCCAGAGTATGCAAGCAATAAGGGGCTGATCAAGACGATGATTTCTGTATTTGGAAGAAAATATAAGAAAGAGGATTTTACTAATTCTGCGAAGAGACCAGATATTGTGGTTGGTGAAAATTCCTCTATTAGTTCATTAGGTCTTGAAGAGTTCTCGGGTGAAATAAGAAAAACAAAAAGAGTTTTGTTAATCGAGCTAAAGAAAGGTGGCTTTGAGATTGGCCGCGGAGAAATGGATCAGGCTAAATATTATGTTGAGGATATCTGGCATGCCGGCGTTGGATCCTCTCAGCCATATATAAAAGCTTTTGTCGTCGGTGATAGTATTGACAACCTCACAGGAAAATACCAGTCAGTAGGAAAGTCAAAGGATGAGCAGTTTGGGGAAGTTCATGCGATAACATATTCTGAATTGGTACGGAGCGCTGAGGCTCGATTGTTTTCGCTAAAAGAAAAAATCGAAGGTCGGTATGACGGCTTGGAGGATGGTCCACTTCTAAATGAGCTTTTGGGGAACCCCGAGCAAAAAGATTTAGATTTTGCAGCCGGCCAAGAGTGAGGCAGAAGTTAACAAGGGGCTTCAGTCGACCAGTTTTCCGCTGCCGCTTCAAACTGGCGGCTGAGCCCGGCGCTATCCCCAAATCTGAATGTCCGCTTTGCGACCAGAGCGCCCAATTTGTAGTGTCAATCTCCAGCCATGTTGAGGTTTCAATACCATGCCCGATAGCACCGAATTGAGATATGTATTTACACGGCACAAAGCTCAGAGGTCTCAGTTTCTAAAGGCCAAGCCTCCCTTTCATGGGAAGCCGTCTTCCAGTCTGCCGATGACGCCCTTGAGAATACGAATGCGTTCGAGGCTATCCATGAAATTAACCGGCCTTTGATTCCCAAGAATCTCAATCGATTGGTTTAGCCAAGATTCTGCTAAAGTTGCATCATCGTCGAACGCCTCAACGGCCGCGCTCCTGATTGCCGCGCGCTGTTCTTTAAGAGTGTTTGCTGGGTCATTCATCAATGAATCTCCGTGCCCTAACCTATGTACGGTTAGGGGTGGTCAAGCCTACCCCGCTAAGTGGATTTCTTCACAATGGCAAATAGGTCAGTTTTAGCTAGGGACCAACTTACAGGGAAAATCGTCCACATCAGCGACGTCGAAGAGGGCTACGAACGCGCCATTTGCGATGTCTGCGACTCTAGGTTGGATGCTGCCAATTATTTTAGAAGCACCCGAAAGGTGGCTTTTTACTTCCGCCATCGCAGCGGTGGCGAGGGATGCTCATCAATGACGATGCTCCACGAATATGCGCAGCAGATTGTGCGTGATCGTGGGGTGATTCAGCTACCTGACTTTGAGGCGAGCGTCTATCCGAGAAATCCAAAAAATAATGTCGAACCCTTGGAGTTCAACCGAACGGGCTATCTAGCTAATCTGCTGAACCCTTCCTTGGAAAAAAACTATCCGACTATGCGAAAGCTGATCGCTGATGTTCATGGGACAGAGCCCGAAGTTGGAGATTTATATGTAGAAATTAAAGTCCATAATGAGGTCAATGAAGAGAAACAGGCCGCCCTCAGGAAAGCTGGCCTTGACGTTATCCAAGTTGATCTACGTTCACTCGTCGACCTGCCTGGTTTAACAAAGGAGCAAATTCAAGAAGCTGTTGTCTTCTCCGCCACTAGGGAATGGATTTCACAAAGGCGTTTTGAGAACGATTTACTATCCCTTCGACAACAGATGCGCGAATTGGAGCTTCAACTGACGTCAGAGAGGTGCAGCACCAGAATCGTACAAGAGGAGAAAGGCTTAAAGAAAAAGGACTGGCGAAGAAAACATAGCTCTGAGCTGGGATTACTTGAGGCCTATCACGACCTCGAAAATAGAAGGCTGGCAGTGAATCAGTTTTGGAAATGGTGCCAGGATCCTCAAAAACCGGAAAATACAGTTTACCGGAAGCTGACTGGTCGTTATGGGGGAGTTCCTCCTATCGTAAATATTCCAGTAAGGGGAGAGCTAGCATTTAAAGCTCATCGAACATACTGGCAGACCCTTATTTTTGAAGGGGTGATCTTGAAGATTTATGACGATCAAATGAGGAAAATTGCTCAGCAAAAACACAAGAATAAGCGTTTTTATTATGGTGACGAAATTGCCTGGCTAAGTGATCTTCCGTCTATTTATCCGGCAGATATTTATAAATTTCTGTTGAGAAGCGGTGTGCCTTTAACGACTTTGGCTAGCGCTTTTGAGGAACTTAGCGAAGAAGAGCCTTTGGCGGAGAGATATGGCTCAAGGCCTGACTCACTGCGGTTTGTAACAGTAAAGGAGTATGCAATTCTTCCAAAGCCGGTCCCTGCAATACGCAGATATTTAAAAGCGCTGTGCCAGATTGGGATAGTTTCCGCTTCTAACGACATCTTTTTCATCCCCTTCCAATCACGGCCCGAAGTTGATCAGAGCGTTGCTAACTATGACGAGCTGGCGAGGGAAGGTTTGTCAGAGTATGGGTGGTGAGTGCCTGCGAGGTTTTAGGCTACAGGCAACTTTCGATGGAGTGTGTCATGACGACCATGATCTGGAAGTAGGCCGACGATTTGTCAATTATCTTTGTGAAGTCAGATGCCTGTGATGCCCACACTAAATCGGGATATCAGTCTGTATGATCACTTTTCGCTCTGAGCAAAATTAGTAGAAAGCCGGGAAGTTATTGACCTGTAGGAACTATCTGCTTACTTTGAAGAATCTTCTGATTGAGGTATGAGTCACGAGAAAAGTGGTCTTGGGAGTCATATGTAATGCTAGCGCACGCAATGCAGGATATGCAGAGGCTCTGATGATCAAGACGGAAATACTGTCGGTTCGGAACCCTCAGTGGGCGAACGAAAATCGCACCGCCATTAACTGCTTGGTGAGAACTAACACTCTCCATCAAGAGGTGCCGTTTACTGCTAGTCCCCTCGATTTGGAGGCTCATGGACGCGAGACTTTCGCCAAGTGTCTTGCCGGTGAGTTTGGCGAAATAGCACCGATGGGCCCCAAGCTTTCGGAACAGTCCCCGTCACAACCAGAGCCTCCGGCGGAATACCTCCGCCTAGAGCGATTTCTTCTTGAAGCCAATCGAGAGAACAGCCGTAAATCTTTTCGTAGCGTCGTCATCGTTTGGGGCTCCTTACTAGATAACCTTCTAGATGAAATGCTGGAGGGCGAGGCCTTGCGTACTTCAGCTGCCGCAGAGGCCAGAGGAAAGCCACCGCGCAACTTTGATGCTCGGATTAATCGAGCTCTTGGTGCAGGCCTAATCGATCAGGAAGACGCTGACAGGTGCCATCATATAAGGCGAATACGGAATGCGGCAGCGCATGAGTGGGAGTTATCTTTGGAGACCAAGAATATCTTGCCGAGCCTTCGAGCACTTCACGAAGCGGACTACTCTGAATTGTTGGTCTTCCGCGAAGACCTGGAATTCCTCCTGCAACAAGTGTACAGCGCTTCTTGTGGGATGCTTGTTATGAAATTCGTTGATCGGCTTTCAGCGGTCAGTCGGTGAAGTTCTGAACGCTAACAATCGCAGGCACGGCGACGGCTACTCCATTGCGGCTTCGCCTCCATTCCGCAGCCGCGCATGCTGCGGGCATTAGAATTTCATATGGTTTAGTGACGTGACGCTTGTTAAGGGCGACACGGACTTTCTTGCGCCTTTGGAATATTATAGATTGTCGAATCGGCCCGGCTCAGCATTCCGGTTCAACAGAGAAGGAATCTCGACAGAAAAAGGAAATTTCTATGCACGCTCACATTCGTCGCATTACGCCCCATTGCAATTACCGCCAGCTTTCATTGATTTTTTCGCTGTGTCTGCTGGTCTTGCCGGCTCACGCAGACACCCTGAAAAGCTCAACCATTGAGTCGTTTCTCGCCAGCGTACAAGACATGATGCCCCTTTTTTACGATTCTGAGGGGAACAGTCCGGAGGAGAGTTTCGCCGAGGATGATGACTGGAACATGGACCTGACCAACATGTATTCGGGTATGGTCAAAGAGCTCAGCAACCATCCACCCACACTTAAAAAGGTAAGCGGTGTGGCTAAGCGTCACGGCTTTACGAACCTTGAACAGTGGGGTCAGATAGGAGACCGTATTTTTAACGCGTACATGGCAATCAACATGGAGGGCCAGCCGGCTATAGACACGAGGGCAATGGAGGACTACATGGCTTCGCTTGAGGGCCTGCCCGAAGCCGACACACAGAACATCCGTGCAGTGATGGAAAGTGCCATCAAATCAAACGAAGTGGTTCGCAATACCCCCGTTCGAGACATCGAAGCAGTGCGGCCCCACTTAACCGATCTGATGGCACTCTACGAGATTGAAGCCAGATAGAGGAATCGACAATGAGTGACCTGAAAACCCGCTTCGACGAAGCCGTCAATTACATCCAGACTGCCGAGGGCGATTTCAAACCCTCCAACGAGGTAAAACTGGAGTTTTATGCACTCTATAAGCAAGCCACCGAAGGCGATGTGTCTGGCAAACGCCCGGGCATGATGGATTTTGTTGGCCGGGCCAAGTTTGATGCCTGGGAAAAGCTCAAAGGCCTGTCCAGCGATGAGGCCATGCAGCAGTACATCGACAAGCTCGAATCCCTGAAGTAATCGTTTTTCCAGCCCAGACTCTGGTCACCAGATGACCAGAGTCAATCCTTCCTGTGTAAAGCTTTGCTCTCGCAAAATTCTTGTCATAAGATGCGCGCAAAATAATAAGACCAATTCATCAGGAAGAGTTATTTATGGACATCACAGAGGCGCTGGAACAATCCCAGCCGGGCCTTGTGGCGCGAGTCAAGGACGCCATTCACAAGCACAGTCTCAATCAACGCTCAGAGCAAACCTACCTTCACTGGATCTCACGTTTCGTGCTGTTCAACGATCTGAAGGATCCGGACGCTCTGGTCAATGAAGACCGGCGGCTGTTTCTTGAATACCTCAGCGATCGTATCCGGGTTTCCCGGGCACGGCTCAATCAGGCCAGCCAGGCCCTGACATTCTTCTATGAGGATGTGCTGGGTAAAACGTCTGCTGAGAACAAAGGCTGCGCGGCGGCCTGATTGCCGCGTCAGCGATCGTTCAGGTTAACGTTCAGCGTATCGTAGGCGCGGTTCTCTGGCGGCCGGATTACGTAGTTATTGCCGTGAGTCTGCCCGGGGATGATCTTGGGGTTGCTGAACTGAAACTCCGCCGGAATCTGGGAACGGCCGAGGTCGGTACGGTCATCACCCGGACGAAGGCCAAGCGGATCCAGATAAAAATCGTCTTCAACGCGGGGCTGTAGCGGCACACCCTCCGCCGGCGCAGCCAGGCCACCTTCGATTACCGTGTTGGCCAGGGTTTCTTCTTCGATGGAGTTCAGGTGGATGGTGTCGATAGTGGAGCGCTCTTCGTACTGAAACGCATTGTCCTGATGATCGTTCTGCGCATGCACTGCAGTTGAAAAGACCAACAGCAGGAGCGCCGACACCGATGGTGTGCACCACTTGCTCTGGTTGTTACTCACCGTTCCACACGTACCCATGGCAATGACCCCGGTAGACAGCCCTGTCTGCGATCTGTTGTGACAAATTTTGATCAGTCTATCGGCAAATCCCACCCTCTGCCCGGGCAGTCGTCAATTTTGTGACATTATTCACTTGTCGTCGGTTGGGGCCTGATACCGAATCCCCACCACGAACACCGACTTCCAGCCTTCGGGGGTGCGAACGCTCACTTCATCATCCAGGCGCTTGCCGATCAGGGCCCGGGCCAGGGGGGAATTGATACTGAGGTAGCCTTTGTTAAGGTCGAACTCGTCTGCGCCAACCAGGCGATAGGTCTGTTCGTCACCGTCTTCGTCTTCCACGGTCACCCAGGCGCCAAAAAACACCTTGTTCCGGTCTTCCGGCAAACGGTCTACAACGGTGAGCTCTTCCAGGCGCTTGCTGAGAAAGCGAACCCGACGGTCGATTTCCCGTAGCTGCTTCTTACCGTATATGTACTCGGCATTTTCGGAGCGATCGCCAAGGGCAGCAGCCTCACGTACCGCCTGGGTAACCTCTGGCCGCTTGATCTTCCAGAGGTACTGCAATTCATCACGCAAGGTCCGTTCACCGTCTGGAGTGATATACCTTGGGCGCGGGCCGCCGCTGCCGGGAACCTGAGTCATTGATCTCGCAACATCCTATGCCAACTGGGAAGTGTCATTGAGGGCAAAAAAAAACCCCGTAGAAACGGGGTAAGGCTAGCGCTGTGCTGGAGGAAGAAGCAAGCAACAATTGGGCTGGCTTCCATAACTACATTATCTATTATGCATGGGGTTGATTACGCGGGCGTGGCCGAGGAATTACCTTTTCGTCAGAGAAACTGCGGGCTCAGGTCGCCGGAATTAGGTTGCAGACTCTAGGATCAAAGCATAGCGTGGGCGCATACATTTCTTTTAACGCTGCCACTCAGGGAGAGAACAACATGAACACCCAATCGCTGCTCAACATGGCACTTAATGGTGTGGATGCTCTTGGCTACCGTCTGGACCAGTACGGAATTACGGGCAAGGTCAATCGTCACAACATTGCGGCTTTTCTGGCCGCCGAGCAGAAGCATCTGGAAGGTGAATGGGACAGTATTCAGGTACGGGTGAACCGTCGTCGTTCACAGGTTGAGAGGATTACCCACGAGATTGAATCCCGAAAAGACGCACTGATCGGCCCGGTGCTGTCAAAAATCAATCGGCTCCGCGCCAGTCAGTGAGTTTTCACGCCGTTGGATTCAGTGGCCGCCTGGGGTTCCCCGCCCACTGAATCCGCCGGCTGTTCGGCCTGGGCCGTGCGAATTCGTTTTCGCGCCTCGGTAAAGACCGGAATTCTCACTGCCACGGTCAGCCCCGGGGGTTCTTCTTGTGGCCTGGTATCGCTCAGAACGATCCGTCCCTGATGAATTTCCGCAACGGCGCTCACCAGGCTAAGCCCCAGACCATTCCCCGGTAGTGATCGGCTCTTGCCCACCCGATAGAAGCGCTGGAATACCTGATCCTTCTCAGCATCAGGAATACCGATGCCACTGTCCCGCACTTCAAAGATGGCTTCAGCGCCTTCCCGCCTGACGGAAACGCCGATAACCCCGTGCTCGGGCGTGTATTTGATCGCATTATCAATGAGGTTGCTGACCATCTGGAACAGAAGGTCACGGTCGCCATCGATCATCACACCGGTTTCCAGCTTCTGCTCAAACGACTGGTCTTTATCCTCGGCCAGCGCCTCGTAGAGTTCGCAGGCATCGGTTACCAGCTCGTCCAGTGACACCGGTTTCATGTCGGCCGTGTTGCCGCGGGTTTCCAACCGGGCAATACGCAGCAAGGCGTTAAACGTGGCCAGCAACTGATCGGCTTCTGCGACGGCTCGGCCAGCCTGTTCCCTTGCCTCATCGTTATCCACCGACATCAGGGTGTTTTCAAGCTGGTTGCGGAGCCTGGTCAGGGGTGTGCGCAAATCGTGGGCTATGCTGTCGGATACGTGCCGGATACCTTCCATCAGATACACAATCCGGTCCAGCATCTGGTTCAGATTGCCTGCCAGCTGGTCAAAATCATCATCGGTACCGCGGGTCGGAATTCTCAAGGACAGGTGGCCGTTCATAATTCGGCGGGAGGTGTTGTTGATCACCTCAATACGACGTGTCGTACTTCGGCTCATCAGAAAGCCGCCGAGTAACGCGAGAGCAAGGGTGATCCCCATCCCCCAGTTGATGGCTGTTTCTATCACCCGTTTCAGGTTGGTGAGCTCGTCTACATCTCGCCCTACGAGCAGGCGCATACCGCCCTGAACCTCAAAAATACGGGCACGGGCGAGGCGTTCGGAGCCTGCCCAGCCAACCGATTCATCGAGAGTGAAATTGATCCAGCCACTTTCCGAGCGGCTGCCTTCCGGCCAGGTCTCGATGTTGCCGGCCAGCTTCAGGAAGTCGTCGGTGGTGAGCAGATAAATGGATTTAGCGTTGGGATCGCGGGCGACACGCTCGCGAATAATGGTGATCAGGCCGTTGACGCCTCGACCACGGTACTGCTCCGCCAGACCAGCGATTTCCGCTTCTATGGTTTCATCGGTCTGAGCGGTCATGAACCCCGCTGTACGCCAGTATATAAAGGCCAGTAACAAGAATACCGAGGTGGCGAATACCACCATGTACAGCAGGGCTAGCTGGAAGGACGATGTCCTGAGCTGGCTAAGCAGTTTCACGTAGCATATACCCTGCACCACGAATGGTTTGCAGTAGGGGTGTATCGAATTCCTTATCGATCTTGGCTCGCAGCCGGCTGATGTGTACGTCGATCACGTTGGTCTGAGGATCAAAATGATAATCCCAGACCTTCTCCAGCAGCATGGTGCGGGTCACCACCTGGCCGGCATTGCGCATCAGATATTCCAGCAGACGGAATTCCCTGGGCTGAACATCAATGTTCTGACCGGCCCGTTTGACGGTGCGCGCCAACAGATCCATTTCAAGATCCGCCACCCGCAATACCGTTTCCGTTTCGGCCGACTGGCGGTTACGCCGTACCAACGATTCGATGCGGGCCAGCAGTTCAGTGAACGAAAATGGCTTGGTCAGGTAGTCATCACCACCACCACGCAAACCTTCAACCCGGTCGTCTACGTCACCCAGGGCGCTGAGAATAAGGACAGGCACCTGGTTTCCCGTTGCACGAACCGTCTTGATGATGGACAAACCGTCCATTCCCGGCAGCATGCGGTCCACAATCATGATGTCGTAATCTTCACTGGCCGCCATCATCATGCCTTCTTTGCCATCGGCTGCATGATCGACCACAAAGTCGGATTCTTTCAGCCCTTTGACAAGATAATTTGCAACGTCCTGATCGTCTTCGATTACCAGTGCTTTCACCGGCTCTCCTCCCGATAGCGGATTACAGTAACGACAAGGGTACGAAGAAGTTGGCAACCCGGCCAGTTACGATCTTGTAAGAGGGTGTCGCCAATGGCGACGGTCAGCGCCCCCCTGCAAACCAGCTCAGACTGTCAGCAGTGGCGCCCGTGGGCCGATATTCGGCGCTTACCCAACCTTCATAGCCCATGGTGTCGATGGCCTCAAAAACATTCGAAAAGTTAATCTCTCCGGTTCCGGGCTCGTGGCGACCGGGATTATCTGCAAACTGGATGTGACCAATCCACGGCAACAGGCACTCCATTGAGCGCACCAGATCTCCTTCCATAATCTGCATATGGTAGAGGTCGTATTGCAGGCGAACGTTGTCGGCATCAACGTCCTCAATCAATGCGAGCACCTTGCCGGAGGTATCCAGAAAGAATTCCGGCATGTCCACTCTGGAATTAATTGCCTCCAGGCAGAGGGTTATATTCTCGTCCGCCAGCTTCCCGGCCGCCCAACTGACATTACTCACCAGGGTCTGCCAGGCAGTTTCATCCGACAGGTCAGTGGGCTTGAGTCCCGCCAGGCAGTTCAGCTGCCGGCAATCCAGGGCCCGGGCATACTCAATAGCCTGTTCAACGCCAGCCCGAAACTCCTCTACCCGGTCTGGCAGGCAGGCAATACCGCGCTCGCCTGCATCCCAGTCACCGGGGGGCAGGTTGAACAGAACCTGAGTGAGCTGGTTGTCGTTCAGTAACTGTTTGAGCAGGTCCTTTGGGCAGGCGTAGGGGAACAGGTATTCAACCCCTTTGAACCCCGCGGTCCGGGCCATGGCAAAGCGCTCGGGAAAATCCACTTCCGTGAACAGCATGGACAGATTGGCAGCAAATCGGGGCATCACCTGGTTACTCCTTTGGGCCGCGGCCAAGAGAGCCAAGCAACGCACCGTTCAGGTGCTCCAGCTCAAGCAGCAGGCCACTGTGGTCGACATCACTGTGACCGTTGGCCACCAGCGACAGGTATTCATTGTGAGTCTGCTGAGCCAGTGGCAGCGTTAACTCTTCCGCACGGGCCTCATCCAGAATCATCCGCATGTCCTTGAGCTGGATACGCGCAGGCGCACCCGGTGCGAAATCCCGGTCAATCATCCGTTGCCCGTGCAACTCCAGAATCCGGCTACCCGCAAAGCCTCCCATCAGAGCCTCCCGAACCGCCGCCGGATCCGCCCCGCCCTTTGCGGCAAGCAATAACGCCTCGGAAACAGCCCCAATGGTGATGCCAACAATAGCCTGATTGGCCAGTTTTGCCAGTTGTCCGGAGCCCACGGGGCCAATTCGGGTGCACTTTCCGAGCGCTTCGAATATCGGTAAAGCACGGGCCACATCCGCTTCCGAGCCTCCGGCCATAATACTCAGACGCGCCTCAGACGCGCCCACCGTACCCCCTGACACCGGGGCATCCACGTAGCCTGCGCCCTGCTGCGCTGCGAGTTCTGCATGGCGCCGGGCGACAGACGGCTGGATAGAACTCATATCAATAATCAGTGCACCTGGCTTCAGGGCATCCAACACGCCCTGCTCCACCAGCACCCGCTCCACCACATCGCTGTTTTCCAGCATCGTGATAACCACGTCGGCACCGGTAACCGCCTGCGAAGCGGACTCTGCAATCGATGCCTCCGAGGCAAACGGCTCGCACTTGCTGGCCGTGCGGTTCCATAACGTCATCGGAAAGCCCGCGTCCAACAGATTACGGGCCATGGGCGCACCCATTAGTCCGATGCCAAGAAATGCGACGTGAGGAGTAGTCGAGGTCATTTTCACTGGGCCTTACTCAAATGTTCGGGTGATTATACAAACAAAAACGCCACCAACCGGAACCGGTGGTGGCGTTTAAAATTACCGTGTCCTTGAACACTGGCCGATAGATCAGGCCGCCTCGGACATCTGAATGCGAATCTTCTTCATCGCATTCTTTTCAAGCTGCCGGATACGTTCCGCCGACACGCCGTATTTGTCCGCCAACTCGTGCAACGTTGACTTGCTCTCGGACAACCAGCGCTCCCGCAGAATATCCTGGCTGCGTTCGTCCAGCTGCTCCAGGGCGTGCATCAACCGACCATTGGAATCATCGGTCCAGTCAGCATTTTCAAGCTGGGTGGCAGGGTTGCTGCGCGCATCTTCCAGATAGTACGCCGGTGCCTGATAGGCGCTATCGTCATCATCGTCTTGAGGACCGTCAAAGGCGGTATCCTGCGACGCCAGACGGCCTTCCATTTCGCGGACCACCTTCGGCTCGACGCCAAGATCTTCAGCAACCGCATTCAGCTCGTCATGGCTGAGCCAGGCAAGCTTTTTCTTCTGGCTGCGCAAATTAAAGAACAGTTTACGCTGAGCCTTGGTGGTGGCTACTTTCACGATGCGCCAGTTACGCAGAATAAACTCGTGAATTTCCGCCTTGATCCAGTGTACGGCGAAAGAAACCAGCCGCACACCGTATTCCGGGTTAAAACGTTTAACCGCCTTCATAAGGCCAACGTTACCTTCCTGGATCAGATCCGCCTGCGCCAGGCCATAACCCGAGTAGCTACGCGCGATGTGAATCACGAAGCGCAGGTGAGACATGACCAACTGACGGGCAGCTTCCACGTCGCCCTCGTAATGAAGCCGTTCTGCCAATGCCCGCTCTTCATCCACTGTGAGCACCGGAATGCGGCTCGCGGCCTGAATATAAGACTCGAGATTCTGGCCCGGAACCAGTCTGTCAATCAGCTGTAAACTCGTACCCATGCTCTAACCTCCGAACCCAACGGCCCTTAAATATATCAATTACTTTTTAGACCGCCAAGAACTCTGAAAGTTCCAAAAATCTCCAGTAAAACGTTGTATATCAACCAGCTGGAAATTTCACCGTTACTTTACTGACTCTCAAACTACGCCAGTACAAGTTGTTTCTTCAATACGGTTTTCCCGCTATCCGGATCATCATCCTCCGGCAATATCTCCCGGCTCCATGTCATCCAGATGACGCTTGACCGCGACCCAGGCGCCAAGCCAGCCTAGCAGCATCGCAACAATAATCAACGCCAGCGCACCATCAATCTGCAGCCCGTCGAGAGAAAAATCACTTCGATACAGCACCGCCAGCCGCTCTATGGGGCCGCTGAGCCACCACATAGACAATTGCAGCAGGATCAGCGCAACAGCACCCCCTCCCAATCCAAACCAGGTACCGGTATACAGGAAAGGCCGACGGACAAAGCTGTCTGTACCGCCCACCAGTTTCGCCACCAGAATCTCGTCACGACGGCTCTCGATAGAAAGCCGCACCGTATTGCCAATTACCAGCACAACTGCAGCTGCCAACAGGATCGCCAGCGCCCAGACGGCACGAGCCAGGAGATCTGTCATGGCGTTCAGACGCTGCAACCAGCCCAGATCTACCTGAACCAGCTCTACCCCTTCCATGCCTTCGACAAACCGCACGAGCCCTTCCACGCCCTCGGTGGACCGGGCACCTTCCTTCGGGGTAATCAGCAATGTGTGTGGCAGCGGGTTGCCTTCAAGATAATCCAGGGCATCCTCGAGTCCTGACGACGCCCGGAATTCAGTTAATGCCTGCTCCCGATCAACCAGTTCAACGCCAGCCACCCGACCATCGCCGGAAATGTCATCGGCGAGCACGCGGGCCCGATCGAGGGACACATCCAGCTCCATATAGGCAGTCACCCGGGCACTGCTCTCCCAACCGGCACTGACACCTTGAAGACTGGTCAGCAGTAGCAGAAGCGCTACCGGCAAGGCCAACGCAACACCCATCACTGTCCAGGTCATCAGGCTGGCCACCGGCGTTTGCCAAAGACGACGGGCGCTGTCTTCAGCCACCTTGCGATGGTGAGTCAGGTAGCTTTCAGCCTGCTCGCGCCAGGGCGAACGGGCTTTGTTGGCACCACGGGCAGACTCGGCTTTTCTGCGTGGATCAGAGGCCACTGGCAGCCCCCCCGATAACCGAGGTACCACCGGCGATCAGCCGGCCATGATCCAGCGTGAGGGTACGCCGCCCCATCTCGTTAATCAGCGCAATATCGTGGGTGGCGATCAATACCGTGACGCCCACCTGGCTGAACTGACCAAACAGATTCATGATATCCGCGGACAGCTCCGGATCAAGGTTACCGGTCGGCTCATCCGCCAAGAGTACCGGCGGCTTGTTAACCACCGCCCTGGCGATACCTACACGCTGCTGCTCCCCTCCGGAAAGCTGCATCGGGTTCATTTTCTCTTTCTTCAGCAAGCCCACCTTATCCAGGGCAGCCCGAACCCGACGGCCAGTGTCTCTGGGAGACGCGCCCATGACTTCCAGGGGCATAGCAACATTGTCGAAAACAGTCCGGTCAAACAGCAGCTGGTGGTTCTGGAACACCACGCCGATGTGCCGGCGTATATAGGGGATCTGGCGGCGGGGCAAACGATTGAGAACCTGGCCGCCCACCACTACCTCGCCAGCAGAGGGGCGTTCCATCACCATGACCAGTTTCAGCAAGGTGCTTTTGCCGGCACCGGAGTGCCCGGTAAGAAACGCCAGCTCACCTCGCTCCAGGCCAAAATTCACCTGGCGCAGAGCGGTGTGATCACTGTCGTAACGCTTGGTGACCTGGTGGAACTCAATCATCGGCGATGTCCGCGCGGCTGTATTCTGAGCTATTCGTCAAACAGGGCATCCACAAAGGTTTCAGCGTCGAAACTGCGCAGGTCGTCGACCTGCTCACCAACACCAATAAACCGGATGGGCAACTGCAACTGACGGGCAATGGCGAACACAATACCGCCTTTGGCGGTGCCGTCCAGTTTCGTTAACGTAATCCCGCTCACACCTACCGCCTGCTGGAACACCTGAGCCTGATTCAGCGCGTTTTGTCCCGTACCGGCATCCAGTACCAGCATCACTTCGTGAGGCGCAGACTCGTCCAGCTTTTTCATCACCCGGACCACCTTCTCCAGCTCCTGCATCAGGTTGTCCTTGTTCTGCAGACGACCCGCGGTATCGGCAATCACCACATCAACGCCGCGAGACTTCGCAGACTGGATGGCATCGAAAATCACCGAGGCGCTGTCAGCGCCGGTGTGCTGCGCCACGACCGGCACATTATTTCGCTCGCCCCAAACCTGTAGCTGCTCCACCGCCGCAGCACGGAAAGTGTCGCCCGCCGCCAGCATTACCGACTTCCCTTCGTTCTGGAATTTCTTGGTGAGCTTGCCAATGGTGGTGGTTTTCCCCACACCGTTTACACCAACCATCAGGATGACGTAAGGCGCTTTACCGGCGTCGACCTCCAGCGGCCGGGTCACATCCTTCAACAGGCCATGCAATTCATCCCTCAGAGCCTTGCGTAAAGCTTCTCCGTCCTTGAGCTGATTACGCTCAAGCTTGTCGGTGAGAGAATCAATAATTTCGGACGTGGCGGTAACACCAACGTCTGCCATAAGCAGCGTGGTTTCAATCTCCTCCAGCAGGTCCTCATCGATTTTCTTATTCAGCGAGAACAGGTCCGACAGGCCACCGGTCAGACTGGCCCGGGTTTTCCCAAGACCTTGCCGGATGCGTTCGAAAACGCTGACCTGCGGCTCTGGCTTTGGTTCGGGTTCGGGTTCGGGTTCGGGCTCGGGCTCGGGCGCCGTCTGTGGCGCTGGGGCAGGCACCGACTCAACCTTTGGTTCTGGCTCTGCAACCGGCTCGGGCTCGGGCTGCGACTCAACGGCGGCAGGTGCTTCGCTCTGGACCTTTTGCGGCTGTGGCGCTGGCCCTTTGGCAATCTCTGGTTTGCGCTGTGGCACCGGTTTCGGGCGCGGCGCCCGGCTTCGGTTACCGGCGATATCCAGGACAAATACGAGCACAAGAAGGGCCAGAAGGCCGATTGAAATCCACTCTGCCGTCATAAAGTCAATCCATCAGTCTGAATGGGCGGGACAAATAAAGCCGACATTCTAGCAGACTGTCCCGATGAAGTGAGCGTCGTCCGGATTATCACGCCCGTGAAGGTTTCCGGTAAGATGCGCGCTTGGACCCTGAACCGAACAGACCCGTGGAGCCGAGATTATGGCGCGCCGAAAACCTGCAAGCCAGAGCCCCTCGAATAGAAACCCGGCCAATCGTGGTGCGGGTTCGGCACGTAAAGATATTGGCGCCGGTGAACTGCGAATCATAGGCGGCGACTGGCGCAGCCGCAAACTGCGCTTCCCGGACGCCGGTGGCGTGCGGCCAACGCCTGCACGCACCCGCGAGACCCTGTTCAACTGGCTGAATTTCCACATCGCAGGCAGTGACTGCCTGGATCTATTCGCTGGTTCCGGTGCACTCGGGCTAGAAGCTCTCTCCAGAGGAGCCGGGAGGGTCACTCTGGTGGATCACACACCAGCGCTGGCCAGGGCACTCCGTGACAACCTCAGGCTGTTGAAGTCCGATAACGGGGATGTAGCCTGCGCAGAGGTCGAAAACTACCTGAGACACAGAGACCGCGCCCCGTTCGACATCGTGTTTATGGATCCCCCATTCCGACAGGGTTGGCTGGAAAAACTGTTTCCGCTTCTGGAGCACGAAGCCTGGATAAACCCCGGCGGCTGGGTTTACGTGGAACACGAGAGCGAATCGCCTACCCCGGCCGTGCCTGCAAGCTGGCACCTGCATCGACAGAAGAGCGCCGGCCAGGTTACCTATTCTCTGTTCCGGGTATCCCCTGAGACAGCATGACGGATGCTCAGAAACAAAAAGAGGCCAGATGAACGCATTCATCTGGCCTCTTCATTTTCATTGGCCGCCGGGCTGACTCAGGCAGCGGGGCGCAGCGAATAGGCCCGCAGGTGCTCGGCAAACTCCTCAAGATACCGGATGCCGCTGGCTTCCGCCTCCCGGCACCATTCCATCAAAGCGTTCAATTTATCCTGGGGTTTAAGCCCACGCTGACGCCACAGCGCCTGCAATTCATGGCTCTTTTCATAAATCTGGCGCAGTACCGCATTGCGCTCCAGAACCGCCTCAAGGGTTTCCTTTTCTTTCGGTTCAATCAGAGTTATTTCACGAGACAATAGCTGTTTGAGCTTCCGGTAACGTGGACGGATCTCATCATCCATCAATGACTTTTGCTGGCGCAACACCGGCTCCATGACACGTTTGCGGTACTGTCGCATGATGTCGAACCGGTTGTTGGCAATCGCCTGAACGGTTTCCACATCCATTTCCAGCTTGCCCGGCACATGGTGAGCTATAGGCCGATAGCCTTTCGGCTTGGCGAGTCCGAATAACTGGAACAGCCGGATATAGCCCCAACCGACATCCACTTCAAACCAGCGACGGGAAAGCTTGGACGAATTCGGATAGGTGTGGTGATTGTTGTGCAGCTCTTCACCACCGATAAGAAATCCTATGGGCGAAATATTCCGGGCGTTGTCGGCACATTCATAATTCCGGTAACCCATCCAGTGCCCAATACCGTTGACCACACCCGCAGCCCAGACCGGGATCCACATCATCTGAACCGCCCAGATCCAGATACCATGAACGCCAAACAGGGCCAGGTTGATAACGGCCATCAGGGCGATCCCCAGCATCTTGTACCGGCTGTAAACATTGCGCTCCACCCAGTCTTCCGGGGTGCGCTGCCCGTAGCGCTCAAGCGTTTCAGGCGTTGCCGATTCTGCATAGAGCTCGGCGCCCTCAAACAGAACCTTGCGGATACCCAGGACCACCGGACTGTGAGGATCTTCCTCGGTCTCGCACTTGGCATGGTGTTTCCGGTGAATGGCTGTCCATTCCTTGGTGTTCTGGGCGGTGGTCAACCAAAGCCAGAAACGGAAAAAATGCTTCAGAACCGGATGCAGATCCAGCGAGTTGTGCGCCGAATGGCGATGCAGGTAGAGCGTAACACTGACAATCGTGACGTGGGTCATTCCAAGTGTTACCAGAATGAGCTGCATCACCGACAGGTCAAGAAGACCGTTAAACCACATAGAAAATCCTCAAAATCCCAAACTTTGGCACAAAGCCAACATTCCAACTTTAGCGTACAGCTGTAAGCCTCAACAACAGTATTTGGATGCAAATTTGTTACTGTTTACACTTAAATGGTTTACGCCGGAGATAACCACCTGTGCCCGAACTGCCTGAAGTAGAGACCACCCGCCGCGGCATCGCCCCCCATTGTGAAGGCGCAACCGTTGCCCGAGTGACTGTCCGCAATGCCGGCTTACGCTGGCCGGTTCCGGCGGATCTGGGCGAAAAGCTGGAAGGTCAGGTCATCAGAAGTATAGACCGACGAGCCAAGTACTTGTTCCTGAACATGGATCAGGGTTCTGTGATTGTTCACCTTGGCATGTCCGGAAGTCTGCGCATTATCACCGACAACACGCCACCAATGACTCATGATCATATTGATCTGGCGTTACAGTCCGGTGTCATTCTGCGGTTCAACGACCCCCGCCGGTTTGGCTGCTGGCTGTGGGCCGATTCTGCCGCTGACCACCCCTTGATCAGCCATCTCGGACCAGAGCCTCTGGCCCCCGAGTTCAATGGCGCGCTGCTTTTCCGGCTGTCCCGGGGTAAAAACACCCCGGTAAAATCTTTCATCATGGACAGTCAGGTAGTTGTCGGCGTTGGCAACATCTACGCCAACGAAGCCCTGTTCAAATCAGGCATTCACCCTCGCCGTAAAGCCGGACGGATCAGTCTCGATCGCTACCACAGGCTGGCAGACGCCATCCGTGAAACCCTCAGTGCCGCCATACTGATGGGCGGAACCACCCTGCGAGATTTCGTGAACAGCGATGGCAAGCCGGGTTATTTTGCCCAATCCCTTCTGGTTTACGGTCGAGGCAGTGAGGCCTGTAAAGAATGCGAAAATCCCCTGAAGGAAATCCGGATGAACAATCGCTCGACGGTCTATTGCCCGCGATGCCAACGCTGAAGATGCCATCGATCCACTGTTTATTCGCCCGCCCCGGCCAGGGCAACCTTACGTGCGCTGTCTCGCTGCACCCGCATCGGCAAAAAGCCTGAAAAGGTTGAGCAAAGCGACAACTGATCCTTCCAGAGGGCAAGACTCCGTATTTTCACCGCTTGCCCTTGCGCCCAAACTCCGGCAGCCTGACGAAAACTCCTCAGGCTGTTTCTTTCTATGGTTGACTGGTCATCCCTGAATACTGTGTTCCTGGATATGGATGGGACACTGCTGGATCTGCATTTTGACAACCACTTCTGGCTCGAACATCTGCCAGCGCGCTATGCCGAGCGCTACAACCTTCATCCTCAGGAAGCGAAAGACCAGCTGATTACAATGATCATGGCCGAGCGCGGTTCACTGAACTGGTATTGCACTGACTATTGGAGCGAGCGGCTATCCCTGGACATCACGGGCCTGAAAGCAGAAGTAGGTGACCGAATCGGTTACAGGCCCCATGTGGAAGACTTTCTGGACGCGCTCCGGAGCTCAGGGCTCCAATCAGTAATCGTCACCAACTGCCACCCAGACCCCCTGGCCCTGAAGCTTCAACGCACCGGCCTCGCCTCACGGGTGGACGCTATCGTCTCCAGCCATCAATTGGGCAAGCCCAAGGAAGATCCGTCGTTCTGGCACGATCTACAAAAAATGTCGCCCTACGATGCGCGCAAGACTTTAATGGTTGATGACAGCTTTCCGGTACTCGAAAGCGCTATTGCCGCCGGTATTGCCCAGTGCCTTGCCGTGCTTGCACCGGACAGTCAGCAAGATGCCCGACAACAGCACCCGGAAATTCCCAGCATCCACCACTTCGACGAAGTTTTGCCCTCCCTTCGCCAACGGTCGCCCCTGCCATCCGGTCGATGACAGAGGTATAATTGGCCCACTAGCCCATCAGGTGAGGAGACATGACGGCATCAACCGCTGACGACCAACGTATAAGACTCGATAAATGGCTCTGGGCCGCCCGCTTCTACAAGACCCGCTCCCTGGCAAAGGAAGCAATTGAGGGTGGCAAGGTTCATTACAACAATCAGCGCTGCAAGCCCGGCAGGCTTGTGGAGGCAGGCGCAAAGCTTACGTTGCGCCTGGGCTGGCAGGAAAAGGTCGTTATTGTTGATGACATCAGTGACCGTCGCCGTGGTGCGCCCGAGGCCCAGAAGCTCTATCACGAAACCGAAGACAGCGCCAAGAAACGCGAGGAAATGGCCTGGCAGCGAAAAACCATGCAGGCAGCACAGCTTCCTCCGGCCAGACGTCCCTCCAAGAAAGACCGGAGAGATATTCAGCGCTTCCGCGATCAAAACGGCCTCTAAACTCTTTACACCCTGCCCATAGCCAACGTGCAACGACAGGCATCCAGCATTCAGGAGACACAACATGGCATCCCGCGACCAGTTCCAGCGCTTTATTTTTGAACACAGCCAGGTGCGGGGAGCCTGGGTGCAACTCGGCGAGAGCTATCAGAAAATCGGCAG
Organism: Marinobacter sp. F3R08; assembly: GCF_018860425.1. Taxonomy (GTDB): domain Bacteria; phylum Pseudomonadota; class Gammaproteobacteria; order Pseudomonadales; family Oleiphilaceae; genus Marinobacter. The sequence continues at coordinate 362,536 of NZ_JAHKPI010000014.1, read as the reverse complement.
CCAGGCTCCCTATCCGGACACCGTCCGGGAACTCCTGGGAGAGGCGCTGGTCTCCAGCATTCTGATGAGCAGCACTCTCAAGTTTGAGGGCACTCTTTCGATCCAGGCCCAGGGCGAAGGTCCATTGCGCACCTTGATGGCCGAATGCAGCCACGACAGGCATATCCGTGGTCTGGCGCGCTTTGATGAACAGGCGGTCAGCGAAGACAACTTCCATGATTTACTCGGCGAGGGGCGAATGGCCATTACTATTACGCCGAACCGTGGCAATCGCTATCAGGGCGTGGTGCCGCGGGAACAGGAGACGCTTGGCGGATGCCTTGAGGAATACTTTGACCGCTCGGAACAGATTCCCACCAGCCTGTTTCTCTTTGCCGATGAAAATGGCGCCGCAGGGCTCATGCTCCAACGCCTGCCGGGTGCAACAGAGGAAGACGACGATCTCTGGGAGCGGGTAAACCACCTGGCCCGGACAGTGGCAGCCGCTGAATTGCTCGAGCTCGACAGTGAAACCTTGCTTCACCGTCTGTTCCATGAAGAAACGGTTCGGTTGTTCGACGCAGAACCCGTCGCTTTCCGTTGCAGTTGCTCCCGGGAGCGCACCCTCGGTGCACTGGAAGCCATAGGTCAGGAAGAATGCTACAGCATTCTGGACGAACAGGGCTCCATCGAGATGGATTGCCAGTTCTGTCACGCACACTATCGCTTCGATAGAAATGATATTGATCATCTTTTCACCGGCCACACGTTACACTAGAGGCCTGTTTGATTCGCCGGGAAGTCCCTGACAACAAGGCTTCCCGGGCAGTCGTTTTTTACCGGCGTCTCTGGCATAATAGCGCGCCTGAATTGACCCGATTGCTCAGATTTCCGTCAATAATGGGGGGCGGGCTGGGCAATCACTAAGACATCCCGAGGGCGAGGTCGAAGTGAGCAACACTTATTGTGATCTGAGTACAGCACAACTGGTCGAGTTGGCGCTGGCACGTGAAGAAGGCCAGCTGGCTTCCAACGGTTCCCTGGTAGTAAGAACCGGCGACCGCACAGGCCGGTCACCCATGGACCGCTATATCATCGAGGAGCCAAGCACCTCGGACGATATCCACTGGGGGCCGATCAACCGTCCTTTCGACGCCGAAAAGTTCGACGCTCTCTGGGACCGTGTTGAAGCCTACATCGCCGAAAAAGACCAGTTTGTGTCTCATGTTCATGTGGGTTCCGACCCGGAACATTATCTGCCGGTTAAAATGACCACCGAAACCGCCTGGCAGAATCTCTTCGGCCGCAATCTGTTTATTCGCCCGGACAGCTACAACCCGGCTGACAAGCAGGAATGGCAAATTCTGAACGCTGCAAACTTTGAGTGCGTGCCAGAGCGTGACGGCACCAACAGCAATGGCTGCGTGATGATCAACTTTGCCAAGCGCAAAGTTCTGCTGGCAGGCATGCATTACGCCGGCGAAATGAAGAAGGCGATGTTCTCAGTCCAGAACTTCCTGTTGCCGGAAAAAGACGTGCTGCCCATGCACTGCTCCGCCAACGTCGGTGAAGATGGCGAGACCTGCCTGTTCTTCGGCCTGTCCGGCACCGGCAAAACCACGCTCTCCGCGGATCCACATCGCTTCCTGATCGGCGATGATGAGCATGGCTGGGGCCCCGGCACCGTATTCAATATCGAGGGCGGTTGCTACGCCAAGTGCATTGATCTGTCCAAGAAAAACGAGCCGATCATCTGGGACGCTATACGCTTTGGCGCCATCGTCGAAAACGTGATGATCGACCCGGAGACCCGCGAACCGGATTACACCGATGTCTCTCTGACCGAAAATTCCCGCTGCGCCTACCCGCTTGAGCATGTGGAAAAGCGCGTCATTGAGAACCGGGCTGGTGAGCCGTCTCACATTGTATTTCTGACCTGTGACATGACCGGCGTTCTGCCGCCCGTGTCCATCCTGAGCCGTGAAGGCGCTGCTTACCACTTCCTGAGCGGCTACACCGCGCTGGTGGGCTCCACGGAAATGGGCTCCTCATCAAAACTGAAGTCCACGTTCTCCACTTGCTTCGGTGCGCCCTTCTTCCCCCGTCCGGCCGGCGTCTATGCCGAACTTCTTATGAAGCGAATGGATGAGTTTGGCAGCAAGGTCTTCCTGGTAAACACCGGCTGGACCGGTGGTCCCTACGGTGAAGGACAGCGATTCAGCATTCCGACCACCCGGGCCATCATCGCCGGAATCCAGAACGGTGATCTGGATGACGTGGAAACCGAGCACCTGCCAACCTTGAACCTGGATGTGCCCAAGCACGTTCCGGGCGTAGATACCGAGCTGCTGAACCCCCGGAACACCTGGGTAAGCCCGGATTATTACGACGGCAAGGCTCAGGAACTGATCGCCCAGTTCGTCGAGAACTTCAAGAAGTTTGACGTGGCAGATTCGATTGTTGAAGCCGGCCCGAAACTGAGCTGATCCAGCATCGGTCTATCAGAAAGCGCCCTGCGAAAGCACGGCGCTTTTTTTGTATGATAGCGCAACATAATCAAGGAAACGGCTTCATGAAACAGCGCCTGCGACAGCTTTTCTCTTTTATCCTCCGGCCACTGGAGTCGGGGAACGTCGGACCCAACTACAAGGATTCACACCGGACCATCCTGAACGTGGTGGGTGTTCTGTTCCTCTTTCTGGCAACGGTATCAGCCATCGCGATGGCGTATACCGGAAAAGTCGGCGCCCTGATTCCGGTACTTGTGTTCCTTGGCATCGGGAGCGTCTCAGTGATCGTCGGAACGCTGGGCTCTGATGCAGCCGTCTCGAAAATGTGGGGCAATCGCTGATCATGGAGCTCAAACGCAGTGTTCTTGATCAGGCCACCAGAGACGAAATCATAACCAAAGAGCAGGCCGATCAGCTTTGGGCACTGTTTTCAGAACATGGTCAACAGACACCATCCTTTCGATTTACCCACATTCTCTATTATCTGGGTGGCCTGATTGCCATCGGCGCCATGAGTCTGTTCATGACCCTGTCCTGGGAATTGTTTGGCGGGTGGGGTTTACTCCTGATCGCCGTGATATACGCCGGTGCAGGGCTATGGCTGACCGAAGTGTTTCTACACCGCATGGATCTGAAGATTCCAGCGGGAATTACTGCCACCTTCGTTGTCGTACTCACTCCCCTGGCCGTCTTCGGCTTTCAGGCCGGTATGGGCTGGTGGTCGGACGACCATGAATACCGTGACTACCATCGCTTTATTGACTGGAGCTGGCTGTTCATGGAACTGGCCACGCTGGTGGCAGGCGCAATCATGCTTTGGCGCTACCGGCTACCGTTTCTGGTTATGCCCGTGGCCGTCACGCTCTGGTATATGAGCATGGACCTGACTCCTTTTCTGTTCGACAAGGAGTACGTTTCCTGGGAGCTCAGGAGACTGGTGTCGCTATGGTTCGGGCTCCTGATTACCCTGCTTGCACTCTGGGTAGACATCCGGAACAAAAGTAGCCGTGATTTTTCGTTCTGGCTGTATATCTTTGGTGTCACGGCATTCTGGACGGGGCTGTCGTTTACGAGTTCCAGCAGCGAATGGAGCAAGTTGCTCTACTGTCTGATGAATGTTGCAATGATTCTTACCGGTGCCACTCTGGGCCGAAGAGTCTTTGTGGTCTTCGGAGGATTGGGGGTTGCTGGATACCTTGGCTATCTCGCTTATGAAGTCTTTAAAGAGAGCCTGATGTTTCCCATTGCACTCACCTTTATCGGCTTGGGAATCATATGGCTCGGCATACTATGGCAGCGGAACGAACAGCGTTTGGCAGACCAGTTGCGAGGCGTCCTTCCTGTGACACTCAGAGAGTTGATTGCGCGCCGTCGTTAGACGGCGCGCGCTGGTCAACATGACTCAGGCATAAAATATCAGCGGCACGAAGGCCACCAGAACTAGAGAAATACCCATAGCAATGAGTGGCATGATGATACGCTCGTGGCGCTGATAGAACGTCCCCGCCTCCTGTTGGGCTGCGAGCACTTCTGCCTCACCAACCACTTGCCGGGTCAGAAGATGGTTCAGAGCCACTGGGGGGCTCAGGTAGCCCAGCTCAAACGCCACCAGTGTCACCATCCAGAAATGGACCGGATGAATCCCGCTGGAATATGCAATTGTGGCAACGGTGGCGGTTACCAGAATCACAGCGCCAAACGCGTCCATGATCATGCCCAGGATCACGAGAATGACCACCATTAACAGCATGGCTGACCAGGCACTGTTAAACGCCTGCGGGAAAGCCTCCATCAGGTGAGCCCGCTCGATCACTCCGCCAATGCTGACCGACAGACCAAGCAACAATAACAAAGCGCCAATTTCCGCCGTCGTATCGTTGGTGGCATTACGAAGACTCCACTCCAATCTCTTATGGTTGATGTCTCCTGAGGCTTTTCTTCTCCGGTTCTTCAGACTGACAGACTCATACACCAGGATTGCGAGCATGATGACTGGCAGCAGCCTTGGTGCCGAGAATTCATCCATGCCCACGTCCAGAACCAAGCGGTAGAAGAACACTACGGCAGCGATGACCAGCACATAGGGGATCAATGGTTTGAGTGCCTGCATCATGGCCGGGAAAGCCTCGGCAGAGGGCGCCAGATTGAATTGGCCCTGACGATTCACACTCAGAGCCACAAGCGCGAACATTGTGGCGGTCAGCACGAACACCCAGATACCCCAGCCGAACAGCTCGTCAGTGGTTACTTCCCGGTTCAGATAGGCAATCACAACCACTAACAGGCAAGGTCTCAGCACCACCCCCAGAGAACCAGACATGGCGGTAGCTGCCAGGGCCAGGTGTCGTCGGGCGCCGGCCGCACGAAGCTCTGTGTAAATTACCGCACCGGCCGCAATTACGAAGATACCAGAAGCACCGGTATAGGCTGTCGGCACGGCAGCAACCAGAACCGCTACAACCGCCAGCATTTCCGGTGGCATGCGCCAGGGCCGGAAAACGTTGAACACCAGGGTGGCAAGGTGGGTCTGCTTGAGCATCATACCGACCCAAACGTATAACCCTACGTTCAGGAACATGTCGGACAGCTCCATCATCTTGCCGAGGTAGATACCAATCCCGGAAGCGTGTCCGATCAGGGCGAAATAGCTGCCAGATATCAGGCACATCACGGTATAGAGTGGTACGGCCAGCAAGGCCTTGTTCAGACTGCCACCACCCCGGAGATCCTCCGGCACCCGAAACAACCGGTACAGACTGGCCAGCGTCAGGCAAGCGAAGCCTGCAATCCAGAAATTGTGCAGCAACAGTTCTTCTGAGGATACCGCGGTGGCTGAGCCCAGACTGGACTGCCGGAAAATCGCGCTTGAACCCAGCAACATGGCATTGGCAATGGTTTGCAGGGTATGGGAGACGGTGTAATCCAGCCGGGTCTCCATAGCGCGCATGGCGATGTGATGTCGGGTCAGCGTGGCGGTTACAGCGCACAACATAACCAGGATCACCAACACAAAACGCTGGGACTCCAGGCCAAACGCGATCAGGTCGGCAATGAACAGCTCGGCGGCCCGATAGACTTTCAAACCGGGTGTCAGCTGACCTCTGAGGTCGTCGAAATCCTGCAGTGCCGCGCGACAATCTGCGACCGCCCGCTCGATCGCTAGCCGGACATCGGCCGGGTCTTTTTCCTCGGTACCCAGCAACGCCGCCATGGGGTCGTCCGCTACGGTGCCGGCTGCCAGCTCGGCAGCCACCGCCGCTTCAATATCCCTGTTCGGATCACACGTGGGCTGGACCGGATCCATTCGCAATTTGTAGTAGCCGCTCCAGAGCTCTTCGCCTCCGCGCAGCATCTGATTGTGAATGTCACTGCTGGTGGAGAAAATAACCACCGCCAGCAAAAGCAGACAGGCAGGCAGCGATGAAAACCACTCCAACCCGCTACGCTGAAAACCGCCCTTCGACATAACTGATTACTCTGGGTATGGAGTGGTTACAGAAGATCATCCAGATCCATGATTTCAACGTTGCCCGACTGGTCGTCCCAGAAGGAGCCAAGCTGGCCCATAGGCGTGCGATGCCCCGTGTTTTCAGCCCACAGACGGTCAGACACTGCAACGATCATGTCCGTTGCCATAGCATCCACAAATCGCCAGTTCTCATTGGCCGGCGTGGTCTCAAGAGACTCCGCGTGCTTGCGAATCACCTGCCGGACCATCGCCTCGTCCCCTTTATTCAGGGCAGCTATGGCGTGGAATACATGTGGCAAACGAACTCCCGCAGCCTCTCCCTGCCTGCCGGCAATAGCCAACCGCTCGAACGCATCCTCGCCTTCTGGCTGGGCGCCCGGGATCATGGCCCAGACGGTTGCCCGCAGGGCCATAGGCGCCCCCCACCATTTGTCATTTTCAAGACAACTGGAGGCCCGGGCAGCGATGGAACCAAGGTTGGCAGGGACACCAATGGATGAGGTTGACTGAATCTGGGCGTTCAATGCCTGAAGACCGGACAGCAGACCGGCCATATAGATAAACTCGTCCAGGTCGTCATCAAAGTCCGGACACTCCCCATCCGCAGGATTGCCGTAGTGCGCACTATGATGTTGCCAGGCGGTAAAATAGCGCCGGGCGGCGACTGCGTATGCTCGCTTCTGACGGATCATGGCATCCTGTGCGGCATTCCCGTTTACGGCATGCAGGGCAGCAAGGGCAGCCAACTCATGTTGCCTGGCATCCTCTTCAGCGCAGCCACCGGCAGAGAGGTAAAGCATCACTGCAAGCTGGTCTGGCTCATGGGTAACCCGACCGAAAGACATCAACAGAGGGGCCGTTGCCTGGCTCATGGCACACCCCATAGCCAGATCATCACTGAGCATAAGAAACGGAACCGTGTGATCCCGGGAAAAGCCCTGCATTACATCCCCGGTGGTCTTGTAGATCATATTATTGACCGCACCACAGCCGCTCAGGGCCACACTCGCCGTTACAGCCAGCGCGAGGCATTTCAGATGGCGTGGGAAAAAAAGCGTCTTGAGGGCGGCACTCCGGAAATGGATCATACCTTCTTCACCTTTTCGTTTTTGTTCTGATGCCGCCTTGCTGCAATAGGCGAGGCGGGCTCTGGCAAACGAACACGTTTGTTACAGACTGTAACCAGGCGCGCATTATGGCTTAGAGGGTTGTGTTTTTATGCGACCGATGCCGCAAATGACACCGAATTGCGCACACCGTTGCCGTCAGGGTTTGCACAATGGGCAGGAAGCCACTATAGATTGGTGCAACCGTGAGTCGTAACGATTCCGGCCAGGACAGACCGAACCAGCAGAACTAAAACAAAGGAGTATCCGATGCTCAAACCTGAACTCGCGGCAGCCATTGCCGAACGCACTGAGCTAACCCGGGACAAGGCCAGCGAAGTGATTACTGCGTTCACCGATCAGGTGTCAGCCGCGGCCTCACGCGGAGAAGATGTCACCCTGATCGGTTTTGGCACCTTCAACATCCGGAGCCGCGAGGCTCGGGACGGACGCAACCCGCAAACCGGCGAGACCATTCGCATCCCTGCCAGCAAGACTGTCGGCTTCAAGGCCGGAAAAGCTCTGAAAGACGAAATCCGCTAGTCAGGCGCAGGCCCGCGCAAGTGGGCCTGCCCCACTCCGGTGTCAGGTTCCTGCAACCGAGGCACACTCGGAACGGGTGGCATCTACCCGACACCGAATCGCTTTCATGAGCTTGATGGCCCGCTCGTCGTAGACACCGTCTTCCAGTAACGACAGGCGCACCTTGCGCAGCATCTTATCGTATTCAGCGGTATCCTCCCGGGGCAGATGCATCCAGACCTCATCCGGAATCTCTGCTTCGGCCTGGGCGATGATTTCATAGGCCTCATCAATACGCTTTATCGCTTGATCGCGCACCATTTGACCGGCGGAATCCGGGAACCGGTCCCGATGAATGATGACCTGGAAGTTCATATAACCGAGCGCGTATTTGACCACTGCACCATTCGGTTGAACGCCTTTGTATAACTCTAACGGGGTGTAGGCAACCGCCGGGGCATACGCCAGGTCGACACTGCCATTATTAAACTTGCCGGCAAAGTTCGCCGAGTTGGCCCCTACCACCGAGGCCCCCACATGACGCACCATCCGCACGGATGCCTGATCGTAATCCAGGGTAGCAATCCGCTTACCCTGCAGTTTCTGGACGGAATCGATACTGCGATCACGGGTATGCAGGTAAATAGCTCCACCCGGGAAAACCCCGGCCACTTCATAGGGGCCGTCAATCAGAAACGGCCGGGCCTTGGCCTGACTCAGTGTGTTGTACAGCAGGCGCATTTCCTCTTCGCCGGGAACAGCGCCCATGGCTTCGAGGGTACCGGTGAACTTGTTGAACTCCCGGGCCCGGGTCCCGGTCAACAGAACGGCATCACACTGGCCCGCCTTGAAGTCCTCGGCGGCAACCTTTTCATCGGTATACGCGCGAAGAGCCAGCTTGATTCCGTTTTGCAGAGCAACCGGCTGAAAGGTCTTGGTAATGGTAAACAGAGGTCCATTCGCGCCAACCGGATCAAAAACGCAAAAACTGCGTTCCAGAGGCTCGTTCTGCGCATGCCCTATCAAGGGAAGCGCCAGGCTGGCACACAGGGCAGCCGCCATGGCCACCCTTCGGGGAAGGTTTGCTGATTTCACGGGATGACTCCTGATTATTATTGTCGGGCGCCAGTCCACTCATCGGCACTGGCCAGGCCACGTTTTTCTTGGTCGACCATAAGGCGACGGCTACAAGAATACGTTGGCACAGGTGCCTTCCATCAAGCGTTTTTCAGCAACAGGGGGGTAATCTGTGATGATGTCGACAGAGGTTCCGCAACCTCTGCCGCACTTTCAGACAATGATCCGGGGTCAGCCTGCTGTCTGCGGCCAGGCCTTGCGACCCTCACTCAGAGTAAGCCTGACAACGCCCGGTAATTCCCGATGGGTCACAGGTGCGTGGCGACCAGCCGAAACCAGTGTTTTCGAATCCGGAGTCCAGAAGGCGTCGGGATCAAACAGGCAAATATCAGCGGTTTCACCCTCCTCCAGACGAGCCGTTCGGCCAAGCACAGCTGCTGGACCGGTGGTCAGCGCCCGGATCAGGTCAGGCAGTGCCAGTTCATTCATCTCTACCAGCTCCAGCCCCAACGACAGCACACTCTCAATACTCGACAGTCCCGGTTCGGTGGCGGCCATAGGCGCCTGCTTCGCGGCGGTATCGTGGGGCTGATGCTGGCTGACGATGGCATCAATGACGCCGTCCCGGACACCGGCAATCAGGGCCTTCCGGTCACTCTCGCTGCGCAGAGGCGGCCGGACATGGAAGCGGCTATCAAACCCTGCAAGGGCATCCTCGGTAAACACCAGCTGATGCAGCGCGACATCGGCGGTTACCGCAATACCGCGACGACGGGCATCCCTCAGCATTTCAACACTGCGGCCGCAGGACAACTGACTCAGGTGCAAACGAACCCCAGTTTCCTCCGCCAGCAACAGCATTTCCATGACCGCAGCCGTTTCTGCCACTTCCGGAATACCAAGCAGGCCCAACCGGGAAGTGACCAGACCATCGTGGGCGTAGCCGTCGGCGGCCAGAGCCTGGTTCTCGGGACTGAACATCACCGTCAGACCGAATGTTTGGGCGTAGGCCATGCACCGGCGCAATATACGCGCGTTACGAACACCCCGGGACCCATTCCCCACCGCCACACACCCGGCAGCGGCCAGTCCAGCCATATCACTGAGCAGATCGCCCTCAAGGCCACGGGTTATTGCACCCACGGGTAAAACCCGGATGGGAGACCGGCTGGCCGCACCATCCCGGATCAGATGGGTGACGGCACTGGAATCATTGACCGGCGACGTCTCCGGAGAGGCACACACTGTGGTAAATCCGCCATGGGCAGCCGCGAGGGTTTCGGAGGCGATGTTGCCCTTCTGACCATTCCCCGGTTCGCGGAGGTTACAACAAAGATCCACAAAGCCTGGCGAGATCACGCTGTTTCCTGCGTGAATGATTTCATCAGCGTCTTCCCGGGCAGCCGCTTCGCCAATCGCCGCAATCCGGCCGTCCCGAATCAGCAAGGCCGTATTGTCCCGCTCTTCGCTGTAACCATCGAAAAGTCGGCCTCCGGTAATCTTCAGGCTGCTTCCGGATGTGTTGACACTAGTCATGCCTGGCCCCTCTCGCTCAATTTCTGCTGACGCTCTGCTACCTGCCCGCCCATCGCCATGGACATGACCGCCATGCGGATGGCAATGCCATTGGTGACCTGATTCAGAATCACCGATTGCGGCCCATCGGCCACAGCCGATTCGATTTCAACGCCCCTGTTGATGGGACCGGGGTGCATAACGATACAGTCTGGGTGAGCCAGCGCCAGCTTCTGCTGGTTCAGACCGTACAATCGGTAAAACTCCCGCTCGCTGGGCAACAGAGCTCCTTCCATACGCTCTTTCTGGAGACGCAGCATGATCACCACATCCAGGTCCTTCATGCCCCGCGTCATATCGTATTCGACCTTACAGCCCAGACTTTCCACATCTTTGGGCAGCAGGGTTCCGGGCGCGATGATCCGGACCTCCCCAGCGCCCAGCTCATTCAGGGCCCGAATCTGGGAGCGGGCCACCCGGGAGTGCAGCACGTCACCAACGATGGCCACCTTCAGACCTTCGAACTGTCCTTTTTTCTGGCGGATAGTGAGCATGTCCAGCATGGCCTGGGTCGGATGCGCATGGCGACCGTCACCGGCATTGATAATGGCCACGCCCGGGGTCACGCTCTCGGCAATAAAATGGGGGGCGCCACTCTGGGAGTGCCGGACCACGAACATATCGCTGGCCATGGCCTCGAGGTTCAGCAGGGTGTCAGACAGGGATTCGCCTTTGGAGGTGGCAGATGTGCTGATATCAAGATTCAGCACATCCGCGGATAAACGCTTGGCCGCCAGTTCGAAGGTACTGCGAGTCCGGGTGCTGGACTCGAAAAAAAGGTTCACGACGGTTCTGCCCCGCAGTAGCGGTACCTTCTTGATCGTGCGCTCACCTACCTCGATAAACGAATCCGCAGTATCGAGAATATCGGTCAGCAAGGCGCGGTTCAGGCCATCCAGGGTAAGAAAATGCCGCAACTGACCATCCCGGGTCAGCTGCAAGTGGTGCGGGGAAGAGTCATTCGCGGTCATGGGTCGCCTGTTATCTGATTCGGAGGTTTATTGTCCGGCTTCCTGAAGCTCAACACGGAGCGGGTCGGGGCCACGCAGCTTGACGCGCTGATGGGACTCCAGAGCCAGCGCCCGGCCCGTCACATCTGGCTGTATGGGCAGTTCCCGGGCGCCAAGATCAATCAGCGTGGCCAGTATGATACTGGCTGGACGGCCATAATCGAAGATCTCGTTCATTGCTGCCCGGATAGTCCGACCGCTCATGATGACATCATCAATCAGTATGATATCGCGACCTTCTGTATCGAACGGCAGACTTGAAGGTTTGACCCGGGGGTTCAGACCGATACGACTGAAATCATCCCGGTAGAAAGAAATGTCCAGTTCGCCGAATGGCTCTTCTGTACCGAGCCGTTTGCTGAGCACATCCGCCAGCCAGACACCGCCGGTACGAATACCAATCAACACCGGAGACTCGATCCCCCGTTGTTCAAGTACCTGACGCAGCCCGCCTTCCATCTGGTCCAGTAACTGATCAATATCAAGCAATGCCGTCATTCAATTCTCACTGTTAAAAAAGGTTTCCAGGATCAGCACCGCGGCCCGGTCATCGACTCCGTGGCGGCCAAAATCACGGCTGCCACCGGCGGCCATGACCTCGCCCTTGGCCTCAAAACTGGAGAGCCGCTCATCCACCATTTCAACCGGAACGTGGTAGCGGCCATGCAAACGCTTGCCGAATTTTCGTGCCCGGGCACACATATCATTCTCAGTGTTATCCATATTCAGTGGCAGACCAACCACCACAAGGTCCGGACGCCACTCTTCCAGCACGGCTTCAATCTGCTGCCAGTCGGGGATACCATCGCGAGCGGGAATCAGCGCCACGGGCTGCCCGGTGCCCAGCAGTTCCTGCCCGATCGCAACGCCAATCCGGCGGGTACCAAAATCAAACGCCATGACGCGACGGCTTGTCGGTTCAGGCATGACCCACCGACTCACTGAGCTGGTTGAGATCAATGCCGATAAGACCCAGTACCGCTTTGTAGCGCTCAGCCCAGGGCGTGCGGAAAAGAACGTCGGTGGTGGCGGGGCAGGTCAGCCAGGCATTGCTACCCAGCTCCTCTTCCAGCTGGCCTTCACTCCAGCCAGAGTAGCCCAGTGCCACCAGATACTCGGCGGGGCCCTGGTTACGGCCAATGTCCGCCAGGATGTCACGGGATGTGGTCAGTAGAACGTCCTCGTTCACCTCTGCCGTGTTCTGCCATTCGGTTCCGGGAGGATGAAGAACAAAGCCCCGCTCCGGTTGCACCGGGCCGCCGCTGAAGACCGGAAGATCCAACTCGCCCCCGGCCAGATCCAGCTGTTCCAGAATCTCGCCCAGATGAATGTCCAGAGGATGATTAATCATTAACCCCAGGGCACCGTCGTCAGAATGCTCGCAGATATAGATGACGCCGCCATGAAAACGCGGATCAGCGAGATAGGGTGAGGCCACCAGGAAATGATGCCGCAGGCTGTGAGGAGAGTGTTTTGATGCTGTCATCCGGATGTTAGACCCCGCTGCTGGAAGGACCAGGTACGTATGATCTCGAGTTCATCCACATTTTGTCGCATTTCGTCGGGAAATGGAGCAAAAGGCGCGGCCATTCTGACAATGCGGATTGCAGCGTCGTCCAGCACGGTGCTACCAGATGACTGCAGAATCGCCACTTCTTTAATGCTGCCGTCTTTCTTCAGCGACACCAGCATTCTGAGTGTGCCATGGATTCCGGCATTACGCGCCTCGGTCGGGTAGTTGATATTGCCCACCCGGGTCACTTTACTCACCCAGTTCTGAACGTACCAGGCGTTGCTGGACTTCAAGGTTGAGGCAGCAGTAACCCGCATCACCCTGGGTTTACGGGCGTAGGCTTGCCGTTGCGCATCGAAGCGGGCCTCCAGACTCGCAATTTCAAGACTGCGCTCCATAAGGCTCTTTTTCTCCCGCACCGGCAGAGGTTCCTCTTCTGGCGTTGTGCGCTCTTCCGGCTTGCTGACCTTCTGGCTGGACTGGCTGTCAGTCTGTACAACCTGAGTTTCCTGGCGCGGCTGCGGCTCTGTCTGGGCCGGAGGCTCGGGCTGAACCTGAGCCACTTCCGGCTGGCTGACGTCCGCCGGCTGTGGTGTGGTCATTTCCCGGACTTCATCCTGGGTTCCGCTGCCTTTCTGGCTGGTCTGGGCCAAAAAATCCGCTTTCTCCGGGGCTTCCTCATCGTCAAACTGAGATAAGGTAATTTCCATGGTCTGGGCCGAAGAGCGCGGCGACTCCGGCGCAAAGGTAATTCCCAGCACCACGATAGCGTGCACCGCCAACGCCATAAAAAGGGTGAAGGAAAACCGGTCGAAGTCGCTTACCTGAACTGCCATGCCTGATACGGATCCTTTCGTTAAACCTGCCCGGTCGTCGTGACCGGATTATGCCTGATCCAGGCGTTTTGCAATTGCATCCATCAAAAGCCCGGCAATATCGATTCCAAACGCCGAATCGAGTTCCCGGATGCAGGTCGGGCTGGTGACATTGATTTCAGTGAGATAATCGCCGATGACATCCAGGCCCACAAAGATAAGACCTTTTTCCCGAATCACCGGTGCAACACGCTTACAGATTTCCCGATCCCGAGCGGTCAGTTCACGCCCCTCACCTCGACCTCCAGCGGCAAGATTACCCCGATTCTCTCCCTGAGAAGGGATTCTCGCAAGCGCATAGGGCACCGGCTCACCGTCAATCAGCAGGATGCGCTTGTCGCCATCACGGATTTCCGGAATGTATTTCTGGGCCATGGCCTGATGAGCGCCGTAATTGGTCAGGGTTTCAATAATGACCCCCAGATTGAAATCGTTCTCCCGGACCCGGAAGATCGAATGCCCGCCCATCCCGTCTACCGGCTTCATGATGATGTCACCGTGCTGGGCGTAAAACTCACGAAAACGGGTTGCCGAGCGACTGACCAACAGCGGCGGCGTCAAATCCTCGAACTGGGTGGCAAACAGTTTCTCGTTGCAGTCGCGCAGCGTGGACGCTGGATTAACCACAAGAGCCCCCTGCTGCTCGGCCGCTTCCAGTATATAGGTGGCCATCAGGAACTCACGATCTACCGGCGGATCCTTGCGCATGAGAATGACATCCAGATCGCCCAAAACCCGATCCTGGGCCGCACCGAAGCTATACCAGTTTTCGGGATCCATATGGACAGTCAGATCCCGGGTGTGCGCCATGGCCTTGCCGCCATCAAGATACATGTCCGGCAGCTCCATGTATTCGATCTGCCACCCGCGTTTCTGGGCAGCCAGCAACATGGCCAGTGAGCTGTCTTTCTTGAAGTGAATATCTTCAATCGGATCCATTACGATCCCGAGTCTGACGGTCATGGGCGTTCCTGCACTCCTGAGGGTTAAAAACACGAACCGGTCTGCAGAGCGGACCGGACATTAAGTGCTATGCTATGAAACCAGATGGTATTGTACCCGAGCTGCAAATGCATCCGGAGAAATCCTCAGTCATTTACGTGACATTGCAGGCAACAGTACATTTGGTCACAAACAAATACTTTTTATCCGGCCATTGATAATCTATAAATGAGCGGGGTTTATAGATGAACCTTAAGGTTTGTGTTAAAACCCCCGTTTTAAAACAACGACAGTCGCTGAGCGCAAGGCAGTTGGACAATGGATGACAACTTCGAGAACTTGAAGATCATGGTGATCGACGACAGTAAAACCATACGTCGCACCGCAGAAACCCTTCTGAAAAAGGTTGGCTGTGAGGTCATCACCGCGACTGACGGATTTGACGCTCTTGCCAAGATTGCCGATTCCCAGCCTGACATCATTTTTGTTGACATCATGATGCCACGCCTGGACGGCTACCAGACCTGCGCACTTATCAAGAACAATTCCTCCTTCAAAAAGACGCCGGTTATCATGCTCTCCAGCAAGGACGGTCTGTTCGACAAGGCCAAGGGCCGGATCGTCGGCTCGGACCAGTATCTGACCAAACCGTTCAGCAAGGATGAGCTGCTCAATACCATCCGCCAATACGTTCCACAGGCGGAACAGTAAACCTGCTGACCCAAAGAACCATCGAGGAAACCATGGCCCGCATTCTGATTGTTGACGATTCCCCTACCGAGGTTAAGAAAATTTCCACGATCCTGGAAAAACACCAGCATGAAGTGCTGACTGCCGACAACGGCGCAGACGGTGTTGCCAAGGCCCGTGCGGCGACCCCGGACCTGGTTTTGATGGATGTGGTTATGCCCGGACTGAATGGCTTCCAGGCAACCCGCCAACTGACTCGCGCACCAGAAACCGCATCCATCCCTGTGGTCATCGTAACCACAAAGGATCAGGAAACTGACCGCGTATGGGGCACTCGCCAGGGCGCCAAGGGTTATCTGGTCAAGCCGGTTAACGAAGACGACCTGATCAAAACAATCAACAGTCTGATTGCCTGATCCCTAATCGTGGAGTAAGCATGTCCGCCCAGGCCGCCCCTTTTGCCGTTCTGACGGATATCGCCGAGCGCAGCCGATCCATGGCTGCCGGCCTTCCGGAACAACAGGAAGCCGTTGAGCTGTGGAACGGCATTGGCTTCGTTCTTGCGGGTGAACGTTACGTTGCCCCCATGGGCGAAGTCACTGAAATTCTGCATGTTCCCCGTTTCACGCACATTCCGGGAGTCCGCCCATTTTTGCTTGGAGCGGCCAATGTCCGTGGCCGTCTCCTCCCCCTGGTAGATCTCGCCAGCTTTTTCGATATCCCCCGCTCTTCCCGAAGCCAACGGGAACGGCGAGTGCTGGTTATTGAGCAGAGCGATATTTTCAGTGGGCTGGTGGTCGACAGCGTATTGGGTATGCAGTATTTCGCAACTGACAGTTTCAAGGATGCGCCCGAGGGTGTACCTGAAAACGTTCAACCGTTTGTCTCAGGCGGTTACGAACGTAACGAGGAAGTCTGGAAAGTGTTCTCGGCCGTCGATCTGCTCGAGGACGAACGCTTTCTGGACGTTGCACAGTGGTAAGGGTGGTGACAATGGCAGGAACATCACCCTGACCGCCTGAAACCTGAAACCTGAAAAAAAACTTGCCAATTTCTTGAAGAGGCCGGGAGCCAGAAAATGAAGAACAGAGCCGGAAGACTCAGTATGGGACAGGGAGGCAACAAGCTGGTTGCCGGCCTGATCGCAGCGCTGATCGCACTCACTATCCTGCTCGTTGTGGTGCTGTTCATTCTTAATACAGACAGCCAGAACGATCAGGAATACATCGCCAACACCGCCGAACTGAGGGTGCTGTCCCAGGAGATTGCGAAGAACGCGACCGAGGCTGCCGGCGGAACCGCCGAAGCGTTTAACCAGTTGCGCCGCTCCCGTGACGAATTCCAGCAGCTCTGGACCAACGTTACTGAAGGTAATCCCGCAACAGGCCTGCCGCCGAGTGAACTGGCTAAACAGAGTGGCGCTCAGGAAAACTGGAACACTGTACGGGAAAACGCCGACAGCATCCTCTCTACTCAGGATGCTGTACTGGGCCTGCATGAGGTCGCCCGGACTCTGAACGAAACCATTCCGCAGTTGCAGGTTGAGTACGACGATATCGTACAGATCCTGCTTGATAGCGACGCACCCGCCGAACAGATTGCCCTGGCTCAGCGGCAGTCACTTCTGGCGGAACGGATTGTTCGCTCAGTCAACAACGTACTCTCGGGTGATGAAGATGCGGTTATCGCCGCAGACCGTTTCGGTCGTGACGCAAGCCTGTTCGGGCGAGTGCTCGAAGGCCAGTTGAACGGCAGCCCGGGGATGGGTATCTCACAGGTAGATGATGAAGACGCCATTTACGGCCTCGAAGCCGTCGATGAGCTGTTCCAGTTCGTTTCCCAGAACGTAGATGCGATCCTTGAAGCTTCTCCCGACCTCTTCAAGGTTCGTACTGCGGCCAGCGACATCTTCCAGAATTCCGAGATCCTGCTTTCCGAACTCTCTGTGCTGGCAGAAAGCTTCCGGGCCCAGTCCGGCTCTCGACTGATCAGCCCTACTCTGGCCTTTGCCATCCTGGCCGCGATGATTGCCATTGTTGTCTTCATCGGTCTGGCTCTGTACCGCGAAGCCCAGGCCCGTCTGGCCACTACCCAAGAGCAGAACGAGCAGAACCAGAACGCAATCCTGCGACTGCTGGACGAACTGGCCGATCTGGCTGATGGTGACCTGACTACCGAGGCCACGGTTACCGAGGACTTCACCGGCGCCATCGCCGACTCCATCAACTACGCGATCGACCAGATGCGCGGTCTGGTACAGGCCATTCGTGGTACTGCCGTACGGGTAGCGTCAGCCGCCCAGGAAACCCAGGCTACGGCAATGCATCTGGCTGATGCTTCCGAGCACCAGGCTCAGGAAATCGCTGGCGCCTCCGCGGCGGTCAACGAGATGGCGGTGTCCATCGACCAGGTATCCTCAAACGCAGCGGAATCCTCTGCGGTTGCGGAGCGGTCGGTTGCGATCGCGAAGAAAGGCGCGGAAGTGGTACAGAACACCATCCGCGGCATGG
The DNA here is from genome assembly GCF_018860425.1 of Marinobacter sp. F3R08. Classification (GTDB taxonomy): domain Bacteria; phylum Pseudomonadota; class Gammaproteobacteria; order Pseudomonadales; family Oleiphilaceae; genus Marinobacter. Next base: position 344,758 of record NZ_JAHKPI010000014.1, on the reverse strand, counting down.
ATAACATCCGTGAACAGATTCAGGAAACCTCCAAACGGATCAAGCGTCTGGGTGAATCTTCCCAGGAAATCGGTGACATCGTATCCCTGATCAACGACATCGCCGACCAGACCAACATCCTGTCCCTGAACGCCGCCATTCAGGCCTCCATGGCCGGTGATGCAGGCCGAGGCTTCGCGGTTGTTGCTGACGAAGTTCAGCGACTGGCGGAACGTTCCTCTGCGGCAACCAAACAGATCGAAGCCCTGGTTAAGACGATCCAGTCTGATACCAACGAGGCGGTTATCTCCATGGAACACACCACCGCCGAGGTGGTCCGTGGTGCACGCCTGGCTCAGGACGCAGGTATCGCCCTCGAGGAAATCGAGAACGTATCCATGTCTCTGGCGGAACTGATCCAGAACATCTCCAACGCCGCACGCCAGCAGTCTTCGTCGGCAGCGCACATTTCCAACACCATGAACGTTATCCAGGAAATCACGTCTCAGACGTCCTCCGGTACCAACGCTACGGCGAAGTCGATCGGTAATCTGGCAGAGATGGCATCCGAGTTGCGGTCCTCTGTTGCCGGCTTCACCCTGCCGGAAGAAGACGTGGTTGACCAGGAAGAAGAGGAAGACAGCGACGTTCCGGTGGTGGGCTGATTTTCGGCCCGGGGCTGTTGACGGTTTATGGCGCCAATGCATAACAACCTGTCATCCGCCGACGGCATCTGGACACTGCGCCGACTCCCAGACATGGATGAGGCGCAGTTCAGCCAGTGGCAAACCCTGCTGGAACATCGAACCGGTATAACCCTGTCGGCCGAGCGCCGTTCGTTTCTGGAAACCAATCTTGGTATCCGGATGCGGGAAATCGGATGCGCCAGTTATCAGGACTATTACGAAAAGATCGTAACCGGACCAGATGCGATCAGGGAATGGTCAACGCTGGTAGACCGGCTGACGGTTCAGGAAACCCGGTTCTTCCGGGATCCGGACGCTTTTCAGCTGGTTTCCGACTACGTCCTGACCAGGCCGAGGGAGCAGCTGAAAAAGCGCCCACTGGAGGCATGGAGTGTCGGGTGTTCCACTGGCGAAGAGCCTTACACCCTGGCCATGGTGCTGAACGAATGCATGGGCAAGCTGGCATTGCAGCCACTGTTTGGTGTTACCGGCTCTGATATCAGCGCACCGGTCATCGAAAAGGCCCGAAACGGTCAATTCAATCCCCGCAAACTGCTGGGAATGGACGAAGACCTGAAATCCCGGTATTTCCGCCCGGCCGAGCGGAATACCGTAGAAATTGTAAACAGCATCCAGGACAGGGTGTGCTTTACCAGACTGAACGTTCTGGACCTTGATAAGGCACCTATGCACGGGATGCACATTATTTTCTGCCAGAATCTGCTGATTTATTTCCGCCGCTGGCGCCGGCGGGAAATTGTCAAGCGACTTGCAGAGCGGCTGGCGCCCGGGGGGTTGCTGGTTCTGGGCCAGGGAGAGCTGACCGACTGGCAGCCTCCCGGGTTACAGAGAGTCCCCTCGGAACATGTGCTGGCGTGGATCAAACGCCAGACTGACGAAGAATAACCGGAGTGGTTATGGGCAATCACCATGACAGCATCGCCCTCGACTGGGTTCGGGGAGAGATACAGGACACGCTGACCCAGGGTCAGCATGCACTGGAAGCGTATGTCGAAAATCGTGAAGACACCGCGCGCCTGCGCTTCTGCCTGAATTATCTCCATCAGGTACACGGCACTCTGCAAATGGTCGAGCTCTACGGTGCAGCCCTGCTCACCGAGGAAATGGAAAAGCTAACGCAGTCCGTGCTCAACGAAACCGTTGCCAATACCGACGAAGCCGTTGAAGTCCTGATGCAGGCTATCCTGCAGCTGCCACAATACCTTGAGCATCTGGCCAGCAGCCAGGACGACTTTCCTATGGTGCTGCTGCCGTTGCTCAACGACCTGCGTGCAGCCCGTGGCGAATCATTGCTGTCTGATACCTCGCTGTTCAAGCCGGATCTGACTCCTTCGCAAATAGCCGTGACCGGCAAGGTGTCTCAGCGCCTGCAGGACCCGACAGTTCTGGGGCACATCCGGAAGCTACGGCAGATGTATCAGTTTGCGCTCGCCGGCGTCATCCGGGAAGCGGATCTCGATGCCCATTTCGATTACATGCAGAAGGTGATTCAACGACTGATTCGCCTGTGCCAGAAAACGCCTCGGGGCGAGCTCTGGAAAGCCGCGAGCGCGTTCGTGGAAACACTGCATGCTCACGAAAACCCGGTCAACGCAGCGGTAAAATCTCTGCTCAGAGAGCTGGACAGTGAAATCCGACGTCTAACCGACGAGCACGCGGATATTCTTCAACAGCCCGTCCCTGAAGCACTGCTAAAACATCTGCTCTACTATGTTGCCCGTGCCCGAGACCTCGATTCACCCCAGGTTAATGCCCTGAGGGATGCCTATCAGCTGAATCAGGCGCTGCCGTCAGAAGACGATGTAGATGCCGCCCGAACTCGCGTATCCGGTCCTGGACGGGATGCCATTCATTCGGTTGTCGGCGCTCTGAATGAAGAGCTGGCAAAACTGAAAGATCAGCTTGACCTCTTCGTTCGGTCAGAATTGCGCCAGAACGGCGAACTTGACGACCTTTTGCCTGGTTTGCGCCAGGTGGCCAATACCCTGGCGGTGCTGGGCCTGGGCATTCCGCGCAAGGTGGTCACCGAGCAGGTCGAACTGGTTGAAAAGCTCTGCGCACAATCCGAGCCGGTGGATGATGGCACCCTGATGGACATCGCTGGTGCTCTGCTCTACATCGAAGCGAGCCTGGCCGGTCTGGACAGCGAGGGGCAACAGGAACCCTCTGCCGAGGACACCACTGATGCCCCGGTGAACCTTGGTTCCAGGGAGTTGGGGGAGGCCAGTGGCGCGCTGCTCCGTGAATCCCGGAACACCCTTGAGCAGGTTAAATCCGCGATTGTGAATTTCATTGCCTCGCAATGGGATACCCGTGAAATCGAGCACGTCCCGGGGTTGCTCCACAGTATTCGCGGAGGCCTCAGTCTGGTTCCGTTGGACCGGGTGGCCGACATGCTGGCCTCGGCCGAGCGTTACATCACCGATGTTCTGCTAAGCAGCAAGCAGGTCCCGGACTGGAAGCAGCTTGATACCCTGGCCGACGCAGTGACCAGCATTGAATATTATCTCGAGCGACTTGCCGAGGGGATTGGCGACAACGATTCGATCCTGATGGTCGCGGAAAACAGCCTCGAATCCCTGGGCTTCCCGGTCGGGGCGGAGCCCACCTGGACGGAAGCCGGCGATGAGGAAGTACCTGTCATCGAGTCGGTGGAAGAACAGCCGGAAGCCGTCGTCACGGCTGATCCCGAGGAAGCCAAGAGTTCGGATGCGGAACTTCTGGACGATGAAATTCTCGGCATTTTTGTTGAGGAGGCCGAGGAAGTTCTCGAAACCATCCACGATTTCTATCCCCGGTTGCGCCAGAATCACGGCGACCGTGAGGCCTTGACCGAAGTTCGTCGTGCCTTCCATACGCTCAAGGGCAGCGGACGACTCGTTGGCGCTACCAGCCTTGGCGAACTGGCCTGGTCTGTCGAAAACCTGCTGAACAGAGTGATTGATCAGACCATTCGTCCGACTGACGACATGTTTACTCTGCTGGACGAGGTCAATGCCCGCATTCCCTCGCTGATTCAGGAGTTCAAGGAAGGCCATACTGCAGGCGACGTCGAAGCGCTCAAGAGTCGGGCTGAGGCCATGGCAACGACTCGCCGCACTGACGATGAAGCCCAGGCGGACACCCCCCAATTGGAGCAAGTCAGCGTTGAGGCGGCAAACGAAGAGCCGGAAGCACCATCAGGTTCTGACGCTGACGTCACCTCCGAGACTCTGTTTGAAGAGTCCGCTGATGACGACGACCTGATTGACGATGAAATACTGGAAATCTTCGTTGAAGAAGCCGGTGAAGTGCTGGACACCATTCGCGAATATCTGCCGATGCTTCTGCGTCAGCATGATGATCGCAGCGCCCTGTCGGAAGTCCGCCGTGCCTTCCATACGCTGAAAGGCAGCGGCCGGATGGTTGGAGCTCTGGTTGTTGGTGAGCTGGCCTGGTCCGTTGAAAACATGTTGAACCGCGTCATTGACGGCAGCATTTTCATGAACGACGACATCGCCAGTTTGCTGGAAGATGTCACTGCCAATCTGCCGGTCCTGGTTGAAGATTTTGAAAAGCGGCGCGCACCGTCGGTTGACACGACGAACCTGGCAGCTCGTGCCAATGCCCTGGCCAACGGAGAAATCCCTGATGCCAGCACTATGCCGAGCGCCGAATCGGACGACTCTGAAGCCAGGACCGAAACCGGCGGAACCTATACAGGTGCCGGTCGCGCTGACGAAAGTGCGGTCGATACCGTGTTGCTCGATATTTTTGAGAGCGAAACCGAGACTCACCTACAGACCCTCAGGGACTTCCTCTCGGCAGCAGGTGATAAAACCACCGTCACCTATACCGATGATCTTTCCCGGGCCCTGCATACTCTCAAGGGCAGCGCACACACAGCAGGCATCGGACCGATTGCCAGCGTCATTACGCCAATGGAGCGATTCGTCAAGGAATCCCGGGCCCAGAACAAGCGGGCAAATCGCGACGTTCTTTCCCTGATTGAATCCGCCTGCGATTTCCTGGCTCAGGGCTTGGCCCAGATTCGTGAAAATCCGCAAGCCTCTTTGCCAGGTACCGAAGCTTTCCTTGAAAAGCTTGGGCAGCTGACAGATGAAACGTTCAGAATGCACAGCGAAGAGGCCTCGAGCCAGCCGTCGCAGCAGGCACCATCCCAGCTGGTTCAGCTGTTCCTTAGCGAAGGCCTGGATATTGTTCTTGATGCCGAACGGATTCTTGATCACTGGCGCAACAACCCCGGTGAAATGGAGGAGCTGAACCCGTTACGTTCCGAACTGGAACAGCTGACCACCAGCGCCTCCGGTGCCGGACTCAGTGACGTTGCCGCCCTCTCGGGTGCCCTGAAGGAAACCTATGATGAAGCGGCCAAACAAGAAGAGGCACCTGATGAGGCCTTCTTCGAGACTGTCCGCGCAGCTCATGAACAGCTGATTAACATGATGGATCAGGTGGCAGCGGGACTTGCCACGGAATCCACCGATGACATGATCGTCGCCCTTGAAGGGCTGAAACAGGCTCCCAGCCTGGACGACGAGAAACCGGACCCCTTCGAACAGGAGTTTACCGGCGATCTTGAGGAAATTGATCTCAGCTTTGAGATGGACGAAGCCGAGACGCCAGCCTCAACGGAACAACCTCCGCTACCGGAAATCTCCGAATCCGATGCCGAATTGGATGAGGAGCTGGCAGAGATCTTCCTGGAAGAAGCCCAGGACCTTATCGATAGCACCGCCGAAGCACTCCAGAGCTGGAGTGAGGATACCGGGAACCTGGATATCCTGCGCCTGCTGCAAAGAGATCTGCACACCTTGAAAGGTGGCGCCCGACTGGCGGACATTCCCGCCGTAGGCGATCTCTCTCACGAACTGGAAACCCTGTTCGAAGGACTTACCGAACAGCGGTTGTCGGTTAATGAAGAGCTCTCCGACTTGCTGTTCCGCTGCCATGACCGTCTTGCGGGCATGGTCGAGAATATGGAGGCGAAGGAGCCCCCTCGTCCTGCTCCGGATCTGATTAGCGAAATCCAGGCTTACATGGACAGCGAAAGTGCCTCCAGCATACGGCCGGTCACTAACGTAGACGAACAGGATGACGCATCGGAGCCGGATGCAAACACCCAAGCGCAACCCCCGCTGCCGGACGTGGATGAACCCGAAAGCGGCGATCTTGCCGCAAGGGAAGCCGATGACACCTCCGAGATGCAAGACGGGGTCACCGATCTCTCTCATCTTGATCCAGAGTTGGTAGGCATCTTCCTGGAAGAAGCCTACGATCTGATCAACTCCACCGGCAGTGCCCTGCACACCTGGACCGAAAATCCCTCTGACCGGCGCATTGCCGCTGAGCTGCAACGGGATGTCCATACCCTCAAGGGTGGCGCCCGGATGGCCGGCGTAGAAGCCATCGGTGATCTGACGCATGTGCTGGAAGACCTTTTTGAGAAAGTGGCTGACGGCCGACTGAACGCCAGCGAATCCATGAACGATCTGCTGTTTGCCTGCCATGACAGGCTTGCGCAGATGGTCGAGCAGGTTGCTACCCAGAAGCCCTGCCCGCTGGCCGACGAGCTGGTAGACCGGGTGCAGGCGATCCTTCGGGGCGAAGCTATGCCGGCGGATACCCTGGAGGAAGAACCCGAGGCCCCGGAAGCGACCGCTCACACTGAACCGACGGCTGAGCCCGCTCAAGAAGCACAGAGCCCAAGCAAGGCCGTGGTTCAAGCTGCTGATAACGACCTGATCGGCATCTTCCTGGACGAAGCCCTGGAAATTTACGATGCAATCAATGAGTGCCTCGACCAGTGGCGAGAGCAGCCAGAGGAATTGACAGGACTGACTCAGTTGCAACAGGAGCTTCACACGCTCAAGGGTGGTGCACGACTGTCTGATGTTGATCCTATTGCCAACCTGGCAGAAGCCTGGTCTGACGCCCTGGATCCGTTGATCTCCGGAGCCAATAACCAGAAGACTCTGCTGCGCCTCAGCGAACAGGCACTGGCCAGCCTCAAGGCCATGCTCAATAGCCTGGAAGAAGGCGGCAAGACCGAATCCGATACCGGACTCATTGAGGCGTTCCAGACAGCCCACGATACGTCGGCCGAAGAAAACGTCACCCTCCATGAAGAGTCCGAACAGGACGCGATTGATCCGGAAGTGCTCGAAATCTTCCTTGAGGAAGCCGGCGAGATTATGGATCAGCTGGAACGAGTGCTTGACGATTGGCGCAAAGAACCGGCAAACCCCAACTTCAACCAGGAAGCTCAGCGGGCCTTGCACACCCTCAAGGGTGGTGCCCGTCTGTCCCAGCTCACCCAGCTTGGAGATCAGGCCCACGCCCTTGAGACCCGACTGATTGATTTGGGCGGCAATGCCCCTGATGAGCATCAGTGGCGAGCCATTACCGACGACCACGACGCCATCGTGGCCCTGGTCGCCGATATTCGTAGAGGCTATAAGCCGGGCCCGAGCGTGCCCGAAACGAAGGAGCCTGAACAACCCGCGGCACCCGTTAAAAAAGCAGATGCACCGGTTGCACCAGCACCAAAATTCGGAAGTTCTCCGGCCAAAGCCCGCAAACAAGCGGCTGAAGCCCAGCGCACCGCCCAGGAAACCATACGGGTATCCGCGCCGTTACTTGACGAGCTGGTCAACCTGGCCGGTGAAACCAGTATTACGCGTGGCCGACTGGAGCAGCAGACCAGCGACTTTGGCCATACTCTGGATGAAATGGCTGCCACTATCGAGCGTTTGCGTGAGCAGTTGCGGCGGATGGAAATCGAAACCGAAGCCCAGATTCTGTTCAGTGCAGAAAAAGAGCACGGCCCTGATTACGGCGACGATTTTGACCCATTGGAGATGGACCGTTACTCCTCCATTCAGCAGCTCTCCCGAGCCTTGACCGAATCCTCATCAGACCTTGCAGATCTGCGTGAAACTCTGTCTGACCGGGTACGGGATACCGAAACCCTGCTGGTGCAGCAATCGCGGATCAACACGGAACTGCAGGAAGGTCTGATGAAGACCCGGATGATTCCGTTCGCCTCCATGGTGCCGCGCCTGCGCCGGATCGTCCGCCAGATCAGCGGGGAACTTGGCAAGAAGGTTGAGTTCGATGTCCGCAACGCTGAAGGCGAGATGGATCGGAACATTCTCGAGCGCATGATCGCGCCGCTCGAACATATGCTTCGCAACGCCCTTGACCATGGTATCGAGACGCCGGCCGATCGGAAGCAAGCTGGCAAGCTCGAAACCGGCGAAGTCACTCTGTCACTGACCCGGGAAGGCGGCGATGTTGTTCTGCGCATGATCGACGATGGCGCTGGTATTCCCTCGTCCGTGATTCGCGAAAAAGCGATTCGCCAGGGCATGCTGCGAGAAGATGAAGATCTGTCCGAGCGTGAAATTCTGCAGTTCATCCTGCAACCCGGTTTCTCAACCGCACAGGCGGTAACCCAGATTTCCGGCCGCGGTGTGGGCATGGACGTGGTGGCCAGCGAGATCAAGCAACTTGGTGGCAGCCTTGATATAGATTCCGTCGTGGGCCGTGGCACAACGTTCACTGTGCGCCTGCCTTTCACGGTTTCGGTGAACCGCGCCTTGATGGTCTCTACAGGTGAAGATTTCTACGCTATTCCGCTGAACACTATTGAGGGGATTGTACGGGTCAGCACCTACGAGCTCGAAGAGTACTACAAGCCGGATGCGCCGATGTACGAATACGCCGGACAGGAATACCGGCTTCAGTACCTAGGCAGTTTGCTGAACAGCGACCACCATCCAAAACTGCAGGGACAGGCTTTGCCGTTACCGGTCATTCTGGTGCGCGGTGCCGAGCAACCAATGGCCTTGCAAGTGGACAACCTGATGGGCAGCCGGGAGATCGTTGTTAAGTCCCTGGGGCCACAATTCAGTTCGGTTCGGGGCGTCTCCGGTGCCACCATCCTTGGTGATGGTAACGTGGTGGTGATTCTTGATCTGCCGGCCATGATCCGGACCGATATCCTGTCGGAACGCCAGCGCCTGGCGGACCTTGAGAAGGAACGTGAATCGGCCCGTTATGAAGAACAGACCACCGTGGTTATGGTGGTGGACGATTCGGTTACGGTACGGAAGGTTACTTCACGACTTCTCGAGCGCAACGGCATGGAAGTCATCACTGCAAAAGACGGTCTGGATGCCGTCGCCCAACTGCAGGACCATAAACCGGATATTATTCTGCTCGATATCGAAATGCCGCGAATGGATGGTTTCGAAGTTGCCAGCTTTGTTCGCCACGACGATAACCTGCGGGAAACACCGATCTGCATGATTACCTCCCGGACCGGTGAGAAACACCGTGAGCGGGCGCTGGCCATCGGTGTCAACGAATATCTGGGCAAGCCGTTCCAGGAAACCGAACTGCTTGAGACCATTGAGCGACTGACCGGACGTCCGTGATGACCGGCCAGCCTGGCCGGCCACGCGTCGGGATTGTGTCTGATGTCGTCTTGCAACGACATCGGCTGCAGGCCGCCACATCCAAGTTTGGCCTTGAGGTGGGTTTTTCCGGAGATCCGGACCGTTTGCTGGCCTATCCGGTGTTTCCGGATGTCAGCGTCTGGCTGGTGACGCTCGAAGACGAGGCCGATCACCCTTTGCTGTTCGATCACCTGCTTGAGAACACAGAGGCACCGGTTCTGTTCGGGCTGGACGAAACGCCCAGGCCCGGGGGTACTGAGTATTTTCGTTGGGAAAGACGACTGCTGGACAAACTGGAACAGCAACTGGGGCATCTGGAAGAACTGGACTCCGAAGCGACGCTGGCACAGCTGGAGCAGGACGCGGCGACGGCAACATCTTCGCCGGGGCTGCCATACTGGGTTCCGCCAGCAGCCCCCGGGTCGGTGGCCGAGGAGGTCTGGATTCTGGGCGCCTCACTGGGGGGACCAGCGGCGGTAAAAACGTTTCTCGATCACCTGCCCCCGAGTCTACCGGTCGGTTTTATTTACGCCCAACACATTGATGGTAACTTCACCGAGGTTTTGACGCGCGTACTGGGACGCCATGCCCACTACCAGCTCAAACCGGCGCAAGAAGGTTATCAGGTTCGAAACGGTGATGTTGTGCTGATGCCGGTAGAGCACGAATGGAAGCTGAGCGAACAGGGGACCCTGACCGAAACCTCTGATCCCTGGCCAGGGCCCTACGGGCCTTCTATTGATCAGGTCCTGCTGAATGTCGCAGATCATTACGGCCAGCGCTGCCATGCTATTCTTTTTTCCGGCATGGGTAATGATGGCGCGATTGCAGCACCTTTACTGAAAGCCTACGGTAGCCGGATCTGGGTTCAGGAGAGTAAAAGTTGCGGCAACAGCTCCATGCCCGAATCCGTGGCCGCCACCGGCTGCACCGGATTTTGTGGCACCCCAGAGCAACTAGCTCGGGAACTGATAAAAACCATCGAAGAATCCTGCCTGCTCAAGAGCCGGCAGAAACGGGACTCCGCCTGAGGTAACACGCAATGAATGACAACAGCCAATCCCTCTCCTGCGTCATGATTCCCATGAGCGGTCGGCAACTGTTGCTCCCTAACGTCTCGATTGCGGAAGTGGTCGATTACGCCAGCAGAGATGCCGGCACCAATACACCGGAATGGCTGGTTGGTTACCTGGACTGGCGAGGCCTTCAACTCCCGGTGATCTCTTACGATGCGGCCAACGGGGGTGAGCTTACCGTTCCGGGCGACAATCGCGGCCGTATTGTTGTACTCAACACCATCAGTGAGCACCATAAAGACATTCCCTTTATGGCTCTGGTTACCCAGGGCATTCCCAGCCAGGCCCGTATAACCGAAGAACAGGTCAGGAAACTGGACGACGAGCCGGGCCCTGCAGACCTCATGCAGGTTGAGATAGACGGCGAGAACGCCTGGATTCCGAACCTGAACTTCCTGGAATCTCTGGTTGCACAGTCCCGACATTGATTGGTCACTGACTCCAATGCCGGGCATGTCAGACAGCCCTGCCAATGTTATAATATTTCAAATTTTGCAGGATTCCGACCATGTCTGCCCGCGCCATTCCCTATCGGCCTCACAACCACGACGCCTGCGTCAGCCAGGCCCTGACTGACGCAAGAGCAATCTGTCAGCAGCAAAACGCCCGGCTTACACCGATTCGGGAGCGGGTTCTGGAACTTATCTGGCAGTCCCATAGACCCCTGGGAGCCTACGATGTGCTTTCAGAGCTGTCCTCTGATGGACACAATGCGGCCCCGCCCACGGTTTACCGCGCGCTGGACTTCCTGCAACAGCATGGTCTGGTGCATCGCATTGCCTCGCTCAACGCCTTTATTGGCTGCACACATGCCGGAGAGAATCATACCGGCATGTTCCTGATCTGTCGGGCCTGCAGCAATGTCCTGGAGTTAACGGCAACGGCAGTCTCAACGGAAATTCGCAAAGCAGCTTCCGGAGTGGGCTTTCAGGCCGAGAACACCACCCTCGAAGTCTCAGGCCTGTGTCCCCGCTGCCAGGCGGAGCCCGACGATGGCTGATTCTCTGGTTAGCCTGGACAATCTTACAATCCGCTTTGATGAACGGCTCGTGGTGGATCGGGTGAATCTGAAGGTTCACCGGGGCGATATCGTCACTATTATCGGCCCCAACGGGGCGGGCAAAACAACGCTGATCAAAGCGATACTGGGAATCCAGAAGGTATCCTCCGGCCAGGTTTCTCTCAAAAAGGATCTGGTGATTGGCTATGTTCCTCAGCATCTGACACTGGAAAGTACGCTGCCGCTGAGCGTCAAACGCTTTATGCTGCTCAGCGGCAAGTCGCTGGCCGAATGCGAGTCTGCCTTGACTCGCACCGGCGTCAGCCACCTGTTGCATGCCTCCGTACACCACCTGTCTGGAGGCGAGAAACAGCGATTATTACTCGCCAGAGCCCTGGCCCGTAAACCGGATCTCCTGGTACTTGATGAACCAGCCCAGGGCGTGGATATCAACGGTCAGGCCTCACTGTATAACCTGATTCGCCAATTACGAGATGAGCTGCACTGCGGTGTGATCATGATCTCTCACGATCTGCATCTGGTCATGGCGGCCACTGACAAGGTTATCTGCCTGAATCAGCATGTCTGTTGCAGTGGTTACCCTGAGGACATCTCCCACGACCCGGCCTTCATCGAGACGTTTGGCCGACCGGTGGCAGAGTCTCTGGCGGTCTATCATCATCACCATAACCACAGTCACAATCTGCATGGTGATGTCATCAACGGCGGCGCCCCTGACGCACCGACCAGCCATGGCGGACACCCGGAGTGTGATCATGCACACCATTGATGCCATTCTGGACGATTTCTTCTGGCGCGCCCTGATCGGCGGCCTGGGCGTCGCTTTGGTGGCAGGTCCACTGGGTTGTTTCGCCGTGTGGCGCCGTATGGCCTATTTTGGCGATACCCTCGCGCACTCGGCTCTGCTGGGCATTGCACTCAGCTTCCTGATCAGCATTCCGCTGAACCTTGGCGTCATCATCACCTGCTTGGTTCTGGCCATTGCCCTGGTGTTTTTGTCTCGGCTGCGAACCCTCGCCACCGACACTCTTCTTGGCATTCTTGCCCACAGCGCGCTGGCCATCGGCCTGGTCACCTTGAGCTTCATGCCGGACGTCCGCGTAGACCTGGCAGGCTTGCTGTTTGGAGATCTGCTGGCCATGAGCCGCAATGACTTGATCTGGATTTATGGTGGCGCGGCATTGATTCTCTTTCTTCTGGCGTTGCTCTGGCGCGGGCTGCTAATGAGTACAATTCATGAGGAACTCGCCAGGGTGGAGGGCGTCGCCGTGGAGCGCCTCAGATTGATCCTGATGCTGATGTTCTCCCTGGTCATAGCCGTGGCCATGAAGATTGTTGGCGTACTGCTCATAACAGCCTTGCTCATCATTCCTGCCGCTACCGCGAGACGGCTGGCCCACAACCCGGAAGTCATGGTGGTCATGGCGGTCGCCTTCGGGTTCATTGCCGTCACTGGCGGCCTGAGTCTGTCCTGGCATCTGGACACGCCCGCCGGGCCGTCGGTTGTGGTAACAGCTTTCGCCGTTTTTCTACTGGTATACGGTACCGCAGGCAGGGCTCGGGCCTGAGACGCTTCAGGAATAATACACGGCGACGCATGGCGCTCTAGTCGAGATGCTTGTGACTGCCATCGCACAGAGGGGCGTTTCCCGTCTGCTTGCAACCACAGAACCAGACCCACTCTTTCTTCTCAGCCTCGTATCTGACCGGGCTTATGCCTGTTCCTCTATGGGAACCGTCACAGAACGGCTGGCTCCCGCTTCGGCCACAGGCACACCAAAAGTAGTTCTTTCCCGCGTCCACCATGACTGAGTATGGCGTTTTACTGGCAACGACCGGTTTTTCATCAGACGACATAGCGCTCACCCGATTGATGACTGTACCAAACCAGTATAGTCCTTCTCAGGGATGTTCTGCGCTCAGAGAGGCTTGACGACATCGGGCAGACGCCCGGTTTCGACAAGTTCCAGAAACTCATCCCCCAGACGCTCACTCTCGGCAATGGCCGTTCGCCAGGCTCGCTCCCGGCCGGCATCGTCCCCGACGTAGCGCTCGAAATCCTTTCTGTCCGGCAGCTTACGGTCAGGCAGTGATGCCAGATAGGTTTTTGAAGGTGCCACCAGGAGTACATCCTGCAACCGGGTGGCGTCTCCCCGCCGCCAGGGCAAGGACTTATCGAACCAACCGGGCACCACCCTGTCGGTGAAGTGAGGATATAGCACCACACCCGGCTGCTGATAGGGCAGATCCAGGTGATAATCCAGAAGACCGCCATCGCGATACAGGCCTTCGGGGGCACCGGGAATGTTACGGACACCGGACATAACAAGCGGTATAGACGCAGACGCCAGGAGAGCCGGCAACAGGTTGTCGCGGGTCAGCGCAACCTCATGACTGGGGAAATCCACCAGCTTGGACACAGGCGCTTTCAGACGGTTGTCATGGATAATACCTCGCTCCATGAACCTGCCCAGATGCCGTCGGCTCACCAAATTGGCACTGATGGCACTCATCAGGCCGAGGCCTAACCGTCCCCGTGCATCTTCTGCCAGCATACCAAGGCTTCGAACGACCACCACGTTCAGCCGGTACCAGGGATGGTTCAGAATGTAGTCTTCCCGCCCAGCGAGCAACTCGTCCAGAAACAATACGCTCTTGCGGCTCACTTCCGCTGCGCTGACGCCCTTGGCAAAACGCTGGGACGTGTACAGATCAGCCAGTCGAGCGAGTTGGGCTTTCGGATCATCGGAAGAAGCAACGGCCGCAAAGCGCCAGCTTCCGATTGATGAGCCGATCAGCGATCGTTCCTGCGGCACCCGAGGTAACCAGTCACCGAAAATGGCCTTGTCCAGGCCACTGATTCCCAGTGCCTTGGGGCCACCGGCAGCGCCCGGTATAACGTGCACGTCCTCCGGCGTCAGAGGTTTTTCCTTGAGGCGCTGCATGGTGCGCCGTCCGGCGCGGATAACCAGTGCCGGTTCTCGGGTATGAATAGCAGTCATAAGGTCGTCCCTGGGCGTCTCCCTGAATGGATTCCGGGAGTTTAGCGAAATGGACATGGGCCGGCCAACGAACAAAATTAATCGCGACCATAAACGACACTCTCTGCTTCATTAAATGCATGGCCATGCTAGACTCCCGGTAGGTCCCGAAACAGGAAGCGGGCGGATTCGATTCGAACAGCAGGAGTAGCTGTGCATTTTCCATTACCCCCTCCCAGACTCGCCACCAACCCCACCCTTGCGGTTCTGGGCTTCAAGCGCCAATTGGTCTATCACCTGCATTTCTGGGCCTTCGTCGCGGTAGCGCCGCTGATTGTCATCCAGTGGCAGCAAACCAATTTTCTACTCTCTGCAATACTGCTGCTATTCGCAACCAACGCGCTCCTGGTGATCGGTTTCCTGAAATTTCGTGGCTCCTATTTTCTCCAGGGCCGCCTGTTCCCTCTGCTTGCGGTGATCAGCGCCGCCTACTCTACGCACATCAATGGCCACACAGGCCTGTACTGGGCCTACCCTTCCGCAACAGCACTGTTCTTCCTGCTACCGCTAAGAGAGGCTATCGGTAGCAATATCGTTTTCGTGATTGTCATGGCCGTGGTTTCTTTTCTGCGCTTCCCGGAAGCCGACTTCTGGCGGATCACCTTTTCCCTTGGCCTGACCTGCCTTTTCGCCATGATTTTTGCTTTTCTGGTGGGCAAGCTTCAGCAGGAGCTGACTCGGCTGGCCACCACGGACCCACTGACCGGTTGCCTGAACCGCTCGCAGCTGGCGGACATTCTCAATAGCCAGATTCAGATGCGAGAGCGGTACGAGAGGGTGTCCAGTCTGATCCTTCTGGACCTGGACTATTTCAAGACGATCAATGATCAGTGGGGCCACCTGGCCGGCGATAAAGTGCTTACCGAAATGGCGCTGCGCCTCAGATCCCGCTTGAGGGAAAGTGATCAGTTGTTCCGGATCGGGGGCGAGGAATTCATGATCGTGCTGCCGGAAACCCGCCAGAAAGACGCAGACATTCTTGCCAATCAGCTGCTGACCAGCATCAGTGCCCGGCCCTTTCTTGACGACATCAAGGTAACCGCCAGTGCCAGTGTCGCTGAAGTCAGCAAGGGCGAAACCTGGTCGGTCTGGCTGAATCGGGCGGACCAGGCGCTGTACGAAGCGAAATCCCGGGGTCGCAACCAGGTGTTCAATGCGGCCCGCCCGCTACCGGTTGTCGGCCGGGGTGCCGAGGACAGGCCTGATCCCGTATCGCGCTGATGCCCGGCAACCCGGGCGTTCCGTTTACCGATCGCAGCGTTTGCGAAACTCCCTGTAGGCGCTGAAAACGTCCCAGGGACACTCAAAATGCGGGTAATGCCCGATATTTCTCAGACAGACCACATCGCTATCGGATATCAACTCCCGATACCGGCGGGCCATGCCCGCTCCTGACACCGGATCGGCCGTTCCCGAGATCAGTCGCATCGGCTGCGCCGCCTTCTGCAACGCACCTACCCAGCGATTCCGGTGACAGCGGCGCTCTTCCATGAACTGGATCAGATGATGCAGGATACCCCGCCCGTTATTGTAGGTAAGCAAATGCCAGAAATCCTCCATGTCCTGACGGTCAGGTGGATTCTGGTCGCCGAACAGACCGCGGAAATTGCGCTCGAAGCTGCGCCGGGTAAGGACTCGGCTGATCAACCCGCCAAAGGGGCTTCTCAGCAGTCTCTGAATCAGCAACGGATTGTGAACTTCCGGAAAAAGAGCACCATTGAGCAAGCAGATACTGGCAATCCGGAAAGGCAGCTCACCTTCCTGCTCCCTGGCCAGCAGCTCCTGAGCCACGCTGCAGCCATAATCGTGAGCCAACAGGTGAACGGAGGGCAAACCAAGCCCCTCAATCCACCCCTGGAACAGGTCGGCCTGGTCTTCGATGCTGTATTCATAGTCCGTAGGCTTGTCAGAGAAGCCGAAGCCCAGCATGTCCAGGGTCAGCACATTATACTGCTGAACCAGCATCGGCCAGAGGCGATTCCAGTCCCAGCTGGCGGTGGGAAAACCATGAATCAGGATCAGCGGTTCTCCTGAGCCGGCCATTCGGCTGAAAATGGCATGCCCCTCGAAACTGAACCATTTACCTCCCTGTTGCCACCCTCCAAGGGTACCTGCGTCCTGGCCTGCGGCGGAAGCCCCTCCAGCGGTGGGTATCACCTGTTCCATGCCTTGTCCCCGGTGACTATTCATAGCCTGAGACTGTAGAACAAAGCGGCCCGCGCTGCCACAGTCCGGGCACCAGACATCTCAACAATGTGGTCTTTTCCCGCCCGGGCACCGTAAACCGTAGAGATAGCGGGCAAATTGCCTTAAGCTTTGGCCCTCGTAAGACACTGCTAATCGGACAAGACTATGACCAAACTCCTTGACGACCTCTCGGGGCACTTTCGAGCCATTATCAACGGGCTCGGCGAAGACACCAATCGAGACGGTCTGCAAGACACCCCCATGCGCGCGGCCAAAGCAATGCAGTTCCTGACTTGCGGCTATCAACAGGATCTTGGCGACCTGGTCAATAACGCGGTATTCGAATCCGCCATGGATGAAATGGTGGTGGTGCAGGACATCGAGCTTTACAGCATGTGCGAACACCACATGCTGCCCTTCATTGGAAAATGTCACATCGCCTACCTGCCTCAGGGCAAGGTGCTGGGACTGTCCAAATTCGCCCGCATCGTTGATATGTATGCCCGCCGACTGCAGATTCAGGAGAATCTCACCCGGCAGATTGCAGAAGCCGTCGAAAGCGTCACTGACGCCAAAGGCGTTGCCGTGGTGATCGAAGCCCAACACATGTGCATGATGATGCGAGGCGTTGAAAAACAGAACTCACGCATGAAAACGTCGATGATGCTGGGTCAGTTCCGTAAGTCCCAGGCAACTCGCACCGAATTTCTCACGCTTATCAGCAATAATCGCTGAAACCGCCGACTCTAGGGAGGCCACATGACAGAGGACAGCGGGAATCACCTGGCAAAAGTCCGAATCAAGGATCTGCTGCTCAGAGCCTATATCGGCATTAAGGAAGAGGAAATCAACAATCAGCAGGATGTGCTGATCAACGTCTGTCTGACCTACGATGCCTCGGAAGCGGTCAATCGGAACGAAATCTCCGCCGCTCTGAACTATCGCACCATTACCAAACAGATCATTGGTCATGTGGATGGCAACCGGTTTGCTCTGCTCGAACGCCTTACCCACGAGGTTCTGTCCATCGTGATGGGCCATGAGGCGGTGCAGTGGGCCGAGGTGGAAATCGACAAGCCCCACGCGCTACGCTACGCAGAATCCGTATCTGTCTGCCTTCAGGCACACCGTTAGTCAAACAAGGTTCCGCCAGCATCATGCCCAGCAATACACCGGATCATTTACGCAACATCCTGACAACCGTCAGAACCATCGCCCTCGTTGGCGCCAGCGAGAAGACCAGCAGGCCTTCCCACGAAGTGATGGAATACCTCCAGACCCAAGGCTACCGCATCCTTCCGGTGAACCCCCGGCTGGCAGGCAAAACGGTGCTTGGCGAAACCGTTTACGCCGACCTGAAGAGTTTGCCGGAACCGGTGGATATGGTTGACGTGTTTCTGGCACCAGAGCGCACAGATGCCATCATAGAACAGGCCATTGATCTCAATATCGCGGTCGTATGGCTGCAAATTGGCGTCATCAACGAAAAAGGCGCTGCCCGGGCGGAAGCCGCGGGACTGACCGTCGTGATGGATCGTTGTCCAAAACAGGAAATTCCCCGTCTGGGCATTCCCACCGTTTCTGAACATCGCTGAGCACGGATCTGCACCAGTGGTGTCTATCTTTCAACGCCACAAGCACACTGAGACCGCTGCCACCCGTTTGCCGGCATCTGCGCTGCACGCATTTATGCAAATGATGGGTGTGTATCCGCCCCGCACTCTGGTAAAACTATTCAGAGGCCCAGTGGCGGCCTGAGTCGACTCGCCCCGGAACGGAATCAAGGAACTGATGGCCGTAGCGAATAAAAATAGCTCATAATTGTGCTGGTGTTGCCACTGACTGGCACCACTGATTCAGGGCACGGAGTAACTTGTGGATCAATGTGTATCACCACCCAAAGTTGTTGTGTCCGGTCTTTTGAGCCCGGCATTTCCGGTGGTGATCTTTCTGGTTTTTCTGGTTCTGGCCGCTGGCCTTCACTACGGACTGGTTCAACAGGATAAACGCCAGATAGAAGCAAACCTCGCCAATGAAGCCCGGGCTCTGACCAATCATCTTGAACGGGAATTCCTGGTGCACGCCGAAGCGATCCGGCGCATGGCCAAGCGCCTGGAGGCAAACCCCGGCGAAACCGAACAGGAATGGCGACAGGACGCTCAAAACCACCTCGAAGACTTCGGCGTTTACCAGGCCATTGAATGGATTGACCCGGATTTTATTATCCGTTGGGTGGAGCCAATCACCGACAACGAAGAGGTCATCGGCTACAACGTTGCCTTCAACGAAACACGTCGGCAGGCACTGGAACTGGCGAAACAATCTGGCACCTGGAATCTGTCCGGCATTATCGATTTGCGCCAGGGCGGCAAAGGCATGGTGATCTATGCGCCGGTAGGTGCAGGGCCCGGAAACAATGGCTTTATGGCCGGCGTGTTCAAGATGGACGTGCTCGCCCGTCAGCTTCTCACTGAACGGGTTCTCGAGTCCTTCCGCATCGAAATCAACGAAGCTGACGAACTGAGCTATGAACTGAACGACTCACAAACGGTCAGTCCCGACTTTTCCCAGAGCCACCCCGTTAACCTGCCGACTCTAGATTGGACGTTAACCCTGCGCCCATCCGTTGACTGGGTCGAAAACCAGTATAGCGACTGGCCGGTGATGACCTTTGCAACCTTCCTGTTAATGGGTCTGTTGACCAGCCTGACCACACTGCTGGTACAGCTCATTCTCAAACGCAGACGCGACCTGTTGAAAACCCGGCAGGAACTGGACCTGGAAATCGAACAGCGCATGGCGATTCAGCAGGATCTCGTGCGTCTGGAATCTACCGACACCCTTACGGGGCTCGCAAACCGCCGGTTCTTCATGGAGGACTTGTCCCACACGCTGAACATTGCTGATCGTCAGATGCGCCAGGTTGCCCTGGTTATGCTCGATCTGGATCGCTTCCAGACGCTCAACGACTCCCTCGGCCACCAGGTTGGGGACGAGTTGTTGATCAAGGTGTCCGAGAGACTGAATCGTCTCAGCAATGAACGGCTGCTGGTCGCATACTCGGGCGGCGATGAGTTCATGTTTTGCCAGCAGCAGGTGGACAACCTGGACGACATCATTCACCTGCTGGGGCAGATCAAGCAGTGCTTTGCCCAGCCTTTCGATGTCCAGGGTCAGTCCCACAGCATTACCTGCACCATGGGGGTGGCGGTGTATCCGCAAAGCGGTCTGGACGGGGATACGTTGATGCGGAATGCAGACGTTGCGCTCTACCGTGCCAAGGAACAGGGCAGAAATACCTACCAGTTCTATACCGAAGGCATGCAGGAGCGGGAGGTCATGCGTCTGGAGCTGGACAAGGACCTCAGCCAGGCCCTGGCCAATAACGAATTCGTGCTTTTTTACCAGCCTCAGTTGAACCTGGACTCCGGTGAAATCCAGAGTGTCGAGGCACTGATCCGCTGGCGCCATCCCCGTCGCGGCCTGCTGTCACCGATCGAATTTATTCCCCTGGCGGAGGAGAGTGGTCGGATCACCGACATCGGACGCTGGGTGGTAATGGCAGCCTGCCGGCAGCTTGCCGCATGGAAAGGTACGCCACAGGAGCGTCTTCGCATTGCCGTCAATCTTTCGGGACGGGAACTGGACGACGAGAATCTGGTCGATCACATCCGGGAAGCAATGACGCTGGAAGGTGTGCCGGCGGATCGTCTGGAAGTGGAGCTGACCGAAGAGATCTTCATCCAGAATATCGAGCACAACCTGAATCAGCTAACCCGTCTGCACCAGCTTGGTATACACCTGTCCATCGATGACTTCGGGGTAGGCTATTCGTCTCTGGGTTACCTCCGGGATTTTCCGGTCGACCTGCTTAAAATCGATCGATCGTTCATCACAAACGTCACCGAACGTCATGACGATGCAGTGATCACCCGGGCGGTGATCAATCTGGCCCACAATCTGGGTATTCAGGTGGTCGCCGAGGGTGTGGAAACCGAGGAGCAGCTCAGCTTCCTGAAGAATCACCGTTGCAACGTTGCCCAGGGGTATCTGATAAGCCGGCCGATTCCCGTGGCCGACCTTGAGCAGGCCCTGGCCTCTGGAATTCTGTCCGTCACCAGTGCTGTCGGTTCCGGATTGTAATTGCTGCGGTCCACCCCCAAGATACGGCTAAACATTTCAGGTGAATCTCTATGGCCGCACAATACCTGAGTCCGGAACAGGATGAGAAAATTCGACAGTGGGAACGCTGGAACCGGAACTATTTCATTTTCGCGTTTGTGGCGCTGACCATAATTCTGGTATTCAGCAGTCAGTTGGGGTTGTCCAGCGGTGACAGCTGGGGGCCCCTGGGTGTTCTGATCGCCGCCCTGATCACGCCGATCATTGTTCTGCAACTGAAGCTGGCGTGTCCGGCCTGTGGTCACAAGCTTGGCTGGCAGGCAAAGCTCATGGCGCCGGACCAGTGTAAGACCTGCGGCACGTTTCTGCGCTCCAGGAGCCAGTAGCCCTCTCCCGATTCTTCCTTTTCAAAAACCCTTTGACCTGTGAGTTGCTCACAGGTTTTAGGCTATCCTCAGTGTGTTGGCTATCTGCCCTGTTGCGGCTAGTCCCAACTCGGCATCGACATAAGCGATGAATTTCTGACGACCTTCCCTTTGCGAAGTGGCAACAGACGATGAAAGTAAAAGACATTGCGGAAGCCGCTGGCGTAAATCCCGATACGGTTCGGTTTTACACCCGCGAGAACCTGCTGAAACCGACCCGGAATCCGGACAACAACTACCAGCAGTTTGATGCCGAGGATCTGCGGCGGCTCAAGTTTGCCCGGAAGGCCCGGCAACTGGGGCTTTCATTGCCGGAGATACGACAGATTCTGGAACAGGCGGACGACCATCATTCACCCTGTCCGATGGTTCGGGATGTGTTTCAGCATCGCCTGGAAGAGGTTGAGCGGGAAATTCGGGAACTGCAGCAACTGCGCAAACGAATGACTGCGGCGCTGGCTGCCTGGCAAGACATGCCCGATGGTACGCCGGATGGTCATACGATTTGCCGGTTGATCGAACACTGGGATGATCCGGCGCCCTGTTGCGATGCAGACGAACAGAGTAAGGGGTGATTTCGAATGACTGACGCACCTGTTTTACAAACGACTCTCAGCATTTCCGGGGCTTCGTGCCAGGGCTGTGCGAAGAAGATTCGCAGCGCCCTGGAACCGTTGACTGGCAACCCCGAGCTGGTTGAGGTCGATCTGGAAAAGCAAACCGTCGCCCTACCGGAAGGCATCGATGCCGCTGAAGCGGCCCGGATTGTTACCAAAACCGGCTTCCCGGCAGAACCTCTTGAGGACGGTGCCAGCACTGCGGAATCTGCGCACCAGGCTCCAGAGACGGCGGCGAGGTCCGACGATACCGGGCCTGAATCTTCCGGGAACGGGCAGGTTCACCTCGCGGTGACCGGCGCGACCTGTGCGTCCTGCGTGAATACCATTGAGAAGGCCCTGATGTCGGTGGCCGGTATCAGCCATGCCCATATGAACCTGGCAGACAATACCGCCACGGCAAGCGGTAATGCGGATCCTGAGGCGCTGGTGAACGCGGTGGAGAGTGCCGGTTATGGCGCCAGCGTTATCGAAGACGAAGACGAGGCGGATGACCGCAAGCAGGAAGAGGACAGAAAGCAGTACAGGACGCTGCTACTGAAGATGGCGGTGAGTCTTGGCCTTGGGCTCGGGCTGATGGTCTGGGGCATGGGCTTTGGCACCATGATGGTGACGGACGCCAATCAGGGCACCTGGCTTGGACTGGGTGTGCTGACGTTGGTTGTGATGGCCGCCACAGGCGGGCATTTCTACACCGGAGCGTGGAAGGCATTCCGGCATCACAACGCCAACATGGACACTCTGATTGCTCTCGGCACAGCCACCGCCTGGCTGTACTCCATCGTCGTGGCCAGCATTCCGGGCGCGTTGCCTGAGATGGCGCGCCATGTGTACTTTGAAGCCTCGGCCATGATCATTGGTCTGATTAATCTGGGCCAGGCCCTGGAGCTGCGGGCCAAGGGCAAGACATCGGAGGCTGTGCGCCGGCTGCTGGACCTCCGGGCGAAGACTGCACGGGTGATCCGTGACGGTGAGGAGCAGGATCTTCCGGTGGAGGAAGTCCGCAAGGGCGACCACATACGGGTCCGGCCCGGGGAGAAGTTGCCGGTCGATGGCATGATTGCCGAAGGCTCTACCCGGATTGACGAGAGTATGCTCACGGGTGAGCCCATGCCGGTAAGCAAGGCAGAAGGCGATGAAGTCTCCGCCGGCACCCTGAACACCCATGGCTCGATTGTGTACCAGGCCACCCGGGTGGGCAGTGACACGGCACTGGCGCAGATTATCAAACTGGTAAAGAAAGCCCAGGGCTCCAAGCCTGCCATCGGCCGCCTTGCGGACAAGATTTCATCGGTATTCGTGCCCACTGTCATGCTGATCGCCGTGGTGGCGGCGCTGGTGTGGTACAACGTGGGTCCAGAGCCGGCGGTGGTGCATATGATGGTGGCCGCAACGACGGTGCTGATTATTGCCTGCCCCTGTGCCCTGGGCCTAGCCACACCCATGTCAGTGATGGTCGGCGTTGGCAAGGCCGCTGAATACGGCGCGCTGATTCGCCAGGGTGACGCCCTGCAAACCGCAGGCAAACTGGATCTGGTGATTCTGGACAAAACCGGGACCATCACCGAAGGTCACCCGACAGTGACCCGGGTTCATGCCAGCGACGGGGATGAGCAACGCCTGCTGGCCCTGGCGGCCAGTCTTGAGCAACACTCCGAACACCCGCTGGCCGAGGCCATTCTGGCCACAGCCAAGGAACACGATGTCCAGCCCGGGAAGGTGACCGGTTTTGAAGCCCTCAATGGCAAAGGAGTGCAGGGTCATCTCGACGACAAACCCCTGCGTCTGGGCAACCGCCGCTGGCTGGAAGATCTGGGCATCGCCCTCGACGACCTGGCCGATGCCGCCCGTTCCATCACCGATGAGGCCGGCACGCCCCTGTTCCTGGCATTGGGCAACGAGGCTCTCGGGGTCATCGGCGTGGCCGATGCCATCAAAGCGGACTCCAGGGCCGCTATCCATCGCCTTCATGAGGCAGGCATCAAGGTCATGATGGTAACCGGCGATGTCGATGCCACCGCCAGGGCCATCGCGAAAAAGGCCGGTATTGATGACTACCGGGCGGAAGTGCTGCCAGAAGACAAAGCCCAGGTGGTCAATGAAATGCGCGGCGAGGGGCACACAGTGGCGATGGTCGGCGATGGCATCAACGACGCGCCGGCCCTCGCGGCAGCGGATGTCGGTTTTGCCATAGGCACCGGCACCGATGTGGCCATCGAGAGTGCCGGCATTACCCTGATGCGTGGTTCTCTTCACGGTGTACCCGATGCCATAGAGATCTCCCGGGCCACGGTTAAAAACATCCAGCAGAATCTGTTCGGTGCGTTCGTCTACAACTCCCTGGGTATCCCGGTGGCCGCCGGCCTGCTCTACCCTGTCTGGGGCATAGTGATGAGCCCGATTCTGGCCGGCGCCGCCATGTCCCTGTCATCGGTCACCGTGGTCTCGAACGCCAACCGTCTCAGGCTGTTCCGGCCCCGTCACCGCCTGGAACAGAACAGCAGTAACAGTGATCCAGAACAGCAAAAGGAGCGGATCTGATGGAAACCCTGCTGGTCAACGTCGGCGGATTTGCGCTGATGGCCGCCATCGTTTGGTGGTTCTGGCTTTCCGATTCCGACAACAAAGGCTCAAGTGAGCATCAACATCACCACTGAGGTATTTGCCATGAAGAATAACGCCCTGGCTCTTGGCCTGATGGCAGCCCTGGGATTCAGCACCACAGCTCTGGCCGGTGGCGCCGCGCAGAGCATCCACGTTTACAAATCCCCGACCTGCGGCTGCTGTAGCGACTGGATCGACCACCTGGAAGAAAATGGCTTCAGGGTGAACGCAACCGATACCAACAACATGGGCAGGATCAAGGCCAATGCCGGCCTGATTGCCGGTCTTGGCAGCTGTCATACCGCTTTCGTTGGCGATTACGTGATTGAAGGCCACGTTCCGGCGGACGATATCAAGCGGCTGATCAGCGAAGCGCCCCAGGCCAAAGGCCTGAGTGTGCCGGGCATGCCCATCGGGTCACCCGGGATGGAGATGGGCGACCGGAAAGATCATTACAACGTTATCCTGTTCAATGAAGCGGGACAGACCCGGATCTTTTCCCGGTACAACTAACCCGGACCAACGGACGAGGGCTTTCACTATCGAGCCCTCGAAATCCGCGCCCTGCCATAAGCTCGTCAGATCCTGCCCGTTTTTTCTACAAACTGGTTAGCCAGTGTTCTATTATTGACACCCAGAAACCCAGAAATTCTGCGAGGGATCCTCTTTGAGCTTGAAAACCCGCTTCCTAGGCCTTGCCGCATGCCTGATTATTGTGGCGTCGCTGGCCTCTTGGCTGGCCTACCGGGAGCTCTCCGAGAGTATTATCGAGCGCTGGGGGCAGCAGGTCGCGGAAATCCAGGTTCGTTACGACAGTGCGCGGCTCCTGCAGTCTCTGGAGCGGGAAATCGGCCTGGCGCGACAAATGGCCAGCTCTTCTGCCCTGATCAACTGGGCCGCCAATCCGGACAACGCTGCTCTGGAATCTGAAGCCATCCGGCAAATGGAAAGTTTCCGTACCAATTTCCGCGACAACACCTACTTCGTTGCGCTGTTGAACAATCGCCATTACTACTACAACAACGCGGAAAACGACTTTGCCGGGAGCCAGTTCCGGTATGTTCTCGATGAAGACAAGCCCGATGACGCCTGGTTTTTCCAGCTTGTTGAAGAGGGCCGGGACTTTCATCTTAACGTCAACCCGGATCCGGAGCTGGGTGTTACCAAGCTCTGGATCGATGTTCTGATGCGCAACGAAGCGGGCGAGGTTGTCGGCATGGTCGGCACCGGTCTGAGCCTGGATGCATTCCTTCAGGATATTGTCGATATCGGTCAGGAAGGGATTACCACCCTGTTCGTGGACTACAACGGGGCCATCCAGTTATACCGCGATCGGAATTACATCGATTTCGCCAGCATCATCAAACCCGAAGGCCAGAAAAATACCGTGGACCTGCTGTTTGATGATCCTCAGGACAAGCAGCAGATTCTGGGTATGCTGCAATTGCTCAAGAAGCGCAGCGACCAGGCCGGCCAGGTGGAAAGCGGTTTTGTGACTGTGGATGGCAAAGAGCATCTGGCGGGGGTTGCCTTTCTGCCCGCCATTGGCTGGTTTGAAATCACCCTCCTTGACCTCAATACGCTGGTGCCTTCCAGCTACCTCTGGCCACTGGTGGGCGTATTCCTCGGTACATTGCTGTTCACACTGGTGCTGTTTCACCTGATCATCCAGTCCCGCATTCTCAAGCCGATCATGGGCCTCGAGCATGCCGTGGAAAAGGTCCGGGAAGGCAGCTTCGAGTTGCCACGGCTGGATAAACCGGACAATGAGATTGGTTGGCTGGCTGATCACTTCGAAAAAATGGCGCACAACCTGGGCCACTCTACCCGTGAGCTCGAAGAAAAAGTCGCACAAAGAACGGAAGAGTTGAACCGACTGGCTCGAATCGATCCTCTCACCGGCCTGAAAAATCGTCGGGGCCTGGACGAGGTGCTGGATGAGGAAATCCAGCGTGCCCGCCGACAGGAAACCGGCTTTGGCGTGATCTGGCTCGACATTGATCACTTCAAACACATCAATGACAACCTCGGTCATCAGGCTGGTGATCAGATTCTGTGCCGCGTAGCCCTGTGGCTGAAAGCCGGCGTCCGTCCCTATGACTACCCGGGACGCTGGGGCGGCGATGAATTCGTGGTTCTGCTGTCACCCTGCGACCCAGGCACTCTGAGCCGGATCGCTCGGCGAATCCGGGAATCCGTAGAGCAGGAAAGTCACAAAACCGGAACAACAGTGACTGTCAGCGTCGGTGGCTACCATGCAAAGCCCGGCGATAGCAGTGACACCATTCTTCATTACGCCGACCGGGCCCTCTACCAGGCCAAGGGTGAAGGGCGTAACCGGGTCTGTATTACCACCTCGGAAGACCCCGAGATTAACCCCGCGTAACAGGTCTGACTCATACCGTCATAACCGTTATACTCCGCCTCATCATTCATTTTTTACCAGCCAGGTTACTTCATGCTCAATGCCGACGCCCTCAGCCAGTTGCGCCAGCTGAAATCGGATATCAAAGACAACAAGGTGGTCTTTCCCGGTACCGTCAAAGCCACCAACGGCCGCTTCGGATTTGTTGCCCTCGACGAGGGCCGGGATGTCTTTCTGCCCCCAGAAGAGATGCAGAAAGTACTGCCGGGTGACCGGGTAAATGTCACAGAAGAGGAAGTGGACAAGGGCAAAACCCAGGGTGTCGTGGACGAACTGCTGGAATCCCGCCTGAACACCTTTGTCGGCCGCTACCTGGTCAAGGGCAAAGGCCATTTTGTAGTGCCGGAGACGCCCGGCATCAACCGCTGGATTTTCATTCCGCCCAAGGAGCGAATGAATGCCCAGCAGGATGACTACATTTACTGCCAGATTCACAGGCATCCGATCAAGGACGGCAAAGGCCAGGCCCGGGTATTGCGCATCATCGGCAAGGCAGGAGAGCCCGGCATTGAACGCTCCCTGACCCTGGCAACATTTGACCTGACAGACACCTGGCCGGAAGCCGTGCAGACACAGGCCGAGAAACTTGATCAGGCCGATATCGAAGCCCGGGAAACCGGTCGCGAAGACCGCACTGACCGTCCCTATGTCACCATCGACAGCCCGGGCACCCAGGACATGGATGACGCTCTGCTGGCGGAGCCCAATGCCACCGGCTGGTCGTTGTCGATCGCCATTGCTGACCCGACCGCAGTGATTGCAACAGACAGTCCGACGGAACAGGAGGCGTTCAACCGAGCGACCGCCATCTACTTCCCTGGCGAACCGCTGCCCATGCTGCCAGACAGCATCAGCACCCGTCTGTGTTCGCTGATGCCAGACGTGAAACGGCTGGCTCTGGTTTGCGACCTTCAGGTCAACAATGACGGCAGTCTTGGCGAATACAGCTTCCATCAGGCGGTTATCCAGTCCAAAGGCAAACTCAGCTATGAACTGGTATCCAACCTGATCGAAGGCCGGCAAGACGAAGAGATCAAGGCCCTGCCCGATGCTGTGGGCAACAGCCTGGACCAACTGCACCAGGCAGCCACAGCCCTGAGAAAATGGCGCAGCGAACATGCGTTGCTCAGCGGTGACAGGCCGGAATTCAGGCTTCGACTGGACGAAAACAAGCGCATCCGCCTGATAGAGCCGTCCATTCAGAATGAAGCTCACCGTCTGGTGGAAGAGTGTATGGTCGCAGCGAACCGCTGTGCCGCGGACTTTTTGTCAAACCAGGCAGAGGGCCTGTTTATCCAGCATCCCGGTTTGCGGGATGACCGTGCCGACAATATCCGGGCTCTGATTGACAGCCACGCGCCCCACCTCTCGGGAGTCGATGCGCACAAGGCCGAAGGCTTCCGGACACTGATGAAGGAAACCGACACCCTGGAAGCTGAGGTGCCGGTGAAGGCCATACTCTCACGGCAGCTGGCCCGGGCCGAGCTGAGCTTCAAGCCAGCGCCTCACCAGGGCATGGGGCTGGATGCCTACACCACCTTCACCTCGCCGCTGCGCAAATTTTCGGATTTTTACGTGCATCGGCTGATCAAAGCGGCGCTGTGGGACACCCCGATGAAAGCCCTGACCGAGGATCAGCTGGACCTACTGCAGGCTGCACAGATCCGGGCCCGACAGGCTGCAAACAGCCTGGAGACCTGGCTGAAGAGCGATTTTGCCAAATCCCTCGGAGAAGATCCCCTGACTGGCATTGTCAGCCGCACGGTGCCGGCCGGTTTCTTTGTCCGTCTCGATATCAACGGACTGGAAGGGTTCGTCAGTTGCAAGGACCTTGACGGCAAATACAGCTTTGATCCGGTCACACTGCGCCTGATCCACAACAAGAACGGCCGAATTTTCCAGTTGGAGCAGCCAGTCACGGTAAGCTTTGCCGGGGTGGATGAGGAGCGCAGACAGATCAATTTCAAACTGGTGGAAGCTCAGGAAATTCCGACCGGGACCGACGCTGACAACGGTTGAAAAACCGCAGTGGCAGGCGCACCGTATGAATAAAGACACGATTCATTGATGGAGGTGCGCTATGCCCATCAGCCCTGACGAATTCCTCAAAAAGTACGGCTTCGACAAAGAAGAGGAAGATCGCGACCACAGCCTCCGTAACAATGCCATGGAGCACGCCAAACACCTGCGCAGACCCCATGCCGGAACGCCCCATGACTGGGAAGAGTGGGAGCGTTACAAGCGGGAACATCCAGATGAAGTAGAGGATGATTCCGATAGCTGATAGCCGGTGCTCAGGCTTTACTGTCCAGCATCCGCTCCAGCCGTTCGTCCTTGGCCTGCCACTGTTCCCCCAACCAGTTTTTTACATTCCTGCGATGCTCGGCATCCGTTGAGTAGTCCCGGCCCTTTAAATGCTCCGGGATCTCAACGGTCTGAATTTCCATTTTTACTTCCTTGACCCGACCACAAATAAAGTCCCAGAAAGTTGGCGCACCGGCCGGATACGCAATGGTCACATCCACCAGGGTCTGGATAGAATCACCCATCGCGTCGAGCACAAAGGCGGCACCGCCAGCCTTGGGCGTCAACAGATGCTGGTAAGACGATTTCTGTTTGTCGTGCTTCGCCTGGGTAAAGCGGGTGCCCTCGACAAAGTTCATCACGCTCACCGGGGTATAGCGAAACTTCTCACAGGCCCGGCGGGTTGAACGAAGATCTTCACCGCGCTTCTCCGGATGCTTGATCAGATATTCCCGGGTGTAGCGCTTCATAAACGGGAAATCCAGGCCCCACCAGGCGAGACCGATCACCGGCACCCAGATCAGCTGCTGCTTGAGGAAAAATTTCAGAAACGGTGCCCGGCGATTGAACACCCGCTGCATGGCCAGGATATCCACCCAGCTCTGGTGATTGGCGAGCACCAGATACCAGCTTTCCCGTTTGAGATTTTCAGCACCTTTCACGTCCCATCTGGTGCCATGGGTAAGCCTCATCCAGCCGGTATTGCAGGCAACCCAGGCTTCGGCAATCCAGATAATCACCTTGGTACACAGAACCCGAAAGCCAGTGACAGGGACAATCAGTTTCAGAATCGCCGGGATGTAGAGCAGGATGCACCAGAACAGGGTGTTGATTCCCAGCAGGATGGAATTGATAACACCAATAACGGGGGCGGGGAGAAAGCTGAGCATGGCGATCCTGTTTTTCTCGTTTTTCTTTTCAAATGGGGCCTAATCATACCAACCACTGGCCGCATTGGGCAGTAGCCTGGAGTGACCGGTTTACCCAACGGCCTGGAACCTTGTGCCATGCCCCACGATGGTCCCGGCCGGTTCGCCACTGATCGGCGTAAACATCAAAGATGCCCTGACGTCAGAGCGTCCTCAACGTTGCATCCAGTTCCGACAGGCTGTTGATTACCGCAGTAGGCTGAATTCCCCAGTCTTCAAAAACCTTACCCGGATCCCTCTGTACCCAGATAGCGAGCAATCCGGCAGCCCGGGCCCCGATAACATCCCAGGCATTACTGGATACAAGACACAGGGGGGATTCCCAGGCACCGGTGGCTCGGCGCGCATAGGTATACACGGCAGGATCGGGTTTGAAGCTCTTGATGTCATCCACCGACACCAGGCCTTCAAACTGTTCCAACAGGTTGTTATGCCCCAAGACCTTTTCCAGCGCCGGATAACTTCCATTGGAAAACGCGAATAGCGGATACTGTGGCTTGAGTGATGTCAGTGCCGGCAGCGCATCGTCGAACGCAGGCAGCGACAAGTAGGCTGTCATCAGGGCATTTTCGCGTTCTTCGGACAGGGTCAGTTTGTGGGTAGCCATGGCGTAGCGCAGGGCCTGCCGGGTACAGACACCGAAGTCTTCGTATACTTTCATCAAGCCCTTACGAAAAGAAAATTCCAGCTGTTTTTCTCTCCAGAGTGCAGCCACCACTTCGGCGCTCTCATCCGCGTCCTCCGCCAGAAGACGGGACATGCCCATTGGGTCGACCAGGGTTCCATAGACGTCGAAAGCAAGAGTCAGGCTCATTAGCGGGGTTCCTCATCCGGAAGGGGGCTCAGGGTTATAGAATGGACCACAGTATCGGGATTTGAACGATCACTCAACATAGACAGGCAGAAACAGGGAGTCGCAAAGACGTCATAGCGACACTGAAGACATCGGGTTACACTGCCATTCATGAGCCCCATTGATACATTAAATCTGGATTTCCGCGCCCTCAGCACCTTTTTAGCGGTGCTCGACGAAGGCAGCGTGTCCCGTGCTGCCGTTCGCCTGGGTGTGACTCAGTCCGCTGTCAGTCATACCCTGGAGCGCCTGCGGCAGGCCCTTGGTGATCCCCTGTTTGTGAAATCCGGGCGCGGCATTGTTCCAACCCGCTACGCGCTTCAGGCCGGGCCGCACATCCGCCAGATTCTGGACGACCTCCAGACCCTGTCCTCAGGCCCGCCATTCAGTCCTGCCACTGCCGAGTTCACCTTCACCATCGCCGCCAATGACTATCAGCGTGATCTGCTGCTGCCCGGCCTGGTGCGAACTCTGCGTGCGGAAGCGCCAGGAATCAGCCTTCAGGTCATCCCGTCCGGTATTCCCCGGGCAGACCTGTTACGCAAGGATGTCTGTGATCTGATTATTTCTCCTCACGCACCGGAAGCAACCGACATCATGCAGCGGGGCCTGATGGCTGACCGGTTGGTGGTGTTCTACGATCCCGAGAGCCGGAAACCGCCGGCGGACCTTCCGGAATACCAGAAGGCCGACCACATCGCCCTGCTTTTCGCTACCGGCGAAAAGCCGACTGTTGAAACGGCCATGGAGGCTCGTGGCCTGGTGCGTCGAAACGTGGTGACGGTCTCCAACTTCTCGGGCCTGCCGGAGTTTTTGCGGGGCACCGATATGCTGGCAACCGCCCCGGAGGGGATGAGCAAACACTTACTTCGAGACTTTGCCTGGGTTCCCCTACCCTTTGATTTCAAACCTTTTACCCTGCTTATGTTATGGCATCGCCGCAATCAGAACGACCCGGCTCACAAGTGGCTGCGTAATCAGGTGAATGCTGTTGCCGCTACGCTCAATGGCCTGAACAAGTAATCAATTAGTTTTGCTCATAGGTTGTATGAGCATGCACGCCGTTATCTTTTCACCTTCCCTCACCTAGACTGCCATCACTCAGCGGTCGGCCAGGCCGGGAAAGACTTTCCAACCTGGCCTTTCGTAACTTTCTGATAACGCATTAGGAAATCCATGCTGACTTTGACCAGTGTCTGGACAACTGTACTTCTCGCTGCCGCTGTGGCCCTTGGGCCGCTGGCGACTGATATGTATCTGCCAGCACTGCCTCAGATTGGTTCAGACTTCGGCTCCGGCACAGATCAGGTACAGCTGACTCTCAGCTTGTATATGGTCGGCTTTGCTATTGCCCAGCTGATTTGCGGTCCTCTGGCGGATCGTTTCGGTCGCAAACCGATCATGATGGGTGGATTCGTGCTTTTCGCCATCGCCAGCATCGGCTGTGCTCTGGCCACCAATATCGAAACCCTGATTCTGTGCCGATTCCTTCAGGCTCTGGGTGGATCTGCCGGGCCGGTGTTGGGCCGGGCGGCCATTCGGGATATTTACACGCCCCGTGAAGCGGCAAAAATTCTCGCCATCCTGGCCAGCATTATGGCTCTGGCACCGGCGGTTGCACCAACCATTGGCGGCTTGCTTACCGCTCATCTGGGCTGGGCTTCGGTGTTCCTCGCATTGGGTGGTTACGCGCTGGTGATGGCCGTGGTGGTGGCCTTCGGGATTCCCGAGCCCATGCGCCCGGAACATCGGCAATCCCTGAAGCTCTGCAGCCTGCTGCGAAACTACCGGACCATTGCCAGGGATATCAGCTTTCTGGGTTACACCCTGACCAACGCCCTGATTTTTGCCGGCCTGTTCGCGTTTCTCTCGGGTTCGTCGTTCGTGCTGATTGATTTTCTCGGTGTGCCAACAGAGCAGTTCGGCCTCTACTTTGCCTGTATGGTCGCCGGTTACATCATCGGCAATCTGAGCGCTGTCAGGCTTGGCCGCGCCCTGCTGCCCGACCAGATCCTGGTTCGCGGCCTGATCATCGCCGTTGCCGGCGGCAGCCTCATGGCCGTGCTGGCAGTGAGTGAAGTGTTCAACGTCTGGGCCGTCATCCTGCCCCAGGCCCTGTTCATGATCGGCACCGGCATGGTGCTGCCACAGACCATGGCCGGCGCCCTGGCCAACTTCCCGACCATGGCGGGCTCCGCTTCTGCCCTGTTCGGCTTCACCCAGATGGCCGTCGCTGCTATCGCCGGCATGCTTGTCGGCCACCTGCACGATGGCACCTCTCTGGTCATGGCAACCATCATCGCCGCTTGCTCCGCTATCGCGATGGGCTGTTATCTGCTGCTGGTTCAGCGTTATCCTGCCAAAGGGTTCGAGCCGCAAGGTGCGACCAACAGTTAAGGCAAAATCATCCAAAGTGGTCTACACAGAGTACGTAATTCTCTGAACCAGACATCAAGGAGCAAACAGTATGAGCAACGTGACACTGGACGGTAATCCCATCGATGTGAGCGGGAAGTTTCCCGAGCCAGACGACAACGCCTCTCCCTTTACCCTGACCAACAGCGGCCTGGAAGAGGTCAAACTCGACAGCTGGGCAGGTAAGCGCAAGATCCTGAATATTATTCCCAGCATCGACACGGGCGTCTGCGCCGCATCCACGCGGAAATTCAACGAGAAGGCCGGCAGCCTCGACAACACCGTGGTTCTGGTAATCTCCGCCGACCTGCCCTTCGCCGCAGCGCGATTCTGCGGTGCCGAAGGCCTGAAAGACGTGGAAACCCTGTCCACCTTCCGGAACTACAGCTTCCAGCAAGATTATGGCGTCGCCATCCAGGACGGCCCCCTCGCCGGTCTCTGCGCCCGGGCGGTGATTGTACTGGATGAAAACAACAAGGTGCTGCACAGCGAACTGGTTGATGAAATCAAGAATGAGCCAGACTACGATGCGGCGCTGAAGGTGCTGTAACACGCACATTCGGCGCTCAGGCGCAGCGACCGGCGCGGTTTTCCAGGACTGAGCATTGCCAGGGAGGGCAATGCCAAGCCCCCAGGAATGGGTTCACGGCGTGCTCTGGAAGGCCGCGCCGGTCGCTTTGCTAACACTCTAGCCGGAAACTGTTAGAATCCCCGCCCAAAGCCAGATCGCCAACCAAAGGCTCCGGACACCGCGTGCAAACAGCCCCCCAAAACCCAAGCCTGCCACGCCAGCTCTACAACATGACCTGGCCCATGCTCTTCGGGGTGCTTTCCCTGATGACCTTCCAGCTCGCCGACAGTGCTTTCGTGGGCCAGCTTGGCCGTGACCCGCTGGCCGCTCTGGGCTTCACCCTGCCGATGCAACAGCTGATCATCGGCCTGCAAGTGGGCCTTGGAATCGCCACCACGGCCATTATTTCCCGCACACTGGGTGCCGGCGATGACCTTCGGGCCTATCGTCTGGGTGGTCTGATCATTACCGTTGGCGCAACCATGGTATTTGTCATCTGCGTGGTGCTCTGGCTTCTGCAGAGCCGGATCATGACCGCCCTCGGCGCAGAAGACACTTTGCTTCCGCTGATTCGAAGCTACTGGGTGCCCTGGCTCCTCGCGGCC
This sequence comes from Marinobacter sp. F3R08, assembly GCF_018860425.1. GTDB lineage: Bacteria > Pseudomonadota > Gammaproteobacteria > Pseudomonadales > Oleiphilaceae > Marinobacter. The sequence goes on along the minus strand of NZ_JAHKPI010000014.1, from coordinate 310,415 downwards.
TGGACCGGCGCGGTTCTGTACTTCGGCTACAGTGTCTGCCGCTCCCATGGAGATACCAGGTTACCGGGTTACATGATGGTGGTCACCAGCCTGACCAACATCGCCCTGGACCCGCTGTATATCTTTGTATTTGGCTGGGGTCTGCCCGGTGCGGCATGGGCCACCGTTACCTCATTCGGCATCGGCTGTCTGGTTATCTACCCGAAACTGTTGAAGCGTCACTGGGTCCGGTTTGATCTGCGCCAGCTTGCTTTGTGGAAGTCGCTGAAACAGCTCAACAGCATCATGGCCCCGGCGATGGTCAGTCAGCTCATGCCCGCTGCCTCAGCGATGCTGGCAACCGCCCTGGTGGCCGGCTTCGGCTCCGCTGCGGTCGCGGCCTGGGGCCTGGGCACCCGCCTGGAATTCTTCTCGATTGTGGTCGTTCTGGCACTGACCATGTCGATGCCACCGATGATTGGACGATTACTGGGTTCCGGAGATATCGAACAGATCCGGAAACTGGTTCGGATCGCGGTCCGGTTTGTGGTGGTCTGGCAACTTGCCATCGGACTGATCTGGCTGGTGGCGTCAGGACTGGTTTCAGAACTGTTCACCAGTGATCACGACGTTCAGGAAGTACTCGCCGGCTACCTGGTGCGGGTACCGCTCAGCTACAGTGGCCTGGGCGCCTGCATGCTGATGGTGTCTGTCTGCAATGCTCTGGGATTGGCATTACGCGCATTGCTGGTATCAACACTGCGGCTGTTCCTGTGCTTTTTACCATTGCTCTGGCTGGGCAGTCAGATCAACGGCATCTATGGCCTCATGAGTGGTGCGCTGGTGGGCAATCTGTTTGCTGGCGCCATGGCTTACAGCTTCTATCGATCCGGCATGACGCGCCTGAAGACAGAGATGGCGTCAGGCAAACCGTGAACGGAAACTTTCGGGTACCGGCACCACTTCCTTTCGGTGGTAGTTGAAGAACACGAAACCGTACTTGGCCAATGCGACAGGCTGGCCGCTCTCGGCTTTGGTCACCCGGAACACAAAATCCCCGCCATAGTTATTGAAATCCATAACGCCCAATTCGAAGCGTAGCATTTCCGGAAAGAAGGACTCGGACTGATACATGGTGGCCAGATCGGTGACTATGATACCAACGCCGTCCTGACCTGCCTCCTGGAGGCCATAACTGACCAGAAACTGAGCCCGGGCTTCCGACAGCATGGAGATCAACGCATCGTTACCGAGGTGATTGGCGCCGTTTATGTCGGTAATTCTGACCGGCATTCTGGTTTCGAAGCAGAAAACGTCGTCCGGGAAAGAAAGTTTGATGCGCGCCACGGTGGGTTCCTGTTTTCGCTGGGTCTCTGGAGGCGAATCATACGCTGTTCGCCTTACGGGTTCATCCCGAGACGTTTGGGGTCATATCGGTTATCTTGCTATTGAACCTCTGCGCCTTGAGTGTTGGTGGAGCAACCGCAGGGAAGAGGCAAGCGCACACGAAAAACAATGATCGATAATGGGAGTGTTATGGATATTCAGCCTGCCGCCACACTGGTTTTAGTTCGTAACAATGCCAAAAGCCTTGAAGTCCTGCTGCTTCAGCGCACCTGGGATGCGGTGTTTATGCCCGGGTATTTTGTGTTTCCCGGAGGAAGGGTCGAAGAACACGAGACTCACGGGCGCAAGCATGTTTCCGGGACCGAAGACGCCGAGATCAGTCAGACCATGAGTGTTGACGAGGGTGGCGCGGATTTCATGCTGGCAGCAGTCCGGGAGTGTTTTGAGGAGTCCGGAATTCTGGTTGCAGTGGATAGTCAGGGAAGTCCGATATCCGGAGATCACCCCGCTCATTCCGATCGGCAATCCGTGTTTGACGGTGACCTGTCACTGGCGGGCCTGTGCGAGAAACATGAACTGGCCATCCCGCTGGACAGACTGGCCTACCTGGGTCACTGGATAACCCCACCGGGACCACCGCGGCGTTACGATACGCGGTTCTTTGTAACCCCCGCACCGGAACACCAGGTCGCCAGTCACGATGGTCAGGAAACCATAGATCATGTCTGGATCCGTCCAGAGTTGGCGCTTGCAGAGCATCGCAATGGCCAGCGCTTGCTGGGACTACCTACAATCCGGACATTGCGAATACTCAGCGATTTTGAATCCACCGATGCCTTGATGCGTTACGCCCATGCCAACCCGCCTGAACCGCATCCGAGCCAGCCCTGGCCGGCGCGGAGGAAAGGCAAGCCGGTAACGCTGGAGCCGGGCGCACCGGCTTATGATGAGGCAGCCAAGCTGGATCCCGAAGGCGAGGGGTCAACGTCGGCCGAGATTATTCCCGGTGAAACAGTTCAGATCGCAGCCCGGGTAACACGCCTGACGGCACCCAATCCCGGAATGATGACCGGGCCCGGAACCAATACCTACCTGCTGGGTCATGAGCGTTTCACGGTGATTGATCCCGGCCCTGCCAACGAAGCCCATATCGAGAGGATTCTGGAGGTGACCGGTGGTGCCATTGATCAGGTTCTGGTGACCCACACCCATCAGGATCATTCACCGGCGGTTGCCGCGCTCAGAGAGCGCACCGGTTGTCGGGTATTCGGCTGGCCTGCCCCCCAGGGTGCCGGGCAGGATCAAACGTTCAGAGCGGACGACGAACCGGCGCACGGTGACCTGATCGTCACCGAAGCCGGCCTTCTGAAGGTACTGCATACCCCCGGTCATGCCTCGAACCATCTGTGTTATCTGCTGGTCGATCAGAAGCTGCTTTTTTCCGGCGACCACGTCATGCAAGGGTCCACCGTTGTCATTAATCCGCCAGACGGTGATATGAAGGCGTACATCGAGTCGCTGTACGATTTGCTTACCGAGTCTGTACGCCACATTGCACCCGCCCACGGGTTCGTGATGGGCCATCCGGAAGCGGTCATTGATTTCCTGATCACCCATCGCCTGTCCCGGGAGCACAAGATCATTCGGGCTCTTGAGGCACTGTCTCCGGTAGACCTGAAGGGATTAACCGCAAAAGCTTACGATGATGTACCAGCCGCGATCCATGGTCTGGCAGCACGATCAGCCCTGGCGCATTTGTTGAAACTGGCGGCCGAGGACAGAGCGTTCCAGAAGAATGAACTCTGGCATGCCATACACGACAGCTAACGAGGGAGTAACGAAAGCACACCGGATTTCGCAAAACACCCATATTGTTAATCGCTCTTCCAGCGTATAACTGGCATCTCTATTACTTGCCCGGATTTCATGAAAGTGGCATTAAACCTTTGTCACAGCCGTATTCATGACCGCCAGAGGCACTCTATCCTTGAGCGCATACTGACGAACCGTGAGGAAATATGCTGTTTGAACGGCTTCTAGAACCATCCCACCGGATCCTGCTGATAGGTCTGGGTTTAGCCTGGCTCTCAACACCGCTGATGGCCGAAACCGATGCGGAAAAATCCGGTAAAAAGCCTGATGTCCTGATGGCGGAGCTCGCTGAAGATGAAAGCGTAGAGGACGTTGAACAGTCGGCACCTCTGGAAACCGCGGCGCCAGGAAAAGAAGCCGTAAACCCCGGTTCTTTACGAAGCGGAGTCGGCATCGATACGCCTTCATCACCATCCCGCAAAGTGGCCCCGAATATTGATCTGAAGGAGATTGCGCCGCCACCGGAAGCGCAGGCCTCAGAGTCCACTGACACAGCCCCGGATGACACCGGCTCTGCGGTCGTGGCCACAAAGCCTGAGCCCGAACCTGCGATTCGTGAAGGTGAGGTTTTTACCCTGTTGGATACCGATGTCATGCCCGGCACGTCTACCCGCCTGGCATGGACACCCGGCATCCAGATTGCCGGTCTGTCCCAGACAACGCCTGTTCTTGTGGTCAACGGTATCAATGCCGGTCCCACGCTGTGTCTTACAGGGGCAATCCATGGTGACGAGCTGAATGGCATCGAAATCATCCGCCAGACCATGTATGACCTGAACCCTGAGAAACTGTCGGGCCGGGTCGTCGGTGTGCCGATTGTGAATCTGCCCGGATTCCAGCAAGGCAGCCGTTATCTGCCCGATCGCCGGGATCTCAACCGGCATTTCCCTGGCAGCCAGAACGGCACTCTGGCAGATCGGATTGCCCATTCATTGTTTGAAAATGTCATTCGCAAATGCGACATGCTGGTGGATATTCATACCGGTTCACTGAAGCGCACCAATCTGCCGCAACTCCGGGCCGATATGAACAACCCGGAAGTGGCAGAATTCACCCGGGGCTTTGACCGCATGGCTGTGGTTCATAGCTCAGGCTCTGCAGGCATGTTGCGCACGGCCGCCGTGGAGGCCGGTATTCGAACCGTTACTCTGGAAGCCGGTGAATCCCATCGTATCCAGCAGCACCAGATCAGCGCAGGGGTGAACAGCCTGACCAGCCTGATGGAGCGACAGGGCATGATCTCCCGCATGTTTGTCTGGGGCGATCCGGAACCGGTCTACTACGATTCCAACTGGATCCGCGCAGATCATGGTGGGATTCTGTTCAGCGACATTGAGCTGGGGGCAACGGTCTCGAAAGGCGAAATCCTCGGGTATGTCTCGGATCCGATCACCAATGCCCAACACCCCATTCGATCCTCCAGCGATGGCAGGGTTATCGGCATGGCCGTAGACCAAGTAGTGATGGCCGGTTTTGCCGCCTACCACATTGGTACGGAGGCAGAAGTTCCCGGAGAGTAGTATGCTAGGCGTTTTTTGGGCATCACCAACCCCACAGGAGCCTTTGTGTCTTCCGAGAACGCAGGAGTCTTGACGCGAATTCCCGGCCTGGCCTACTTCGGGCTGGTTCTTACCCCTCTGTTCTGGGCCGGCAACGCGGTTGTGGCCCGGGGCACAGTAGACAGCATTCCGCCACTCTCCATGGCGTTCTGGCGCTGGGTCATTGCCCTGGCAATCCTGCTTCCTTTCGGGTTGCCGGGTATCTGGCGACACCGCCAGGTTATTCGCCAGCACTTCGGCTCCATACTGGCCCTGGCAACCTTTAGCGTGGGTGCGTTTAATACCCTGCTTTATCTTGCGGCAACCACCACCACCGCCACCAATATTGCCCTGATCAATGCCACCATTCCTGTTTTCGTGGCCCTGCTCGCCTGGATAATGCTGGGCGACCGTACCCGCCCGGTTCAGGCCATAGGGATCGCACTGGCGATTGCAGGCATCATCACGGTTATTGCCCGCGGTGACCTCTCGGTACTGACCCGTCTTCAGGCGCAACCCGGCGACCTGATCATGGTGGCGGCGGTATTCAGTTGGGGCCTTTTCTCAGTGTTATTGAGAAGACAGACGGTGCCTCTGCCCGCCCTGACCTTCCTGACCACCCAGATCCTGCTTGGCACGCTGGTTGTCCTGCCGTTCTACCTGCTGGATCTGGCGTTTTACTCCGGTGGCTTCGAGTTGTCGGAAAAAACCGCATTGCCATTGCTGTACATCGCTATTTTCCCGGGGATTCTGGCCTATGGATTCTGGAACCACGGCGTGCACAAGATTGGTCCGGCCCGGGCCGCGATCTTTCTCTACCTGACCCCCGTGTTTGCCTCGATTCTGGCCGGTATCTTTCTGGCCGAATCCCTCGGTCTCTTTCATGTTATCGGTGGTCTGTTGATCCTTGTCGGACTGGTGCTGGCCACTCAGGTCCGAACTAAACCCCATTACCCAACCTCAGAGCAGTTCGCAAAAGGAGACACCCATGATTAAACGCATACCCGGACATACTCGCAGCTTCTTTTGCCTCATCCTTGTTCTGATGGCCGCCAGCCTGTCTTCGACGGCGGCAGCTGAAACCTGCAACCCGGAGCAGGCCACCTGGGATCCGAACCACTTCTACCCCGAGGGGGCCGTGGTTTTCCACAAAGGTGACTGGTACGAATCCCGTGAGCTGCACAAAGCTCTTGAACCGGGCATTACCTTCGACTGGATCCGGTTGGACTCGGTGCCAGACTGCGAGAACCGACCTCAAGGCAGGGACAACTCGAAAAAAAGCGACGACACGGAGGGTAGCCAAAACGACCCCACTCAATCGCACCGCGGTGAAACAGCGTCCGGCATGTGCATCAAGCCGGAGCAGTGGCTGTTCTCCAAGGACTATGAAAAGGGAGACCTGGCCAGCCATGGCGGGCAAATTTGGGAAGCAACCGCCTCAACACGGGGCGACATGCCCGACATGGCTGAGCCTCCCCTCTGGAAACTCGTTGAAGCGCATTGCGCCCTGCATACTCAGTGATCTGACAGACCTCAGGTCAGGGCCGCTTCAATGCGGCCAATCACCATTTCCAGAACCGATTTCGGGCAGCCGATGTTCAAACGCATAAATCCGCTGCCCGGATCGCCGAACGAAATACCGGGGTTCATACCCACGCCCGCTTCCCGGACGAAAAAGCGTTTCAATCCGGCATCGTCCAGTCCCAGTTCCCGGCAATCCAGCCACATCAGGTAACTGCCTTCCGGAGCGGATACGTGAATGCCGGGCAGACGCTGGCCCACAGCCTGCACGACATAATCCCGGTTGGCCTGCAAATAGGTCATCAGATCGTCCAGCCAGGGCCCGCCATAACGATAACCGGCTTCAAACCCCGCAATGCTGAACGGATTGCACTGGGGCAGGTGCATCGACTCGAATACTGCCTTCAAGGCGTTGCGCCGGTCTGCGTCCGGGATCACCAGGGCCGACAGGCCCAGCCCGGGTATATTGAAGGTCTTGCTCGGAGCCACGGCGGTTACCAGGGCATCCTCAGGGCCAGCCAGTTTCGCCAGCACGGTATGAGCGGGCTTGTCACGGAACGTCAGATCACAATGGATCTCGTCGGAAACCACCACAAGCTGATGCCGTCGGGCGATATCCAGCACAGCCTGCAGCTCTTCCTCAGACCAGACGCGGCCCACCGGATTGTGAGGCGAGCACAACAACAGGATGCGGGCGTCCGGCCGGGCCGCGCACTGCTCCAGATGGTCCAGGTCCATGCGGTAATGTCCCGGATCCCCGGTATCCGGGTCTTCCGGCAACAAGGGATTCTCGATCACCACCCGACCACTGTGCCGAACCGAACTGAAGAAGGGCGGATAGACCGGTGGCTGGATAATGACCCCCTCGCCAGGCTCGGCATAGGCCATGCACGCAGCGTTGATTGACGGCACCACGCCGGGCGCCATCAGGATCCACTCCCGCGGAATCTCCCAACCATGACGGGTTGCGAACCAGTCGATCATCGACTGGTAAAGGCTGTCCGGAAACAGAGTGTAGCCGTACACCGGATGGGCAGCCCGCTCACTCAGCGCCCGTGTCACAGCCTCCGGTGCCGCAAAATCCATATCGGCAACCCAGACCGGAATGACATCTTCGGTACCAAAAACGGCCGGACGGGCATCGTATTTAACCGAACAGGTATTGGCCCGGGAAACGGGCTGATCGAATAAACTGGCCACAGACATTCTCCAGAGCAGATAAGCAGCTTAATTATCGGTATTGTGGTGGGGCCGACCGGTCATCGCAACCGTCGCACCCGAACATCACCGTTGCAATGATCCCCGGCTTTGGTCGAACATCGGCGATTAACACTTGCCCAAGCGGGCTAATACTTGCGAACCTAACGGTTTACTCAATAATAACCCTTGCGCATTTCCCGGAGCCTGCTCAATGATTGGCCAGATCCTGTCCACGATGTTGCCAGTATTTCTGATTGCTGGGTGTGGAGCCCTTTACGGTCGTTACCGAACCCCGGACATCCAGGGTCTGAATGTCCTTAACATGGAACTGTTTGTCCCCATGCTGGTTTTTGCGGTATTGGCCGACCAGCAGGCGCCCCTGCAAGACTATGCCAAACTGGCTCTGGCCGCCGCCGTGGTGGTGCTCGGATCCGGCCTGGTGCTCTACCCGTTGGCGAAGATTCTGAAACTGAACATGAAGACGTTTCTGCCGCCAATGATGTTCAACAACTCCGGAAACATGGGGATCCCGCTGCTGGTTCTGGCGTTTGGCGATGCGGCGCTGCCGGCAGCCATTGTGCTGTTTATCGTGGAAATGCTGCTGCATTTCTCGATCGGCCTGTACATGCTCGACCCGCACACCTCGATCGTCAAACGCCTCAAGTTGCCTATCGTATTTGCCAGTATCGCCGGCCTCTCGGTCAATCTGGGGGGCGTGCCACTGCCAGAGTGGCTACTGGAAACCCTGAACATGCTCGGTGGCGTCTGTATACCGCTGATGCTGTTTGCGCTCGGGGTGCGCATGCTCGATATCGATTTCAGTGACTGGAAACTGGGTATGCTGGGAGCCATCGCCTGCCCTGCCAGCGGTCTGATACTGGCGTGGCCGATGATCGCTGTTCTTGATCTTCCGGGGATGCAGATAGCGGCGTTGTGGGTCTTTGCGGCGCTGCCACCCGCGGTGTTGAACTATATCGTGGCAGAACAGTACCGACAGGAACCCCACAAGGTCGCCTCGCTGGTATTATTGAGCAATCTGGGCAGTCTGGTGGTCATGCCAATCGTGCTCGGACTGGTGTTTGCCGCCGGCTATCTTTGATCAACGACTCTGAAGCCGGCCCTGTCCCTGCCCCATTCCCGGCAGGGATCTGGACTGCGGTAAAGACCAAGGGCTTCTTCCTGCCCCCCCTTGCAACTGATCAGGCTTTGACCGATGGTAAAGGTCAGTTTCTAGCCGAATGCATTCACGATAGGGAGGTCTTCACATGAGTGTCCTACTTCTGCTGATCAGTGCCCTGGTACTGATCTATCTGGGTATTGGCGGCACCACAGCCGCTGCTGTCATGTCCATCGCCACCGTTGTGGGTCTGTTCCAGGATGAATGGCACCTGCTCAGCATTGTCTGTGGCGGTGTGCTGCTGGCACTGGCGTTGATCCTGGTTATCCCCGGAGACTTGCGTCTCGACAAGCTCAGCCGGCCATTGCTGGGCTGGGTCCGCAGCCGATTGCCCAAACTCTCGGACACCGAAGCCGAAGCGCTGAAATCGGGATCGGTGGACTGGGATGGCGAGCTTTTCTCCGGAAAACCCCAGTGGAACAAGCTCCTGGATGCGAAACCGGCACACCTCACCAGCGAGGAGCAGGCCTTCCTGGACGGCCCGGTGGAAAAACTCTGCGCCATGCTGGATGACTGGAAAATCACCCACGAGCAGTACGATCTGCCAGACAAGGTCTGGAAGTTCATCCGAGAAAACGGCTTCTTCGGACTGGTGATCCCCAAGGCAGACGGCGGCCTCGGTTTCTCCAACACGGCCCATTCGGAAATCGTCATGAAGATTTCCACCCGCAGCGTCTCCGCCGCCGTGACCGTGATGGTGCCCAACTCCCTCGGTCCCGGCGAATTGCTGATGCTTTACGGTACCGAAGAGCAGAAACAGCACTATTTGCCCCGGCTGGCCGGTGGCGAGGAGATCCCCTGTTTCGCCCTGACCTCCCCGGTGGCCGGCTCCGACGCCGGCGCCATCCCGGACAAAGGCATCGTCTGCAAGGGCGAGTGGAACGGCAAGGAAGTGTTGGGCCTGAAAGTCACCTGGAACAAGCGATACATCACCCTTGCTCCGGTCGCCACCCTGATTGGCCTGGCCATCAAGGTCTATGATCCGGAAAAACTGCTGGGTGACTCTGACGAGATAGGCGTGACCTGTGTGCTGGTTCCCCGGGAAACCGAGGGCGTGAACGCCGGTGCCCGTCACCTGCCCATGAACACGGTATTCATGAACGGCCCGACCTGGGGCAACGACGTGTTCATCCCCATGGAACAGGTGATTGGTGGACAGGACATGCTTGGCAAGGGCTGGACCATGTTGCTGGAATGCCTGTCCATCGGCCGCTCCATCTCCCTGCCCGCCCTGGGCACGGGCGCCGGCAAGGTGGCAAGTCTGGCTACCGGCTCCTACGCCTATACCCGCGAACAGTTTGGCCGCTCCATCAGTCAGTTTGAAGGGGTTCAGGAAGCCCTGGAGCCCATTGCCGGCTATACCTACATGATGGACGCCGCACGGCTTCTCACTTCCGGCATGCTGGACCGGGGTGTACGACCCTCGGTACCCTCAGCCGTTCTGAAATACCGCAACACCGACCTGATGCGGGAAGTGATCAACCACGCCATGGACGTTGTTGCCGGTCGCGGTGTCATTACCGGCCCCCGCAACTTCCTGGCCCGGGCCTACCAGGCGGTACCCATAGGCATTACCGTGGAAGGTGCCAATATTCTCACCCGAAGCCTGATGATCTTCGGCCAGGGTTCTATCCGCTGCCATCCTTTCATCGTTGAAGAAATCGAAGCCGCGGGCATGGAAGACGAAGACAAGGCCGCAAAGCAGTTCGACGGTATTTTCTACCGTCATCTGGCCCACACCACCCGCAACGCCCTGCGGGCCCTGCTGCTGGGTCTGACTCGCGGCTGGATCGAATCGGTGCCACGCCAGGGTGATATCAGGCCCTGTTACCGGCAACTGGCCCGGTTCTCGGCCGCTTTTGCATTGATGACCGATGTCACCCTGCTGACCGTTGGTGGTGGCCTCAAGGCCCGCCAGCGCCTCTCCGGCCGCATGGCCGACTGTCTGGTGCAGCTGTATTACGCAACCGCAGTGATCAAGCAATGGCACGAGGAAGGCTACCCGGACGATCAGCGGCCACTGGTGGAGTGGTGCCTGAAAACCTGCCTGCGGGATCTGCAGGGGTCCATGCGTGAAGCCATCATCAACTTCCCGGTACCGGCCCTGCGCTGGCCTTTGCGCCTGCTGGTGTTCCCACTGGGAGCCACCGGCCTGAACGGCCCGGACGACACACTGGGCGCGAAAGTCGCCGAATCCATCGTCAAGGACACCCCGGTGCGCCAGCGCATCAGCCGGGGCGCCTACACCACACTGGATCCGGAAGATCCACTGGGGCGGGTGCTCAACGCCTACACGCTGGCCAACGAGACGGCAGACATGCGCAGCAGGCTGCATGAGGCCATCCGCAATCGCGATGAAGACGAGCTGGACGGCATTGCCCTGCTCATGGGTCACGAACGCAAGGAACTGGTGGACTGGGCCTGCGCCCAGGGCGTGGTGAAAGCGGATGAGTGCGACAAACTTCAGGAGGCACTAACCGCGCTCTATGACGTCATTCGTGTGGATGCCTTTGAAGGCGAGGGCCTGAAAGCCCTTTCGCGATGTGCCAAAGGCAAACGCAAGGTGGTCGAACGCTCCCCGGGAGAAGACACCTGATACGCGGGCCGGCCAATGAGTAATGGCCCTGAAGGACTGCGTCCCGGCGAGCAAAGCGCCGAGCTCGAACCGGCCAATGACGCCAGATTGCGTTTCATCGGTACCATTCGGACGCCCTGGCACGATCGCCGGGATTGCCCGCGCCAGGGTCGACTTGACGGCCCGGAGTGCCAGATGGTTCTGGACCCTGTCTGGCACGCCGCGCTGCAAGGGCTTGAAGAATACGACACCATCGAGGTGCTCTATTGGCTGGACCAGAGCCGGCGCGATCTGGTCCGGCAAAGCCCGAAAAGCGATGGCCAGACGTTCGGAACCTTTGCCTTGCGTTCGCCGGTGCGACCAAATCCGATTGGCACGGCCATGGTTAAACTGCTTCGCATCGAAAAGGGCACGCTGGTTGTGCGCGGACTGGATTGTCTCGACGGCACACCGCTGATTGATATCAAACCCGACCGCTGCGCCTTCACTCCGAAGGCACCACCAAAAGCCGGCTCCTGACAGCCTCATCCACCAGCCAGTGTCGAAGGGTCTGGATACCCCGCTCCCGACGACGACTGGTCTTCCAGGCAAAATAGAAGGTGTCACCGGTCATCACCGAATGCGTTGGCAAACGCACAAAATCTTTCGAATCACGACGCGTACTCAACATGTAGTCATTGGTCAGGGCCACCCCCTGATGGAACCGCGCCGCCTCAAGAGCCAGCAACATATGGCTGAAATGCTGCACCCGTGCGCCAGCCGGCAAGCGCTCGCCAGCCTCCTCAAACCACGCCTGCCAGTCCGCGTTGGCACGATCGAAAATACTGTGGGTCGACAACAACGGAAACTGCGCCAGCTCCTCCAACGACAAGGTCGGCTCATCCCCCACCACCAACTGATCATTCCGCCCCAGTTCCCGCCGCATCCGCTTCCAGTAATCCTGACTGCACACCGGGAACAGCCGTTCCTCATACAGTTTGTCGTAGCTGAAAGCCGGCGCATCCGTGCGAATGGTGATAAAGCAGTCCGCCACCCGGTCCGCCAACACGGGATTGGCACTGCTCATCTCAAGCGCCAGATCCAGCTGGGGATGCAGGCGCTGCAGGTAAGGCAAGCGCGGAACCAGCCAGCGCACGGCAAATGAACTGAACACCGATAGCCGAAGCCGGGCCTCCTCATGCCCAAGCAGCTGTTCACTGGCCCGTTCGATCTGCAACAGCGCCGAGCTGACCGCATCCAGATACTCCCGCCCCTCATCGGTCAACGACAGCGTTCGCCCACTTCGCCAGAACAGTTGCTCCCCCAGATAGGTTTCCAGCTGTTTGATCTGATGACTGACCGCACTCTGGCTTACCGCCAGCTCTTCGGCAGCGAGCGAAAAGCTGTTAAGACGGGCAACCGCCTCGAATACGGGCAGGGATTTGAGAGGTGGCAGTTTCATTATCTAATTTTCTAATGGCAGATGAATAATGATCATTTTATCGGATATTAAAACCCAAATAGAATCCCTGAGCCAGTAAGGAAAGCCATGTGCTGACCCGGCTCAAGCACCCAACGTTGTAGAATCAAGGAGAAAGACATGTCAGGAAAAACCGTAAACAGCGCCATTTTGCTGCTGGTGATCGGCAACGCTCTGGCCTTGATCTCGGACGTGTTCATCAAACTGCTTGAACCTGGTGCCCCGGTGTTCCAGTTCGCTTTCCTTCGCAGCCTGATCACTCTGGCCCTGCTGCTGCCACTGGCCGGTCAACTGGACCGGAAAAACCTTTTCGCCGGCTTCAGAATCCATGCCCTTCGTGCTCATATTCACCTGGTGGGCATCCTGTGCATGATCATCGCACTGGGCAACCTCCCCTTAGCGACAGCCAATGCCGTGTTCTATGCCGCTCCCATCATGGTCATGCTGCTCTCGGTCTTCTTCTTCCGGGAAAAACTGACGCCGTTAAGCGTTACCGCCGTGTTCAGCGGCTTCGCCGGCATCATCCTGATTCTGCGTCCGGTGGAGTTCAACTGGGCCGCTGTGGCAGCCCTGGGCTCTGCCCTGGCCCTTGCGATCAACGCGGTCATGGTGCGCAAGCTGCCTGAACACCAGACCACGGTCCATAAACTGTTCCTGAATTACCTGCTGGTTCTACCCGTGGCGGGCGGATTGGCGTGGTGGGAAGGTGCAACCTGGGACCCGGGACTCCTGATCAGTGCCCTGGGCTCTGCCCTGTTCATCCTAGGCTATAACATTACTGTGCTTCTGGCCTACCGACAGGTAAATGCCAACCAGGTCACCAGTGCTGAGTACACCGGTCTTATATGGGCCGTCGCGATTGGCTGGATCTGGTTCGGGGAGGTTCCCGACGCCTGGTTCCTGGCCGGCAGCCTGATGATTATCGTACCCCTGCTGTTGATCGGCCTGCAGCAGCGACGTATGGCCCCTGCACGGGGGTTCAACCCGGCTCCGAAGCAGAGACAACGCCGGAGCCGGTCTGGATCACTCAGTGCCGGGACGATCCAATGAGCACGTGAGTGTCATAGATGATTCTCCCGATCCGGACTTCTGGCGGCAGCCGATCGCGGTGGCCCAGTATGATGCGATAACTGCCCGAAGGGTGATAGTGCCGCTTGACGACACGATGGCTATGCGTGTGGCGGGTGTGTTTATGGCCGTGGTTCTCGTAGTGGTGTTTCTTGACACCCGGCGCATGTCGGTCCTTGTCATGTGCCATCGCCGGTGCAGATGCCAACAAACACGCCCCGATCAGGCTTCCGATCAATAATCGTTTCATGATAGTTCTCCCGTTTTGTTCAGAGACATCCGGAACCTTTGCCGGCTGCCTCTGAATCAGACTATCGGATCGGGAGGAAAAGTCAGGAGCCTGGATCCGGCTTTACGGGATCTTTACCCAAAGCCGTATCTCCTTGACGTTCTAACGCTTTTTTGTATCGCTTTTGACGTCATACCTGAGATGAAACTCGACGGCGAAAGTGTGCGGGCAATCCGCACCCAATGCCCGTAACGACTCGGCAAGTCTGAGGAGATACTCCGCGTTGGGGCCGCTAGGGCCCGAAGCGGAGGCAATCTGGCGGGCAATATCCGCATCCGGTGCATGACCGAGGAAAGCTTCGTTGTCTTCCGTGGCGATGTAAACCAGGCCCTCGGTCTGGTCGCCGTCGTCGAAGGTAAGAGTGGTGCGCAGGCGCAGGTAACCGTTCTTCTCCCGGACATCCAGATGCTCGAACACCTTGGGCGATACCCTGAACGCCATACCCTGACAGACGGCACCCGGGCGCTTTACCAGAGTCACCACCCGTCCGGGCGCCTCCGGTGTGCCGCGATGATCATGCGACCCCTGCCAGAACCGCCGTTCCCAGCCTCGAATCGACGCGGGGCGCTGCTCCAGGAAAGGAAAATCGACCTTGTAGATCAGGGAGCCATAACCGAACAGCCATACCGACTCAACGCCGGAAAAATCGAAGCGACTGCGATTGTGTTCAATGGTATTGGCTGACATCAGACACCCTGAAACGCAAACAAATACCGGATTACTTTAAGTGGAGGCAATGAATCCGGCAATGCCTGTCAGCACAATCTCCGCTGCCATGGCCGAAAGAATCAACCCACTGACCTTGGACATGATATTCAGCCCGGTCTTACCCAACGCTTTTTCAAGATACCCCGACAGATGCAGTAGCACCCCGAGGAGCAGCAAGCTGGAGACAAGCCCCAGAAGACCGCCGGCCACTTCGGATACCCTGTTGAGTTCGGCACCGTAAACCAGGATCGCACCAATGGTGGCCGGACCGATCATCACCGGAATGGCCAAAGGCACAACGGCAATGTCATCCCGGTCTTCCTCAGGCAGACCCGTGGCGTGATTTCGGGTACCGCTGGTCACCAGGCTGATGGCCGTCAGAAACAGCAAACAGCCTGCACCGATTCGGAAAGAGTTGAGCGTGATGCCGATCGCGCTGAACAGCAGTGGGCCGGCAAAAAACAGAATGACGCCCAGAACAACCGCTGAGACACAGGCGCGTCGGATGATCGATGCTTTCTCCGAGGCTGGCAGGCCTCTGGTCAGTGCCAGAAACATGGTTACCACGAAGAAGGGCGCCAGCAGAAACAGAAAACGGATGGTACTGCTGATGAAAGTGGAGAAGAACGTCTCAATCATTTGGTGTCGTCCAGGGATCAACGAAAGCCGCCAAGCATAGCGTGCCAGAACCCTGGTTGCCGTACGGAAGTGAACGTATGCCCCCCCTCAGAACCCGGCAGAATCGGCCGGGCAGTGCATCAGGACAGCTCTTCCAGATAAGTCGCTCCATCCTGATACAGCGAGGCGAACTCCTGCTCGGGCACCACCGTTACAGCGATTTCCGGTTCGTGGTCACCACCGCCGAGCAACACACCCCGCATCGGAGTGATGTCGGAAAAGTCCCGGCCCCAACCCAGGGTGATATGCTCCAGGTCCGGCCAAAGCGCATTGGTAGGATCCAGCTCAAGCCAGCCAAAGCCCGGCACGAAAACAGCCACCCAGGCATGGGTGGCGTCCGCTCCCACCAATCGTTCTTTGCCCTCAGGCGGATGCGTAAGTATGTACCCGCTCATATACCGTGCGGCCAGGCCAAGGGACCTCAGGCAAGCAATCATGATGTGGGAGAAGTCCTGGCAGACGCCCCGGCGGGCCCGAAAGGCCTCTTCCACAGGCGTGAAGGTTTCCGTTGCCGTTGGATCAAAGCTGAAATCGCGATGGATCATCTTCATCAAGTGATCTGCGGCGTCCACCAGCGACCGTCCCGGCTGAAACGCCTCACCGGCATAGGCTGCATACTGTGAATCGATGGGAACATTTGGCGACACAAACCGGAATGCGGTGGCCTGCAAATGATCCGGCGGATACTTCCGGTCAGCGCTGTAGCGGAGGCTGTCGCGTACAACCTCCCAGGTAACCTTCAGCGCCTCTGCGGACGGCCTGGGCCGTTTACGCAGTTCCACCCAGAACTCGCTGATGATCTCCAGATACTCATGATCGGCGGTAAAATGAATGGCCGAAATCCGGTTCCCGAAACTGTCGAGGAACGATCGCCGCACCGAGGGTTCCGGCGCAATGGCCAGGTGATGTTCAAGGTTCTTCTGCCAGCCCAGGGCTCGTGGCGTGAGCCTGAGCAGGTGGTGGGACTCCCCTACGACCTGATCGTACTGGTACAGGGTCTCATGACGAACGTGGTATCGAATAAATGTCATGACAGCCGCCTCAATCCGGTTTCACAGCGCGGTGTGAATACCGGGTATGAATAAAACACTGTCGCTGGATTTCATCTGACACACGATAGACCTCAGAACGCACGTCACACAACAACTCGCCCATCGCCCTGCAGGCTTTATCGGCCTGTTTGCGTTCAAACGGATGCAGATCCACTGCCTGCAGCCGTTGCAGGGAGCTGGCCAGATCCGGGGGAAACAGCTGCCCGGTTTTCCGGCCCATTTCCGGCAGGTCCTTTTGCAACTGGCGCAGCTGGAACATCACCGAATGGGGGTTGCTCGCGTCCATCACCAGAGTATGCAACACGCCCAGAAGCTCTGGCGTACGGCGGTACCGGGTGCGATAGGTGACTTCCGAATTCGCCACCTCCAGCAGCCACTCAAGCATAGCGTGGCGGCTGAAGCGGTCACTGAACAACGGCACGCAGATCAGGGTACACAGATTGGCCAGACGCTCAAGACGCCGGCCTATCACCAGGAAAACCCAGCTGGCGTCCCGGGTGATGTCATCCATGGCAAACCCTGCCAATGATACACAATCCAGCAGCACAAGATTCAGAGCCCGGATGGATTGGTACGGATTGGCCGGTGGCGGTGTCAGAGGTTTACCCAAACGATTAAGCGTGTGCCAGTTGTCGGATGACAACCGGTCCCGAACCTGGCTGGCATTAAAGAGAAGCGTCTGCAGGATGGAGGCTATCGAACCGGGGAGTGCCGGATCACTCACCGCTCTGAGCAACGCTTCGGGGAGTGGCTCCCGTTCGGCATCTTCCTCGGCCTCCGGAAGTGTTCCGAACTGCTCAGCCGCCTGCTGCAACCCGAGCAGGGCTTCCTCGCTGACCTGATCGTGACCCGACAGCCGATTGAATGCCGCCCGAAGCAGCCGGGCTGAAGCTTCCGCCCGCTCCGAGTGCCGGCCCATCCAGAACAGGTTTTCACCCACACGGGAAGGCGTGTCCCGCTCACCTTCAAGCAGGTCGGACACCTGCAGCCGTTTCTTGATCAGCGACGTTGAGCGAGCTGTATGACGCGCCTGTACCCAGGTGTCTTTCGAAAACCCGCCCCGTTGCATGGAGATCACCTCGACCCCTTCATCCATGGCCACACGGGTCAGCCCACCGGGCATCACCTGCCAACCGGAAGGCGTGGCGGCGGCAAACAGGCGCAAACCGATGGATCGTGTTTCCAGTGGCTGATTCTTCTCACCTTTCCAGACCGGTGCCTGGGAGAGGTGTACCAGCTCCTGCCCCACGAAGGCATGGGGATGGGCGTTCATCTTCTTGATCAGTGCGTCCCGTTCCTTGCCCTTCACCTGATAGCCGAAAACCGGCTCCATTCTCATCGTTGCGAAAGCCGGTTTGATCACCAGTTCGTCCAGGTGCTCTAACACATATTTCAGAGCTGGCTTTTCTCCGCACCACCAGGAGGCTACCGAAGGCATGGCTAGGGGAGAGCCCAGCAGTTTCTTCGAAATCTCCGGCAGGAAGCCGAACAGGGCGGCACTTTCCAGCACACCCGAACCAAGCGCGTTCGCCATCAATACCTTGCCAGCCCGAACCGCCCCCAACAGCCCCGGAATGCCCAGAACGGAATCAGCCCGAAGCTCCAGCGGATCACAGAAGCCGTCATCCAGCCGGCGGTAAATGGCGTGCACTCTGCGCAGGCCCTGAAGTGTTTTCAGGTAGACCGTATCGTCACGGACGGTCAGATCCTGCCCTTCAACCAGAGGCAAGCCCAGATAGCGGGCCAGAAAAACATGCTCAAAATAGGTTTCATTGAACCGCCCGGGGGTCAACAGAACACACAGGGGCGACTCTGTCCCGGACGGTGACATGCCGGCCAGATTGTTCTGGAAGCCCTGAAAAAACTCCGACAGGTTAGTCACTGGCAGGTTGTGGAACGGCGCCGGGAAAGTGCGGGATATCACCAGCCGGTTCTGCAGGGCGTAGCCCGCTCCCGATGGTGCCTGCGTGCGATCCGCCATGACCCACCAGCCACCGTCAGGTGCCCGTGCAATATCCAGCGCATACAGGTGCAGGAACCGCCCACCGGCCGGGCGGATGCCCTGACAAGGCCACTGGAACCCCGCCTGTCCGTATACAAGAGCCGGAGGCATCAGCCCCTCTTTAAGCAGGGTCTGTTCGCCATAAAGGTCTGCCAGAACGCGGTCCAGCAGCTCGGCACGCTGAGCTACTGCCCTGGAAAGCCACTGCCATTCATCAGCGCCCAGTACCAGAGGCAGAAGATCAACTTCCCAGGGCCGGGTGTCACCACGGGGATCGTTGTAGACGTTGTAAGTGACACCGTCTTCGGCAATGGCATTCGCAACTGCCTGAGCCTTCTGATTCAGGCCGCCGACCGAATCAACGTTGAGCTGCTGCAGCAGGGGCCGCCAGTGAGACTTGGGCCCGGAACCCATGGAGCCAAGCTCATCAAACCGATCCGGCACCGGATGGTACTGGCGGAGGATATCAGTTACTGCGTGCTGCTTCGCCACCTTGAATTCGGGCCCCGTTGGTCAGTGAGCAGGAAGCATAGCCCCTTTATACGCTCCTGAGCCAGTATCAAACCGTAAGTTCCTGCGCCTTATTTGTGATATCGAAGATCCAGGGTGAACGGGAATTCCCGATGTTCGGGAACCGGTCGCAAAGGCTGTTGACCGGAACTGTGACCCGTTCTGAAGAACCGGGCCATCCGCCTGCCTTCCGCCTCGAACGAATTGACCGGCAGTGTCTCGAAATTGCGGCCACCGGGATGTGTGACGTGGTATTCACACCCGCCCAGGCTGCGTTCGTTCCAGGTATCCACAATATCGAATACCAACGGGCCATCCACGCCAATGGTTGGATGCATACACTGGGAGGGCTGCCAGGCCCGGTAGCGCACGCCTGCAACATATTCACCCACCATTCCTGTCGCCTGCAGAGGCAATGGCACCTCGTTACAGGTGATCTGGTAACGGTCCGGCGCAGCGCCACGCACCTTCACCTGCAAACGCTCCAGCGAGGAATCCACATAGCGGGCCGTGCCTCCGATGGCGCCGTGTTCACCGGTGACGTGCCAGGGCTCAAGGGCGGAACGCAGCTCGAGCGTGATGCCTTTGACCTTGTAGTCGCCGATTCGGGGGAACCGGAATTCGAAATGAGGCGCAAACCACTCGCTCTCAAGCGGGTAACCCTGAGCCTTCATATCATCAATAACATCCTCGAAATCCTGCCAGACATAGTGCGGCAACAGGAACCGGTCGTGCAGCTCGGTCCCCCAGCGCACCAGGCCGGATGGCTTGTAAGGCTGTTCCCAGAAGCGGGCCACCAGAGCCCGTAACAGCAATTGCTGCGTCAGGCTCATCCGGGCATGGGGCGGCATTTCGAAGGCACGTAGTTCCAGCAGACCATGGCGTCCGCCCGGGCCGTCCGGGGAATAGAGCTTGTCGATACAGAACTCGGCCCGATGGGTGTTACCAGTGACGTCCGTAAGCAGATCCCGGAGCAGGCGGTCTACCACCCAGGGTGCAACCTTCTTGCCCATCGGACACAGCCGTTCCATCTCCTTGAAGGCCAGCTCCATCTCGAACACGTGGTCGTTCCGGGCTTCATCGATTCGCGGTGCCTGGGAACTGGGACCGATAAAGAGGCCCGAGAACAGGTATGACAGGCTGGGATGGTTATGCCAGTAACTGATCAGGCTACGCAGCAGATCCGGACGTCGAAGGAAGGGAGAATCCTCGGCCTTCTGGGCGCCCAGCACGAAATGGTTGCCTCCGCCGGTGCCGGTATGGCGCCCGTCCATCATGAACTTCTCGGAGGTCAGCCGGCATTCATAGGCGTCGGCGTACAGGGTTTCTGTCTGTTCCACCATCTCATCCCAGGTTCGAACCGGCTGCACATTCACTTCGATCACTCCCGGGTCCGGGGTGATCCGGAAGTGACTCAACCGAGAGTCCGAAGGTGGCTCATACCCCTCCAGCAGCACCGGCTGCCGGAGCTCGGCGGCGGTCTTCTCAATGGCAGATACCAGCCCAAGATAGGGCTCAAGCTCCTCCAGCGGCGGCATAAAGACACGTAGAATGCCATCCCGGGGCTCCACACACAGCGCCGTGCGGACAACCTCGGGTGCCGACTTGCCTTTCGCGGGAGGCTCCCGCTCCGGAGACGACTGGCCAGCCTGGCCACGACTGTTCCATTGCCGGATTTCCTCGCTGCCGGGTAAGGGGCCACGGGGCGCAAAAGGATCCTGCTCGTGTATCCAAGGGTAGTCGGCTTCTTCCACCCAGGGCTGGCTATCCAGGGGCAGGCGGTGGCCCATGGGTGAGCCACCCGGAATCAGATAGCAGCGCTCGCTGCGCAGAAACCAGGGGCCCGTCTCCCATTCCTGTCCCTTTTCGGTGACACGCAGGGGAAGCACGTAGCCAACAGGCTCATCCAGACCCCGACTGAAAATCTGCTGCAGCTGCTTCCGCTCCAGGGCATTCTCGAGTTTGGCATCAAACGGATCAACGTTTACCGGCAGGCGTCGTTCCCGCCACAGGTAATAGAACGCATCCTCGAACGCCGGAAACTGCTGCGTTTCATCAACACCCAGTTGTTTCGCCAGCCCCGACAGAAACCGCTGGGCATCTTCCGGGGTCGCCTTACTCGCGGAGCGCTCATCCGCCAGCCAGCGCTCATCATGCCAAAGTGGCTCCCCATCGTTGCGCCAGTAACAGTTCAGGGACCATCTTGGCAGCGGCTCGCCCGGATACCACTTGCCCTGGCCGAAATGCACCAGCCCGCCCGCGCCATAGCGGTCTCGCATCCGATGATAGAGCTCGATCGCCTTCAGCCGTTTGGTAGGGCCCATCGCCTCGGTGTTCCACTCCGGTTCGTCCCGGTCGTGATTCGCGACAAAGGTTGGTTCGCCGCCCTGGGTCAGGCGTACATCCAGCTCCGTCAAACGCTGATCCACATCATGGCCAAGCCCGACGATTCGTTCCCACTGGGCTTCCGTATAGGGTTTGGTCACCCTCGGTGCTTCCCAGATGCGCTGAACGCCCATCTGATGCTCAAACTCAACCTCGCAGTCTTCCACCATACCGGTAATCGGTGCCGCAGAAGACGGTTCGGGACTGCAAGCCAGCGGAATGTGCCCTTCCCCGGCAAACAGGCCGGAGGTTGGGTCCAGCCCTACCCAGCCCGCTCCCGGCAGAAAGACCTCACACCAGGCATGCAGATCGGTAAAATCCTCCTCCGCTCCAGAGGGACCATCGAGCGCTTTCTGATCTGCCTTGAGCTGAATCAGGTAGCCGGATACAAACCTGGCAGCCAGACCCAGGTGACGAAGCGTCTGGACCAGCAACCAGGCAGAATCCCGACAGGAGCCCGAGCCTTTGCTGAGGGTCTCTTCCGGGGTCTGCACACCCGGCTCCATCCGGATCAGATAGTCGACCCGCTCGGAAAGCCGCTGGTTCAGGCCAACCAGGAAATCGACGCTGGGCGTTTCCGTGCGATCAACGGACGCCATCCATTCCCGGAATTGCGGCGTTTCCGGCAGTTTCTGGAAATAAGGCGCCAACTCCGTTGTCTGCCACTCCTCGTAGGCAAAAGGAATGGTTTCTGCCCGAGGTTCCAGAAAGAAATCGAACGGATTGATAACGGCCATCTCTGCCACCAGGTCCACCACAATCTTGAGCTCCCGGGTTTTCTCCGGAAACACCAGGCGGGCCAGATAGTTGGCCTGTGGATCCTGTTGCCAGTTAACAAAGTGGTCTCCGGGTTCCACTCTCAGGCTATAGCTCAGAATGCGGGTGCGGGCATGCGGACAGGGACGCAGACGAACCACCTGGGGCCCCAACTCGATGGGGTACTCATAGCGGTAATGGGTGGTATGGCTCAGAGCAACATGGATCGACATGGAACCTATCTCTTAATCAGAAAAGTGTGGTTTCAAACTGTCTCACTGACAGGAAACCAGGTCTCTGCAATATCCGCATGGAGTTCGCCGATTTCCAGCTGCAGCTTTTCCAGGAACGGGATCACCTCGTCCTTCCGGATCAGCCCGTCGACGTCGCCTTCCCGGGTGTGGCGGACGGCCTGCAAGGCGGTTCGCAACGGAATCTCATTCCTTGGCAAACGATCAAGCGCACTGGCCACCTCGTTGAGGCTGTGCAGCACCGATCGTGGAAACGGCTCGTTCTGCAGCAGGAACCGGATGACCTGAGGCCCGCTGACCTTACGCCGGACGTTATGCCGGTACATCTGAAAAGCACTCTGGTAACGCAGAACACTGGTCCACAAGAGCCCGCCATAGGTTTCGGTGCCATCCCAGCCATCCAGAAACTGCAGGGCGCCAATCTCAATCTGCCGGGTGGCCATATCGGAACGCTCCAGATTGCGACCGACCCGGATAAAATCGTAACCGGCGTCGTGGCTCATGCAGCCAGCCAGCAATCCGTTAAGCATCTGACAGCGGCCCACGATTTCACTCAGAAAATCGTATCTTGCCCGCTTGCCAATCCCCTGATCCAGGTTATCGAGAACGTATCGATACAGTTCATTGATCACTTCCCAGGCGTCAGTGGGCACCTGATCACGGGTGGTGCGCACGTTTTCCCGGGCCGCCTTGATGCAGGACGCTATAGAGCTCGGGTTGTAACCGTCAGCAATCAGAAACTTGACGCAATTGCGTTCATCAGCCCGCTGATAATGCTGTTCGAACAGCTCGCCCATGCCCGTAACCGCCACCAGCCCCTTCCAGGACAGACGGGTTTCCCGGGGCATGTCCAGCGCCAGGGTATTGAAAGCCATGATCATCCGGGCATTGTTCTCGGCCCGCTCAAGGTATCTGGCCATCCAGTACAGTCGTTCCGCTACACGTGACAGCACATCAATTCTCCTCGTCCACGATCCAGGTATCCTTGCTTCCACCACCCTGGGAGGAGTTCACCACCAGGGAGCCCTTTCTCATCGCCACCCGGGTCAGTCCTCCAGCAGTCACATAGGTTCTGACGCCCTGCAGAACGAATGGCCGGAGATCCAGATGCCGGGGCGCCAGACCTTCCTCACACAAGGTCGGGGAAACAGACAGGCTCAGGGTAGGCTGTGCAATGTAGTTGCGCGGGTTTTTCTGGATCAGAGCGGCGAACTCGGTTCGCTGCTTCTTTGTTGAATGGGGGCCCACGAGCATGCCGTATCCTCCGGATTCGTTTGCCGGTTTGACGACCAACTCTTCCAGGTGTTCCAGCACATATTCCCGATCCTGCTTGTTGACGCACATCCAGGTGGGCACATTCGGAATGATCGGCTCTTCGTCCAGATAATACCGGATCATGTCGGGAACAAAGGTATAGATGACCTTGTCATCGGCAACACCGGCACCGGGCGCGTTGGCCAACCCGACCTTGCCATTGCGCCAGGCTCGCATCAGACCCGGCACGCCAAGAGTGGAATCGGAGCGGAACACTTCCGGATCGAGGAAATCGTCGTCAATGCGCCGGTAGATCACATCCACACGTTCCAGCCCCTCCACCGTGCGCATGTAGACACAATCATCCTCACCGACCACCAGGTCGGCCCCTTCAACCAGCTCAGCACCCATGCGCTGGGCCAGGAAAGAATGTTCAAAATAGGCCGAGTTGAAGATACCCGGCGTCAGCACGGCAATTTTCGGATGATCCTGGGGCCGTGGCGAGATCGACGCCAGCATGTCAAAAAGCTGATTGGTGTAGTCGTCCACCGGAAGAATATTGGTGTTCTCAAAAAGCTCCGGAAACACGCGCTTGGTCAGCTGTCGGTTCTCGAGCATGTAGGAAACACCTGAGGGAACCCGCAGGTTGTCTTCAAGGACGTACACGGTGCCATCTTTATCCCGGACAAGATCCGAGCCGCAGATATGAGCCCAGACACCGAGGGGCGGTGTAAAGCCCCGACACTGCTCGCGGAAATTCTTGGAATTGGCGAACACGTACTTGGGAATTACCTTGTCCTTGACGATATTCTGGTCATTGTAGATATCGTTGATGAACATGTTGAGAGCGGTCAGGCGCTGAGCCAGTCCCTTCTCGATGGTTTTCCACTCCTTGAGAGGAATGACCCGCGGGATGATGTCGAAGGGCCACGCCCGATCAATGTTTTCCCCCTCGCTGTAAATGGTGAAACTGATGCCCATCTCGAGTATTGCCAACTCGGCTGCCTGCTGGCGCGCCTGGATTTCTTCCGAGCCCAGATCTCCAAGGTAATCGGTGACGGTGTTCGCCGCCGGTCTGGGACAGCCTTTAGCGGCAATCAGCTCATCGAAGAATTCGGTCGGATCGTAATTCTTCCAGTCAATGAGTCTGTTCTTTTTCATCTTGGGTCCTTTCGTTACTGACGGCTCGATCCCGTGCGCTGCGTTCATCCGCTGCTCGTCAATCGGCGGACCGAGCGCAGTTTGTTAACCATCGGCTCCACCTGCACACAGAGATAAGCCGCTTCATGCCTTGTGCTTCGATTAAGCCCGTCCCCCGAACAGGAACCTGCCTGTCCTTCACCCTTGCCCCGAATCGTCTGGCGGTCTCCAGGGTATCTACCCCATGCAGGTACTGTGCCCAGGTTCTGCACAGTTTTCCCGGGCAGGGCTGTGGTATGCCCGCTCAGGCACCAGGCCTGCCACCTGGCCGATAGACCACACGGGTAGCAGCAGGCCATCGCGAACCGGAATTGCCCGGCAATCATGACCGGCCTCATGGCAAAGGCGCCCTGAAACAGTGCGGCAGGGCCACGCTTCCAGTATTGGTGAAACAGGCCAAAATGCAACAAAGTCGGCAGGTCAGGCTTGGTTACGAGGTTCTCGTTGAAGGAGGGCTTGCAGAGCTGAGTGCAACCCCGCGACTGTCTGGAGCGGAGTCTGTTCGGTGGTGTTGTACACGTATGATGATACGGGTCATCGGGAATAAAAAAGCCGCAGGCCCGAAGGCTCTGCGGCTGGTTCCGATCATGCGACCGCAGGAATCGGTCAGTAAAGCTCGGCGAGAGATTTCTTGGCGAAGGATTCGACCTCGTTCAGACGGCCTTCCTTCACTTTGGTCAGCCATTCAGGATCCTGCAGAAGCGCCCGGCCCACAGCAATCAGCTCGAATTCATGGTTGGTCATGCGTGCCACCAGTTCATCGATACCCGCCTTCTCAACGGCTTCCTGCTTGCTGGCAAAGGTACCGCTGATGAAGTCTTCCGTCAGTCCGACACTGCCCACGGACATGGTCGGCTTGCCAGTGAGCTTCTGGGTCCAGCCAGCCAGGTTAAGATCCGAGCCTTCAAACTCCGGCTCCCAGAAACGACGGGTAGAGGCATGGAAAATGTCCACGCCAGCCTCAGCCAGAGGCTTGAGAAATGCTTCAAGTTCTTCGGGACTGTTGACCAGCTTTGCGTCGTAATCCTGCTGCTTCCACTGTGAGAAGCGCAGCATGATCGGGAAGTCCGGGCCCACCCGATGACGAACCGCCTCAACAATCTCGACCACAAAACGCAGGCGGTTTTGCAGACTGCCACCGTACTCATCCTCGCGCTGGTTGGTGCCTTCCCAGAGGAACTGATCCAGCAGATAACCATGAGCCCCATGAATCTCTACCCCATCAAAACCCAGTGCTTTGGCGTCCTGGGCGGCGTCGGCGAAGGCGGTGACAACATCGTCGATGTCGTCTTTGGTCATGGCCTTGCCGCTGGGCTTGCCGGGGGCAAACAGGCCGGACGGACTGTAACCGGGAACCGAAGGATCCGGAGGTGTCCCCTCCTTACGAACCGCGCCAACGTGCCAGAGTTGCGGGAAAATGGTTCCTCCCGCCTCGTGCACAGCATCCACTACGTTTTTCCAGCCTTGCAGGGCGTCGGCCCCGTGAAAAGCCGGTACGTTAGGATAGCCGTTGGCAGCCGGGTGATTGACCGTGGTGCCTTCCGTAATGATCAGACCAACGCCGGCTTCAGCCCGACGACGATAGTAGGCCTCCACGTTCTCACCCGGAACACCGCCAGGCGAGAAATTGCGGGTCATCGGTGCCATGGCGACCCGATTGCGTAGCTTGAGGTTGTGGAGTTCAAAGGGTTCGAAAAGCGGGCCAAGATTCATGCTCATGGTAATATGCAACCTCATTAATTTGGTTTCGTTAAGCAACCCTATTAAATCTGGTTTTAAAATGCAACCCTATTCGGTACACTGAAGCCATGGCCAGAAAACGTTTTGATGACTCCAATTGCTCCGTCGCCCGTGCCCTCAATGAAGTGGGAGACTGGTGGTCATTGCTGATCGTGTTGCACGGGATGTATGGCACCCGCCGCTTCGTCGATTTTCAGCAAGAGCTTGGTATCGCCAAGAATATTCTGTGCGATCGTCTGGCCAGGCTGGTGGACAACGAGGTACTCCGGAAAGTGGATGTGGGCGAGCATGGTTCGCGCTTTGAATATCGTCTGACGGAAAAAGGCAGGGACCTTTTCCCGGTGGTGATTGCCCTTCGCCAGTGGGGCGATAAATGGAACCCCGCCCCGGATCAGACACCTCTGGATTTGCGTGACCGGGCCACGGGTCGTCCGATCCACTCCGTGGAAGTCCAGGACGCTGACGGCCGCGCCCTTTCCATACGGGATGTGTTCGTACCGGACGAGAGCTTGCCCGGGGATAAAAAGAACACCGCCTGACTATCCGAAGTAACCGCAACACCGTTTGCTTTTTTGAGTTAAATCAATCCTCTGGTCAAACTCCCCTGCCTGTCCGGGCATTATTGCGCTAAATCAAGTTTCCATTCGCCGATGCCATTAACCTGCGTTCATCAACGATTCAGGTTAAGGAGATGGAGATGTCCCGCACATTCAAACTTGCTGTTCTGGCTGCCTCAGTTATGGCTGCGGCGCCCGCCGCTCAAGCATTCGAAGCCGGTGATTTCGTGATTCGCGCCGGCGTTGCCCATGTCGCACCGGACGACTCCAGTGAGTCAATCACTGTCGGTGGGGCTCCGCTTCTGGGACCGGGTGTCGATTCAAAAGTCACCGTAGATGCAAACTCCCAGTTGGGCATTCGCGCCACCTACATGGTTGCCAACCACATCGGTATCGGTGTCCTCGGTGCCACACCGTTCAAGCATGACATTAACGGTGGTGGCGATATCTCCAGTGACGTGAAACTTGGCGAGACAAAGCATCTTCCGCCCACACTGACCCTTCAGTACTTTCCGATGCACAGCGCATCTGCCTTTCAGCCCTACGCCGGTGTCGGCGTTAACTACACCACGTTTTTTGAAGAAAAAACCACTGACAACCTGAATGGTGCGTTGGGTGTTGCGTCCAGTGAACTGGAGCTGGAAGACAGTGTCGGCGTTGCCCTTGAGCTGGGCATGGACTACATGCTGAGCGAAAACTTCGGTCTGAATGCGGCTATCTGGTGGGCGGATCTCAACACCGACGCCACCGTCAAGGTTTTTGATGGCGCCGGCAGTTTCCTTGCCGAAACCGATGAGTTTGACGTGGAAATCGATCCGATGGTTTACATGGTCGGTTTCACCTACAAGTTCTGATCCCCGCACCTGAGCCAGTCGCCACGGTCTGTTGGCTGGCCCAGGTGCGTTCTCCTGTGCGGGGCCCTCCGGCCCCGTCTTTTTTACCGCTTTGAAACAAAAAAACGGAGCCGAAGCTCCGTTTTTTTCACTGCCGGGCGCCCGTCAGGCGCTCTGGCCCTGACCTGATCTACCCCGGTTACCACCGCCATTCTGGCTACGGCCACCGCTGCGACCACCAGGCCTGGCGCCGAAGCTTTTCGGTTTACCACCCGGACGACCATTACCACCACCGTTACCATTACGGTTGCGTGCGCGGCTGGGATCCGCCTTGGCCTTGGGTTTCAGCGGCAGGTTGTTGGTTGGCTCAAAGCCCTCCACTTCCTTGCGCGGCAACTGCTTCTTGATCAGTCGCTCGATACCGGCAAGCAGTTTGCCCTCATCGGCACTGACCAGTGACAGGGCGTGACCGCTCTCACCGGCACGACCGGTACGGCCAATGCGGTGCACATAGTCTTCCGCTACGTTGGGCAATTCGAAGTTAACCACTTGTGGCAACTGTTTGATATCCAGGCCGCGGGCCGCGATGTCGGTCGCAACCAGCACTCGTACGTCACCGGCCTTGAACTCCGCCAGCGCCCGGGTACGGGCTCCCTGTGACTTGTTGCCGTGAATAGCGGCAGCGGTAATGCCGTCCTTCTCCAGCTTCTGGGTCAGGCGATTGGCCCCGTGCTTGGTTCGGGTAAAGACCAGTACCTGCTCCCAGCTGTTGTCACGCACCAGCTTGCTCAGCAGCGCTGTTTTCTGGCTCTGATCCACCGGGTAGACAGACTGCTTTACCTTCTCGGCTGTGGTGTTACGGGTAGCAACCTCCACCTGAACCGGATTATCCAGCAGGCCTTCGGCCAGTGTCCGGATCTCGCTGGAGAAGGTGGCAGAGAACAGCAGGTTCTGGCGTTTGGCCGGCAACAGCGCAAGAATCTTGCGGATGTCGCGGATAAAGCCCATGTCCAGCATGCGGTCGGCTTCGTCGAGCACCAGAATTTCCACTTCGTTGAAGCGCACAGCGTTCTGCTGATACAGGTCCATCAGACGACCGGGTGTTGCCACCAGCACATCCAGGCCCTTGCGGAGCTTCATCATCTGTGGATTGATTTTTACGCCACCGAAGACCACTGCGGCCTTGGTAGGAATGTATTTGCTATAGAGATTCACGCTGTCGTGAACCTGCGCCGCCAGTTCGCGGGTAGGCGTCAGGATCAGAGCGCGGGGGCCTTTGCCGGTACGCGGGTTTTCACCCAGGCGCTGCAGCAAAGGCAGGGTAAAGCCGGCCGTTTTGCCGGTACCGGTCTGGGCCGCAGCCATGACATCCCTGCCAGAAAGCACGGCGGGAATGGCCTGGGCCTGAATAGGAGATGGGGTTTCGTAACCCTGGTCAGACGTTGCACGGACCAGCTGCTCGGACAATCCGAGTGAAGAAAAACTCATATAAGATCAACTCTTGATTATTCTGCCTCCACGAACACCGTTCTCGGTGAATGCGGGCAGATGCCATGAACATTCATGGAATAAAAGACGACTACGGTCACGCGCCGTTATCGGGGTGACGTCCTCTGACAGGTCGTATGGAAAGGTCGCACGGGCATATAGCCTTAAACTGCGGAATCCCTAGAGGCAGGATGCGGGCACAGTAACAGAGGCCCGGGCAATTAGCCATAGGTGATTATAATAAGCATCCGAAGGAACCCGGCGGGCAAGTGCCGGAAACGCAACGCCGCGCCGAGTTCCCGCTTCTGCCACTCTATCGGGTCGCTGCTTTGGCAAAATTGCCGAGCGCACCACTGACTTTGTTCAGCACCTCATCACAACCTTCAATGCCGTGGCGGCTTTTCAGGTACTGTGGGTCGTTGTACCCCAGCCAGACATCGCCGTTGGCGTCTTCCCAGATCAGGGCTTTCTGGGGTAAATCAATGGCGACGCTCTGGGCGCATTGCATAAGCGGCGTGCCAACCTTCGGGTTGCCAAAAATCACCAGCTCGGTTGGCCTCAGTACCAGACCAGCCGCAGCTGCACCCTCAGCGTGATTGATACGGTTCATGATCTTCATGCCTTTGTCACTCAGAACCGCCTCAAGTTTGTCAGCGGTCGCGGCAACACTGTGATTGCTCTTCACGGTAATCAGGCCCTCTGCAGCCTGGGCCATACCGCTAACGGCCATAGCCAGCAGCGGCACCGCAAGAATCTTCAACGCTTTCATACACCCTCTCCCTGAAAATTGGCACACTAAAAATCAGACCAATGCACAGCAAGCCATGGATCCGATCTCAAAATCAAGGAGTAGAGTTAATGATGAGCACATGGTAATACGTAGATGTCACATTCAAAAAGACAAGGTTTCACCATGCCCCAGGGGAAGTTCGCCGGTGGCCTCCTGATACTGCCACTGTTATTGATGGGTTGCAGTGAGAGCGCCTCCAAACAAGAAGAGACGACGGTTCTGAAACCACCCTCTGAAACGGGCGTCCTGAAAGTTGCTACCCGAAATGGCTCCACGACCTATTATCTGGACCGACACGAAAACCCGATCGGTCCCGAGCACGCACTGATCAGCGCCTACGCAGAGCACCGGGGCTGGCAGGTGGAATGGACCATGCTCGAGTCTACCCGTGATGTGCTGGCGGAGCTGGAGTCGGGCACCACCCACCTCGCCGCAGCGGGACTGACACACCTCGCTTCCCGGGATGAACGGTTCGCCCGAGGCCCTGCCCACACTGAAATCACGGAACAACTGGTGTGTCACCGGGATTCCCGCCCGATGCCGCGGAAACCCGAGGACATCCCCGGAACGGATATTGTTGTCACGGCAAGTTCCAGTTACGTCGAGACCCTGAACAACCTGGCCGACCAACACCCGGGCATTCAATTCAAGGAAGACAAAGAGCGCACCACAGAAATCATTCTCTCGGCGGTTGCCGACCGGAGCGTCGGCTGTACCGTCGCCGACTCCAACATTGTTCAGGTAATGCGCAGGCACTTCCCGCATCTGGAGGTTGCCATGACCCTGACGGATGGCAGGAACCTGGGCTGGTACCTGCCCAGGAACCTGCAGGCTCTGGGAGACGACGCCCATGAATGGATGAACAGCGTAGAAGGCGATGAAGCCATTGGCTTGATGGAGAATCGCTATTATTCCTACATCGGCGATTTCGATTTCGTGGATCTGCGGGCTTTGAACCGCCGGATAGCGAACCGGTTGCCTCTGTTCATTGATACGTTCCGGGCCGCCGAAGCCAAAACGGGTATGCCTGCGGATCTGCTGGCGGCACTGGCGTACCAGGAATCCCACTGGGACCCCAAAGCGAAGTCACCCACCGGTGTTCGCGGCATCATGATGCTGACCCAACGCACAGCAACATCCCTGGGCGTGACCAACCGGCTGGACCCCGAGGCCGCCATTGATGGCGGCGCGCGTTACCTCGCCGACCGGCACCGCCGACTGCCGGAGACCATTCCGGAACCAGACCGTACCTTTCTGGCTCTGGCCAGCTACAATATTGGCCGGGGCCACCTGCTGGATGCCCGGGAACTGGCACGGACACTGAACAAAAATCCGGATTCCTGGCAGGAAATGACCGAGGTGTTACCCCTCAAGGCCGACAAGCGATACTACCCCAGTACCCGTTATGGATACGCCCGTGGCTATGAGCCCGTGCATTATGTGCAGCGAATCCGCAACTACCGGGACGTGATACGTTCTGCCTTTGAATAATCAGGTCCCGAACAGGGCTGAGCGCAGAGGCCGCAGGAATCCGTCGGATTCTCTGCGACTCGCGTGCTTCCGTTTCCCGTCAAATGCCAGGTAGCCATCTTCAATCGGCTCAAAGCGCAGGATTTTCACATCCTCCAGGTAGTTTTGCGACGATTTCCAGGGCCCGTGAGTACCCTGGCGGGGCAGGCGATCCGCCGCGCGGCGTATATAACCGGCGTTGAGAGAACCGAGAACGGTATCATTGCCGCGACTGTTATCGGTGTCCCGGGCCAACACAGTTCGGTAGCCCCGCCTGTCCATCAGGTTCAGCAACCGGCACAGATACTCGGCGGCTATATCCACTTTCAGGGTCCAGGAAATGTTGGTGTACCCGAAGATCATGCCCGCATTGGGGATGCCCTCCACCATCACATTCTTGTAGATGATCTTGTCTTTCATCACCACCTCCTGACCGTCCACCGTCGGCCGGATACCTCCGAACATCTGGATGTCGAGACCGGTGGCCGGAACAATGATATCCGCTGTCAGCTCCTGACCGGATTTCAGGCGGATTCCGTGTTCGGTAAAACGGTCTATATGATCGGTGGCAATGGACACCTTGCCCGATTTCATGGCCTGAAAAAGATCGCCGTCCTTCACGACACACAGACGCTGGTCCCAGGGATTGTAGTCCGGAGTGAAATGCCGCATGTCAGCGCTGCTCGCTACCTGTCGCTTGATTATTCGAAGGAAAAGCCAGCGCATGAGCTTCGGGCACTTTCGGGAACACTGGTAAAGAAAACGGGAAATGGAAATATTCCTGGCCCGGGTAAACCGGTAGGCAGCCTTCTCCGACAGAACGTTCTGCAGGGCCAGGGTAATCTTGTCGATGGACGGCAACGGCATCAGATAGGTGGGTGAGCGCTGCAACATGGTCACATGCCCGGCCCTCTCCGCCATGGTCGGCACCAGGGTAATGGCGGTAGCACCGCTGCCAATCACCACCACCCTTTTACCCGCGTAGTCCAGATCTTCAGGCCAGTGCTGCGGGTGGACTATCCGGCCTCGGAAACCGCACTCTCCGGGAAAGTCCGGCTTATAGCCCTGATCATAGTTGTAGTACCCGGTACAGCCGACCAGAAAGCGTGCGGTGTAGTGTTCCGTATCACCCGTCGCTTCATTAAGGGCGGTAAGCTTCCAGCATTTGTCCAACCCGGACCAGTCCGCTGTTTTCACCGCCAGCCCGAAGCGGATATGCCGCGCGACATCATGCTCGCTCGCCGTGTCCGCCAGATAGTGTTTGATGGACGCGCCGTCCGCCAGCACCTTGGCGCCCGTCCACGGCCGAAAGTGGTAGCCGAAGGTGAACATGTCGGAATCCGAACGGATACCCGGATACCGGAACAGATCCCAGGTGCCGCCCAGGGACTGTCGGCGCTCAAGGATGGCAAACGACTTGCCGGGGCACTCACGCTTGAGATGACATGCCATGCCGATACCGGAAACGCCGGCGCCGATGATCAGAACATCGAAATGCTGGTTACTCACTGCCTGCCCTCTCGGATTCAAATCCGTTTTTTTATAATTAATGGCCAGGAATCAAGATAGCTCAGGCGGCCCGGTGCGGAAATTGGCCAAAGTGATCCCGGTCACCGTTGTTTGAGTCAGTGGTGTGCTTTGACATCCGGATACTTTCGCTGCAATCGGTACAGACGGATGATGGTAATGACGTTGGTAACGAGAACCATCCCCTCTGCCAGCGTCCCGCCCACCGAACCAATAACAATGTTATTGAGCATCCAGGCCAGGGCGGCCAGCCCCAGGATGATCCGCAGAGGAATGCCCCGGAGCATGAACATGCCGACGGTGCCGAAGACGGCCGCGGCCAGTGGAAAGACATCCGTGACCGACTTCCAGGTAACCCAGGCTACCAGCAGGTTCACCGCCAGCATGCCCAGCATAATAGACCAGTTACCCTGGTACTTGCGGGCAAGGGTAATGCGTACGATGACCAGAACCGTCAGCGCCGATGCCGTCCAGCTCTCGAACAACGCAAACATCAGGGCGAAAGCAACATTGGCCGAGATCAGCAACACCATCAGCCGGTCATCGTTCCGGTTGGAAAAGCCGGCAATACAGAAACCGAGGGCAACCAGACCGCAAAGCTGGCCCAGGCCCTGTGCCAGAGACAGTTCCGCGATCAGATCGGT
The DNA here is from genome assembly GCF_018860425.1 of Marinobacter sp. F3R08. Taxonomy (GTDB): domain Bacteria; phylum Pseudomonadota; class Gammaproteobacteria; order Pseudomonadales; family Oleiphilaceae; genus Marinobacter. The sequence goes on along the minus strand of NZ_JAHKPI010000014.1, from coordinate 276,506 downwards.
CATAACTGCTCGACAAGCTGCCGGATCAGTTGCCCGGCGGGAATCTCCTGACAGCCGCTGGCGTTCTGCCCCGACCACAGCGGGCTGAAATCGCCGGAATCTCTCGCTTCTGCCGCCGCCCGAAGCGGAGCGATGGCCGAAGTTGCCAGCGGAAATTCAGGTGCCACCTCAGCAACAGGGCCCAGCTCCCGCATCACCCGGTTCATAATGCTTCGCGCCGGACCGCCGGAGAACAGGTTGGTGATGGCCGTGTGGCGGGCTTGCGGGCCTTTCAGCGCCTCCCGGTGAACAGCCCGGGTGGTAGCCTCCGGACACAGCAGAAAAGCGGTCCCGAGCTGAACACCGGCTGCGCCCAGCTCCATGGCCGCTCGGATACCACCGACATCGGCAATCCCCCCGGCGGCGATCACCGGAATCTTTACTGCGCCTGCCACCTGGGGGACCAGGGCAAAGGTGCCCAGCTGTGTGGACAGGTCACGGGTCAGAAAGATACCGCGATGGCCACCGGCCTCCAGGCCCTGGGCAATGATGGCATCTGCCCCGTTCTGTTCCAGCCAGAGCGCCTCTTCAACGGTGGTTGCGGTAGACAATACCCTTGCGCCAGCCGCCTTGACCCTTTGCAGCAGGGCTGGTGCCGGCAGTCCGAAATGAAAGCTCACCACCTGCGGTCGAAAGGCCTCCACCAGAGCGGCGGTTTCCTCGTTGAACGGGGTACGGCCGCCGCCGGCCGGAATGGCGTGGGGGTCGATGCCGAACTCCCGATAATAAGGCGACAAGGCCTCACGCCACCGTTGTTCCCGTGCGTTGTCTGGCACCGGCGGAGTATGGGCAAAAAAATTGACGTTAAAGGGCTTTCCTGTACCCGCCCGAAGGGTCTCCAGCTCTGATCTGAGGGCCTCGGGGCTCAGCATGGCGCAGGGCAAGGACCCCAGACCGCCGGCGTTCGATACCGCCAGAGCAAGCCTGCTGTCCTGCACACCAGCCATGGGGGCCTGAATGATCGGCCACTCGATACCCAGTACATCCTGCAACGCCATAGCGGTAATCCCCTCTCCCCGAAAAAGGCCTTAGCCTGCCACAATTATCGGGGTTGAGCCATGAAATGCCCTGTGCCAACGTGACCGTCATCATTCACCGAGGACCACCCGAGACCATGAAAACTGTTTTCTCTCCGCTGCACAGCCGCCGGCATGTAAGAACCGAACTGGACGGTGGCCTGCTGATTGAACCTCACGAAAAGCCTTCGCGAGCCGAAACCATTCTGGCCCGTGTGAAGGACCAGGCGCTTGGAGAGATTCTGGCGCCGGAAGAGTTTGGTCTTGGTCCGGTCAAACGGGTACACACGGCCGATTACGTCGAGTTTCTGGAAACCTGCTGGGAGGATTGGCTGGCTGCCGGTAAGCCCGGCGAAGCCATTCCGGCAGTCTGGGCCGGCCGCGGCATGCGTCACCGGCTGCCGAAAGACATCGACGGCAGGCTCGGCTACTTCAGCTTTGCGGCGGAAACATCCATCTCGGAAGGCACCTGGGAGGCGGCCCGGGCATCAGCCAATGTGGCTCTTACCGCCCAGAAACTGGTGGCCGGTGGCGAACGCGCTGCCTTTGCCCTGTGCCGCCCGCCCGGACACCACGCTCATGCCGATCTGTTCGGCGGTTACTGCTTTTTAAACAATGCGGCCATCGTAGCGCAGGCTTTCCGGGATCAGGGCTATGGCAGGGTCGCGGTACTGGATGTGGATTTCCATCATGGCAACGGCACCCAGGCGATCTTCTACCAGCGCAGTGACGTGCTGACCATCAGCCTGCACGGCGATCCGGACCTGGTATTTCCCCATTTTCTGGGTTTTGAAGACGAGACTGGCGAGGGCGCCGGCGAGGGCTCTAACCTGAACATCGTGTATCCGCCAGACACACCCTACAGTGTATGGAGTCAGGGACTGGAAAAGGCCTGCCAGCGGATTCAGGCATTCCAGCCGGACGCCCTGGTGGTCGCCCTGGGTGTCGACACCTTCGAAGAGGACCCGATTTCCTTCTTCAAGCTGACCTCCGGCGATTACCTGAGCCTGGGCCAGCGACTGGCCGGGCTTGGCCTGCCGACCGTGTTTACCATGGAGGGCGGATACGATGTCGATGCCATCGGCGTCAATGCCGTGAATGTGATGCAGGGCTTCGACCGGGCTGCGGGCTGCCTCAGCCCTTGAAGCCCTTGCCAAGGATATAGACTTCCCGGGAGCGGGCCCGGGATGAGTCGGGCTTGCGCACCACGACCTTGTCGAACACGGCGCGTACCGATTTCAGGTATTCGTCGTACCCTTCACCCTGAAACACCTTGGCAAGGAAACTGCCTTTGGGCTTGAGCACCTGGTTTGCCATATCCAGGGCCAGCTCCACCAGATACATGGAGGAGGCCTGATCGGCAACGGTCACACCACTGATGTTCGGCGCCATATCGGAAATCACCACGTCCACCGGGTCATCGCCCAGGGTTGCCATGATCGACTCGAACACCTCGTTCTCGGTGAAGTCCCCCTGAATGAAGTCCACACCGGCAATGGCGTCCATCGGGAGGATATCTGAAGCAATAACACGGCCCTTGTGGCCCACCAGTTTTGCCGCCACCTGCGACCAGCCTCCCGGCGCCGAGCCAAGATCCACAACCACCATGTTGGGGTGAATCAGCCGATCCTTTTTGTTGATTTCAAGAAGCTTGTAACTGGCCCGCGAACGGTAGCCGTCCACCTGCGCCTGTTTCACGAAGGGGTCGTTCACATGTTCTTCAAGCCAGCGGTTACTGCTTTTGGATCGGGCCATAGGATCTCTTCAAACGGAAACATCAGCCGCCAATTGTACGTGTCGCATCTGTCTGCGGCAAAACCCTGACAACCCGGGCTGGCACACGTACAATTCAGCAGCATGCTGCGATTCCTGTACATCCGACAACGCCCACTCTCCGGGAGAGCACCCCTTTGAATCTGGCCGACATTAAAAAACTGCACCAGAAAAAATACCGGCAGTCGCTTGGTCATTACCTCGTGGAAGGCGAGCATCTGGTGCTGGAACTGCAGAAGGCGGCCACGCAGCAACCAGCCCTGGCAGCAGCAGAGCTGTATGTCACCGGCACCTATGAGCACTGGCAGAGTCCGTTCAGGACTCACGTCATCAACGAGCGCCAGATGGCCCAACTTGCCGATACCCGCACGCCTCAGGGTATTCTTGCGATCGTGCCCATGCCGGATCGTCTGCCTGAACCGGAATCCGGCGAAAAAGCCATTTACCTGCACGAGGTCCAGGATCCGGGCAATCTGGGCACGATACTACGCACCCTCGCCTGGTTTGGCGGTTTCCGGTGTCTGATGAGTCCGGGCAGTGTGGACCCTTACAACCCGAAAGTGGTGCGCGCCAGTATGGGAGCACTCTTTCATGTGCCCCTGGAAACCGACGTTGCTCTCACAAGCCTGAAAACCCGATATCAGAGCCTCGCCTGCCTCGATCTCCACGGCGCTTCACTGGCAACGGATACTTTCCGGCAGCACGACTGCTACCTGTTCGGCAATGAAGCGAGGGGTGTGCCAAAAGACGCACTCGTCGAACTCCAGGCAATGCCCTACACCATTCAGGGCGGGGGCCAGATCGAATCCCTGAACCTGGCATCGGCAGTCAACATGTGCACTTACGAACTCGTGCGAGAGCAATAAAGGCACCGGATCGCTCCGGTGCCTCTCTCATCAGGCAGCGTTGTTCGGGTTTACGCCGCTTCTTCCTCGTTCTCGTCCACGGAATTGCGGATCAGAAAGTCAAAGGCACTCAATGCGGCCTTGGAGCCTTCGCCCATGGAAATGACAATCTGCTTGTAAGGCACAGTCGTCGCGTCACCGGCCGCAAAAACACCCGGTACGGAGGTTTCATTGCGATCATTGATTATGATCTCACCGTGCTGGCTCAGCTCAATGTCACCCTTCAGCCACTCGGTGTTCGGAACCAGACCGATCTGGACGAATACGCCTTCCAGTGCAACATGGTGCTGCTCGCCGGAGTTGCGATCGATGTAGTTCAGGCCGTTGACCTTGCCGTTGTCACCGGTGATCTCTGTGGTCTGGCCGGAGGTGATGATGTCCACGTTTTTCAGGCTGCGTAGCTTCTTCTGCAACACCTCATCCGCCCGCATCTCGGCACCGAACTCGATCAGGGTCACGTGACCCACGATTCCAGCCAGGTCGATGGCCGCTTCTACACCGGAGTTACCACCACCGACCACTGCCACACGTTTGCCCTTGAACAGCGGGCCGTCACAGTGCGGGCAGTAGGCCACACCCTTGTTCCGGTACTCTTCCTCACCCGGAACGCCCATCTGGCGCCAGCGGGCACCGGTAGAGAGCACCAGGCTGCGAGCCTTGAGGGAGGCGCCATTCGCAAGGCGCACTTCATGCAGGCCGCCCTTTCTGGTTGCCGGGATCAGCTTCTCGGCGCGCTGCATGTTCATGATGTCAACGTCGTATTCTGTAACGTGCTGCTCCATGGCAGCCACCAGTTTCGGGCCCTCGGTGTAGGGCACGGAGATCAGGTTCTCGATGCCCATGGTATCGGCGACCTGCCCACCAAAGCGCTCGGCGGCAATGCCGGTGGAAATGCCCTTACGAGCCGCGTAGATCGCCGCTGCAGAGCCGGCCGGGCCGCCACCAATCACCAGAACCTCGAAGGCTTCCTTCTGGTTAAGTTTCTCGGCGTCTTTTTCGGCTGAATTGGTATCCAGCCTGGCGACAATCTCTTCCAGGGTCATCCGGCCCTGACCCCAGGGTTCACCGTTCAGGTAAACGCTGGGCACCGCCATAACCTCACGCTGCTCCACTTCATCCTGGAACAGGGCTCCATCAATGGAGGTATTGCTGACGTTCGGGTTCAGCACGCTCATCAGATTCAGGGCCTGCACCACGTCCGGGCAGTTCTGGCAGGAGAGGGAGAAATAGGTTTCAAACTCGAGTTTGCCCTCCAGGGACTGAATCTGCTCAATCACTTCCTGAGCAGCCTTGGACGGATGGCCGCCCACCTGCAGCAGGGCCAGAACCAGAGAAGTAAACTCGTGGCCCATGGGAATGCCGGCGAAGCGAACGCCAATATCGGTGCCTGCACGATTGATCGCAAAAGAAGGCCGACGCACATCGTCAGCTTCTTCCGTGCGCAGGCTGATCAAGGAAGACATCGGTTCCAGTTCTTCCAGCAGCTCCCTCAGTTCCTGGGATTTCTTGCTGTCATCGTAGGCTGCTACCAGCTCGATCGGCTGCTGCAGCTTGTCCATGTAGGCCTTCAGTTGTTCCTTGATATTGGCGTCCAACATATTCTTACATCTCCTTTAAGAGTTCGAGACTTCGTATCTGGATTCAAATACGGTAACTGGATGAGATGTATTCAAAGATACGGATCGGCAACCTGATGCTCAAATTAATTGCCCCAAACTGTTTGATAGGGCCTTGCTATCTATTGAGATTCAGCACCCGGAAAACTTGACCAATAGCGCATATCCACGCGTCGATTGCCGCAGTATGATGTGATGTCAATGTAGCAACATCATTCTCTGGTACTCAGAATAGGCAACGCATGTTTCTAGACCGTTTCCATACCATCGAGGACGGGCAGATCGTTATCTCCGCCCTGCAGGCCAGCCAGTTTGCCAAGGAAATCGCGGGAGACTTCAACCCCATCCACGACCCCGATGCCCGTCGCTTCTGTGTTCCCGGGGATCTGCTCTTTGCCATTGTTCTGGCTCGCTTCGGACTGTCGGAAAACATGACTTTCCGGTTCCGCAGTCTGCTCGGCGAGGGCGTTCCCCTCAGATTTGTGGAAACTGACGACGGCCTCAACGTCTGCGACGGGGCAGGCAAAGTCTATATTGAAGTTGCTCGCAGTGGCGCCTGCACTCAGGACAAACAACTGATTGAAGACATCACTCGTGCCTACGTGGCGGCCTCCGGCAAGAACTTCCCCCACACTCTGAAGCCCTTGATGGAATCCAACGGGGTGATGTTCAATCCCGACCGGCCGATGGTGATGTACGAGAGCATGAGCCTGGCTCTGGACAACCTGAATCTGCCCTCTCCCGACCTCGAACTGAACAACGCGACACTCGAGGCAGCCGGCAAGCGCGGCAACGTGCTGCTGGAGTACCGGCTGATGGCCGACAACAAACCGGTGGGCGAAGTGACCAAGCGGTTGGTACTGAGTGGTCTGCGGCCCTACTGTCCTGAGGCGATGGCCGGGGTGATTGAAGAGTTCTATCGCCTCAAGGCCCGTGGTGCCGACTATTTCAACAAGGACAACAGCGGAGACCACAGCGATGCCAATCAAGCCGGGTGATACCCTGCCAGACATCGAACTTCAGGTGATGGGCAGCAAAGGCCCGGAGAAAGTCAGCACCGGCAAACTCTTTGCCGGCAAGAAAGTGGTGCTGTTTGCCGTACCGGGGGCCTTCACGCCCACCTGTTCGGCAGCCCACTTGCCCGGCTTCGTCGTGAATGCCGACAAACTCCGCGCCAAAGGGGTCGACAGCATCATCTGCACCTCGGTCAATGATGCCTTCGTGATGGATGCCTGGGGCAAGGCCCATAACGCCGAAGAGATCATCATGTTGGCCGATGGCCTGGGCGAGTTTGCCCGAGCCCTGGATCTGACTCAGGACCGGACCGCGAACGGTATGGGTATCCGTAGCCAGCGCTACGCCATGATCGTAAGCGATGGCAGCATTGAATTGCTGAACGTTGATGCCCAGGGGCTGGACCTGACCAGCGCCGAAACCATCCTCGACGCGCTCTGAACGATCGCCTTTTCCAGGACACAAAAAAACCCCGGAATTCCGGGGTTTTTTTGTTCATAAGTTTCCCGAAGGAAAAACTTAGATCTTGCCAACCAGGTCCAGAGACGGAGCCAGAGTTTCTTCGCCTTCTTTCCACTTGGCCGGACATACTTCGCCAGGGTGGTTGCGAACGTACTGAGCAGCCTTGACCTTGCGCATCAGGTCGTCGGCATCACGGCCGATACCTTCGGCAGTGATTTCCATCGCCTGGATAACGCCATCCGGATCGATCAGGAAGGTGGCACGGTCTGCCAGGCCCTGGCCTTCACGCATCACGCCGAAGTTGTTGGTGATGGTACCGTTCTGGTCACCCACCATGTAGTAATTGATCTTACCAATGGTTTCGGAGCTGTCGTGCCATGCCTTGTGGGTGAAGTGGGTGTCGGTAGACACGGAGAATACCTCAACGCCCAGCTTCTGCAGCTCTTCGTATTTGTCTGCAACGTCGCCCAGTTCGGTCGGGCAAACGAAGGTGAAGTCGGCCGGGTAGAAGAAGAAGACCGACCACTTGCCTTTTACGTCCGCTTCACTGATTTCAACAAACTCACCGCTTTTGAATGCGGTTGCGTTGAATGGTTTGATTTCGCTGTTAATGATGCCCATTAAAGCTCACTCCTTGTTGATGGATTCATACGTCAATGAATTTACAGTGCCCACGTTAACCCGATCAGGCGCCGGGATAAAATTGATAATTTCCAAACCAGACATAGGCTCTGCCTATTCATGGGGTCTTAACCCGCAAGTTCAATCTTCCCGAAGTCCAGAATATTCTCTTTCGGTGACGCTTTAATGGCCGACACTTCCACCCGTTTCTTGGCGAGAATATACGCAAAACACGAGAAATAGAGCGCGATTACCAGAGCACCAACCCATTGAATCCGGAGGAAATCGAGCTGAAACAGCATGGTCAGGGCAACCATCACCAGAACATTGAACACCACATAGTTTGCCCGCCCGAGGCGCTGGGCGGTGATATTGAGGTTATCGGTGTACAGCCGGATCAGGGAATCCAGAGAATTCACCACCATCAAAACGCCAACGGAGATCATCGCAATATTGGTGAGCGCGGCAATCTGCAGCCCCTCGGCATGGTAGTGATAGAGCACCGTAAACCAGACACCAATGGCTATAGACGGCACCACCAGCATGGCAATCAGCAATTGCCAGGTCCGGATACCACTTACGAAACGGGCGGTAAACTGGCCTATCATGATGCTCCAGGCAAACCACCAGAACAGGTAGAACTCATGATAGTCATTGATCGGCAATACAAACTGGTGAATGTTAGCGAAGTACTCGCCGATCAGTCCGGCGGTGCCCAGGAAGTCGGCTGGGGAGCCGGCCCCCAGAACAAATGCCCGGAACCACATACCAACGATCAGAGCGATGAACAGCAGACTGGAGCCCAAACTGAGGATGCGCACGTACTTGATCTTGGAACTGGAGTAGACCGCCAGCCCGATCGCAACAAACACTATAGCGTAGAAAGCCGGCACCACGGACTCGCCATCGCCGAGCTGAGGCAGGTACCAGGGCAGGTTTACCAATAGCAGGTACGCCGTGAACGCGCAGGTGCCAATGATCACCACATTATTCACGAGCTTCACCAGCGGAATTTCGAAGAACTGCACTCTTGGTTCAACGATCACAAAATAGAAGCAGGTCAGGAAATAAAAGCCCCAGATCAGGAAGGCCCAGAAGCCGAACTCGATCGCCAGCGGGTTGGCAAAACCATACTCGGGGCTGGACGACAAGTCGCCATAACCACCGAACTCGGTGAGCGGGAACATGATCAATCCCACATCCAGACCGGAGGTGAACAGAATGGCAATGAAGGTGAAGGTTCGGACCGGCGTGACTCCGATACACTTGATGTCCCACCATTTATACAGAATCAGCACAATGGCGGCGAAGGTGAATATCAGTCCTGTGGATAACCAGAGTGTCATCGACGATTCCTCCGGTTGGATAGGTTTACAGTAAAGCACAGCATGGGTGTTCCTCCTCTACTTGGTAAGCGCTGCTTATTTCGAATCGGACACAAACCCAGGACTTGCCTATCTGGCGCCCGAAAACGGCTGAACACCGCTGCGCTGATAGGGAAATCCTGAGGGCTTGCAAAACCCCGGGCGCATTGCACGCCCGGGTGGGATGACGACGCGCTATGTCAGCGCGCGCTTTGCCTGTCCCGGTCTCTGACGTGCCTGCCACTGGTTGTCCATCACCACAGGTGCGTCAGACGGTTGAAGGGGCTCCCTGCCCCGGATCAGGTCGGCTGCCCGCTCGGCCACCATGATGGTGGGTGAGTTCAGGTTGCCGTTCGGTATGGTCGGGAAGATGGACGAATCCACCACCCGCAAATGACGGATGCCGTGTACCCGGGTATCTGGATCCACCACGGCGAGGGCATCGGTACCCATCTTGCACGAGCAGGATGGATGGTAGGCACTCTCCACCGCCTGGCGCACGAAGGCATCAATTTCGTCGTCCGTCCGGACGTCGGCACCGGGCTGAATTTCCGCGCCACGATACTCATCCATGGCTGGCTGATTGATGATGTCCCGGGTCAGACGCACGCAGTCCCGGAAACCTTCCCGGTCTGCTTCATGTTCCAGGTAGTTGAAACGGATGGTCGGGGCCTGTTTCGGGTCTGCCGATTGCACATGCACGAAGCCCCGGCTTTTCGGTTTGTTGTGACCGATGTGCAGCTGAAAACCATCGCCATTGAATGCCTCTCTGCCGTCGTAGCGCATGGCCGCCGGCAGGAAGTGGTATTGCAGGTCGGGCCATTCGACACCGGCTTTGGAACGAATAAAGCCGCAGGATTCAAAGTGGTTGGTAGCGCCCAGGCCGTCCTTGCGCAGAATCCAGCGGACGCCGATCTTCAGCTTGTTCCACCAGTCCAGCTTGCCGTTCAGAGACACCGGCTGCTTGCACCGGTACTGAAAGTAGAATTCCAGGTGGTCCTGTAGGTTTTCACCGACGCCGGGTAACTCGTGTTTTACCTCAATTCCGGCCCGCTCCAGTACCTCACGATTGCCAATGCCCGACAGCTGCAGCAGGTGCGGTGATCCGATAGAGCCGGCTGACAGGATGACTTCCTCGGCGGCCTTCGCCTCATGTACCTTGCCGCCCTGCTCATAGCGAACACCGGTGGCGGTTTTACCCTCCAGCAACACCTTGTGGACCAGAGCATGGGTTACCACAGTCAGGTTCGGACGTTCCATGGCCGGGCGCAGATAGGCATTGGCCGTAGACCAGCGACGGCCATTTTTGACGGTCATGTGCATGGCGCCAAACCCTTCCTGTTGCGCGCCGTTGTAATCGTCGGTTTCCAGGTAACCAGCGTCGGAACCCGCCTTGATGAAGGCCTTATAGAGCGGGTTCTGCATGTTGTTGCCGTTATTCACTCCAAGCGGGCCCTTGTCCCCCCGGTAATCATCGCCACCAAACGCCCAGGTTTCAGCCTTCTTGAAATACGGCAGGACGTTCCGGTAATTCCAGCCTTTGGCACCCTCGGCGTCCCACTCGTCAAAATCCCGGGCATGACCACGAACGTAGACCATGCCGTTAATCGAGGAGGAACCGCCAAGAACCTTACCCCGGGGACAATGCATGCGGCGATTGTCCAGAAACGGCTCGGGCTCGGTCTCGAACTGCCAGGCGTATTTTTTGGTATTCATGGGAATGGACAGGGCGGTGGGCATCTGGATGAAGATGCTCTTGTCGCTGCCTCCGGTTTCCAGCAACAGCACCCGATGGCGCGCGTCCTCAGTGAGACGGTTGGCCAGAACGCAACCGGCGGAACCCGCACCCACTATGATGTAGTCGTATCGGTTTTCTGTCATACGCGCTCTCCTGTGTAACCGTCGGTCTTAAAAGGGTGCATCAATGTCTTCCATCCCCACGTACACCGACTTGATCTGGGTGTAGTGAGCGATGGTTTCGCGCCCGTTTTCGCGGCCGATACCAGAGAGTTTGTAACCGCCTACGGGCATTTCCGCCGGGGATGCGCCGTAGCTGTTGATCCAGCAGATGCCCGCCTCGAGCTGGTGAATCACCCGGTGGGCACGACGGAGGTCATTGGTAAACACACCCGCTGCCAGGCCGGTATCGGTGTCGTTGGCTCTGGCAATCACCTCGTCCTCATCGGAGAAAGTGAGCACAGACATCACCGGCCCGAAGATCTCCTCTTTCACGATGGTCATGTCATCCGTGCAGTCGGTGAAAATGGTGGGCTCGACAAAATAGCCCCCCTTTGAATCCTCTGGTTCAAGCGCCCGGCCACCCTGACTGAGGGTTGCGCCTTCCGACAGCCCCCTGGCAATGTAATCAAGCACCAGATCCCGGTGCTTTTCGGAGATAAGCGCGCCGAAATTCGTGTCCGGGTTCATCGGGTTACCGGGCTTGATATTGTTCCGGGTGCGCTCCAGCAGTCGCTCCATAAAACGGGGATACAGGTTTTCATGGACAAACACCCGGGTGCCGTTGGTACAGATTTCGCCCTGGGTGTAGAAGTTGCCAACCATCGCAGCGGAGATCGCGTTTTCCAGATCAGCATCGTCAAAGATGATCAGGGGAGATTTTCCGCCGAGCTCCATGGTGACTTCCTTCAACGTGGAAGCCGCCGCAGTCATCACTTTCTTGCCGGTGGCGACCTCGCCGGTAAAGGAAACCTTGGCAATGTCCGGATTGTGAGTCAGCCAGGCTCCGACCTCTGCGGCACCCTGAACCACATTGAACACACCCGCCGGAACGCCGGCTTCCTGGTATATCTCAGCCAGCTTGACCGCACCCATGGGTGTCTCTTCAGACGGTTTGAAAATCATGGCGTTGCCACAGGCCAGAGCTGGCCCCGACTTCCAGCAAGCGATCTGGATCGGGTAGTTCCAGGCCCCGATTCCGGCGCAGATGCCGAGAGGTTCCCGGCGGGTGTAATAAAAATCGCCACCCAGATCCTGCTGGGTGCCCTCGATGGACGGGGCCAGCCCGGCAAAGTATTCAATCGTATCGGCACCGGTAACCACGTCCACAGCTTCCGCTTCCTGCCAGGGTTTCCCGGTATCCCGGACTTCAGTGGCGGCCAGCTCGTCGTTGCGTTCACGAAGCAATGCGACCGCTTTCAGCAGAATTCGGCTGCGCTCCACCGCAGGCATCGCAGACCACTCGGCAAAACCGGCACGGGCACTTTCGATGGCAGCCTGCTGCACAGACTCATCCGCCACTTCAACTTCGTAGATAACGTCACCGGTGGCCGGGTTGACCACAGGGAAGGTTTCGCCGGTACTGTTGTCCAGGAAGCGGCCATGGACAAAATTCTTAACAACAGGAAGAGATGCAGACATAGTCAGTGAGTAACCTCGGTTCGGTGTCTTCAGGCCTTGTGGGCCATTCGAATCTATCGCAGCTCAGGCAGTTGCCTGAGCCAGTGTCTCGTGGACGAATTTCTTGCAAAGCCGCTCGCCGGCTTCGAAACTCTCCGCCGCATCCAGGCTCAGGGCGCTGCGCAACCAGAAGCCATCAATCATCGCTGCGGTTTGGCGCGCCGCTTCCGTTGCCGCGCCGGGTTCAAGCACCTGCGCAAAGGAATAACGCAGATTGCTGTACAACCGGGCGTTGTTGATCTGCTGCAACCGTTTGAGTCCCGGTTCATGCATTGAGCGGGCCCAGAAGCTCAGCCAGGTCTTGGCCGCCAGCGCCGAACGCTGGAACTCCGAAAAGTTGGATTCGATGATGCAGTTGAGGCGCTGTTCCGGAGAGCGGTCCGTTTTCGCCATACGCTCTCTCAGTTCCTTACCCAGCTGATCCAGCAGATAGCGCAGAGCCGCTTCAATCAGGCCCTGCTTGCCTCCGAAATAATGGCTGATGATGCCGGAAGACATGCCTGCTCGTTTACTGATACTCACGATGGTGGTGTTCTGCATGCCCAGCTCGGCAATGGACGCCATGGTGGCGTCTATCAACTGCTGCTTGCGTGTGTCTTTCACTCCAACAATCGGCATGGCGGCTCTGGTTACCCGTCGTGAATCCGGAATTGAAAAGCAGCAAAAACACGACCTGCTTTTATTAATTGAACGTTCAATTAATAAAAAGGTTACAGAAGGCAGGCAGCAAATTCAAACCTGATCAGAAAACGTACAGCTCAGGGCCGCCAGGAAGCGGCCCTGTTGCAACGGCAGGAACGGGGGAAAATATCAGCGGTGGCGCCGGTAATCGGGGTCTGTCCAGCACACGGGCAACGCCTCACCAGAAGCAAAGGCAAGCTCGGATTTGGCAAAGAATTCGGGATCCTGTGCCTCCTCCCCGTAATGGAGACTGCCACTTACCTGCTGGATGTGCGGATCGAAGAGTCCCTGGGTGTCCAGCACCTCAATCAGATGCCCGGTGGCTTTTTCGGCGACGAACATAGAGGCCTCCAGTGCTATGTATTCACTCCTTAACCATAGCAGGCACCCCACAACCCAGACAGCCAGACGACACCCGGGAAACAATCCGGAACCGCGTACACCCCTCTGCGGCCACAACCATAACCAGGAACAACAGGGGCACTTGCAACGTCAGTATTTCCAAGGCATTCAGCTCAGTTGTCATAATCCTTATCCAGCCCCAGCCCACGGGCTTTCTGATTCACCCTGTACGGGAAGGTGACCTCCGGGTTTACCTGCTTGACCGCCTTATACATTTTTCTGATGTTATTGCCGTAATTCATTGTGATGTGATGAAAGCTGCCGTCTTTCATGAGGATTCCATGCTGTGGAATGCCACGACCTGCATGGGACAGAGTCTGTCTGTTCTCAAAGCGCTTGATATCACCCACGTTCACACAGAAAGACCATTGCTCAGAGCCGGGATATTCAACCATAAACTGCTTGTCGGTAATGATTGCCCGGTAGGTCGCGGGATTCCGGAGATGCCACCTCCCGATCAGAAAAAGGATGACACTGGCAAGCGGGAATGCCGTTACAACGGCAAGATACAAGCCCTCCGGCACAGGCTGTGCCCCAAATTTCTCGTAGACGAACAAGGCAGCGACATATACCCAACAGAACAGCGCCATTCGAAAGAACAGCCTGGACCTCTGTTTCCTTGATTTGCTGAATTGATAGAGCAGTTTTTCTGTCATAGTAAATCGCAAATCTGATGGTGCATCCATTGCCGGGAAGGTACCGCTCCAGCATTTCATAAGCCCCGTGTTTTTTCGACAAATACCGCCCTTTCACAGCCAGTCCGCCATCAACAGTACAATCCTTTCTGGCACCGGTCGGCATGCGGTCAAGGGTGTCGGTCGCAAACGCAAAGCCGTAGGCTATACTGACATTCAGCGCATTTTACATTCGTTGACAATGTGGCCAGTACCGTCGCGCAGCGGATCATATTGTGAATCAGGGAGTTCCACTATGAGGCCGTACCTTTCACCGACACGCACTCTGACCTGTATCGCATTGGCGAGCTTATTAGTTGCCTGTGCCGGACCGGGGCCAAAACCCGATAGCGAGCTGCAATCTGCAGAATCCTCCATCAAACAGGCCGAGGCCTCGGATGCCCGGAGATTCCAACCGGTATTGCTGAATCAAGCCATGAACAAGGTTGCCGATGCACGCGTTCTGATCAACCAGGAACAATACAAAGACGCCAGACATATGCTGCAACAAGCGGAGGTCGATGCCCAGCTCGCCGGCGCCCGTGCCGAGACCGAAAAGGCCCGGCGGGCGGTTGCCGAGATCAACAACAATATCGAAAACCTCCGCCAGCAACTGAATTCGAGCCAGCAGTAAGCCCGGTTAAAGGAGACACACCAGATGAACGCTATATTATCAATCGTTTTCGCGATCGGGCTGTCGGTACTGATGGTTGGCTGTGCAAGCACCCCGGAACAGAACGCCAGAGTTGACGAAGCCAGAGCCACCTACATGGCAATAGAGCAGGATCCGAATGTTGCTCGCAGTGGCGCCGCCCAATTACGTAAAGCCAAACTCGAACTGGACCGGGCCCAGACATTGCTGGATGAAGGCGCTGACGCAAACCGTGTAGATCATGTGGCCTACCTGGCAAAACGTCACGCCGAGATAGCCATGCAGCAGGGAAAGCGTGCCGACCTGGAACAAGAGATCAGCTCAGCGGAAGAACGTCGCAAACAGCTGATGTTGCAAATGAAGTCCAATGAGGCAAATCAAGCTCGCAGGGAAGCCGAAGCCCTGAGGGCTGAAATGGCGGCACTGAAAGCTGAGAAAACTGAACGTGGCATGGTCCTTACCCTGGGCGATGTCCTGTTTGACCTCAACAAAGCGGATTTGAAAGCCTCCGGCAAACGCACAGTGGAACGACTGGCTGATTTTATGAAGCAGTATCCGGAACGCCGGGTTCGCATTGAGGGCTATACAGACAGCACGGGTGCCGCCGCATACAACCAGGAGTTGTCTGAGCGACGCGCCAGGTCAGTCCAGAGTGAACTGCTGAATCAGGGCATAACGGGCAACCGGATTGAAGTGGAAGGCTATGGCGAGGCGTATCCCGTCGCCACCAACGATACCGGAGCCGGGAGACAGCAAAACCGGCGGGTGGAGATCGTCATTTCGGATGAATCCGGCAGTATCGACACCCGATAGAGCAACTCAGACGGCCTGGTAATCTCCAGGCCGTCTGTCCCGCTCAACTCTGGCGCTCTGCTGCTCGGAGCGCGCGGCCCAGCAGTTGGTAGTAGTCCCGGAAAGCATGGTTGATTCGCTCGCGCTGATCACCCGACGGATACAGACCCATCCTGGCATCCTCCGTCTCCCGGGTCCCGCTGACCAGGAACGCATTCTTGCAGTCGCTGTCCTGGACAAAGGCTTCAAACGCCCGCGCGCACATTTCCTCGGGCAGGCTGAAGTACTGGACACCGGCTATTTTGTCGGCCTTGACCGAGTGCCGGAACAGATCACTGGGCTCGCCTCCGCTGTCGTCCAGCAAAATGGCCTTGAAACAGGCCTGCAGCCGATCATTCAACGGATGACTGATGGCGTCGTCACGGGTGAGCCAGAGCGTTGACGCAAACCGGCCTTTTTGTGTTTCACCAAACAGTTTTTCGCCAATGTAATGATCAAAGGCGTGGAACCACTCGTGGGCGATACTGCCGGGGCCTGCGTTTTTCGCCAATGCAAAACTGCGGGTGGCCGGTGTGTAGTGGGCTGACACCCCCGGCCGACCTCCAATACCGTACTGCAACGCCAGGTTGCCACGCAGCGATATCAACGATTCGGTGCCGCCCAGAATGAGCATCAGATCGCACAGGGCATCATAGAACAGCGCGGCACTTCGCTGCTTTTCCGGTTCCGTCACCCAGCGTCCAATCTCGATGGAGCGAAACTGAAACCGGCGACGAACATCCAGGAATGTGACCGGGGAACCAGCGCGATGGTCCGGGCCCCGACGGTAAAAGGTTTTGACCATGACGCTATTGTACGATGAAAAACCAGGCTGTCTTGCCAAAGCCCGACAGAATGATCGTTTGGCGGGATTGACCGGTTTTATGTGAATTATGACCGTCTGATTTTTGGCCGGCTTGTGCCACACTGCCAAAACCAACAATGACAAAAACCGGACCGAGTGTTTGCCATGACCAGCACCCAGACCCATTACCGCACCTGCAATATCTGTGAAGCCATGTGTGGTCTCGAGATCCAGCATCGGGGCAATGAGATCCTTTCCATCAAAGGAGATCAGGACGATCCCTTCAGCCATGGCCATATCTGCCCCAAGGCCGTCGCGCTGCAGGATTTCTACAACGACAAAGACCGCCTGAAAACACCCATCAGGCGGACCGCCGATGGCTGGCAAGCCATCGGCTGGGACGAGGCATTCGAGGAAATCGCCTCGCGTTTCCGCGGCATCCAGCAGGAACATGGCAAGGACACCGTTGGTGTCTATCTCGGCAACCCCAATGCCCACAACTTCGGTAACGCCATCATGCTGCCGCGGTTCTTCAAGGCTCTGGGTACCAACAACCGGTACAGCTCAGCGTCGGCGGATCAGCTTCCCCATCATGTGGCCTCAAATTACATGTTCGGTGCCGGTATGCTGGTTCCGATTCCCGACATCGACCACACCGATTTCATGCTGATCATCGGCGCCAACCCCATTGTTTCCAACGGCAGCCTGATGACCGCGCCCGGGGTGGGCAAACGCCTGAAAGCCATTCAGCAACGCGGTGGCAAGGTAGTGGTGGTCGATCCCCGCCGAACCGAAACTGCCCGGAAGGCCGACCAGCACCTGTTCATTCGTCCGGAAACCGATGCCCTGTTCATGCTGGCACTGGTCCACACTCTGTTCGATGAGCAGCGGGTGACGCTCGGCCACCTGGAATCCCGGATTGAGGGCCTGGACCAACTGGCCGATGCGGTGCAATCCTATTCGCCGGAAACCGTCGCGGAGACCTGCGGCATGTCCGCCACTGCCATCCGTGAGCTGGCGCGGGAGATGGCGGCCGCCAGGAGCGCGGTTTGCTACAGCCGGATGGGCGCCTCGACCCAGTCATTCGGGGGCCTCTGCCAATGGCTGAACAACGTGCTGAACATTCTCACCGGTAACTTCGATAGCCGCGGCGGCGCCATGTTCCCGCAGCCGGCGTTCGATCTGGTGCGGGACAAAAAGGGCAAACCCAGTTCCTATGGTCGCTATGAGTCCCGGGTGCGAAAACTGCCCTACTTCAACAACGAGTTCCCGGTGGCCACCCTCGCCGATGAAATCCTGACGCCGGGCGACGGCCAGATCCGCGCAATGATTACCATCGCCGGCAACCCGGTGCTTTCAGCACCCGGCGGAGCTCGTCTGGACGAAGCATTTGATGCCCTGGATTTCATGGTGTCAGTGGATATCTACCTGAATGAAACCACCCGTCATGCAGACATCATCCTGCCCGCCACCACCGGGCTGGAGGTGCCCCACTTTGACGTATTCTTCAATTCCTTCGCCGTGCGCAATACCGTCAAATTCTCTGAGCCGATGTTCGAGAAAACCCCGGACCAGAAGCACGACTGGGAAATTCTCCGGGATCTGTCCCTGCAGCTGACCGGCCTGGAAGACGATGGCCTAACCCCGGAGGCGATGCTAGATCTGGGCCTCAAACACGGCGCCTACGGCAAACAGGGCATGAGCCTGGAGAAACTGAAAGCCAACCCCCACGGCGTAGATCTGGGACCGCTGCAGCCCTGCCTGGAACAACGTATCCAGACCGAGGACGGCAAGATCCGGATTGCCCCTGATCTATACCTGAACGATCTCGAACGGCTGGATGCCTGGGCCCAGGTTCAGGCGAACCAGAACGCTGACTATCCGTTCGCCCTGATCAGCCGCCGGCTGCCCCGCAGCCACAATACCTGGACCCAGAATTCCCACAGGCTGGTGAAAGGCAGGAACCCGTGCACGCTGCAGATGAACGCTGCCGATGCCAACAGGCTCGGTCTTGAAGACGGTCAACTGGCGACGGTCAGCTCGGTCACCGGTCACATCCGGCTGCCGGTGGAGATTGATGACAATATGTTTGAAGGCGTGATCAGTGTTCCCCAGGGCTGGGGCCACAATCGGGGCGACATCCGCATGTCCATTGCCGAATCACAACCGGGCGTCAGTATGAACGACGTGACGGATTCACACCGAATTGACGCTCTGACCGGCAACGCCGCATTTAACGGAACACGGGTGGCGGTAAACCCGGGCTAAAACACCGGCGGACGCCGGTGTGAAAAAGCCCTGAAATAAGGCACTCCGCTCAGGGCTGCACCAATACAGGCCTGTTCACGCCGGTCATCCTGATCATGGCCGGCGTTTTTCATCTCATCACAATGCGTTGTTTTTACGGCGTAATTTGTTCGTTTTCTGCTCAAAACGCAGCACCTCTCGCCTTTGGCCGGTACAAAACCTGCAAGCAGTGTTGTCAGGGTCCCGGTTCAGCAATCAGCCTTGTCCACACTGAATGGATACCCATCTCTGTGCATCGGTGCGCTGAACCACTGACAAAAGGAAACACCCAGACAGGAGTGCACCACCATGTTGCTTGCCACCGATCTCGACGGAACCTTTCTTGCGGGCGATCCGGGCGAACGTCTCAGGCTGTACCAGCTCATTTCCGCTCACCCTGAAATCCAGCTGGTGTTTGTGACCGGTCGAGGTCTGGAGTCCGTACTACCGCTGCTCTCGGATCCCACCATCCCCCAGCCCGATTACATCATCTGTGATGTTGGCTGCACCGTCGTGCACGGTGAATCCCAGCAGGCTATCCACCCGTTGCAGGCCGAGATCGACCAGATCTGGCCCGGAGAACAGGTGATTGAAGCTGCGCTGGCGTCGTTTGAAGGCCTGCAGCGTCAGGAAGTTCCCCAGGAGCGACGGGTGTCCTATTTCTGCAAGAGCGCTGCGGTGGGCGACCGTCTGAAAGCGAAAGCAGACGCTCTGTCCTGCGATGTTCTGTTCTCCGCAGGCAAATACCTGGACATACTGCCCCGGGGCGTCAACAAGGGTAGCACCCTGACCCGACTGGTCGAGCACCTGGGCGCAGACCCGGAAACTGTACTGGTGGCAGGCGATACCCTGAATGACCTGTCCATGTACCAGCAGAATTTCAAAGGCGTCTGTGTCGGCGCCTCCGAGGCCGGCCTGCTGGAAGAAACCGAACATCAGGCCCGGGTGTTTCATGCGGAAGCCCCCGGTTGCGGTGGCATTCTGGAAGCCTTCGAACACTTCGGTTTCCTCGGCCATGCCGGTATCGACGCGGAGATTCCCGACACCATGCGATCGGGCAAGTCGGATCTGGTAATCGTCTATCACCGCCTCCCTTACGAGGAAATCATCGAGAACGGCCAACTTATCCGCCGACGCCCGCGATCCCCGAATGGCATCATCCCGACACTGCTGAGCTTTTTTGCCGATGGCAAGGCCGGCTCCTGGGTGGCCTGGTCTATTGACGATCCGGACCTGGGTCCGTTTCAGACCCACACCGAAGTGGATACCAGCCGCTATGCCAAACTGGTTGCGGCGCGGGTGCCGTTAAGCGCCGAAGACGTCGACATCTTCTACAAACGTTTCTCCAAGGAAGCCTTCTGGCCAACCCTGCATACCTTCTGGGAGCGGGCTACCTTCCGGGATGACCACTGGCAGGTGTTTCTGCGGGTTAACCGGCTCTTTGCCGAACGCACGGCTGCCGAGGCCGCCGAGAATGCGGTGGTCTGGATCCACGATTACAATCTGTGGATGGTGCCGGCATTCCTGCGGGAACTCCGTCCGGATGTCACCATCGCCTTCTTCCATCACACCTACTTTCCCTCTGCCGATGTGTTCAACGTACTGCCCTGGCGTCGGGAAATCATCGGCAGCCTGCTGCAGTGTGATCACATCGGCTTCCACATTCCCCGACAGGCCGAGAATTTTGTCGATGTTGCCCGGGGCGTTACGCCGCTAGAAGTCACCCGCAAAGCCGGCTGCGCGCCACGGTTCCTGACCTATGGCTGTGCTGTGGGGTTGGACGAGATGAGCACCGAAATCAAGGTGAATGATCGCAGGATCGGGCTCGGGGCCCACCCGGTCGGACTGGACCTGGGCCGGGTTCGCAACGCTCTTCTTGATAACGATGTCATAGCCCGTATGGAAAGCCTCCGGGAAGAACTGGACGACATCCGGCTGATTCTCTCCGTGGAGCGACTCGATTTCACCAAGGGCATTCTGGAAAAACTGCACGCCTACGAGCGAATGTTATCCGAACACCCGGAACTGGTGACCAAAGTTACCCTGATGATGGTGTGCGTGCCGGCCGCCAAAGGGATGACCATTTACGAGGAGCTGCTGTCCCAGATCGAGCAGACCGTGGGCCGCATTAATGGCCAGTTTGCACAGGTGGGCTGGACCCCGGTGCAGTTTTTCTTCCGCGCCCTGCCGTTCGAAGAACTTGTTGCCTATTACACCATGGCAGATGTCATGTGGATTACTCCGCTGCGGGACGGCCTCAACCTGGTCGCCAAGGAATACATTGCCACCCAGGGTCTGACCAGGGGGCGTGGTGTCCTGGTGCTGTCCGAGTTCGCCGGCGCCGCGGCCGAACTCCGGGGCGCTATTCTGGCCAACCCCCATCACCCGCAGGATCTGGCCGATACCTGCTATTACGCCCTGGCCATGAGCCGCAGTGAAGCCCAGAACCGACTGGCCGAGGCCTACCAGGCCGTGTGTCGATACGACATCGAATACTGGGGACGGGAATTCATAGAGGCTGTGGAAGTGCGGCGCGACAGCAAACTCAAAAAGATCGTACCGCTGGGCAAGAACGCAGCCTGAAGGGTAATCGCCCTGGAATTCACGAACCTGGAGCCATGCCATGCTGCTTAAAAACGCAGTGCAGCTGATCTGCTATCCGGACCGGATCGGCAGCAACCTGAAAGACCTTCACACCGTGGTGGAGAAACACCTCTCGGAAGCCATCGGCGGGCTTCACATCCTGCCGTTTTTTCCCTCGAACGCCGACAGTGGCTTCTCGCCCCTGACTCACAAGGAAGTGGACCCGGACTTTGGAACCTGGGACGACATCGAAGCCTTTACCGGCAAGTATGATCTGTGTGTGGACCTGACCGTAAACCACATCTCCGATGAATCGCCGGAGTTCCGGGATTTCATTGCCAACGGATTCGACTCGGAATACGCCGATCTGTTCGTACACGTCGACAAGTACGGTGAGATCTCCCCGGACGACATGGCGAAAATCCATATCCGGAAGGAGAAAGAACCGTTCCGGGAAGTGACCCTGGCCGATGGCACCAGAACCCGGGTCTGGTGCACGTTTACCGAACAGCAGATCGATCTCAACTACGATTCCGACCTGGCCTACCGCCTGATGGAAAGCTACATTGGCTTTCTCACCTCCAAGGGCGTAAACCTACTCAGACTCGACGCCTTCGGTTATACCACCAAACGCATTGGCACCAGCTGTTTCCTGGTCGAACCAGAGGTTTACCGGATTCTGGACTGGATCAATGAGGTGGCCCTGAAGCACGGCGCTGAATGCCTGCCGGAAGTGCACGACCACACCAGTTACCAGTACGCCATCAGCCGGCGCAACATGCACCCCTATGGTTTTGCTCTGCCGCCACTGCTGCTGTACTCGCTGCTGGATGCGAACAGCACCTACCTGAAAAACTGGCTGCGGATGTGCCCACGCAACATGGTAACCGTGCTGGATACCCACGATGGTATCTGCATCCCGGATGTCGAGGGCGTGCTGCCGGACGACAAGATCCGGGTGCTTATCGACAATATCGACGCTCGCAGTGCTGACCCGATTCTGCGCCGATCTGCGGCGAATATTCACAGTGTAGGGGCCATCTACCAGCTAACCTGCACCTTCTACGATGCCCTCATGCAGAACGACGACGCCTACATTGCCGCCCGGGCGATCCAGTTCTTCACTCCCGGCATTCCCCAGGTGTATTACGTTGGCCTGCTGGCGGGCTGTAACGACCAGGAATTGATGGAACAAACCGGAGAACTGCGGGACATCAACCGGCACTATTACAGCATGGAGGAGGTGGACGAAGAAATTCAGAAGCCGGTGGTTCAGCGCCTGCTCAGTCTGATGAAATTCCGCAGCAACTATCCGGCGTTCGATGGCCGGTTCGAGCTACACTATTCCAACGATTCCAGTGTCGCCATGGCCTGGCGCCATGGCGACTATTACTGTCATCTGTTCGTGGATCTGAACTTCAACACGGTGAAAGTCGACTACCTTAATGTAGAAAACGGAAAAACAGAGCACCTGGCCTGTTAAAAGCCTGCAGGATCCCCCGATCAAATGAGGACCTGACCACCGTCCGACATCAGGACAAGCCGGTCACCTGGTTTGCACACTGGCCCCGGGATTGCAGCTCCGTGAGGTTGGCCAACGTGGTCTGAGCGATGCTCTCGAGGGCATTACGGGTAAAAAATGCCTGGTGTCCGGTAATCACCACATTCGGGAAGGTCAGCAGGCGCGCGAACACGTCGTCTTTAAGCACGGTATTGGAAAGATCTTCGAAGAAAAGGTCGCCTTCCTCTTCGTATACGTCCAGGCCAAGGTAGCCAATCTGGCCAGATTTCAGGCCCTGAATAATGGCCGCCGTATCAACGATAGCTCCCCGGCTGGTGTTGATCAGCATCACGCCTTTTTTCATCTTCGCGACGGCAGCCGCGTCAATCAGGTGGTGGGTGTCTGGCGTTAGCGGGCAATGCAGGCTGAGTATGTCTACCTGGCCAAACAGTGTGTCCAGATCGACATACTCGGCGCCATGCTGCTGGGCTTCCGGGTTGGGATGAAGGTCGTAACACAGTACCCGGCAGCCAAAACCGCGCATGATACGCACTACGCCCACGCCAATCTGGCCCGTGCCGACCACACCCACGGTGCGCCCTCGCAGGTCAAAGCCCAGCAGACCCTCCAGCGCAAAGTTGCCATCCCGGATGCGCTGGTAGGCCCGGTGAATCTGCCGGTTAAGCGTCAGTATCAGGGCAACGGTGTGTTCGGCGACCGCATCGGGCGAGTAGGCCGGCACACGCACCACATCGATCCCCAGCCTCTGGGCGGCTTTCAGGTCCACGTTATTGAAGCCGGCGCAACGCAGCGCCACGGCACGGATGCCGCCCTCGGCCAGTTTTTCCAGTACCGGTGCATCTACCTGATCATTCACAAACACACAGACAGCTTCAAAGCCCCGGGCAAGGGGGGCCGTCGCTTCGTTCAACCGGGTTTCCAGGAAGACCAGCTCATGCTGACGGGTCTCCTGACTGGCCTGTTTGAGAAATTGCTCGTCATAGGGCTTGGTGCTGAAAACAGCGACTTTCATGGGTATGGACCTTGTGCTGAGGTGACACCCGGCCGGACATGGCCGGGATACTCGATGTCTGACAATTCAGGTATTGAATCCCCTGTTTCAGCATAGATCAACTCAAGGTCGATACCCACAAGGGTCGCCTGGATTTACCACTCCAGCTGCGCGCCGGTCTGGTACTCGATCACCCGTGTCTCGAAGAAGTTCTTTTCCTTGCGCAGGGTGGCCTGTTCGTCCAGCCAGGGCGACACGTTCTTCGCACCGGGGAACGGCTCCTCCAGGCCAACGGTGCGGGCACGACGGTTGGCCACGAAACGGAACTGTTCGCTGTGATACTCGGCGGAATAGCCGAGGATCGGGTCTTTCAGGATGTAATTGGCGTAGGCGCTTTCCGCCGCCTCCGATTCATCCCACATCTCGCGCACAGCTTTCGGATTGAACGTGATGTTCTCCTCCTCCACGATCTGGTTCACCACTTTCAGGCCGAAGGAAAAGTGCATGGCTTCGTCCCGCAGGATGTACTGCAACTGTTCACCAGTGCCACGCATCAGTCCACGTCGTTGCAGGGCGAAGATAGGGCTGAAGCCATTGTAGAACCAGGTGCCCTCGAACACGGCGGCAAAGAACAGGTAGGACATGATGAATTCCTCAAGGTCGTCCTTGTTCCTCAGGTTCATGTCCGGACGCATGGCCGCATCCAGCCGGCGGTTGGCGATCTGGATCTTGCCGTTGATCGCAGGTACTACCCGGTAGCGGTTGTAGATCTCACTCTGGTCGAGGTTGAGGGTTTCAATGCAGTGCTGGTAGGCCCAGGTATGCATCGCTTCCTCGTAAACCTGCCGGGCCTGGTAAATCTGCAGCTCCGGCGCGCTCATTTTCTCCATCACCGCCAGGCCAATGTTACGCATGGCCAGGATATCGGAGGTTGTGAGATAGGCGAGCACGTTCTCGTACACATGCTTTTCCGGCGCCGTGAGCCGATGGTGATAATCGGAAACATCCTGGGCCATGTTGACATCCAGGGGCGTCCAGTGATTCTTGTTGGCGTTCATGAAGTACTCCCAGGCCCAGGGGTACTTGAACGGCGCTAACTGGTTAACATCGGTCTCGCCGTTGATCACACGTTTGTCGTCGACATTCACAGGGGCCGGGGCGTCCGGGTTGCTGTCCCTGGTTTTGGCTTTTGATTCGTCGTCCCAATCAAGCATGGTTCTGCCTCAAAAATTAAGTAAGCGTTTACTGACAGGCTTCGCAGTCCGGGTCGTCGATACTGCACACCTGGGGCTGCGGCGCAGCAACCGGGGCGGTTTTCTCAGCGCCGGTGGCTCCCAGTGAGCGCAGGTAATAGGTGGTCTTCAGACCACGTTCCCAGGCCAGCTGATACAGGGCATCCAGCTTTTTACCGCTGGGTTCGGCCATGTACAGGTTCAGGCTCTGGGCCTGATCCAGCCATTTCTGACGGCGGGCAGCAGCCTCCACCAGCCAGCGGGCATCAATCTCAAAAGCGGTGGCATAGCGGGCTTTCAGAGCGGTCGGAATGCGTTCGATCTGTTGCACGGAGCCGTCAAAATACTTCAGATCGTTGACCATCACGTTGTCCCACAGGCCTTCGGCCTTGAGGTCGCGGACCAGTGAGGGATTCACTACCGTGAATTCGCCAGAGAGGTTCGATTTAACGAACAGGTTCTGGTACGCCGGCTCAATGGACTGGGACACGCCCACGATGTTGGAGATGGTCGCCGTCGGCGCAATGGCCATCACGTTGCTGTTGCGCATACCGTGTTGTGCAATCAGCTCGCGCACCGGGGCCCAGTCGAGCCGTGCGTCGGTGTTCACCGACAGATCCCCTTCCCTGCGGTTTTCCTCCAGCAGACGGATGGAATCGATCGGCAAAATGCCCTGCTGCCACAGAGAGCCCTCGTAAGTTTCATAGGCGCCACGCTCACCGGCCAGGGTGGCGGAAGCGCGGATGGCGAAGTAGCTGAGCTGCTCCATGGCAACATCAGCAAATTCCACCGCTTCCGGGCTGGTGTACGGCAGGCCCAGTTGATACAGCGCATCCTGGAAGCCCATTAGGCCCAGCCCCACCGGACGGTGCCTCAGATTGGAGTTCCTGGCCTGGGGCACGGCGTAAAAATTGATGTCGATGACGTTGTCTAGCATACGCACAGCTGTGTTCACCGTGCGCTCCAGCCGTTGCACATCAAGCTCACCGTTGTGAATGTGTGCCGCCAGGTTCACTGAACCCAGATTACATACGGCAATCTCATCGGCACTGGTGTTCAGCGTAATTTCCGTGCACAGGTTCGAACTGTGGACCACGCCACGGTGCTGCTGGGGCGAGCGCAGGTTGCACGGGTCCTTGAAGGTGATCCAGGGATGGCCGGTTTCAAACAGCACGGTCAGCATCTTGCGCCAGAGCTGTTTGGCCGGGATCTTCCTGGACAACTTGATCTTGCCCTGCTCTGCCAGAGCCTCGTAATGCTCGTAGCGTTCACGGAAGGCATTGCCATAGAGATCGTGCAGATCGGGCACATCACTCGGAGAGAACAGGGTCCAGTCCCGGTCTTCGCGCATGCGCTCGACCAACAGATCCGGCACCCAGTTGGCGGTGTTCATGTCGTGGGTGCGACGGCGTTCGTCACCGGTGTTCTTGCGAAGCTCCAGGAATTCCTCAATATCCAGATGCCAGCTTTCCAGATAGGCGCACACCGCGCCCTTACGCTTGCCGCCCTGATTCACGGCCACCGCAGTGTCGTTAACGACTTTGAGGAACGGTACCACGCCCTGGCTCTGACCATTGGTGCCCTTGATGTGGGAACCAAGAGCCCTTACCGGGGTCCAGTCGTTACCCAGGCCACCGGCCCATTTCGAGAGCATGGCGTTGTCCCGGATGGCGCCGTATATGCCTTCGAGATCATCACCGACGGTCGTCAGATAGCACGAAGACAGCTGGGAATGACGGGTGCCACTGTTGAACAGGGTTGGCGTGGACGCCATATAGTCGAACGAAGACAACAGGTTATAAAACTCGATGGCACGCTCGTTCGGGTTGTCCTCGCGCAGGGACAGGCCCATGGCCACCCGCATGAAAAAGACCTGGGGCAATTCGAGACGGGCCTTGTTCCAGTGCAGGAAATAACGGTCGTACAGTGTTTGCAGACCCAGGAAGCCAAACTGCAGGTCCTGCTCCGGCTTCAGGGCCGCGCCCAGTCGTTCCAGGTCGAAGGTGGCGAGGGTTTCATCCAGCAGTTCGTAGCGAATACCGGCCTCGATGAAGGCGGATAGCGCCTGCGGGTAGATCTCTGCCAGCGGTTGGCTGGTGGACAGATTCAGGGCGGTCGCGGTTTCCAGTCTTAGCTGCTCCAGGAGCAGGCGGGCAGTCACAGCGCTGTAGTCCGGTTCGCGTTCGATCCGGCTGCGGGCCGTCATCACCAGGGCAGAAAGTACGTCCTCCTCGGCGATGCCGTCGTAGAGGTTGGTCACTGCATCATCTACCAGGGAGTCGCCATCAATGCCTTCCAGCCCTGTCGCGGCTTGCTCTACCTGCAGTTTCATCAGCCCCAGATCCAGCGGGGCTGTCTCGCCGCTGGCCTTTTTGACCGTCAGATGTGGATGAGCCTCCATGGGTGCATGGAGGGCCCGCTCACGGGCATGCTCTTCACGATACAGCACATACGCCCGGGCCACTTTCTGTTCCTCAGCCCGCATCAGGGCCAGTTCAACCTGGTCCTGAATGTCTTCGATATGCACTTTCCCGCCTGCTTTCAGACGGCGGCCAATGGCGTGGATAACCTGCTCGGTGACCCGGTGTACGGCATCGTTGATGCGGGCAGAGCCGGCCGCCTTATCCCCTTCCACAGCCAGAAAGGCCTTGGTTACAGCGACGCTGATTTTCGAAGGGTCAAAGCTTACGAGCGTGCCGTTGCGTTTGATAACCTGCAGGGATTCGGTATCGGCGTGCGAGGTGGGCCGGGGCTCGGCCAGGGATGAGGCGGACATATGGTGTTCTCCTGAATGCGCGTGAATTCCTTTCACCCTCGCGTGCGCAGGGGAACACCTAACCACAGGCGTGGCTTGGCATCACCGGTCTGCTCACCCTGACTCGCGAAGGTGCAGTGAGGAGCTTTTGGCTCCTTATCCCTGGCAGGTCTTCGGACTCAGGGGCGTGAATCGTGTGATTCTGCCTTACGTGGCGACTTCCCGGCTTGCGCCAGTGTCGTTGATGCCACGCTTGTTCCCCAATACCGCTGCGCGTCAGTTCCGGAGTCTCACCGGATTCCCGATACCAGAAAACGAAAATGATCAGGCATTGATCGTTTTGATCACGCTATGATCACTACATCTGGTATCTTACCAAGAATAAAAACACTATATACACGATTTCAGTTCAGGACAAGATGGGCAATAAAAAAGGCCCCCGAAGGGGCCAAACACGTGACAGTCTCACAATCTTCATTCAATCAGTGGCTGATCATCCATGGCCGCATGGAGGGGAACATTTTCTTCCCGTCAGCGGTGTAGAACAGCATGTGCTTGCCGTCAGACTTCTTCTTGCAACCACAGGCCTTGCGGTGCTCGGCGTCTCGCGCGCGCTGATCTGCGGTGGAGATAATGGGTTCATGCCGCGCCTTTTCGTTGCGCTCCTCGGCCTGGCGCTTGGCAGGATCCATACCCAACAGTTCCGACGGCAGCACGATAACCCGGGCTGACAGTGCCTTGCAGGTGGGACAGGCGGCCGGGTTGCCGGCCTCCGCCATGGTGCCCAGCTCCTGGAACAGGCCGTGCTCACGGCATTTGTAGTCATACAGCGGCATGGCTTATTCCTTATCCTTTGACAGAGGTACGTCAACGCCCGGTGTGACCTTCTTGGTTGGCCCTTCCGCCGTCGGGTTAATGTCAAAGTCAAAGATTTCAGTCGGCAGCCAGAGTGTTGCACAGGCGTTCGGCACGTCCACGACACCACTGATGTGTCCTTCCACCGGCGCACAACCCAACAAGGCGTAACTCTGAGCCGGGGTGTAGCCAAACTTGGCAAGGTACTCAATGGCGTTCAGACAGGCCTGGCGATAGGCCACATGCACATCGAGGTAATGCTGCTTGCCCTGCTCATCGACCGAAATACCCTCGAAGATCACATAATCCTCGTAACGCGGCTTGATGGTGCTGGGTTTGAAGACCGGATTCTTGATGCCGTATTTCGATATCCCATCCTTGATCACATTCACCCGCAGATGGATCCAGCCAGCCATTTCGATAGCACCACAGAAGGTGATTTCACCATCGCCCTGGCTGAAATGAAGGTCGCCTACCGACAGGCCGCCACCTTTCACATAAACCGGGAAATACACCTTGGAACCCCGAGACAGATCCTTGATGTCACAGTTACCGCCGTGTTCACGGGGCGGAACGGTACGGGCGGCTTCAGCCGCGGCACTCTTGACGGCATCGCCGGCCAGCTTGCCCAGGTGAGCGGTATCGGCGTACGGCAGATTGGCCAGGCCGGGCACACGATCGGGCTCGGTATCGTAGAGTTCTTTCTCGCGCCGGTTCCATTCATCCAGCATTTCCCTGGAGGGCAGACAACCAATCAGCCCCGGGTGGATCATGCCGGCAAATTCCACGTTCGGGATGTGACGGGATTTGGTGAACATACCGTTGAAATCCCAGATGGATTTCTGCGCGTCCGGAAAATGCTCAGTCAGGAAGCCGCCGCCATTCTGCTTGGAGAAAAAGCCATTGAACCCCCACTGCTGATCCTTGAAGGCACCGATATCGAGGATATCCACCTCCAGCAGATCGCCGGGTTCAGCGCCTTCAACGCCGACCGGGCCAGACAGGAAATGCACCTGGGTAAGATCAACATCACGCACATCATCCGCGCTGTCGTTGTTCTCGATCTGCCCCCCGGTCCAGTCATAGCATTCAAGGACAAAATCATCGCCCGGCTTGACGGTCACCGCCATCGGGATATCGGGGTGCCAGCGATTGTGGATATTCTCGTTCTCGTAAGCGGATTTGCTCAAATCAACTTTGATAAGGGTTTCAGCCATCGTGGTAACTCCTCAGCGAATCATCGTGGTCGAGTGGACAGGAACACGATCACTATCGGTGAATCCACTGAGTGCAGCTATTCGTTAATAGCACCACCCACCTACGTCATTTAACGTAGGCGGGAGGCTGATGATGGTCTTCGTTACCTGTCAGGCTGAGTGGCTATTTCGGCATAGGCCCCAGCTTTACGCCATCGGGGTAGTATTTCCAGCCATCTCGGATCTTGACCTTGTCATCCCAGGGGAGCTTGTAGTTGCCCTCGGCAAGATCCTTGACCCAGGTGAGGTAGTTTTCGGTGCTGCCTCCAGGCTGGCCAACGTAGGCGCGACAACCCAGGTTGAAGATGTTGTTCTCCAGTGCCCAGTTTTCCCTTGCCTTGTCCACCAGTCTCGGGAACAGCTCCGCGGTGACAATCTCCCATGGATTGCGATGCCCCTGCTGGACCACGTTACCGTCGTAGTTACAGACCGTGCCTTCACCGAAGTAATAGAAGACGCCGTCATAACCTGCGAGGTTGACCGAGATGGTGTACATCAGGTTTTGCCAGGCATTTGTGCGGTTGGTCCAGATCCACTGATCGTTAACCTGGGTGGAATAACCGGAGATACGAATGTAGACGTTGGCACCTTTGTAGGCGGCCTCCCGGGCCAGTTCCGGGAACATACCGTCGTGGCAGATACACACCGCCAGCTTGGACCCTTTAGGCCCGTCACAAACCGGCATGCCGTAATTGCCGGGGGACCAGGGCTCAATCGGCACCCAGGGCTGAAGCTTGCGGTAGTGAAGTGCAATTTCACCATCACTGTTGACGATAATGGCCGTATTGTACGGTGGCTTTGATGGGTCCTCATTTTTCTCCATCAACGAAAACACAGCCCAGACGTTGTTATCGATACAGGCCTGCCTGAACTGGTCTATTTCCGGGCTGTCGATGGTCAGCAGCATTTCGTCATAGGTCCAGATCGCGGTATTCAGGCCCTGGGTGGAATACTCCGGGAAAACAATCAGATCCAGATCCGGATAACCTGCCTTGGTCGAGGCAAGAGCCTTGCAGATCTGATCCACCTGGACCTGGATATCCTCCGGCCCTTTGATCACGGGAACGGGGTACTGAATCATTGCAACCAGAAGCGCTTCTTCCCAAGCGCTGACACTACCTGTACTCGCCATGTTAAGACTCCTGAATAATGTCCGATAAAATTCTCAGCAGCTGCCATGGAATAGTGGCAATGTTATAACGTTCCAACAATGCGTCAAATAACGTAGTCCGTCTACGCCGCTGCTGACAAGGCTTTCAGCCCAATAAACCAGCTCTCTAAGCCCGAGCTCGGGCCGTCAATTCGTTGTCTGTACAGTCCACGTCAAAACCTGTGGACGCAGGATTCGACAACATTGCTCTGGCAACGACAGGCCCCAGTTCATGGCGAACCACCCGGCCCAGATCTCGGGCACCGTAGCGGGTATCGTAATCACGGCACATGAAATCCCTGGCCGCCCGCGTCAGTTCCAGATCGACATGATGATCCTGTAATCGCCGGCGCAGTTTGTCCAACTCAAGGTCGAGCAGTCTTCCCGCTTCGCCTTCAGGTAAACGCTGGTACTGCAGAATGAGGTCAATACGATTCACAAACTCCGGATCAAAGCGACGATTCAGCGCCTCATCAAGAATACGCGATTCTGACACCTGTCGGGGCTTGAGCAGTTTCCGCCATCCTCGCCGAAACCGGTTCTGGTATTGCAGCAGCTCGGTCGCACCAAGGTTGCTGGTCATGAATATCAGGGTGTTGTGAAAATGGATCGTCCGGTTACCAGCTGGCAGCGTCAGTACCCCCGTATCCAGGATATTCAGCAAGCTTCGAATCACCTCCGGGCTGGCTTTCTCCAGTTCATCGAACAGGACAATACCCGGTTTGCTGTAACTGCCCTGAATCTTGTCTGCATCGAACAGGGTGTGGCCTTCCTTGCTCCCCACATAGCCCGGCGGTGCTCCGGTGAGGGCAGATGCATAGTGCTCCTGGCTGAGCGTATTCATATCGATACGGCACAACGCCTGACGGCTACCGTGAATCAGCTCCGACACGATATGAACCGTCTCTGTTTTACCGACTCCCGTCGGCCCCATAAGCAGGCAGACACCCAGGGGGCGATGGTTGGAACCAATGTCTGCCCGGACAACCTGAAGCAGACCGTCAAGGTGAGACAGAGCCTCACTCTGCCCGACGATCCGCGATTGCAGGGCCCGGGAAACATGGTCCGGGTCGAAGGTATAACGCGTCTGCCTCAGGCCCGGTGGAGCTTCATGCTCCGCAATGACGCGCCGGTTAGCCTCAATCTGATCATTAATGAAAGGCATAGATGCTCGTCTCCAGGGCAGGCAGAATGTTACCCGCCTGCCGATTTCTCTTTTCCGTCCACCGGAAGCTGGCCAACCGGGCATTCAGCGACGCCGATCGTACCCCGGGTCATGGCTTCAACGTTTTCCTGTGCCTTTTGGGCGTCCATCACCCAGGTGCGGTAGAAGTCAAAAGGACAATCCGCCACGCCCTTGTCACCATCGCCGGAATTGTGAACCCCGGTGTAACCCCGGTGCAGCAGCTTGAACAGGTGATTCTGCGACTGGTCGTTCTGGCGGGCATCACGGATCTGGCTGACAGAAAGCTGGGCGTACTGAACCCCCATGTCTTCCTCGCCACACTCACCCAGGGTGCGGCCATCAAAGCCGATAATCGCGGAGTGGCCAAAGTAGGAATACACGCCGTCAAAGCCCGAGGCGTTGGCCACCGCTACATAGCAGTTATTGGCCCAGGCCATGCTTTTGGCCATCATCACTTGCTGCTCCTTGGCGGGGTACATATAGCCCTGGCAGCGGACAATGAGTTCGGCGCCTTTCATCGCGCAGTCGCGCCAGATTTCCGGGTAATTGCCGTCGTCACAGATGATCAGGCTGATCTTCATGCCCTTCGGGCCTTCGGTAACATAAGTGGTGTCACCGGGGTACCAGCCCTCAATTGGGCACCAGGGAATGCACTTGCGGTACTTCTGTACGATCTCACCTTCGTTATTGATCAGCACCAGTGTGTTGTACGGCGCTTTATTGGGGTGATCTTCATGGCGTTCACCGGTGAGGGAGAACACGCCCCAGGTATTGGCCTCGCGACAGGCAGCGGAGAAAATAGCGGTTTCGTCACCGGGGATCGTGGCGGCCGTCTCCATCATCTCGTCGTTGTCGTACATGATGCCCATGGTGCTGTATTCCGGGAACACCACCAGATCCATGCCCGGCAGGCCGATCTTCATGCCCTTGATCATGTCAGCGATCTTGCGGGCGTTATCCAGCACCTCGGCCCTGGTGTGCAGCCGGGGCATCTTGTAGTTCACCACCGCCACTCCGACGGTGTCGTCACTGCTGGAAATATCACCGTGTCTCATCACGTAACTCCTCGTTAAACCGCCAGATAACTTGCAATCTTGTCCTGATCCGCTTCTTCCCTACTCTCTTCGTGCACAATGGCGCCCTTCTCGATCACCAGGATCCGGTCCGCCGCGTCCATCACGAAACTCAATACCTGTTCAGACACCACAATCGACAGGCCCCGCTCATCCCGAATGCGACGCAGAGTCTGGGCAATGTCCTTGATAATGTTGGGCTGGATACCCTCGGTGGGTTCATCCAGCAACAGCACCTTGGGACGCGTTGCCAGAGCCCGGGCGATCGCCAGCTGTTGCTGCTGACCACCCGACAGGTTGCCACCCCGACGGTTCTGCATTTCCTTGAGCACCGGGAACAACTCGTACAGGTCCTCGGGAACCTTCTTCTCACCGACAGCAGCCAGACCGGTTTCAATGTTCTCCCGCACCGTCAGGGTCGGGAAAATCATGCGCCCCTGGGGTACGAACCCGATCCCGGCACGCACCCGCTGAAAACTCTTCAGGTTGGACAGGTTGGTGCCATCAAGGGTGACGTCACCACCTTTGGTGGGCGTCATACCCACCAGGGATTTCATCAGCGTGGTTTTACCCATACCGTTACGACCCACGACGGCGACAATTTCCTGCTTGGCCACGTCAAGATTCAGGTCATCGATGATGGTGCTTTGGCCATAGGCCACAGAATGATGTTTCACGTTCAGCATGATCAGTGCCCCAGGTAGACTTCGATGACTTTCGGATCCGACTTCACATGCTCGATGGACCCTTCCGAAAGAACCTTGCCCTGATGCATGACGGTGACCCGATCGGCAATATCGCCGACAAACTGCATGTCATGCTCAATCACCAGTACCGTATGATCCCGGGTGATCACCTTGAGCAACTCGGCGGTTTTCTTGCGCTCCGCCACGGACATGCCAGCCACCGGCTCGTCCAGCATCAGCAGGTCGGGTTTCTGGATCAGCAACATACCGATCTCCAGCCACTGCTTCTGTCCATGGCTCAACAGCGCTGCCGGTTCGTTCAGGGCATCGGTCAGGAAGATGGTCTCTGCCACTTCCTCAACCGCCTCAATAACCGCGGCATCACGTTTGAACGCCAGTGCCCCCATCACGCTGTGGCCCTGGGGGTAGGACACCTCAAGGTTTTCGAAAACCGTCAGGTCTTCGAAAACCGACGGGGTCTGGAATTTCCGGCCGACCCCCGAGTGAACAATCTGGTGCTCCTTGAGTTTGGTGAGCTCCTTGCCCGCAAACTTGATTGAGCCTGCCGTCGCTTTGGTCTTGCCGCAGATCAGGTCCAGAACGGTTGTTTTTCCAGCCCCGTTAGGGCCGATGATGACCCGGATTTCCTTTGGATCGAGATAGAAAGACAGGTCGTCCACGGCCTTGAATCCATCGAACGACACGGTCAGGCCCTCAACCGCCAACAGAAAATCCTTGCCTTTGCTCTTGGCTGCACTCATCACGATTTCTCCGGGCTATAAGAGTTGATCATCGGATCATAATCGTCGGCTTTCTCAGCATCCGGCTGTGCCGCTGCAGGCTTGGCCGCAGGTTCAGCCTCTGGCTTCTTACGCTTGAGCAGACGGTCCTCCAGGGGTATCACGTAACTCTGGTAAAGCCCTGCCAGACCATTCGGGAAAGCCAGCACCACACCGATAAACAGTGCACCCATGGCAAACGGCCAGAGTTCCGGGAAGGATTCGGAGAAGCCACTTTTGGCGGCGTTCACCAGCAAGGCACCGTAGACCGCTCCGAGAATGGACAACCGCCCGCCAAGCGCACAGAAGATAACCATCTCGATGGAGGCAACAATGCCGATGAACGACGGCGACATGAAGCCAACAATCAGGGTAAACATCGCGCCGCCGATACCGGCGAAGGCCGCAGCGAGGCAGAACACGAAGATCTTGAAGGCCGCCACGTCATAACCGGAAAAGCGCACCCGCATTTCCTGGGCATTCATGGCCACGAGAATGCGACCCAGCTTCCGGTTCTGGACCAGTCGCGCCACGAACAGGCACAGGAACAACATGCCAACACAGATGAAGTACAGGGTGGTTCGCGCCTCATCGGTACGGATGTCCCAGCCCATCAGGGTCTTCAGATCGGTAATGCCGTTTACCCCACCGGTGTAACCCTGTTGCCCGATGATCAGGATGGTCAGGATGGCGGCGATGGCCTGGGTGATGATGGCGAAGTACACGCCACCAACCCGGCGGGTGAACATCGCAAAACCGATCACAAACGCCAGCAGCATCGGCACACCGATAACGGCGATCAGGGTGAACGAGAAGCTGTGGAACGGCTCCCAGAACCAGGGCAGCTCGGTGAGCTGGTTCCAGTCCATGAAATCCGGAATGCCCGGTGTGGACTGGATTGCCGTGGCCTCCGGCGTGGAGGCCTCCAGCTTCAGGAACATCGCCATGCAGTAGCCGCCCAGACCAAAGAACACACCCTGGCCAAGGCTGAGGATACCCGCTTTACCCCAGCACATTACGAGGCCGATGGCGACGAAGGCGTAAGTCAGATATTTGCCCACCATGTTCAGCCGGAACGGATCCAGAGCCAACGGCAGGATAATCACCAGCAGGAAAGCCAGTGCCAGGTAATACAGCCCCTCTCGGGAGCCAAACCACTTCAGGGGGGATGAACTTTTCATGACAGTCTCCTAGCGACGGACCTTGAGGGCCATGAGTCCTTCCGGACGCAGCATCAGAATGCCGACGACGACCAGCAGGGTGAGTACCTTGGCCATGGAACCACTGAGGAAGAACTCCATGGTGGACTGAGCCTGGGAAATACCGAAGGCGGAGATAATGGTGCCGATCAGGCTTTGCGCGCCGCCGAAGACCACCACCAGGAAGGTATCGACGATGTAGGCCTGGCCGGATGATGGCCCGGTAGAACCGATCATGGTGAACGCTGCGCCAGCAATACCGGCGATGCCACAACCAAGAGCAAAGGTAGCCCGGTCAATACCGGCGCTGTTGATACCAACGGCTTCGGCCATGGGCCGGTTCTGAACCACGGCACGGACTTTCTTGCCGTAGCCGGAGCGGTACATCAGTAGGTAGACGCCAACCGCGATGGAAAGCGCGATAATCATTACGAACAGACCGTTGATTGGCAGTTCCACGAGGTCGGTCACGCTGATCGCCCCGATCATCCATTCCGGCAGCTCAACACCCACTTCCCGGGCGCCAAAGATAGAGCGATACGCCTGCTGCATGATCAGACTCAAACCCCAGGTTGCCAGCAGGGTGTCCAGTGGCCGGTGGTACAGATGCCGTATCATGAGCCACTCGACCAACGCCCCGAGTGCGGCACACACAATAAACGCCAGGACCATGGCGATAAGAAAATACCCGCCGAACAATCCCGGCAAGTAACTCTGAAAGAAACCCGATGTCAGGTAGGTGGTGTAGGCTCCGAGGATCATGAACTCCCCGTGGGCCATGTTGATCACCCCCATCTGACCGAAAATGATGGCCAGGCCCATTGCCATCAGTACGAACACTGAAAACAGGGAGAGCCCGGCAAATCCCTGCATGGCAAATATCGACATCAATTCACTGCTGGTGTAGCCATCGAACATGACCCTTCTCCCCTTCAAACCAACATGCTTTGCGTTATGGAGGCGATGAAAGCCGGCGCACTGGGGCGCCGGCCATTCAGTCTTACTGGTAACCCTCCGGGAACGGGTCCGGCTCCATCAGCTCTTCCGTTTCGTAGACAACTTTGTATTGTCCGTCGAGCTGCGCCTGGCCAATTCGTGTCTTGGACCAGAGGTGATGGTTCTCGTGAATGCGCACATAACCTTCTGGCGCCTTGTTGAACTCGATACCGGCAAACTCTTTGCGGATTTCGTCAATATCGAAGGAGCCGGCTTTTTCAACAGCCGCCTTCCACAACCAGGGACCAAGGTAAGCCGCTTGGGTAACGTCACCGATCACCATGTCGTCGCCGTAGGCTTCCTTGAAGGCCGCAACAAACTCTTTGTTGTTGGGGTTATCAAGACTCTGGAAGTACTTCATGGAGGCGTAGATGCCTTCCACGTTCTCACCACCGATACCACGGATTTCGTCTTCGGTTACCGAGATGGTCAGCAGCAGAGGCTTCTCATCGGTGAAATCAACACCGGCCGCTTTCATTTGCTTGTAGAAAGCAACGTTGGATCCGCCCACAACCGAGGCGAAGATCACGTCGGGCTTTTTCAGCTTGATCTTGTTGATAACGGAGTTGAACTGGGTGTGGCCAAGCGGGTAGTACTCTTCACCCACTACTTTCAGGCCCAGTTTGTCGATGTGCTTGCGGGCAATCTTGTTGGAGGTACGCGGCCAGATGTAGTCCGAGCCGAGCAGATAGAATGTCTTTGCGCCTTTTGCTTCAACAGCCCAGTCAATACCCGCGAGAATCTGCTGGGTAGCTTCCTGGCCGGTGTAAACCACGTTGGGAGACTGCTCGAGTCCCTCATAGAACGTGGGGTAATACAGCATGCCGTTGTACTGCTCGATGACCGGCAGGATGGCTTTGCGTGAGGCCGAGGTCCAGGCTCCAAAGATGGCTGCCACATTGTCCTGGCGCAAAAGCTTGCGCGACTTTTCAGCAAATGTCGGCCAGTCACTGGCACCGTCTTCCTGGACGAATTCAATCTGACGCCCCAGAACCCCGCCCGAGGCGTTGATCTGATCAATGGCGAGCTTCTCCGCCTGAACAGAACCAATCTCACTGAGCGCCATGGTGCCGGTGATGGAGTGCAGTATACCAACGGTGACGGTGTCATCCGTTACCGCCAGGCCGGTAGTGTTGACCTCAGCGGTGGCCGGTGTCGCCCCGTGTGCGGAAGTGGCCAGCATGACGGACGCCGCCAATGTCATCAGGCTTTTTCGAAATCCAGTTCCCTTGCCAAATGGCCGCCCTCTGGCGGCTATATCTGTGGTACCCATGGTGATTCCTCGCATTGTTTGAAGTCCGGATCCGCGCTTCCCTTCGAAAGCACAGTGCCCACGACAATCATTCTGCTCGGCCCCCTCAAGGGTGCCCATTCGGCATTCACCCCAGCGCACTACGTCATTTGACGCATTCCGATACCGGGCAACACAGGCTAAAACGCAGGTGCACGAATCAGGTGTGACCGCATTTCCCGGTGCAACAGGCTATGGCACGAAACTTGATATGATTTTCAGTTCCAACACGCCGAACCAAAGAATCGCACCAAGACCGGGCAATTCCCCGGGTTAGACAGGCAAGGCAACAATGGCCGCAAAACAGAATATTTTTCGGGTTCGGCGCCGCTACAACCAATGGGTCGCCAACCAGACGCTGGAAGACTATGCTCTGCGCTTTACTGCCAAGAGCGCCCGGCGCTGGTCTGCTTCCCGGGTCAGCAACACGGCCCTGGGGGCAATCTCGTTCCTGGCCATGGAGGCCATTGGCGGTTCCATTACCCTGCACTACGGCTTTGATAACGCGGTGGCCGCTATCCTGGCGGTCAGCCTGGTGATCTTCCTCACCGCGATTCCGATCAGCTACTACGCCGCGCGCTATGGCGTGGACATTGATCTGCTCACCCGGGGTGCCGGCTTTGGCTACATCGGTTCAACCATTACTTCGCTGATCTATGCCTCGTTCACATTCATCTTTTTCGCCATCGAAGCCGCGATCATGGCCATGGCCCTGGAGATGCTGTTTGATATCCCTCTGGTACTCGGTTACCTGATCTGTGCGGTGGTGATCATTCCCCTGGTCACTCACGGCATTACCACCATCAGTCGGTTTCAGGTCTGGACCCAGCCTGTGTGGCTTCTGCTGCAGCTGGCACCTTTCGTGTTCATCATTTATGCCGACGCGTCGTCCATCAGTGACTGGACCCGGTTCGAGGGTGTCGGTCTCAGCGCCGGTCAGGGGCTCAACGTGGTGATGTTCGGCGCCGCTGCTGCGGTGGTGTTCTCACTGATTGCCCAGATCGGCGAGCAGGTCGATTTTCTGCGCTTTATTCCCGAACCCCGGAACGAGGCAGAGCGAAAACGGTGGTGGCTGGCGGTCATGTCCGGTGGTCCGGGCTGGATCGTGGTTGGGACCTTGAAAATTCTGGCAGGCTCCTTTCTGGCAGTCCTTGCGCTGAATCAGGGCGTGTCGGCAAGTGAAGCGGCTGACCCCACCCAGATGTACCTGGTGGCGTTCAGCTACATTACGCACTCCCCGGAAATATCCCTGGCGATGGCCGGTATCTTCGTCATCCTGTGCCAGCTCAAGATCAACGTCACCAACGCCTACGCCGGCTCTATTGCCTGGTCCAACTTCTTCTCGCGGCTGACCCACAGCCATCCCGGTCGCGTGGTCTGGCTGTTCTTCAACGTGGCAATTGCCCTGTTGGTGATGGAGCTGGGGGTCTACCGGGCGCTGGAGGAAACCCTCGGGTTCTATGGCATCATCGCCATTGCCTGGGTTGGGGCTCTGGTGGCCGATCTTGTGATCAACAAGCCGCTCGGGCTCAGCCCCAGGCATATAGAGTTCAAGCGAGCCCATCTGTATGACATCAACCCGGTAGGCGTCGGTGCCATGCTTGCCGCCTCCGTGGTAGGCATCGTTTGCCACACCGGCACCCTGGGTGAGTATGCCCAGGCGCTGTCCCACTTCATTGCGCTGGGGGTAGCACTGCTGACAGCCCCCCTGATCGCCTGGAAAACCGGCGGTCGGTTCTATACCGCCCGCCCCTTTGTTCCCCTGGCAACCGACCATCAGCTGGTTCAGTGCACAATCTGCGAGTACAAGCTCGAACCGGAAGACGTGACCACCTGCCCGGCGTACGACGGCATCATCTGTTCCCTGTGCTGCTCGCTGGACGCCCGGTGTGGTGATTCGTGCAAACCTGGTGCCGGTTATCAGGCACAGCTCCAGCAATTTCTGGGCAAGCTGATTCCCCAAAATATACTGAGCCGCCTGCATTCCCGTCTTGGTCATTTCCTGACTTTGCTGGTCCTGATCAATGGTCTGTCCGGCCTGCTGCTGTCTCTGATCCACTACAAGACACCCGTGGCCTCGGCGCCCGAAGCACTGCTGCTGTCTGTCACTCTGTGGAAAGTATTCTTCATTCTGCTGATCGTTACCGGCGTGATCTGCTGGCTGTTTGTGCTGGCTCATGAAAGCCGGGTCGTCGCCGAGGAAGAATCCCAGCGTCAGACCCGCCTGTTGACGGAAGAGATCCTGGCGCACGAACGAACCGACCAGGCGCTGCAGCAGGCCAAGGAACAGGCGGAAGCGGCCAATGGTGCGAAGAGTCGTTATCTGACCGGAATCAGCCACGAACTCCGGTCACCGCTCAATGCCATTCTCGGCTATGCCCAGCTCATGGAGAACGATGACTCTATCCCCGACAACCGCAAAGAAGCCCTGGGTGTCATCCGCCGCAGTGGTGAATATCTCGCCGACCTGATTGAGGGCCTGCTGGATATCTCGAAAATCGAAGCCGGCCGGCTCGACCTGCACCGGGATCAGGTGCGCATCGGTTTGCTGATGGAGCAGCTGGTTACCATGTTCCGGCTGCAGGCCGAAGAGAAAGGACTGGCCTTTGATTACCATTGTCCGAACCCGTTGCCGGAAATGGTAACCACCGATGAAAAACGGCTGCGCCAGATTCTGATAAACCTGCTCTCCAACGCTATTAAATACACCGACAAGGGCGGAGTAGCCCTGACCCTGCGTTATCGCAGCCAGGTCGCAGAATTCACCGTGCAGGACACCGGCGAAGGCATCGCCGACGAAAACATGGAGCGCATCTTCCGTCCCTTCGAACGGATCCGTCTGCCGGGACAGAGCCGGGTTGGCACCGGCCTGGGCCTGACCATCACCCGACTGCTGACCGAAATCATGGGAGGCGATATCTCCGTGGACAGCGAAGCTGGCCGCGGCAGCACGTTCAAAGTCAGCCTGATGTTATCCAGCCTGCACAGCGCCAGCCCTCATTCAATCTCGGCACCGGCACGCCAGATTTATGGGTATCAGGGTACCCGTCGAAAAATCCTTCTGGTGGATGATGACACCTCTCATCGTCAGGTCATCCGCGCCATGCTGTCTCCGCTGGGTTTCGAAATTTTCGATACCGGCAATGCGCTCAAGGTTGTGGACGTCGTTGAGGCCAAACGACCGGATCTGGTCTTGCTGGACGTTTCGATGCCCGGTCTAACAGGCTGGGAGGTCCTGGAACAGCTACGGGCAGACAAACGTACGATGCCGGTGGTCATGGTGTCCGCCGATGCCAATGAAGGCCAGCACTCGGCGGACTCCACTCGCCTGCATGATGGCTACATCATCAAGCCGGTGCGCCTGAACCTGCTACTGGACACCATCGCCCGGGTGCTGGCGCTGGAGTGGCGATTCGAAAAGAGTGCCGAGCCGCTGGCGGCCATCCCGGTATCGGACACCGGCGATCTGCCGCTTCCGGCCATGGCTCATCGTGAGTCATTGGCGAATCTCGCCCGCATTGGTCACCGCAAGGGATTGCATGAACTGCTCCACGATCTGAGGCATCGGGGAGAAGCGACAGAACGCTTTACCGACGAACTGACTCAACTCACCAACGATTTCCAGTTCGGGAAAATCCTGGAACTCCTTGAGGTAGCTGAACATGAAGCTTCAAAATGACCGGAAAACGGTCGTGATGGTCGTGGATGACGCGGTCGACTCCATTCGAATGATTAACGATGCCCTGGAAGAGGCTGGCATGACCGTGTTGGTAGCGCTTGAAGGCCATCAGGCACTGACCATCAGCCAGAACATCACCCCCGATGTGGTGCTGATGGATGCCCTGATGCCGAACATGGACGGATTCGAAACCTGCCGACGTCTGAAGGAGAATCCGGCGTTTGCGGATATACCCATCATCTTCATGACCGGGCTGAGCGACACAGAACACGTCGTGATGGGCCTCAATGCCGGTGGTGTGGACTATGTGACCAAACCCATCAACACCACCGAACTGCTCGCCCGGATGGACGTGCACCTGACCAACGCACGAATGACCCGCAGTGCCCGCAGCGCTCTGGACACGGCCGGACAGAATCTGTTCGCCGTCGACCGGGGAGGCAATCTGCTCTGGGGAACACCCCGTGTCTGTCAGTTTCTGCCTGATACCGCGCACCCGGAGTTTTCAGAGGTCCGAGGCCGGCTTGAGGAGTGGCTGGGACATCAACCGGAACCGGGGCACAGTATGCCAATGGACATTATGGGCACGGCCCGATCGGTAGAGTACCTGGCGCTTGTGGATGACCGGGAATACCTTCTGCGGCTGAAAACCCCCCAGAACCAGAACAACGCAACAGCAGCACTGCGGGAACGGTTCGACCTGACCATCAGAGAATCTGACGTGCTACTGTGGATTGCCAATGGCAAAACTAACCGGGAAATCGGTCAGATACTGGACATGAGCCCACGAACCGTCAACAAGCACCTGGAACAGATCTTCCGGAAAATGAGCGTGGAAAACCGGACCGCGGCGGCGGCAAGTGCGATTCGGCTGCTGGCCATACAATGAGGGTGTCCGGGCACTTCTGAGCTAATATCCTGTCCATCGGGTTAGCCTTTCCCGGAAACAGGAAATACCATGAAAATAACAGCAAAGTCCCTGATATTGCTGGCGTTCGTCAGCCTCTCCGGCCCCCTGACGGCGGCGCAACCATCAACGCTGACACCGTTTTCCACAATGCAGTCCCTGAACGACGGCTGGGAACCACTGGAATTCCCTAAAATTGACCAGCTCACCCGTTATACCCTGGTAACAGAAGATGGCCGGCAACGGATGAAGGCGACTACCGAGGGTGGTGCCTCCGGCCTGATAGCCCGGGTAAGTCTGCAACCGTCGGATTCACTGATACTCCAGTGGCGCTGGAAGATTTCCAACGTTTTTGAACACGGAGATGCCCGTCAGAAATCAGGTGACGACTACGCTGCCAGAATCTATGTCGCATTCGAATTCCAACCCGAGAAAGCCGGCTTTTTCGAACGCGCCAAACGGAAAACAGTTGAGGTGCTGTCTGGCGAAACCCTCCCGGGCAATGCCCTTAACTACATCTGGGCCAACCGTCTTGCCGAAGGGGAGATCGTAGCCAATCCCTACACGGATAAAACCATGATGATCGCCGTTAGTTCCGGTTCAGAGCGTGTTGGAGAATGGGTCTCTGTGGAACGGGATATCATGGCAGACTATCGCACAGCCTTTGGCGAGGAGCCGCCACCGGTGGTGGGTATTGCCATCATGTCGGATTCGGACAATACCGGTGAGAAGGCCACGGCCTGGTATGGGGATATCCATCTGAAACCCGGGCTCTGAAGCGCCGCACTGGCTATCGGTACTGCTCCGGAAAGCCCGGGATAACGTAGCCCTCCTTCAGCTTCCGGACCGGTGGAACCTCACCGGTCTCTGCCAGGCGGATATAGGCATCGTCAAACGCTTCCCGAACAATGGCGGCACGCGGATTGGCCAGAGAAAAGAGCCAGGCCAGATTTCTGGAACGCACTTCAGACTCGCGAATCATACTGTCAGCCGGCACTTCCAGCGTGTCCATGACCGGTTGCCGATAGTCGAGCAGATAATCACCCCGCCCCCGCTTCAGCATATCCAGGGCCGAGCGATGATTGGGCGCTTCCGTGACGCGAATGGAATCCTTGCTCTCCAGCCAATACAGCAAACCGCCATAGGTATAGCCCCCGATAACGATGACGGTCTTGTTCAGAAGTTTGTCGAAGTGATCCAAAGGCTGTGTACCCGCCAGATACCACGCACTTAACTGCGCGGGAAGTGGACTCGCCCAGCTTTCCAGAACCTCACCATCAAGGGCCGGAATATTGGTCAAACCCGGCCAGACATCAACCTTCCCGTTGGTGAGATATAGATAGGCACGACTCACCGGCAGATAGACAAACTCCGGTTCGTAACCCGCCTCAACAGCAACCTTCCTGGTAAACTCGATAAACATTCCTGCCGGCTTACCATCGGGGGTTTGATAGGTAATCGGCGGAAACTCGACGTAGGCCACGCGAAGCGGGTTGCCGGGAACACCACCATGGGCATGGGCTCCCATGGCCAGCAGAGTGACAGCCAGCAAAAACCGGCGCATGAAGAACGAAAACCCGGTAAATGGCAGATAAAATAAACAGATCGGGCAGTGGCTGTGCATAAAGTCTGGGTGTTTGGCCTTGTTTAGAGAAAGGTTAACAGACCCAGCCAAATCTGCACGGACGCTGCCCTAAAAAATGGGGACTCGTCGTCAGATATGGTTCATCACCATGTACAGACCGACACCCCCCATTACCAGCATGTACGGAAACGCCATGATAACCATCTTCCCGTAGGACAGCCGAACCAGTGGCGCGATGGCAGAGGTCAGCAGGAACAGAAAAGCCGCCTGGCCATTCGGGGTCGCCACACTCGGAAGATTGGTACCGGTATTGATGGCCACCGCCAGCTGCTGAAAATGCTCATAG
This sequence comes from Marinobacter sp. F3R08, assembly GCF_018860425.1. Taxonomy (GTDB): domain Bacteria; phylum Pseudomonadota; class Gammaproteobacteria; order Pseudomonadales; family Oleiphilaceae; genus Marinobacter. The sequence goes on along the minus strand of NZ_JAHKPI010000014.1, from coordinate 231,877 downwards.
CTGATCGCGCCCGCATCCAGGGCCTGCTTCACCTCACTGATATACACCGTAGCCACGAACACATTGTCACTGATCATCGACAGCACACCATTGGCGATAAAAAACATGCCTGGCTGACGCGCTTCCGGTAGCGACAAAACGTAGTCAATAATAGGCTTGAACAGGTGCTGTTCGTGAATCACTGCAACCACCGCGAAGAACACCACCAGCAGGGAAGTAAACGGCAGGGACTCCTGGAAGGCTTTACCAATCTGATGCTCATCGGTCACACCGGTAAATGAGGTAATCAGGATGATGACCAGCAAACCAATCAGGCCAACCTCGGCCAGATGGAACGCCAGACCAATAACAAGGATCGCTGCAGCAACCCCCTGAACCCAAAGCGCTGCCTGATCCGCCTTGGTGCGCTTGGTCCGCTCGTTCTCGGCAAACTCTTCCAGCACACGGCGCACAGGCTTGGGTAAGCGTCCGCCGTAACCAAACCAACGCAGTTTCTCCAGAGCCCAGCAGGTAAACAGTCCCGCTGCCAGTACCGGCAGACTCACCGGCGCCATGTGCAGGAAGAAATCGGCGAAATCCCAGCCTACCACCTTGGCAATCAACAGGTTTTGCGGTTCACCCACCATGGTGGCTACACCACCCAGAGCCGTCCCGATTGCACCGTGCATCAGCAGACTGCGCAGGAAGGCCCGGAAGTTTTCCAGATCTTCGCGGTGCAATTCGATGACTTCATCATCACTACCGGCGTTGTGATCCTTGTGCTGGTATCCCTTGCCCGAGGCCACCTTGTGGTAAACCGAATAAAAACCCACTGCGACGCTGATGATCACCGCTGTGACCGTCAGAGCATCCAGGAATGCCGAGAGAATCGCCGCCGCAACACAAAACAGCAAGGACAAGGCAGACTTGGAACGCACGCCCACCAGAATCTGGGTAAAGGTCACCAGCAACAGTTCTTTCATGAAGTAGATGCCTGCGACCATGAACATCAGCAGCAGAATAACCGGGAAGTTGGTGAGCACCTCAAGGTATACGGCATCGGGCGTGGTCAACCCGATGAGCAAGGACTCCACGGCGAGCAGACCTCCCGGCAACAAGGGATAACACTTCAGCGCCATGGCGAGGGTAAAGATAAACTCGGCAATCAGCAGCCAGCCAGCCGTTCCCGGTCCCAATGTCCACATGACAATCGGATTGGCGACAAGAAACAACAGAATAACCTGCTTGTACCAGATGGGCGCCTTGCCCAGAAAATTGTGGGTAAAGCCGGAGATGACGGTAGTGGGCATTGCGACAGTCTTCTGAAAAAACGGGTTATTGGAATGGTGTGGCAGAAGGCTCGCATCTTCCTTGATATTAACGTTGCGCGGTAGGGTCCAAAGGTACGTTTTCAGACCTTACTTGGTCGCAATAACAATAGGAGGACAAGAAGAGTTCAGCCACCACGGCGCTTTTACTAGCGTTACTGGATGAGCATAACCACAGCGACTGTATTTTAACCGATTCCAGAGGAAATAAGGTCACTTTGGTTAAAAAACCGCAATCTTTGCACCCGCAAAGCGTGGACCATCAAAATAATGATAATGCGAGTCGTTTGCGTTATTATTTTGCTTGAAGATTCACGCACGTGAAAACCACCCCATCAACAGGAAACCCAGCATACGGGATGACCGTCTCAGGCCGACAACTCCAACAGAGCAGAATTGATCAGGTCCTGAAACACATCCACGGGAACCTGGACAAACCCCTGGCCGTTACCAGTCTGGCAAAGATCGGTGGATGGTCCCGTTGGCAGTTCAATCGGGTGTTTTCCTTCGAAACCGGGCAATCAGCGAGCCAATACGTGAGAGGTCTCCGGTTGAGTCTGGCAGCCGAAATGCTGTTGTTCACCGACCAACGGATCATTGATATCGGACTTGCCTGCGGCTTCGGGTCAGATATCAGCTTCAGCCGAAGTTTCAAACAGCACTTTGGCTGCCCACCCGCTCAATACCGCCGGCGCGGGCTTCCTTGTCTGCTGACAACGCCTCTGTGTCTTGATCCCGAGCTTCTGCCAGACAGGTCTCTTCGTGCCAGAGTCCCTGGCATTCGCCTGGATTCAAAACCGGCATTTTCGGTTACCGGCAGGTCCGATAAAGTGCAGGGGCTGTTTTCACCCAGCCCGGATTTTGAGCGTAAGGTACCGGAGCTGTGGAGGTCGGTTTCGAGGGCCGGTGCCCTTGCCGACGAATGCCCGAGCTTTGGGGTTCTGGATCTGTCCCAGGGACCAGGTTCCGGGTTTTCCTACCTCGCCGGCGTTGAATCCGCCAACGCGCCAGCCGGCCAGGCCCTGGAAACCCTGTCAGTACCTGCCCAGAACTACGTTGTCATTTCTTTCCAGGGACCCATGACCTCCCTGTCTGACATCCTGAAATGGTTCTTCAGCGCCTGGCTGCCCTACGCCGGCTGTAAAGCGATCTACGGATACGATCTGGAAGTCTACCCGCCTGGCTTTGATCCCCGGGCACCGGAGGTTGCCATGGAATACTGGCTTCCGGTCACTCTCAACAAGCCATTAATTTTGCGGCATGCACCAATCGGTTAAGTCCTGCCTAACAATTTAAATATAATGGTAATGATTCGCATTTAATTACTTCATGTTGTTACAGGATCCGATCATGCCCGCTTCCCTGATCAAACCCTCTTTGCTGACTGTGGCCGTCAGCCTGGCTGTCAGCCAGATGGCCGTTGCCGATACCAATGAGCCGATGGAACTCGACGAAATGACGGTATACGGGGAAACTTACCGTAATACCGCGACCAAAACGGCTCTGGAGCCCGAAGAAACTCCACAGAGCATTTCAGTTCTGGACCAGCAGGCCCTGGACATGCGGGATGCGGATTCGGTTGCTACGGCGCTGCGCTACAGCCCTGGTGTCAACACCGAACTGCGCGGCGGCGCCGTTGGCCGACTGGACCTGTTCAGTATCCGTGGTTTCCTCAATTACCAGAATTACTACGATGGCCTGCAACTGCTGTTTAACGACTGGAACCTGCAACCCCAGATCGATCTGAAAGCCGTTGAACAGGTTGAAGTGTTTCGGGGTCCGACCTCCACACTCTATGGGGCAATGCCTCCCGGCGGTATGGTCAACCTTATTGGCAAGCAACCCGCCACGGACAGCTTCAACAAGATCGAGATGTCTGCTGGCACCCGCAATCTGACCGAAGCCTCGGTTGAGAGCCGCGGTCAGCTGGGCGACTCCAACCTGTCCTACAGCCTGGTCGGCCTGACCCGAAGCCGCGATGGCCAGGCGGAAACGTCCGGAGAGGAACGCCACATGATTGCGCCCTCGGTGGATTGGCAGGTGACCGAAGACACCCTGGTCAATTTCAACCTTTACTACCAGAAGGATCCGGAAGCAGGCATCTACACCAGTCTGCCCGCCTCCGGCCTGTTCCTGCCCAATGCCAATGGTGAGCTATCTCGGGACGCTTTTTCCGGCGACGCCAACTGGAACGAGTTCGACAAAGAAGTACTGCTGGCGGGGTACAAGATCAACCACAACATCAATGACAACTGGACGTTTCTGCAGAACTTCCGGTACACCGATGCCGAAGCATTCCAGACCAATACCTATGGAACAGGGTTGGCAGCGGATGGCCGGACACTCTCCCGCGCGGCGTATCTGACCGACGAAGCCACAACAGGCTTTACTGTAGACAACCAGTTTTCCGGCCGTTTCCAGACCGGTCAGGCCCGGCACAATATTCTGGTCGGTGTGGATTATCTCAGCCTTGACTCGGACGTCATCTATGAGGACACCTCATACTACGATGCCAGCGGTACCTATTTCGGTGGCGCGCCCAGCATTGATCTCTTCAACCCTGACTACTATCAGATCTCACTCAACACCATCGACATCACCGATACCCTGTACTCATCGGACTTCAACATCCGGAAGAAACAACTGGGGATCTACCTCCAGGATCAGATCGAGCTGAACCGCTTCGTCTTCATCGGCGGCGTACGCTGGGATGACTTTACCGGTGAGGAAACGGGGCTGAAATACGGCAGTAACGTCGATACCCGACTGGAGCAGGACAATGTCTCCACCCGCGCCGGAGTCATGTATCGGGGTGCCAACGGCATTTCTCCCTATATCAACTACGCAGAAAGTTTCGAGCCACAAACCGGTAGCGACCGGAACGGTAACGAATTTGACCCGTCTGCAGGTAACCAGTGGGAGCTGGGTGTTAAATACCAGTCACAGGACCGCCGCACCTCCGCAAACCTCGCATACTTCCGGATCACCAAGGATAACGTACCCACCCGAGATCCGGACGGCACAGCCTACGACCAGATTCAGGCCGGGGAAGTGCGGTCCCAGGGTATTGAGCTCGAGGCCCAGGCGCAACCTATGGATAGCCTGCTGATGACCATGAGCTATACCCTGCAGGATGTGGAAGTCACCAAGGACAACAACGGTCTTCAGGGACAGACACCGGTCTGGGTTCCGGAGCATCTGTTGTCGGTCTGGGCTGACTACGGCTTCTACGACGGTCCACTGGATGGTCTGGTTGCCGGGATCGGTGCCCGCTATATCGGTGAATCCGAGTACGACGCCACAACCAACGAAGGCCACGTGCCTGATGCGACCCTGGTCGACATTGCGCTTCGCTATAGCCTGGGGCAGCTGTCTCACAGCCTGCGAGGCACCGAATTGGGGCTGTCAGTCAATAACCTGACAAACGAGCGTTACTTCAGCTGCTACGACAGTTCCAACTGCTGGTTTGGCGAGGAACGGACGCTTGAGGCATCGGTTTCCTACACCTTCTGAGGGTGTGCAAAGGAACCATCCACGAATCATGAAAAAGGAGTCGCCGCCTGTGAAAACCTTGCAGACCATTGTTGCCATCGAACAACCTTCACTGCTGTTGAATCGACTGTGCAAACATTTTCGTCACAAGGTACCAGCAGAGTGGGATGAACATCAGGGCCGGGTCGAGTTCAAACCCGGCCTGTGTTTGCTGACTGCGGAGGGTAACCGGTTACACATCTTACTCGAAGCAGAAACGGATTCGGCCCTGGAGTCCCTGAAAATGATTCTGGACATTCATATCCAGCGCATGGCCAGGAAAGAGGAGTTGGAGCTGACCTGGGAATCAGCTCCAACCTAGCAGCGGTCAGGTGGAATTGCGCATCAGATCCAGGATGAGTCGCCGAACACATTCTCTGGAATGAACATCCAGGCAGGAAAAATCCTGAGCGTGCAGATGGTGTTTTTTCAGGAGCCGGGACAGGCAGTCGGCATCTAGGGTGATGGATATTTTCCGGTTCCGGACATCCTCGTTCCAGTCAACGCTGGATGCCTGCAGCACGTGTCCCGGATCTGATCGTCTGACCGCCATGCCCATGCCACCTCCTGTCAGTGCAATACCCGGCCGCAGGCTTCGCCTGCCACTTTGAAAGGTATTCCTGGCCAGTTCAGGTAGTCCGAATAGAATTCCGCATGCCTGGCGCAATCCAACAGTACATCAACACACTCATGCAGCCCGCAACAGGAGTCTCCGCTCTGCATCGGCCGCCCGACGAGAAGAGCATCAACCGCTTTCGCAATCACTTGCTCAGCGACCTCCCTGTTCGCCCTATCAGACAACAGACGGGATACCAGAATGGCCGAGAGCGTCAGCTCTATGTGCATACAGCTCTCGTCATCCTGCAGTGGCAAACAGGCAAGGTCGAACGCACTCCCCGCCAGCGAGATCGCCTCTCGCCATTTTTCCTGATTACTGGATGTTGCCGCTTTCTCCATCCAGACCAGCCATAACTCCTTGCGATCTGCCAGCGGCAATTGAGAGAAATGACGACGATGATTGAGGCACAGAAAATTCACAGCATTCTCCTTTTGCTTTTACTCAAATGATAATAATTATCATTTGAGTAAAGTTCAAGGATCAGCCTGCGTTTATGACCATACCTTCATCCAACCACCGGCAGGCAGCTCAGCTCAGGTGCTGCGCATGGAATCGCAGATGCTCATCAATGAAGCTGGCAATGAAATAATAGCTGTGGTCATAGCCCTCATGCCGACGAAGCTCCAGAGAATACCCACTGACGGCCGCTGCGGCCTCAAGTGATTCCGGTTTCAGTTGCTCCTCGAGGAAGTTGTCAGCCGCCCCCTGATCGACAAGCGTTGGGACCGATGCCTGAGCCGCTGCCATTAACACACTGGCGTCGTATTGTGCCCAGTTCTCCGTATCGTCTCCCAGATAGGCCGAAAACGCTTTCTGCCCCCACGGGCAATTGAGCGGATTGCTGATCGGGCTGAATGCCGACACCGACCGGAACCGGTCAGGATTGCGCAGTGACACTATCAGGGCGCCGTGGCCACCCATGGAATGCCCGGATATCGCTCGTTGATCGCTGACCGGAAACACCGATTCGATCAGCTCTGGCAGCTCCTCCAGCACATAGTCGTACATCCGGTAGTGCCGGTTCCAGGGACTCTGCGTGGCGTTGACATAAAAACCGGCACCCTGCCCCAGATCGTAGCTTTCGTCGTTCGGTACGTCGGCGCCACGGGGGCTGGTATCCGGGGCCACAATCGCAAGACCAAGTTCGGCAGCCAGCCGGTGGGCGCCGGCTTTTTGCATGAAATTCTCATCGGTGCAGGTCAACCCGGACAGCCAGTACAGCACAGGGACCTTCTGCCCATTGGCCACCTGAGGCGGGAGGTATATCGCAAAGCGCATGGTGCAGCCGAGTGTCCGGGATTGGTGACTGTATTGCTTGTGCCAGCCGCCAAAACTCCGGTTACTGCTCAGGTTTTCAACCGTCATGGAACTCTCCGTCAACGCCGGAGCCCACCCGGTCGGGGCGGGCTCCGGCGATGGATCACTTGTCGAAATGGATAACGCTACGAATGCTCTTGCCCTCGTGCATCAATTCAAACGCCTCATTGATCTTTTCCAGACCCATGGTATGGGTGATGAAATCATTGAGTTTGAATTCCCCCTGAAGGTAACGCTCAACGATACCGGGTAATTCAGAACGGCCTTTAACGCCACCAAACGCAGAGCCTTTCCAGACCCGGCCGGTGACCAGCTGGAATGGACGCGTGGAGATTTCCTGACCGGCCCCGGCCACACCAATGACGATCGATTCGCCCCACCCCTTGTGGCAACATTCCAACGCAGAACGCATAACGTCGACGTTACCGATGCACTCAAAGGAGTAATCCACACCGCCATCCGTCAGTTCCACAATGACTTCCTGAATCGGTTTGTCATAGTCTTTCGGATTGATGCAATCGGTCGCGCCCAATTGGCGCGCCAGGTCGAATTTGCTCTCGTTGATGTCGATACCGATGATGCGACCGGCTTTGGCCATGGTGGCGCCAATAATCGCCGACAGTCCGATCCCGCCAAGACCAAAGATGGCCACGGTAGCGCCCGCCTCCACTTTGGCAGTATTCATCACGGCACCCATGCCGGTGGTCACACCGCAACCAAGCAGGCACACTTCTTCCAGCGGGGCATCCTTATTGACCTTCGCCAGGGAGATCTCAGGAAGAACAGTATACTCGGAGAAGGTAGAGCAGCCCATGTAGTGATAAATCGGCTGACCATCCTTGAAGAACCGCGTGGTGCCGTCCGGCATCAGGCCCTTGCCCTGGGTTTCCCGGATTCTGCCACAGAGGTTGGTCTTGCCAGACAGACAGAATTTGCACTCTCCGCATTCGGGCGTGTAGAGCGGAATCACGTGATCGCCAACCTCAACGCTGGTGACGCCCTCACCGATGGCCGTCACAATACCGCCACCCTCATGACCCAGAATCGCCGGGAAAATGCCTTCAGGGTCGTCACCTGAAAGCGTAAAGGCGTCTGTGTGGCAGACACCGGAGGCAACAACACGTACCAGAACCTCACCCGCTTTGGGCGGCATGACGTCCACTTCTTCGATGGACAAGGGTTGGCCAGGTCCCCAGGCAATAGCCGCTTTGGATTTGATCATCTCAGTCATAACAGTCTCGACGGGGTCGGTTCATGAAGGGCGGGCAACCGCCCAAGGATACGCCCATTGTAATTGCTTTCTCGTTGGTGATAATCAAGCTAACTGTCAATTCACTTTTTCTGTATGGCAACAATGAACCGAGCAAAGCAATCCGCACATTCTTGGGAAGGGGTATCAGAATTCGTTGCCGTCCTGGAAACCGGGGGATTTACCAGTGCGGCCAGGCGTCTTGGCATTTCCACGGCCCAGGTCAGCCGGCAAGTCAGCACCCTGGAAAGCCGACTCGGGATCAAACTGTTCTACCGGACTACCCGGCGGGTTTCAGCAACCGAGGCCGGTCAGCTCTATTACCAGCACTGCCGACAGGTTCTGGATGCCCTGGAAGAAGCGGAACGCTCGGTAACCAGTATGCAGCTCGCACCGAAGGGCAAGCTCCGGCTGACAGCCCCGGTGACGTACGGAGAAACGAACATCGCCCCGCTGGTGAACGACTTTGTTCTTCAGTATCCGGAACTCGAGGTGGAGATGAGGCTGACTAACCAGAAACTGGATCTGGTGGCCGAAGGCTTTGATCTGGCAATTCGCCTGGGAACCCTGGAGGACTCCAGCATGATGGCCAGACGCCTGGCCTCCCGGGCTTTGTACGTGTGCGCATCGCCAAGGTATCTCTCGGCACACGGAACACCGCACTCGTTATCGGAACTGGATCGGCACAACTGCCTGATGGGTAACCTGGATTATTGGCGCTTTCAGGATCAGGGCAGAACCCGGAATATCCGGATCCGGGGTTCCATCCGCTGCGACAGCGGCAGAGCGCTGCTGGATGCGGCCCTGAAAGGGCTGGGTATTGTACAGCTCCCGGACTATTACGTTCAGCAGGCCCTGGATGAAGGCTTGCTGATCCCCCTGCTCAATCACTACCGTGAAGATGAGGACGGCATCTGGGCGGTCTACCCACACAACCGCCATCTGTCGACCAAGGTCCGGATGCTGCTGGACTTCCTGACCGAATCCCTGGTCTGAGGGATTCCACCGTTGTGTGGAAGTCTTCGGTGGATCACTCCACCGTCACGCTCTTGGCCAGGTTCCGCGGCTGATCCACATCGGTACCCTTCAACACGGCAACGTGATACGACAACAACTGCAAGGGCACGGTGTAGACAATCGGGGCAGTAATCGGATGCACTGAAGGTATCGGCATGACGTGCAGACTCTCTTCCGGTTTCACGCCGGCTTCCTTATCGGCAAACACAAATAACTCACCGCCCCGGGCCCGGACCTCTTCCAGGTTGGACTTGAGCTTCTCAACCAGGTCGTTGTTCGGCGCTACGGTAACCACAGGCATTTCACTGTCGACCAGGGCCAGTGGGCCATGCTTGAGCTCGCCTGCCGGGTAAGCTTCGGCGTGAATGTAAGAGATTTCCTTCAGCTTCAGGGCACCTTCCAGGGCTACCGGGAACTGGGAGCCCCGGCCAAGGAACAGGCTGTGGTTCTTGTCCATGAACGCCTTGGACAACTCGGCAATCTCGCCATCCAGGGCCAGCACATCACTGACCTGTCCGGGCAACAGATGAATGGCCTCAATAATGTCGGCTTCCTTCTCCTCCGACAAACCGTTGTGACGGGCCAGGGCAAGGGTGAAAATCAGCAACGCCGTCAGTTGGGTGGTGAAGGCCTTGGTAGAGGCCACGCCGATTTCCGGACCGGCCTGCGTCATGATGACCAGGTCGGATTCGCGGACCAGCGAACTGCCGGGTACGTTACAGATGGCCAGTGCCGCCCGGAAACCGGCCTGCTTGGCCTGACGAAGCGCGGCCAGGGTATCCGCGGTTTCGCCGGATTGGGAGATGCACAGGAACAGCGTATCCTGCTGGATAACGTGCTTGCGGTATCGGAACTCGGAGGCCACTTCCACCGAGCAGGCCACGCCCGCAAGCTCTTCGATCCAGTAACGCGCCACCATGCCGGCATGGTAACTGGTGCCACAGGCAATGATCTGAACGTGGCGAACGTTCTCCAGCAGGTTAGCCGCTTCGGTACCGAGAGCCTGCTCCAGTACCCGGGTTTTGGTCACCCGTCCTTCCATGGTGGCCTTGATCACTTTGGGCTGCTCATAGATTTCTTTGAGCATGAAATGCCGGTATTCGCCCTTGTCGGCAGAGTCCGCACCATGCTCAAAACGCGTGACTTCACGTTCCACAGCCTGGCCTTCACGGTCCAGGATGGTCATACCATCCTTTCGGATATCGGCAATGTCCCCTTCTTCCAGGAACATGAAACGGTCTGTGACCGGCAAAAGCGCCAGCTGATCTGAGGCGATGAAATTCTCACCGATACCCACACCGATCACCAGTGGACTGCCTTCCCGGCACACCACCAGATGGTCCGGTTCTTCAGCGTGTACCACTGCCAGTGCATAGGCACCTCGAAGCCGTGAAATGGAAGCTCTCACGGAATCATGAAGGTTGCCCAGAGTGCGGTAGTTCTTTTCTATCAGGTGCGCGACCACTTCGGTGTCGGTCTGCGAGGTAAATTCAAAGCCGTCGGCCCGGAGTTCTTCCCGGAGTTCCTGATAGTTTTCAATAATTCCGTTGTGAACAATGGCCAGGTGCTCGCCCGACATATGTGGATGGGCGTTGATCTGGGATGGCTCGCCATGGGTGGCCCAGCGGGTATGGGCAATGCCCAGGTGACCGGTCTGCGGATTCGCTTTCATGGCCTCTGCCAGTGAGGCCACCTTGCCCACTTCCCGGGCTCGCTGAACCCCTTTGGCACCACCGATCACAGCCATGCCGGCGGAGTCGTAACCCCGGTATTCCAGGCGGCGCAGACCCTCAAGTAGGATACCCTGAACGTCCCGTTCCGAAACCGCACCTACAATTCCACACATGCTGTTTTACCTGTCTGTTAATCGTTTAAATCAGTGTTTCTTCGGTTTTTCCCAACCGGAGATATTGCGCTGCCGGCCTCGGGCTACAGCCAGTTCGTTGTCAGCCACATTCCGGGTAATGGTGGACCCGGCTCCGATCGTGGCGTCCGCTGCAACACTGACCGGGGCAACCAGCGCCGTATTCGAACCCACGAACACCCCGTCGCCGAGCACCGTCTGATACTTGTTCACCCCATCATAATTACAGGTGATCGTTCCTGCACCCACATTCACATTACGGCCCAGTGAGGCATCGCCCACATAACTCAAGTGATTGATCTTGCTACCCTCACCGACAAGGGCTTTTTTCGTTTCCACAAAGTTGCCAACCTTGGTATTGGCCGCCAGTTCGGTACCCGGACGAAGCCGGGCAAACGGCCCTATCTGGGCATTGGCACCAATCACCGCACCATCAATCACGCTGTGGGCGTTGATCTGTGCACCGTCAGCAATGGTAGCGTCCTTGATGACGCAACCCGGGCCAATGGACACCTGGCTCCCGAGACTGACCTTGCCTTCGAAAACAACGTTCACATCGATCCACAGGTCATTGCCAATGCTGAGTTCTCCACGAACATCAATCCGGGCCGGATCCGCGAGCGTGGCGCCTTCAGTCATCAACCGGTCAGCCTGTTGACGCTGGTACCAGCGTTCAAGCTCGGCCAACTGCAGTCGGTTATTCACACCCTGCACTTCGTAAGGATTGTCCGGCTGGGACACGGAAACCCCCAGACCCTGTTGCACCGCCATGGCAATAATGTCGGTGAGATAGTACTCACCCTGGGCGTTGGCATTGGACAGCGTGGGCAACCAGGTTTTCAGATGTTTCGCGGCAACGGCCAGAATACCTGTGTTGACCTCGCGAATCTGTTGCTGCTCCAAAGAAGCGTCTTTCTGTTCGACAATGGACTGCACCGCGCCCTCGGTGTTTCGGACAATCCGACCGTAACCCTGAGGGTTGTCCAGGGTCACGGTTAACAAGCCAAGGGTGCTGTCATCCAGCGTACTGACAAGGCTCTCGAGGGTTTCATGGCGAGTGAGTGGAACATCGCCATAGAGCACCAGCACGCGGGCGTCATCAGGGAGATCCGGCAATGCCTGGGCGACCGCATGACCGGTTCCCAGCTGCTCGCGCTGGGTAACCCAGTTTACTGACGCTTCATCCGTGGCCGAGCGAACGCTGTCGGCGCCATGACCGATCACCGTATGAATCCGTTCAGCTCCAAGCTGTTTCGCCGTGGCAATAACGTGGTGCAGCATCGGTCGACCTGCGATCGGATGCAGCACTTTGGGCAATGCGGATTTCATTCTGGATCCCTGGCCTGCGGCCAGGATGACAACGTGTAGCGGGCTCATGGAAAGTTCAGGCTCCCGGAGTTTTTCCTGTCTGAATGCTGAAAATAAAAAAAGCCGCACCCCTCATGACTGAATGGCCAACGCAACACGTTGATCATACAGCCGCTCAGGATGCGGCTTCGGTGTTCGGCAAACCCGAAACGAAAATGCTTAACGCATTTTGTTACGCAGCTGCTGGATGGTGCGAAGCTGGGCAACAGCTTCGGCCAGCTCTGCAGCCGCACGGGTGTACTCGAATTCACCGGTCTTGTTGGCAAGTGCGCTTTCGGCCTCTTTCTGAGCCTCAAGCGCGGCCGCTTCGTCCACATCCTTTGCACGAACCGCAGTATCCGCCAACAAAGTCACCAGATTGGGCTGAACCTCCAGATATCCGCCGGAAACGTAGAGAATTTCTTCCTCTCCGCCCTGCTTGATAATCCGAATGGGACCCGGCTTCAGCTGGGTCAGCAGCGGCGTGTGACCCGGGGCAATACCCAGGTCACCTTCAGAGCCCGCTGCGATCAGCATTTCCACCAATCCGGAATAGATCTTTGTTTCGGCACTTACCACATCACAATGCACGGTCATACCCATGTCAGTTGCCTCTTTGATCGATCCGGAAACAAATGCATCAGCTCAGATTAGCTCTTTGCCTTGCTCTTCATTTCCTTCCCTTTCTCAACCGCTTCCTCAATGGTACCAACCATGTAGAACGCCTGCTCGGGCAGTTCGTCATAGTCGCCATTCAGGATGCCCTTAAAGCTGCTGATGGTTTCCTTGAGAGAAACGTACTTACCGGGGGAACCGGTGAATACTTCAGCAACGTGGAACGGCTGAGACAGAAAACGCTCGATCTTACGGGCACGGGCTACGGTCAGCTTGTCTTCTTCTGACAGTTCATCCATACCCAGGATGGCGATGATGTCTTTCAGTTCCTTGTAGCGCTGCAGGTTGGTCTGCACGCCACGGGCCACTTCGTAATGCTCCTCGCCGATGATCAGCGGATCCAGCTGACGGGAGGTGGAGTCCAGCGGATCGATCGCCGGGTAAATACCCTTGGAGGCGATATCACGGCTCAATACTACTGTAGCATCCAGGTGCGAGAAGGTGGTTGCAGGCGACGGGTCAGTCAAGTCATCCGCCGGTACATAGACCGCCTGGATAGACGTGATGGAACCGTTCTTGGTGGAGGTAATACGCTCCTGCAGCTGACCCATCTCTTCAGCCAGAGTGGGCTGGTAACCTACCGCAGACGGCATACGGCCGAGCAGTGCGGATACTTCGGTACCGGCCAGGGTGTAACGGTAAATGTTGTCCACAAACAACAGAACGTCACGACCTTCGTCACGGAACTTCTCAGCCATGGTGAGACCGGTCAGGGCCACACGCAGACGGTTTCCAGGGGGCTCGTTCATCTGGCCGTAAACCATGGCAACCTTATCGAGAACGTTGGACTCCTTCATTTCGTAGTAGAAGTCGTTACCTTCCCGGGTCCGCTCACCAACACCTGCGAATACAGAGAGACCGGAGTGCTCTTTCGCGATGTTGTTGATCAGCTCCATCATGTTTACGGTTTTGCCCACACCGGCACCACCGAACAGACCAACCTTACCACCCTTGGCGAACGGGCAGATCAGGTCGATAACCTTGATGCCGGTTTCCAGCAGGTCGGCAGATGCAGCCTGATCGGCATAGCCAGGAGCTTTCCGGTGAATCGCCCAGCGCTCTTCTTCGCCGATCTCGCCGGCTTCGTCGATGGGTCGACCCAGAACGTCCATGATCCGGCCCAGAGTCTGGGTACCAACCGGTACCGAAATCGGGTTGCCGGTGTTTTCTGCTTTCAGGCCACGCTTGAGGCCCTCGGTGCTGCCCATGGCGATGGTACGAACAATGCCGTCACCCAGCTGCTGCTGGACTTCCAGAGTTGTTTCGCCACCTTCAAGCAACAGTGCGTCATATACTTTGGGTACGGAGTCACGTGGGAATTCCACGTCGATAACCGCGCCAATGATCTGAACGATTTGTCCGCTACTCATGCTCGGTTCCTCGTTATCTTGATAGTCAATAAAACCAGTTGGATTGTGGGCTGGATCAGACCGAAGCCGCGCCGCTCACAATCTCCGATATCTCTTGGGTAATAGCCGCCTGACGCGCCTTGTTATAAGCCAACTGAAGCTCGTCGATAATGCCACCGGCGTTATCAGTTGCGCTCTTCATGGCGATCATCCGGGCTGCCTGTTCACATGCCAGATTTTCTACCACACCCTGGTACACCTGGGATTCAATAAAACGTGGCAGAAGGCCATCGAGGATCTGCCTGGCATCGGGCTCGTAGAGATAATCCCACTGGTTCTTGATCTCTTCCTCGTCTTCACTCTCAGGCAGAGGCAGAAGCTGCTCCACCTTCGGGCTCTGGGTCATGGTGTTAACGAACTCGTTGCTTACCACATAAAGGCGATCGATCTTGCCTTCCGAGAACGCATCCAGCATAACCTTGACGTTGCCGATGAGTTTTTCAGAGCTCGGACTGTCCCCCAGATGGGTCAGCGCTGCGACAACATTGCCGCCGTAGCTCCGGAAAAAGGAAGCCCCTTTCTGTCCGATGGCGCACAGATCGGTTTCGACTCCCTTTTCTTTCCACGCTTTCATTTCACGGACAAGCGCTTTGAACAGGTTGATGTTCAGACCACCGCAGAGGCCACGATCAGTCGATACCACGATATAGCCCACGCGCTTTACCTCGCGCTCGACCATGAACGGGTGGTTGTACTGAGCGTTCGCCTTGGCAATGTGCCCGATCACCTGACGCATCTTGTCGGCATACGGACGTGTCGCCTGCATGCGTTCCTGAGCCTTGCGCATCTTACTCGCAGCCACCATTTCCATGGCGCTGGTGATCTTCTGCGTGCTCTTGATGCTTGAAATCTGGTTACGTATTTCTTTGCCGACGGCCATAACTCACTGCCTTCTCAAGTTAGACACTCGTTGCTACGAAAATCGGCCCGCAACCTAGGCTGCAGGCCCGTTTTCTTACCAGCTCTGAGTGGTCTTGAATTTCTCAAGTGCAGCTTTGAGGCCGGCAGCGATTTCGTCGTTGTAATCGCCTTTCTCGTTGATCTTGTCGAGGAGGTCTTTCTGCTCGGAGCGCATCCAGTCAAGCATCTGCGCTTCAAACTTCACTACCTTGTCGACATCAACATCGTCCAGGAAGCCTTCGTTGGCTGCGAACAGAACCGTACCCATTTCGGCCACAGACATCGGGCTGTACTGGTTCTGCTTCATGAGTTCCGTTACACGCTGACCGTGCTCAAGCTGCTGACGGGTTGCTTCGTCGAGATCAGAAGCAAACTGTGCGAAAGCAGCCAGTTCACGATACTGGGCCAGAGCCAGACGGATGTTACCGCCAAGCTTCTTCATGATCTTGGTCTGGGCTGAACCACCTACCCGGGATACGGAGATACCGGCGTTCATCGCCGGACGGATGCCGGAGTTGAACAGGTTGGTTTCCAGGAAGATCTGACCGTCGGTAATGGAGATAACGTTGGTCGGTACGAACGCAGATACGTCGCCGGCCTGGGTCTCGATGATCGGCAGCGCGGTCAGGGAACCGGTCTGGCCTTTCACTTCGCCATTTGTCAGCTGCTCTACGTAGTCAGCGTTCACGCGGGACGCGCGCTCCAGCAGACGTGAGTGCAGGTAGAAAACGTCACCCGGGTAGGCTTCACGGCCCGGCGGACGACGCAGCAGCAGGGAAATCTGACGGTAAGCCACAGCCTGCTTGGACAGATCATCGTAGATGATCAGGGCGTCTTCACCACGGTCACGGAAGTACTCACCCATGGAGGTACCGGAGTACGGAGCCAGGAACTGCATTGCTGCAGGGTCCGCGGCACCGGCGGCAACCACAATGGTGTGATCCATGGCGTTGTGCTCTTCCAGTTTGCGCACTACGGCGGCAATGGAAGACTGCTTCTGGCCAACGGCAACGTAGATACACTTGATGCCAGTATTCTTCTGGTTGATGATCGCATCGATCGCAACAGCGGTCTTACCGATCTGACGGTCACCGATGATCAGCTCACGCTGACCACGACCGATCGGAACCATGGTGTCGATCGCTTTCAGACCAGTCTGAACCGGCTCATCAACGGACTGACGTGCGATAACGCCCGGTGCAACCTTTTCAACCGGAGAGGTCAGATCGGTACCGAGGTCGCCTTTGCCGTCAATGGGGTTACCCAGAGCGTCAACTACGCGGCCCATCAGTTCCGGCCCAACCGGCACTTCCAGGATCCGGCCGGTGCAACGAACTTTCTGGCCTTCAGCCAGATCTTCGTAATCACCCAGTACAACCGCACCAACGGAATCACGCTCCAGGTTCAGAGCCATGCCGAAGGTGCCATTGGCGAATTCAATCATCTCACCGTACATAACGTCGGCAAGACCGTGGATCAGCACAATACCGTCAGAAACTGACAGGATCGTACCTTCGTTCTTTGCTTCGGAAGAGATATCGAGTTTCTCGATTCTCTTCTTGATGATGTCACTGATCTCGGATGGATTCAGTTGCTGCATGCCAATATCCTCAAACCTTGTGCTGAAATCAGGAGCCCAGAGCGTCGGCCAGCTTGGTCAGCTTTCCGCGTACAGATGCGTCAATGACCAGATCGCCGGTGCGAATAATCACGCCGCCAATAATAGACTTGTCCGTTGACGCCGCGAGTGACACTTGCCGCTCGAGTTTCTTCGAAAGTGCCTGGGCGAGCTTCTGTTGCTGTTCGTCCGTCAGCTCGAAAGCTGCGGTAACCGAGATATCAACAGTGCGCTCCAGATCAGCCCGGTACGTGTTGAAGAGCGCTGCAATCTCAGGAAGAAGAGCCAGACGGCGGTTTTCGGCCAGTACAGCGAAAAAGTTGCGGACCTGATCGGTAACGCCTTCTTCGGCGACCTCCAGAATCAGCTCTGCCTTCTTCTGCTCTTCCAGACCCGGATTCGCGAGAAGCTGTCGAATGTCTTTGTTCGCGGTGACCTGCCCGGCAATTGTCAGCACCTGGGACCACTCAGCCAGCTGTTCATGCTCCTGAGCGGCACTAAATGCTGCCTTTGCGTATGGACGGGCCAGCGTTCTCAGTTCTGCCATGATGAACCTCGTCGTTTAAAGTTCTGCCGCCAGTTTTTCCAACATCTCGTTGTGCTTGGAGGCATCGACAGAGGTTTCCAGGATCTTCTCGGCACCGGCGACAGCGATAACGGCAATTTCTGCCCGCAACGCTTCACGAGCCTGATTGCGCTCCTGCTCAATTTCGGCCTTGGCCTGCTCAATCAGCTTCTGGCCTTCCTTGCGGGCGTCATCCTTGGATGCTTCCACAATCTGGGCCGCACGCTTGTTGGCCTGTTCAATCAGGCCAGCAGCTTGCTGCTTGGCTTCACGCAGTTCCTGAGCTGACTTTTCCTGAGCCAGTTCCAGATCGCGCGCAGCGCGGTCTGAGGCAGCCAGTCCGTCAGCGATCTTCTTTTGACGCTCCTGCAGTGCGGCCATGATTGGCGGCCACACGTATTTCATGCAGAAGACGACAAAGATAAAGAACGCGATGGCTTGACCAATCATCGTCAGATTAATGTTCACGTCTTCACCTCTCGCCTGTTTTGTTAAGAATCATCTGCCCGGGGTGAAGCCCCCGGCTGGCGACTCGATTAACCGGCGATCTGGCCGACAAACGGGTTGGCGAAAGTGAAGAACAGTGCGATACCAACACCGATCATGGTGACGGCGTCCAGCAGACCTGCAACGATGAACATTTTAACCTGCAGCATCGGGGTCATTTCCGGCTGACGCGCAGCGCCTTCCAGGAATTTGCCACCGAGGATACCAAAGCCAATCGCGGTACCCAGGGCACCCAGGCCAATCAGCAGTGCAACGGCAATCGCGGTCATTCCAACTACAGTTTCCATGATAACTCCCAGTTTTCAGTTAGGTTTTTCAGTTTTAGGGTTTAGGGTTTAGAACTACGGCTTAATGGTGTCCGATCAGTGACTGTCTTCGTGAGCCATGCTCAGGTACACGATCGTCAACATCATAAAGATGAATGCCTGCAGGGTGATAATCAGGATGTGGAAAATCGCCCAGGGAACAGACAGTGTCCACTGCGCCCACAGAGGCAGCAGCGCAATCAGGATGAAGATCAGCTCGCCGGCGTACAGGTTACCGAACAGACGCAGTGCCAGAGAGATCGGCTTGGCCAGCAGGCTGACGCCTTCCAGAAGCAGGTTCACTGGAATCAGCAGTACTTTCAGAGCCAGGTTGTCCGAGGAGAACGGGTGCAGAGTCAGTTCGCCAAGGAAGCCGCCAAGGCCTTTCACCTTCAAACTGTAATAGATGATCAGAGCGAATACGGACAGAGACATGCCCAGGGTCACGTTCACGTCAGTGGTCGGAACCACCTTCATGTACTGGAAGCCCATCAGATGGAACAGCTGGGGCAGGAAATCGACCGGCACCAGATCCATCAGGTTCATCAGGAAAACCCAGCAGAAGATGGTCAGAGACAGAGGTGCAATAACCTTGTTCTTGCCATGGAAGGTTTCCTTGACGCTCTGGTCAACAAACTCAACCATCACTTCCACGAAATTCTGGAGCCCGCCTGGCTGGCCAGAGGTGGCACGCTTGGCCGCGATCCGGAACACAATCAGGAACACCAGGCCAAGGCCTACCGCCCATCCCAGAGAGTCAACATGCAGAGCCCAGAAGCCCATATCGGACGCTTCTGAGGCACTGGTGGCCATCGTCCAGGTGGCTTGGTCAAGGACGTCAACGACGTTGCCATTAGCGTCCAACCGCTCGTAGCCGGCTGGCAGTTTGCCATACGTGAGGTTCTGGAGGTGATGCTGGATATATTCGGATGCACTTCCTGCCATAACGGTTTCCCAGGTCCAGTTAGCTTTGCTGCGTAGTGCTGCCCGCCAGAAGCGGTGTCAACCAGTTGGTGACCAGCATGATCGCAAATGTTAAAAAAAGTGCCGCTATATCAAGCGGCTGAATCCATTTGAACACCATCGTGAAGAGGATGGCGCACAGGATGAGCTTGCCGGCCTCACCCTGGTAAAACGAAGTCATGATCTTTTTGGCAGACCGCGCGCCGGCGTAGCGGAATGCCTTTAGCGCAAAATAACCATGGGGGATCAGAAAGATAAGTCCGCCCAGCAGCGCTGAATAACCAGAAACCTGGCCTCGCAAGAGAAACGCCAGGCTGACAAAGACAAGTACCACACTCTCTATTACAAACCATCGTGTGATGGGCGGACGGCCAATAGCGCCCGGGGCTGCCTTTGTCATAATTGTCCCGAAAAAACGGTGCTTATTGTTCGATGTCGTATAAAAAGTAAGCAAATACACCGATACGAGCGCCGCAGATTATATGTGTTCAATGTACACGAATCAACAAAACCGGGTGTCGGCTGGCCCGCCTGAAACGGCGTGATAACTGGGTTTTGGCAATTTTCGTCACAAATAGACACTAGTTCAGTTTTTCACCACTACATGTTGTGTATATTTGCAGGAACGAACTTTCGTAGTGGGTCGAAGGACCCAGCCAACTCCGACGATTTTATTTGATATGGCCCAGGATGCCGTCGAGTTCATCCAGTGAGCTGTATTCGATCACCAGTTTGCCTTTGCCGCGCTGACCGTGGTCAATGGAGACTCGTGCGCCCAGTCGTTCGGCCAGATCGTCCTGCAGAGCACGAATATTGGGGTCTACGGCGCCTGTTTTACGGGATTTGCTGTCCGGCGTTTCCTGCTGGACACGGCGCACCAGTGCTTCGGTCTGGCGAACAGAAAGCGATTTGGCCACCACCTGTTTGGCAACCTGCATCTGCAATTCCGGCGCGAGGGTCAGCATGGCGCGGCCGTGCCCCATCTCCAGATCACCGTGCTCGAGCATAATACGCACGTCTTCGGACAATCCGATCAGTCGTAGCAGGTTAGTAATGGTCGTGCGGGATTTACCCACGGCTTCAGCCACCTGAGCCTGGGTCAGACCAAACTCGTCCTGCAGACGCTGGAGCGCAAAGGCTTCTTCAATCGGATTGAGATTCTCACGCTGGATATTCTCGATCAGCGCCATGGCAATGGCAGCTTCATCCGGAACATCCCGGATAATAGCGGGAATGCTGTCCAGGCCCGCCATCTGGGTGGCGCGCCAGCGGCGTTCACCGGCAATCAGCTCGTAGCGTCCTTCGCTTATCGGGCGGACAACCACTGGCTGCATCACCCCTTGCTGGCGAATGGAATCGGCCAGCTCCTGAAGGGCGGCAGGATCCATATCGCGCCGGGGTTGGTAACGGCCACGCTGGATCAGATCAACGGGAACTTCGCGAAGCTCACCGTCGTGGTCTTTCAGTTCCTGATCCAGATTGACCTTTGAGCCCGCCAGCAGGGCACCCAGTCCACGTTCACCCAATCCTCGTTTCTTCGCCGCCATGGTGTCAGTCATTCTTCCCGTTGAATATCTTTATGCTTAAGTGAGTGACAGGGCGGTATGTTACACCGCAACAGGCGCAGATGTCTTTTTCGAACCATGGCGACGGACCATCTCACCCGCCAGTGCCAGGTATGCGATAGCGCCCTTGGAGGCCCGGTCGTACTTCAGGGCAGGGACCCCGTAGCTGGGCGCCTCGGCCAGGCGAACATTGCGGGGAATCACCGCGCGATAGACCTTGTCGCCGAAGTACTCGCTCAGTTGGCCGGAAACATCCAGCGTGAGGCTGTTACGAGGGTCATACATGGTGCGCAGGATGCCTTCGACCTGCAGATTCGGGTTCACGGTTTCCTGAATCTGCTCAACGGTGTTCATCAATGCCGCCAGCCCCTCCAGGGCGTAGTATTCGCACTGCATGGGGATCAGCACAGAGTCTGCCGCCGACAGGGCATTCACCGTTAACAGGCTGAGCGACGGCGGGCAATCGATCAGGACGTAATCGTAGTTATCGCGAACCGTATTCAAAGCCAGACGCAGGCGATGCTCGCGACCAATCTCGTTCATCAGCTCGACTTCAGCCGCGGTCAGATCGCCGTTGGCAGGCAGGATATCGAACCCGGAAGCCTCCGCGGGAAAAATAACCTCAGCGGCGCTGGCTCGCTTGGTCAACAGGTCGTAGCCGGACAGCTCCAGGGCATTTTTATCCACACCACTGCCCATCGTGGCGTTGCCCTGCGGATCCATGTCCACCAACAGCACCCGGCGTTTGGTTGCGGCCAGGGAGGCAGCAAGGTTGACGCAGGTGGTGGTTTTGCCCACACCGCCTTTCTGATTGGTCACTGCAATCACGCGCGCCATGTCTTGCCTCCTTGTGTATGGGTTACCGGTTCAGAAACGGGACTGCCGAATTACCGGTCATTCTCTGCCCGGTCAATCAACAACAGATGACGCTCGCCATTGGCGCCGTGGACATCCAGGGAATGCGTGGATTTTACCTGCCAGGCAGCCGGAAGAGCAGCCACTTCATCATCCGGAAACTGACCTTTCATGGCAAGAAACTCGCCGCCATTTGCCAGCAGATCGCCGCACCAGATCACCAGGTTCTCAAGCGCGGTGAAAGCCCGGCTGCTGATCTGGGTGAAAGGCGTCTCTGGTTCACAATCTTCCGCCCGACCGTGAATCACCTCAACATTGCCAAGACCCAATTCCAGCACGCATTGATTGAGAAAACGGGTCTTTTTGCCGTTGCTGTCAAGCAGTGTAAACCGCTTCTCAGGCAAGGCGATGGCCAGAGGAATACCGGGCAGGCCGCCGCCCGCTCCCACGTCCAGCAGATGCTCCGTGGTCACCCAGGGAAGAATGCTGAGGCTGTCCAGTAATTGCCGGGACACCATGTCCTGCTCATTCCGAACCGCGGTAAGGTTGTAAGCGCGGTTCCATTTATTGAGCAGACCAAGAAACGCCAGCAGTTGTTGCTGCTGCGTTTCGGTCAGGGACACGTCCATAGCAGCCAGACCATCCCGGAGCTGGCGCTGCCAGAGTTCATGAATCATGGCCGCGGCTCAGGCTGACTGCTTGCGCAACAGGTCGCGCTTTTTCAGATGCACCAGAATCTGGCTGACCGCCGCCGGAGTCACACCCTGTACTCGGGAAGCCTGTGCCACAGTTTCCGGACGCACCGTCTTCAGCTTTTGCTTGATCTCGTTGGACAGGCCACCAATCACGTCGTAATCCAGATCTACCGGCAGGGAGGTGTTCTCATTTTTGCGCAGGCGCTCTATCTCGTCCGTCTGACGGGAAATGTAGCCCTCGTACTTGATCTCGATTTCCACCTGGTCTGCGACAACCGGGTCATCGGCCTGCGCGGCACCAATCTCGGCGATGTGACTGTAAACAATCTCTGGTCGACGCAACAGTTCCGCCAGTGACTGGTCCCGGGTCATCGGCTGTTTGAGGAAGCCATTGGCCCGCTCACCAGCTTCGGTGTTCGGGTGAATTCGGGTGCCTTCCAGGCGGGAACGTTCGCTGGTGATCGCTTCGCGTTTTTCGTTGAACTTCTGCCAGCGCTCATCATTCACGAGGCCGATTTTACGCCCGGTTTCGGTCAGGCGCAGGTCGGCGTTGTCCTCACGCAGAATCAGCCGGTACTCGGCTCGGCTGGTAAACATACGGTAAGGCTCAGAGGTACCCATGGTGATCAGGTCGTCCACCAGTACCCCCAGGTAGGCTTCATCCCGGCGCGGGTACCACTCGTCTTTGTCCTGGGACCGCAGAGCTGCGTTGATCCCCGCCAGCAGCCCCTGTGCACCCGCCTCTTCATAGCCGGTGGTGCCATTGATCTGGCCGGCAAAATACAGACCCTGGATAAACTTGGTTTCCAGGGTATGGCGCAGATCCTGCGGATTCAGGTAATCGTATTCAATGGCATAACCCGGCCGGGTGATATGGGCATTTTCGAACCCGGGAATGGAACGTACCGCCGCCAACTGGATATCGAATGGCAGGCTGGTGGAAATACCGTTCGGGTAGAGTTCGTTGGTAGTCAGCCCCTCCGGTTCCACAAAAATCTGATGGGAATCCTTGTCGGCAAACCGGTTTACCTTGTCCTCAATGGAGGGACAATAGCGAGGGCCGACACCCTCAATGCTGCCGGCAAACATCGGCGAACGGTCGAACCCGCTGCGGATAATATCGTGGGTCTGTTCAGTTGTGCGGGTCACATAGCAGCAGACCTGCTCGGGATGCTGACTGCGACTGCCGATAAAGGACATCACCGGAGTAGGGTCATCGCCCCATTGCTCCTGCATGACCGAGAAATCCACAGACCGGGCGTCAATACGCGGCGGCGTGCCGGTTTTCAGGCGGCCAACATTGAATGGCAGTTCCCGCAGGCGCTGGGCCAGTGCATTGGCCGGGGCGTCGCCGGCGCGGCCGCCGGCGTGGTGCTGCATACCAATGTGGATAACTCCGCCAAGAAAGGTCCCGGTGGTCAAAACGACCGTTCTGGCGTTAAAACGAATACCCGTCTGGGTGACGACACCGGTCACCTGATCGTTTTCCACAATCAGATCGTCTGCAGCTTGCTGGAACAGCGTCAGATTCGGCTGACTCTCCAGGGTATGGCGAATAGCCGCCTTGTAGAGCACACGATCCGCCTGGGCCCGGGTGGCACGGACCGCCGGGCCCTTGCGACTGTTAAGCACCCGGAACTGGATGCCCGCCCGGTCTGTGGCTTCTGCCATGGCGCCGCCCAGGGCATCGATTTCCTTCACCAGATGACTCTTGCCAATCCCGCCAATGGCAGGGTTACAGGACATCTGTCCCAGAGTCTCAATGTTGTGGGTCAGCAGCAGGGTTTGCGAACCCATGCGTGCAGCCGCAAGAGCGGCTTCGGTACCGGCATGGCCACCACCAATGACAATGACATCGAAACGGGTTGGAAAATCCACAGTTCACCTCGGAAATCGGGCTGAAAAGAAGGTACAAAAACAGGGCGGCGAGTATAACGCTTCACCCGGAAAATTGCAGTCGGAATGTGCAAATTTTAACCAGAGACGCCACTGGTTGGAAGTTAACGGGCCGTCGTGCGCAGTCAAACGAGGCTTTTGCGCAGGTTTACAAGGATGGTGGAAAACCGAAATGCATGGCTTTTCATAGGTTTGGATCGGTCTTTTCACAAAAGTTTTCAAGAAAGTTATCCACATGAAAGCCCCCTTGTCAATCACCCCCAAAAAACCCTTAAACCATTGTTTTAACTAATATTAATATAGATCATCCAGAAACTGTCCGTAGGTTGTCCAACTAATTATCCACAGATTGGGGAAGCGATTTTCGTCGAAGCTGCCAGACCAGCACCAGCACCAGCACGACGGCATTCAGCAGCGATAACAACAGGAAGAAACCGGGAATACTGAAATCCAGCAGACCAAGAACCACAATGCCTGCCAGTGCACTCACCACCATGAACAGGGCATTGATCACATTCAAAGCCGCAATGATACGGGCACGTTTGTCACGCGGGGTTTCATGCTGGATAAAGGCGTACAGTGGCACAATGAACAGTCCGCCGCAGATGCCAACGCCAACCAGATCCACCAGGACTCTAAGATAGACAGGATCGGTGATCAGGGTCCACCAGGTCGACGCCACCGGGTCGTCAGGCACCGCAAAGTACAGATCGGTTCCAAACAGGCTCAGCCCCAGAGCTCCCCAGGGCACAGGAATCAGGGTGACCCGGTGTTTTGTCAGGCGCTCACACATCATGGATCCGATGGAAATTCCGACCGTAAACATAGCCAGCAATAACGTTACCACCGTTTCATCGCCACGCAGGTTGGTGCGCGCAAAATTGGGGAACTGGGTCAGGTAGGCAGCGCCCAGGAACCAGAACCAGGAGATCGCCAGCACTGCCAGCAACACGTGACGACGTTCAGCCGCCACAGCCATCAGCTTGACCGTTTCCAGTACCGGTCGCAGGCGCACGGTAACACCGGAACCATCCGTTTGAGTTTCCGGAACCCGGCGTGCCGCCAGATAACCCAGCACAGCCATGACCACCACGGCGATCGCTGTCAGTCTGGCGGCCGCCTCGAACCCCATCAGCAGGCCGGCCGCAATGGTGCCCAGAAGAATCGCCACAAACGTACCCATGCCTACCAGGCCATTGCCCCCCACCAACTCCTCGTCAGCCAGTACCTGGGGCAGGATTGCGTATTTGACCGGGCCAAAGAAGGTGGACTGGGTGCCCATCAGAAACAACAGGACCAGCAGCAGTTCGTACCAGCTGAACCAGAGCCCAAGTGCGGCCACGGACATGATCACGATTTCCGCCAGTTTTACATTCCTGATGATCCGGGATTTTTCATAGCGATCCGCCATTTCCCCGGCGATGCCAGAGAACAGGAAAAACGGAAGGATAAACAGAAAGGCCGCCAGATTGACCACAATATCCACCGACAGACCCATCAGGCCCCCGGCGCTGTATGTGATCAACAGCAACAGGGCGTTCTTGAACAGATTGTCGTTGAACGCTCCGGAAAACTGGGTGAGGTAGAAGGGCAGAAACCGCCGTTGACCGAGCAGACGGAACTGGCTTTTTGATGACATCAAGAAATCCTGTTTCAGTGCAATAACAAGGTAAGAAGACCAGGGTCTGCGCTAATTCAGTGCAAATCTGCGACTGCCCACGACAAGGAAACGTTTATTTGACGGGATTAAGCAGCGCTAATAGCTTGGATTTTGACCAACTGGTACGAATTTCGCTTTAATCTCTTGTTCAAAAACATTTTTTTCATTTGGCCAGGATGGCTAGACCATTAGCAGTATAAAGGTTCCTGACCATGAGCAGCGTAGCCCGACTTCCCCGGCGCATCTATCGCGGAGCCGAAATAACCCAGACTCCGAACATGATTGAAGATTATCACTTCAGTTCTGTTTACCAGCCAATTCTAAGCCCGACCCATCGAAAAATGGTTGGCTATGAGGCGCTGGTAAGGGTCGAACGGAATGGCGAGACTATCTCTCCCTTCGAGCTTTTCGAGCAAGCCGAAGAACACAACCAGGCGACAAAACTGGACCGGCACCTGTTGCAGCTTCACCTGGATAACTTTGCCGTCAGTTCCGAGCCTGTCTGGCTCTTTCTCAATATCAATCCCGGCACCTGTATTCACCCGGACGCACCTCTGGAAAAGCTCGCCCTGCAATGTCAGAGCAGCGGGATTGAACCGGAGAAGGTGGTTCTTGAACTGGTGGAAACGGCATCCGACAACCCAACGGCGCTTCTGGAGTTCATCCAGAAAGCAAAGGCCCACGGTTTCCAGGTTGCGATTGACGACTTTGGTATGGGCGATTCAAATTTCGAGCGACTGTGGCGTATCAATCCGCTGATTGTAAAGCTCGATCGCAGCCTGCTCGTGAACGCTGAAAACAATAGTCGGGCCCGGATGCTTCTGGAGAGTCTGGTAAAAATGATTCGCGAGAGCGGCAGTCTCGTGCTCCTGGAAGGTATCGAAAACAGCACTCAAGCTCACATCGCTCTACAAACCGAAGCCGATCTGCTGCAGGGGTTTCTGTTTGCCCGGCCAACCAGCCTGCAAGACCATGAGGCAAAAGTGACCGAACAGACCTTGAAACAAATTATTTCCGATTCCAGCGAGTCATCGGCCCAGGACATCCGGGATCAGGAAAGTTATTTTCGACTTTTGCGCTTCGAAATTCTCGAAGCCTGCCATTCCCTGAGCCGGGAATTAGCATTCAGCACCGCATGCAACCGGCTTCTGGACCTGGACGGCGTGAAACGCTGTTTCCTGCTCGACCCCCAGGGCATACAACAGGGCAACCTGGCGCGGGCCAATCCGGACATTCATCGCGGAAAGTTCAACCCTTTGCTCCACTCCGCGGGTGCCCAATGGGCCCACCGGGAGTACTTCCGGAACGCTCTGAACCGTCCCCAGCACATTAACAGCTGTCGTCCCTACGTCGGTCTGCCCGATGCAAAACGCACGGTAACGCTTTCTACAATGCTACCGGGACAACACGTCTTGTGTGTGGATATCCACCCGGACGAGGTGCTCGAGGGCAAGCTCGAGTTTCCCGCCACCCTCTGATTCTGGTCGCTCTTAAAAGTCGTCAGCGCGTTTCTGAGCTACGGCCAGACCACCACCACCAGCGCTGCCCGAGGCCTGCCGCTCCAGTTCCTGCTCCACCGCGTTAGAGGATTTTGCGTACCGGGCCAACAGGTTATAGAGCACCGGAATAATGAACAGTGTCAGAGTGGTTGCGAAAATAAGGCCACCCAGAATAACCATACCAATGGCCGCACGGCTTTCCGCCCCGGCGCCGGTGGCAATGACCAGGGGAATCGCGCCAAAAATCGTCGATATTGTCGTCATCAGAACCGGCCGGAAGCGCAGGCAGGCGCCCTCAAGAATCGCGTCCTTGACCTCGTAGCCCTTATCCCGAAGCTGATTGGCGAACTCCACAATCAGTATGCCGTTCTTGGCCATCAACCCCAGCAACATGATGATCCCGATCTGACTGTATATGTTCAGGCTGATTCCGCTCCACCAGAGTGCCAGCAGCGCACCGGTCACTGCCAGAGGCACGGACAGCATGATGATCAGCGGGTGGATCCAGCTTTCGAACTGTGCCGCCAGGACCAGGAACACGATGACAAATGCCAGCGCAAAGGTGACATAGATAGCGGCTGAGGAGTCCTGGAACTCACGGCTCAGCCCCTTGTAACTGACCCGGGCTTCTGATGGCAGGTTATCCACAGCCAGGTTATTCAGGTAGGTCAGCGCCGAGCCCAGGTCATAGCCATCTGCCAGAGAGGCACTGATAACCACTGCCGGAAGCCGGTCAATACGGCGCAGGTCCGGGTTCGCGCCAACTTCGTCCACCGATACCAGCGCCTGCAACGGAATCAGGTTACCGCCTTCCCGGGGCCGGAGGAAAATCTGCCCCAGGTCAGCCGGGGTTGCCCGGTTGGCATCCTCAGCCTGGACGATCACATCATACTCGCGGCCCCGGTCGATGTAGGTGGTTACCTGTCGGGATGCCAGCATGGTTTGCAACGTCAGCCCGACATCTTCAACAGTGATGTCCAGATCCGCCGCCCGTTCCCGGTCTATGTTGACCCGAAGCTCCGGTCGGGTCAGTTCGAAATCGGTATCCAGATTCTGCAGATTCGGGTTTTCCTTCGCCCGCTCCACAATCTCCTGGCTCCAGGCCTGGACCGATTCATAATCCGGACCAGCCACAACAAACTCAACGGCCTGACTGAACCCGCGCTGCCCCAGACCGGGCGGATTCACCGCAACCGTTCGGATTCCGGACACATCGGCGAGCTTCTTACGGATGTCACTGGTCACCTCCTGCTGTTTGATCTCACGTTCGTCCCAGGGCGACAAACCCATGATCAAAAACGCGTTATCCTCTTCCTCCCGGAACCCGACAATGGCCAGCAAACGGTTGGCGGTCCCCTCTTCGAGGTACGGCAGCAGGGTCTCTTCCACCTGGCGGACGTAGTGGTCGGTATATTCCACCGTTGCCCCTCTTGGCGCGCTGGTCGGCATGATGATCACCGCCCGGTCCTCAGTGGGTGCCAGTTCCTGGGGTAGCTTGGGATACACCACGGCCGTAATCACCAGGCCCACCAGACCCAAACCCAACAGCAATCCCGGTTGACGCAGCGAAAACAGCAACAGTTTGCGGTACCCGTTGGTCAGACCATTCAGCAACTTCTCGCTGGCTGCCCAGAAACGGTGCCCTTCTGCGGTCTCCGGACTGTGCCTGAGCCACTTGGAGCACAGCATGGGCGCCAGTGTCAGGGCGACCAGGCTGGAAAACACCACTGCCGCGGCGAGGGTAAAACCAAATTCTGCAAACAATCGACCTATGTTCCCACCCATGAATGAGATGGGGATAAAGACAGCGACCAGTGTCAGCGTCGTGGCAATAACGGCAAACGCAACCTGTTTCGCTCCGCGATAGGCGGCAAGCAACGGAGGCTCACCCTCGTCGATCCGGCGCTGAATGTTTTCCAGCATTACGATCGCATCATCCACCACCAGACCAATGGCGAGAATCACCGCCAGCAAGGTCAGGACGTTGATGGAAAAGCCCAGGAACCCCAGCCCGATAAAAGCACCAATGACGGCAACCGGAATGGTCACCGCCGGTATCAGGGTGGCGCGCCACGAACGCAGGAACAGGAAGATAACCAGAATAACCAGAGACACTGCGATGGCCAGCGTGGTTACCACTTCCTTGATAGAGGCCCGGATGAAGATGGATTCGTCATAACTTTCCGCAATAGTGACTTCCGGTGGCAGAGTCTCGCGAATCTTTTCAAGCTCGGCGCGGACCGCATCGGAAACAGCCACTGTGTTGGCCTTGGACTGGCGGATAATACCCATGCCAATGGCGGTCTGGCCGTTCGCTCGCAAGCGGCTGACGTCCGACTCCACCCCCATCTGGACATTAGCCACCTCTCCGAGACGCAGCAGATCGTTGCCATCCCGGCGAACCACCAGCTGCCGGAACTGTTCCACATTCGACAACCGCCCCTCGGCTCTGACCGTAAAGTTACGAGTGGACGAATCCACCGAACCGGCCGGTAACTCCACGTTGTTGGCGCGCAATGCGCGTTCAACCTCCGCCACCGTGATATCGCGGGCTGCAAGCCGCTCCCGGTCCAGCCAGACCCGGATAGCGTATCGACGTTCACCACCGATACGCACGTCCGCTACACCATCGAGCACCGACAGCCGGTCAGACAGAACACGGTCAGCGAAATCACTCAACTCGGCGCTGTCCCAGATGTCACTGCGCAGGGTGACCCACATCATCGGGCGGGCATCGGAATCGGCTTTGCGTACCACCGGTGGATCCGCTTCATCCGGCAGCTGGTTAGCCACCCGGGACACCGCATCGCGAACGTCATTGGCAGCTATGTCCACGTCCCTGGCGGTGCTGAATTCGATGCTGGTTCGGGATTCGCCCTGTTCCGTTGAGGATTCAATGGACCGTATGCCTTCAATGCCACTGATGGTGCCCTCAATCACCTGGGTGATCTGGGTGTCCACGACTTCCGCGGCTGCGCCGGTGTAATCGGTGGATATGGAAACGACGGGTGGATCAATATCCGGATATTCCCGCACCGGCAGACCCATCAGGGCTGCCAGGCCAAATACCACGATCAGAAGACTGAGAACCGTCGCGAAGACCGGACGTTTGATGGAAATATCAGATAAGACCACGGATCACGATTCCCTGGCAGTAACAAAGCGGTTCTCGGGAATGGACTGGTCATCCTCCAGAACCCGAATCCGATCCCCACTACTGAGCCTGTCCTGACCGGTCACAATCACCGAATCATCCTGTTGCAGGCCAGTGGCAACCTCGACAAAACCCGGCATGCGCGAACCCAGACTGACGGAAACCCGTTTTGCCACACCATCGTCGACCACAAACACGTACTGTTCATCTCCGCGGATCATGACCGCCTGTTCCGGGATCACCAGCGCCTGCCGTTCCCGAAGCGTCAGGGTCGCAGACATGAACTGGCCCGGCCGGAGCAGGCCATCAGGGTTGTCGATCAATGCGCGCACCGGCAGCGACCGGCTCAACTCACTGACCCGGGAACCCAGCTCGACCAGTTGACCGGAAAATGGTCGATCAGCGTAGGCCGGAGAGGTTCCCTTTACCTCCTGGCCAAGACCAACCTGGCCAAGAAACCGCTCGGGAATCGAAAAACCGAGCTCCATTCTGTCTGTTGTATCCAGAGTGGTCACCGACGTTCCCGCCGTAATATAAGCTCCGATACTGATGTCACTCAGCCCCACCACGCCGGAAAACGGCGCCTCTATCCGATGGTTTTCCAGACGAACCTGCGCTGCCTGGCGCTGGGCTTCGGCCACGTCCACCGACGTTCTCAGTTCGTCGACCTGGGACTGGGAAATACTGTTGTTGGATCGCAGCCGTTGCGCTCTTTCAAACTGTCGACGGGCATCGGCCAGTTGGGCTTCGATGACGTTCAGATCGGCCCGGGCCTGGCGATCGTCCAGGCGTAACAGAACCGCACCCTGCTCTACACGGCGACCGGTTTCCAGATTCAGCTCCACGACCCGCCCGCTGACCTCGGTGGTCAGTTCAACCGCGTTGAGAGCTTTCAGACTGCCAACGGCGTTGACCACATCTCGAACCGTGTCCATGCGTGGAACAACCGTGTTGACGGCACTGGCCGAACGCTCCCCAACACTCTGGGAATCTGCGCCCGCGTCCAGCTTCTGATACACCACGGCCCCGCCTACAGCAACGGCCACCAGCACCAACGCAATCAACCACTGTTTCCACATAGGGTTTCCAGAATTTCCCGGTTTCGTTTTTTTGATCAGTTGTCTGTTACTTTTTCTGGATGACCAGAACCACCTCACCCACATTGACTCCCCACTTGCTCATAGTGGTCTGGTTAATCAACGTGTCCGGAGTGACCAGGTACATCCAGTCGTCCATGCGCACATCCAGGGTTCCATCACCGTAAGCCACACGAAGAACATAATTCATGTGTATTGCGTTGCCACTCCAGCGCATGGTTCCAGGTTCAACCACATCACCAGCCTCGGCATGATAGCCCTGAGCCGACGGCGTCAGCGTCCAGACCCGGGTCTGGACCTCGCCATCATCAAATCGAAATACTTCATTCAGGGTCCCGACATCCTCATCATCCCAGGACGCGGTGATATCTGCATCGAAGGTACGAATGACCTGCCCTGAGAAATCCTTGACCTCGCCACGGGCGGAAAGTTCGCCGGAAAAGAATTTTTCAGGTACCAGTTCAGGGTTCTGATCTGCATAGTCCTCAAGCGAAGGGCCAGCACAACCACTCAACAACAGCGCCGATAACAGTACCCAGAGTATAGTTGTCGAAATACGATTCAATATTATACTTATCAGGCTTTGCATGACTTTTACACTCTCCGATGGATGTTGACGAATTCCTGGCAAACAGAAATACGCCACAGAGAGCTTCAACGATCATTACCGGGAACCCGGATTTCCCCTGTTCGCGGGCGTTACAAGGCGCTGTTGCCGATCTAGTCCAATGGCAGCGAAAGGCTCTCCTTCACCTCTTCCATCACAATATAGCTCTTCGAATTCTTGACCCCGGGCAACGTCAGAAGCATGTCTCCAAGTAAGGCCCGATATTCAGAAATCCCGCTGATCCGTGCCTTGATCAGGTAATCAGAATCGCCAGACACCAGATGACATTCCAGGATATAGGGCAGCGCTTCGACTGCCTCACTGAATTCCTGGAACGAGTCCGGCGACTGGTAGGACAGGGAAATCTCCACAAACACCAGCATGTTGTAGCCAAGCCGCTCGGGGTTCAGTCGGGCATGGTAGCCCTCGATATAACCCTCTTTTTCCAGTCGCCTCACCCGTTCAATACAGGGCGTTGAACTGAGGCCAACCTTGTCGGCGAGGTCGACGTAGCTGATTCTGCCATCCTTTTGCAGTGCCTTGAGGATACGGATATCCAGTTTGTCGAGAGATCGCTTTCTTCCTTCATTCATTTTTAGAGTTTTCCACTATTTTAGGTGATTTTTTCAAAGGTTAATCCTTTATATTCCTTAAAATCAAAGTTTATTAATGGTGTTTTGATAATAAACTGGTGATATCAAATTACTTGTATCTGGCTGGAGACGGACTATGAAAGTGCTGGTTTTAGGTAGCGGCGTTATCGGCGTAACGACCGCCTGGTATCTGGCAAAAGCGGGCAATGAGGTCATCGTGGTAGACCGCCTGGACACTCCGGCCACCGAAACAAGCTATGCCAACGCCGGCATGCTGTCCTTTGATTATTCAACGCCTTGGGGCGCCCCCGGAGTGCCGTTGAAAGCCATCAAATGGATGATGCAGGATATTTCCCCTCTCTACTTCGACGTCAAACGTTTCGATGCCAGCACCATCAGCTGGATGATGAAAATGCTGGCCCAGTGCTCATCCGAGGCATTCGATGTGAACAAGGAGCGGATGCTGCGTGTGGCCCGCTATAGTGCCGACTGTTTCCGGGAGCTGAATGCCGAACTGGATCTGGACTACGACGTGCGAATGAAGGGAACCCTGGAAGTCTTCCGAAGCCAGAAAGAACTGGATGGAGCAGCCAGTGACGTGGCGATTCTGGAGCGTTGCAATGTTCCCCATGAAATGGTCGATGTACAAAGCTGCATCAGCCATGAACCGGCCCTGGCCAACGTGAAAGACAAGATCGTCGGAGGCCTCTATCTGCCCGGCGACGGAACCGGTGACTGCCACAAGTTCACCAACGGTCTGGCCCAGGAATGCCGGAAACTGGGTGTGCAGTTCATGATGGGAACCGAAATTCACTCGATCGAAACCACAAAGGGTAAGGTCAGCTCCCTGAAAACCAGTGCCGGCGAACTCAAAGCCGACAAGTACGTGATAGCCCTGGGCAGCTATGCACCGTACCTGACCCGCCAGATTGGTATCAATCTGCCGATCTACCCGCTGAAAGGTTATTCCCTGACCATGCCGATTATTGACGAGAGCAAGGCGCCGGTCTCCACCGTCATGGATCAGAAGTACAAGGTGGCGGTGACCCGTTTTGATGATCGTATTCGGGTTGGCGGTATCGCCGAGATCGCCAACTTCAACAAGGAGCTGAATCCGAAACGACGGGGCGCCATCGAGTTCACAGTCAGAGATCTGTTCCCGGGCGCCGGCGATGTTGATGGTGCCGAATTCTGGACCGGGTTGCGTCCCATGACCCCCGACAGTGTGCCCATTCTGGGCAATACCCAGTACGACAATCTGGTCCTCAACAGTGGTCACGGTACGCTGGGCTGGACCATGTCACTGGGCGCCTCCCGCTACGTCGCCGATGTGGTCAACGGCAAAAGCCCTGATCTCAATCCTGAGGGGCTCTCCATGGCCCGCTATCACTGATCTTTCACCCGTAGAGTAACGAAAAGGGATCCACCATGGCCCGCGCAGCAACCTTGACGATAGATCTGGATGCCATTGCCCACAACTACCAGATCGCGAAATCCAGAGCACCAGAGCAACAGGCTCTGGCAGTGGTCAAAGCCAATGCCTATGGCCATGGCGCGATTGATGTGGCAAGAAAGCTCGAACCCGACGTGCCCGGGTTTGCGGTTGCCTGCATTGAAGAAGCGGTAGAGCTGCGTGATGCCGGTATTCGCAAACCGATTCTGCTGCTCGAAGGGTTCTTCACCGCTGACGAACTCGATTACATCTGCCGCCATAATATCTGGACCGCGGTACACAACGATTTCCAGCTCGACGCGATTACCTCAGCGAAGCTGGCCGAACCGGTAAATGTCTGGCTGAAGCTGAATACCGGTATGAACCGACTGGGCTTCGGCCCGGATGACTACCGGCTAGCCTATCAGAAGCTGAAGGATCATCCGCAGGTCAGTGGCATAACCCTGATGAGCCACCTCACCTCAGCGGATAATCTGGCCAGTCCCGAGACCCGGCAACAGATCGAACGCTTCAACAGCGTCTATCGCGACTGCCCTACTCCCCGGAGTATTGCCAATTCCGCCGGCACCATGAAGCACCCCGGGGCACTCCAGGACTGGCAACGCCCGGGTATCATGCTCTACGGTTCCTCACCGTTGACGGATGAAAATGAGGTCCAGAGCCGGTTGAAACCAGCGATGACTCTGACTTCAGAGGTTATTGCCGTGCATGAGCTGCAACCCGGAGAGGCCATCGGTTATAACGGTACCTGGGTGTGCGAGCGACCAACCCGGATCGGTACGGTGGCGATGGGCTATGCCGACGGCTATCCACGTCAGGCCAGGAATGGCACACCAGTGCTGGTGAATGGCCAGCGCACCCAGCTGATCGGCCGGGTGTCCATGGATATGCTGACGGTAGACCTGACTGGCCTGGACGCAGGCCTCGGTTCGGCCGTGGAATTCTGGGGAGACAATCTGTTGGCCAATGAAGTCGCATCCTGGTGCGACACCATTTCCTACACCCTGTTTACCGGTATTACCCGCCGGGTGCATCGCAAGCTGCAGGGCTTTGAGAGACGCTAGCAAGGGGACCGGAGACACGCCTGATTATTGCCCTTGAAAAATTCGGACCTGTCCCCCAGCTTTACTCCCGAATTTTCAATTTTTATATCTTAACTAATTGATATTTAAATTTAATTTTCAGATTTCAGTATAAAAGATGGAGGTTCGAATATGGAAACTCGTGCTGACGACTTTTATCCAACCCGCCTTGAACGCCCGACCAAAAGCTTCGAACGGCAGGACCCCGTCGTGCATAGCAAGGGTCGGGACCGCGCCGACGGGCCACTGAGTGACACCGAGCTGGCACAGTACGAGGATGACGGCTTTCTGGTATTCAACAACTTTCTCGATCCAGCCACCGTTCGTCAGTTCCGGGAAGATCTGCGAGCCTATGAAGACGATGACCGTATCCTTCGCTCGGAAGGCACTATTACCGAGCCAGGTAAGCAGGAAATACGCTCGATCTTCGGCATTCATGAGCTTTCCGATCGTTTCGACCGCCTGACCAGGGATCCCAGGATCCTGGCTATGGTACGCCAGCTCCTGGGCAGCAAAGCGCACATCCACCAATCGAGAATCAACTTCAAACCCGGTTTTCACGGCAAGGGCTTTGACTGGCACTCTGATTTCGAAACCTGGCACGCCGAGGACGGGATGCCCCGGATGCGGGCGGTCAGCTTTTCCATCGCCCTCACCGATAACACGCCGTTCAACGGCCCGTTGATGCTGATTCCCGGGTCCCACAAGACCTTCGTGCCCTGCGTCGGCCGCACGCCGGAAGACAATTATCAGTCGTCACTGAAAAAACAGGACCTTGGCGTTCCCAACAACCGGGACCTCGCCGCCATGGCCGATGAACACGGTATCAAAGCTCCCACCGGACCTGCCGGATCGCTGATCATTTTCGAGTGCAACACACTGCATGCTTCAAATGCCAATATGTCGCCCTGGCCCCGAAGCAATCTGTTCTTCGTCTATAACAGTGTGGAAAACCAGCTTCAGGCGCCCTACTGTGGCAATAAACCCCGGCCAAATTTTCTCGGCAACCGGGCATCGACAAACGCTTTGCAAGCAATCAATACCCGGCGCCGGAAACAGGCAGGGTAATACGTGCTCAGATAAAAAAGGGAAGCCACAAGGCTTCCCTTTTTAGTCTTCCACCCGTGCTGATCAGAGTCCGTACTTGGTCTCGATGGCTTCGAACATTCCGGACTCCTGAATTGCTTTGAGCCCCTCAGTCAGTTTCGCAATGACCTCATCGGGAGTTTCCGGATTCATCGCCAGAAACAACTGTGTCGCATTGAACGAGAAGACCGGAACCAATCCCTCAATATCCTGCTGGGAAGCAACGTAGGGGCCACCAAGGCGATCTGCCAACCACAGATCAATCTGACCGAGTTCCAGCCGCTTCGGATTCAGATCATCACTGTCGAGTGCCGAAACCTTGTAACCGCGTTTGATGAGGTATTCCGACTTCACATCATTCCGATAACCACCAAAGACCTTATCTTTCGCTTGTTCCAGATTGGTCATCTGAAAATCGGAGCCGGCCGGAGCAAACACCGTCCAAAGGTTGTTGGTTAATGGCCCAACCCATTTGAACAACGGCGCACGGTCTTCTGTGTAGGTGGTGCAGAAGATCCCGTGATTGGGTTTGCTCAATGCCCGGTTATATCCGTAATCCCAGTTCCGGAGTTTAATGCGGTAATCCAGATCGGTCTCTTTAAGGGCAGCCAGCACCAGCTCTGTGCACAGCCCACCAATTTCTTCGGCACTGTGCTCGAAGGCTCTTCCGGAATTGCTCATGTTGTACGGAGGGAAATTTTCCGTATAAAGATACAATCGATCGTCGGCCTGGGTGGCCAAAGAGGTTAAAACCAGGCCCAACAACGCACTGATACTGAGTAGTATTCTGAACACGTTTCATCTCCGAGCAGCTAGTAAATTCAATACTACCTACATTAAGGCAAAATTTACGCCTTACGCCTCTACCACTCTCAATAAAAACGTTTCAATTGGTAACCGGAGAGACGGAGCCTGGCCTGGCTCCGTCAGCTTCAGAATCTGCTTTGCTGAGCAGTCGCAGATACACTAACGCCTGGGCGCGTTCTCAGGAACAGCGACCAATTTCCCATCGAGTTTTTCACAGGTCGCCTCGAGACTCTCGCCACCGCGTCCGGCAAAACTTACATGTTCACCCTCTGCCAGACCTTCACAGGCTTCGAAGGCTTCCGGGGGCGGTCCGGATGGGCGCTTGCCGCCGGATGAACCAGGCTGCCCAGCATGGCTGCAGGCCGACAAAGTACCCATCAGGATCAGAGTCATCAGTACAGATCGGGATTTGCCCATCGGTTGTATCACCTCGCTAAATGGATTGGTGTTGCGATCAGGCAGAAGTGTATTGAGAAGCGTTGTCGAGATTGTGAGAGAACTATGGAATTTGCCCTTTTGCCGGGGATCGCCAGTGCGCATTCATTCCGGATCAAAGCGATAGCCTGCACCGTAGACCGAGTGGATAATCTGTTTACCCGGACAGTGAGGCGCCAGTTTCCTTCGCAGATTTTTGATATGGGAATCAATGGTCCGTTCGCAAACCAGGCGATAGTCATCGTAGATAATATTCAGGAGCGCATCACGGCTGAACACCACGCCAGGTTGTTCCAGCAGATGACTGAGCAAGCGATATTCCACCCGGGTCAGGTCCAGAGGCTGTCCCTGGACCCGAATGGTCATTCGCGCCGGATCAACAGTGAATGGGGAAACAGGGGAGTTTTCCCGCGGGAACGGTGTACGCTCCATTCGCCGGAACATGGCTTTCACCCGGGCAACCATCTCTCTGAGACTATAGGGTTTGCAGACATAGTCATCGGCGCCGGATTCAAGCCCACGCAACCGATCCGCCTCCTCAACCCGGGCAGTCGACATAATGATAGGTATCGGAAACGCGTGCCGAATGTCATTGCACAGGTTGAGTCCATCGCCTCCGGGCAACATCAGATCCAGAATAATCAGGTCGGCGTCGTGGCTGGACAACCAGGGCATGACCTCGTCAGCGCGATACAGACAGTGAACCCCGAAACCGGCAGCTTCCAGATAATCCCGTAGCAATGCTGCAAGCTTCTCTTCATCCTCAACAACCAGAACGGTTCTGTCGGTTTTTGTCATGTCGGTTAACTTCCTCCCGCTGGTTCGCCGAAACGGGGCAATTCCACCCGGATGGCCAGACCACCCATCGAACTCCTGTTGGCCGAGATTGTTCCTCCATGAGCCAGAACGATCTCCCGACAGATCGCGAGGCCCAGACCGGAGCCACCAAGCGCACGACTGCGGGATTGATCGACCCGGTACAGGCGATCAAAGATCTTTTCACAATCCTCCTCGGACACCGCCGGAGCGGAATCGAGAACCTCCAGGACAACCAGCGTGTCACCGGCGCTGAGCCGGACACACACCTCACCGCCCGGGTCCGTGTATCTGAGACTGTTTTCCAGAAGATTTTTCACCAGTTGGGACAGTCGATGGGCGTCTGCCTGCAAGCAAACCTGTCCCCGTATCTCGGTGTCCAGCGCCAGATCCTGTTGCTCCATGCGGGCTCGGAAATGGGCTATCTGGTCCCTGACAAGACCTGCCAGATCAATCTCTGCCCATGTCAGCTCAAGAGAGGCCTGATCGGCCAGGGACAGCAGATGCAGATCATTCACCAGTTTACCGAGGGCATCAATTTCACCATGCAGAGCAGCCATGCGTTCCGGGGTGGGCTGTCGGATACCATCGATAATGGCTTCCACTTCGCCCCCGAGAACGGCAATGGGAGTGCGAAGCTCATGGGAGATATCCACAATCCACTGGCGCCGAAGCTGCTCGTTACGGGCCAGAGTTCGGGCAAGGTGATTAAAGTTGATGGCCAGTTCACTCAACTCGTTTCGTCCCTTGACCGGTACACTGACTTCATAGTGTCCGGCCGCAAGTTGCCGGGCCGCATTCATAACACGATGGATGGGATTCAGGAACCATCTCGCCCAGACCATGGCCACCAGTAACGCCAACACCAGACCTGCCAGCATTATCCAGACAAGGTTAGTGCGTTGTTGATCAATAAAACTGCGTGCAAGCTGGTTACTGACAATCTCTGTGGGCTGCAGTCCTAACCAGCCGACCGATTTGCCGTTGGTGCGAATGGGATACCAGTGGTCTTCAGAAACCGGAATCGATGGGCCCGCGACCCGCTCCCAATTGTTATCCACAAGCACAATCCGGTGAGCCAGGGGAACCATTGCCGCCATCAGGTCAGGCTGTTGAGGGGCGTGTACGCCACCTGTTTCCCCCCGAGTGCGAGGCCGCGGCGGCTGACGCATCTCGGACGGAACAGTAATAGCTGAGGCTTCCAACAGCCTCGGCCAGTGCCGACCATCATTCCGCAGAAACTGCCAGCTACCATGTTGAAGGTATTCACCGGCAAGCAGATTGGCGGTGTGGACAACCTGCTGGGTCTCGATCTGCCGGACGTAGGAAACGAACCCGCGCTGAAAGGACCAGTTCACAACCACCAGTATCATCGTAACAATGACACTGAAGGTCAGCAGGAGGCTTAGCAGCCACTTGTAAAACACTCCGAATCTCACGGATCACCGCTTCAGGAACAGAAAGTCCGTATTTGACCCGGAGTGTCAGTGATTGGCAAGTATGTTGCTCCTGAATCAGGATATCGCTGACAGCGTTTCTGCCAACAACTCGACCCGATCCTGCCCCCAGAATTGCTCACCATTCAACACATAGGCAGGCACACCTACCACGCCCTCGCGAACAGCATCCTCGCTGTTGCGATCGTATTCATCCGCAATCTCTGCACGTTGAGCAGCCGCGATAATACCGTCGCTATCCAGCCCGAGACTGTTCAGAATGTCACCAATCACGGCTTCGTCCGCAACATTTTTCTCCTCAGCCCAACAGGCCGTCAACACCCGTTGTACAAACTCGCCCGGAGAATGACCCGCATGCTGCAGGGCCATAGCGCAACCGTCTGCCAAAACCGGACTCGCCGGAAAATGTGCCGGTTTGAGATTCACAGCCAAACCACGTTTCCTGGCCCACCGTTCGATTTCAAGCAGTCGATATTCCTGACGGCAAACCGGGCGCTCCGGGATAGGTTTCGCGCCGGAATTAGCAAATACGGTTCCCAGTTTAACCGGCTTGAAGTTGATCTCTGCACCGGCCTTTCGGGCTGTCTCAAGGAATGCCTGGTGTCCAAGGTAAGTGAACGGGGAAATGCACGTGAAGTAATAGTCGATCTTGGGATTCATCGCGTTTGGCTCCTGGATAATTACTTTTGTTTGTTTTGTTCGTCCAGTACTCTAGCGATTATTGAGTGACCGCTCAACAAAAATGAACACTGATTGTGAAAAAGCCGGTCATACCAGTATCGAATGACTACTTGCCAATGCAGAAACTGCTGAAAATCTTGCCCAACAGTTCATCAGGCGTCAGGTGACCGGTAATTTCACCCAGTGAATCCTGGGCGGCGCGCAGATCTTCCGCAAGAAGTTCGCCTGCACCAAACCCCTCCAACTGACTCTGCCCCTGAATTAACAGGTCCCTCGCACGTTCCAGTGCATCCAGATGACGACGACGGGCCAGAAAACCGCCTTCTGTCGTGCTGGCAAATCCCATGCATTGCTTCAGATGGTCTCGCAGTATTTCCAGACCGTCGGCACCTTTCGCTGCCAGACGAATGACCGGAGCGTCGGGATGGTCTGTATTGCTGATTCCCACTGTTTCGCCCGAAAGATCCACTTTGTTACGGATAACCGTGACAGGTGCTTTCTCGGGCAACTGGTCGATAAAGTCCGGCCAGATTTCATGGGGTACGGTTTCGTTGGTGGTAGTGGCATCCACCATCAGGAGGATGCGATCAGCTTGCCGGATTTCCTCCCAGGCCCGTGCGATACCAATCTGTTCAACTTCATCGGGGCTGTCCCGGAGACCTGCGGTATCGATAATGTGCAGTGGCATGCCATCAATGTGGATATGTTCTCTGAGAACATCCCGGGTAGTTCCTTCGATGGCCGTTACAATGGCCGCCTCACGACCAGCCAGAGCGTTGAGCAGACTGGATTTACCGGCATTGGGCCTGCCGGCGATTACCACTTTCATGCCATCTCGCAGGATAGTGCCCTGCTGGGCTTCCGCCAGGATTATCTCAAGCCGATCCAACAGGTTCTGCAGGTCGCTGGCTACCTTGCCATCGGCCAGAAAATCAATTTCCTCTTCCGGAAAATCAATGGCCGCCTCAACGTAGATTCGCAAATGGGTAACCGCATCTACCAGATCTTCTATCTGCCTGGAGAACACCCCCTGCATGGAACGAACAGCGCAACGGGCCGCCTGTTCCGAACTGCTCTCAATCAGATCGGCAATGGCTTCGGCCTGAGCCAGATCGAGCTTATCGTTCAGAAACGCCCGTTCGGAGAATTCTCCCGGCCTGGCCAGCCTCGCGCCCTGACTGCAGAC
The DNA here is from genome assembly GCF_018860425.1 of Marinobacter sp. F3R08. Lineage (GTDB taxonomy): Bacteria > Pseudomonadota > Gammaproteobacteria > Pseudomonadales > Oleiphilaceae > Marinobacter. The sequence goes on along the minus strand of NZ_JAHKPI010000014.1, from coordinate 190,060 downwards.
TTCACGAAGCAGCAAGTCCAGGATGACTGTTCCACCGTGCCCCTGCAGCTCGAAGACATCTTCCCCGGTGAAGGAGTGGGGATTGGGGAAAAACAATCCGATGCCCTCATCAATCAGCTCGCCCCCACTATCGTGGAAGGGTCCGTAATGCGCATAGCGGGGTTTGGGCTCGTAACCCAGTATCTGACAAGCAATGGCACGGGCTCCAGGGCCGGAAACACGCACGATGCCGACTCCGGCCTGGCCGGGTGCCGTCGCAATGGCTGCAATGGTTTCGGTACTTTGACTCATGCTTTTTCCACAGGCTGAAAACAGCAAAGGCTCCACAGAGGAGCCTTTGCCGGGACGGTTCGGGCACCGATCAGTGCTTTTTGCCGGCCATTTCTGTTTCGATCTTGCGGGTAATGTACCACTGCTGGGTGATCGACAGAATGTTGTTTACCAACCAGTACAGAACCAGACCAGCCGGGAACCAGAGGAAGAAGACCGTGAAGATCAACGGCATCAACTTCATGATCTTGGCCTGCATGGGATCCGGTGGTGTCGGGTTCAGACTCATCTGCACAAACATGCTGGCGCCCATCAGGATCGGCAGAATGAAGTAAGGGTCCATCACCGACAGATCCTGGATCCACAGCATGAATGGCGCATGGCGTAGCTGCACACTTTCAAACAGTACCCAGTACAGAGAGATGAACACCGGCATCTGAACCAGTATCGGCAGGCAGCCGCCAAGAGGATTGATCTTCTCACGCTTATACAGCGCCATCATTTCCTGGGACATACGCTGACGGTCATCACCGTACAGCTCTTTCAACCGGGTTAACTGAGGCGCCACCGCCCGCATTTTGGCCATGGATTTGTAACTGGTGGCGGACAGGTGGAAGAACACTGCCTTGACCAGCACGGTCAACAGGATAATGGACACACCCCAGTTGCCGACGATGCTATGGAACCAGTCCAGAATGATGAACAACGGCAGCGAGATAAAGAAAAGCCAGCCGAAATCAACAGTACGGTCCAGGTTCGGAGCCATGGCTTCCAGACGATCAATAATCTTCGGTCCGACGTAAGCCTGGGCACCTATCTCGGCAGTCTCACCCGCCGCTACGGTGGTTGCAGGATAGACAAAGCCCATTACGTAATTCGAGCCGCGCTGTGTGGTCTGGTATTGGGCAGGGATATCACGCTCCGGCACCCAGGCAGACAGGAAATAATGCTGCAGGAAGGCCAGCCATCCGTTGGTTACAGACTGATTGATCTGGGTTTCCTGCAGATCACCGAAATCAAATTTTTCGTACGGATCTTCCGGCGAACTGATAACCAGACCCAGGAAGGCCTGAATACCCATGCTGGTCTGTGATGTCGGATCCGGCGCTTGGTCACGGACGATTTTGCCGGTGAAATTGGCTTGCCAGTCATCACTGGACTGGTTTGCAATCAGGTACTTGACGTCAATTTCATAACTGTCGCGTTGGAATTGATAGCGCTTGGTGATCTGGACACCTGTCTCTGTGGTGTAGGTCAGATCTACCTGCAACTCGTTATCACCCTCGGCCAATTCATAACTGGAAGCGTCGGTGCTGTAGACAGGTGCGGAACCGTTCTTACGGCTATCGGGGCCATCACGACCTATCAGACCACTTTCCAGGACATACAGTCGGTTCTGGGTGTTATTCAGCAGAGTTAACGGATCTGTGCTGTTGAGTGAATCGTCGTAGTTAAGCAGCTGAGCTCTGACCAGGTTGCCGCTGACCCGATCAATTTGCAGATCGTACACGTCAGTGCGAACTGAAATGAACTGATCACTCACGGTGGTGTTGGTTTCTGTCGAGCTGATAACCGCCTGACCTGTTTCCGGCGTAGAGAATTCGCCATTACCGTCAACCTGTGCGGAGCCGCTTTCCGGTAGCATCATATCGTCTGAACTACCCATGCTGCCTGTAGACTGCGAAGGCTGAGATTCAGAGACTTGCGGGGTTACGGGTTGCTGATGGTAATCCTCATTCCAGGCAAGCACCATCAGATAACTGACAATAGCCAGGCCGGCAAATAATACGATGCGTTGAATGTCCATAGAGTTACTGTCTGGTCTGGGTTGTTGTGTGGGAATGATCAGCGTGTGAGCAGAGTGTTACGGTTTCCTGACCCTGGAGTTCTTTTGTTCCAGGCACGGGATCATAACCGCCTTCCGCCCAGGGATGACACCTTAACAGACGCCGGATTGCGAGAAATAATCCTTTGATCGCGCCATGGTGAGTTATCGCTTCAACGGCGTATTGTGAACACGAGGGATGGTGGCGGCAATGGCTAGCCATCAGAGGACTGATTGCATACTGGTAGAAGCGGATGGGCAGAAGCAAAAGCTTGCGCATTAACCCGTTCCTCGATCGGCAGTTTCGGATGATGCTGCCCGGGATGGCTGGGATTGTGCGTGTTTTTTCCTGAGACGACGCCAAAGATCATCTACGGATGCACGAACGGAAGGATTATCGAGGGAAGCAAGTCCCTGACGACCCAACACGATCAGATCGAGGCCAGGCAGATCCGTCTGTAGCCGAAAACTTTCTCTGATTTGCCGTTTTATCCGGTTTCGCTGGACCGCGTGCTTCAGATTCTTTTTGGAAAAAATTAATCCGATCCTGGCATGACCGAGGGTATTCGGTGTCGCCAGGATCAGAAAATTCCGATGCGGAACCTTCAGCTGCACGTCGTTGAAGACTTTGCCGTAATCAGCAGGTCGCAGAAGACGATGCGATTTCGGGAAACTCAAAGCCTTCATGAGGCAGTCAGAGCTTACGCGGACAGACGTGCGCGGCCTTTGGCACGACGACGGGAAATAACTTTGCGGCCGTTGGCAGTGGCCATACGGGCACGGAAACCGTGAACGCGCTTACGCTTCAGGACGCTTGGTTGAAACGTTCTTTTCATGGTGATGATCTCACAATTCGTAAGTTAAAAATTCAGTAACTGGCTGGAAAATGATCAGCCAAAACAGGAGCGGCATTCTATGCAAATACCGGGGGGAATTCAATGATTATTGCTAGGGGGTTGTGCGCATGCCGAAATTTAACGGCGTTGTCCCTGCGCTAATAAAATCAGTAAGTATTTTTAGAATTCTTTTAAGGATTAATTATTACTGTTATTAGTATCGATGGTTTCTGTGGATAATCGATAAAAAAACTTAAAAAACAAATCTTTACGAGGTTCATAAGGATATTGATAAGGCAGCGTGAGGTCTGTGGATAGCGGCGGGGCGAAATGTGGGTAAGCAGGATTGTCTGTTTCGATCAAAGTTATCCCCGTTGGCGTCCCGGGGTTTCCAACAGGGTTAACCCTAGTCTGTACACACAGGGCTGTGGGTAACTAATCTGTAGGGATATTTCTGTACACAAGGTTGTAGGTAAGTCTGTAGTTTGTTGAATTATAAATAAATAAATTTCCACAGGCTGTTCATGAACTGGCTTTAGCTCTTTCACTGGGGGGCTGCTCGGGTTAGAATCCGGGGTCATCTCAATGGACAGGATGTCCCATGTCCGTTCAGAGACATTTCAGGGTTATCGGGAGCAGGCTGTCGTGCCAAACCAGATGTGGCATCAATGTCTTGAAGTACTTCGGGACGAGTTTCCCGCACAACAGTTCAATACCTGGCTCAGGCCCCTGCAATCCGATCACCGGGAGGGGCAACTGATGCTGTTTGCACCCAACCGTTTTGTTATGGACTGGGTGAATGAGAAGTACCTGCGACGTATCGAAGAGGTACTGAAAGATCTGAATGGTGGACAGGCACCACGGGTCAATATGAAAGTGGGGTCAGCACCCCGGGAAAGTGAGCCGGTCAAACGCTCCGAAGCGACGGGGCCAGCCAATGGCCGGGTTCAGGATGAATCAGGAAGCCGGGTAACAGAAGAAGAGAGAGGTGTGGCTGCCACCGTGGCGGGCTCAACGTCTGTGCGCCCGAAAAACGGAGGAGAACGCCGGCCGGTTCAGGTTGAGGGCGATATCAAGCATCAGAGCTTCCTGAATGAGGGGTTCACGTTTGAAACCTTTGTAGAAGGTAAGTCTAACCAGCTGGCAAGAGCGGCTTCCATGCAGGTGGCTGAAAATCCTGGTGGCGCCTACAATCCCTTGTTCCTTTATGGTGGCGTTGGCCTGGGTAAAACCCACCTGATGCATGCGATCGGGAATGAGATTGTTCGGCGCAACCCCAGAGCTAAAGTCGCGTATCTCCGTTCGGAACGCTTTGTGGCGGATATGGTCAAGGCGCTGCAGCTGAATGCGATCAATGAGTTCAAGCGTTATTATCGCTCTGTTGATGCCCTGTTGATCGATGATATTCAGTTTTTCGCCCGTAAGGAGCGCTCCCAGGAAGAGTTTTTCCACACCTTCAACGCATTGTTGGAGGGTGGACAGCAGGTGATCGTTACCTGTGATCGTTTTCCCAAAGAAATTGTCGACATGGAAGAACGGTTGAAATCACGGTTTGGCTGGGGCCTGACCGTAATGGTCGAGCCTCCGGAACTGGAAACCCGGGTGGCGATTCTGATGAAGAAGGCTGATCAGGCCAACGTGAAGTTGAGCAGCGAAGCGGCATTTTTTATCGCGCAGAAGATTCGATCTAATGTTCGAGAACTCGAAGGCGCGCTGCGTCTGGTGATAGCGAATGCTCACTTCACCGGATCAGAAATTACGCCGCCTTTCATTCGTGAGAGTCTGAAGGATCTGCTGGCCCTGCATGAGAAACAGGTAAGTATCGATAATATCCAGCGCACTGTGGCGGAGTATTACAAGATCAAGGTCGCTGATCTGTTGTCGAAACGTAGGACCCGCACGGTCACCCGGCCCCGGCAGGTTGCCATGGCGTTGTCCAAGGAACTGACCAATCACAGTTTGCCGGAGATAGGAGATGCCTTCGGTGGTCGAGATCACACCACCGTATTGCATGCGTGCAAGAAAATCGTGGAATTGCAGGAGACCGATCCGGGCATCCGCGAGGATTATCAGAATTTTATGAGACTGCTGACCACCTGATGTCAGGCGTTGGCGAACCACATTCACCCTTCCAACATAAAGAAAGCTGAGTGCCATGAAACTGACGATCAGCCGTGAATCCCTGCTTACCCCGCTGCAAAGTATTGCTGGTGTGGTAGAGAAGAAACAGACCATGCCGGTATTGTCCAACGTGTTACTGGTAGCCGAGGACAATACCCTGACCCTGACCGGGACCAATATGGAAGTGGAACTGGTTGCCCGGGTAACACCGGTGCATGTGGATCAACCGGGACGGATTACTGTACCTGCCCGCAAACTGTCTGACATTTCGAGGGCCCTGGGTGACGAAGCGCCGATGGAGCTGGCTCTGGAAGGAGACCGTTTGCATTTGCGGTGTGGTGCCAGTCACTTCACGTTGTCTACCCTGCCGGCAGAACACTTTCCGAATGTGGAAGACGAAGACGAAAGTTTCCGTCTGGAACTGCCCCAGAAAGAACTGGGCCGGATGCTCGATGCTACGGCTTTCGCCATGGCCCAGCAGGACGTGCGTTATTACCTGAATGGTCTGCTGCTTGAAGTGGACAAGGATCACGTAAGGACGGTTGCTACCGACGGTCATCGGCTGGCAATGGCGCATCTGGAACTGGCCACGAATTGCCCTGAGTTGCGGCAGGTGATTGTACCGCGCAAGGGGGTATTGGAACTGGCGCGGTTGCTTGAAGATGTGGAAACACCGGTGACTCTGGTTATTGGTGACAATCACCTGAGGGCGACTGTCGGTTCCTACACGTTCACGTCAAAACTCATCGAAGGTAAGTTCCCGGACTACAACCGGGTTATCCCGAGGGGCGGTGACAAGGTGGTTCTGGCGGATCGTGCCACGCTGAAGAATACCCTGCAACGGGCCGGGATCCTGTCACATGAGAACATTCGCGGCGTACGCCTGAATCTGGCGTCGAGTGAACTTCAGGTGTTTGCCAACAATCCGGATCAGGAACAGGCCGAAGACGCGCTGCCGGTGGACTATCAGGGGGAATCTCTGCAGATCGGATTCAATGTAGGTTATCTGGTCGATGTAATGAACGCCCTGGATGAGGACGATGTGAAAATTACCCTGTCCAATCCCAACAGCAGCGCGCTGATAGAAGCGAAGAACGACAACCGCTGTCTGTACGTTGTGATGCCGATGAGGTTGTAGGAGGATCAGACTGATGAGTACCGTAACGAATGGAATCAAAGGGGCTTTTCGGATTGGCCAGACGGTGTCGGTACTCGGGCGTACCGGATTCAATTGGTTGCGGGGGGAACGTCCCCCGGCGCCGAAAATGCTGAGACAGACCTTTGAATCTCTTGGCGCAACCTACATCAAGCTGGGTCAGTTTATCGCCAGCTCGCCCACGTTTTTCCCCAAGGAATATGTGGAAGAATTCCAGTACTGCCTTGATAAGACCCCCAACCTGCCTTTTGGCGTGATCAAGAAGATTGTTCGGGAAGAGCTCGGACGACCTCTGGATGAAGTTTATTCGGACATTGATCCGGTTGCGCTGGCATCGGCTTCTATTGCGCAAGTTCACGCTGCCCGTCTGGTTACCGGTGAAGATGTAGTGATCAAGGTGCAGAAGCCCGGGGTTGAGAACATTCTTCTTACCGATCTGAACTTCCTGTACCTTTCCGCTCGTATCGTGGAGACGCTGGCGCCGAAACTGTCCTGGACGTCTATGTCGGGTATTGTTGAAGAAATTCAGCGAACCATGATGGAGGAATGTGATTTCATCAAGGAAGCCAATAATCTGAGAGTGTTTCGGGATTTTCTGCACGATACCCATAATGAAGACGCCGCGGTGCCGAGAGTGTTCGAACACTGCAGTACCCGCCGTATTTTGACGATGGAACGTTTCCACGGTGTACCACTGACTGATCTAGAAAGTATTCGAGGGTATGCCCGGGATCCGGAGCGCACGCTGATAACGGCGATGAACACCTGGTTTGCCAGTCTGACCCAGTGTGAATTTTTCCATGCAGACGTTCATGCCGGAAATCTCATGGTTCTGAAAGATGGCCGGGTTGGTTTCATCGATTTTGGAATTGTGGGGAGAATCAGGCCTGATACCTGGCAGGCGGTCAGCGATTTTATTTCGGCGGTTATGGTGGGCAATTTCAAGGGCATGGCAGATGCCATGATTCGTATTGGGGTTACCCGTCAGACTGTTCGCGTGGATGACCTTGCCGCAGATCTGCAACGTCTGTACCAGCAGATGGACAAGATGGTGCCAGACGAGGTGCCCTACGAAGCCGATCAGGCGGAAGACGATGTTAATCATATTTTGATGGATATGGTTAAGGTTGGTGAAAGTCATGGGCTTCACTTTCCGAGAGAGTTTGCCTTGCTGTTGAAGCAATTTCTGTATTTTGATCGTTACGTTCATATCCTGGCACCGGAAATGGATGTGTTTATGGACGAACGTCTGAATATGCTGCACTGAGGCTGTCGCCTTAATCCTCGGGCTTTTGTACACTAGGGCGGCGTTACCGAAGGGGTAACGCCGCCCTTTTGGTTCTGGGGTTTGTATTGGTTCCTTCCTTTCCCCTTCGAGTTTGTTGCTCTATGGCGCTCGTAAAATTCCAGACAGAGAACTTCCGCAATCTATCGGCCTCGCCGGTCAGCTTCTCGTCCTCCTTTAATTTGCTTTACGGTCAGAATGGCAGCGGAAAGACCAGTGTGCTCGAAGCGATAGGTTATCTGGGGCTTGGGCGGTCTTTTCGGGTAAATCGACATCAGGCCGTGGTAAGTCACGGGGAACAGCGTTTGACGGTGTTTGGTGGTCTCGACCGTGGCCTGAGTCCTTCCGGGACGGAAATCGCTGGAAAGCCAGAAGAACTTGAGCACAGGCTTGGCATTTCCAGGGACGTGGGACAAAAGGAAACTGTGTTAAGAGTGGATGGCGAAGCGGTGCGGAGTTTGTCAGGGCTGGCTAAGCATCTTCCGGTTTCGGTGATTGATCCTGGTGTTTTTGATGTGGTGGCCGGTGGGCCGGGCAAACGACGTCAGTTCCTCGACTGGTTGGTGTTCCACGTGGAACCTTCGTTTGGGTCCGACTGGCAACAATGCCAGAGAGTGACATCGCAGCGGAATCAAACGCTCAGAAATGGTAGACTAGACGAAAAGCTGTTGCGGGTCTGGGATCAACAATACGCAGTGCTCAGTGAGCGGATTACAGAGACTCGCATGGGTATTTTTGCACGCTTCAAAGAGGCGTTTGAAAGGCTGGTCCAGGAAGTCGAAGTACCCTGGACGGAAGGTCTGAAGCTGGAGTATTACCCTGGCTGGGATCTTTCAAGGCCATTGGCGCAAGTGCTTGTTGATCATCGTGAGCAAGAGCGCAAGGTTGGGCATACGCTTTATGGTCCTAACCGCGCTGATATCCGCTTGAAGTTTCAGGCGCGCCCCGTTGCTGAAACCTTCTCTCGGGGCCAGCAAAAAACTCTGGTGATATTGATGAAAATTGCCCAGGGCATGGTCTTGAGCCAGATGGGCAAACAGGTGACCTTTTTGCTTGATGATATCAATGCCGAGCTGGATGAAGGGCATCGGGCCATGTTGGCCGGGAAGTTACAGGCATTGCGTTGTCAGGTGTTTATTACGTCTATAGAGCGCCCTCAGGTGGAACAGCTCTGGCCAGAGGGTAAGGCACCGGATTACAGATTGTTCCACGTGGAACATGGCAAATTGATGGAAGAATAAGACCGGTGCGACGACAAAGAATGCCCCGGCCTATTACGCTTCAGGAGTTTCCGAATGAGTGAATCGAACTACAATTCCTCCAGTATCAAAGTCTTGAAAGGACTGGATGCGGTGCGAAAGCGGCCAGGCATGTACATTGGTGATACCGATGATGGCACCGGCCTGCACCACATGGTCTTTGAATTGGTGGATAACTCCATCGATGAAGCACTCGCGGGCTATTGTTCGGAGATCGGGGTGATTATTCACCCGGATGAGTCGGTATCCGTCAAGGATAACGGCCGTGGCATACCGGTAGACCTGCATGAAGAAGAGGGTGTGTCGGCAGCGGAAGTCATTATGACCGTGCTGCACGCCGGTGGTAAGTTCGACGATAACTCCTATAAGGTCTCCGGGGGTCTGCACGGTGTTGGTGTATCCGTTGTTAATGCTCTGTCCTCTACCCTCACCCTGACAATTCGCCGGGATAACAAGGTTTACGAGCAATCCTACACCCACGGTGTGCCCAATGCGCCGTTGAGCGCGGTTGGTGAAACCGATGCCTCCGGCACCAAGGTGCACTTTATTCCGTCTCCGGAAACCTTTACCCACATTCAATTCCATTACGAGATTTTGGCGAAGCGGCTCCGGGAACTGGCGTTTCTGAACAGCGGCGTTCGGATCCGGTTAACCGACGAGCGCTCCGGTAAGGAAGAAGTCTTTGAATATGAGGGTGGCCTGCGAGCATTTGTCGAGCATCTGAACGCCAACAAGACGCCCATCAACCGGGTATTCCACTTCACTCGCGAGCGTGAAGACGGCATCGTGGTGGAAGTGTCCATGCAGTGGAACGACGCTTTCCAGGAAAATATTTACTGTTTCACCAATAACATTCCGCAGCGCGACGGAGGTACCCATCTCGCCGGTTTTCGGGCAGCCCTGACCCGTTCACTGAATAACTACATCGAGCATGAGGGCCTGGGCAAGAAGGCAAAAGTAGCCACCTCCGGCGACGATGCTCGTGAGGGTCTGACGGCAATCATCAGCGTGAAAGTGCCGGATCCGAAGTTCTCGTCACAGACCAAGGACAAGCTGGTGTCTTCCGAAGTGAAGACAGCAGTGGAACAGGAACTGTACCAGAGCTTTGCGGAGTACCTGCAGGAACAGCCCAATGAAGCGAAGCTTATCGTCAACAAGATGATTGAAGCAGCCAGAGCTCGTGAGGCGGCCCGTAAAGCCCGGGACATGACCCGTCGTAAAGGTGCGCTGGACATTGCCGGTCTGCCGGGCAAACTGGCCGACTGTCAGGAGAAAGACCCTGCCCTGTCCGAACTGTACATTGTGGAGGGTGACTCTGCGGGTGGCAGCGCCAAACAGGGGCGTGACCGGAAGACTCAGGCAATTCTTCCCTTGAAGGGTAAGATTCTGAACGTTGAGAAAGCCCGCTTTGACAAGATGCTGTCTTCTGCAGAAGTTGGCACCCTGATCACTGCTCTGGGCTGTGGTATCGGGCGGGAGGAATTCAATCCCGATAAACTCCGTTACCACTCCATCATCATCATGACCGATGCTGATGTGGACGGCTCCCATATCCGGACTCTGCTGCTTACCTTCCTGTTCCGTCAGATGCGTGAAATCATCGAGCGCGGTCACGTCTTTATCGCCATGCCTCCGTTGTATAAGGTAAAGCGTGGCAAGCAGGAGCAGTACCTGAAGGACGAGAAAGCCAAGGAAGCCTACCTCACCCAGACGGCTCTCGAGGGAGCTCAGCTGTATGTGAATCCTGAAGCTCCGGCGATCAAGGATTCGGCCCTTGAGACCATGGTCAAGGACTATCAGGCCGTAATGGCCATGATTGGCCGGCTATCCCGGGCTTATCCTGCCAAGGTACTGGAACAGATGCTCCAGAACATTACGCTGAAGGCTGAGCACCTGAAAGACGAAGCCGTTGTGGCACGCTGGGTAGCACGCCTGGGTGACGGTCTGGATCTGGATACCCGCACCGGTACCAAGTATACCTTCTCGGTTACCAAGGATTCAGAGCGGGATCTGTACCTTCCGAAAGTGACTATCTATGTGCATGGTATCCCCTATGAGCATGTATTCAGCCACGAGTTCTTTGACTCCTCCTCCTATGCAGCCATTGCTCGTATGGGAGAAACCCTGGATGGCCTGATCGAAGAAGGTGCCTATGTTCAGAGGGGCGAGAGAAAACAGCCTGTACTGTCCTTTGAGGGCGCCCTGGAATGGTTGATGAAGGAAGCTCAGCGAGGCCTCAACATCCAGCGCTATAAGGGACTGGGTGAGATGAACCCGGAGCAATTGTGGGAGACCACCATGGATCCGGAGACCCGGCGTATGATGAAGGTGACGATCGAGGACGCCATTGCGGCGGATCAGATTTTCACCACCTTGATGGGAGACGACGTAGAACCGCGTCGAAATTTCATTCAGACCAACGCTCTGGAAGTGACCAACCTGGACATCTGATCTGGCACCACATTCAGCAGTAATAAAAAAAGCGGCGGAGGCTTTCAAACCTCCGCCGCTTTTTTATGTCCGGCGTTACTTCGACCCGCTGGCGCTTGCTTATTCTCCGGTGGTCGATTCCGACGATTTGTTTTTTTCTTTCTCTTTCTCTGCCAGATGGGGCGCCATGACATCTTCCAGGGTGTATCCCGTCAGACGACGAATCGTGCGCCAGAGGTAGTAGAAAATCAGCATCATCATGATCATGGAGGGAATGGCGATCATCGGATAACTGACCAAAGTCATCCGCCCAAGCTCTTCGTTGAAAGCCTGAGTACCCGAGGGGCTGACAACTATCCATTTCGCCAACACGTAATTCATAATGGATGAGAACAGAAAGGTTCCGGAGAAAAAGTAACTGGCTTTCAGCAAACGGGCCTCAAACTCCCCTACCCGGTTGTGCTCTTTCAACCTCTTGTGAATTTTTTCCACATCCAGAACGGTGGGGTTATACAGCAGGGTCCGCACCAACGGGTATCTGGTTCGGGTGGATGCCAGAACGGCCAGACCAATCACCGCAGGAATTGCCGCCTCTTTGATGGCCAGCCAACCGGCATCAAGTTCCAGTAATCCGATGCCCCCGGTGAGTCCGACACTGATCAGTCCGAGCACGGCGATGAAGTTTTTCTTACGGTACTTCACCAACTCGAACAGACCCCAGCCCAAAGGAAAGGCGAGGCCCAGGAGCAGCGCGTTCACGTTGCCAAGGTGCTCATCGCCACTGAATTTCATCAGGATAACCGATGGAATGATAATGCTGACCAGCAGATCGACCCAGGGCCTTGGCTTGTGGTCCGGAATGTCAGTGGAGCTCGGAGACGTCATGATTAAGCCTGGTTGGTGGAACTGAAGCAGGCCTTAGGCCCTGCCTGAGAAGTCTCGGCAGTATACGATGAATCACAGTGCAGACGTAACCGTACAGAGACGAAGGCGCTGTGAGTCACCTATCCCTCTTTTTCGAGGCGCACTTTTTTAAGATAGCCAATAATACCGCCCGTTAGAATCAGATCTTTGCTTTTTAACGGAACCCTCTGACACTGGAGAACATCCCCGGTTTCTTCAACTGATATCTGTTCTGTTTCCCAGTTGAAAGATATCGTCTGCCAGCGTTCCACAGCCGAGGTGATCCCGGGACATTCGATCAGTGGATAGCCATTGGAGGATTCGCCTCTGTAAAACCCTGGTGAAAAGGATTCTGCAATGATTGCATTGATACCCAGAGCTCTCAGTGCGCGGCAGGATGGATAGTGGGGGTGCCCATAACCAAAGTTTTTACCTCCTATGATGACGTCGCCTGCCCTCACCTTATCGGGAAACTCCGGATCGAAACTGGTCATACAGACCGATTTCAGTATGTTAACGTCTTGCGTCTTCATGTGGTCGACGCCAACAATCAGGTCAATGTCGAAGTTGGGTTCCTGAAAAACCCAGGCAGCCCTGCCTTGAATTTTTGGTAGCATGAATGTGCCCTCAAAGCATTGTACGTGGATCTGTTATTTTTCCATTAATGGCTGTTGCAGCAATTGTGTAAGGGCTCGCCGTGAAAATCTCGGCGCGGTTACTGCCCATTCTCCCGGGGATATTCAGTGTACCCGTTGAAACTGAGCGCTCACCTTCGCTGAGTGCCCCCATCTGACCAATGCAAAAGTCGCAGGTTGATACATGGACCTGGGCTCCCGCGTTAATAAGTTTGGGAGTCAGCCCAAGTTCACTCATCTGTGCCTGGATACGAGTGGTAGTGGGTACTGCGTTCAGCCGAAAGTACTCGGCAACATGTTTGCCCTCGAGAATCTCAAGTGCCTGCTGAAAGTCCTTGATTCGTCCACTGGCGCAGGAGCCGATGTAACCCGAATCAATCCGGGTACCGAGAGCGTCACTGATGGAGATCGTATTCGCCGGAGATGGCGGCGCAACAAGAACGGGCTCCACATCAGAAAGATTAATGGTCACTTCCCTTTCGTACCTGGCACCGGGATCCGCGAAAACAGGCGGATGCCTTTTGCCGGTTGTTCGCTCAAGATACTGGTCCGTTTGTTCATCCGTTTCCATGACTGCTGAAATGCCGCCGAGAAACATGGCAAGGTTGCACAAAGTAAAGCGTTCATCCATTTCCAGGGATTGAAGGCCTTTACCTCCGTACTCGATCACAGCCTGCCGGCAGCCGTCAGGACCTATTTCTCGGACGATCCAGTGGAATACATCGCGCGACGTGACCCCTCTTTGTAATGCGCCCTCGAGATTTATGCGTACTGAACCAGGAACGACCAATGATACCTCTTCGGTAGCAAACGCTTCGATCATGCTGTTTCGTATACCAATACCGAGAGCTCCCAGAGCGCCGATAGTGCTGATATGACCATCAAAGTGGGTTACGAACATACCAGGTTTAACGTATCCCTTCTCTGAGATTACCTGATGTCCTATGCCGTCTCCTTCATGAAGTTTGAAACCGTAACGCTTTGCGAACCTTCGGGTAATCTGATGAATCTGTTGGGCTTTGGCGGTACCAGCAGGATAGAGGTGGTCAATGAACAGCACGAAACGCTCTGGGTGTTTTACACTGGTGATCCCAAGTTCTTCGACCATCTGTGTTTCGTATTTATCGATATAGCCCGGATAGTCATAGGCGGTAATCAGGTCAGGTGGAAAAATCGCTTCGGTACCGGCACTGATCGTACGGCCAGCAACACGGGAAAAAATCTTCTCGGCGATGGTTTGGTTCATGACGTTGCTCCAGATAAAAACGATACGGGGCGTAACTTAATTGGACACACTGACCGGGCCTGCTCGAAACGCTGCTTCACAGAAGGCAACGATTCGATTGACTGACTCATCCATACTGTTGGTATTGCACAGTCCATTGCTCACCTCATCCAGTCGCTTAAGGTCCGTAATGGTGTAGTGAAGAGCGCCAAGAACGAAATGCAAACGCCAGTGAATATCGGCTTCGTCCAGCTCCGGTAGTGTTCGTTTGAGGTGCGGGACGAAGCGCTGAAGATGTCTGACATCCCGATAGAAAAGTTCATTCAGAGGAGATGATGGATCAAGCTGGCAGCGGATCATGAACTGAATGAAGAGTCCCCGCTGGCCTTGATCAAATGACCACCGGATACCCGGAAGCAGCAATGCCCGCATGATTTGCCGAAGAGGAATGACTGATCCAGCGGAGGTCTCCTCGGATTCATTGAGCATGGCTACCCGTTCACGGTTGAGCTCAATGGCTCGGCGCAGGAAAACGGCTTTCAGCAAGTCGTCTTTACTGCCCAGATGGTAATTCACGGTAGCAACACCAACCGACGCGGCCTTGGCAATCTCACGAAGAGAAACGGAGGCAAAGCTTCGGGTAGCAAACAGTCGCTCGGACGCATCCAGAATTCCCTGTTTTGTGACTTCGCTTCTCTCTTGCCTTTTTACGCTGTCTTCGTCCATTCCTGACTCCTGGGCAGCAAAGGTCTCATTCATTGGTGTTTCTCCTTAGAGAGTGGACTGAGAGCTGAAAAGCGATTTCTGATTGGCTGATGATAATAATAGAACAACTGTTTGTAAAATTAATGCTTATAAAATAGCTAAAAACCATCTTTAAACTAATCCTAATAGCAGTAGACGATTAAAATCGTCGTTAACTGTCCTTTTTGAGGGGGTTTGAGGTGATAATCCAATAAATTCCTACTGATTTGTTGACAGAGTCCGGTTTTATCAGCAAATATTTAGAACAGGTGTACGGCTTTTCGTTAACGTATCGTGACGTCGATGATTACCGAACGCTGTAACGCCATAGACAACAACAAGTTCTTGAGGATTCTGGTATGAAATGGTTTGTTCGTCGCATGACCGTGGGCGTCGCCCTTGCTGCCTGTTTTTCTTCTGGCCCTGTTCTGGCCCAGGAGAGCTTTAATTTCCGAGTGACTTCTGCGTTGAGCGCCAGCCATGGCCAATGGCAGGGCTTTACAAAGCCATGGATGGAACAGGTAGAAGAAAAAAGTGATGGCAGGATCACCTTCACCCCGTTTGTATCAGGCGAACTGGTAAAGGCTACCAATGAGCCGGATGCCTTGAAGCAGGGCATTGTGCAGATAGCTGCTCCTCTCCTGCCAACCTATGATCCGGCAATGTTTCCGATGTCTGAAGTACCGATGCTTCCTCTGACCAAGTCCAGCCCGGAAATCGGTAGCCTGGCGTTGAAAGCCCTGATAGAGAGCGATGAGCCGTTGATGGACGGAAAAACGTTCTCTGAACTTGAGTACGAAGCGAACGGTTTGGTTGCGATTCCAATTACCATTTCAGAGGAATACTCCATTTCGACCACCGGGCACCGGTTTGAAACGGTCGACGATGTTCAGAGCGTAACGCTCAGAACACCTTCCCGTATCCACGAGATGTACGCCAAAAACGTTGGTATCAACTCTATTACAATGCCGGCTTTTGATCTTTTCGATGCACTGAGTCGTGGTGCCGTCGACGGCAGCTTCCTGTTTATTTCTGACTGGACCGGATACGGGTTTGATGAACTGTTCAAGTACACGGTAACGGATGTAAACCTTGGACATTTTGCTTCGGTTATAGCGCTTACCAAAGACCAATGGGATGCACTGCCCGAGGACCTGCAGAGCGTGATGCTCGAGGCGGCCTCTGATCAGATCACCAAGGGCGCGCAGCTCTGGGTGGATCGTCGTCAGGATATTATGGCGAAGACCCAGGCAAACGGTGCAGAGTTTGTTCCGGTGAGTGAATTGGCTCCGGAGGTTCAGGAACTGTTGATGTCGGGTATGGAAAAAACCTGGTTTGATTACATCGATAACCTGGAGCAGAAAGGGCTTCCGGGTAAAAAATTGGCCCGTCTGTGGCGAGACATCGTGATTGAACAGGGCGGAGACGTTCCTGACGCCATTCACGATCTGTAAAACGCCCATCGCAACGACGAATGACTGCGTTGTCTGTTCGTAGACGGCGCAGCTTTTTTGCTAACCAGAGCGTTAATTTCCCATGAGTGACCCACTGTTCATACTCTCTATTGTTTGTGCCTTTCTGGTCCTGATGGCGGCCGGTTTCCACATCCATTCGATTCTTCTTGGGATTGGGGTGATGGGTCTGGTTCTTATTCAAGACTTCAATATTGCTGCGGCGTTTTTGAGGTCGGATCCCTTTGGACAGATCGCCAGTTATGCACTGACGACGATTCCTCTCTACGTCATCATGGCGCAGTTCATCCTTAAATCAGGGGTGGTTCAGGATGCCTTCGTTATGGTTTACAAGGCGTCCAAGGGTAAACCCACGGTACTGGGTTCCATGACGGTGGTTATTGGTGGTTTTCTGGGTGCGGTATCCGGTTCAGGGGCAGCTACGTCTGCATCCCTTGGCAGTGTGGCCGTTCCGGAATTGCGAAATTATGGTTTCCGTCCGGACCTGGCCGGTGCTATTGCCGCTGCCAGTGGGTCCCTGTCCGGCATTATTCCTCCGAGTATCATATTGATACTTTATGGCGTCATTACCGAAACGCCCATAAGCGATCTTTTCATGGCGGCGATGATTCCTGGCGTGTTGACCATGCTGGTGTTTGTTGGCTGTGTGATTGTCATGCACCGCAATGGATCTGAATCCTCAATAGATGTGGCTTCGTCCCCAGAGCTTAAGATCGGTGCGAGAAGAGCCATTACGGTCGTGGCCGTGGGTATCTTTATGTTCACCCTGATTTTTGGTGGCATATACCTCGGGCTGGTTACCCCGACTGAGGCCGGCGCGATTGGAGCACTTGGCGCGTTTGTTACAGCCCTGGTTCTGGGCAAGGTTGACCGGACGTTCATGGTTTCGTCGGTCAGGGATACGGCTGTCGTTACCGGAATGATAGTCCTGATCCTGATTGGTGCGGCGATTTTCGGCCGGTTTGTTTCTTTTTCCCTGTTGCCGAGACGGATTCTCTCGATGATCGAGTTCTTGATTCAGTATCCGTCGATTGTACTGATCATTCTTGCGATCGCCTTCTTCTTCCTGTTCATGTTCATTGAAGGAACCGCAGTGATCCTCATGGCTCTGCCAGTGGTGTTGCCGGTCATTGAACAGGCGGGAATCGACGTTCTCTGGTTTGGGGTCTTTATCGCTGTTATCTGCACGCTGGGACTGATTACGCCGCCGGTTGGCTTGAGTGTCTATTCTGCGGCCGGAACCAGTGGAGTGCCGGCCAGCAAGATTTTCAGGCCGGCCACGAAGATGGCTATTGCGGTGGCTGTGTTTGTCTGCGGGGCGATGATTCTTTTCCCGGAGCTCGCTACCTGGCTTCCCTCAACCATTTCAAGATAAGGCCTGACTATGCGTGTACTGAATGGGCTTTACCACGTTTTCGGGTTCATCAAAGGCTTAGGGCTGGTGTTTAGCGGGCTTGCGCTGGCTGGCATGATCCTGTCAATTTCTGCTGATGTGTTTTCCCGGAATGTGACGGGTAATTCGATCCCGGGTGTCTACGAAATAGTGATGTTCTATCTGATGCCGCTGTCGGTGCTTCCCATTGTGTTTTATGCCTTTTCGATGGGGGTATCGCCGAGAATTCCGATGTTATTTGACCGCTTGCCCGGCGCCGTCCAGAAGCCCCTCTATCTTCTGGTCATCACTGCAGAATTTAGTCTGATGGCGATTGTCGCTTTCTATTCTCTTGGCTATGCGCTGGACGGGGCGGCTGCCGGACACGCGTTCCCCGCGGCGGGCGAGATGTACCCGAAATATCCCGTCTATTTCCTTGTGCCTTTCGGTTTTGTAGGAATGGCCGTTGAACTTGCCTTTATCGGATTCAAGAATCTTTTCCACAGGGGTTTATGGATCACTTATAACAAAGATCAGGACACCATTCTCAGAGAGCTTCAGGTGTAAACGAGGCATCCATAATTCGATTTCCAGGAGATGAACATGCTAAAAGCGACTGTTACTAAGAGCGTACGCCAGATGTTGGCAGAGGCCGACGGGCGTCCCCTCGTTTCTGTTGGCGTTGGTGATGCGCTAAGCGCCCGACTGGCGTCAGATGCAGACGGTATTGATCTGATGCTTTCGAGCGGCTTTTCTATCTCTGCGGAACAACTGGGCTTACCTGATGTAGAGATGTACTCGAGAACCGAGAACGTGCTGGCCGTAGAAAAAATGTGTTACGTATCGAGCAAACCGATTATTGCTGATATGGACACCGGCTATGGCAATGCCATCAATGTGATCAAGTCGTTACATGAATTCGAGCGAGCCGGTGTTCAGGGTGTGGTGATTGAGGACCAAGTTAGTCCGAAACGCTGCCCTGTGTGTGTAGATACCACCAACACCTTGATTTCGATGAAAGAGGGCGTCAGCAAGATTCGCGCGGCAGCGGACAACCGGAGTCATCGGGACACACTTATTATTGCCAGGACAGATGCCGTGGATTTTGATGATGCCGTGACACGGGCCCGGGCCTACTATGAAGCAGGCGCAGATCTGGTACAGCCCATTTCGCGGCTGTTTTCGACGAAAGAAGACATTAAACGGTTTGTGGATACCGTGGGTTGCCCTGTTTCATTGGTGATTGTTGGTTGGCTGGAAGGTCTTTCCAGAGATCAGCTAGCCTGGATCGGGCCCAAGATTGTCCATTTCGCCCTTGTGCCTGTCACAGCTATGCATCATGCGGTAAAAGCGGCTATAACAGAACTTGGTCAGGCTGGCTCGCCGGCAAAGCTTTCTGTAGAACGATCCGCTCATGGAGACATCGTCAAAGATATGGGTATGGGGCTGATCGGGGAACTGGAAGAAAAGTATCTGCCTCAGGAAGACGAACTCTAGACCAATAAGAGAGCGCTCTTCGGTATCCTGGATCGGCACCTGTATTCTCAGGCAGGTGTCGATCCCTGCCAAAGTATTCACTTCCGCACTACCCTCTCCTCACGATTTCCCATCGACCCCGTCAAGTACTGCACCATTCTGCGTTCGGAACGAAGTCCTTCACGGGTGCATTTATCGGTATCCCCGGGGTTCGGCTTCGACCGGATGCTAGATAAAAAGAGATTGGTTTGGAGAAAAAGGAGGTATTGGCAAAGGTATACAAAAAGGCGGTGTGACACGCAGTCGCATCACACCGCAAGCCTGGTTAGTGACTCAAAAGACGCAAAGAATGGGTTAGAAGTTGTATTGGGCGGCAAACATCAGACGATTGGCGTCTGCTGAAGCACCGCTCAGATTTTCGCGTTGGAAGTACGCGTACTCCACGCCCATCATTACGTTCGTCACCGGGGTCCAGATATAGTTGATCATGGCTTTCTGGTTAGTTTCGCTCTTGGCCGCAAGTGTCGCAGACCCAAGATCGGCTTCGGCATCATCCCAGTCCATGGTGGCGAAACCGTAGGCCAGATTCACACTTCGACCGTTTCCAATATCCAGTGAGGTACCAAGAGTTGCAGCATAGCCGGCGATGGTGTTCAAGTCGCCGCCGTCGAGGTAGGCGTCTTCTCCTCCGAAGTTCTCACCGGAGCGATACAGATAGAGGTTCGCGCCATCGCTGTAGTTAACAGTTCCATGAAGCGTGAGGGCGTCGGTCAGTGCGAAATTGGCTGCCAGGAAGGTAGCAAATCCCATAGCCGAGTCATCGGTAGTGCCGTCGTCAACGGTTACCTGGTGTGCCAGGCCCCCGATAGAATAGGAAAGTGCTCCGGACGATGTCTCGTAGCGAGCAGTCAAGGTTGGCAGGCCATCCCGAGTATTTGTGTTGTTGAGCACACTGGTCAGGGTATCTTCCAGTGCCAGGGCGAAATTTCCCGTTGTATACCGCGCCTGGGTAACACGCCCTTGCAAGCCTGCCATTCCCGGAATGCCATCGAAATCCAGGCCAGGAGTGATACCGTAGAAGCTCATGTAATTTGACCAGGTCTGGCCCATCAGGATGTTCTTGTATTCGCCGTAGGCATGACGAAGCCGCAGGCTGCCACCGCCTGAGCCCCGGAAATCGCCTTCAACGGTTACTTTCAGGCCTTGCTCGGTTTTTACCCGAACACCCAGGCGGCTTTGGAAGGCGTCCGCGCCAAAATGGCCTTCAACATCTTCGTCAGCGCCACCAAGACTGGCAAATGAACCGGTACGGGCCGAGTTGGAAATGTTTTCGTTAATATCGTACGAGGCGTTGAGTCGGGCGTATCCATAGAGCGATGCGTCAACGCCGTCGATGTTCAAAGACACGGCGCCGGCCTGGAAGGAAGTGCCCACAAGAGTGGTCATCAGGGAAGCCTGAATAGCGGCTTTGAGCTTTTTGTTTTGCATGCCTATTACTCCGTTAATTGTGATTATTGCTTGAACTAGGGTGTGCTTGTTTTTGTGTTTTGTTTGTAAGTAATACTTGCCCTCCCGGATTCAGCCGCGAGCTATAGATAATGGAAACGCTGCGTTCACGCTCCACATTTCCTAAGCACCAGGCCATTGATAATGGTCGTAAACCTCACGCAGGGATTTCTTGCTGACTTTGCCTGTAGCTGTATGTGGTAATTCGTCCACAAACTCGCAGGCATTTGGAATCCACCACTTTGGTACTTTGCCTTGAAGGAACGTGAGAAGAGCTTCAGCGGTGAGCTCAGGTTCAAGGTCTTCGGGCACGACAATAAGCAGAGGACGTTCGCTCCAGTGTTCGTGAGAAACGCCAATGACAACTGCTTCACGCACGCCGGGGTGAGACATGATGGCGTTTTCGATCTCGATGGAACTGATCCATTCGCCTCCGGATTTGATCACGTCTTTTACACGATCAGTAATTTGCATGTAGCCGTTTGGATCGAGGGTGGCCACATCTCCGGTGCTAAACCAGGTGTGTTGCTGGGTCCCGCCAAAATAGGATTGGCATGCCCAGGGCGCTCGAACTTCCAGAACGCCGGTCGTTTTTCCATCATGGGGGAGGCTGTTGCCATCTTCATCTACGATGCGCATCTGCATGCCGAACAGAGGGCGTCCGGATTTCAGGCGTTGTTGGCCGCCAGATGAATCTGACATCCGGGTATGCCAACCGAGTGATCGGTTGTAGCTGCCCATTGGACTGAGTTCGGTCATGCCCCACCCGTTTTCCAGAGTTACGCCATGCCTGTCCATATCTTCGTAGAGACTTAAGGCCCCGGCGGCGCCACCGATAACACCTCGTTTCAACGAAGGCAGGGATGCTCCAGATTCATTGAGGTAGCTATTGATACCGCTCCAGAGGGTTGGAACCGCTAGTGAAAAGGTCACCCGCTCTGAATTGACCAGCGCAACCATGCTTTCGGCATCGGCTACATGAGGACCTGGTAGAACCAGCTTGGCCCCCGCCATGGGTGCGTTATAGGGCATTCCCCAGGCGTTGACATGAAACATGGGTACCAGAGGCATCACCACATCCTCGGATGTCAAACCCACGCTGCTTGCCATGTTTTGGGCCATGCCATGCAGCACAATGCTCCGGTGATTTCCGAGAACACCCTTCGGATTGCCGGTGGTGCCAGACGTGTAACAGAGTCCGCTGGCCCGTTTTTCGTCGAATTCTGGCCAGTCAAACTCTGATGATTGCCGGCTGATAAGGTTTTCGTAACTTTGTAGATTCGGCAGCGAACTGATTGGCAGTTCTGATTGCGAACAAAGTGCAATCCAGTGTCTGACAGAGGGCAGTTCCTTGCTCATTGATTCAAGCAATGGAATGAACTGGGGATCAATGAACAGGGCTTCATCTTCAGCATCATTGATGATGAACTTGATCTGTTCCGGAAACAGCTTGGGATTGATCGTATGGCAGATTCGTCCCGAGCATGGAATGGCGTAATGCAGTTCGAAGTGACGGTAGTCGTTCCACGCAAGGGTGCCAACACGTGCTTCAGCTCCGATGGCCAGTTCTTCGAGTGTGTTTGCCAGCTGACGGGCACGGAGAAAGGCATCGGCGTAGGTGTAACGGTGAATGGTCCCGTCATTCATGCGTGACACAATTTCTTTACTGCCCGCCACCATTTCGGCGTGGTGCATTATTGTGGTGATGCTCAGTTGGGCATCCATCATCAAACCTTGCAACTTCAGCCTCCGGATCTCTTTGTTCTTGGATATGGAAAGACAGAACGCAGTAAACGATATGCGCTGGATGAGTGTCAGCAAGCGACATGCCAAACTCTGCTCAGAGGCCAGTATTTACCTACAAGACAAGATGTTAGAGCGATTCTGGCGGGTTGACGCCGAGTGGAGGGTGTTTCATATCTGAAACAAGAGCTGAAAAAAATGTTTCAGCTCTGTTTCATTTTTCGAGGGAGTCAGGAGGTTTTACGCAGCTTTCGCCAAAGGGTTGAACGGCTGATGCCAAGGTGTTTTGCTGTCCTCGACATGTCACCGTTGAAGGAATCCAGAGTCTGCCGGATGTGGGTCAGTTCAGACGCTTTACTGATGGCCTGAAGACTGGCGGTTCCGGTTATATCTTGATGATCTGGGCTCGATGCAGTTGCCGGATTCAGCTCGGGGAAAAGTTTTTCGATAGGCGGGGTGTCGGCGTGGGAGTCGTTCATGAACTCTGCCGACAGGAAAGCCCGTTCGACAATATTCTCCAGCTCCCGGATATTTCCCTGCCATGGGTGGCTCATGAGTTGCGGCATCAAGTGATCAATAAGCCGGGTAGTCATGACGTGTTTGTGGGGCGCATTTTGTGCCAGGCGATCGACCATCGACTGGGCCAGTAACGGTAAATCGGAAATACGGTCCCTGAGGCTGGGGGCTTCCACACGAAGAATGTTGAGGCGGAAATAGAGATCTTGTCGAAACTGACCTTCGAGCACCCGTTCCTGCAGATTCTGATGCGTTGCCGAGATCACACGGATATTGACGGGTGTGGGTTCTGATGCCCCGAGACGAAGAACTTCCCGCTCCTGGAGCACTCTCAATAGCCGGGTTTGCAGAGACACCGGCATATCCCCGATTTCGTCCAGAAAAATGGTACCGGTGTGGGCGGCTTCAAACAGCCCCCCTTTGCCGCCCTTGCGAGAGCCTGTGAAAGCACCCTCTTCGTAACCAAATAGCTCACTTTCAAGCAAGGCTTCCGGGAACGCTGCGCAGTTGATAGCAACGAAGGGAGCCTGATGTCGGTCGCTCGCATTGTGGATACTCTGGGCAAGAAGCTCTTTTCCGGTCCCGCTTTCACCGGTTATGAGAACCGTTGAATCGGTCTTTGCGTAAAGTTTCGCCATGTGGACGGCCTGGCGGAATGGAGCGGAGTCTCCGAGAAGATCGCTGAACTCATAGCGGGCAATAAAATGGCTGGGTCGGGTCTGGGAGCGGATACGGCGGTCTGCTCGTTGGATCGCGTTGATCTCCTGACAGGCGACGATGAGACCATCCACCTTGTTTGCTTCAAAAATTGGAATGATATTGATAGCCAGTTTTCGATCATTCACCTGGATGAGCTGGTTTTCTTCCCCTTCGCCTTGTCGGAGGACAGTATCAATTTCAAGGTTGGGCAAGAGATCGCGGGCGTTGAGACCAATAGCCTTTCGTTCAGCAACGCCTGTGAGATATTCCATGCGATTATTGACGGACTGGATGCGCCCTTTTGCATCAAGAGCCATAACACCTTCGTTCAGGTGTTTAAGGACGGCGCTGATGCGAAGGTTCTTCTGTCTTTCGTGTTCTCGGCTTCGGCAGATGGCCACTGCGTCATCCAGGGTTCTTCGGACAGCCTCGGCGTTGATGGCGGACACGCCAACGGCACCCGCATCTTCTGCCAGCTCCACTGCGGTAGGAGAACCGATGATTACATGAAACCCCGCGTCAACAAGTGCACGGGTTTTCTGGCGGGCATCCTCGAAAGACGTATAGACAGCTTCAGAAATCTCGACTGTCAGCAGTGAGGTGAGCTCGCGAAGTTCGGCATGGGGGCGCTGATGGCTGAGGATACCAGCTTTCGTTCCGCGGTCTTTGGCGAGATTGAGCGCTTTGATCAGATCGTATTCTCCCATCCGGATTGACAGCACGGAGGTGCTGATTTTCTTTCGCAGGAAGTCGGCGGAAGCACCGGAACAGACGATCACGTCAATGTCACGCTGTTCCTCTAGCTGTTGAACGGTTGGAAGCAAGTTGGCAACAGTCGACTCGACGATCTCAATATCGGCCTGATCATGATATCTGGGCAGTATCTCCTCAAGGGTTCTTGCGAGGCGACTTGGTTTGCCATTGAACTTCAGGTGGCTTATCAGGACGACGATGCGGGGTCTGCCTGGTTCTGTAGATAAGGTCATAGGTGTTCGCCCAAAGCGTCCGGTTTGTCTCATTAGTGAAAATCGATTGTTTCAATTATGAAATGAAAAGCAACCATTAACTCGCCGGTTTCCGGAATTAATTTTTTAACTCATTGTTTTTAAATAGAAAAAATAAAGTGTTCTGAGGTTTTATTATCTGGCACTGATATTGCGACCTACCGGTAAACTCATGTTGATCGGGTCCGTAGCAGATGTCAGCAATCTCAAAACCAGCAGTGACTCCAGAGCAAACCATCGCCGGCTCCAGGAGAACCCTTGAGCACTACCTCGCTAGCTGTACCGGTGTACAAACGGTTCAGATCGAGCGTATGGAAAAATTATCTGGAGGTGCGATTCAGGAAAACTGGTTGCTGGAGGTCTCTGTTCCTGATGGCGACTGGGCTGGCCTTCAGCGCTGGGTATTGCGAACCGATTCACCCTCAGCTGTTAACGTGAGCATGACGCGTGCCGAGGAATACGCTGTTCTGGCGGAGGTTTATCAGGCTGGCGTGAAGGTTCCCCAGCCCTTCTGGCTTTGTCGGGATCAGGAGGTTGTGGGCAGGGACTTCTTTATCATGCAAGCGGTTGGAGGAACCGCAGCTGGTCATCGCCTGGTCAGAGAAGACGAACTCGTACCAGATCGGGCGAGCCTGTGCCGGGATCTTGGACGCAATCTGGCACTGATACATTCCATTTCTCCGCCTAACCGTTCCCTTGAGTTCATTCCACCGCCGGAAGCCGATCCGGCCCAGAGTTCTATTCATCAGTATCTGGAATTCCTGGATGCCCTGGGTGGAGGTTATCCCGTCATCGAATGGGGTCTGAACTGGCTCCAACGCCACAAGCCGAAACCTATGGGTACTTGTTTGCTGCATCGGGATTTTCGAACCGGAAACTTCATGATCGATCGGGGCCAGATCTCGGGGGTCCTGGATTGGGAATTCACTGGGTGGGGAGACTGGAGGGAGGACATTGGCTGGTTTACAGCCAAATGCTGGCGTTTTGGCAGCAATCCAAGGATCGCAGGTGGAATTGGTTCGCTGGATGATTTTATGGCGGGCTATTCGGAGATCCTGCCCCGGACCATTTCACACGAAGAACTTCGTTATTGGCAGCTTATGGCACATGTTCGCTGGGCCATTATCGCGGTACAGCAGGCTGAGCGGCATCTCTCCGGCAAGCAGCGGTCTCTGGAACTGGCATTGACAGGACGAATGGTGCCGGAACTGGAATTCGAAATCCTTGAGTTAACAGGAGTCACTAAATGAATAACCCTGATGCCCATGAGCTATTGATGACAGCACGAGACGTGCTGATGAGCCGAGTGTTTCCGCTGGTTCCGGAGGACCTTCATTATGAGATCAGGATGATCGCCAGTGCCATGGGTATCGCCGCGAGAGAGGCCCGTGACGGGCATCGGACAGACCGTCTGGAACAGGATTTTCTCTCTGGTGTGATCGATGAGGACTCATCCGGGAAAAACCTTTCGGATCTGCGTGCCTCTGTGGCCGGAGCGATCCGTGACGGCTTGTTTGTCGAGTCAGAGGAACAGCGACATTGCCTGGAGAGGATTCTGCTTGAGACCACGCTCAATGCACTTGAGATCAATAACCCCAAAGTTGCGCGCAAGTGGAGAGAGCGACAATGACTGTGTTGGTAAAACCGGAGACCCCCAAGCGGCGGCGGTTGTATCTGATTCGGCACGGCGATGTACGATACTTTGACAATGCCGGCAAGCCCGTAGATCCGAGATCGGTCAGTCTGTCTCCTGAAGGGCGTGAGCAGGTGACAGCCCTGAGAGAGGTTTTTTCCGGTATTCAGGTGGATCGGGCGGTGAGCTCTGATTATCCCCGCGCCTGCGAAACGCTGTCGTTGGTGCTCAGTCAGCCTCCGCGGTGCGGGAAGTCCGAGAGTGTGGACGCCTTGCGGGAAGTGAGGTCCGGACGATTGCGCAATATTCCCCATGATGCTTACGAACAGGAAGTCGCTGACGCCTATCGATGGGCGTTGTCTCCAGACTCTGAATTTCTCCGTGGCGAAAGCTGGGAGTTTTTTGGCGAGCGCATCATCGGTTGGTTCCAGGCGTTTCTGGGAGAGTCGGATTGGCATGATGCAGTGATTGTCAGCCACGACGCTGTTAACAGAATTCTTATGTCCTGGTTGCTTAACGGCGATAAAACGCTGCTTCCTTCCCTGGAGCAGGACCCTGCGTGCCTCAACATTGTTGATCTGGATTACCGTGATGACGGCACTGTCGGTGCGGCCTATCTGAGGCTGCTGAACTTTACCGCTTATAACCCGGTGAAAGTAGGCGATCGGGTAACGGTCATGGAAGGCATTGCCTGTTCCATGGCGGCCATGCAAAAGAAGAACGTTGATTAGTCCGGTTCCTTTCAGTCAACCCGAAGTCGGAAAATGGTATGAACTTTGAGCTAAGTGAAGATATAAAAAACCTACAAACCCAGGTTCGTCGGTTCATCCGGGAAGAGATCATTCCCATGGAAAATGACCCGAGGCAGACGCCTCATGGCCCAACAGAAGATCTGCGTAGTGAGCTGGTCGCGTTGGCGCGGAGTAAAGATCTGCTAACCCTTCATGCTTCTACCGCAATGGGTGGCAAGGGGTTATCTCATGTGGCCAAGGCAGTGGTTTTTGAGGAAGCGGGATACTCCCCGTTGGGGCCTACGGCGATGAACATCCATGCGCCGGATGAGGGTAACATCCACTTGATGGACCTTGTTGCTTCTGATGCCCAGAAAGAGCGATGGCTCAGGCCTCTGGCAGAAGGCCGGACCCGCTCCTGCTTTGCCATGACAGAGCCGGCACCCGGTACGGGGTCTGATCCCAGCATGCTGAGTACAACGGCGGTAAGAGACGGCGACGATTTCGTGATCAATGGCCATAAATGGTTGATCACAGGAGTTACTGGCGCGAGCTTTGCCATCATTATGGCTCGAACCGAAGATGATAATGCCACCATGTTCCTGACGGACACAGATAAACCCGGTTTCACCGTCGAACGCATGATGGATTCAATGGATTCCTGCTTTACAGGGGGGCATGGGGTTGTTCGATTGGACAACCTGCGGGTACCGAAAGAGGACATTCTCGGTGAGGTTGGTAAAGGTTTCCGTTATGCCCAGGTTCGATTGGCTCCCGCGCGTCTGACTCATTGCATGCGTTGGCTTGGTGCTGCTCAGCGAGCGCATGACGAAGCGAGTCATTACGCACGAAATCGTCAATCGTTCGGCAAACGCCTTGGTGATCATCAGGGCGTGGGATTCATGCTGGCGGATAATGAAATGGACATGCTGACCATACGACTGTCCATACTGCATTGCGCCTGGGTACTGGATAGTGGCGGACGGGGTAATGTTGAATCCAGCATGGCCAAAGTCATCAGCTCCGAGGGCATCTGGCGTGTGATTGATCGCAGTGTACAGATCCTGGGTGGCCAGGGGGTTTCTGGCGAAAACATTGTAGAGCGCATCTTTAAGGATGCTCGTGGATTCCGGATCTATGATGGGCCTAACGAGGTTCATCGCATGAGTCTGGCCAAGAAAATACTCGCACGGGAAGATATTCGACAGGCATAAACATGACCAATCCAGCACACATTTTTGACCTGACAGGAAAACGTATTCTAGTAACGGGTGCCTCCAGTGGTCTTGGACGACATTTTGCATCGATATTGGCTAAAGCCGGAGCCAGAGTTGCTGTCGGTGCACGGCGAGAGGAGCGTTTGTCTGCTTTGGTTGACGACATTCGCTCGCAAGGTGGCGACGCTCAGTCCGTCACTCTGGATGTGACTGACCGGAGATCTGTCGTGGACGGTATTGGCCAGATCCATGAACGTTTTGGAGGATTGGACGTTGTCGTCAATAACGCCGGAGTAAGTGATACCAAGTCTGCCCTGGAATACACCGATGACGACTGGGACGCAATCGTTCAAACCAATCTCAAGGGTGCCTGGATCGTTGCTCAGGAAGGCGCTCGTCTGATGGTGGAATCCGGCGGCGGTGGCAGTATTGTCAATGTTACTTCGATTCTGGCAAGTCGACTGGCGGGTGGCGTTGGTCCTTACTGTGCTGCCAAAGCAGGTTTGTCGCACCTGACCCGATCCATGGCACTCGAACTGGCACGCCATAACATCAGAGTCAATTCACTTGCACCGGGTTATGTGGTTACGGAGATCAACGAGGCATTTCTGAACAGCGAAGCGGGCGAGCGTCTGAGAAAGCGAATTCCCTGTCGCCGTTTTTGCGAATTGGACGATCTGAATGGGGCGTTGATCCTGCTTGCCTCAGACGCAAGCATCGCTATGACGGGGGCAGAGCTGGTTGTAGATAATGGCCACGCTTGTTCGGGCTTGTAATCTGATGCACTAAGAGCAGGATGGAGAATGAAATAGCCGGGCTCTGAGCCCGGCTATTTAGTCGAATGGTACCGTTAAGCCCCGACTTCCTTGAGGCTCTCTTCGACAATGGCCAGTCCCTCTTCCAGTACATCGTCTTCGATGGTGACCGGCATCAGGAACCGCAGGGTGTTGCCGTACATACCACAGCTCAGGAGAATCAGACCCTTCTCCTTGGCTTTCTTGGTCACCGCGGCTGCCAGTTCCGGCTTCGGTGTCCGGCTTTCCTTGCTCTCAACCAGTTCAAAGGCGGCCATGGGCCCCAGGTTACGAACATTGTCCACATGGGTGAACTGTTCCTGCCACTGGCTGAAGCGCTGCTTCAGTTTTTCGCCAAGAGCCTGGGATTTGCCCAGGATATCTTCCTCTTTGAACACGTCGAAAACCGCCAACGCTGCGGCACAGGCGGTAGGGCTGCCGGTGTAGGTGCCGCCCAGAGAGTTCGGGCCGGATGCATCCATGTGCTTGTCGGTACCGACAATGGCGGAGATGGGCATGCCGTCGGCCATACTCTTCGCCATGGTCATCATGTCCGGCTCAACACCGCTGTGCTCAATGGCAAACATCTTGCCAGTACGGCCAAAGCCACTCTGAACTTCGTCCACAATCATCAGGATGTTGTTTTCATCGCAGATTTTGCGGATTTCCTTCAGGAAGCTGGCTGGCGCTGCGTAAAAGCCGCCCTCACCCAGCACCGGTTCAATCACGATGGCGGCTGTATTGTTGGCTGGCGAGTCTGCTTTCATGGTCATTTTCAAACCACGAAGGGCTTCGTCCTCGCTGACACCGTGATATGGCACCGGGTAAGGCGCGCGATAGACAGTTCCTGGCATCGGCCCGAAATCGGTCTGGTAGGGCGCGGCCTTGCCATTCATTGCCATGGTATAAAAGGTCCGGCCGTGATAACCGCCGTCAAAGCAGATCACGTTGGTTTTACCGGTAGCGGCCCGGGCGATTTTCATTGCGTTTTCAAGGGCTTCCGCGCCGGAGTTAGCCAGCATCACCTTGGCGTGCCCTTTTACCGGCACAATTTCGCTGAGTTTCTGCGCCAGCTTTACGTAGCCCTCATAGGGCATGACCGTCTGGCAGGTGTGCATCAGTTTGTCGAGCTGTGCCTTGACGGCCTCCACCACCTTGGGGTGACGGTGGCCAATGTTCAGTACGCCGATGCCGCCGGCAAAATCAATCATGCGTTTGCCGTCTGCATCCCACAGTTCCGCATTGGTTGCATGGTCGGCAAACTGCTCATTGGGACTTGCCGCGCCCGCTGCAACGTAGCGTTCTTTGAGTGCCTGCAATTCTTTATTGCTCACTTTGCCATTCTCCCTGTGTTCACGTTCGAAAGTTTCATTAACCAGTGTAAGTAGTACGGTGTCAGGAAACAAACCGACTATTGTCGTTGTCAGACAGCATGGTCCCGGAACTGCAGTTTTGCCAAACGCTGGTAAAGGGGATTGTGCTCCATCAGTTCATCGTGACTGCCTACGGCCAGCAAGCGACCCTGATCCATGACTGCGATACGATCTGCGTCCCGGACGGTCGCCAGCCGGTGGGCAATGACCACGGTGGTCCGTCCGGCGGTGAGCGCCGGCATTGCCTGCTGGATCAGGTTTTCACTCTCGGCATCCAGAGCGCTGGTGGCTTCATCCAGTAGCAGAACCGGGGCGTTGGCCAGCAGCGCCCGGGCAATGGCAAGGCGTTGCTTCTGGCCGCCGGACAAACCCAGACCGGCATCGCCCAGTGGCGTTTCATAGCCTTTTGGCAGGCTCAGGATGAACTCATGAGCATGGGCCACCTTAGCCGATCGCTCCACATCCTGCTGACTGGCATCGGGCTGTGCATACCGGATGTTGTCTGCCACCGTGCCATGAAACAGCGCCGGATTCTGAGGTACCAGGGAAAAGCACCGGCGCAGGGCATCGAGAGGCAGTTCGGCGGTGTCTATCCCGTCGATGAGAATTCTGCCTTCGGTGGGCTGGTAGAAGTGCAGTAGCAGATCGAACAGGGTTGATTTACCGGCTCCGGATGGCCCCACCAGCGCCAGCGTCTCGCCAGCCTTTATTGCCAACGTCAGATCCGTTAATGCGGGCTGCTCAGAGCGCCCGGGGTACGAGAAGCCCAGATGGTCGATCTCGATCGCACCCTGCACAGGCTCTGGAAGATTCACCGTCGCCTGTTTGCGTTGAAACGCCGGTTCGGTCTGTAGCAGCTCAAACAGGCGTGCGGCAGAGCCTGCGGCTCTCTGTAGTTCCCCGATGACTTCACTGATGGCCCCGGCAGCCACGCCCACCAGAAGGCTATAGAACACAAAGGCCGCCAGTTCACCGGGACTGATCCGGCCGTGAATGACGTCCAGGCCGCCTATCCAGATAACAATACCGACGGCACCCATCACCAGGGAAATGGCCAGTGTGGTCAGCCAGGCGCGCTGACGAATGCGCTGGCGTGCAATCTCGAAGGCCCGTTCAGATACCTCGGAAAAATACCGGCGGTCGTGGGGCTGATGGTTGAAGGCCTGAACGGTTTTGATCTGGGTGAGGTTCTCGCCCACGTAGCTGCCCACATCCGCAACCCGGTCCTGACTGAGCCGGGACAGCGCCCGCACCCGTCGGCCGAAAAACAGGATGGGGGCGATAACCAATGGAAAACCCAGAAGAATGATACTGGCCAGCTTGGCGTTGGTAATAAACAACAGCAGCAAGCCCCCGATCAGCATCAGCGCGTTACGCAGGGCAATCGAAACGGTCGAACCAATCACCGACTGCAATACGGTGGTATCGGCGGTAAACCGGGACTGGATCTCCAGGGCTCGATTCTGTTCGAAGAAGCCGGGATGAAGATCAATCAGATGGTTGAATACTTTCTTGCGAATATCGGCCACCACCCGTTCGCCAATCCAGGACACCAGATAGAACCGGGCAAAGGATCCAAACGCCAGGCCCAGCACCAGGACGAAAAACAGGCCAATGGCTCTGGCCAGGTTCCCGGGCGATTCGGTGGCCAGTCCCTGATCCACCAGGATGCGCAACCCCTGCCCCAACCCGAGTGTGATACCGGCAGTGAAAACCAGCGCCACCAGCGCACCGGCGATAGCCCGACGATAGGGGCTGATAAATTCGATAACCAGTTTCAGGGCTTTGCGGTGACGGGTTCTGATGATGTGCCTCCTGACGGGCTGAGTACTGTAAACTCCAGTAACTATACGGTTTTGTCTCTGAACAAGACTTATCATACAGCTAAGCAAGAGCCCGTGTGCTCGACAGCTCCGAAACCCAAGGAAAAGCTCTGTGCGCGCCTACGCCGACAACGACTACCCGGCAGACCATAAACCGGACTGGAAAATAATTTCAGGCCTGTGGCCCTATCTGGCTGAATTCCGGGGGCGGGTTGCGCTGGCCCTGACGTTGCTGGTGCTGGCGAAACTGGCAACGGTCGCCACACCCATTGCCCTGAAATACATTGTCGATTACCTGGACCAGAACCGCGGGGCAGACATGCTTCTGTGGATTCCTGTGATTCTGGTGGTTGCCTACGGATCATTACGCTTTGGCGCCACCCTGTTCAACGAGCTCCGGGACGCAGTGTTCGCCCGGGTGGCCGAGCGGGCCATGCGGCGGGTGTCGCTGCGGGTATTCGAGCATCTGCACCAGCGGGAACTGGCCTTTCACCTGGATCGGAAAACCGGAGGTCTGGCCCGGGATATTGAGCGGGGCACCAATGGCATCAGTTTCCTGCTGCGCTTCACCCTGTTCAACATTGTGCCCACCATTCTGGAAATCCTGCTGGTGGCCGGAATCCTGTTCGTGGTTTTCAACGTCGGCTACGTGCTGGCGATCCTGGTTGCCGTGGTGGTGTACGTGGTGTTTTCCGTCAAGGTGACCGAGTGGCGTACCCGGTTCGTAAGGGAGGCCAATGCGCGGGATAACCAGTCCAATTCACGGGCAGTCGACAGTCTTCTTAACTATGAGACGGTGAAGTATTTCAACAATGAGCGCTACGAAGCCCAGGTCTACGACCAGGATCTGGACGACTGGGAACAGGCCCGCTTGAAAAACCGGTTGTCCCTGGCGGCCCTGAACTCGGGGCAGGCGCTGATCATTGGTGTGGCGATGATTGTGATCATGGCCATGGCCGTGCGCGAAGTGGCATCTGGTGAAATCACTCTGGGTGATTTCACCATGATCAACGCTTACCTGCTTCAGCTGTTCATTCCCCTGAACGCTCTGGGTTTTGTTTACCGGGAAATCCGCCAGGCCCTGGTGAACGTCGAGCGACTGTTCAGGCTGCTCGGGGACAGTCCGGCCATCCAGGATACGCAGGATGCAACGGAACTGGCTGTGGATAAAGGCGAGGTGCAGTTTGACCATATCCACTTTGCCTATCGTCCGGATCGCCCGATTCTCCAGGATGTGAGTTTTTCCATCCCGGCCGGTCACAAGGTTGCCGTTGTGGGTGCCAGTGGCGCTGGTAAGTCGACCCTCGCCCGCGTGTTGTTTCGGTTTTACGATGTTGACCAGGGCGCCATCCGGATTGATGGCCAGGATATCCGGCAGGTTACCCAGGACAGCCTGCGATCGGTGATTGGCGTGGTGCCCCAGGATACGGTGCTGTTCAACGATACCCTCTATCGGAACCTGGCCTATGGCCGACCCGCCGCCACCGAGGATGAAGTATATCGGGCTGCCCGGCTGGCCAATCTCGAAGACTTTATCCACAGCCTGCCTGATGGCTATCAAACCAGAGTAGGCGAACGAGGCCTGAAGCTTTCCGGTGGTGAGAAACAGCGGGTGGCCATTGCCCGTGTGATCCTGAAAAATCCGCCGCTGCTGATTCTGGATGAAGCCACCTCATCCCTGGATTCCTTGTCCGAACAGGCAATTCTTGGTGCCTTGAAGGAAGTGAGCCAGCGGCGGACAACCCTGGTGATCGCCCATCGGCTTTCTACCATCCGCGACGCCAATACCATCCTGGTGATGGATGCCGGCCGTATCATCGAGAGCGGAAGTCACCATGAGTTGCTGACCGCCGGTGGCCATTACGCCCACCTCTGGGCGCAACAACACCGGAATGATGAGGAGCAGGCTCCGGAGCGCTAAGCTTCCCTGAGCAGTCCGGCCAGACCGGACGCACGAACCACCTGCTGCCCGACGGCCTCTTGCAGAATTCTGGCGTCGCCGGTAACCAGGCTGAACCAGTTCCTGGCCCGGGTTATACCGGTGTAGATCAGCTCCCGGGTCAGAACCGGGCTCAGCCGGTCCGGCAGTACCAGACAGGTGTGGTTGAACTCCGAACCCTGGGACTTGTGCACAGTCATGGCGTACACGGTTTCCAGTTGCTGCAGGCGGCTGGGCGAAATCCACCGGATACCGCCCGATCCGTCGTCACCGGGGAAGGCAACGCGCAGGGTGTACCTGGGATCGCCGGCGTCAGTCCTGTCCCAGGGAACACTGAAGGTAATGCCGATATCCCCGTTCATCAGGCCCAGATTATAGTCGTTGCCGGTAATCAGTACCGGACGGCCCGGGTACCAGCCTTCGGCCCGTGGTATCAGTTTTTCAGCCAGCAGTTGCCGGGCGATCCGGTCGTTCAGACCCTCCACGCCCCAGGGGCCTTTGCGCAGGGCGCATAGGACCTGAAAGTCGTTGAAGGCGTCGAGTACCTGTATCGCCATCGCATCCCAGTGTTCCCGTGGACTGGTTTCGCTCAGACCATGATTCCACATCCGCTGAAGGTAGTGGCGATAACCAACGGGTGGCGGAAGGCGATGGCCATTCACTTCCCGCCCCTGTCCGGCATTGCGGAATACCTCCGGTGAGCCGGTAATGGCATGGCGGCATACCAGGTCCAGGGTGTCTTCCGGATCCGGTTTTCGAGTTTGGCCATTGAGCAGGATGACATCGTCGAACGCCGTTTCCCGGATCTGGCGCAACATGACGCTATCGAGCGCATTGGTATTCACGGCTTCCGCGAACGCCCGTATGCCACTGTCTTCCTGGAACCGGTAACTCTTGCGCAGCATGGCCACGGCCTGATCCATAGGCTGGCCTTCGTGGTCCACAAGGGTTTCCGGTATATGGCTGCCGGTTATGGCGGCCAGCCATTGCGCCGTTTCCCCCGTGTAGTGGGCGTCCAGCGCCCGCTGACACAATTCACCCAATACCGCACCGGCATCAACTGAGGCCAACTGGTCCTTGTCGCCCAGCAGGATCAGCTGGACGTGGGCGGGCAGCGCATCGAATACAGACGCCATCAGGTCGACGTCCACCATGGAGGCTTCGTCGATCACCAGGATGTCCACCAGCAAAGGATTGTCACGGTTATGGCGGAATGTCCGGGTATCTGGCCGGCTTCCAAGCAGGCGGTGCAGCGTGGTGACTTTGGTCGGAATATCCGACAGGGCTACCTTCCCGGGCAGCCCGGAGAGCGGCAGGCGGCTGACCGCACCGCCGATGGATTCGTTAAGGCGGGCCGCGGCCTTGCCGGTAGGAGCCGCCAGGCGGATGCGGTATTTTCGCCCTCCCCGTGAGGCAGACTGCCCGGCTACCGCCTGCAGGGCGGCCAGCAGATTGACCACGGTGGTGGTTTTTCCGGTTCCGGGGCCGCCGGTGATAACGGCGAAACGGTTGCGCGCAGCGAGTGCGCAGGCGAGTTTCTGGTAATCCACCGGTTCCGGTGACTGGAATAACTGGCCGAGCGCGCTGGACAGGGTGCGGGCCGAATCGGACGCCGGATCTGCCAGGGGCGATGGCATGGCCAGGCGTTGGCGGATGCCCTGGGCAATACGTTGTTCATAGCGCCAGAGTCGGCGCAGGTAGAGACGGTTGTCGTTCAGCACCAGAGGCGAAGTATGTGAGCCATTACATACTGCTCCACTCTCTTCCAAAGCGCTTTGGCAATCTGAAAGTGTGACCCGGGCCAGCAGGTCCGATGGCTTTAACCGGTCCAGCCCGGCTGCTCCGGAATCGCTCAGGGTATCGTGAACCAGCTCTTCCGGTGGCAGGGACAGAGTGTTGCCGGCATCGGCAAGGAGGCTGCCCAGATCGATGCAGACATGGCCCCGACCCACCTGATGGGAAGTCAGGGCTGCCAGTAACAGAACCAGTGGGTTCGGGCGATCGCCCTGCTCTTCGGACAGCTCCCGTATCAGGTGGGCAAAACCAACATCGAGGGGGCGAACCCATTCTGCCTGTTGCCACTGCAGCAGCAGGGCTTCCATTTTGTCCAGACTGGTCAGCACTGCGGAGATATCGGCGGATGTGCTGTGCGCATCAGGCAATGGGGCTGCATCGGAAGTGTCCTCCGGAAACAGGTCAATCTGGTGGTCGGACGCTTGAGTGTGAGGGCGGGTTCGGCTCATGCGACTACCTCTCCGTTTACGGACTCGCCATCGAACAGGGCATCCAGTTGTTCAATCAGGCTTCTTGGTGGTTTATCGGTAAAGACGCCGCCATTTCTGGAGTGAACGCCCCGCAGGAACAGATACACCGCGCCGCCCACATGGCGATCGTAGTCATAACCCGGTAACCGGGCCTTGAGCAACCGGTGCAGTGCCAGCAGGTAGAGCACGTATTGCAGATCGTAGCGTTTATCCAGAATGGCGTTGCCCATGGCCTGGTCTGTGTAGGCGCTGTCCTCCTCACCCAGGGTATTGGATTTGTAATCCAGCACGTAATACTGCCCGTTGTGTTCGAAGACCAGATCGATAAAGCCCTTGACCATTCCGTTGAAGCGTGATGCCTCAGCCTGGGGCCGATCGGCGCCATTCAGGGTATGGTGTTTCACCAGCTGGTCGAGCTTCCCGATGCTGACATTGCGGCTTTCAAACCAGAATTCCAGTTCCGGGCGCAGGGATGTCAGGTTTGCCAGACTGACGCTTTCGATACCGCTGCGATCCAGTCGAAGGGGTTGGGCGATCAGAGCCAGCAACCAGTGCTCCAGTGGTTCCACCCAGTCACTCCAGCCACGGGTTCCGCACCGGCGGATGAGCTGTTCCCGGAGCATGGCCGGATCGTCCAGAACCCGCTGAAACCCGTGCTGAGTACACCACTCCAACAATTCATGCAGGAAGGTCCCGGGGCCGGCGCCTTTGGGAAAATTGTGGTGGTTGCGGTGAGCCGCCATGGGTGCGGTTTCTTCATCGGCTTCCTGGCCGCTCTCTTCCAGCAGGTTCTGGGTCTGGGCGTCCTCCACTTCTCCGGTAAACGCAATCCCGGTGCCGGCCATGCCGGTGTATTCAATGGAGGAGTAACTGGCAATCCACCAGTCTTCCTTTGCCTCGCGGGCAGAGTTCAGGGCCGGTCCGAGGGCCTCGGGTGCCTGTTCGGTGTAGTGTTGATCGTCCGGTTCCGGCAGCGGGCTAACTGCGATTTCCGGCCGGCCCTCCGCCAGCCGGTCCAGGCATTGGGTCATGCCGCTCTGTTCTTCCCCGGCAATCAGATAGCCCAGACCACTTTGCTGCCAGTTATCGAGGGCGGCCGCGCCCACCCATGTAGCGAACCGGGCCCGGGTCAGGGCTACGTAGAGCTTACGGATATCCTCACCCAGGCGTTCCCGGTCTGCTTTGGCAACATCTTCCGGGGCGGGATCGAAAACGGTGATCAGTCGTCCCAGGTCATCGTGATAGCGAACGAAGACCTGTTTTTCACTCTGGGCTCTGAAGGCGGTGCCAAACGGCAGGAACACCAGCGGATACTCCAGCCCCTTGGACTTGTGAACCGTAATCACCTTCACCAGTCCGGCATCGCTTTCGAGCCGCAGGGTACGGTGTTCGTCTTCCTCGTCAGCTGCCCGCAGAATCTGGGTGTAGTGGTGCACCAGGGCGTGTTCACCGTCCAGTTGCAGGCTGTCCTGCTGGAGCAGCTCTGCGATATGCAGGATATCGGTCAGTCGCCGCTCACCATCTGGCCGTTGCAGCAAACGGCCCGGAACCTCGAAGTCCATCAGGAAACTGCGCAGTACGGGCAGAACACCCTGCTTCTGCCACTGCTGGTGATATCCGATAAAACGGTCAATCTCCTGCTCCAGTACCAGTTCGTCGGTGAGCAGTTCATTCATGGCCTGCCAGGATTGTCCCAGTGTGGGTGTGGCCAGGGCCGCCCGGATATACGCCAACTGCCTGGGCTCGGCGAAGGCCCTCAGCCAGCACAGCATTTCCTTCGCTTCCCGGGATGTCAGTACCGAGTCCCGGTCGGACAGATAGACACTCTTGATGCGTCGGCGACCCAGGGCGTCCCGTACTGCGCTGGCCTCGTTCCGATTATTCACCAATACCGCGATATCTTGCGGGGCGAGTGGCTCCGGGTTCGCCGGGCTCTCCGGCAGGGCGAAGCCGGCCACCCCGGCCTGCCCCAGGGTCAGCAACCGGGCGATCTCGCTGGCGCAGGTTTCCGCCACGTCGGCGGTGGCAGCACCCTTGGCGAGGCCCCTGGCGTTGCCGTTTTTGTCTTCTTCACCGGATTCGTGGGCCCAGAACACCAGGCTGGGCTGAACGTCGCCGTTCACCGACCACAATCGTTTGGTGCCGTTGGAGTCCACGCCCTGGAAAGGCAGTGGTGAGGTGTCGCCCTTGCCAAACAGGAAAGCGCCATCCCGACTGCACTGGTCGCTGTATTCGAATACCCGGTTCACCGCAGCCACCATGGGTTGGGCGGAGCGGAAATTTTTACCGAGTGTGAAGGTTCGTTCTCTCACACCCTCTCTGGCCTGCAGATAGGTGTAGATGTCCGCGCCCCGGAAGCCGTAAATGGCCTGCTTGGGATCCCCGATCATCAGCAGGCAGGTGCCGGTATCTCCGCCCCCGACCTTATAGATGCGGTCGAAGATGCGGTACTGGACCGGGTCGGTATCCTGGAATTCGTCGATCAGGGCCACCGGGAACTGCCGGCGGATGGTGGCGGCCAACTGATCGCCCCGGGGGCCGTGCAAGGCCTCGTCCAGTCGGGTGAGCAGGTCATCAAAACCCATCTCGGAACGTTGCTGTTTTTCCGATTCCAGTCTGTCGGCGATCCAGTGACTGGCATGGCGCAGGATGTCGGACCTGGCGCTGGGCGGGTTCTGGCTGAACGCCAGCAGCGTTTCGATTGCGTCGAAGGCAGGATGATGCGGGGCGGACTCATCGCCTTTGAGAATGTTGTCGAGCCCCTCGGGCGTCTGGTTCTTGAAACCGGCGGCACTGTCGATCTTTTCCGGTAACAGTTCGTCGGATTCGGCCCACGGGATCAGAAGGTCCCAGACCTTGACCATGGCGTTCTTGCTACCGCCATGGAGTCGTTTGCTCTTGTTGAGTTCGTTCAGCAGATCAATGACTTCTCCGCGCCACTGGCTCCAGGGATGAGCCTTCAGGGCCTGCGACTGTTCCAGGCGCTGACTGACCACCTGATCGATGGCCTGGCAGACGCTGTCCGGTGGTGAGCCCAGGCTTTGAGGATCATCAATCAGGTTGCGTATGGCCTGGCGCAGGTTGTCCGGTGTTTTCCAATGGCTGAGGGCTTCGTCCATGAGCGCTGTGGGCAGCGGATAGACGAACGTACGCCAGTAATCCCGGGTAACCTCATCCAGTAATTCACTCTGGTCGGTCTCCAGGGTGAGCTTGAACAGGCTGCCGCTGTCGAAGGCGTGCTCGCTGAGCATGCGGTTGCAGAAACTGTGGATGGTAGACACCGCCGCCTCATCCATCCACTCGGCGGCCAGCAGCAGTTTCTTGCGGCATTCCGGCCAGCTGGCCGGATCCGGGTAGCTCTGGTTTCGCAGTTGGTAGATCAGTGCTGTTTCCGCGGGCGGGTCGGGCTCATCCGGGCCATCGGAAAACACCTCTGCGGCCTGGGTCAGCCGGGTGCGGATGCGGTCCCGGAGTTCTTTGGTGGCAGCCTCGGTGAATGTGACGACCAGCAGGTTGGGTGGCAGCAGGTTCTGCAGTGGGCTGTCTGACGGTTGGCCGTGGCCAAGCACCAGGCGCACGTAAAGAATGGCGATGGTGAAGGTCTTGCCGGTTCCGGCGCTGGCTTCGATCAGCGCGCTGCCGTTCAGGGCAAGCGCCAGCGGGTCCAGGTTTGGGTTGAGGTTGTTCATCGGATCGCTCATTGCATACTCCCGATCTGGTCCGCCGCCGATTTACCCTGCTCAGCTTCCCACAAAGGCACATAGAGCTGATGTAACAGGGCTTCGAACTCGCCGCTGGCCATCAGTTGCTCCGGAGTTTCAAAGGCACCCCTCAGGTAGCCGGTGTCCCTTTCCAGGGCTGAA
Source organism: Marinobacter sp. F3R08 (assembly GCF_018860425.1). Taxonomy (GTDB): domain Bacteria; phylum Pseudomonadota; class Gammaproteobacteria; order Pseudomonadales; family Oleiphilaceae; genus Marinobacter. The sequence goes on along the minus strand of NZ_JAHKPI010000014.1, from coordinate 149,946 downwards.
CTGTAGGTTTGCTCTGCCTCTGCAATGGCCCGTTCATGGTCGCCCAGGTATTTCTTGCTGCCGTAGAAACTGGTGATCCAGGCAAAGCCCGCCTCACAGTGAACAGGCAGGGCCCGGGTTGTTGCCTCTATCCAGCGGTTGAGGCTTGCCTCAAAAAGTGGCCTGGCCTGCTCGGGTGCCAGCGGTGCGAACCGGACGGTTTTGCGCTCCTCCTTGCCCAATATCCGTGTTTCAAAAGGCTGGCCGGTGAGTTGGCCGGCGAGATGAATCACCCAGTCACGCAACAGGTTTGCGTAGCGGATTTTCTTACCATTACCGGCACTGCTTAACAGGCTTGAGCTGGCCACCACCAACCGGCATAGTTCGCCCCCTGGATTGCAGCGCATGTTGTCGATCAGGTCTGCTACCTCCACCCAACCCAGGGTATTTTCGAACCGGTAATCGAAGGCCAGTGGCTCGGCTATCACCTCTGGCCATTCGGCCAGGGCATCCCGGTATCGCTGGAACAGATCCGGCAAGCGCCCGGCCAGCTCCGAACGCAGCCGGTGTTCGGTCACGCCCATGCCCAGATCGCCCCGGCGAGCCATCCGGTCCAGTGCCCCCTGCAGCCGCTCTTCAAGTTTGTCTTCACTGTCGGCCTTGAGCACAGCGTCCTGAATCAGCTCGTTATCCAGGCGCCAGCGGTCCAGACCGTCCAGGTCGAAATTCTCGTTGTCGGTATCGTCGTCTTCGACATCGTCAAAGCGCACCTGCAGGCGGCGCTGGTAAAAGGTGTCGATGGGCTTTTTCAGGAAGCCGGCCAGATCGCTCAGGCTGATGGGTTCTTCCGGTACCTGATACGGGAGCGCAACCGGAGTCTGTTCTTCGGCCGCAACGCCATGGGCACTGCGCCACTCCCGCTCATAGGTGAACAGGTTGCGGGCCTGCCGGATTTCTTTCAGTGGCCGGGGGGTACTGTTTTCGCTCTCTTCCAGCCCGTTGGTTGTCGGAAAATAAGCCCGGCTGAAAGGCTGCAACGGGTGCTGGGTGGTCAGCGCCCGGGTGACCCTGGCGGCCGAATCGCCCGACACCTGCCAGAGGTTGTCCAGGTGATCCTGCAGCTGCCCCACCAGCACCGATGGTGGTCGTTCGGAATCGTCCTTGATGCTTCTGCCAACCCAGCTTATGTACAGCTGTTCCCGGGCTGATAACAGGGCTTCCAGGAACAGGTAGCGGTCGTCTTCCCGGCGCGAACGGTCCCCCGGTCGGTACTCCTGGGCCATCAGGTCGAAATCCACCGGCGGCCGGGAGCGGGGGTAGTCGCCGTCGTTCATGCCCAGCAGGCAGACATGGCGAAAGGGAATGGCCCGCATGGGCATCAGGGTGGCGAAATTTACCTTGCCGGCCAGGAAACGCTGGTTCAGGCCACCTTCGTCAAGCCCGTCCAGCAGCACGTCTTTGACAATATTCAGGGGTAGCTCCTGATCCCCAAGGCCGGCGGCCAGGGCGTCCTCCAGCCACTGCTCCAACTGGCGGCGGAACCGGTTGAGCAGCAGCAGATCATTGCCGGTAACCTGATGGAAAAACTGCTCGAGCATACCGGAAAACAGGGTTTCCCAGTCTTCAGGAGTACGGCTGGTCTGCAGTGCCAGCCACAGGGTTTCCAGCTGGCGGACAAAGTCGTTCAGACGGCCAGCCAGGCTTGCCTGCAGCCCGCCGATCTCGCCATAGGGTTCAACTCCGCACCAGGGCTCATCCTCACCCATTCCATAACCCAGCAGCATGGCGCGCAGGCCGGATTGCCAGGTGTTGCGTTCCAGTTCCGCTGGCAGATCCAGGCTTTCCCGGTGCCGGCCATGCAAGCCCCAGCGTATATTTGCACCCTGCACCCAGCGCCGTGCCAGGGGAATGTCGTCCTCAGTGACACCGAAGCGCTCCCTGATACCAGGGACTTCCAGCAGACTGATTATCTCGCTCACCGCGAAACGACTGCGGGGCAGGGACATCAGAGTTTCCAGGGCGATCAACACGGGTTCGTGGTGGCGCTGGCCCTGATCGGAAATGGTGAAGGGAATGTGGCGTTTGCGGCCGGGCTGATAACGGCCGAACACCGCCTGGATATGCGGTGCGTATACGTTGATGTCCGGTACCATCACAATCACATCCCTGGGGCGCAGAGACGGGTCGGTGTTGAACGCCGCCAGCAACTGGTCGTGCAGTATCTCTACTTCTCGCTGGGGGCTGTGGGCATCGTGGAATGCCAGGGAATGGTCCTCCAGCAGATCCAGCTGGCGCTGTTGCTCACGGATCTCCTGTAATGGGGTCAGGTTGTGGATATCGTCCTGCAACTGGTGCAGCAGGCGCGGTGAGTCATCGTTGCCGTGGTTCGAGAAGATGTCGATCTTGCGGTCCGGGGTCTGGAAGCTGCCCCGGTATTCCTCGGGATTATCGAATTCGTCCAGCAGCCGGATATAGTCCCGGCCCTGCTTTCCCCAGGCGGCCAGCAGCGGGTTGGCATGCTGGTGCAGCTGGTCCGGATCGTCGATGGCTGACAGTGCCGGATGGGTCTTGCCTCGTTTCCGCTCGGCCGTGAGCAGTTCCCGGTCGCTGATGATGTCGGCCCAGTAAAACTGGCAGGGGTTGTGAACACACAGCACCACCTGGCTGAACCGGCTCAGTACATACAGAGCCTCCAGCGCCTGCCGGGGTAGTGATGAAACGCCGAATACCACAATGCGCTCCGGTAACCGGGCCGGATTGGCGGGCGCCTGGATACGCTGGCCCTGGTCCATGAACCGGGTATGGATCTGCGAGCGGCTGGTATGGGCTTCAGCCCCTACATCCTCAACCAGTTTTCGCCACAGCAGCGATTGCCAACGGGTTTCCGGATCCAGCGGTTTTTCTTCAGCCCGGGCGGTAATAATCACGTCCTTGCCCTGCTCCCAGGCAGCCAGCCAGTCGGCGCGGAACACCTGGTACTGGTCGAACAGATCCGCCACTTTTTCGGCCAGCTGAAAATTGCGCAAATCCGGATCATTCCCCTGGAGGAACCGCGCCAAAGGCGTGAATGCGTCGTCCTGCCCCACCAGCCTGGGTAGTAACCGGTACAGCCGCCACACCAGCCGACGCTTGTCGAAAGGCGACTGCTCGGGCACTTCTCCGTCCGGAAGCACGGCCCGATAGGCCTGCCAGATAAACCGGGCCGGGAACAGAAAATCCATACCGGCCGCAATGCCCAGGCCGCCCTCCACGCCATCCTCGGTGCGCTTTTCTGCCAGTGCCAGCTTCAGCCACTGGGCAATGCCGTTACTCTGCACCAGGAAGGTTTCACTCTGCAGGGGGGGCATCGGGTTGTGCCGGCAAATGTAGACAACGGCCCGACGAAGGTCTTCCAGATGGTTGGCATGGATGGCGTGGAAGCCGGGTTCGATGGTGGACGAGTCGGTCATTGGGTTCCTTGTCGGGTGCGCAATTCAATCCGGTTGCCACAGGTTACCGCATGTGACCACAGATGCGGACAGCCTGAGACGTCTGAACGCCGAAAATCATAAAGAGCGCAAGCGACAAGAAGTGTCGTGAATGACCCGACAGGAAGGTGGGATGGGACGGTCTAATGCAGCGGGCCCTAAAGGGGGACCCGCATGGTTTCGGAACTGCTGTCGGGCATGCCGATCATTTCATCGGTTCCAGCCGGCGGAATCACTTCAGTGCGGTCAACCGGGTAATCATTGAAATAGTCCCGCGCTGCGCTGGCACCGGAAAACATCACCGGTTTGTCATAAGGATCGGTCAGCACGTAACCCTGGCCCTCCAGATAGAACCGAGCCATATAGTAGCGCCCTTCCATTGAGACGATCTCCAGCAGGGAGATGGTGTCGTGTTTGTGATGCCTGAGTTCACCGGTATCCATATGCATTGGAAGTCTCCTGTACGTTTATTGGCGTAAACAGGAATACGCATCGCTCATCCAAACAGGTCATTTAATGAGCAGAATTGATTTGTTTTAAAGCCCTTGAGTGAGAGCCACGGCCTGCAGGCCATGAGGATGGTGTTGCCCCAGGAGATTCTCTCACGGCATGAAGGATCCGGGTGCCAGCTCCACCCGTATCGGATAAAATATGAACAACAGAGAGGTGCCGTCATGAGTCACCAAAATGCGATTATCGGAAAATGGCTGATTCCCGTCCTGCTGGCTGTTATGGGGTTTGCCATTATCGGGTCCTCCCGGTTGCTGGCCAGCGACAAGGATGCGGACATTCGGGATACGATTCTTCGTCAGATTGAAGCCTTTGCCAACAATGATCAGGAACAGGCCTGGTCCTTCGCCTCCGAAGGCATCAAGCGCCGTTTCGGGTCGTCCCAGGTTTTCATTGATATGGTTCGCGAGGCCTACCCGGCTGTGCACAGTGCAACAGCCATAGAGTTTACCGAGCGAGTGCCCCATGGCGCCTTTGAGATTCAGGCGGTGCGGCTACAGGGGCCAGAAGGCAAACGTTGGGACGCCTACTACCGGATGGTGCTTACCGAAGGTGTCTGGAAGGTTGCCGGCGTGCGCCTGCAGCCGGCTGAAGTGGGCATCTGATGCGATCAGGCCAGATGCCGGCCGCCGTCGAGTGGCAGCGAGCGGCCGGTGATGTAACCTCTGCGGCTCAACGTGATAGCGTCATACTCCGAACTGTCTTTGAGGAATACCAACCAGGCCATGTCATCGGTGAAGCCACTGAGCAAACAACCGGGTACCGCAGATCTCAACAATCCGCTGTACTACCTCGAAAACATGGAAACCGTCCTTGGCTGGGTGCTGAGCCATCACGCAGATTTGCTGACAGTGGAGGAGCGGGATCGACTGGCCGGCTTTCAGAACCTTTCCCTTCCGGCCCGGGCACTGCTGACCCGGATGGTGATGCGCTCGGGCGATCTTTTCCGGCCTGACAAACTGAACTACCCGGAGCTTGGCGTGCCGGAGGACCGTGCCCTGGTGGAGCTGACCGGGGCAGCCTGGCTGGACACCGAGCCTGTGCTCAGCATGGATGAGCTGTTTCGGCTTTTCACCCTGGCAGAATTGCGTCCGGCTTTTGCGCCCTTGTTAAAAGCAGCCGGAGAGCCTGTTAACCTGCCCAAGGGCCAGATGCGTGACACGCTGCTTGCACGGTTTCCGGATCCGGTCAGGGTTGCCGACTGGCTGGGTCAGCACGCAAAGCCCGTTGTCAGGCTGGCAGCCATGCCCCTGTTCGACCGTGTGCGCCTGATGTTTTTCGGAAATCTTCGCCAGAGCTGGTCCGATTTCGTGTTGGTGGAGCTGGGCCATCAGCAGTATGAGCCGGTGACCTTTACCCCGGAATCCAGGGCGTTTCAGTACCGATCGGAGGTCGATCTGTACCTGGCCATGCACCAGTGCCGGGAGCGGTTGGATGAGGGCGTATCTGCCCGGGAGGTCTGGCCCGATGTGCCAGGGCCGTCGGATAACGCCTGGCTGACCAGCCGACGGGACCGGTTGTTGCTGGAACTGGGGCGCCAGGCAGAGCGTCAGGGCGAGCGGGAGCTGGCCTTGCAGGTTCTCGCCAGCAGTGGCCACCGGGAAGCACGGCTGAAGCAACTCCGGTTGCTGGAGCGGATGAAACGTCACCGGGAAGCCTGGGCCATTGCGATCCGCTGGCAGCAACAGCAGTTGAGCGACTCGGAAGCCCAGGGCCTGGCGCGGATTCTGAAACGGCTTGCGAGCAGGCTTGGTGAGACACCCCCACCACCACCGGAGCAGCCCCCAATCCGGGATATCACTCTGAGCCTGCCGAAACCCGCGACGGGATCCGTTGAGTTCGCGGTGCTGGAGCACCTTTGGCAGAGGGAAGCCCCTGTCTTTTATGTGGAAAACACCCTGATCAACGGACTGTTTGGTCTGCTTTGCTGGCAGACCATTTTTGCACCGGTACCGGGGGCGTTCTTTCACCCTTTCCACGTGGGCCCGGCGGACCTGACCCGGGAGGATTTTGTGGTCCGTCGCCAGACGCTGTTCGACCGGTGTTTTGCCATGCTGGCGGATGGCTCCTACCGGGAACGGATTATGGAAAACTACCGGGCCAAACAGGGAATCACCAATCCCTTTGTGATCTGGTCGGTAATCACCGATGAACTGTTGGCTCTGGCGCTGGACTGTCTTCCGCCAGAGGATCTTGAATGCCTGTTCCGTCGGCTGCTGTTGAATATTCGGGAGCACCGCAGCGGCTTCCCCGATCTGATCCGATTTATTCCCGGTAACACTGAGCCTGCAAAACGCTATGAAATGATTGAAGTGAAGGGCCCGGGTGACCGCCTGCAGGATCACCAGATCCGTTGGCTTGAGTTTTTTGCCGGTGAAGGCATCCCCGCCAGCGTCTGCTATGTGCGCTGGCAGGACAACGAGGTAAGGGAATGACGGTGAAGGTTGCCGTCCGGACTCTCTGCGAGTTTGCTGCCCGTGCGGGCGATCTGGACTTCCGCTATACCCCGGCGCCCAGTGCCGAGGAGGGTATTGCTGGTCATCAGGCCATCCAGTCCCGGCGCGGTTACGGTTATAAAAGTGAGTATTCACTGACCGGTGAATGTCTGGGGTTGTTGCTTTCCGGGCGAGCGGATATCTACAATCCGCACCGGGGCCGGCTGGAAGAAATCAAGACCCATCGAGGTGACCTGTCCCGAATCCGTGAGCATCAGCGGGCGCTCCATCGTGCCCAGCTGCGGGCCTACGGTGCACTCCTGTGCCGTCAGGAAAAGCGGAAAAAAGTGGAACTGGCGCTGATCTATTACGACACCGCCAGGGACAAGGAAACACCGGTGGTGGAGACTGCCAGTGCCCAGGAGCTCTGGCAGGAACTGGAAATCCTGTGTGGCCACTACAAAGCCTGGGCCGAACAGGAAGCGCACCATAGGGACCAGCGTAATGCCTTGCTTGCCGGGCTGAAATTTCCCTTCCCCGAGTTCCGTCCAAGGCAGCGGCAGCTGGCGGAAACGGTGTACAAGAACGGGGTGAAGTCCGGCACCCTGCTCCTGGAAGCACCGACGGGTCTGGGCAAAACCCTCGGCACCCTGTTCCCGGCGTTAATGGCAATGCCCTCAGCCGGGCAGGACCGGTTGTTCTACCTTACCTGCCGCAACACAGCCCGCCAGCTTGCCATGGATGCGGTGGCGCGACTTCGATCGGCCCAGGCTGCCCCGAACTGGCCCCTGAGAACCCTGGAGCTGGTGTCGAAGGACGATGCTTGCGAGCATCCGGACAAAGCCTGCCATGGCGATTCCTGTCCGCTGGCCAAAGGCTTCTTCGACCGGCTGCCGGACGCGCGGGCCGAAGCGGCTCAAACCCGGGGTACATTGGACCAGCCCACTTTGGCGACGATCGCAGCCGGTCACGACATTTGCCCGTATTTTCTGGCCCAGGAAATGGCCCGGTGGGCCGATTTGGTGATTGGTGACGTGAACCGTCTGTTTGATCAATCCGCCCTGCTCCACGGTCTGATTCGCCAGAACAACTGGAAGGCCAGCGTGCTGGTGGACGAAGCCCATAACCTGGTGGACCGTGGTCGTGGCATGTATTCCGTCCGGCTGGATCAGCAGCGATTGCTGCGGATTAAGAAAACCGCGCCGAAACCGCTGAAGTCGCCCATCGAGCGTACCGCCCGGGCCTGGCAGAGCCTGATCCGGGATCACCAGGCTGATCCTGAAAGCCCGGAGTTTCTCGAGACCCTGCCGACCCAGCTGCTTGGTGCCCTGCAGGCACTGGTTTCCAACCTTACCGATTATCTGGCCGACCATCCGCCGGATCTGGCCCTTCAGGAACTGTTGTTCGAAAGCGTCGCGTTCATGAAGCTGGCGGACACCTTCGGTGATCATTCCCTGTGTGAATTCCAGCGCGCCGGTCGGGGCCGGGCCAGTCTGACCATTCAGAACCTGATACCGGCAGACTTCCTGCGGGAGCGTTTTGAGGCAGCTCATTCGGTGCTGCTGTTCTCCGCCACCCTTAGCCCCGGTGTCTATTACCGGGATCTTCTGGGCCTGCCCGAAGATGCCCGCTTTACCTCTCTGCCCAGCCCTTTCAGTGCCGATCAGCTGCAGGTGCACTTCACACCAGGCATCAGCACCCGCCAGGCCCATCGGGACGGGTCACTTCAGCCGATTGCCGATCTGATCGCCCGCCAGTTCCGGGAGAGACCCGGGCACTACCTGGCATTTTTCAGCAGTTTCAAATACGCCCGGCAGGTCAGCGAGGCCCTGGCCAAACAGGCTCCGGATGTCCCCCAGCGGGCCCAGAAACCGGGTATGTCACCTCAACAGCGAGCGGATTTTCTGGCGGGTTTCAGGGCGCCGGAAGGCAGTGTGGCGTTCGCTGTTCTGGGCGGGGTGTTCAGTGAGGGTATTGACCTGCCCGGGGATCAGTTGATCGGGGCGTTTGTCGCAACGCTGGGTTTGCCACCGTTCGATGCCTGGCACGACATTCTGAAAGTCCGACTCGAGCAGCGCTTTGGCGCCGGTTACGACTACACCTATCTGATTCCGGGATTGCAGAAAATTGCTCAGGCCGCCGGACGGGTGATTCGTACCCCGGAAGACCGCGGCGTCATCTGGCTGATTGATGACCGGTTTCTGCAGCGCCCCCTCCAACGTCTTTTACCGTCCTGGTGGTGGGTCAGATCCTAGTTCTTGCCAAGGCCTTCGGTGGGCGCTTGGGTATTGATCGCAATTTGATTCTGGTCAGCACCTTTGCATCAGGCAGGCCTATAATGATTGCAACCTAAGAACTCTCATTTCTATCAAGGATGCACCATGGCCCAGTCAGGCAATAACAAGGTGATCCGGACGGCAGGTGTCCTGGCAGTGCTCGGCGTGATCGCGGCGGCTGTCTGGTATCTGATGCCCGGCGACAATACTCTTCCCGAACACATTGCCTTCGGTAATGGTCGGATTGAGGCTACAGAGGTGGATATCGCCACCCGAATACCCGGTCGCCTGGAGTCTTTTGACGTACGGGAGGGCGACATGGTTGAGGCCGGTGCCCTGATAGCGACGATGGACACTGACGAGTTGCAGGCCAGTCTGGCGTCAGCCGAGGCTAACCTGCATCAGGCGGAGCAGGGACGCAAACTTGCCGAAGCAACGGTGGCTCAACGGGAAAGTGAACGGCGTTATGCGCAGGCGGAACTGGCCCGGATTGAATTGCTGGCGGACCGGGGGCATGCCTCTCAGGAACAATTGGACCGTGCCCGAACCGCCTCGGAAACAGGCGATGCAGCCCTGCAGGCTGCGCGTGTACAGGTTTCGTCAGCCGACGCGGGTATTGAAGCCGCAGAAGCCAGCAAACGCCGTATTCAGACCAATATTGATGACAGCCTTCTGGTAACACCCGTCGGTGGTCGTGTTCTGTATCGGCTTTCCGAGCCGGGGGAAGTGCTGGCGGCAGGCGGCAAGGTGGCGACGGTGCTGGATGTCACCGACGTCTACATGACCATATTTTTGCCTACGGCTCAGGCTGGCAAGGTCAGGGTTGGATCTGAGGCGCGCATTATCCTCGATGCCCTGCCGGACTTCGTCGTGCCCGCCGAGGTGAGTTTTGTCGCCGCCGAAGCCCAGTTCACGCCCAAGTCAGTGGAAACCCGAAGCGAGCGGGAGAAGCTGATGTTCCGGGTGCGAATACGCATTGATCCGGATCTCCTTGAAGCCTACCGCGACCGCGTCAAAACCGGTGTGCCCGGGGAAGCCTACATTAAGCTGGATGAAAGCCAATCCTGGCCCGATAGTTTGATGGTGAGCCTGCCCAATGACTGAGACTGTGGCCCGGTTGCAGCAGATCAGCCACTACTATGGGGACACCGCCGCGCTCTGCGATATTACGCTGGATCTTCCGGCAGGTTGCATGGTGGGGCTGATCGGTCCGGACGGCGTGGGAAAATCCACGCTGCTTGGCCTGCTTGCCGGCGCTCGCCAGTTACAGGATGGCAGCCTGCAGGTCCTGGGAGGCGATATGGCAAACCAGGGGTTTCGCAACCGAGTGGCGCCCCGTATTGCCTACATGCCCCAGGGGCTGGGCGGCAACCTCTATCACACCTTGACTGTCGATGAGAATATTGGCTTCTTTGCCGACCTGTTCGGCCTCTCCGGAGCTCTTAGGGAACAACAGATTGACCGACTGCTGGAGGCCACCGGCCTGCTGGAATTCCGGGATCGCCCTGCCGGTAAATTGTCCGGTGGCATGAAACAGAAGCTGGGGCTGTGCTGTGCGCTGATCCATAGCCCGGAATTGCTGATTCTGGACGAGCCCACGACCGGCGTTGATCCGCTCTCCCGTAAGCGCTTCTGGGATCTGATCGATACGATCCGTCAGCAGAGCCGTGATATGAGTGTCCTGGTTGCCACAGCTTACATGGAAGAAGCCGAACGTTACGATTGGCTGGTCGCTATGGATTCCGGCAAGGTACTGGCCACGGGGTCTCCGGCAGAACTGCATCAGCTGACCGGAACTGACAACCTTGATGATGCGTTTGTCGCCCTGCTTCCGGACAGTCGCCAGGAAGCGGAGCTGGGCACACCGGTATCAGCCGATCTTGTGCCAGAAGTCTCCGATAGCCGCTCTGCGGCCATCGTGGCGAAAAATCTGACTTTGAAGTTTGGCAATTTTACAGCCGTCAGGAACGTCAGCTTTGATATTCCTAAAGGTGAGATTTTCGGTTTCCTGGGCTCCAACGGCTGTGGCAAAACCACCACCATGAAAATGCTTACCGGCCTGCTTACGCCTACGGAAGGCCAGGTGGAACTGTTTGGTGAGACACTGGACGCCAACGACATGGCGACCCGCCGGAAGGTGGGTTATATGTCCCAGGCCTTTTCCCTGTATGGCGAACTGACCGTGCGCCAGAATCTGGAGCTGCATGGCCGCCTGTTTCATTTGCCGGCGGACAAGATAACGTCCCGGATTGATACCCTCACCCATGAGTTCGGCCTCGAAGAGGTGCTGGATCAACGGTCGAGCGCTCTGCCATTGGGCGTTCGGCAGCGTCTGTCTCTTGCTGTTGCTGTGGTTCACGAGCCGGAACTGCTGATCCTGGATGAGCCCACCTCCGGAGTAGATCCGGGCGCTCGAAACCGATTCTGGCAGCTGTTGATACGGTTATCCCGGGAAGACGATGTGACCATCTTTATTTCCACCCATTTCATGAACGAAGGCGAGCGCTGTGATCGCATTTCACTGATGCATGCGGGGGAAGTGCTGGCCTGTGACAGTCCGGCGAATCTGGCGCTGGATACCGGCACCGAGAATCTGGAAGGCGCGTTCATGAAAACTCTGGAGGCAGTCGACCGGGAACCGGAGAACCGGACCGATGGCCGGGTGATGCAGACTGATGAGGGGCATGGCCGTCATAAGACCTTCAGTGTGCAGAGGCTCCTGGCTTATGGCCGGCGCGAAGCCCGGGAGCTGCTACGGGATCCGATTCGGATGGCGTTTGCGTTCATCGGCTCGGCCCTGCTGATGCTCATACTGGGCTACGGTATCACGATGGACGTGGAGGACCTGTCGTTTGCCGTGCTGGATCGGGATCAGACACCCCAGAGCCGGGATTACATCAATGCATTCTCCGGCTCCAGGTATTTTCTGGAGCGGCCACCGATCAAGGATGCGGATGAGCTGGAACAACGAATGCGCTCGGGTGAGATCAGCGTAGCCATCGAGATCCCATCGGGCTTCGGGAAGGATCTGAAACGGGGTCGTAACACCGAGTTGGCGGTATGGGTGGATGGGGCAATGCCATTCAGGGGTGAGACGATTCTCGGTTATGTTCAGGGTCTCCACATCAGTTATTTGAAAGAACTGGCACAACGCACCTGGGGAGAGACGCCTACCCTGAGTCTGGTGACGCTGGAAGATCGCTACCGTTACAACCAGGATTTCCGAAGTCTTGACGCCATGGTGCCGGCAGTGATTCCGATCCTGCTGATCTTCATTCCAGCCATTCTGATGGCTCTGGGAATTGTCAGGGAGAAGGAGCTGGGATCGATCACCAATCTGTATGTCACCCCGGTGACCCGGCTGGAATTCCTGCTGGGCAAGCAGCTTCCCTACATAGCATTCAGCATGGTGAGTTTCATCAGTCTTGTGCTGCTGGCCGTCTTTGTTTTTGATGTCCCCATCAAGGGCGGCGTTCTGACACTGACGCTCGGTGCGCTCCTGTTTGTGACGGCGACTACGGCGCTCGGACAGGTGATCTCTACCTTTGCTTCTACCCAGATTGCTGCACTGGCTGCGACGGCCATTCTTACCATACTTCCCACGGTGCAGTTTTCGGGCCTCACTGAGCCGGTGTCTTCGTTGAGCGGAGCGGGCGCGCTGATTGGTCCCGCCTGGCCGGCCACCTGGTTCCTCCAGATCAGTCGGGGCGTATTTACCAAGGGCCTGACCCTTGCCGACATGCAGGGCGCATTCCTGGCGCTCACCGCGTTTATACCGGTGTTAACGCTCATGGCGGTGGCATTGCTCAGGAAACAGGGGCGCTGATCATGGAATCCTTACAGAACATCTGGCATCTGGGTATAAAGGAGCTGCGCAGTCTCTGGCAGGATAAGATTCTGATGGTGTTTGTCTTTCTGGCCTTCACGCTGATGATCTACACCGCAGGCTCTGCTGGTTCCATGGAGCTTCACAATGCGCCGATTGCGGTGGTGGATGAGGATCAGACCGTCCTGTCCGGGCGAGTTATCAATGCCCTTCAACAGCCCTGGTTTCTTCCGCCGGATATCGTGCGGTATGACCAGATCGACGCATTACTTGATAACGGTAGCCATACCTTTGCCCTGGTCATTCCGGAGGGTTTCGAGCGCGACGTGCGCCAGGGGCAGCAGGTCAGCTTGCAACTGAACATCGACGCGACGCGTATGAGTCAGGCATTTATTGGCACTGGCTACATCGAGAGCTTCGCGATGAATGAAGTCGCGGAATTTCTGGAATCCGGCAGCTCATCGGAGGGCCTGTCACTGGAACTGGTCAGTCGCGTCAGTTTCAACCCCAATCTGGATGGCACCTGGTTTGGTGGTGTAATGGAACTGATTACCCAGGTGACGCTTATCAGCATTATTCTGACCGGTGCGGCGCTGATCCGGGAGCGGGAGCACGGGACCATTGAACATCTGATGGTTATGCCCCTGCGGCCGTTCGATATTATGGCCTCGAAAGTCTGGGCGAATGGTCTGGTGGTCTTGCTGGTGGCTGCCATGTCGATCACTCTGGTGATCCAGGGATGGTTGCAGGTTCCGATCGCCGGCTCTGTCTGGTTGTTCCTGCTGGGGGCCCTGATACATCTGTTCTCGACCACCGCCATCGGAATCCTGATAGGCACCGTGGCCCGAACCATGCCTCAGTTTGGCCTTTTGCTGATTCTCACCATTCTGCCTCTGCAGCTCCTGTCCGGCGGTATCACTCCGCGGGAGAGCATGCCCGAGCTGGTGCAGAACATCATGCTGGCAGCGCCCACCACGCATTTTGTCAGCATGGCCCAGGCCATTCTATACCGTGGCGCGGGGATTGACGTGGTATGGCCACAAATGCTGACTTTGATAGGGATTGGCGGGGTCTTTTTCACCTCCGCCATGCTGTTGTTCCGAAGGCACTTGTCCGTCTGATGGCCTGAGTTTTCTTAGCCGAAAACGAAAAAGGCAAGCTTGTTGCCGTCAGGATCTTTCACATAGGCGCCGTAGAACTGGTCTGGAATACGCTGTCCCGGTTCGCCGTCGCAGGTTGCTCCCAACTCGATGGCTTTACGGTAGTGTGCATCTACCGCGTCTTTTGTGCCTGCCGGAATCGCCACCATATTGCCATTCCCTGGATGGTTGGGTTCCTCGTTGAAGGGAACGCAAATCGCGAGCATGGGAGCGCTCATGCTTTTACCGATAAATGCGATGCGGCCCATATCCAGAAGCAGTTTGGCGCCCATATCGCTCAAGAGTTCAGCATAGAAGGTTTTGGCTTTTTCCATATCGCTGACACCCAGGGTGACGTATCCGATCATGTTCTTTCTCCGTTGATTGTTGTTTCGGGTTTAACGAATACGTTGAACCGCCTTTCGGGATCATTGCCCGTTGCTGTTCACCACGACCCGGTTACGTCCCGATCGTTTGGCAGTATACAGTGATCGGTCGCAGTCTGAGAGCAGATCACGGACGGACATCGAATGGGTTTTTTGCGGCGGCCAATTGACAACCCCCGCACTGAAAGTGATGTTGAAAAGGGTGCCCTCGTCGTTGACGAAGTCTTCTGTTTGCAGGGCAATGCGCAGGGATTCGGCGACTTGCTCTGCTTCGGTCAACCCGGTTTTGGGCATGAAGATAATAAATTCTTCTCCCCCGGTCCGGGCGACGATATCGGATTTTCGGGTCCGGGATTCAATGATATGGGCGAATCGTTTCAGGACTTCATCCCCGGTCGGATGGCCGTAGGAATCGTTGATTTCCTTGAAGAAATCGATATCCAGGGAGATCAGTGAGAAGGTGTCCCCATAGCGCTCGCTCTCTGTAACCGATTCTTCCAGTTTACGAAGCATGAAACGCCGATTGTACAGGCCGGTCAATTCGTCGGTAATTGAGAGCTTTTCCAGCTCCAGCTCAAGGTCTTTCTGCCGGTCGATATTGGTCAGCATGCCGTGCCAGGTTACCGTGCCATCAACGTCTTTTTCGGGTGTTGATACCCCCCGGACCCAGCTGACCTTGCCATCGATCAGAACCCGGTATTCGCAAACCCAGTCTTCCAGTGTTTGAGCGGAAACAGTAATGCTTTCCTTCAACATCTCGATGTCGTCGGGGTGCACCTTGTTGAAAATTTCTTCCGCATTCCGAATGCCCTCTTCGGCCGAGGTCCCGTAAAACTCACGGGTTTTATCGCTGAGATAGGGGAAGTGGTAGTGGCCATCAGGTTCAAGAACAAAGCTGTAGATGATGCCCGGTAGAGAGGATGAAAACTGCTCCATCTGGTGCCTGAATGCCATCTCGGTTGTGACATCCAGGTGGGTTCCCATGAGCCAACCGGTATCTACGCCGTCTTCATCTGTCAGCAGCATGCCCCTGGAATGGATATGGCGCCAGTCGCCGGATTTGTGGAGCATGCGGTTCACGCATTCAAATTTTTCAGCCTTTCCGCTCAGATAACGGGCCAGTGCGGCCCTTGCTGGCTCGAGGTCTTCGGGATGACAAAGATCCTCCCAGGTCTTGAAAGACAAGGGCGCGAGCTCTTCCAGGCTGTACCCCAGCATCGTCGCCCAGCGCTCATTATAGATGACTTCTCCGGTGTCGATATTCCATTCCCAGGTCCCTGCGCCGGTACCTTCAAGAATGGCTTTCAGCCGGATTTCCGGTGTCAGTTCCATGATCCATCACTTTATCGTGCACGTTTAAATTACCCACTCGCGCTGTTCCCGCTTTCTCCAGTCAAAACTTTGCGCCCATTCCAGGGCCTGGTGCAAGGGCATTGGTTTACTGTAGAAAAACCCCTGCCCCACATCACAACCCAGTTTTATGAGTTCAGCCTCTACCGAGGCCGACTCAATACCCTCGGCAACCAGACGTCGACGGAAGCTTTTGGACAGGCTGATGATCGCACTGACGATCATGGCGCTGTCCGGGTTGTCCAGCATGTCCGTTACGAACGACCGGTCGATCTTGATTTCCTGGGCAGCCAGTCTCCGGAACAGATCCAGTGAGGAGTAGCCCGTACCAAAATCATCCAGAGACACAGCCACGCCCAGATCTCTGCAGGTTCGAAGGTTCTCAAAAACCCGTTCGGTATCATCCAGAGCGGTGGTTTCGAGTACCTCCAGTATGAGCCGGGATCGAACGTCTGCGGAACAGTCCCTGAGTACGTATGCCAGATCATCCCGGAATCCCTGCCCCAGAAAATGGGAAGGGCTCAGGTTGATGCTGAGGGTGTATGGGAGCTCTTGTCTGTTGAATTCCTGTAACAGGTTTACAGCCTCCCGAAGGACAAAGTTACCCACTTTGTAGGCGTATTCGGTGTATTCAATATGCTCAAGAAACTGTGCAGGACTGAGCAGGCCTTCGTCTGGATGGTTCCAGCGGAGGAGAGCTTCAAAACCTTCCACTGTGTGCGTGGCAAAATTGATTTTGGGCTGATAGTAAAGCTCCAGGGCCTGATGTCTGATGGCATCGTCAATCTGTTCGATGACCCTGATTCGTTCCTTTCTTGAGAAGTGGGAATCCAGATCAAACAGGGTGAAGTTGTTCTTTCCAGCTTCCTTGGCAGCGTACATGGCCTGGTCCGCATGGCGAAGCAACAGATCGGCATCGGCATCATCATCCGGATAGATGGTGACGCCCATGCTTCCGGATACCTGTAAAACATGATGCCTGTAAGTGATGGGCTGGCGAATGCTCTCCAGCAATCTGGCGTAGATCCGTTCGTCCTCGCAGTCCCGCAAGATAGCAACAAACTCATCGCCACCAAGCCGCGCCACCACATCGTGGGCTCTCACGCTCTCCATCAGAGTGGTGGCTACGGATTTGAGCACAGCATCGCCGACCGCGTGACCATGCTCATCATTGATTCTCTTGAAGCCATCAAGATCGATAAAACAGACTGAAACAACGCCTTTTCGTTGATTCGCTTCAAAAAGCTCTTGTTCAAACAGCTCTGTGAGTCTGCGTCGATTCGGCAGGCCGGTCAGATCGTCGTAATTTGCGGCCTGCTCAAGACTTTTCTGATGGTCTCGCTTTTCCTGGTAAAGCTTTTTGCGTTCGATCAGGTTGCCAACCGTTTGTGTCAGCGGTTCAAGCTCCTGTGCCAATGAGCTCTGATACCCGTCCTGGCGATTGGCCAAACCGATCAGCCCGGTCTGTGTGCCACCGGAAAACACCGGAATGCCAATATAGGCGTTAATGGGGGGGTGACCTTCGGGCAGTCCACCGCTTCGCGGGTCGGAACTCAGGTCGTTCGAGACAATGACCTCTCCGGTTGCAATGGGTTTACCCAGGAGATTGTCGAGCCGATCAAACACCAGCCCCCGACGTTCCACCTCCTGATATAGCGCCTGGGTTTCCGGACTCCAGGCGATGTTGGTGATCGCCCCGATTTTGAGGTATGGCGTCTGATCCTTCCGGTACATCACCTCACCAATGAAACCGAACTGACTTCCGGTCAGTGATAGCAGGTCACTGAGCACGAGCTCAAAGGCAGCGCGTTCGTTGTCACTGGTCAGGAAGACATTCTGCGCCCGATGAATGGAGCGGCTCAGGTGTGATACCGGAACCAGTTCGTTCCTGGACGATGTCATATAGGCGCGTTCAAGCTCATCCTCAATGATGCTGGCGAGGCTGCGAAGAACATCAAGATCAAGTTCACTGAATTGCCGGGGAGCGTCATCAATGATGCAGAGCGTGCCGATCTTGAAGCCACCGGGCTCACGCACGGGCATGCCGGCGTAAAAGCGAATGTGAGGCTCGCCCGTTACCAATGGACTCTTCCGGAAACGCGGATCTTTCGTAGCGTCTTCCACCAGCAGGATCTGGTCTTGCTGGATCGTGCTATCGCAGAAGGCAATAGACCGGGGTGTTTCTGTTACCTCCAGGCCCTGACGAGATTTGAACCATTGCCGATTCTGGTCAAGGATAGAGAAGAGCGCGGTTTTTACACGATAATGGTGCCGAGCAATTCGCGTAAGCCGCTCGAAGCGTTCCTCGGGCGGTGTGTCCAGAATGCCCAGTCGCTCAAGTGCCGCCAACCTGCGTTTTTCAATACTGGAGTTTGTCATGAACCCATTCTCCGGGGACGCTATAGCGGTTATTTGAACCTCACAACCAATTCGTGAAGCTCACGGGCAATGTGCTCCATTTCTCTCACACTATGGGTGGATTTTTCACCTTTGGCCAGATTGTTTGTTGCCGGCAATGTCTTTCAGTGTTTGCTTTGAGTCAAGCATCGGCTTGAGGCCGGCACCGGCTGCCGCAGTCTTCTCATCTGCCCGATCAGTTCTTCATAGCTGAAACCGCTGAGGTCCACAAAGGCCTGGTTGCCATGCTGGATCTTGCCCATGAGGTCAGTAGAAGAAATGAGTTTCTGGGTAGTGTGGAAGGTCCTTTCCCGGACATGGAGGAAATATTGCTGTGTACCCAGAATACAGCTATTCCCGCGGCTTTCCATACATTCGTGTTTTGTTCTGCAACCTGGTGTAAGGCACGGGTGTGGGATCGTAATCTTCAGGGGTGGGCGTTGTCATCGGACTGTCACTATCGGCGTTTAGCGTTGAGGGCGTTATGAAAATCAACGGATTTTCTCTCCCTTTTGAGTCAAACCAGGGAGTTGCCAGCGGACGGCTTGTAAATCACGGCTACAATTGCCACTCCGTCAGGGTAACGTTAATGAAGCAAAAGCCCGCCTTTTTCTTCAATGGTGTCCAGATAGCCATGTTGGTGCTGGGCGCATTGATGGTTGTTTTTATCTGGGCGCCCAACGCCCAGCCAGCGCTGTCCGGGGGAATCAGTAGCGGGGAACCCATGCTGTTGCCCTCGCTGCACAGCGATCAGCATAAACAACTGGCGCTAAACCTGCTGATGACGTTGCTGATCATTGTCATTGTGCTCTGGCTGTTCCGGGCGCTGAAACAACAACAGTTGATCATGTATGCGCTTCAGCAATCGGAGCAAAGGAATCAACAACTGATTGAGCGGCTGGAGGGCGAGCATGCCCGAAGCAGCAGAGCCGCAGCGATTGACCACCTCAGTGGCCTCTACAACCGCCGGCAATTTCTTGATATTGCTTCGGATGCTCTCGACGAACAGCGACGCAAGCGACGGCTGTCGGCCTTTTTGTTTATTGATCTTGACCGCTTTAAATCGATTAATGATTCGTTGGGGCATCAGGTAGGGGATCTCTTGCTTCAGGCAGTCGCGGGCAGAATCCAGCGTTTACTGGGGCCTGAAGATGTCGCTGCACGGTTTGGAGGTGATGAGTTCGTTGTTCTTCTGGCGGGTAATCGCACGGAAAGCGACATTGAACAGTGGGCGGCCGGCGTTACCAGTCACTTGTCTGCCCCTTATGAACTCAATGGTATCGAACTGAACAGCAGCCCCAGCATTGGAATTGCAATATGCCCCAGAGACGGTCAGACCGCTGAGAATCTGCTTTGTTGCGCAGATGCGGCCATGTACTCCGCCAAGAAGGCCGGACGGGGCCAGTACCGTTTCTTCGACCAGTCACTTAATCTTAAGGACGTGGAGGCGTTTCACCTCGAGCAATCCTTTGCCGATGGCTTGCGCAACCGGGAGTTCGTCCTGCATTACCAGCCCCAGGTTTGCCTGGACTCCATGGAGGTGATTGGTTATGAAGCGCTGGTGCGCTGGCAGCATCCGGAGTTCGGCCTGTTGTTTCCGGATCGGTTCATTCCAATGGCTGAGAACAGTGGCTTTGTTATTCCGCTGGGAATGGAAGTCTTGCGGCTCGCCTGCGAGCAGATTGCAGCTTGGGAGAGCGAAGGCGGGGGTGTAAAGCCGGTTGCCGTGAACGTCTCGCCGATTCAGCTGGCCCAGCCTGGATTCTGTCAGCAGGTGCTTGAATTGATCGCAGGGCAAGGCCTTGAAACGGATCAGCTGGAACTGGAAATTACCGAAACCGCGATGTTGGACGCCAACGCCGTCGACAGCCTGCATTCACTGAAGGCGGCCGGGGTGAAACTCAGCCTGGATGATTTTGGCACAGGTTATTCCGGGTTTGCTCATCTGGAAGCGGTGCCGGTGGACAAACTGAAGATTGACCGGAGCCTGATTGCGAAAATATGCAACAGGCACGACGACAGTCCGATCGTGTCCTCCACCATCATTCTGGCCAATCGCATGAACATCAAGGTTGTCGCTGAAGGTGTCGAAACCCGCGAGCAGCTGGTGCACCTGAAGGTTGCCGGATGTGATATTGCCCAGGGCTACCATTTGAGCCGACCGATTCCGCCAGATGAGATTCCGGCGTTTCTGCGACAGTTTTTTGATGCGGAAGCTGTTGCCTGATGCCGGGATGGTGTGTCCCTGGAAGGCTTATAACGCACAACGGATGAACAAAGAGGGAAAATACCAGACGGGAAAGTGGTCGGCGTGGCAGGATTCGAACCTGCGACCCCTTCGTCCCGAACGAAGTGCGCTACCAAGCTGCGCCACACGCCGATCAACGGCCGGTATTATACGGATTCGCTTTGGTTTTACCAGCCCTCCGCGGTTAAAAGGGCATCCGTAAATTTGCTGAGAGTATCGTAAATGCTGACATCGGCGCCGGGTATCGGGCGGGCATCGAGATGGCGTTCGGTATCATGGCCGTTGCCGGTTCTGACCAGCACCGGTTGGCATCCCGAGGCATGACCCGCCTCCAGATCTTTGCGGCTATCGCCGACCATGATGGCGCCTTCAAGGCTGGTCAGATGAAAATGCTGTTGAATCTGATCCAGCAGGCCGGTCAGTGGTTTGCGGCAGTTGCACTGATCGTCGGGATGGTGGGGGCAATAGGCGATGAAGTCGATGCAGCCGCCCTGGGCTTCTACCAGGTGTTCCAGCTTTTGATGCATGGCGTCGAGTTCATCGGTGTCGTAGTAACCGCGGGCGATGCCGGACTGGTTGGTTGCGATGGCAATACGGTGGCCGGCATTACAGAGCCGGGCCACCGCGTCTACGCTGCCGGGAATGGGGTGCCATTCCTCGGCTGAGCAGATGTAATTGCCTTCGTATTGGTTGATGACTCCGTCCCGGTCGAGGATGATCAGCATCGTTAGCCCGCGGTGGGCAACAACGAGATATCCGCAACGCGCAGGAACAGATTCCGCAGCCTGTTGAGAAGCGCCAGGCGGTTGTTGCGGATGGTCTCGTCATCGGCCATCACCATGACCTCATCGAAGAAGTTATCCACGGGTTCCCGCAGACTGGCCAGTGAGGTTAAGGCCTCGGCGTAATCGCCCTGGTCGAATAGCGGAAGAACCTTGGCCGACTGCTGGTCGACCTGTTCGGCCAGGACTTTTTCCGCTGCGTCCTGCAGCAGGCTGGCATCGACGGTTTCTCCGATGCTGTCACCGCCCTGTTTGGTCAGGATGTTGGAGACGCGCTTGTTGGCGCCTGCCAGGGCCTGGGCTTGCGGCAGCTGGCGGAAAGCTTCCACGGCCTTCACCCGACGGTCGAAGTCGAGCGGACGGGTGGGCCGACGGGCATGAACTGCCAGGTAAACCTCAGCGCCGATGCCCTGCTCGTCGTAATGAGCCCGGAAGCGCTCCAGCATATAATCCACCACGGTGGTGGCTGTGTTCTGCTCGGTCAGCACCGTGAAGTTCTGTTCCGCCCATTCGCAACAGGTCTGCAGATCCAGGGGTAGCTGCCGTTCAATGATAATGCGCAGCACCCCCAGAGAGGCACGGCGCAGGGCGAACGGATCACGGGTACCGGACGGTGGCTGGTTGATGCCGAACAGGCCGACCAGGGAGTCCAGGCGGTCTGCTATGGCAATGGCGCAGCCGGTCAGCGTGGTGGGCAAATCATCGCCGGCGAAACGGGGCATGTATTGCTCATTCAGCGCCTTGGCCACGTCTTGCGGCTCGCCATCGTTAGTGGCGTAGTATTGACCCATGATGCCCTGGAGATCGGTGAACTCCAGTACCATTTCAGTCACCAGATCGGTCTTCGCCAGCATGGCGGCGCGCTCGGCCTGGGCCGGGTCACTGCCGATGGCATCGGCAATTTTCTGAGCCAGGGCAGCAACGCGCACGGATTTGTCGTAGATGCTGCCCAACTTCTCCTGGAACACGATGGGTTTGAGGGCGTCAATGCGGTCTTCGAGCCTGGTTTTCCGATCGGTTTCGTAGAAGAACGCAGCGTCAGACAGGCGGGGCCGGATCACTTTCTCGTTACCGGACACCACCTGGGCGGGGTCTTTGCTCTCGATGTTGGCCACGGTAATGAACAGGGGCAGCATTGCGCCATCGGCGGCTACCACGTGGAAGTATTTCTGGTGTTCCTTCATGGAGGAAATCAGCGCTTCGGCCGGAACCTCGAGGAACCGTTCCTCGAAGCGCCCCATCAAAGGCACCGGCCACTCGTTCAGGGCAGTCACTTCGTCCAGCAGGTCTTCATCAATCACTGCCTTGCCACCGGCCTCCTTCTCGGCCAGTTCGGTCACGCCGGCACGGATCTGTTCCCGGCGCTCGGCGAAATCTGCAATCACGTAGCCTTCCTGTTTGAGGACCACTTCGTAATCGTTGGGTGTCGGTACGATCAGGGATTTCGGGCAATGGAAGCGGTGGCCGCGGGTCTTGTTGCCTGGCGTCAGGCCCATAATCGGGGCATCAATGACCTTGTTGCCGTACAGCAGCACCAGCCAGTGCACGGGCCGGACAAATTCGGTCCGGTGGGCACCCCAGCGCATGCGCTTGGGAATGGGAAGGCCGGCCAGGGACTGTTCGACCAGTTCCGGCATCAGTTCTACGGTTGGCTTGCCCTGCTCTACCGTGCGGTAAACCACCCAGGCACCCTTGTCGGTTTCCAGAGTATCGAGTTGGTCCGGGGTTACGCCGAGGGAGGTCGCAAAGCCCGTGAGCGCCCGGGTTGGATTGCCGGCATCGTCGAAGGCCGCCTTGACAGCAGGCCCGCGCTTTTCCACCGATTTGTCTGGCTGGGCATCCGCCAGGTCGCGGATACGGACGGCGAGACGACGGGGCGCGGCAAAGGTCTCGACCTTGCCGAACGTGATTCCCGCTTCCTCCAGACCCCGGGAAATACCCTGGGTGAAGGCATCAGACAGTGGCTTGAGGGCCTTGGGGGGCAGTTCTTCAGTGCCCAGTTCGACCAGAAAATCCTGTGTTGCCATGATTATGCGTTCCCCTGTTCCTGCTGTGCCTTCTTCGCTTTTTTGCCCTTCTTACTCTTCGCCTTGTCGTCGGCGGCCTCAGCGGCGGCCAGGACTTCCTTGCGCAAGGCCTCTGGCGCCAGCGGGAAGCCCAGTGAACGACGGCTGTCGAAGTAGGCCTGGGCGACGGCGCGAGCCAGGGTACGAACCCGAAGGATAAAACGCTGACGCTCGGTTACCGAGATGGCATGACGGGCATCCAGCAGGTTGAAGGTGTGGGAGGCTTTCAGAACCTGTTCATAGGCTGGCAGTGGCAGGCCGGCGTCGATCAGACGGGCACTTTCCCGTTCGTAGACGTCAAAGCTGTGGAACAGGAACTCGGTATCTGCGTGTTCAAAGTTGTAGGTGGACTGTTCGACTTCGTTCTGATGGAAAACGTCCCCGTAGGTAACAACCCCGTCGGGGCCCTCGGTCCAGACCAGATCGTAAACACTGTCGACGCCTTGCAGGTACATGGCGATGCGTTCCAGCCCATAGGTAAGTTCGCCGGTGACCGGGTAGCATTCCAGACCACCCACCTGCTGGAAATAGGTGAACTGGGTGACTTCCATGCCATTCAGCCAGATTTCCCAGCCCAGACCCCAGGCACCCAGGGTGGGGGATTCCCAGTTATCTTCAACGAAGCGGATGTCATGTACCAGCGGGTCCAGGCCCAGAGCCCGAAGAGAGTCCAGGTACAGTTCCTGAATGTTGTCCGGGGACGGCTTCAGTACCACCTGGAACTGGTAATAATGCTGAAGACGGTTGGGGTTTTCACCGTAACGCCCGTCAGTCGGTCGACGGCTGGGCTGGACATAGGCGGCATTCCAGGTTTCCGGCCCGATAGCCCGCAGGAATGTGGCCGGATGGAAG
Source organism: Marinobacter sp. F3R08 (assembly GCF_018860425.1). GTDB lineage: Bacteria > Pseudomonadota > Gammaproteobacteria > Pseudomonadales > Oleiphilaceae > Marinobacter. Next base: position 126,233 of record NZ_JAHKPI010000014.1, on the reverse strand, counting down.
GTGCCTGCACCCACCTCCATATCCAGTGGCTGGAGGACTACGCAGCCATGCTGCGCCCAGAAGTTCTGCAGAGCCAGGATCAGGCCCTGGAAGGTCCCGATATCCGGAGTTGTCTGTTTCGTTGCCTTGTCTGTCACGACGGTTGCCTGCTGATCAGTCTGTGTGTGGCGCCCGGGTTATCCTTCGAGGCGCTCCGAAAAAAGGCGCATTATACGCTTGCTGTCTGTGTATTTCTAAGTCAGAAGAAGGTAAGACCTACCTGGAACAGTTTTTCCACATCCCGGATCCGGGTTTTGTCCACCAGGAACAGGATGACGTGGTCGTCCGGCTGGACGCGCAGATGATCGTGCGCGATAAGCACTTCGTTGCGCCGGACGATGGCTCCGATGGTAGTGCCCTCCGGCAGGTGGATCTCATCCAGCCGTTTACCGACCACCTTGGAAGACCTGTGATCGCCATGAGCAATGGCCTCTATTGCCTCGGCCGCGCCTCTGCGCAGTGAATGAACGTTTACAACATCGCCTCTGCGAACGTGGGTCAGCAGACTGCCGATGGTGGTTTGCTGGGGAGAGATGGCTACATCGATATCACCGCCCTGGATCAGATCCACGTAGTCCGGATTGTTGATCAGGGTCAGTACCTTGCGGGCACCGAGGCGTTTGGCCAGTAATGAGGCCATGATGTTGGCCTCATCGTCGTTAGTCACTGCGCAGAATACATCGGTGTTCTCGATACTTTCTTCCAGCAGAATTTCTTTATTCGCCGCGTTGCCTTCCAGCACCACGGTTTTCCGTAATTTTTCCGAGAGCATGACGCAGCGTTCGTGGTCCTGCTCCAGCAGTTTTACCTGGTAGCGGTTCTCCAGGGTGTGAGCCAGTCGCTGACCAATATTGCCGCCACCGCAAATAAAGATACGCTTGTAGGGTTTGACCAGCGGCTGTAATTCGCTCATGACCGACTTGATGTGATCACCGGCGGCGATAAAAAAGACTTCATCACCATCCTCAATGACCGTATCGCCCTCCGGCATGATGGCGCGGTCCTTCCGGAAAATGGCAGCTACCCGGGTATCGATCTTGGGCATGTGGGTGCGCAAGTACGATAACTCGTGCCCGACAAGGGGGCCGCCCTTGGTAGCCCGGATGGCCACCAGGCGGGTCATGCCCTTGGAGAATTCCAGCACCTGCAGGGCACCGGGATTCTCGATCAGTCGGGTAATATGCTTCGTTACCAGGTGTTCCGGGCTGATCAGAACATCGATGGGAAAGCCCCGCAGGCTGTCGAGATCTTTGGTCTTGTCCCGTTGGTAAAACAGCTCGGATTTTGCCAGATAGGCGCTGGCTCGTACCCGGCAGATGGTGGTGGGTGTCTTGTACAGCAGTTTGGCCACCTGGCAGGCCACCATGTTGGTTTCGTCGCTGTTCGTGACGGCAATCAGCATGTCGGCGTCTTCGGCCCCGGCCTGCCGGAGAGCGGTTGGATAGGAGGCGGCACCCTGGACAGTGCGTATGTCGAGCCGATCCTGCAACTCCCGCAATCGGGCACTATCGCTGTCGATGATAGTGATGTCGTTGGCTTCGTTAGCCAGGTTTTCAGCGAGCGTACCGCCGACCTGGCCGGCACCGAGAATCAGGATCTTCATGGTTCGGGTTTCTCCAGCACGGCATAGAAGAAGCCGTCATGGCTGTCCGGATCGGGGAGCAATTGTCGCCCCGCACCCATATTGCGTCCCCACTGAGCCTCGGGCTCAACAAGGATGGCATCGGTCTGCTGTTTGCAGAACCGCTGAATTATACGGTGGTTTTCCTGGGGGAACACCGAGCAGGTGGCATAGACCAGTCGGCCCCCCGGTTTCAGGATAGCCCACATGGCGTCCAGCAACCCGAGCTGTATGGCAGCCAGCGGGGTAATGTCAGATTCACGGCGCAACAACTTGATATCCGGGTGGCGGCGGATGACACCGCTGGCGCTGCAGGGAACATCCAGCAGAATGCGATCGAATGCCTGTCCGTCCCACCATTGATCGGTGGCAGCGGCATCTGCCTGTTTCAGGGTGGCATTGAGATCCAGGCGATCCAGGTTTTCCTGAACGCGGGGCAGGCGATCAGCGGATTCGTCAATGGCGACGACTTCCGCCAGCTCGCCACAGGCTTCCAGAATTGCACAGGTTTTGCCCCCCGGAGCCGCGCAGGCATCCAATACACGCTGGCCCGGAGCCAGATCCATCATGGTGGTGCAGAGCTGCGCAGCTTCGTCCTGGACACTGACGGCGCCATCGGCGAACCAGGGCAGCCGGTCGACTGGAACCGGGCTGGCCAGTTGAATCCCATAGGGTGCGAAACGAGTGGCTGCGGCTTCGATACCGGCGTCTGCCAACAGCCCCAGATACTCATCCCGGCTGAATCGCCGGGCGTTCACCCTGAGGGTCATTGGAGCCTGAGCGTTGTTGGCCTGCAGAATGTGTTGCCAGTCTTCCGGCCAGTTGTGACGGAGCTTTTCCAGCATCCACTCCGGATGACTGAACCGGGCGGAATCGTCTGCCGATTCCGGCGCCCCGCCCCGTTCTGCTGCTCTGAGAACACCATTCACCAACCCGGTCAGATGGGGTTTGTCCAGGGCCCGGCAGGCTTCGACGGTTTCGTTGAGTACGGCGTAAGTGGCTTGCTGACTGAAGCGTAGCTGAAACAGGGCGACCAGCATCAGGTGATGGATAATGCGGTCCGGTTTGCGCAATGGTTTTTTAAGCCGGCCATTGAGTTCGCTGTCCAGCCGGTGGAACCAGCGGCACGTGCCATAGCAGAGCGCCTGAAGTTCGGGCCGCTCATTGGGAGGCAGTCGGTTCAGGGCGGGCGGCAGACATTGGGACAGCGACTGGCCATTCTCCACCGCCAGCATGACGTCAGCGGCGATTGCCCGCATGGGTTGTTGTCGATCGCCCATGTCAGCGTAGCTCCTGCTCGGGCAGAAGCAGTTCCTTGCCGCCGTTGATCAGGTCGTTCACGCTCTGGGCACGGGATCCTGGAAGTTGTAGACGGGTAATGCGCAGGGTTCCGTTGCCACAGGCGATGTCTATCCCTTCACGGTTTCTCTGCACCACAGTGCCGGCGGGGGCGTTGCTGTCAGCAACCAGGGCCCGGCTCTCGTGGATCCGGATGCGCTGGTCGCCCAGATCGGTGTAGGTGCCGGGCCAGGGGTTGAAGGCCCGAACCAGCCGCTCAATGCTGGTGGCATCTGCAGACCAGTCAATATGGCCTTCGGTTTTGCTCAGTTTGCTGGCGTAGCAGGCAAGATCATCGTTCTGCGGTTCGCCACAGAGCTCCCCTTTGTGGAGAAGTTCCAAAGCCTTGGTGATTGCTTTACCTCCGAGCCCGGCCAGGCGGTCGTGGAGGCTACCTCCTGTGTCACTGTCTTCGATGGCAGTCAGGGATTTCAGCAGCATGGCTCCGGTGTCGAGGCCTTCGTCCATCTGCATGATGGTGATTCCGGTTTCTGTATCGCCTGCGGCAATGGCCCGCTGGATAGGCGCGGCACCGCGCCAGCGCGGCAACAGGGAGGCATGGATGTTCAGGCAGCCGTGGGTCGGAATCTCCAGCACAGCCTTCGGCAGGATCAGGCCATAGGCTGCTACAACCATCACGTCCGGGTTCAGGTCCGCAAGCTGCTGCTGAGCTTCAGACGTTTTCAGTGTTTCGGGCTGGAAGACTGCGATGCCGTGATCCAGAGCTACCTGTTTGACCGGGCTGGGCTGCAGCTTTCGGCCGCGGCCGGCGGGACGGTCTGGCTGAGAATAGACGCCAACAATGGTGTGGCCCGCTGCAATCATGGCTTTGAGCGCGGTCGCTGCAAAATCTGGGGTGCCAGCAAAAACAAGTCGCACGGTGTTGTGATCTCTGTTCCGTTGTATACGAAAAGACCGGGTCATGACCCGGTCCGAAGTAGTGTCTGGTATATCTGCTCGTCTGCAGCCTGATCAGGCACTCTTTTTATGCTGTTTTTCCAGCTTTTTGCGAATGCGATTACGCTTGAGCGAGCTGAGGTAGTCAACGAACAGCTTGCCGTTCAAGTGATCCATCTCATGCTGAATGCAGACAGCCAGCAGGCCGCGGGCCTCAAGTTCGAACGCTTTTCCGTCCCGGTCCAGTGCCCGGATCAGGCAATGTTCGATCCGTTCGACGTCTTCGTAGAATCCGGGTACCGACAGACAGCCTTCCTGCATGGCTTCCTGTTCACCATCCAGTACTTCTACTTCGGGGTTGATGAAAACCCGCGGTTCGCTCTTGTCCTCAGACAGATCCATGACAATGATCTGTTTGTGAACATTCACCTGGGTAGCCGCAAGGCCAATGCCAGGCGCATCGTACATGGTCTCGAACATGTCGTCGATCAGCTTGCGATCAGCGTCTGTCACCTGGTCTACCGGTTTGGCAATGGTGCGCAGGCGGGGATCGGGGTATTCGAGAATCTCTAGTATCATAGTACGGTCTTTTCGCCTGTATGTCGGGATGCCCCTACAAAAGTGCGGGCATCTTTTTTTGACGTTGCTGTTCTTTGTAACAGTGTGAAACTGATCTCCGAAATGCGACAGCGTACTGCGCAAATTTTCGCCCTTGCCCTACTATTATCGGGGCAAGGCCCCAGCTTTCAACGGCTGGAGAGCGTGTAACAGTTAAGAGGTGTATTATCCAACAATTCGTTGATTGAGTACAAACTGATCAGTCAATAGTTAAAATCTTTCAACAGTGGGATAGAATTTACTGGAAGAACAAAAGATAACATCACAATTTGCGAGACTTCTTCTATAGTAACTGGAATAACAACGTAATAAGCTGCAGGTAACTGACTGCATCCCAACAGAATGCAAAGAATCAAGGCACGCGATCAAGGACTTACACAATGAGGAAACTGCTGTACGCTCTGGCAGCAACTACGCTGCTTATAACCTCCTGGGCCCATGCTGCACCGGAGCTGCGGTCCGACCACCCTGAGCGTTACACCGTTGTGAAGGGTGACACGCTATGGGATATTTCGGGCCGTTTTCTGAATGATCCCTGGTATTGGCCGGAAATATGGCATGTAAACCCGCAGGTCGCCAACCCTCACCTGATTTATCCCGGTGATCGCCTTGCCCTGGTTTATATTGACGGTAAACCCCGAGTTACCAAGGTCGGCAGCAACGGTGTCGTGAAGCTGTCACCGAAGGTTCGCTCTGAGCCCATTGATACGCCGATTCCGGCCATTCCGCTGGATGCCATTGGCAGCTTCCTCACGGACACGCGTATTGTCAGCCCGGAAGAGGTCAATGATGCCCCCTACGTGCTGGAGGGCGAAGATGGCCGGATTATCACGGGTGCCGGCGATAAGCTCTACGCTCGCGGAGAGAAGCCTGCGGATAAGGTGGGTATCTTCCGTCGCAGCCAGGAATTTCGCGATCCCGACACTGGCGAATTTCTCGGTCTTGAAGCCCGGAGTATTGCCCGTGGTGACGTGGCCCGGGAAGACGGTGAAGTGCTGACCGTAAACGTGACCACCTCCAATGAAGAAGTTCGCATAGGCGACCGGCTTCTGGTGAGCGAAGATCGCCGTCTGACCACCAACTTTGTGCCCAGTGCTCCCGGCGAGGAGATTGAAGGGCAGATGATCTCTGTTGATGGTGGTGTCAGCCAGATCGGTCAGTTTGATGTGGTTGCCATTAACCGCGGTACCCGCGAAGGACTGGAAGCCGGCAACGTGATGGCGGTTCTGAAAAGCGGCAATATGGTTCGCGATCCGGTGACCGGAGAGACCATTGAGCTGCCCTCCGAGCGTGCCGGGCTGCTGATGGTCTTTCAGGCGTATGAAAAAATGAGCTACGGACTGGTGCTGCAAGCCAGCCGTGTGCTGTCAGTGGGTGACAAGGTTACCAACCCCTGATTGACTGAAAACCGATAGATGTAATGGCCGGACCAGGAAGGTCCGGCCTCGCTGTATCCAAGGATGATGCCGTGTTTTCCTCTTCCACAGCCCCATGGCTGTTTCTGACCCGTGTGCCCACCATTGGCCGTACCCGCCGGCGTGAGCTACTGACAGAGTTCCCCGATCTGCCTCAATTGCTTTCGATGAATGCCGCCACCTTGCGAGCCATGGCCATGAGTGCCGAAGCCGTTGCCGCGATCCAGGCCTGGCAACAACAGGATCCTTCCCATCCGGCCATTCGTGATGTCGTGCGGATTCAGGAAGACTGCCAGAGGCATGGCATCGGTATTCTGACCTGGGAGGATCCCGGTTATCCGGAGCAGCTGCGGCATATCCATGATGCACCCCTGGTGCTCTATACCCTTGGTGACCCGCAATTGTTGGCTCGTGACCAGATTGGCATTATTGGCAGTCGCAAAGCCACGCCTGCAGGCCTGGATCATGCCCGACGATTTGCCGCGGAACTCAGTGCCCGGGGGTTGTTGGTAAGCAGTGGTCTGGCACTGGGCGTTGATGGTGCCGCCCATGCGGGCGCGCTGGATGCAGGGTTTCCAACGCTGGCGGTTATTGGCTGTGGCCTCGACCGCATTTATCCGCACCAACATCGTCGCCTGGGCGCAAGAATCATGGTCGACGGGCTGATCATTTCCGAGTATCCCCCGGGTACGCCTGCCAGAGCCGCGCATTTTCCCCAGCGCAACCGGATCATCAGTGGTCTGAGCCGCGGAGTATTGGTGGTGGAGGCCGGTCTGCGCAGTGGTTCTCTGATCACGGCCCGGATGGCGCTGGAACAGGGACGGGAAGTATTCGCTATTCCTGGCTCGGTGTACAGCCCGGTTGCCCGGGGCTGTCATCATCTGATCAAGCAGGGCGCCAGTCTAGTGGAAACGGTGGATGATATTCTCGAGGAACTGGGCGCCTGGTGGTCCCCGCTGCGGACCGTGGAGTCGTCCTCTGCCCCGGAACCTGAGCACAGGTGCACCGATCCCCTGGCCGGTATGGAGCGCCGGGAAATCGCGGTCCTTGAGGCTTTAGGGTATGATCCACGATCAACCGATGCACTGAGTTCAGCAACGGGTCTTCCTGCCGACCAACTCATGCAGTCCCTGTTGCTTCTTGAACTGCAGGGCCTGGTTAGTTCGGTCCCGGGGGGCTATCAGAAAATCGCGTAGAACCGGTGTGACCATCGACCCTGATCAATCCGATAGAGCCATATGCCCAATTCCCATCCTCTTTCTGACTGGCAACTACACTGTGCTCGACGCACAGTGATCAGTGGAGGTGTTCTTGCCTATCCCACAGAAGCGGTCTGGGGTCTCGGTTGTGACCCCTGGGATCAGGAGGCGGTAGAACGGATTCTGAAGCTCAAGCAACGCCCGGTCGAGAAAGGTCTGATTCTGGTGGCCTCGTCCGTTGAGCAGATCCGTTTTCTCCTCGATCCCCTGACCCGATCCTTGCAGGCTGATGCCGAGCGTCACTGGCCAGGCCCCGTGACCTGTCTGCTACCAGATGTTGAGCAACAGATTCCGGAATGGGTGCGTGGGAAGCACAAGTCCATTGCGGTCCGCGTCAGCCAGCATCCTGTGGTACGTGCCCTGTGTGACGCCAGCGGAATGCCTCTGGTTTCTACATCCTGCAATCCGGCCGGGCGCCAGCCCGCCAGGAAAATCTGGCAGGTTCGGCGCTACTTTGGTCATCAGCTTGACTGGATTGTGCCCGGAGCATTGGGGGGCAATCGCAATCCCAGCCGTATCATTGATATTGTCAGCGGTCAGCAACTTCGTTAGGAGCGTTTATGGCACAGCAACCCGATATCCAGGCAGTAAAGCAGTATCTGCTGGGATTGCAGGCGTCGATCTGCAGCCGGCTTGAGGCCCTGGATGATGGTACCTCGTTCATTCGGGATGCGTGGGATCGTCCGGAAGGCGGCGGCGGTGTCAGCCGGGTGATCACGGACGGCCGTGTGTTTGAGAAAGGCGGGGTCAATTTCTCTCATGTCATGGGTGAGACCATGCCGGCCTCGGCCACGGCCCACCGTCCGCATCTGGCCGGTGCCCCCTGGCAGGCGATGGGGGTGTCACTGGTTATTCATCCAAACAATCCTTATGTTCCTACGTCTCATGCCAACGTGCGCTTTTTTATCGCCACGCCGGAGCACGGTGAGCCGGTGTACTGGTTTGGTGGTGGCTACGATCTGACGCCTTATTACGGCTTCGAAGACGATTGTGTGCATTGGCACCAGACGGCACGCGCAGCCTGTGAACCGTTTGGTGAGGGTACCTATAAGCGCTTCAAAGACTGGTGCGACGACTACTTTTATCTGAAACACCGGGATGAACCGCGGGGCGTCGGTGGTCTGTTCTTTGACGATCACAACACCGGCAATTTCGAGCAGGATTTCGGTCTGATGAAGTCTGTGGGTGATAGCTATATAGAAGCCTATGAGCCCATTGTCCGGCGCAGGATGGCGCATCCGTTTGGTGACCGGGAACGGGATTTTCAGCTATACCGGCGCGGGCGCTACGTGGAATTCAACCTGGTGTATGACCGTGGCACCCTGTTTGGCCTGCAGTCTGGTGGCCGAACGGAGTCCATACTGATGTCACTTCCACCTCTGGTGCGCTGGGATTATAACCGGACGGCCGAGCCCGGCTCCGAAGAAGCCCGGCTTATGGAGTTCTTCCTGACCAGTCGGAACTGGCTGGAGACCCAACATGACTAACGATCTCTACGCCGTGGTCGGAAACCCCGTCAGCCACAGCAAATCGCCGAGAATTCACAGTCTGTTCGCCAGCGAAACCGGCGAGTCGGTGGAATATATCGCCATCCAGGCTCCGCTGGATGATTTCGCGGGCACTGTAAAACACTTTTTTGAGCGGGGCGGGAAAGGTCTGAATGTGACCGTTCCGTTCAAGGAAGACGCGTGGAAGCTCGCGGATCGACGGACCGAGCGGGCCGAAAGTGCCGGGGCAGCCAATACCCTGTATCTGGATGATCATGGTGCGCTTGTTGCCGACAATACCGACGGATGCGGTATTGTCCGGGATCTGGTCTTCAACCATGCGGTGGCTCTCAAGGACGCCCGCATTCTGGTGCTGGGAGCGGGCGGCGCGGTTCGTGGCGTTCTCGGGCCCATCATGGCGAAGCATCCTGCCTCTGTGACTCTTGCCAATCGCACGGTTGGCAAAGCGGAAGCTCTGGTAGACCTGTTTAAACCCTTGGCGGGCGCAACCCGGCTGTCAGCCTGCGGCTTTGAGCAGCCGAGTGAGCCATTCGATGTGATCATCAATGGCACCAGTGCCAGCCTCCAGGGCGATTTGCCACCGATATCTCCTGGGGTCATTGCAGAAAAAACCGTGGTTTACGACATGATGTATTCTCTTCAGACCACGACGTTCAATCAGTGGGCACTTGAACAGGGCGCACAGTACGTCTTTGACGGACTTGGTATGCTGGTCGAGCAGGCGGCGGAATCTTTCCGGATCTGGCGCGGTGTGAGTCCCGCCACCAGCCCTGTCATTGAGGAATTACGTAACGACTGAGCAGCTGCCCCCGGATTGGGTTATGCTCAGGCTCAACATTCAGTAAGGATGGTCGATGGATATTCTTACCCTGGTAGGGCTTGTGGCTGGTGTACTGATTGTCATTCTGGCAATGCTCGCCAATGCTTCCTTCCTGACGTTCCTGAACCTCCCGGGCCTTGCAATTGTGCTGGGCGGGACATTTGCCGTTACCTTGATCAAATTCCGCATGGCGTCGGTGATGAGCGCCTTCCGTCTGGCCATGTCTGCTGCCTTTACCGACCGCATGGCGCGGCCGACGGAGCTGATTCGGGAAGTCCGTGCACTGGCCACGCTGGTACGCAAGGAAGGCATTCTGGGTCTCGAAAATCATCGGACCGACAACGAATTCCTCCGGAAGGCGATCAATCTGTGTGTCGATGGCCATCCACCGGAACTGGTGGAGGAGGCACTGGCGCATGAAACCCGGCAGACCGCTGAACGTTACGAAGTGGCTGAGCGGGTATTCCGGGGCATTGGCGAATCGGCACCGGCCATCGGTATGCTGGGCACCCTGGTTGGGCTGGTCCAGATGCTCAACACACTGGATGATCCCGCTTCGATTGGTCCGGCCATGGCAATCGCCCTCCTCACCACATTGTATGGTGCATTTATTGCCCAGCTGATTGCCCTGCCCCTGGCTGACAAACTGCAGCTTAAAGCTGAGGATGAGGCCCGGAACCAGGTGCTGATCCTCACCTCCATAAAGAATATTATGCGCGGGGAGAATCCTCGAGTAATGACTGAACTGCTGTCTTCGTTTGTCACCCCAGAGCAGCGTACCAGCCTGGCGCCGGAGCGGGAGGCCTGAGAGCTTGCATCTGGTTCAGAAGAAGAACAGAAAGCAACAGCAGAATCAAACGCCGGCCTGGATCGTAACCTTTGCGGATCTGGCCACACTACTGCTGACCTTTTTTATATTGCTGCTGTCTTTTGCCGAAATGGACGTCGAGAAGTACCGGGCGATGGCCAACTCCATGGCGATCGCCTTCGGGTCCAGCAACGTACTGGCTGAAGATATCGGTGGCTCTCCCCTGACCCTGATTGAATCGGACACGGTCTCCCTTCCTGAGCCCACGGAGTCCCAGACCAGGGAGCCTGAGTTTATTGATGAACGGGCCGAAGGTGAGGCGCCCACTCAGATCCCCGCTGGAGTGATCGATCTTGCCAGCCGGTTGATTCGGGAACTGGAATCCGAAGTGGCCTCAGAAGCTTTGAGTGTCAATTATGACCAGAGCCAGGTCGTGATCCGCTTTTCTGAAGAGGCCACGTTCCGATCGGGGCAGGCCGCCATCAAACCGGAGATGATCCCGATAATCGAGCGGGTGGTGGGTGTCCTGTCTGCGTGTACCGGAGATGTCCTGGTGTCTGGCTACACGGATGACCGACCCATTTCCAGCGACCGGTATCGATCAAACTGGGATCTGTCTGCGGCCCGTGCCGTATCCGTGGTTCACGAGCTGGTGCTGAACCGACAGGTACCCGCTGAACGTGTAGTGGCCGCCGGCCGTGCCGAGACGAATCCGTTGGCGACTAACGACACCCCGGAGAACCGGGCACTGAATCGCCGTGTGGAGATCGCCATTCGCAACCCCGAGTGCAGTGCAGCGCTCCCCACAGCGGATCTGCCGGTTGAGATCTTGCCCTGAGCCTTATATCCGGGACGCAGTTTCTCATGCGCAATCCATATAACTGTTGTGCTTTCAGAGCTTTATACTGGGCGCCTTACAATCTATTGGCATAGCGAAGCGAGAGAACACATGAGTGGACCGGATAAGCCGAAAGTTATTGGTGAAGAGTGGAGCGATGAGCGGGTCAGGAGTTTTCTGGATATCCAGCCCTGGAATGCTGCCGACAACGCCGACTTCAACGCCCTGCTGAAAGCGTATCAGGCCATGCGGGCCGAGGATTTCGAGCGTTTTATCGGGTTTTTTGTGGCTGAAGGCCGGGACCTGAATGCGGTCAGCGGAGAGGGCGAAACCATCCTGGACCAGATTTCCCGCCATCGCCGCAGCGTGGATTATGCCCGGGCCCTGGAAAACGCCGGTGCCAGAACAACGGCAGAAACGGCCAGTTGATCAGGCCGCGGCCGCCCTCTCCGGGTTTTGAAAGGTGGTATTCAGAGGGGCGGGTGGCTGATATTTGAGCAGAGTTAAACCGGGTTATTGTCCTTCAGGTACTCATCTTTGAGTCGTACATAGTTGGCAGCGGTGTACTTGAAGAATCCCCGCTCCTTGTCTGTCAGTGCCCGGGCTTTCTTGCAGGGTGAGCCAACATAAAGGTGTCCGGATTCCAGGGTCTTGCCCGGCGGAACCAGGCAACCGGCCGCGACAATGACCTCGTCCTCCACAACGGCGCCGTCCATGATGATGCAGCCCATCCCGACCAGCACCCGGCTTCCGATGGTACAACCGTGCAAGAGTGCCTTGTGACCGACGGTAACGTCGTCTCCAAGGGTGAGCGGATAACCGCCGGGGTTGTAATCACTGGCGTGGGTTATATGCAGTACCGAGCCATCCTGAATGCTGCAGCGGTGGCCAATGCGGATTTTGTGCATATCACCGCGCACGACGGTCATCGGCCAGATGGACACATCATCGCCGGTTTCAACATCACCAATCACCACGGCACCTGGATCCACCCACGCCCGTTTTCCAAAATTTGGCGCCATACCCTTGTGTGAACGTATATTCGTCATTACATATTACCTTTGAGGCGTTTTCCGCTCTGGAGTACGGAGCATCCGGGGGAAGCCTTTCCGAAACACGCGCCTTGCGGCGCATCCATGTGATGCCTGGGCTCTGCCATCCGTGGTTTCGCACAGTTTCGGAAAGGCTTCCCCCGGACGCTCCCCCAACGTTGGAGTCGCCTGAAATTACCTGAGATTTTACTAGCTGAGAAGGGGACCTATGAATAACCCGTTACTGACTGATGACCTGTTGCCGAAGTTTGACCATGTCCGCACAGAACACATGGAAACGGCAATTGACCAGATTCTCAGTGAAAATCGCATGAAGATCAGCCAGCTGGCTGATCAGGACGATCCCACCTGGGAAACCCTGGCTCAGCCGATGCAGGCCCTGGATGATAAACTGAGCAATGCCTGGTCAGTGATCTCACACCTGAACGGGGTAATGAATAACGATGAGCTACGCAAGGTCTACAAGAACTGCCTGGAGAAGCTCACCGAGTACAGCACCGAAGTGAGCCAGAACGCAGTTCTGTGCAATGCCTACAAGGCGCTTGCCGGGAAGGAGGATTTCAAGGATCTGACCGAAGCCCAGCGCAAGTCCGTGGAAAATACGCTCCGGGACTTCCACCTCGGTGGTGTGGACCTGCCGGACGACAAGAAAAAGCAATACGCCGAGTTGTCGCGGGAGCTTTCCGAGCTTTCCAACAAGTTCAGCGACAACGTGTTGGATGCGACCCAGCACTGGTATAAGCACATCACTGATGTCGATGAGCTTGCCGGTATGCCGGAGACGGCCATAGAAAGTGCCAAGCAAGCGGCCCGCCAGAAAGAACTGGACGGTTACGTGATTACGCTGGATTTCCCCAGCTTCTTCCCGGTGATGACCTACTGTGACAACCGGGATTTGCGCCGGGAAGTCTACGAGGCCTTTGTTACCCGTGCCTCCGATCAGGGTCCGGACGCCGGTCAATGGGACAACACACCGGTAATGGCGGAAATCCTGAAACGCCGTCATGCACAGGCGCAGCTGCTGGGTTTTGACAACTACGCTGAACGGTCCCTGGCGACCAAGATGGCCCGAAGCAGCGACGAGGTGCTGGAGTTCCTGAATCAGCTGGCGGCCAAGTCCAAGCCCCAGGCCGAGAAGGAGTTTGCCGAGCTTAAGGCGTTCGCGAAGGAGGAATACGGCGCCGATGAGTTGCAGGCCTGGGATGTCGGCTACTACAGCGAGAAGCTTCGCCAGAAACGCTACGATATCTCCCCGGAAACCCTGCGTCCCTGGTTCCCGGTGAACAAGGTGGTGCCGGGCCTGTTCCGTGTGGCGGAGAAGCTGTTTGACGTACAGATCGAAGCCCGTCCCGAGGTGGAAACCTGGCACGAAGACGCCACCGCCTACTGCATCAGCCGCAATGGCGAGCCGCTGGCCTGGTTCTATCTGGATCTGTTTGCCCGCCAGGGCAAACGCGGTGGTGCCTGGATGGCGGATTGCCGGGTACGCTGGCGCAACCTGCGTGGCCAGCTGCAACTGCCGGTGGCCTTCCTGACCTGTAACTTCACCCCGCCGGTGAACGGCAAACCGTCGTTGCTGACCCATGACGAGGTGACCACGCTGTTCCACGAGTTCGGGCATGGGCTGCATCACATGCTGACCCAGGTCGACGTACTGGATGTATCCGGTATCAACGGTGTGGCCTGGGATGCGGTGGAACTGCCCAGCCAGTTCCTGGAAAACTGGTGCTGGAACCCGGAGTCTCTGGGGCTGATCGCATCTCACCATGAAACCGGTGAACCGCTCCCGGAAGACCTGCTGCAGAAACTGCTGGCGGCGAAAAACTTCCAGTCAGGCATGGGCATGGTGCGGCAACTGGAGTTTTCATTGTTCGATTTCCGGCTACATGCGGAATTCACCAACGATGCGCCCACCAATCCGCTGGATATGCATCGGAAGGTCCGAGGCGAGATTGCGGTGGTGGAAGCCCCGGAATTCAATCGTTTCCCCAATGCCTTCTCGCACATTTTTGCCGGTGGTTATGCCGCAGGCTATTACAGCTACAAGTGGGCGGAAGTCCTCGCAGCGGATGCGTTTTCCCTGTTTGAGGAAAAAGGCATCTTCGACCCGGAAACGGGCAAGGCCTTCCTCCATAATATTCTTGAGAAGGGTGGTTCACAGGAACCCATGGAACTGTTCAAGGCCTTCCGCGGCCGCGAACCGCAAGTGGATGCCCTGTTGAAACAATCCGGCATCACGGACGAGGCCGCCTGACCCAATCAGCGCCGGCAGTCGTAATGGCTGCCGTATGCTTCAAACCGGAGTACTAGTATGGCGAGCCCAAAGCGTTTTATCGCCGGTGCCGTTTGTCCCCGTTGTGCGGAGATGGACAAGATCATGATGTTTACCACGGACGACGGTGACCAGGTTCGCGAGTGCGTGGCCTGCGGCTTCACCGACGCGGTGTCAGATGCCGAGCAGCCGGCCAATCCGGAGCTCGAGACGCGGGTGAACAAGCGGCAGAATGAGGATGATCATACCGTCAAACAGGTGGTGTTTTTCAAGTCTTCTGCTGACGATGGAGAGTAGGTTGTCTCTCCGAGCCTTCTTGGTGAGGGGCTGAGAGGCCATGGGGGTGCTTTTCTTCTGGGGAAAAGCAACTCGCTGCGCTCAGACATCTTTTCCCCGCCAGAAAGCACCCCATACCCTCTTAATCTGACTCCAAAGATATTTCTTTAAGACATAATCTTTTCAGCGATATCTGATGGTTTCTATGTGAGGGGGGCGGGATATTTTTCCCGCCGGAAATTGATGTCTGAGCGCAGCGAGTTGCCATTTCCAAGGGCAAAATATCCTGGCCCCCTCGCAACTCCCCTCAACCAGAAAGCTGCGAGAATAAACTCCGGGGTTTTTTAAAGAACCATCGCAGCCAACCACCCAAAGCCAAGCAACGGCAGGTTGTAGTGCAGGAACGTCGGTACCACGGTATCCCAGATGTGGTTGTGCTGGCCATCGGCATTCAGACCGGCGGTGGGTCCGAGGGTAGAGTCGGAGGCTGGGGAACCGGCATCACCGAGAGCACCGGCGGTGCCGACCAGGGCGACGATGGCCAGGGGACTGAAGCCGAGTTGCAGGGCCAGGGGCACATACAGGGCGGCGATGATCGGGATGGTGGAGAAGGACGAGCCGATTCCCATGGTGATCAGCAGGCCCACTACCAGCATCAATAGTGCCGCCATAGCCTTGTTTTCGCCGATGGTTGCCACAGAGCTGTCCACCAGGCTGGCAATGTCACCGGTCTCCCGCATGACTTCGGCAAAACCGGAAGCCGCGATCATGATGAAGCCAATCATCGCCAGCATCTTCATGCCCTCGGTGAACAGGTCATCGGCTTCTTTCCAGCGCACCACTCCGGACAGGTTGAACAGGACGAAGCCGGCCAGGGCGCCCAGGATCATGGAGCCGAGCCAGAGCTGCACCACGAACGCGGTGACAATGGCAACCAGAGCCATAACCAGGGTCCGCGGGCTGTAGCTGGTGTCCACGCGCTCTGCCTTGCTGATGGTTTCCATGTCATAGGTACGGTCGCCGCGATAGCTGAAGAATACCGCGATCAACAGGCCGCAGAGCATACCCAATGCCGGCAGAGCCATGGCCTTCATTACGTTCAGGCCAGAGGCATCCACGCCATTGGCGTTGACCTTGGCAATCAAAATTTCGTTCAGGTAAATCCCGCCAAAACCGATAGGCAGGAACATATACGGGGTGATGAGACCGAAGGTCAGTACGCAGGCTACCAGGCGGCGGTCCATGTGCAGCTTTGCCATCACGTATAGCAGGGGCGGCACCACCAGTGGGATGAAGGCGATGTGGATAGGCAGGATATTCTGGGATGAAATGGCGATAGCCAGCAGCAGACCAATG
Source organism: Marinobacter sp. F3R08 (assembly GCF_018860425.1). GTDB lineage: Bacteria > Pseudomonadota > Gammaproteobacteria > Pseudomonadales > Oleiphilaceae > Marinobacter. The sequence goes on along the minus strand of NZ_JAHKPI010000014.1, from coordinate 110,116 downwards.
ATCAGGAAACGGATGCCGTTGACGGCGGCCCCATCCTGCTGGCGGCCGACCAGCGCCAGGGCTTTATCGGCCAGGGCGTGAGCCAGACCGGATTTGCCGATTGCCACAGCGAAGGCACCGAGTGTGGCATAAGACAGGGCCACGGTGGCACCGCCGCCGAGCCCGTTGTTAAAGGCCTCAATCGTGGCTTCCAGGGACATTCCTGCAATCAGACCGCCGGAAACGGCACCGATGATCAGGGCGACAACAACGTGGATGCGGCATAAACTCAGGACGAGCATGATCGCGACCGCAGCAACAACGGCATTCATGGCAAAACTCCGGGTAGGAATTAATGGGTTATCCGGCCCCTTGTAAGGGCCGGCATCATGAAAAGCGCGGTAATGTGCAGCAAATGGCCGCGGTAGTCAAAGCGGTTGTGTAACTGTCAGTCCTTATCGAGGCGGGCGAAGCGGGGCACTTGTTCGCCCGCCAGTTCCACGGTTTCCCGGAACATGGAGAGCGGGCGCACCCAGAGACTGTAATCACCGTACAGGCAGCGGTAGACCACCATCTGTTCCTCGGTTTCGCTGTGCCGGGCGACGCCAATAACGTCGTAATCCTTGCCCTTGTAGTGCCGGTATCGTCCGGGACGTATGTCGTTTTCGCGGTCGGTCATTCGTGATACCCATGGGTTCAGTCAGTGGTGAACGTGCAGAGCACCTGCCCGGGCTTTGTTGCCCGGGCGATCGGTCAATTCTTTAATTTATAACGCCCTGGACCCAGGAAAATCACTGCCACGGCGGTAAACAGGAAGAAACCCTGCAATTCCAGCGCCCAGCCGCCACTGCGTCCAAGACTCAAGAGTTCGTTGCCGTGCACCAGGATGATGGCAAACAGCATGTTGAAAACAATCAACAAGGCGCCAATCCGGGTCTGATAGCCAAGGATGATCATCAGGGGCGCGAGGATCTCACCCACGAAGACCCCATAGGCCAGCAGGGTTGGCAGGCCGTGGCTTGCAAGCTCCCCTTCAATAAATCCGATGCCGTTGAGTAGCTTGGCAATGCCGTGAAACAGCATGAGGCCGCCCAGGGTCAGGCGGATAATCAGTTTTCCCAGATCAGCGTTTTCGAGCAAGGTTCGGGTCTCCGTTTTACAGGTTGCGAATGTCAGGATACAGAGGTAGCAGCTGTTTGATCAGCCGGTTCTGGGCTCCGGTGGGGATATCGTTCTGTTCCATAGCCAGAATCAGGTTCTCGGCGAGGGCATTGAACTGGGTATCGGTGATAGCCATGTCGGCATGCAGTTCCCGCATTCCCCGACCGGTATAGGTACAGGGCCCGCCACTCAGAGCGCAGAGCTGGTCTGTCAGATTGCGATGGAATTGTGCCACATCAATGCCTTTGAATTGCTGGTTGATGCGCCCATCGTCCACGATCAGGTAGAGCAGGTCCTCGACCACCAGCGCAATACCTTCACGCTCGCCGAGCTGCTGATACAGCGAGTCATCGGTGTGAGGCGTCAGATTCTGGCAGCCACCGAGAATCAACGTCATGACCACTAACAGCCCCGGGACAGCAAGATTGAGCCTGAAAAGTTCCATAATCAGAAACTCCCTTGCAGAGACAGATACAACCCCTGCTGGTCTTCCAGCGTGGCAATGTCACCAAGGTTGACCAGCGCCGCCGTAACAGCCAGGCGACGGTCCGGGACCCAGGCGACGAACAGATCCCACCAGTCATCCTCTGCCGCAAAGCCCAGATTATCCGGTTTTTGCCTGTATTCGGTGCCTACCAGCCATTTTCGGTTGAGGAACAACCCGACGCTGCCCTCCAGCATCAATTGATGGCCGTTATTGCGGTCCCCGCCAAAGCCCAGCAGTCCGCCCTGGTTGGCCCGGGTCATCCGGGTGGTCAGGTTAACCAGCAGGTTGCGCTCCATTACGGCTGCGAAGAACAGTTTGCTGCCACTGACATAGACATCGGTGCCGGTATCATCCCGGGCACCGATCGCTGAAGGCACGGTGGCATCCTTCAGACGCTTGTACTGAACGCCTGCAGACCATTGGCCCCAGGGGCTGTAGAGAGCATCGCCAGTCAGGCGCAGCTTGGCGGCAAAGACATTCTGGCGTAATTCGTCCTGCTCAAGGCCGAAACCGTCTTTCAGCGTGAACACCAGGCTGTCCAGATCCAGGGTCTGTTGCGCCACCGAGAGTTCAATCCTGTTGTTCCAGTTCAGCCCGGCACCGAATACCGACAGACTGTAGTCATCGACTTCAACCCGGCTGAGGGCCAGGGTGCCGCCCCATTCCTCATCACTGGCGTAACTGCCCAGCAGGGCCCAGGGCACCAGGCCGCCGCCGGCACTGCCTTCTATGGTGGTGACGCCTCCGGTCGCCCAGATCCGGCTGCCAATGTCGGCCATTGCCGCCGGTGCGACAAGGCCTGCGACGATGAGGGCAACGAGACACCGTGCTGTCATGTTGAAGACTCCGGGTTGGGCTGGGCCAATTCCTGTTCGCGGGCAGCCAGTGATCGGGCGGTTTCCGGTAAATCCCCGGCGGACACCGGGCGGCTCAGAAAGAAGCCCTGACTCATATCGCAACCCCAGTGTTGCAGAAGCTGCCAGGCGTTCAGGTTTTCAATGCCCTCGGCTACAACCTGCAGTCCCAGACCATGGGCCATATCAATGGTGGATCGGACGATCAGCTGGTCCTGGGGTTCAGAATCCAGGTTGAGTACAAACGACTTGTCGATTTTCAACTCCTGTACGGGCAGTTTCCGTAGCTGGGACAAGGAGGAATAGCCAGTACCAAAATCATCCACCGACAACGTGACACCAAGGGCCCGGAGTTTGTTCAGCGTAACCATCGCCTGTTCCGGGTCTTCCATCAGGGCGCTTTCAGTCACTTCCAGAGTTATCCGTTCAAATTCGTGCTGCCAGTCCTGGAATGTCTCGGAAATATGCCGGGTCAGGTCTGGCCAGGTAAGATCCATGGCTGACAGGTTAATGGCGACACTCGCGTCGACGCCCTCCTTCTTCCACTGTCGTGCGTCACCGGCAACCCTTTGCAGGATATGGGCCGTCAGATCGTGGATCTGCCCCGATTGTTCGGCAAGAAAGATAAGCTCTTCCGGGGAAATGAAGCCCAGCTCCGGATGGTTCCAGCGAACCAGGGCTTCCACCTGCACGAGTTTGCCGGTACGACTGTCCAGCTTGGGCTGGTAGTTCATGTGCAACCCGTTGTTCAGGATGGCTGTATGCAGATCGGCAACGAGCTTCAGTTCTCTGAGGTGACTCTCGTCCTGCCCTGGCTGGTAGCGGGTAAAGGGTTCGGAAAGCGCCTCTGCCTTTTCGAAGGTCAGGTTGAGCCTGCGGCGCAGGGCGTTAGTGTCGGAAGCATCCTCCGGTAGCTCCATGGTCACCATGGTGACGCGCAGGGAGAATGGGCTCTGGTCGATCAGCAATGGAGACTCAATGAGGTCATGCAGCTGCCGGATCCTGTGGTTGCGTCTCTCAGGGGACAGCAACGGAAGGAGGACCAGGAACTCTCCGCCGCCGGTGCGGGCAAGCACCCGGGCATCCGGGAGTTCCTGCTGCAACCGATTGGATATTCCGATGAGTACCTTGTCACCGAACTCCAGGCCGAGGGTGTCGTTAATGTCGGAAAGATCGTTCAGCTGGATACCCACCAGAGTGCCCTGCCCGTTTTCTTCGAACAGCTCGGAGGCGGCCTGCATCAATGCGTTTCGGTTACCCAGTCCGGTAACGTCATCGTGGGTGGCCGCATAGCGGATCTGCGCCTCACGTTCCCGCAGGCCCAACAGCATATCCCTCAGGGCATTCCGGAGCTCGGTCAGTTCTCCACCGGCCCGGATGGCAGGTGCTGAGGGAGTTTCACCGTTTCCGATAGCGCGCGCATAATTCGCCAGTTGCAACACGGGGCGACCCAGATTTCGGGCGATGACCAGTGCCAGTACAATGGCGAAGATCAGGATGGCGGCCACCAGCAGGGCGATTTCCACGGCCCGTGTGTAATAGTTTTGCAGGGTGGCGTCACGGCTGATCAGCAACACGGCCTGAATGGCCGCAGGATCTGATTCGCCAAGATTTTTAATGCGGGTGAAATAGCCGGCGCTTTCGATGAAATTCGCGTTGGCCGGTGCCCGGGCCAGCTCCTCTTCCAGATCGTCATCGACACTGGTGGTTGCGGCAATACTGGTGAGCTCGCCAGTCTGTTCTGACCGGGCCCGTAAGATCACCGATGTTCCGCTGAGCCGGGCGATCACGTCTGCCAGAGCCTGATCCATGGCAAACCCGGTTACCAGCCAGGCTCTGAGTCCGGGCGCCGCGATCGGAATGATAAGGACTTCGTAGCCTTTACCACCAATGGCTTGCAGTGTTCGGGTGAAGCCATTGTGGCGGGCGTTGCTCAGTTGTTCTTGGGGAATGTCCGGCAAAGGGCGCGTCAAGGTTGAGGCCAGTGGCTTACCCTGGCCATCAAGCAACAGGGCGAAGTCGGCATTTACTCTGCCACTGTGGTTTTCCAGAGCGCTGTCGATGGTGCCCGGGTCGCGGCTGGCGATGGCGGAGCGGAACCCGAAATCCTGTACCACAACGTCCAGTCGGGACAATTCCAGGTCGGTGCGCCGGTCAATGATCTCGTTGGTGAGGCGTTCTCCGATGGCCAGCTGCTCCAGTGCCCGATTCTTCTCATCCTCGAACAGGTACACCATCAGCAGAGCCACGATCACCAGGCTGACCAGTGCCACCAACGAGATCATTGCGGTAATGAGGCGGCCACGAAAGCCAAGGCGGGATGCGGACGCCATCAAAGTTCCCGGAAACGTTGCTGAAGGCGGTCCATCGGGCCATTGAGCGCAGGCTCGGGTTCCAGATCGAGGGTCACGACCGCCGGCTGACGGCCCTTGAGCTCACGGAGCGCCGGGCGAGTGTTATCCACGAGTCTTGGATGCCAGACCTTTAACAGCAAACGATTCTGATCGCCGTCGGTGCCCTGAGGGTCAAGGGTCAGGGTAACCTGTCCGGCGGCATTGGTCTGTCCTGTGGCAGCGTTGTCGGTAACGATGACAAATCCCTGCATATGGTCGTGAATGTTGCAGCCCAGTTCGACAATGCCGGGTTTGTCAAAAACGATGGGTGACGCCGGCCGGTCGGCATACAGCTCGATGTTGAAGGGCTTGGCCGGTGAAAACGAATAGACGTGATGCTGGGTATTGTCGCGATTCGGAAAATCCACGCTGGAACCGACAGGAATGACGAGCACCTGTGGATGAAAGGCGCGATCTTTCTGATAGATTTCGGCGGCAACCGGGGCCGTCTGTCGGGTATCTTCCACAAAAACCACGGCGTCTGCCACAGGCTCGCTGGTGCCGTTCAGAAGAACAGTGACGGACAGTTCATACGCGCTGGCTATCATTGGCATGACGGATAGAAGCAGGGCCGCCAATACTGCAACTACAGATGTCTTCATCAATCCTCTGAAACGTTCAGGTCGGGCTGGAACCGAGGGACAATCGGATGTGATTACGCACCAGCAGATTTTCCCAGTATTGCCGCATCCAGTCCCAGGCAGCGTTGTTCACCTGCTCGACGAACGGGTCGAGGTTCAGCTCGTAATAATCTGGCGTACCAGCGATCTGCAACAGGGTTACGGTTATTGAATCGTCCAGTTCATTGGCGAACGGCTCTCCAATCAGCTGGTGAGCCAGAAGATTAGCACGAGTTGCCTCTATATCCACCAGTTCACTGGCCCGGGTGTAGCGGTTATTTTCGTACATTTCTTCCATCAGGCGATGGCACAGATACGCTCGAATGAGCAGGCCATCCAGGCCATCATAGCGCACCAGAAGCACTGACGGCTGGGTGAAATAACGGATAGCTGCATCGACAAACGGCTCGAACAGGTCGGCTTTGTTGGCTTGTTGCGCGCAGGCTTCGACACATTCGATAAGCCTGGGTGCCATTTCGATGTATTCAACCACGAACTGGAACAGGGAAGTGGTGGGCTGATAACCGTCGATGGTCACCACAGACGGCAGTGCTGCGACCTTGTCGTGCAGCTGCCGGAGGAACGTACCGGAGCGGGCTTCCTTGCGCCGTGCCTGATCAATAATCTCTAGGACTACCTGTGGTGTCATTTCAGGAGAAGCCGATGTCTGAACGAATTGAGGTCGCAAGGCGCCTCCCGCTGTTAGCAATTTTTAGCAACGAATACCTGGGCAGGAGAGGATGGCTGGCTACCACATCGTGCCTGCCTTTTCAGACAAGTGTAGCCGAGATTTGTACGGTTGCTTTTCCACCACTGCGAAAATACCTGGTTGTAATGTTACCGTTTGAATCTGTGTCATTGACTCTGGAACCACCGGCCGTTCCTGGTATGAGACCAGCATAACCAGCCCATACTCAGTGCCCGCGCTACCATCAGAGAAATCAGAGCGAACCAGAGGCCGTGGTTTCCCCAGCCTTGCGTTAACCACCACACCGGTGCAAAGACGGCCAGGGCTGAGAACAGCATGGTGTTCTGCATGTCCCGGGTGCGGGTGGCACCGATAAAGACACCGTCAAGCAGGAAGCCCCAGACGGCTGCGAAGGGTAACAGCCATAGCCAGGGCAGATAGATCCAGGCGGTGGTTCGTACCTCTTCAATACCGGTGAGCAGGGCAATCAGCCAGTGTCCCAAGGCAACGAACAGGATGGTGAGCAGCAGGGCACCCCAGATCGACCACCTCAGGGCGCTGCGAAAGACCACACGGAACATGCGCCGGCTGCCTTTGCCGATGGCTTCGCCAATCAGTGCTTCGGCGGCATTTGCAAAGCCGTCCAGGGCATTGGAAATCAGCAACAGGAACGTGATCAGAACCGCATTGGCAGCAAGGATGGTGTCACCCTGACGAGCACCCTGGGCGGTGAAGAATGCCAGCACCAGCAGCAAGGCGATGGTGCGAACCATGATGTAGCGGTTCACCCGGAGGATTTTCAGGTAATCCTCCAGCGTGCCGAACAGGGCCCGGGTCAGGGACTGACCCTCTGGCATTCGCTGCAACACGATCAGAAAACCGATGGTGGCTGCGCCGTACTCGGCAATTACGGTGGCGATAGCAACGCCGCGGCTGTTCCAGCCAAGAACGGTGACAAACACAATATCCAGCACGATGTTCAGGCCGTTAGCCACAATCAGCATGATCATCGGTCCCTTTGGGAACTGGGTGCCAATCAGCCAGCCAACCAGGGTGTACTGGCACAATACTGCGGGAGCACTCCAGATCCGGATAGCGGCGTATTCCGCCGCCAGCTCGGTTACCCCCTCACTGGGGTTCATCAGGGTCAGACCTGTGTGGATCAGGGGCTGATGGAACAGGATCAGCAGCAGCCCAATACCGGTTGCCAGCAGCACAGACCGAAGCAGCAGAGCCACCTGATTGAAGCTGTCCCGTTTGCCCCATGCCTGTGCCGCCAGGCCCGTTGTGCCCATACGCATGAACCCGAAGGTCCAGTAGAGAATGCTGAACAGGTTGGCCCCCACGGCCACTGCGCCCAGGTATTCGGGACTGTCCAGGTGTCCGAGCACGGCGGTATCGACCAGTCCCAGCAGAGGAACGGTGAGGTTGGTCAGCATTAATGGCCAGGCCAGGAGCCACAAACGTCGGTCAGTGGCCTGCAGATTTAAAGTCATATTCGTTTTGATTCTTAAAATCCCGTGATTATCTTTTTTAGGTTTAGATGATTTTTTAGTCTTTTTTTGATCTGTGTCTATACTCGGATTTGAGGTATCCGTAAGCAGGCTTCCATTCTGATTTTCCGGTGTATGCGAGCGCCAGGAAGATCAGTTGGATAACGCAAAATCCGACAAGAATAACACTCTGTGGAGACACAGTATGCGCGTGCACGCTCAGCGGGCAGGTGCCCTTTTAGGCGGTCTGATGTTCCCCGCCTGGTCCATGGCGGACTGGACATTGAACATGACCCCGGGGGTAACCGGCACCAGTAACGAAATATTCAGTCTACACATGACCATACTCTGGATCTGCGTTGTCATTGGCATCGTAGTCTTCGGGGTTATGTTCTGGTCTATCTTTGCCCACCGAAAATCCCAGGGCGCCAAACCTGCAAATTTCCACGAAAACACACTGGTTGAAATTCTCTGGACCATCATACCTTTTGTCATCCTGGTCATTATGGCAATTCCGGCCACTGCGACTCTGGTCGACATGTATGACACCACAGAATCCGAGGTGGACATCAAGGTCACCGGATACCAGTGGAAGTGGCAATACGAATACATCAATGAAGATTTTGGCTATTTTTCCAATCTGGCAACGCCCAGGGCGCAGATTGATAACCGTCAGGCAAAAGGCGACAACTACCTTCTGGAAGTGGACAACCCGCTGGTGATTCCGGTGGGTAAAAAGGTCCGCTTCCTGCTGACCGCCAACGATGTGATCCACTCCTGGTGGGTGCCCGATTTTGGCGTCAAGAAGGACGCGATTCCCGGCTTCATCAATGAGACCTGGACCCGGGTCGACAAGCCCGGCATTTACCGAGGTCAGTGCACCGAGCTTTGCGGCAAGGACCATGGCTTCATGCCGGTGGTGGTCGAGGCCGTTCCCGAAGAAGAGTACAACGCCTGGGTTGCCGAGAAGAAAGAGGCTGCCGAGCGTGAGCGCGAACTGACTCAGAAAGACTGGACCATGGCCGAGCTGATGGAGCGGGGTGAGAAAGCCTATCAGACCGCTTGTGCGGCCTGTCACCAGGCGGACGGCAGCGGTGCGCCACCCGCGTTCCCGGCATTGAAGGGAAGCCCGATTGTTACCGGGGACATGGCGGCTCACATCGACATCGTGGTTAACGGCGTTTCCGGCACGGCGATGCAGGCGTTTGGTGGCCAGCTCAGCGAAGTGGATCTGGCTGCGGTGATCACCTATGAGCGCAATGCCTGGGGCAACAACACGGGTGAAATGGTCACTCCGAAAGAAATTTTTGATTACAAGAGCCAGCAGTAATCAACGCCAGATAACAGATATCACCAGCCACAATAAATGGCGGTAACGGGGGTTTTCATGAGTGCGGTTGCAGATACCCACGCCCAGGATCATCATCACGGCCCGGCCAGAGGCATCAGCCGCTGGCTGCTGACTACAAACCATAAAGATATCGGGACCATGTACCTGATATTCAGTTTCACCATGTTCCTGTTGGGCGGAACCATGGCTATGGTTATCCGGGCGGAGCTGTTCCAGCCCGGGCTGCAAATTGTGCAGCCGGAATTTTTCAACCAGATGACCACCATGCATGGCCTGATAATGGTCTTTGGTGCGGTTATGCCGGCCTTTGTCGGGCTTGCCAACTGGATGTTGCCGCTGATGATCGGCGCGCCGGATATGGCGTTGCCCCGGATGAATAACTGGAGCTTCTGGCTGCTGCCGTGCGCCTTCCTGATCCTGGTGTCCACCCTGTTCATGGAAGGCGGTGCACCCAACTTCGGCTGGACCTTCTACGCGCCACTATCCACCACGTACGGGCCGCCCAGTACCACTTTCTTCATTTTTGCTATCCATATCATGGGCATCTCGTCGATCATGGGTGCTATCAACGTGATCGCCACTATTCTGAACCTGCGGGCACCGGGCATGACTTTGATGAAAATGCCGCTGTTTGTCTGGACCTGGCTGATCACCGCGTTCCTGCTGATTGCCGTAATGCCGGTATTGGCCGGCGTTGTCACCATGATGCTGATGGACATCAACTTCGGCACCAGTTTCTTTGACGCGTCCGGTGGTGGGGATCCCGTTCTGTTCCAGCATGTGTTCTGGTTCTTCGGTCATCCCGAGGTTTACATCATGATCTTGCCGGCGTTCGGGGCGGTATCCCATATCATTCCGGCGTTCTCCCGCAAACCTCTGTTCGGCTATGCCTCCATGGTTTATGCGGTGGGCGCCATCGCCCTGCTGTCTTTCGTGGTCTGGGCACACCATATGTTTACGGTCGGTATTCCCATTACCGGGCAACTGTTCTTCATGTACGCCACCATGCTGATTGCCGTACCCACCGGCGTAAAGGTGTTCAACTGGGTGGCAACCATGTTTCGGGGGTCCCTCAGCTTTGAAGCGCCGATGCTGTTCTCGGTGGCCTTTGTCATCCTGTTCACCATTGGTGGCTTCTCTGGTCTGATGCTTGCCATTGCACCGGCTGATTTCCAGTATCACGACACTTACTTTGTGGTTGCTCATTTCCATTATGTGCTCGTGCCCGGAGCAATATTCGGTATTTTTGCCTCCGCCTATTTCTGGCTGCCCAAGTGGACAGGTCACATGTACGACGAAACCCTGGCCAAGACCCATTTCTGGCTGTCATTTATCGGCATGAACCTGGCGTTCTTCCCCATGCATTTCCTGGGGCTGGCAGGCATGCCGCGCCGGATTCCGGATTACGCACTGCAGTTTGCGGATTTCAACATGGTTTCCAGTGTTGGCGCCTTCATGTTTGGTGCCACCCAGTTGTTGTTCCTGTTGATCGTGGTCAAGTGCGTCAAGGGAGGCAAAAAAGCCGCCGCCAAGCCGTGGGACGGGGCGGAAGGCCTGGAGTGGACGGTGCCGTCACCAGCGCCCTACCACACCTTTGCCACACCGCCGGAAGTGAAATAATCGGAGGCAGGGGCCATGGCTGAAAAGCAGGCAGGCAAATCGGGAAAACCGCGCAGCAACGCGCAGGTCGTTGCCTGGTGCATGGCCGGTGTGGTCGGTATGTTTGCCTTTGGGTTTGCTCTGGTGCCTCTGTACGACGTGTTCTGCGAGATAACCGGAATCAACGGCAAGACCGGAGGACGGTATCAGCCGGTCGAGGTTGCCGAAGCGGACATGAACCGAACAGTGAAGGTTCAGTTCCTGGCCTCCAATGGGCCGGGAATGACCTGGACGTTTCGCCCGGTCGTGCGCTCTGTGGATGTGCACCCGGGTGAGCCGGTAACGGTGAACTTTTACGCCGAGAATGCGACAACCGAGGCTATGGTCGGGCAGGCCGTACCAAGTCTGTCACCTTCGGAGGGCACTCTGTACTTCCATAAAACCGAGTGTTTCTGCTTCAACCAACAGCCTCTTGATGCCGGTGAGAGTGTCGAGATGCCTCTGATATTTATCGTCGACAGGGACCTCCCTGAGCACATCACCAAACTTACGCTTTCCTACACGTTGTATGACCAGGGTAAGCAGCCAGCGGTATCAGACAACTCCATCAGAGTGACAACAACAATCGATAACGGATAAGCCATCGGAGACTGTCATGGCGGATAACCAGACCTATTACGTTCCGGAACAGAGCAAATGGCCCATCATTGCGACCGTCGGGCTCGGGGTAACCCTGTACGGGGTGGCGTCGATCATGGTCAATGGCAACCAGGGTGAAAGCACAACCGGTGCCTGGATCATGTTCATGATCGGCGCGGTGATTATGGCTTACATGTTGTTTGGCTGGTTTGGCAACGTGATCAGGGAGAGCCGGGCGGGGCTCTACAGCGAACAGATGGACCGGTCGTTCCGTTGGGGAATGAGCTGGTTTATTTTCTCGGAAGTGATGTTTTTTGCAGCGTTCTTCGGAGCATTGTTCTACATCCGGATGTTTGCGGTGCCCTGGTTAGGCGGCGAGGGCGACAGAGGTTCCTCCAACATGCTTTGGGAGGGCTTTCAATCGAGCTGGCCCCTGATCAACAACCCGAGTCCGGAAGCCTATCCCGGACCGAAAGAGGTTATCAGTGCCTGGGGCCTGCCCCTGATGAACACCATCTTGCTGGTAACGTCCTCATTTACCATCACCGTTGCTCACCATGCGCTCAAGGCGGGCAACCGGGCGAAAACCAAACTCTGGCTGGGTGCAACCATTGCGCTGGCCGTCGTATTCGTTTTTGTTCAGGGCTACGAATACATGCACGCCTACCAGGATCTGAATCTGAAGCTGAGCTCCGGGATCTATGGCAGCACCTTCTTCATGCTGACCGGCTTTCACGGCGCTCACGTGATTCTGGGGTCGTTGATGCTGATCATCATGCTGGTTCGCATCACAAAAGGGCATTTCACGGCCGACAACCACTTCGGTTTTGAGGCGGCGGCCTGGTATTGGCATTTTGTGGACGTGGTCTGGCTGGGCCTGTTCGTGTTCGTTTACATAATCTGACCGGGATCAGGGCGTCGGATTCAATGTCAGGGCGCCCTGCCATAATGCGATCAGAATGACCGCCAGGAGCAGTATGCTGAGTGTCACCCGGACCGCCAGGGAGTTCACCACCCGATTGGTTTTTCCGCCATCCTTGATGAGAAAGAACAGGCCACTGAACAGACTCACCACAACGGCAAGCATCAAAAAAACGATAACGGCCTTGAGCATCGAATTTCCTGTTGTTGTTGGAGTGTTCAATGTACGGAATGGACTGTCTTCCGGACTCGCTGAGGTCACTATAGCAGAGCATGTCTGATTCGCAGCCCAAACACCGCGAATGGCAGTTTGACTGGCGCTTGCTGGTTTTCAGTGGTGTGTTCCTGCCGGTGCTTCTCAGTCTGGGGGTTTGGCAGCTGAACCGTGCGGAGGAAAAGCAGGTTCTGCTGAATCAGTGGCAGCAGGAGGCAGAAGCCCTGGCCTGGTTGGAACTGGTGGCAGAAGACCTGACCCGCGGACGGCCGGTAACCCTGACCGGCCTCTATGGAAGCCGCACCTGGCTGCTGGACAACCGCACCCGGGACGGAGTTCCCGGCTATGAAGTGCTTACGGAGTTCCGCCCCCTGACGGGCCCTCCGGTACTGGTGAACCGGGGTTGGGTGCAGGCGCCGCGGACCCGGAATCTGTTTCCGGACATAGAAACGCCCGAGGGCATTTTCACCCTCGAAGGGCGGATCAGCGATTACCCGGTGCCTCCGGTGCTGGTGGATCAGCCAGTGGCACGCGGGCAATGGCCTCGACGGGTACAGAGTCTCTCCGGGCAGGCGGCACGGCAGGAAATTCCGGATCTTCCCGGCACAATTGTGCGGCTTTCCGGTGAGCGCCAGCCGGGCGCCTACCGTGCAGATTGGGCGCCGGATCTGATGGGGCCGCAAACTCATTATGGATATGCCACGCAATGGTTTGCGCTGGCCGTGGCGCTGACTATATTGACTATAGTGGCGAGTTACCGAAAGACAGGAGCCAATAATGACAATGACAATGGCTAACCGGATATCTGATCAGGAACAGAACGAAGGCCCTACACCGGAACAGGCCCGTCGCGGCCGCAGGACGGCATTTTTGCTGTTTGCACTGGGCTTTGGTCCGATGATCGTGGCAACCATCATGTTTTATACCGGCTGGCTGAACCCTGCCGGACACACCAACAACGGCGTTCTGCTCCAGCCGGTTGTCCCGGTTTCTTCCTTGAGCCTCGAAACCTCCTCCGGGACTCCACTGGCTGAACGTTTCGGTCCGGAACAAACGGATCCCGACTGGCTGTTGCTGGTTTCCGCTGGCCAGTGTGGAAACCAATGTGAAGAGCTGCTCTATCTGGCCAGGCAGGTCAATATCGCGCTTGGCAAGAACGCTAACCGTGTTTCACGGGCGGCGGTGCTGGCTGGTGTCTCCGGGGACCTGGAGGCACGTTGGGCCTCGGAATACAGTTCCATGGAACGTCTGGTTCCGTCGATGGGGACAGAGCCTTCCTGGCCGGCTGGAATCAGCCCGGATTCGGAGCCGCGTATTCTGCTGGTCGACCCGTTCGGCAATATCATGATGCATTACGGTTCCGAGCATACCGGCAAGGACATGCTGGAGGATCTCAAGCATCTGCTCAAATTGTCACAGATCGGTTAATGGTCGGAGCGGAGAGTCAGCCTTGAATCAGTCGTCTCCTTCATCATCCCTGGCGGCCCGAAAGATGGCGAAGTGGGCCACGTTTGCGGCACTTCTGGCGGTTGTCGTCATCATGCTGGGTGCCTGGACGCGCCTGGTTCACGCCGGGCTGGGTTGTCCTGACTGGCCCGGGTGTTACGGCTTTCTGACCGTGCCTCAGAGTGAATCCAGCATTGCCATCGCAAATGCCCGCTTTCCGGATACACCGGTGGATGTACAGAAGGGCTGGCCGGAAATGATTCATCGCTATGCCGCGGGAACTCTGGGTCTGGTGGTCTTCGGTCTGGCCGCCTGCGCGGTCCGCAACCGGCGACTGGGTGTGCCGGTAAAGCTGCCGCTGTTCATTGCCGGATTCATCGTTCTCCAGGGAGCCTTCGGCATGTGGACGGTGACCCTGAAACTGTGGCCCCAGGTGGTGGCGCTGCACCTCCTCGGCGGATTTACGACCCTGAGCCTGCTGACGCTGCTGACCTTCAGGTTGCGACGACAAGCCAGGCAGGAACAGGATCGGAAGTCGCTGGCATCGACGCCACTGGCTGGTTTCCGGCCATGGTTGTATGGCGGCCTTCTGCTGGTGGTCATGCAGATTGCGCTGGGGGCATGGACAGCGGCGAACTATGCGGCCGTTGCCTGCACTGATCTGCCAACCTGTCAGGGGCAGTGGTGGCCCGAGGGCATGGATTTCCAGCACGGCTTTGATATCACCCAGCATGTGGGCCCCAACTACCTCGGTGGCCAGCTGACGGCGGACGGGCGGGTGGCCATTCACGTTACCCACAGGCTCGGGGCCATGGTGGTGCTGGTCTATTTTGCCGCTCTGCTGGCGATGATGTGGCGGCGGCGGGGCGATTCGGGCCTGGACAACGCCATTCGACTGGTGGCCGTCGTGCTCAGTGTCCAGATCCTGCTGGGGCTCACGAATGTGATTTTCCATATTCCCCTGTCCATTGCCGTGGCCCATAACGCCATGGGTGCGGGACTTCTTTTGTCAGTGATTCATTTGATCTGGCAGTATCAACTGTTACCGGGCACACGCAACGTCAGAGCAACACACACAACAACAATGAACCAGGAGGTGACGGCATGAGCGAGCACGTGGAAGCACTGCCAGCCCAGGCAATTGCGAGCGAATCCAGAGCAACCATTTCCTGGCGTGACTTCCTGGAGCTGACCAAGCCCCGGGTGGTTGCGCTGATGATTCTTACCTCGGTGATTGGCATGTTGCTGGCTGCACCAGGAGTGCCCGGCTGGGGCGTTTTGCTGTGGGGTAACCTCGGCATAGCTCTGCTGGCCGGTGCCGCGGCAGTGGTCAATCATGTGGTGGATCAGAAGATTGACACGGTCATGGCCCGGACCCGCAAGCGGCCGGTGGCCACGGGCAAGATCTCGCCCCTGGACGCCATTCTGTTTGCGGGTATTCTGGCGTGTGTCGGTATGACTGTGTTGATGTGGCAGGTAAATCACCTCACTGCCTGGCTGACTCTGGCTTCGCTGGTAGGCTATGCCGGTGTCTATACCCTGTTTCTGAAGCGGGCCACGCCGCAAAACATCACCATAGGCGGACTGGCAGGCGCCATGCCGCCACTGCTAGGCTGGACGGCAGTGACCGGCCAGGTTGAAGGTCATGCGCTGCTTCTTGTGCTGATCATCTTCGCCTGGACGCCACCGCATTTCTGGGCTCTGGCAATTCACCGCAAGGAAGAGTATGCCAAGGCGGGTATTCCGATGTTACCGGTGACCCATGGCAACAGGTTCACTGAGCTGCATATCCTGCTCTACACACTGATGTTGCTGGCGGTCAGTCTGCTACCTTTTGTCACAGGCATGTCTGGCGGTATCTACCTGGTGGGCGCCCTGGTTCTTGGTCTGCGCTTCCTGCAGTACGCGGTCCGGCTGCTGAAGGGTGATGACCGGCGCGTGGCTCTGAATACCTTCAAGTATTCCATCACTTACCTCATGGCGCTGTTTGTGGTATTGCTTGTGGATCATTTTGTGTTTTTCTGAGTCAGACATAGTGCTGCTAATCTGACCACCGGAATGGACCACCCATGAAAAGCTCCAGCTCGATCCGCTTTACCCTTTTTTGTTTGCTGTTAATTGTTGTTTTGATCTTCGGGCTCGTAGTGGGCCGGCAGGTGTTTCTGGTTGGAAACCAGGAACCGGCACCGGCGCCGGAGCTCACGGAATTCAACACCTATGTGTATGACGAGCCACGCCAGCTGGCGGAGTTCACGCTGACGGATGAGAACGGTGAAACAGTTACCCGTGAGAGCCTGAGAGGGCGCTGGACCTTTGCCTTTGTCGGCTACACCAACTGTCCGGATATCTGCCCTGCGGCCATGGCCAATCTGCGTCAGACAGATAAGCTACTGTCGAACGAATTACCGCAGCCTGATTATCTGTTGATCAGCGCGGATCCGGAGCATGACACCCCGGAACAGCTAAAAGCCTACACCGGTTTCTTTGGTGAGAACTTCCACGGCCTGACGGGTGATCTCGACACCCTGCGGGAACTGGCCAAAAGCCTGAGCGCGGTGTTTGTCCACCGGGAGGTGGACGGCGAGCTGCTGGTGGATCACAGTGGCCATTTCGCTTTGCTGAACCCGGATGGGGAACTTGCCGCTGTGATTCAGCCGCCTCATAATCCGAACGACCTGGCCGAGGCCTTCGAACGGATATACCAATGGGCGAAGGCCAATCGGGATAGGGTGAGTTCCTGACGCCGTTCAAGGCGTCGTCGCCGCTTTAAAACCAGACCCCGGAAATCCATGCTCCCCATCGATGCCATCATTCCAGAGCTGAGAAACGTTCTGGAATACAGCAGTACCGTGCTCTTGCAGGCCCCGCCCGGGGCTGGCAAAACCACCCGCGTTCCCCTGGCCCTTCTGGATGCACCCTGGCGCGGAAATGGCAAGATTCTGATGCTGGAACCCCGTCGGCTGGCGGCCCGATCCGCGGCCCGGTTTATGGCAAAGCAGCTGAACGAGAAGGCGGGCCAGACGGTCGGCTATCGCACCCGGCTGGACACCCGGGTTTCCGCTGCGACCCGCATTGAAGTGGTAACGGAAGGCATCCTGACGCGATTGATCCAGGCCGATCCGATGCTGGAGGAATATGCCGCAGTCATTTTCGATGAATTCCATGAGCGCTCACTCCAGGCCGACCTCGGCCTTGCCCTTGTCCGGGAGTCCCAGCAGGCGTTGCGGGAGGATCTGCGCCTGCTGGTGATGTCGGCAACCCTGGACAGCGGGCCAATCGCACAGGTGCTCGGAGATGTGCCGGTAATCGTCAGTGAGGGGCGTGCCTTTCCGGTTGAGGTCCATTATCGTCCGTTGCCTCGCAACGGCCGGATGATGGATCAGGTCGCAGCCGTGGTTCAGGAGGCGCTGCGGGATCAAACCGGCTCCCTGCTGATATTCCTGCCTGGTGCCGGCGAAATTCGCAAGGTGGAGCGGCAACTTCGGGGCGCACTGCCGGACAATGTGCTTGTTATGCCGCTCTACGGCAATCTGACATCGGAGCAACAGGATCAGGCCATCTCCCCGGCGCCTGAAGGCCAGCGCAAGGTGGTACTGGCCACCGCAATTGCCGAAACCAGCCTGACCATCGAAGGCGTCCGGGTTGTTGTCGACAGTGGTCAGCAGCGACGGGCGGTGTTTGATCCCAATAGTGGCATGACCCGGCTGGTGACCGGCCGGGTTTCCAGGTCTTCCGCGGAACAGCGTAAAGGTCGGGCTGGCCGGATCGAGTCCGGAATCTGTTACCGGCTTTGGAGTGAGTCGGAGCAGTTCGGGCTGGCGGATTACACGCCGCCTGAGATTCTTGAGGCCGATCTGGCGCCGCTGGTTCTGGAGTTGGCCCAGTGGGGCGCCAGGGAGGTCAGCGGTGTTGCGTGGATTGACGAGCCTCCCGGTGCGCACTGGCAACAGGCGGTGGCACTGCTGCAGTGGCTGGATATGCTTGATACCAATGGCGCCATTACCGAACACGGCAAGGCCGCACGGGAACTGGGTATTCATCCGCGACTGGCGCATATGGTGCTGCGAGGACGTTCTATCGGGCTCGGTGGTCCTGCCGCCGCGCTGGCTGCCCTGCTGGAAGAGCGTGATCTCCTGGGTCCCGGCGCGGGGGCGGATATGCATGAGCGAGTCCGTCTACTCTATGGTGAGCGTGCGGACCGGACCCTGGACACCGCGCGCCTGAAAGCTGTGCGCCAGGCGGCAAGGCGGCTTTCCGGACCGGTGCCGGCGGATGCCCAATTACCGTCAGAGACAGAGATCGGCCGGCTATTGGCCCTGGCCTACCCTGATCGTGTTGCGCGTCGCCGGTCTGGTAAGGCACCCAGGTATCAGCTCAGTAATGGCAAAGGGGCGGTGCTGAGAGAGGCGGATCCCCTGGCCCGACACGACTGGCTGGTTGCGGCGGAGCTGGATGGCAGAGCCAGGGAGGCGACCATCTACCTGGCGGCGCCGGTGGATATTCCGGATCTGGAGCGGGATCTGTCTGGCCATATTCAGGATACCGAAGAGGCATTGTGGGACGACAACCGGGGCACCGTGGTGGCCCGGCGTTTAAGGAAACTGGGTGAGCTGGTACTCCAGGAGAGACCGCTTACCCGGATTGATCCGGAACTCGTTCAGCGGGGCCTGCTTGATGCGGTCCGGAAAAAGGGACTGGACAGCCTGCCCTGGACCGACGACAGCCGTCAGTGGTGTGCCCGTGTCCGGTTGTTGGCCCAACACTTCCCCAATGATGGCTGGCCTGACACCAGTGACGCCGCCCTGCTTGAAAATCTGGAGCAGTGGTTGGGGCCGTTTCTATCCGGCATGAGTCGCTGGACGGAGCTGGCCCGTATGAATCTGCTGACCGCTCTGATCAGCCTTCTGAATTATCCGTCCCGGCAGCAACTGGAAACGCTCGCACCCACGGCCCTGACGATTCCCACGGGCCAAAAGGTCCGTCTGGACTACACCACAGAGAGTGGTCCGGTTCTGGCGGCCAAACTGCAGGCCCTGTTCGGCTGGACGGAAACCCCCACCGTCGCCGGAGGTCGGGTATCTGTCGTCATCCATCTGCTTTCACCCGCCCAGCGACCACTGGCAGTGACTGCTGATCTGGCCAGTTTCTGGCGCAATGCCTACCCGGAAGTGCGCAAGGACATGCGCGGCCGCTACCCCAAACACCCCTGGCCGGAGGATCCGTTTACCGCACAGGCTCAGCAGGGAACGAAAAAGCGTCCTGCGCGATAATCATGACAGTGATTCGGGTGGAACAGGAACATCCGGGCACTGGTTATCCACTTGCCCGGCAGTTGTTGTGGAGGGGGCTATGAAATCAGGCTCTTACGTCAAGCAGGCTGCCAACGTTGTCCGATGGATTGGCGCCGGTCGTTACCACCGCCGTTTCAGTCACGCCCTCAAGCAGCAGTAAGGCACCCTGTTGAGCCATGTCGAGAGACGCTTTGAGGACAGAAATCTGGGCCTGCTCTTGCACGCGTTGCTGACTCAGTTGAGTGCTGGCGGCGGCAATTGATGCGATGTCTGACATAGAAGCGGTACGCCATTGTGTTCAAATAATCGGCAGTTTATCACGGTCAGCACCGATCTGAAGGCCTCCTTTTCAGTCGGTAACAAATCCGTTTTCAGGCGGGATCTTTTTTCGCTTCAGATCCAGGGTGAACGCCAGGGGCAGCACCAGAACACTGTAGGCGAGGATGGTGAGGATGGCGTGCCTTGCGTCGCCGGTCCAGTCCGCCACCAGCCCACCAAGCATGGGAACTGAGAAGGCCATGGTGTAGCCGACCAGGAAAGTACCGGCTGAGAGACGGCCGGTTTCCCGGGAGGGCGTAACCAGTGGCGGCACGGCTACCAGAAGAATCAGGAGGATGCCGGCGGTGAAGCTCATCAGGGTAGCGCTGGCAATGGACCACCATCCGGAGAAGATGATAGCGCCCAGGGTGCCCAGAATACCCAGAGTGGCGGTAACGATGATGGCAGAGCGGCGTCCTACCCAGACGCGGGCCATCTTGAGCATGGTCAGGGAGGCAAAAACCTGGGCGAGGTTAAACCAGAACAGCGCATCGGCGAGTTTCTCAAACTGACCTTGCTGTTCGAGCAGGTTGCCCATGTAAGCGTTGAGGCCGAAGAACAATGACCCGGACAGGCCGAGTAGCAAGCCGATTCTGAGCGTAAGTGGGTTGTTCCAGTCTGGCAGCCAGGAGACTTTGCCTACGGGTTTCGCCCGGTCACGCTTTGGCAGATAAAGGGCCACGGCCACCGCCAAGGCCGGGAGTGACCAGGCCAGGAGGGTCGCGCGCCAGCTGTTGTCGAGCAGTGGCATGAGGACCGGCAGGGTAATACCGGCGCCGATGAATTCGCCCATCAGCATGCCGTTCATGTAGATGGCCGAACCGAGAGCCAGATGATGGGGTTCCAGCCATCTGGGCAGAAGGGCCGGCAAGGCCGGTTGCATCATTGCCACGCCCAGCCCCATAACGGCACTGGCGAGCATCAGTGTGAAGGTGTCGGGAACCAGGCCGCGACCGGCGGAGCCGATCACCATGATAACGATGGCCAGCGCCAGGGTATTGCGAGGCCCCATGCGGGCAATGGCCAGTGCGCCGGGCATGGATCCGATTGCCAGCATCAGGATGGGGAGCGTCGTCAGGGCGCCAGTAAGAGCCTGGGTCAGTGCCAGTTCATCGCCGATGAACGGTGCCAACGGCGGTGCGACGAGTACCGGGATGCGCAGATAAACACCGGCGAACCAAAGCAACACCGCCACCGGCAGCAGTCTGGCTGGCGGTGGCGGTGTGTTTGTGGCGCGGTGCTCAGCCACAGGCAAGTGAATCAGTCTTCACTGGTGTCTGGCAGATAGGCGCCGTCTTCATCGTGGACTTCCCGGCCGGTGACCGGCGGGTTGAAGGCACAGATCAGCCGCATGTCTTCGGTGCCGCCATACAGCGTGTGCTGGTCATGCTTGTCGAGTGCGTAGAGCGTGCCATCGGTGATCTCGTGGGTTTCGCCGGTGGCCTTGTCCAGGATCTTGCCATTGCCGGCAACACAGTAGACCGCCTCCAGATGGTGCTTGTACCAGAGGTTCAGTTCGGCGCCCGCGGGAATGATGGTTTCGTGGAAGGAGAAGCCCATGCCGTCCTTTTTCAGCAGCATGCGGCGGCTTGTCCAGCCAGGGCCGGTCACTTCGCGCTCGGTACCGATAATGTCTTGCACTCGTACGATTTTCATTCACATTCCTCATATCGTGATGGAATAGCTTTTTAGTATAAACATTCCTTTCAGGTACGGTTCAACCGCCAATCGTCGTAAACAGCCATGGCCTGCTCAATGGCCAGGCTGAATTTCTCCCGCTGACGCTCGTCCAGAGGTTGCTGTTTACGACACTTGTCGAAGGCCTTCTGGATGTCATGCCGGTCGCTTTTTCCGAGATTTTCCAGCCAGTGGTGGTCTGCTGGCTCAAGGTCCAGAAGATCCCTGCCGGCGTGATTCCGGTGGCTGATGTGCCACCAGTGATCCACGGCACGCCCCAATACAACATAGCCGAACTGGCTGTCCTGTACAGGGCCGAAAGTGGCTGTTTTCAAGCCGTCTCTGAGAGCGCCGATGTTCAGTGCCGGCAGCGCCAGCCGGTCGCCATAGAAATAACTGCCGGCGGCGCCAATCAGGCCGCCTACCAGTGCACCGGTACCCAGAGAAGATCCCAGGGTCAGAGCATCAATGCCGGCTCCGCTGACAGCCCCGGCGCCAAAGCCGGCTGTGGCCAGGTAACGCTTGCTCACCGCCCAGGCTTTGCGGCTGTCTTCAGAAAACAGATCATGCTCACTGTGCCACTCCAGTTCGGCTTCCTGGCGCTCAATACGTTGATGCTGGTACAGGTGTTCGATGTCCACACGCAGGGTCTGTTCTCGTTTTCGCTGGTTCCGGTACCAGCGTTTTCGCAACTGATCGGCCAGAGTGCCGTCGCTGGTTTCGGTGGTCTGACTGGCAGTCAGAGTGCGCTTTTCCCGGTAGGACATCATGTCCCCGAGCGCCCTGGCAATCAGTAAGGCAGCCTGTCGGCGGCGATGCAGCCGTTGGTCGGAAAGGTGCTGGATAGCCTGCTCCAGTGGCACTTCCCAGGCCGGCTCCAGTTGTCCGAATGCTCGTAACAGGCTGAGATGCTGCGCAAAAGAGGCACGAACAGCGTCGAACTTGCGCACAACCTGAAAAAATTGGCCGAGTGCTGCCTGCCAGGTGTCACTGTAGTCGTCAACGCCGATGCTGTTGATTACTGCCAGGCTTGGCCGACCTGCCCAACGCAGGATGGTCATTTCTGCTTCATGTTCGGGGCTGTAGGGTACTGAACCATCCACGACATAGATAATGCCTGCGCCTTCCAGTAATGGTGTCAGAAGCTCGCACTCATCGGTGAACCGGCCATCGCCCTGATGCTGTGTCACGAAGGCCCGGAGGGCATCGGTGTGGTCGGAGGCGGATACACTGTGAGCTTCCAGCCATTGCATTACCCGCCTGGGGCGCTGGAATCCCGGGGTGTCCACCAGAGTGTAGAGTGTCCGCCCATCGACTTTCAACGGGTAGGTATGGCGCTTACGGGTGGTTCCCGGTTCCAGGGCAATAGCAATGGCATCGTTCTGGGACAGGGTCGCCACCACACTGGATTTGCCCTTGTTGGGGTGGCCGACCACGGCAAATGTGGGTGCCGGCATCATGACAGCCCTCTGTGGACGATATAGGGATCGGGGGTCTGAAAGGGCGGCAGAGACACCTGAACGAACTCCGTGCCCAGGCGTTCAGCAAACCGCAGCCAGGGCTGGATCTGGTGGTGGTCGGGTTCGTTTCTGATGTCCGCAGCCAGAGGCACCAGGGCTACCCGTGTTGTGCCGGGCCAGGTGTCACGGGCGGTTTCCAGAAAATCCTGGAGCTCGCCGGTGGGCGGTTCCCAGCCACGAACCAACAGGACCACCGCGTTGGTTCCCATTGCCAGATGGTCTGCAATCCGCTGGAGGGCCTGGTCATCATCGGCCAGACTGGCACTGCCGCCAGCCCGGAGAATGAGCTGTTTGCCGGATCGCAGGGCGTCGGGTAGTTCCGGCTCACCGGCACCGGCCCAACACAACAGGGTATCGCTGTCGGGCAATGGAAGCAGACTGTTGCGGTCCCGGGTATCGGGGAGGTCATCGGCATCATGGTGGCTATTGCCAGTGTCCAGGGTGGGCGTTTCCAGGCGATACAGAAGGGCATGCATGGCGGGATGGCCGACCAGTAGCTGATGGGCTTTTTGCCGGATCTGGACAGAAGCCAGACACCAGAGCAGCAGTCGTGGCAACAGCACCCATGTGGCCCAGAGCATGGCGACAAATGGCCACCATTGGCCCCATTGGGCAGGACTCGCACTGGCGTTGTCGCCGCCGGCACGGAAAAAACGGGTGGCTTCAATGAGTGCAATATCCGGAGCCGCTGCCGGCCAAACCCGGGCCCAGGGAGTAGCCACGGCCTGAATCAGTCCGTGGTAGCTTGCCGCTGCGGTTTCCAGCGTGGTGCTCCAGCCAAAGGCAAGGTCGTGGATCACCACCATGGTCACCAGAGTGACCAGGCCCGCGGTGGCGAAGCAGATACCGCCAACATGAGCGGCCCTGGCCATCAGTAAGGGGTGCAGCCTGTTGAACATCCCGTTGCTCTGGCCGGTTACAAAACGCCGCAGCAATCCGCGCCAGGGCTGCCATCCGGCCAATGACTGTGCAGTGGTGAACAGGGCGAGCAACAGTTGCAACAACACAAACGCAAGGATAACGGTAATGTTGATGCGTTGTCCGCCATCGTAAAATAGCAGCCCGGCCATGGTAAACAGACCTGCAAGGGTGCCAACGGCTGCAAATCCCCGATTGATCCGACGCCATGTTTTCAGGGGCCGATCGGTGGATGCCGGGCTTGCCTCTGGTCCACTGAGGCGTTTCAGGTGCGCCAGCCAACGGGGGGGATTCGGGGCAACGCCCTGTTGTTCACACATCAATGCGAACTTGCGATCCCGGCGATGCAGGAAGTTCGGGGCTTGCGATCTGTCCCGTTGCGCCTGATTGTCAAAATCCAGCAGCAGTCGGAGGGGGCTATCGGTCATTCACGGTTCCGGGTGTCGAATTTGGCCAGTCTTGCTTTGATGCTAGGATATAGGGATTCCCGCATCCGATACCAGACAACGAGCTTCCATGCCGCACCACTTGATGAATCTCCGCCATGTGCCCGATGACGAAGCCGATGAAATCCGGGCGCTGTTCGATGCCCACGAAGTGGCTTTTTACGAAACGCCGCCAAGCCGTTGGGGTATTAGTATGGGCGGTTTCTGGGTGCACGATGATGACGAGGCCGCTCGGGCCAGAGCACTGCTTGATGAGTATCAGCAGCAACGCTTTGAACGCCAGAGGCAGGTGTATGAGGAGCACCTGGCCCGGGGGGATTCGGGCGGCTTCTGGTTTATGCTCAGACGGCGACCGGTTCGAACCCTCGCAGCCTGCGTGGCGATTCTGGTGATCATGGGCCTGAGTCTGCTTCCGTTTATCGGGATTGGCTAGGTTCTCAACGGCCACACGCATGATGACGTATCAGGCAACCCGGCGGCATCAGGAGGCTGCTGCTGACGGGCGCTGGACTGCCATCGAACGCGGCGTGTCTTCTCATTGTCCGGTATTCCATACAGTGTCTGTTTTCTGGGACAGCCAGCGCCAGGCAGGCGACACTGCTGTTTTCCCCGAACTTCGTTGCTTTTCATTGTCCGGAAGTCCGGATGATTTTCTTTTCCTACGATCTGTTTATTAAATAAAGCTTTATAAAACAGTTGGTTAATGTTTTGGCACAGGATCCGCATGGCGTTTCTGAGGCCCGGCTCGAGGGCCTGGTCTGTTCGTTTACAACAACAAACAAGGAACGATCATGAAACGAGTAATGCTCTGCGCCCTGATCGGCGCTTCGGGGTTGAGCCTCACTGCCTGTAAGGATGGTAAGCCCTTCAATGCAATTCCTGACTTCGTCCTCGGAGAGATAAGCCAGACCAGCTACGATGGGCTGACTGATGACCTGCTGACCGCCGGTCTGGGAGCTGACGGGCTGGCCAGTGCCAGCGCGCCTGAGTTTTCAGACCCCCTCAACCCCACCGCGGCAGAACTTCGCCGACTCGCCATCTACAGTAACTACCGGGCTCTGGTCGATACCGTTCCCGGAGGTGGTTACGGAACCTTTTTCGGTCCGCAGGTTGGTGCCAGTGGGGAAGGTCGGATCGCCGGCGACGAATACATTGCTTCCATGTTGGTCCCTGGAGCGGATGTGCCCGTGACGGTGATGGCTCAGGTGCCCGACAGCTTTGATATTGAGCGCCCTTGCATGGTTACCGCGCCGTCGTCTGGTTCCCGTGGAATTTACGGGGCAATTGGTACTGCCGGCGAGTGGGGCCTGAAAAAAGGTTGTGCCGTGGTCTACACGGACAAAGGTACCGGGACCGGTTCACACAATCTGGTCAGCAACGCTGCACAACGAATTGACGGAACACTGACCACGGCAGATGAGGCGGTTCAGTTTCGTGCTGACCTGACTGATGAGCAAAGAAGCGCGTTTAATGACGCCTGGCCAGATCGCTTTGCCTGGAAGCATGCCCATTCAAAGACCAATCCGGAAGCGGACTGGGGTCGCCATGTCTTGCAGTCCATCGAATTTGGTTTCTACGTGCTGAATGAGAAGTTTGGCCGGGAACTGGGTAATGGGCAGGTTCTTCAGAGTATCCAACCCGACAATACGGTGGTGATTGCCTCCAGTGTGTCTAATGGCGGTGGTTCTTCCGTTCGTGCGGCTGAACAGGATGTCAGTGGGCTGATTGATGGTATCGCGGTGTCAGAACCGAATGTGAATCCGGAGGTCGATCACAGCTTTACCATTCGCCAGGGTGAAGGTCCCGCTCTCACTGAGCACAGCCGAAGTCTTCTGGACTACACAACGGCACTGGCCGTATACCAGGGTTGTGCCAATCAGGCCCCGGAGATTCGCGACACTGCGCCACTCAATGCAGCTTTCAATCCCCCTGCTATTGGTGAAAACATCTGTAATAGCCTTGCCAACAAAGGGCTGGTGACCGGCGCTACTCTGGACGACCGGGCCACCGATGCCCTGCGTATTCTGAACGAGGAGTTCGGTATTCAGCCAGAGCAGAATCTGCTGGCTCCGGTGCATTTCGGTCTGGCGGTGGCACCGAGCATTGCCATGACCTATGCCAATGCCTATGGCCGAGCGGGTGTTGAGGATCGGGTCTGTGACCTGAGTCTGGGCGCGACCAGCAGTGCCGACGGCGCGGTGACCCAGTTGGCCCCGGCCGCGGAAGCCGCTCTGTTTTCTGCAAGTAATGGCATACCGCCAACGGCCGGGGTGAGCATTGTTTATGACGGTGCTGACGGTCAACCGACCAATCTGTCGGTCAGCGCCTCACCGAGCTCGAACCAGATGGACTATGGGCTGGATGCCCTGCTTTGTCTTCGCAGTCTTGTTCGGGGGAGCGATGCGGTGACCAACGCGGCTCTGGATGGTTCGGACGCGGAATTGGCGTCAGCCATTGCCGGGGGCATCTCCGAGATACGGGCCAGTGGTGACCTGCAGGGTAAACCAGCGGTCTTTGTGACAGGCCGGGCCGATGCCATTTTGCCGATCAACCACACCTCAAGGCCGTACTATGGTCTGAATCAACGGGTGGAAGGCGAGAACAGCAATCTGCGTTACTACGAGATCCTGAATGCCCATCATCTGGATGTGCTCAATGGCTTCCCGGGCGTGGCTGATCGTTATGTTCCGCTGCACCATTACTACTTTCAGGCGCTTGATCTGGTCTGGGCAAACCTGACAGAGAAGCAGGCGCTGCCACCAAGCCAGGTGGTCCGTACCGTGCCCAGGGGCGACATAACGACACCGCTGGCGGAGAGCAACCTGACGGCAATCAACCCGGTTCCGGATGACGGCGACCGGATTGTCTTTACGGACGACCAGCTCCGAATCCCCGAGTAACAGCGTCTGTGGCCGGCCCTTCTGGCGGGCCGGCTTCGTTTGCTCCCGATCCGGGGGCCCCATATACTTCCGTGACTGCATCCGGCCCGCCGGGTGCCGGGGTTACTACCATGAATGATATTCGACCCGTTGGTGTGCGGTACATGACAGAGCTGTTTTCTGATAAGAACAAGAGTGGCCTTACCCGAGACCTGATCGAAGCCTTGTTTCCGATGTTCGAGGAAGCCAGTGCCGGAGCGATTGCCGTTGATCAGGCCGCCCGGATTACCTGGATCAACAGCAGTTATTCCCACCTGCTGGGCCTGGGCGATCCGTCACACGTTATCGGCAAGCTGGTGCGCCAGGTCATTCCGCATACGCGTATGCCAGAGGTCGTCGAAACCGGCAAACCGCTGTTGCTGGATATTATGGAACACAACCAGCAACAGCTGGTGGTAACCAGACTGCCTTTCTTTGACGAGGAGGGGCGGATAGTCGGTGCGGTTGCGTTTGTCCTTTATGACGACCTGCAGCCCCTGACGCCATTGGTATCGAAGTACCGGAGGCTTCACCAGGATCTGGCCGCTGCGCGCAAGGCTCTGGCGAAAAAGTCACGGGGTACCCGTTACAGTCTGGGCGATTTTGTCGGGGCGAGTCCGGCGGCTCTTGAGGTCAAGCGGCGGGCACGTCTGGCGGCGGGGCGAGACATGCCGGTCCTTCTGCTTGGCGAAACCGGCACAGGTAAGGAGGTTCTGGCGCAGGCCATTCATACGGTGTCGGCCAGGGCGGAAAAACCGTTCGTGGGTGTCAACGTTGCAGCCATTCCGGACAACCTGCTTGAAGCCGAATTTTTCGGGGTAGCGCCTGGTGCCTACACCGGTGCAGATCGTCGTACCCGGGACGGTAAGTTCCAGCTGGCCAACGGCGGAACCCTGTTCCTGGACGAGGTGGGCGATATGCCTCTGCCGCTGCAGGCCAAGCTGCTGCGAGCGTTGCAGGAGGGAGAAATCGAGCCTTTGGGTTCCAATAAAGTGGTGTCTGTGGATGTCCGTGTGATTGCCGCCACCAGCCGGAACCTGGAGGTAATGATTGCCGAAGGAGAGTTCCGGTCTGATCTCTACTACCGGCTCAATGTTCTGGAAATCCCGATTCCACCGCTCAGGGACCGTCTGGCGGATCTTGGCGTGCTCTGTGAAGCGTTGCTGGAAGAAATTTGTGAGGGAGTGGAGCTGCGCGGTGAAATCACCGATGCGGGAGTGTCAGCCCTCGGCAGTTATGACTGGCCTGGCAATATCCGGGAATTGCGAAACGTCCTTGAGCGAGCGTTGACGATGGGAGAAGAAGGCGGACTGCTGGACGCGGATGCCATTTTCAAAGTCCTTCCCCGCAATGGCAATCGTCCGGTGTCATCGCTGACGCCGCAACCGGTGCAGCCACTATCCCAGACATTGGCGGAGGCTGAAGCCCATGCCATCGAGGAAGCCCTGGTCGCAAGTCGCGGTAACCGGACCCGGGCGGCAAAGCTGCTGGGCATTTCCAGGTCTGTGCTCTACGAAAAGCTTGCCAAGATGTCCTGAATTCCGGACGCCTGTCCAGTAATCCGTACAAATGCCTACGACTGATGTCTAGATGTGTATGGTATTTCGGACAGTGTGAGTATTGCCGGTTTTTGAGCGCAACATAACATCATGAAAAAGAACAAAAAAAGTATTTTGGCATAGTCTCTGCTATCTCCGGAGTGCAGGACGTCAGAACAATGCAGTGAATAAGACTGGCGCTAACTGTTGGACCCACCAATTAACCTTGTCGGTCTGTTCCTGCGTTCACTGACTATAATCAGATCAGGCCTCCGGCTCTCCGCTCCAGGCCAGATACAATAACAATGTTAGGAGACTTGCCAATGAAACTTCTCAAGGCTCTCACCGGTGTGGCCGGTGCGATCGCTCTTACTACCGGTTCCGCTTTTGCAGACGATCTGCGCTGGAAAATGCCAGTCGCCTTCGCCACCAACCTTCCGGGTCTGGGCTCTCCCGCCGCCTGGGTCGCAGACAACCTCACTACCGCTTCCGATGGCAGCATTCAGGTTCGTGTCTATGAGCCTGGCAAGCTGGTTCCACCGTTCGACATTCTGCAGTCTGTTTCGGACGGCAAGGTTTCTGCCGGCTATACATGGATCGGCTACGACCAGGGCAAAGTGCCAGCGATTCCTCTGTTTGCCGCCGTACCCTTCGGCATGAAGCCCTGGGCTTACATTGGTTGGTATTACTACGGTGGCGGTCACGAGATGCTGCAGGAAACCTACGCCAACAAGGGCTTCGACGTGCATGCACAGCTGTGCGGCATTATCGGGCCTGAAACAGCGGGCTGGTATGCTGAGCCGATCAAAACACTGGAAGACTACCAGGGCCTGAAGATTCGCTTTGCCGGCCTCGGTGGTAAGGTTCTCGAGAAGCTGGGTGCCTCCGTTACCATGATGCCGGGTGGCGAGCTCTACCAGGCACTGGAAAAAGGCACCATTGATGCGACCGAATTCTCCATGCCCGCCATTGACCAGATCCTTGGCTTCAACCAGGTGGTCAAGTACAACCTGTTCCCGGGCTGGCACCAGCAGTTCACAGCCCAGTACATGCTGATCAATCAGGATGAGTGGGATCGTGCCACCGATGCCCAGAAGGCACTGGTTGAGGCTTCCTGTACTGCGGCAACTACCCGTGGTCTGGCCGAAGGCGAGTACAAGAACGGCAAGGTTCTGGCTGAGTTCCAGGAAAAGGGCGTTCAGGCCGACCAGATTCCTCGCGAAGTGCTGCTCAAGCTGAAGGACGT
This sequence comes from Marinobacter sp. F3R08, assembly GCF_018860425.1. Taxonomy (GTDB): domain Bacteria; phylum Pseudomonadota; class Gammaproteobacteria; order Pseudomonadales; family Oleiphilaceae; genus Marinobacter. The sequence goes on along the minus strand of NZ_JAHKPI010000014.1, from coordinate 80,399 downwards.
GACCGAGGAAGTGCTTCAGGAAGAAGCTTCCAAGGATGCCGACTTCAAGCGCGTCTATGAAAGCCAGCAGGAATTCATGGATTCCTACAAGGTGTGGGATACCCGCGCCTATGTTCCGGCGGATCTTTAAGGTTCGGGGCTGACCCGGGGAGCTGGAAAACCCGGTACTCCCCTATCTAGTCTGGATGGCCCTGCGGGGCCATCCTCGTTTCACGGCAGGCTTTCTGAACGAGGAACTGTTGTATGACAGTGTCTGATAAAGGCTCATCGCCAGATGTGCATGTATCGGTGTCGGACGCCGATCAACTTATACACCATCACACCGAGTTTCCGACCACTTCGCTCAGCCAGTTTATGGATGGTGTGATTTCTGCGATAGGCAAGAGCGCTTCCTGGCTCTGGATAGCGGTCACAGGTGTGATCATCTATGCAGTGGTGGGCCGCTATGCCTTTGGCGCCGGGTCGGTGACGCTGGAAGAAGTGCAGTGGCATCTGGCTGGCGCAGGTTGGCTGTTGGGCCTGGGCTATACCCTGGTAACCGATGATCATGTCAGGGTGGACGTTATCCATGAGCGCCTGTCGCTCAAAGGTCAGGCCTGGATTGAACTGATTGGCTTGTTATTGCTGTTGTTACCGTTTCTCGGGCTGGCAGTTTACGAAATGATTCCATACGCCTTTAGCTCCTGGGAGCAGGGCGAGACCAGCCAGGCGCCTGCCGGGCTTCCGTACCGCTGGATTCTCAAGAGTATCCTGGCACTGTCTTTTGTTCTTCTGATTCTGGCAGCGCTATCCCGTCTGCTGAAAGTCACTGCTCTGCTTTTCGGTTTTCCGAAGCCAATTCGGATCGAGTCCGGGGATAACAAGAAAGAGGATGCGTCCTGATGGAGCTTGAAACCCTTTTTGTAATCGGCATGTTCCTGACGTTCGGGGCATTGTTGATGACCGGTTTTCCGGTTGCGTGGGTGTTGGGTGGCACCGCGGTTATCTGGACCGTTGTAGGTGTTATCGCCGTAGAGAATTTTGGCGCAAATCTGTGGTTTGACTATTCCTCCTCCATGGGGCTCGTGCCCGAGCGGATATGGAAGGTTGTAAACAGCGAGACGCTTGTCGCTCTGCCCATGTTTATTTTCATGGGCATCATGCTTGACCAGTCCGGAGTGGCAGAGCGTCTGATGAACAGTATGGTCAAACTGTTCGGCGCCGTCCGCGGCGGCTATGCGGTAACCGTTATTGTTATCGGCGTACTGCTGGCGGCGACCACGGGTATTATCGGTGCGTCCGTCGTGCTGCTCGGCATGCTGTCCCTGCCCGTGATGATGCAGCACAAGTATGACAAGGGGTTTGCCGTGGGCACCGCCTGTGCCACCGGAACCCTTGGTATCCTGATACCTCCCTCCATCATGCTGGTGCTGATGGCCGACCGCCTGGCGGTTCCCGAAGCCTCCGTGGGCGATTTGTTCATGGGCGCATTCTTCCCCGGCCTTATGCTGGGTGCTATGTACGTGACCTACGCCATCGTCCGTCCCATGCTACAACCGAACATTGCGCCGGTGCCTGAGGGCACGGAGAAAGTGACCTGGAGTATTGTCTGGGAAGTGGCAAAGGCCGTTGTACCAACGGCTGCGCTGATTCTGGGTGTGCTGGGCTCTATCTTTGCCGGGATAGCAACACCTACGGAGGCGTCCGGTGTTGGTGCTCTTGGGGCCTTGATACTGGCCCTGATGGCAGGTCGACTGAACATGAAGGTCCTCAACTCCTCCATGCAGCAGACAACCCGCACGGCTGCATTCATTTTCGCCATTTTCCTGGGTGCCACAGCCTTCTCCGTCGTGCTGCGAGGACTGGGCGGTGACCAGGTCATCGAAGACGCACTGCTGGGTCTGCCTTTCGGTCCCTACGGCATTGTTCTTGCCATTCTGTTCGGTGTCTTCCTGCTCGGCTTCTTCCTGGATTGGGTGGAAATCACACTGATCATTCTGCCGCTGGTGGCTCCCGTGATTCAGCAGCTCGGCTTTGATCTGGTGTGGTTCACCATCCTGTTTGCGATGTGTCTGCAGACGTCGTTCCTGACCCCGCCGGTCGGCTTTGCTCTCTTCTACATCAAAGGTGTGGCGCCGCCGGAGATCACTGTGACCGATATTTATCGCGGCGTTGTTCCGTTCATCATTATTCAGCTGGTTGGTCTGGCTATCGTATTCGTCGTGCCGGAAATCGCGACCTGGCTGCCAAGCGTGGCTTATGACTAAGGAGAAAATACCAATGCGTCTGGAAAACCGGATAGCACTTATTACCGGCGCCGGCCGCGGCATTGGCCGGGCCATCGCCGAACACTACGGTCGGGAGGGCGCCAGGGTTGCGGTTGCAGACCTGACACTTGACGGTGCACAGGAAGCCGTTGATGCCATCGAAAAGGCCGGCGGCACCGCCATGGCTCTGGCCATGGATGTCACCGATGAAAAGGCCGTTGATGATGGCGTGGCGGCCGTGGTCGAGAAGTGGGGCGGTCTGGATATCGCCCTCGCCAATGCCGGTATCCAGCACATTGACCCGGTACATAAGCTGGCGTTCTCTGACTGGAGCAAAGTGATGAGTGTGCATCTGGATGGCGCTTTCCTTGTTACCCGGGCGGCACTCCGTCAGATGTATGAGCATGGTGGCGGCACCATGCTGTACATGGGTTCCGTGCACTCCCTGGAAGCGTCACCACTGAAATCTCCTTACGTGGCGGCCAAGCATGGCATGCTCGGCCTTTGTCGAGCGGTTGCCAAAGAAGGCGCGGAACACGGGGTGCGCAGCAACATCATCTGCCCCGGCTTTGTGCGCACGCCGCTGGTGGACAAACAGATTCCCGAGCAGGCAAAGGAGTTGGGGATTTCAGAGGAAGAAGTGATCAGCAAGGTGATGCTGAAAAATACGGTGGACGGGGAATTCACGACGCTGGAGGATGTGTCCGAACTGGCGGTGCACCTGGCGGCATTCCCTTCAGCGGCACTGACCGGCCAATCCATCGTGGTCAGCCACGGCTGGCACATGCAGTAAGTAACAGGAGAGACGGATGAGTAACACAGAACAATCACCGGTAGTCTGGTCTCCCTCGGATGCCACGCTGACCAATTCCCGTATGGGGCAGTTCAAGGCCTGGCTCGAACAGCAGGGTTTCGGGCCTTTTGCGGATTACCATGCTTTGCACCAGTGGTCGGTGGCAGAACTGGAAACCTTCTGGCAGAAGGTGTGGGATTATTGCGGCCTGGTTTGCGATACCCCGGCCGACCGGGTGCTCGGCAAGCGCGACATGCCTGGCGCCGAGTGGTTTCCGGGTATGAAACTGAACTTTGCCGCCAATCTGCTTCGGCTTGCTGATGGCGAGCATGCCGACCGTGAAGCGGTAGTCGCCTACTGTGAAACCCGTCCCGTACTCCGTCGTACCTATGCCCAGGTCAAAGCGGATGCCGGTGCCCTGGAAGCCTTTCTGCGCAGTAAGGGTATTGGGCAGGGTGATCGCGTTGCCGGTGTTGTGACCAATGGCTACGAAGCGCTTGTTGGCATGCTGGCGGCGACCAGTATGGGCGCGGTCTGGAGCTCTGCCTCTCCGGATTTTGGCGTGGGCGCGATTCTCGACCGTTTTGGTCAGATTGAACCCGCTGCTCTGATCGTGGTGAATGGGTACGGTTACGGCGGTAAGGTTTTTGCTCGCCAGCAGGATTTCGCCGAGCTGATTGCGGGCCTGCCGACCCTCAAAACAGTCGTCAGTGTCCAGCAACTGCCAAACGAAGCACCGATCACGGGTGAGCGTGTTGCCACCTGGGAAGACGCCATAGCGGCCGGTGCAGGCCATGCACCCTCCTTCACGCCGCTGCCACCGGATCATCCGGTTTATATCCTGTATTCCTCCGGGACCACGGGCAAACCCAAGTGTATTGTCCACGGCAACGCTGGTCTGCTGGTTAACCACGCCAAGGAACTGATGTTGCATGGTGACGTTGGTCCGGAAGACCGGTTCCTGTACTTCACCACCTGTGGCTGGATGATGTGGAACTGGCAGGCCTCAGCCCTGATGACCGGTGCTGCGGTGATTACCGTCGACGGATCACCGGGATACCCGGGCCTTAACTTCCTGTGGGAAACCGTGGCGGAGGAAAAGGTCACACATTTCGGCACCAGTGCCCGGTTTATTGCGGGCTGCCGGAAGGCGGAACTTCAGCCTGCAAAAACTCTGGACCAGAGCAACCTCCGGGTGGTGTTTTCTACCGGTTCACCGCTGTTGCCGGAGGACTATGACTGGATGTACAGCGAGGGTGCCCCCGATGCCCTGCTTGGCTCCATCGCCGGCGGTACCGATATTTGTGGCTGCTTTGTTGGTTCTACCCCGATGTTGCCAGTGCGCCGTGGGGAAATTCAGTGCCGCTTCCTCGGTGTTGACGCGGTTGCCTATGGCGACGACGGTCAGCCGGTCAGCGGCGGCCGTGGGGAACTGGTCTGCCGACAGCCTCTTCCGTCCATGCCTGTGAGCTTCTGGCAGGATCCGGACGGCGAGCGCTACCGCGATGCCTATTTCAACAGCTTCCCGAAGGTCTGGGCCCACGGTGACTTCATTGAATTCACCGAACATGGCGGCGCCATTATCTATGGCCGCTCCGATGCGACCCTCAACCCCGGGGGTGTGCGCATCGGCACTGCTGAAATCTACCGTCAGGTGGAAACTGTGGCTGAGGTGAAAGACAGCCTGGTGGTAGGTCGCCAGATTGAAGGTGATGTGGAAGTGGTTCTGCTGGTTGTCCCTGCCGGAGACCAGGCCATCAATGACGACCTTCTGAAACAGCTGAAGAGCCGCATCCGTGAAGGCGCCAGTCCACGCCATGTGCCCCGGCACATCGTGCAGGTGAACGACATCCCGTACACCCGCAGTGGCAAGAAAGTGGAACTCGCCGTGGCGCGGTTGATCAATGGTTCGAAAAAGGCGGACAACCGGGATGCCCTCGGAAATCCCGAAGCGCTGGACCATATCCGCGAGCGGTTGGCTGCGGTCGGGTTGTTGCCGGAGTGAGGGACTGACGCCTGGCCGGACTGCACCGTTGGTTCATCCGGCCAGGCACCTGGTTGCGACAGGTTTTGTTGACAATAAGTGGCCGCAAACGGCCGGTATCTGTTTTTCAGAAGTAGCAATGGCAGAGCCCGGTCGTCCGCGTATGTACCGGAAAAAGCGCGTTTTGGAGGGCTCCAGCCGCGCTTTGTCTGCTCCAGACAATGTTAGAAAGTTTCGTAAATTCCCACCATTTCATCGTCTTGTAACGGAAGATCAGGCATTTTTAGTCCGTTCTTATACTAAGATCGTAACCAAAAATGATGAAAAAATGGTATCTTAGTAAGCCTATCAAAAGTTCCAAATCAGTCATTGCTCAGGTCGGACGTTCAAAAGACGTCTGACCCCGCCATGACCGTCCTGAACCCACCCATTAGCCTGAGGACGAAAATGACATCATCCAAAGCCAAGATTGTCTACACACTGACCGATGAGGCTCCAGCCCTCGCAACACGGTCTCTTCTTCCTATTCTGGAAACCTACGCCAAGCCGGCTGGTATTGATTTTGAAACCAGCGACATCTCTCTCGCGGCTCGTATTCTGGCGATTTTTCCGGATTTCCTCGAAGAAGATCAGCGGGTTCCGGACGCCCTGACCGAACTGGGCGACTACACCAAAGACCCGGACGCCAACATCATCAAGCTGCCGAACATCTCAGCATCGATTCCCCAGCTGCGGGCAGCGATCAAAGAGCTGAATGACCAGGGCTTCAAGGTTCCCGAGTACAAGGAGCACCCGGAGAACGACGAAGAGAAGGAAATCCAGTCTCGCTATGCCAAAGTGCTAGGCAGCGCTGTTAACCCGGTACTTCGGGAAGGCAACTCTGATCGCCGAGCGCCGGCCGCTGTTAAGGCCTTTGCCCGCAAATATCCCCATTCCATGGGTGAGTGGAGCCCGGCTTCACGTACCCACGTAGCGCACATGCACGGTGGCGATTTCTACTCCAGTGAGCAGTCTGTGACTCTGGACAAAGCCACTAACGTGAACATCGTGTTCGAAAACAAGAAGGGTGAACAGACGGTTCTGAAATCGGAACTGCCCCTGCTCGAAGGTGAAGTGCTGGACGGCATGTTCATGAGCAAGAAGGCGCTGGTCAAGTTCTTCGAGGATGCCATCAAGGACTGCGAGAAGACCGGTGTCATGTTCTCCCTGCACGTAAAAGCCACCATGATGAAAATCTCCCACCCGATCGTATTCGGGCATGCGGTAAAGGTTTTCTACAAGGATCTGTTCGACAAGTACGGCGAGCTGTTTGATGAGCTCGGTGTGAACCCGAACAATGGTCTTTCCAGCGTGGTTGAGAAGATCAAGCAGCTGCCGGAATCCAAACAGGAGCAGATCCAGGAAGACCTGCACGCCTGCTACGAGCACCGTCCGGAAATTGCCATGGTGGACTCGGTCAAGGGAATCACCAACCTGCACGTACCGAGCGACGTTATTGTTGATGCGTCCATGCCGGCCATGATCCGTAACTCCGGCAAGATGTGGGCCCGGGACAACAAGCTCAAGGACACCAAGGCTGTTATGCCTGAGTCCACCTACGCCACTATCTACCAGGAAGTGATCAACTTCTGTAAGACCCACGGTGCCTTCGATCCCACCACCATGGGTACCGTTCCGAACGTTGGTCTGATGGCGCAGAAAGCTGAAGAATACGGCTCTCACGACAAGACTTTCGAAATCAAGGAAGACGGCGTTGTTCGTGTTGTCACTGCGGAAGGTACCGTACTGACCGAGCATAACGTCGAGGAAGGCGACATCTGGCGTGCCTGTCAGACCAAGGACCTGCCAATCAGGGACTGGGTCAAGCTGGCAGTGAATCGCGCCCGTGCCACTGGCATGCCGGCTGTGTTCTGGCTGGACGACGAGCGTGCCCATGACGCTCAGTTGATCGAGAAGGTGAATACCTACCTGAAGGATCACGATACCGAGGGTCTCGAAATTCACATCATGTCGCCGGTACGGGCTATCCGCTGGACCATGGAACGCCTGATTCGTGGTCTCGATACCATCTCCGTGACCGGTAACGTACTGCGTGACTACCTGACGGACCTGTTCCCGATCCTGGAACTGGGCACCAGTGCCAAGATGCTGTCCGTTGTGCCGCTGCTGAATGGTGGTGGTCTGTATGAGACGGGTGCTGGCGGTTCCGCACCGAAGCATGTCCAGCAGCTGATTCAGGAAAACCACCTGCGTTGGGATTCCCTGGGTGAATTCCTCGCGACAGCTGTCTCCCTGGATGAGCTGGGTGAAAAGCAGAACAATGAGCGCGCGCGTCTGCTGGGACAAACTCTGGACAAGGCTACCGAGCGTCTGCTTGAAAACAACCAGTCTCCGTCCCGTGTTACTGGCGAGCTGGACAACCGTGGTTCCCATTTCCACCTGGCCCGTTACTGGGCGGAGGAACTGGCCAGCCAGGATGGTGACAAAGAACTGAAGGAGTTCTTCACCAAGTTGTCTGCACAGCTCGAAGCGAACAAGGACAAAATCCTGGAAGAGATGACTGCGGTTCAGGGTCATCCGGCAGATATCGGTGGTTACTACCACCCGCCGATGGAAAAAGTCTGCGAGGTTATGCAACCGAGTGCCACGCTGAACAAGATTCTTGAAGATGCCCGCGCATCTGTAAAGTAAGTCAGCGTCAGAGCCTCCGGAGGTAATAACCGGAGGCTATCAAAAACCGGACAGCCCTGAGGGGTTCTCCGGTTTTTTTGTGGAATCTCAGTCGTCGTCGGCTGGTTCCTCATAACCCTTGCCGGTTTCCCCGGCACGTTTGAGATTATAGATGGTGATCGGCGGGCCAATGAGCTCGAAGAACACGGTAGAGGCGATGACCAGGGGCAGAATGAAGGCGACCTCGGGCAGCCGGTTCGTCGCCACCAATGCCAGACCCATGGCCACACCGGCCTGTGGCAGCAGGCAGGCTCCGTTGCGCAGCCTGACGGTATGATCGGAATGGGCCAGCTGGGCACCCACTGCGCCACCGAGTACCCGCCCGGCTATCCGTGCTGCGACGTAGGCGCCACCAAGCAGGCCCAGCGTAGGCAGTAATTCCCACTCCAGACTGAACCCTGCAAGGAAAAAGAAGGTGGCCAGGAAGGGCTCGATAATTCCTTCGATAGAGCGAAAGGGGCGAACATGATGGTGGGCACGGTTTGCGACGGTAACGCCCAGTGCCATGCAGGTGAGCAGATAGGAAAGCTCCAGAGCACCCGCAATACCCGCTGCAAGAAACACGAAGCCGGCGGATTCCAGCAGCATCGGCTCCCCCGGTTTGAGCCGGCCGGTCATCCAGGCCATGGGCAGGCCAAGGATGATACCCAGAACCAGGGCGCCCACCACTTCATAGACACCGTATCCGATCGACGGGAGTATCGCCGATCCATTACCTGAAACCAGTTCGGCGAAGACCAGCAGAATACTGAACAGGATAGCCCCCCAGGCATCGTCTATGGCGACAACCTGAGCCACCACCCGGGTCAGGGGCCCCCGGGCCCCTGATTCCCGGATGACGTCCAGTGTGGCGGCAGGATCTGTGGCCGTGGCGATGGCCGCCAGCAAGAGAGATGCGGTCAGGTTTCTGGTGACCAGCCAGATAACAAAGAAAATGATCAGTGCGGTAACCAGGGTGACGGCGAGGCTTACCAGGATGGCTTCCCGACCGTCCTTCAGATCCCGCACCGACATTCGCTCGCCCAGCAGAAATCCCACCATGGCCAGGGTCAACTCGGTAACCAGCGGGAAGTTGTCACTCACTCGTATTGGAATGACATCCAGAAGCGAGGGGCCCGCCAGTGCCCCTACGAGCAAGAGCAGCGTTACCCGGGGAACATGAACCCTCTGGCCCAGCGTGTGAGCGCCCAGAGCGAGGAGCATTATCCCGCCAATCAGAAGAAGGTCGGTGGCGTGGTTCAAGGCTTACTCCTGATGGAGAGGAAAAAATCCGCCGTTTACCAGTTCAGCCAGATCCCGGGGGGCAAGCTCGATCTCCAGGCCGCGCCGGCCCGCGCTGACAAAAACAGTGTCGAAGTTCAGGGCGGAGTCATCGATAAAGGTTTTCAGCTGCTTCTTTTGACCCAGTGGGCTGACTCCCCCAAGAACATAGCCGGTACTGCGTTCAACCGCCTGTTTGTCAGCCATAGCGGCTTTTTTGCCCCGGGCTGCCCGGGCAATCAGTTTCATGTTGAGCATACCGCTTACCGGTACAATGCCAACAACCAGCTCCCGATTGTCGATGGCCACAACCAGGGTTTTGAACACCCGTGCCGGATCGACGCCCGTTTTCTCAGCGGCCTCGGTACCATAGCTCTCGCTGGCCGGGTCGTGGTCATATTCATGGATAGTATGGGACACAGCGGCTTTGCGCGCAGCGTTGATGCCAGGCGTCATGCTAGGCTCCTGAAGATAAACAGAGATCGGAAATTAAAGCAGCTAAGGGCTACTGCAACAACTGTCTGCTGCAGAGAAGCGGTAAGCTGGTGGGCGGATTTAACCGGGCATGACATTCTGGCACTCGACGTGACGCTTCGTTATGACTATTTTTCTTACACTATCAATCACCAATCTTCGAGGGCTGTATGTTCATGGAGTCTTCGTGGTCAACATCTCGGGGAACGAACCTATTGAAGGATAATCGCACGCCTCTGCGAAGAGCGGGTTGGGCCGCCCTGTTCTATCTGATCATCGGATTAATCTGGATTGTTTTTTCCGACAGTGCTGCCGAGGGCTGGTTTCCCGATCCCCATACCTTTTCTGTAGTGCAGACCTGGAAGGGATTCCTGTTTGTCTTTACCACGGCTCTTGTGTTGTTTGCCGTGCTTTTGCGTCAGCTTACCAATGACAGGGCTCTGCTGACCCTGCAGCACAGCCAGCGCCAGGCCTTGCGTAAGCGGGAGCGACAGCTGCAGGTCCTGATGGATAACCTTCCCGGCATGGCTTACCGCTGTTGCTTCGATTCGCACTGGACAATGCTGTTTGTTTCCCGGGGTTGTGTCCGCCTGACCGGCTATGAGCCGGAGGACCTGATCAACAACCGGGTTACCAGTTATGCCAACCTGACGGATAGCGAGGACAGTGAGCGAATGCACAGGGAGGTACGACAGGCCGTGGCCAGCGATCAATCGTTTTCTCTGGAGTACGGTCTCACCCGACGGGATGGCAGCCGGATCTGGGTTTGGGAGCGTGGTCGTGGCGTTGAGGAAGACGGCGTGGTTTTTCTCGAAGGGATCATTCTGGACATATCCAACCGGAAGGCACTGGAAAGCGAGCTTGAAGAAATGGCCACCCGGGATCCGCTGACCGGGCTGTACAACCGGCGGGAAATGTCCAAGGTCCTGGAAGAAGAGCTGGAGCGGACCAGGCGCTATCAACGGTCCATGGCAGTACTCTGGATCGATTTTGACCATTTCAAGGACGTCAACGACACCTTTGGTCATGCGGCAGGCGATTCGGTTCTCCGGTCCGTGAGTCGCCTGCTCCTGGGTAGCGTGCGAAGCGTTGACTCCATTGGTCGGTTTGGCGGTGAGGAGTTCGTTATTGTTCTTCCCGAAATGGGGCTTGCAGAAGCCCAGGATACGGCCGAACGGCTGCGCCAAAAAGTTGCGGAAAAGCGGCAGCCGTTGGGAAATGACCAAACGGTGCCCCTGACCATCAGCGTGGGTGTAGCGGTCTATCCGGATCACGGACAGACTGTGTCCACGCTCTGTGCCGCGGCCGACAACGCCATGTATCTGGCCAAGGATCGGGGGCGCAACTGTGTGGCCTTGGCGCATCTGCATGACCCGGTCCATAATGAATAACAAGGCCCGATACAGTGTGGAGGAAGCGGTGACGAACGTTCGCTTGTCATTCAGACAATGCGCATTGGCCTGGTTGCTGTGTGCAGAGAAAAACAATAATCGTCATGAAACAGGGTTGCCTCGATGAACCGACTTGCCCGCCGTGCGCTCCATACCTGCCAGATCCCGAGGGATCTTGATACGGTTACCTTCCGGGATGTGGCCGGTGAAAACCCGGACGCCGCCGGTGTCAGCCAGGAGAGGATCGACACGCTATGGCGCAGTGTCCAGAGTCTGTACCGGACCGGGGTACACCCGGGTATCCAGATTTCCGTGCGTCATCGGGGTGAACAAGTGCTGCACAGGGCCATCGGCCACGCCAGTGGCAATGGGCCTCATGACCCCCCGGATGCGGTCAGGGTTCCTATGACCACAGACACGCCGATCTGCTATTTTTCGGCCTCCAAAGCGGTGACAGCCCTTCTGATGCACATGTTGGCTGAGCAGGGACTGGTCAACCTGATGGATCCGGTGTCCTACTACTGTCCGGAGTTTGGTTGTAACGGAAAGCGCACGATCACCGTGCATCAGATCCTCTCCCACCGTGGTGGTATACCCGCAATCCCCCGGGAAACGCCCATTGATGTACTCTGGGACCGGGACGAGATCTGGCGTCTGCTCTGCGCCGCACGACCGGTGGAAGTTGATGGTGCCAAGGTGGCCTACCACGCCATCACCGGTGGATTTGTGTTACAGCGGGTTCTGGAGAGCGTGACCGGGGACACCATCGAGAATTATATCGACAGGCACCTGCGCAGGCCGATGGGCATGACATGGTTTACCTATGGCATTGCACCGGAGCACCTGAACGAGTTGGCCAGTAATTACGCCACCGGTCCTACGCCGCGTTTTCCGGTGTCCTGGGTGGTCAATCGTGCGCTGGGAGGCGATATCCGGACCGTGGAGAGAGTCACCAACGATCCACGTTTTCAGGAAGCGGTTATCCCAGCTGGCAACCTGTGCGGAACTGCCGAGGAAATGAGCCGGTTCTTCCAGATGATGCTGAATGGTGGTGTCTGGAATGGCCGTCGTATCTGCAGTGAAATCACCATCCGCCGTGCCATTCAACAGTTTGGCTCACTCCAGATTGACCGGACTGTGATGGTGCCCATGCGTTTCAGTGCCGGTATGATGCTCGGAGGCAATCCGTTCGGTCTCTGGGGCCAGCACAGCCGGTTTGCCTTTGGTCACGTCGGGTTGATCAACAAGCTCTGCTGGGCAGACGCGGCCCGGGATATTTCCGTAAGCCTTCTGAACACCGGATTTCCGATTGTGGGGCATCATCTGCCGGCACTGGCAAAGTTTGTGTACACCGTCGGTCGCTGCTTTCCCTTGATTCCGGAGCATCAGCGACCCTTGATAGCGGCCTGAAAAAACGTTCTCAAAGAGTTCTGAGCTGGTCCTCCAGAATGCCCAGAACGGACGACAGTATGTCGCGGAAATCGGTCAGTGTCTGGGTTCTCTGGATGACGTCTTCCCGGTTTTCATCCAGGCGTTCCAGTTTCGGGACGACCCGCCGAATGCCCTCGGTAATCACTTCGTAGGGGTAGTGGTGATCCTGAATGCTGAGCTTGTTTATCTCGGCGACTTCCTGGCTGAAGATGCTGATGATGTCGTACAGCATATCTTTGTGGTGAATGCTGCTGGCTTCCCAGTAGGCATCATCCAGCAGTTCCAGCAGCGACAGGTATTCGCGGAGGGTATCCGCTACGGATGTCTGGGTCATCGGAGCTCCTGTGGATGGAGAAAGTTGAATCTACAAGGAACTATAGCAGGGCTTACGCCATCTGAATGGCACGGGCCCGGCCAGGTTGTAATTAAAATGATGTGTCATGATTCCCAATTGCGCTTTGTCGGACAAATGTGCAGACTGATGTGACGGGAAAAGGATCTATCACGACTCAATGGACGAGAAGCCGAATGGACAAACCCACACTCCCCAGCCATCAGCCTGCCCCACGTGACGTGAAGCTGGATCATTACGACAGTGTTCGCAATCATGTGCACCAGCAGGTGCGCTCAGAAGTTGAACGTCTTGAGCGCCGAATTGAAAGTCTGCGACTGATAAAGGCCCCCCACTCCGCCATCATGATCTCCACTTATGAAAGAATGGTTGACCGCAAGAAAGGCTTTCTGGATAGCTGGTGTCTCAGGGACGGTGGTATTGATTAGCGGTTTGAAACAGCTACAGCTGCCCAGCTGGTAACGGCGTCCGTATTATCCTGATTGCTGCAGTTAGCCGGATTGGCAATGGTGTCCTGATCGTCGCTTGAGTCAGGGTCGTCAATGCGTGCCGGCTCACCGTCCGATGCAAAAACCCGGACGATATCCATGTTGTAATCCAGCTCGATCCTCAGGCAGTCTGGCGTGTTGTCAGCCAGGGTGTAACCCGCATAGCGATCAAGTTTGATGACTTCAGTGTCGCCGTTTTTTATAAACAGCGTGTCGGTTTTCGCGTCAATGAAATCCTGGCGCAGCTCGATACTGCCGTGATTGCGGCTGAGGTAGTCGGCGGTTGCGAACTCGGTGGGACTGTAACCCAGTGAGACGAAGCTGTTGGCATCAAACCGACTGCCTGCCAACACGCTGACCAGCTCCGGCTGAGCTGCCTGATCTTCCTCCTGAACGCTGCGACTGACGTACTGAATTGTTCGATACACCTTGTTTTCGAGATCGGAACCCTCCGGGCCATCTGGCAGGTAACGCCAGTCCAGTGTGGGGTAGACCCAGAGCTGGTCGTTCAGTGACAGGTTGGCCAGCACTGCCGACTGGTCTGTGAAATTTATCTGAGCGCCGTTGCCCCGGGTGTTGTAGGTGCCTGCGACACCGTCGGCAATGCGTTGGATGATGTATCGTTTTCCCTCCTGGAAGTTGGTGACTTCTCCGGATGCCAGGACCTGATTCATCAGGTCCAGAGGGTTACGTACACGTTCATAGCTGCTGCCGGAATCGGTTGCTGCGGCGCTGATAAAAAGCGCGATGTGGCTGCGTAGTTCACCAGTGGTTTCGAGGTCATCGGAATTGTTCATTGCTGGCTGGATGCCCCGGTAAAAATCCCAGAATCGGGTGTTGCTCAGTGTGTCCGGGGTTACCTCGGAATCTTCCAGGTCAAAGGTCGAGAATACCAGGTCCACGTCGGTGGCCGGGTTGAATGCCGAGGGGCCGGTGTCTTCAAGTCCGCAACCACTCAGGACAAGAGTTGTCATGGAAACGGCAGCGAAAATGCAGGAATGTCTCATTTCAGGTGGCCCCGGGATGCGAAAAGTGATGTAAACGACTAAAGTGAGTCACCAGGACAGTGTAGCCCCGGCGCGGCTACTGACAGTAAAACAAAAAACAGGTATCTACCCTCGCGGAGATCACATTTTGCGGCAACGGGTTGAATTGGCGCTCCCAGCGTTGACGTCTTTGATAGTGGCCCTGTTATTCCTGGCCACGGCCGTGATGCCGGTCGCAGCCAGTGCCGCCGGAGCTTGCCGCGATGGCGAGATTGTCCTGGATTCCGATGTCGAGAGTATTCGTGATCTGGCGGGCTGTATCTGGTATCTCGAGGATCCGGGCCGGGCTCTGACTCTGGACGAGGTTCGTTCGCTGGAGCCGGGTGCTTTCAACCGTCACGAAGGTGGCGTGTTGAACTTCGGCTATACCGAATCCGCATACTGGGTTCGCCTGGATATGCGTTTCGCCGGGAGTCCGGACCAGAACCGGTGGATTCTGGAGCTGGCTTTGCCATTGGTAGATCAAGTCGCCCTGTTCATGGTTCGCGATGGTACTCTGATTGAGCAGAGACAGGCCGGTTATGAGGACAACTGGGTTGAACGGGACCTGGCAGTCCCCAACCCGACTTTCCGCATATCCCTGGCTCCGGATACGCTCAGTCATGTCTATCTTCGGGTGGTAAACACCAACACCTTCCGCTTGCCGATCAGCCTGTGGCACCCGGACACCTATATTGAAAAAGTGTCGGTCGATGAATTGGTGCGAGGCATCCTGCTTGGCGCCGTCCTCGCGATTCTTGCCTACAACCTGTTCGTTGCGGTGTCGGTGCGTGAGCGGAGTAATATTTATTACGTGCTCTATCTGGTGTTTGCGACCTTTTTTATTTTTACCGAGCAGGTTCATGGCATCCAGTTGCTTGACAGTCGCCCCGCTCTTTTTGACAAGCAGTTCCTGCATTTCCAGATTATCCTGACCTGGTTCTGGGGCCTGTTGATGGCAAGGTCACTGTTGGAGACACGGGAGCGATCGGCGGATCTTGATCAGGTCATCCGCCTTTGTCTGTACTCGGTCGTTGCCACCTTTGTTCTTTCACTGTTCCTTCCTTACCACGTAGCCATGGAATGGATTGTGGTTGGCTCCATCCTGTTGAGCCTGACCCTGATCGTTGTCAGTTATCTGTCCTGGCGATATTACAATCCGGCGGCCCGATCCTACTTTTTTGCCTGGACCCTGGCGCTGGTGGGCTTCGGCATCTACGCTCTGACCGTGATGGGCATACTGCCACTGAATACCTTCACCACCTATTCGCCGCAGTTTGGCCTGACTGCGCAGATTATTCTGTTCTCGTTCGCCCTGGCCGACAGAATAAAGCGGGTACAGGGGGAGGCGTTGGGCTGGAGCCAGCGGGCGCTGTCGAATCTCCAGCGCTATCAGTCATTGTTTGATAACGCCATTGAGGGGGTCTTTCAGATGTCCTCGGATCGGCGATTTGTCACTGCCAATCCGGCCATGGCGCGGTTGCTGGGCTATAACAGCAGCCGCGAGCTGCTTATGCGGAACCCGGACGTACTTGAAACCTGTATCGCCGATGATCGCCTCCGACAGCGGGTTATTGAACAGCTGGAGTCCCTGGGGACGGCGAAGGGCATTGAGGCGCGATATCTGACCCGGGATGGCGCCGAGCGCTGGGCCACCATTTCACTGCATACGGTCTACGACCCCGAGGGCGAACCAACGCATCTGGAAGGAACCTGCATCGACGCTACCGAAAGTCACAACCGGCAGAAAATCGAGCGGGAACGGGAACAGGAGCGACTTGAAAAGGAGCTGGCGCGTAACTCGGCAGAGGCGAAAAGTCAGTTTCTGGCCAATATGAGCCACGAGATCCGCACCCCGCTGGCGGCAATTATTGGCTATGGTGAAACTCTGCTGGATCCGGATCTCAGCGAGCCTGAAAAACGAAGCAGTGCAGAAACCGTGGTGCGCAGCGGGCGGCACCTGCTGGATCTCGTCAACGATATCCTCGACCACTCGAAGATTGACGCCAACAAGCTGGATGTTGATGTTGTCTCGGTGAACTTGCCGGAACTTCTGGACGAGATCCGTGCCTTCTTTGCGCCCCGGGCCAGGGAAAAAGGGCTGGATTTCAGCATTACCTGCGACTATCCGTTGCCCGAGCAGATCCATACCGATCCGACCCGCCTTAGACAGATCATTATCAACCTGTGCGGCAATGCCCTGAAGTTTACAGAAAAGGGCTCCATTTCCCTGATGGTACGGTGCGATCGTGAGCAAGAATTGCTGGTGGCTCGGGTCGGGGATACCGGAATTGGCATGAAACCGGAGCAGCTGGGCCGGTTGTTTGATCCTTTCGCCCAGGGCAGTGCGGCCATTTCCAGGCAGTACGGAGGTACCGGTTTGGGGCTCAGCATTTCGCGGCGCCTGGCTGAAATGCTTGGCGGCAGTATCCGGGTCCACAGTACCTATGGCGAGGGTAGCGAGTTTGAGCTGTCGATTCGTACCGGGTCACTGGATGAGGTGTATTTCCTGCGCGATGCGTCTGACTTCAGCCAGCGTCGCAGGGCCATACCCATGGTGGTGGCACCGCCACTGTCCGGCCGCATACTGTGTGCGGAGGATAATGAAGTGAACCGTCGCCTCGTCTCTCTGCTGGTGTCCCGAACCGGGGCGGAACTGGTTCACGTGAGCAATGGCGCCGAAGCACTGGAGTTGGCAATTCGCGAGCCGTTTGATCTGATCCTGATGGATATCCAGATGCCGGTCATGAACGGCCGTGATGCGGCGGCGGCACTGCGGGAAGCTGGGGTGAATACGCCAGTGATTGCCCTGACTGCAAATGTGATGTCCGAAGATATTGCCGACTATCGGCTGGCGGGTTGCAATGAGCATCTTGCCAAGCCGATTGATAAACAGAGATTCTATGAAATTCTGGCCCGCTATCTTTCGGTCAGGTCTGATGCTGTCCTCAACCTCTCGCAGCGCTATCAAGGTAAGGTGCTGGTTGCTGAGGATAATGCCGAGAATCGCCAACTGGTAGAACGCATGCTGGGGCGTGAGGGCGTGGAGGTGATCTCGGTGACCAGTGGCGAAGAGGCGGTCCGCACGGCGCTGTCAGACACTGTCCACCTGGTGTTGATGGATCGGCATATGCCGGGTATGGATGGGGTTGTCGCTACCAGGCTGTTGCGCCAGGCCGGATTCCGACGACCGGTGATCGCCTTTACTGCGGGCAATCAGGAAGAAATCGATGCCTTGCTGGATTCAGGTTGTGACGGGGTGTTGAACAAACCGATTGACCAGAGCCACCTGAGGTCGCTGCTGGATCGACTGCTTGGTGGTGGTCCGGTTGCCGCGAGGGATTCGTCGGAAGATGTCGAAATTACCCATCTGATCGCACAGTTTCTTGATGGCCTGGAAGGTCGCAGGGCCCAAATGGAAGCTGCGCTGGCAAAAGGCGATCAAGAAACAATAAGAATCGAAGCCCATCAGATCAAGGGCACAGCAGGCGCCATGGGGTACCCGCTGATGACTCGACAGGCGGGCCTGCTGGAGGCGCTTCTGAAAGTCACCGAACCGGACTGGGTCAGGGTTCGCGGCGAACTCAAGGCGCTCGGTGACATGATAGACCGTGCCCTGGCCGCTGCGGAAACCCCGGACTGATGTATCCCCAGAACAACCAACAGGAAGAGACCGATGAGTGAGTTGCCGGAACGCCGAGAACACCATTCCCTGAGCATGATGTACGGAACCTACGCGGATATCCTGTTTGTACTGTTTCCCTTTCTGGTTATAGGTATGCAACGACTGTGGGAAGGCCGGCTTTATGAAACTTTGCTGCGACCGGATTTGAGTATCGCAGCCGCTATTCTTGCGGGACTTGCGATGGGCAAATTTGTACTCGGCCTGGTAACGAATCGGGAGCTGGGGCGTTATAAGGAGCGGATTGTGTTCTTCATCGCACTGACCTTGTTCGTCGTGCTGGGCCCGGCAATCATTCTGATATTGAGTATACTGGGGAGTGCGGATGTCCCTGATTTCGTCACTTTTGTACAGCCGATTCTCCTGATTATTGCCATTTCCCTTTACACAACGGCGGTCAGCATCAGCAACATACTCACGCGTTTTGGTCTGGAAGGCTCGGAACAGGCCTGTCAGAACCTGGCGTCAGGGACGGATCACAATGACATGGGCCAGCCTCGCCCGGTGCCTCTGGACCTGCCACGGCGAACAGGCAGCGACCCAACAGCTTGACAGGAGTACTCCATGACGGATCTGAATGTGCTGGTAGTGGAAGATGAACCGGTGATGCGAGAGCGATTGGTGGATATGCTCCGCAAGGCCGGCGCCAGCAAGGTGGTCGAATGCTTTGATGCGGCTTCCGCCAAGGCGGCTTTCCGGGCGGAGGAGTTCCACATTATCCTGTTGGATCTGGGTCTGCCAGATGGCGATGGCCATGAACTGATGCTGGAATTCAAAGACAGGCGCGCGGAGCAACATATTGTGCTGGTGACGGCGGACGATTCCATTGAGAGCATTCAGCGGGCGATCAGTGCCGGCGCCAACGGTTACGTGGTCAAACCCTATTCCCAGGAAAAAATTCACGATGTGGTAAACAACTATGCCATGGTGCATGGTGGAGACATGGCAATGATGCAGGTTCTGAACCGGCGTCACTGAACGGCTCAGAACCGCAAAAGAACAATCAGGCAACCTGCCGTGCAATCCAGGAGTTGTAGCGGGTCGCCAGGCCTCTGACGTATTTTGCCTCCGCGTCATTGAGGTTGCCCAGGACGCCTTTGAAGATCCACCCTCGCTCGTACACGCCCAGCACTCGCTGTTCGTCGTCCAGATTGACGCGCTGATTCAGTTTTTTACAGATTGCATCCAGTAGGGGCAGCTTCTCCGGACGCTTGATCGGACCCTGACGATTGTGGATGGGCTGGTTTGCTGCACGTGCTGTCGGACGTCTTTTCATGATGTTCTCCTTGTCGTTTTGCTGCTGCAAAAACAAAACCCCGGTGCCTGCGGCGACCGGGGTTCTGCGGAGAAGCTGACCCGGTCGCGACATAGGCTCCCGGGACTGACCGAAAGCCGTTAGATGTCTTTCACCATTACGCGAACAGACTGCCCTGCATGGCAACCTGCTGCTGTATATGCAATGAACTGTGGAATCATTCTGGTCATACCGGCTCTTGTGTTTCGGTTCGTCTACCAGTGTATCGGCTAACGGGCCGTTTGCAATAGGTTGGCCTCTTCGGCAAACCCCTACAGACGGCACTACGGGTGCTTGGCATACTTTTCATCGTCACGTGTTTTACGTTGTGCAATCCTGACTGCCTGCCGCGCCAGGCAGTTTATGGATCTCTCCTTTCTACGCAGCCTTCTGGGCTGCGTTTTTTTTTGGGTAGTGGAATCTTCGTAGCCACTACTTCGTACAGATTTTCGGAACTGTTCTGGCGATAATTTAGACACTGAATGTTTACCCATAGCCACAAACAGACTGAGGTTGAAACCTAAGAAAATGTCCGACGAAGCCGGATCTGTCAGTAAGAAATTCCGTACTCATGCATTGGTTGAGCTTGCCCTCATGGTTGCTCTTGGCCTGTATCTTCTGGCCGCGCAGGATCAGGTTGTGGGCGAAAATCTGGCGTTCACGATGACCGGTGCCGCATTGATGGCACTGGCCACTTACTGGACATTGAATACCCTTCGGGATGGTCTCGAAGTGATCGCATTGCGTACCCGCCAGTTCAGACACTGAGTGCCTGAAATCGGATCAGAGCTGACGGCTCTGATCCGACAACGCGACAGGCGCGTTATCCTGCAGGCCGATTCGTTCCCAGGTTTTATGCAGGATCAGAGCGTCATTTGCCGCCCGGTGCACGGGCAGTCCCAGATCTGCAATCACCTGTTGGCGAAGAGCTGACCACTGGCGTACCTGCCGGGTCTCCAGCAGTGCCGAAATGGATTCCAGCTGAAAATCCGGGCTGATGCGGGCCGCCTTGAACAAGCGGTGCAGCCAGAAGCTGTCGAAGGTCCAGGCATCACAAAATACCTGTTCTGGTAGCAACTCATTCAATTCCCTCGCCACGTCGCTGACCGCAACACCCTCTGCTTCAAGGGTCTGGCGGGAAATCCCGTGGATCTGTTCGGCGCTTTCCGACCAATCCTGCCACAGGACGTGAGGGCGGATCAGCCAGCTATGAAGGGTGCCGTCCGGCATGCAGACTCCTACCTCAATCGGGTAGCTTGCGATGAGATCAAGGCTGGATGCCTCGAAATCGATGAATGCCGGTTGGATAGTAGTCATGGCGTCAATGTAAATGATGAGTTGTTTTTTGCCGAGTTTACTCGCCCGGAACCCGAGACGCGAACCCAACCTGTGCCTGCACTGTTACAATATGTCCATTCATTGTAAAAGCCCGATGACAGCAATCTGTCCCGGGGCCGACAGTAAACCAGCTCATAGCCAATCGCACCATACGGGGAGCCCGAATGACAGACACCGTCGTTGTAATTTATTCCGGAGGCATGGACTCCTACACTCTGCTGCACCTGGCGAGGGATCGGGGATATAAGGTTCATGCCCTGTCGTTCAATTACGGTCAGCGCCATGTCCGGGAGCTGGAGTACGCGCGCTCGGTGTGTGGTGCTCTGGATATACCCCACAAGATAATCGATATCCGGGCCATGAGCGAGGTGATGGCAGGGTCATCGCTGACGTCCGATATCGATGTTCCTGAGGGGCATTATGAAGAAGACAGTATGAAGGCGACTGTTGTACCGAACCGCAACATGATCCTGTTGTCGCTCGCTACCGGTTACGCCGTTACCGTGGGTGCAGATAAGGTCTGGTACGGCGCGCACGGGGGTGATCATGCGATCTATCCGGACTGCCGCCCCGAGTTCGTGGAAAAAATGGACGCGGTGTGCCGTGTGGCCAACTACGAAGCCGTTGGCATAGAGGCGCCCTTCATGACCATGGACAAGGGGCAGATTCTTGCCGAAGGCCTTCGTCTGGGGCTGGACTATTCACAAACCTGGACCTGCTACAACGGCCGGACCCTGGCCTGTGGCCGTTGTGGCTCCTGTGTTGAGCGTCTCGAAGCGTTTGCTGCAAACGACATATCGGATCCGCTTCAGTATGAGGTTGAGCGCTGATGTATCGGGTCAAGGAAGCGTTTTATACGCTACAGGGAGAAGGGGCGCAGGCTGGTCGCGCTGCGGTATTCTGCCGGTTCAGCAAGTGCAATCTGTGGACCGGGCGGGAGAAAGACCGTGCCAGTGCTGTCTGTAATTTCTGTGATACGGATTTTATCGGTACCGATGGCCAGAATGGTGGCCGGTTCGAGTCACCTGAAGCTCTGGCCAGTCACATTGGCGATCTCTGGCCGGACGCCCCGGGTAAGCCCTACGTGGTCTGTACCGGTGGCGAGCCTCTGTTGCAACTGGATTCTGCCCTGATCGAAGCACTGCACGGACGGGGCTTCGAAGTGGGGGTGGAGACTAACGGCACGTTGCCGGCGCCCGAGGGCATTGACTGGCTGTGCGTCAGTCCGAAGGCCGATGCCCCGGTTGTGATCGACGCCTGCGATGAGCTGAAACTGGTATTTCCACAGCCGTTGGCTATGCCTGAACGATTCCTGGGCATTCGCGCCAGCCATTATTTCCTGTCTCCCATGGCATCGCCGGCGGTCAGGGAGACGGATGTGGACGACATCAAACAAAGTAATACCCGAAGGGCGACCGAATACTGTCTGGCCCATCCTCAGTGGCGCCTTACCCTGCAGATGCACAAGATCATCGGTATTGACTGATTGCCCGGGCGCCAGTGTCCGGTTCCGGACGATCAGAGCTTCAAGTCGATAATAACCGGGTTGTGGTCGGTAGAGCGCCAGGGCCCGCTCCGGGACAGGCCCTGATTGCTCCGGTAGCCAAGAGCCCTGGGTTCATCGGCATTTACCAGCCAGCTCCGGGCGCTGATTACCCGGGGTTTCAGTTCTTCTGAAGCGAGCGCGTAATCGAGCGTACCTTTCTCTCCCCGGTACCGGTAGGTGTAGTGAGGGCAGGCGTTTTCAGTGCACGGATGAAAATGGTGCACCATGCTCATGAAGCCAGCTCCTGCCAGTACGGCAAGTGATTGTTCGCGGGCATAACTGTTGAGGTCGCCGATAATCAGGGTGCCCGCTGAGCGTGGGTCCCCGGATCTGGTGCCGGACCAGTTGGCCAGTGTTTTGGCTTCGGCGGCCCTGCGGCTGGCGAAACAGCCCTGCCCGTCAGCCTGATCCCGATCATCGCCCCGGGCTCCCCGGCAGGATTTGGATTTCAGGTGTGGAACCACGACCCTGACGCTATCCTCACCGCCGGTGCGCTGGAAGTCCTGTGCCAACGGTGGACGGCCTGCAGACCGGAAGGAACCGTGGGCCAGTCGTTCCGGCTGGCCGATCGCGTTCACCCGGTCGCTGCGATAGAGCAGTCCTGTCCGGATGGCGTCGTTACCATCCTTGCCCGGCGTGCTGACAAACCGCCAGGGAGCGCCCAGGGCGGCGGCCAGTGTCGCTATGGCGCTGTTGGATGCGTAGCCGTCGTTCTCCAGTTCAGTGACCGCCAGAATGTCCGGATTCGGGGCCAGGAGGGTTTGTATCAGCCGTTGCTGCTGGCGCTGAAACCCGGCCGCTGTTTCGGCACCTCTGGACGTAGGGAAATCACCGCCCCGGCCGTCTCCGTTGAAATAATTACCGAGATTCAGTGCCAGAACCCGAATTGAATCACTCGATCGGGATGTTGTCGCCACCACTCTCGGATTGGTTGCGAGGAAGCGTGGTTCCAGTGTCGGCTGGATCCGCCAGGCGCCAAACCGGTAGTCGAGTACGCCAATAAGCCCGTCAACCTGGTCGCCGGCCCGCACGGTTGTTGATGACAATCCCTCCGGAGGCCAGGGCACAGGGCTGGGATTGCGCAGGGATCGGTTATCATCCAGCAGAACCCGGTTCTGCCGGTTCCGGACCGACTCCTGGTGAGCCTGGCGGCCCGGTTGTCGGTACTCGGTCGGTTGGACCTGATCAGCGGCCGCCAGAGCCAACTCTCCGAAGCGCGCCAGATTGTAGTTGTCCACTACCGTCAGGGGATCCTGGAAAGTCACCCGCATGTTTTCCAGATGCTCCGGGTTGACGGACCAGGGCAGTGTCAGGGTGATCGGGGCTGGCAGAGTTTCCCGTCCGCAGGTCTGGAGACTCTTGAGCGCGACCAGTTCCGTCAGGCCATGGTGCTCCTTCACCCTGCCGGTTACCCGCAGACGTGTCCCGGGCTTGCCGGTACCTCGGTCGGTAAAAACGAAAAGCGCCTCGGAAGTTGCAGGATCATTGTCGGTCTGATGATCCGCCTGCTGCAGATAAAATCCGCGGAACCCTCCTGCCGACCGGACATCGTGGGTCAGAATGCCTTCAACCGTTACCGTCTTCCCGGCCAGTGCTGAGGTGGGGCCTTTGCCCTGGATAACGGAAATGGGGGTTGCTGAGTCACCGCAGGCTGATTCTGCCGCTGCAGCAATGGGCAGGAGCAACAGAATCAGGCTGCAGAGCAAAGAACAGCGCGAGATTTCAGGGTTCACGCTGGTGGTTTAACTGAGACCGGCAACGGCCTTCAGTGCCTGTTCGCGTTTACTGCCAAACCCTAGTTGCTCCGGGTTTGCCAGCTCAAGCTGTTGTACCAGGGGATCCGGGTGCTGGTTGTCAAAGGTAATTCCAAGGCGTGACAGCACATAGGGGGCGAGTGCGGCGCGGGTGGACACCTTCAGGTGGCCATGTTCCATGCCATAGTCCCGGGCAATGATTTGTTGCTGGGGCTCTGTCAATCGCTGGTCCGGGGTGACCATCAGGGTAACCTCTCTGTTCCAGTGCTCGTCCTGCTCCTGGCTATGCTTGGCGCGCTGTCTCAGGGCTTCGGGCGAGGCTCGGAAACGGCTCAGGGCAAAGTCCCGGAATTCACGGTTGGAGTCGCACCAGGCTCTCAAATGCCAGCTGTCACCGGAGCAAACCAGAGTGTGGGGTTCAAGAATGCTCTCCACTGCTTCCGGCCGGCTCAGGGAGGCGTAGCTGGCGCGCAACTGTCTGCCTTGCCGTGTTGCCGTCACCACGTTTCTCATGGTTTCTGGTTCAATCACACGGCTCGGACCCTGCACTACCGTGCTACCCGGCAGGTCGATACTCAGAGCTTCGAAGGTATCACTCAGGTTTTGCTGGCGGGCAAGTAGATCCAGATACTCGTTGACCACGCCGTGGGTTACCACCGGGCGAAATTTCGCCGCCGGTACATAACCTTTCAGGTGACGGTCATACACCAGGTTTCCGGGCGCCAACTCACGCAGATAGGTATTGATGTCCTTGGACGCTTGCTGACGACCGATGCCAAAGCTATGGCAGATATGGTTGGTGGTCAGACGACCTTCCCACAGGGCAATAGTTTCAATCAGTCGATAGCGAAGCAGCAGATCCCAGCGGATGGGCCAGTCCGTTTTTTTCATATCCAGGCGCTCACGGTCCAATGAATAGCTCTTAAACATGTTACCTGCTCGATCGCACAGGGTCTGTTACGGCACATTAATGTAAAACCTTGTCAAACCGCTCCATGGCAGTCTTTGCGGAAACTGTGATGCAGTTGGCAGATTGCGGGGCGTGTCAGATTGTTTCTCTTCCACGTTCCTCGTCTGTTACGCAGCGGAAAAGACGATGTCTTCATTTATTTTAGACGATACTTGCCAGAAGACACTCTGTGGCGCTCTGAATGATCGCCTTCCTGGCTCATTCGTACGGGTCAATGATACCGCGTAAACGGCTGCTGGAGCTTTCGGTTTTCACCGATTTTGTTTTTACTTTCATATCTGTTTTTATCTCAATGGTTAGCATACTATTGGTGACTTTCCGATAATGTGAGTTATCTGCTGAGTTTGGAGCTGTGCCAGGCCCTGACCCAAGCCATACCTGTTTATGGAGTGACGTACAATGAGAGACCAGTTTCCTTTTGCCGTAGCCCGGGTTACCCGGCGCTGGAGAAAAATGCTAGACGAGCGCTTGAAGGATCTGGGCGTCACCCAGGCACGCTGGAGCACGATGGTGTATCTGGAAAAAGGCGGTGAAGGCCTTACCCAGCGTGAACTGGCCAGCCTCATGGCGATCGAAAATCCCACCCTGGTTCGATTGCTGGACAGTCTGGAGCAGCAGGGCCTTATCGAGCGGCGGCCTTGTCCGAACGATCGCCGAGCCCGTCGCCTGCACCTGACAAGTGCCGGAAGGGCCTTCATGGATGACCTTTCGGAGCGAGCAGAAACGCTGCGTGAGGAAATGCTTGAGGGTATCAGCGAGAAGGACATCGAATGCACTGTGAAAGTTTTCCACAAAATCCTGGAAAACGCCGAAAAGCAGAAATAGTCCTTGGCTGATAACTCGGTTGAGGGCCTGAAGGCCCGGTACGGGGATCGCTGGCGTTGGCTGGCTGTGGCTACTGTGATGATAGGTACCATGGCCACGGTTCTCAGTGCTACGGTCGTCAACGTGGCGCTGCATGACATCATGGTGGAGTTCGGAATTCGTCAGGGCCAGGTCCATTGGCTGGCGACGGGCTTCATTGCCGCGATGACCACCACCATGCTCGCTTCCTCCTGGCTACTGGATCACTTCGGGGTTCGCAAGACCCTTTCCCTGGCGATGTTCCTGTTTACCCTGATTTCCCTTGCTGGCGGCTTTGCTGAGACGCCCGGTCAGCTTATTGCTGCGAGGATTGGCCAGGGGGCCATGGCGGGTCTGATGCAACCCATGGGAATGTATCTTGTCTTCCGGATTTTCCCCCGTGATCGTCGTGGCCAGGCTATGGGCATCTATGGCATGGGAGTGATCCTGGCGCCGGCACTCGGGCCGGTTCTGGGCGGGTTCCTTGTTGACCAGCTGGACTGGCGCTACGTGATGTTTGCACCGGCTCCGGTAACGCTTGTGGGGGTGCTGATGGCCTGGCGATTTCTTCCCTTGCCGGTCTCCAGGCCATCACCTTACCGTTTTGATTTGCCTGGTTTAATATTGCTGGGTCTGACCATCGGGTTGTCGCTGGATACATTAAACCGACTCCAGCAGACAGCGGGCCAGACGAACTGGCTTGTTGCGGAAGGTCTGCTGACACTGGGCTTCTTGCTGCTGTTTATCGTGCGTGAACGGCGCACGCTGCACCCGCTGGTGAACATTGGCCTGTTGCGCAAACCGGCTTTTCTGTTCGCCTGTATCGGGGCTATGGCACTGGGGCTTGCGCTGTTTGGGTCGACCTATCTTATTCCCCTGTTCGTGCAGACGGCCCTTGGGTTTACTGCGACTGAGGCCGGGGTGCTGATGCTGCCCGCCGGCATTGTCCTGGGAATGACATTTCCGCTTGCGGGCAGGCTGGCAGATAGCCAGAGTGCACGGTCTCTGGTTGTTTTTGGCATCGGAGTGTTTGCCCTCTCGGCCGTTCTGTTCGCCGTCTCCGACCTCGATCTGGCGTTTGGCTGGCTGGCACTGTGGACGGTGCTTGGCCGGATCGGTATCGGCTTCATGCTTCCGGCGTTGTCCACGGGCGCGCTGAACCCGCTTGAATCCCACGAGCTGGGTGCGGGTTCGAGCACCCTGAATTTCATGCGTCAGCTCGGTGGTGCTTTTGGTGTCAACCTGGTGGCATTGACGATCGAGTTTGGAGAGCACAGCGCCGGCACGCCGACGATCAATGCCTTTCATTCGGCCTGGTGGCTGGTGGCTGGATTTGTCGCGCTTGCCGCAATACCGGTATGGAAAATGCGGGCCTGACCTCCATAGGGCGGAAGGTGGGTTTTCTGTTATCTGATCATCCGCCCTGGAGCTTTTATGGAGACATTTCTCGCCTCAACGGTCGCCGTCGCCATCGCGGAAATTGGTGACAAGACCCAGCTGCTATCGCTTTTCCTTGTAGCCCGTTATGCCGCCCGTCTGCCGATCGTCCTCGGCATTCTTGTTGCTACGGTACTCAATCATGCCTTATCGGCCTGGCTTGGTGCCTGGGTGGCGTCGGTTATTCCGCAGGCCTGGTTACCGTGGCTTCTGGCCCTGAGCTTTGTCGCCATCGCGCTGTGGTTGCTGGTGCCGGACAAAGACGACAATGACGACTCCAGGTTTCTGGGGATGGGCGCATTCATGGCCACTACCGTCATGTTCTTCCTGGCCGAAATTGGCGACAAGACCCAGGTGGCAACCGTTGTGCTTGCTGCTCGCTATGACGAGACCCTGTGGGTTATTCTCGGTACCACTGTGGGGATGCTGCTCGCCAATATACCGGTTATCATGGCAGGGAGCTGGTTGATGGAACGGTTACCCCTTGCCACAGCCCGGATTGGTGCGAGTGTCCTGTTTATGACATTCTCAGCCCTTACTGTATGGGCAGCTTATGTGAACTCTTGAGAGTGCATGCTGTCAATGTACCCGGTTCCCTGATGATTTCGGATTGATTTCTATGCGGTTCAGACTCTTAGCGATTTTTTTTCTGGCCCAGGCCCTGGTTCTGCCAACCCCGTTGGTAGCGGAGCCGTCGGGTTCCTCAAGCGGCCCGGAAACCCAGGGCAAACCGGACAGAAGCCCTCGTGTCCCCACGTTCCCGGTCTACGGCGACCTGGCGGGAGAGCTTGGCGTTTTTGAAACCCGTTATGAGGACACGTTTGCCGGCATTGGGAACCGGCTGGCCATTGGCTATCTGGAGCTGGTGAAGGCCAACCCCGGCGTGGATCCCTGGCTGCCAGGAGAAGGGACCAATATTACCCTGCCACGTCAATATGTCCTGCCTGATGCCCGGCGCGAGGGCATTGTTATTAATCTCGCAGAATATCGTCTCTACTATTTTACCGATGACGGTGTGCAGGTGTATCCGGTCGGGGTGGGCACTGCAGACAACCCCTCACCACTGACCGATGCCAAAGTGACCATGCCACTGGAATCGCCAGCCTGGTATCCGCCCGCGAGTATACGGGCGGAATATGAGGCTTCTGGTGAATACCTTCCGAGGATGATTCCTGCCGGACCGTCTAACCCCCTGGGTACCCATGCCCTGTTGCTGAGTGAGAAGGGGTATCTGATTCATGGCACCAACAAGAAATTTGGGGTCGGAATGGCGGTCAGTCACGGTTGTTTCCGGATGTACAACGAAGATATCTCAAGGTTCGTGTACCAGGTTGAGAAGGGTACGCCTGTTCAGGTGGTGCATGATGCGGTCAAGATCGGGTTCTCGGAGGGTGAGGTATGGCTGGAGGTACATCGTCCCCACGAGGACTACCCCCCGGAGGATCGGGATCGTTTGTGGCAGCAGGTTTTCACCGAAGTTGAAGCTTTCCGGATCCAGCACCCCGGTGTTGAGGTCAAGCGCGGCGCTATTGAAACTGCGGTGAACCAGGCCGATGGCCTGCCCACCATGATTGGTGAACGGGTTACCCGGATGGCCGCAGACAAGACGATTGAACAGAAGTCGCCGGAATCGGCCAGGGAACCGGAGCAGCGGCTATACTTCTGAGGTCATTGTTGGTGTAAAGGGGCCGCCCTGCCGGGAGAGAACCGCGGCCGCTGTGTCATCGTATCTGTATGAGTTGAACTTTTCCGGATCCGGGGAGGCGTTATGCCGGTACACCGTCCCATGCGATCACAGAATCCCACCCGCCTCTGGTTTTGGGCCCTGGTTCTGCTAACGGGGGGCGCACTGGCACTGGCTTCGCTTGCTAACCAGGTCCTTGCCCAGCAAAAACCGTCACAAACTGCCCTGATACTCACCGTCGAGGGCGCCATTGGCCCTGCGACCATGGACTATGTTGCCCGCGGTATTCGCAGGGCGGAATCCGAAGATGCCGGTCTGGTGATTATCGAAATGGATACGCCCGGGGGCCTGATGGATTCCATGCGGGATATCATCAAGGTGATTCTTGCTTCTGACGTTCCGGTTGCCACCTACGTTTCCCCCCAGGGCGCCCGCGCTGCCAGCGCCGGAACCTATATCCTCTATGGCAGTCACATTGCCGCGATGGCACCGTCGACCAATCTGGGTTCGGCAACGCCGGTCCAAATGGGCGGTCTTCCCGGGAGCCAGGAGCCAGCGGGTGACCCGGATTCCGGCAAGCAAGTACCTGAAGTGTCCGCCGATAATGCAGACGAATCGTCTGCAGAGCAAAAGGCGTCGGGTGAACCCGGCAGTAAACGGCGCGGCGGTTCCGCTATGGAGCGCAAAGTGCTGGAGGATGCCGTCAGTTACATCCGTGGTTTGGCCGACCGTCATGGCCGCAATGCCGACTGGGCCGAGGAAGCTGTCCGGGAAGGGGTGAATCTCGGAGCGCAGGAGGCACTGGCGAACAAGGTTATTGATGTGGTGTCGCCGAATATCCAGGATCTGCTTCGGCAACTGGATGGACGGACGGTTCGTATGGCATCGGGCGATCTGACGCTGAACACCGCCGACCTTCAGATCGTCAGATCACAGCCCGACTGGCGCACCCGATTGCTGTCGGTGATTACCGATCCGAACGTGGCCTATTTCCTGATGCTCATCGGCTTTTACGGCATCATTTTCGAGCTGGCCAACCCTGGTGCTGTGGTGCCGGGTGTCATAGGCACCATCTGTCTGATTCTTGCGCTCTTCGCATTCCAGGTGCTGTCGGTAAATTATGCCGGTCTGGCGCTGATTCTGCTTGGGCTGGCGTTCATCGTTGGTGAGGCCTTTGTACCAAGTTTCGGGATTCTGGGGGTCGGTGGGATTGTCGCCTTTGTGACCGGCTCGATCATTCTGATGGACGGAAGCCACCGGGATATCTCCCTGCCGACAATCGGTGGCACCGCCGCAGTGGCTGCCGGGTTTATCCTGTGGACGGTGAGCCGTTTCATGGGGCTGCGACGCCGACATCCGGTCAGCGGTGCCGAGCAGCTTACCCATGAGCAAGGGGTGGCACTGGATGAATTCTCGGCAGAGCATGGCCACTATCGGGGGCATGTCCGTCTCAGTGCTGAACGTTGGAATGCTATCAGCGAAGAGCCCGTCAAAGAGGGCGACCGGGTTCAGGCGACAGCCATCGAAGGGTTAACGGTAACGGTCAGGGTCATTCCGGACAACGGCTGACCTGGCTGAGAAAGTAACGGCAATACTAGGAGGCCGTATGATTGGTGATCTGATTCCCTATCTGGCACCCACGGTGGTGTTACTGCTGATTCTGGCTTCGGCCATCAAGATCCTGCCGGAATACGAGCGCGGCGTTGTATTCTTCCTCGGTCGATTCCAGGGCGTAAAAGGTCCCGGTCTGATTCTCGTTATTCCCGGGATTCAGCAGATTGTGCGAGTGGACCTGCGGGTAATAACGCTGGATGTCCCGAGTCAGGATGTTATTTCCCGTGACAACGTCACGGTCCGGGTCAATGCCGTGCTTTACTTTCGTGTGGTGAATCCGGAACGGGCTATTATCCGGGTGGAAGATTTCAACTCTGCCACCAGCCAGCTGGCCCAGACGACACTGCGATCGGTACTTGGCAAGCACGATCTTGATGAAATGCTGTCAGAGCGGGACAAACTGAACTCGGATATCCAGGAGATCATTGATGCCCAGACCGAGGAATGGGGAATCAAGGTCGCGAATGTCGAGATCAAGCACGTGGATCTCAATGAATCCATGATTCGGGCCATTGCCCGTCAGGCCGAAGCAGAGCGTGAGCGCCGTGCAAAGGTCATCCACGCCGAGGGCGAGTTGCAGGCGTCGAAGAAACTGGTGGAAGCGGCAGATGTGATGTCCACCAACTCCGGGTCCATGCAGTTGCGTTACCTGCAGACACTGGCGGATATGAGCAATACCAACGCGTCTACCATTGTGTTTCCACTACCGATGGAACTGATGACCACGTTTCTCAAGGAGAACAAGCCTTATACGCCTGAGAAGCCGAGCCCGAAAAAGCCCGAATCCGAGGCATAAAAAAAGGCCGGCATGGCCGGCCTTCTTTATCACGTATCAGCCTTATTTCTGGCTGGCACGCTCGAGCATACGCTTGGCACGCTCGTTTGCTTCGTCAGCAGCCTTCTGGGCAGCTTTGGCAGCGGCCAGAGCTTCTTCCGCAGTCTGCTGGGCAGTGCGGGCAGAGCTGGCAGCGCTGTTAGCAGTGTTCAGTGCGTTTTCAGCAGTGCTCTCAGCGGAGCTGGCAGTTGCGTTTGCTTCGTCAATGGCACCTTGATCTGTGGTGGCACAACCAGCAGTCAGAGCAGTAGCCAGTGCAATCCCGGCGATCGTCAGTTTACGCATTATAAATCCCCTTATTGGTCGAGTTATTTCCTGTGATCCGGAAGTCAGTATAGACGACTTCCTGTCAACCTGCGCCCGATAGGCTTTCAGTTGTTGACTACCGGAGTCGTTAAGCAGTGTAAAACACTCTGGGTAAGTATGTTAACTGGATACAGGTAAATTTCCTATCCATATGACAACAACTTAATACTGGTATCAGAGAGTGCTCAGGGATGGATACTGATGGGGGTTCCGTTCGAAACCAGTTGCCAGATTTCGTCCATTTCTTCATTGGTGACTGCAATGCAGCCATCGGTCCAGTCCAGGCCCGTAAAGGCGAATGCAAGATCACCTGCGTCATTCGGCAAGCCGTGAATCATGATGCTGCCACCCGGGTCGAGACCCCAGGCCGACGCCAGTTCGCGGTCGCGCTCGCTGGGATAGGAGATATGGATGGATTTGTAGAAATCGCTTTCGGCATTGCGCCAGTCGAGCGTGTAATTGCCTTCCGGTGTGCGCTCATCTCCCTGGTATAGCTTGTGACCTTTGGGATTGTCGCCGAGGGAGATCCGGTAGCTACGGACGATGTCGTCGCCATTCATGAGGTACAGGCGTCGTTCGCCTTTACGAACCACCACGCTACTGACGTTCTGGATCTGCGCGGGTTCGTACTCGGTGGTGACTGCCATCCGGGTATCGGCTTTTGCCAGCAACTCTGTTGCCATGACGTTGTGCGTGAGTACAACAGAGAGCAGAGTCGTGATGGTCAGTGCGGCGCGGAAAACACTCATGTCCTTAACTTACCAATGATTAATCTTTACAGAGCCGTTTTATACCATAGCCTGCAACTGATCTGTTAAGGGGTTTTGTTAACTTTTTTGGTTATCTGCCTAACTGTTCAACTATTTTGTGAATTATCCATCTTCAGGCCTACCTTGGTGACCTGATCGGCGCTGGTTGCCCGGGCTACCAGCGTAACCGGGCCAAGGACAACCACGTCACCAACAACCGGGTGTCCCTTGGTTCGTCTGGCAAAGCATTCGGCCAGCGAAAGCTCCGGAGGCAGATCGCCAAACTCAATCCCGTACACCTGTTCGACATCGCCCAACAGGGCGTCGCCATTAAGTACGAAATCGCCAAAAAACGCCCGTTCAGCAAGGTACTTGGGCGCATGCCGCCCGCTAAGCGCCTTTCCGAGCTCTGGCAGTACGCCCGGAGTTGCGAACATGGCCACCATGTCGCCGCTGGTCACTTCCAGATCTTCCTTTGGTTGCAGGCAGACCCGATTGCGGAATACGCCAGCCACAGCCGTGTTCTCCGGAAAGCGTAACTGGCCAAGGCGGCGTGGCGTTTCCCAGATTTCGCCGCGCAGCGGAAACAGCATCAGCTCGTGATCGCCCGCCGCCGGGGCATCAAGAGGCAGTCGACGGAAAGGTTCATCACCGGCGGGCACTTCCAGCCGCAATTTGCGGGCCAGCGGTGCCATGGTAGTTCCCTGGACCAGCAGTGAAACCAGCACAATAAAGAATGCGGCGTGGAACACCAGCTGGGCTTCCGGCAAACCGGCAATGACAGGGAACAGGGCGAGAACGATTGGGACCGCGCCCCTGAGGCCAACCCAGCTGATAAAGCCCAGTTCGCGACGATTAAAAGCGAACGGCCATAGGGTGATCAGGATGGTGATCGGCCGGATAATGAAGATCAGGGACAGCGCCAGCACCAGGCCGCTACCGGCCAGGGGAATCAGTTCTGAGGGATTTACCAGCAGACCCAGCATCAGGAACAGGCACAGTTGAGCCAGCCAGGATAATCCATCATGGACCTGCAGGATCATTGGCATCATCCGGACGGGGCGGTTGCCAATCACTACCCCGGTCAGATAGATCGCCAGAAAGCCGCTGCCGCCCAGGGCGTTTGTGGCGGAGAACACAGAAATGCCCGCCGCTGCCACCAGCAATGGGTACAAGGAGGGGGTCAGGCGTATACGGTTGGCCAGTTCCACTACCACGAAACCGCCGATAATGCCGGCAATTGCGCCGATTCCGAACTGCTCCACCAACATCATCAAGGCAGCCAGACCGGCGTGGTCGCCCTCGTTGCCGATCAGCGTTACCAGCATCAGCGTCAGGAAGATGGCCATGGGGTCGTTACTGCCGGATTCAATTTCCAGGGTAGCGCTGACCCGTTCGTTCAGGTGCAGGCCCCGGCCCTGCAGCAGGGAAAAGACGGCGGCGGCGTCGGTGGAGGAGATGATGGCACCAATCAGCAGTGCAGTCAGCCAGTGCAGGTCAAAGACCCACCAGGCGACGACCGCAGCGCCGCCGGCGGTGATCGCTACGCCCAGAGTGGCCAGCACCAGGGCCGGTTTCAGACCAACGCGGAAGGTTTCTGCACGGGTGCGCATACCGCCATCCAGGAGAATGACGCCCAGTGCCAGGTTGGCGATCAGAAACGCCAGCTCGAAATCATCGAATACGATACCACCGGGGCCGTCTTCGCCCATCACCATGCCGACCGCCAGAAAGATCAGCAGTACAGGCATTCCCACCCGGCTGGACAGCGGGCTGAGAACGATACTGATAACCAGCATCATGGCGCCAATAAGGGTCAGAGTGGGATCCATTTATGCTCCAAAGAAAGTTTGCCCCCGGGCGGGCAGAGTGCTTATATTGCTCTAACAGTGAGAGCGCATGCGGGTGTAGTTCAATGGTAGAACGGCAGCTTCCCAAGCTGCATACGAGGGTTCGATTCCCTTCACCCGCTCCATGATGTCCTCGGTCCGCTTACCCTCTAGTGTAATTTGAGACGCGGGTGCATGGCACGGCTGATTTTATCCATTAACCAGATGATACCGGTACGGACAAAACCGTGCAGCGCGACCTGATGCATGCGGTAGAGGGACACGTAGAACAGCCTGGCTACCTTGCCTTCGATGTACATGCTGCGCCCAGACAGATTGCCCATGAGGTTGCCAACGGTGGTGTAACGGCTGAAGTTGATCAGTGAGCCGTGGTCGTTATAGACAAAAGGAACGGCTTTGCCACCGTTCAGGCGGTTGCATAGCGTTTTGAACAAGGTGTCTGCCTGCTGGTGGGCTGCCTGGGCCCGGGGAGGTACCGGGCGCTCCGAGTCTGGCTGGGGGCAGGCAGCGCAATCACCAAACGCAAAGATGTCGGCGTCCTTCGTTGTCTGTAACGTCTGATCGACCACCAACTGATTTCCCTTGTTGACCTCCAGGCTACCCAGTTCGGCGAGGAACGCGGGTGCCTTGATGCCGGCGGCCCAGATTGTCATTTCCGAGGGCAGTTCTGTGCCATCTTTCATGACCAGACTGCTGGAGCGGACCTCACTGACGGGCTGGCCAGTCAGAACCTTGACCTGCTGGTGTTCCAGTTCCCGCGCTGCCGCTGCCGAGAGTCGGCCGGGTAGCGCCGGCAGGATGCGATCCGCAGCCTCGATCACGGAGATCGAGACGTCCGAGGCTTGCAGGTGATTCATGCCGTAGACCGGCAGTTCGCGGGAGGCCAGTCTGAGTTCTGCCGCCAGTTCCACGCCGGTGGCCCCGGCCCCGATGATACTGATATTCAGGGTGTGCTCGGCGCCCTGCAGTGCTTCGTGGTTTTTTCTCAGGAAGGCATTGAGCATCAGGTTATGGAATCGCCGGGCCTGCTTCAGGCTGTCCAGGAACAGGCAGTGGTCCTGGGCGCCAGGTGTGCCAAAGTCGTTGGCCGTGCTGCCGACGGCGATAACGAGCGTGTCATAGCTGATCTGGCGTTCCGGGACAATCTCCTCGCCGTCTTCATCGAGGAACGGGGCAATGATCAGTCGCTTACTCTCGCGATCCAGACCATTCATCCGCCCCAGCTGGAATTCGTAGTGGTGTTTCCGGGCGTGGGCCCGGTAGTTGATCTCGTTGGCGCTGGCATCCAGGGACCCGGAGGCAACTTCATGCAGCAGGGGTTTCCAGACGTGCGTCAGACCGGCATCAACAAGGGTAACCCTGGCTTTGTTTCTTCTGCCCAGTTTATTGCCGAGGCTGGTAACAAGTTCGAGGCCGCCGGCGCCGCCGCCGACTACAACGATATGATGAAGGTTGTCCATAGTGCGCAGACCTGTAAGTGAAGAGAGCCAAACGCTCTTCAGACAAGAACGCTTGGCTGTCCTCACTGGGCATTAGCCTTCCGGCGGGGTGTAAAGCCAGAGCAAAGCAGGAGGAAACCGGTCCGTAATGGTAACGTGGCCGGGGCCACAGGCACAATTCTACGGAAGTGCCGCTACCTTCAGCCCTGGCCTTTCGGCAATGATGGGTTTGGCGCCTGATTGCTCAGTGCTGGGTCCGGTAGCCGTCCAGGATGGCGGCCATATCGTTGCCGAGTTCCGCAATAGCCTCGGAGCCCAGTTGTCGCTCTCCCATGGACCTCAGCCCCATAATCTGGGCCTGAAGCAGTCGTGCAAGCCGGGAGCTGTCAACAGATTGTACCAGCTCACCGTTTGCCTTGGCCCGTTCCAGCAGTTCTGCAATGGTTTGCTCGATAGCTGCAAGAATGCTGTTGGCCTGTGCCGCCAGAGCCGGGTGGGTATTGCTGGACTCAAGCAGGGTTTTCACCACCAGACACGCCCGGGAAGGCGCAGTATCGACGTTGCCGCAACCGCGGGCGATGCCACGCAGATAATTCTGTAATCCCTCAACGATGGAGTCAAACCCGTCGATGTGTTTTGCCAGTTCACGACCGCTCTGTTCAGCGTAAGCCGCCAGCGCTTCTGAAAACAGCCCGTCCTTGCTGCCGAAGGTTGCGTAAATGCTACCCGGACGCATATCCAGAGCCTGCTCAATCTGTTTCATGGAGCTGCCGTGATAACCCTTTGCCCAGAACAGGCCAATGGCTTTTTCCAGCGCTGTTGTCCTGTCGTAGCGTGCGTGTCTGGCCATAACAACACTTCACCGTTGCCGAGGTTTGAATGAATGCTCAATTATAGCTTGAATGATCGCTCAATAACAGATAGCCTGTTGTTGAAATTGAGCGATCATTCAACAAAGGAGTCAGTTATGACAGACTTTTCCTTGCACGACACCGACACAGCACCCGAGAAGTCCAAGCCTCTGCTGGAGAATTCCCTCAAGGGTTTTGGCATGATCCCGGGACTTCACGCGGTAATGGCCGAAGCGCCGGGCCTGCTTGAGGGCTATCAGAAGCTGCATCAACTGGTTCTGGACAGCAGTTTTGATAACGATGAAAAGACCGTCGTCTGGCAGGCTATCAACGTTGAAAACGCCTGTCACTACTGCGTTCCCGCACATACCGGCATTGCCAAATCCATGAAGGTATCGGATGACATTACCAATGCCCTGCGGGATGAGACGCCGCTGCCAAGCGACAAGCTTGAGGCTCTGAGAACCTTCACCCTTGCTGTGATGCGTAAACACGGCAATGTGAACAACGAGGATCTGAACGCCTTCTACGACGCAGGCTACACGCATCGTCAGGTACTCGAGGTGATTCTGGTGTTGTCCCAGAAAGTCATGAGTAACTACGTCAACCACATTGCGGAAACGCCTGTGGACCAACCATTCAAGAAATTTGAGTGGAACAAAAAGCAGTGATTCTGGATATCTCGGCAGGCGGAGGCGGGTTTAGCCCGCGTCCGTCGCCAGGATGTTTGCCTGTTTCAGGCGCTTTTTGTTTTTGATTCTTTTATCGACGCATTCGGTCGGATCTTCGAGGATAACCACACATTCGAGACACTGGATGCACTCGTCGTAGTCTATCCGGCCATCCTTGCGAATTGCGTTTATGCCGCACTCGTTTTTGCAGTGCTGGCACGGATTCCCGCAAAGTTCGACCCGATCCAGCCAGCTGAATAAACGAAGCCGGCCAAGTACCGCCAGGCCCGCACCCAGGGGGCACAGATATCGGCAATAGAACTTGTGAATGAACATGCCGATTACCAGTAGGCCCAGGGCATAGATCACGAAGGGCCAGGAGCGAACGAAGAACAGGGTAATGCTGGTTTTGAAGGGTTCTACTTCCGCCATTTTCTCCGCAATTGTCAGGGAGTAGAAAGCGGTACCGACCAAACCGAGCAGAATGGGGTATTTGAGCAGAATCAGGCGCCGGTGCCATTGTTCGGGTACCCTGATCTGGCGGAATCCGAGTTTTTCTCCAAGCCAGGCGGCCATTTCCTGGAGGGCTCCGAAGGGGCAGAGCCAGCCGCAGAAAAGGCCCCGGCCCCAGATGAAGAGGGTAATGAATGTGTAGATCCAGAGTATGAAAATGATTGGATCGAGTAAAAACACATTCAGGGAGAAACCGTCCCAGAGGGCCAGAAACAAGGTGTAAATGTTGACGACCGAGAGCTGGCCCTGGGCATAGAAGCCGACGAAAAACACGGTGAAAAACAGGAATCCCCAGCGGAATCGCTGGACCAGCTTCGGGTTTCGACTCAGGGTTTTCTGCCTGGCGAAGAACACCGTCAGCACGGTCAGGCCGATCACCAGCAGTGAGATCTGCCACCAGCGCTCTTTCCACAGGCCAACCCAGACCGGTTGTCGGGTGTCTTCGGTGTTCGCCGCCACTTCCACGGTTTCAAAAAGGGCGTCGTTGAACTGAACGGGAATATCCAGGGTGGTTCGATCAACGACCAGGTGATTGCGAGCCAGTGATACATTCAGCTTCAGGCTGGCTTGTGCACCGGGATTAAAGCCGGCATTACCGCCCACCCGAAACAGATTGCGGGCGTTGAAGGTCGGGATGCCATCGGCCTGGAAATCGAGGTTCTGATCCAGCAGGTTCAGATCCCGCATTTCCACTGCCAGGTTATTCTGGGTCAGGCCAATTCGGTCCGGGGAACTGCCGGGAACAAATTCCCCGGAAACATGAGGGAAAGAACCCCGGGACATAACCGCAAGTACCTGTGCACCGTCGTTAAGCCGTTGCATCAGGCGCTGGTAGCCCTCGTCCCCAAGCAGATTGCGCCCCACCATGGGCGAATTGATATACCCGAAGAAGATTTCTGCGAAGGCCTCGCCTTCTGCCGGTTCGAGATCCATCGGATAATCCGAAAGCGGGCGGCCCAGTTCGGCTTCAATGGATTCGGCGGCCATCCGCCAGTGGCCTATGTAGCCGCGTTCGACCAGCTGTTGCCAGGACAGCGGTTCATAAAAATCCGGTTTTGCCCGGGTCGGAGCGCTCTGGGCAAAACCCTCGAGTTGTCTGCGGGCAACCTTCAAGGCAGAAGACAGCACCGTATCGTTGATGATCAGCACCGAGACGGTAGCCTTGCTGACGCCGTCGAAGTGAACCACATTGCCGTCGCTGGTTCTCCCGGAACGGCTGGAGTTGGACGTACTGACGATGATCTGCTCTCTGAGCGAACGGCCTTCGTATTGCTCGACAAACCTGAAAAGGGGCTCTTCGCCAAGGCCATGAAGAAAAACCGGTTCATGGTGGTTGAGTATTCTGATGCCGGTGAAACGGCCCCGGGTATCCAGACCGATAAGCATGCTGATCGGCTTGCCCGCAAAGCCCTGGAGCCGGCTGTGATCGACCGATTCGTAGGCATAGCCGAGCAACTCCTGGAGTTGATACACCGGATATACGGGGAAATCCGGCAACTTGTCCTCGATGACCGTTGCTGATGGAAACAGCTCCTGGATCAGTGCCCGTTTGCTGTCTGACAGCCCGGCCTGAACCTGGGGTAATACAAGCAGACAGGCAAAAAGGAGCATAATGCGCCCAGCCATGGGGTACTCCTGTGGTTCTTTTTGTTTGATCTTCCATGCTAGAGTTTTCGGCCCCGGGCTCAATGCGACCTCGGAGCCAGCTGACTGCTACTTTGTGAGGAGAAATGCCATGACCGACGCCACCTATACGCCACCGAAAGTCTGGAAATGGGACTCTGAGAGCGGAGGTCGGTTTGCCAGCATCAATCGCCCGATCGCCGGCCCGACCCATGACAAAGACCTGCCGGTCGGCAAGCATCCGCTTCAGCTGTACTCACTGGCGACGCCCAATGGCGTCAAGGTGACCGTGATGCTGGAGGAGTTACTCGAATTGGGCATTGAGGGGGCCGAGTACGATGCCTGGCTTGTCCGGATCACCGAGGGTGATCAGTTTGGCAGCGGCTTTGTGGAAGTGAATCCCAACTCCAAGATCCCGGCGCTGATGGACCATAGCGTGACGCCATCCATTCGTTTGTTCGAGTCTGGATCCATCCTGCTGTACCTGGCTGAAAAGTTCGGGGCTTTTTTGCCCAAAGACACCGCTGGTCGTGCCGAAACCATGAACTGGCTGTTCTGGCAGATGGGTAGTGCGCCCATGCTTGGTGGCGGCTTCGGTCATTTCTACGCCTATGCTCCGGAATACTACGAGTATCCGATCAACCGTTACGCCATGGAGGTCAAGCGTCAGCTGGATGTTCTTGATCGCCAGCTGGCAAACAACCGGTACATTGCGGGCGATGAGTACACCATTGCCGATATGGCCATCTGGCCCTGGTATGGTGCCCTGGTGAAGAACAAGGTCTATGAAGCGGCCGAGTTCCTGGAAACCCATACTTACACCAATGTCCTGCGCTGGACGGATGAAATTGCAGAGCGGCCGGCGGTCAAGCGTGGCCGAATGGTGAATCGTGCCTGGGGTGAACCGAGTTCCCAACTGCACGAGCGCCACGATGCGAGTGATTTCGACACCAGAACCCAGGACAAGATCGGGGATTCCGAATGAAAATTGCCGTCTATTGCGGATCCCGTTCCGGCAATGATCCACTCTATGCGGATAAGGCCCGGGAGCTGGGCGAGTACTTTGGCGGCAACGGCATTGACCTAGTATTTGGTGGTGGCCATGTCGGACTGATGGGGGTGGTAGCTGACGCCGTTCTGACCTCTGGCGGCCGGGTTCATGGGGTAATCCCTGAACACCTGCGGGATCGTGAACTCGCCCATGCGGGGTTGACCGAGTTGCATGTGGTCAGAAGCATGCACGAACGCAAGGCGCTTATGGCTGAGATGGCTGACGGCTTTGTCGCGATGCCGGGAGGCATTGGCACGCTGGAAGAGCTGTTCGAGGCCTGGACCTGGGGCCAGTTGGGACTGCACCGGAAGCCCTGTGCCATCTACAACATCAATGGCTTCTACGATCCACTGCTGGCGATGGCCCAAACCATGGAACAGGCCGGGTTTCTCCAGCAGGAATACATCGACATGCTGATCCAGACGGACCAGCCCGATGCACTCCACCAGGCGTTCCTCGACTATATCCCCCCCGGCGAAAAGTGGCGTTGAGTTGCCAGGGACCGGTTGTGCGCCCTACTCCATACGGCTGACTTTTGCCATCAAGCGGCGCCAGTCTATGGGCAGCCGGTTCTCCAGTTCCGAGAGCACCGGGTCCTTGGGATTTACGGACTGGAAGCGCCGTTTGCTGGCATAAACCACCGTGTTGTTACTCTTGCTCCGGAAGCCAAGAAGCACTGAAAAGTGCCTCTTGAGCCGCCGGAAGTAGGGACCCTCGACATCCGGGCTACGATGATAGTTAAGTACCAGCCAGCCGTCATCGGTCAGCACCCGGGCACAGTCATCCACGAAGTGCTTCTGGGCCTGGGCCGGGCTCATCCGGTCAGCGTTATAAAGGTCCGCCAGAATCATATTCGTGCTCGCATCCGGCAGCTTTTTCAGGGCATCCCGGGCATCGGCAATGGTGACCTCCAGGCGGTCACTGTTCGGTAGATCAAAAAACTCCTTCGCTGTATCCAGTACTGCCTGGCGAAGTTCGATCGCGTGTATCCGGCATTCAGGATAGAGGTGGTGAAATGCGCCGGCCATGACACCGCCGCCCAGGCCCAGAATGGTGACGTGGCGGGGGTTGGCAAATACCGCCGGCAGTATCATGGCACGGTTGTACTCATGCACTGGCAGGTAGGGGTAGCGCCGGTCGATCTTGCTCTGCTCGAACACCGAATTAAAGGTAAGCACCCGGTGCTTGCGGTAATCAATCACCAGGATGCTGCCCAGGGCATCCCGGGTGTGATGAATAATCTCGCCCTTGTTGAACATGCTGGCTTACTGGCTGTGATCATCGAACAGGCGTCTTACGCTGTCGGTTTTCGCCAGCGACAGTGCGGTGTTGCCGTTGCAGTCCCGTGCGTCGCGATCGGCACCTTTTTCGAGCAGCAGACGCACCGTTTCTGAATGGCCATGCTGGCTGGCCAGCATGAGCAGGCTTTCACCCTCACTGGTACGCATGTTGACCGGAATGCCCGCATCGAGCATCACGCTGAGGGGGCCGGCACCGCCATTGCGAGCGAGCTCGAAAATACCCTGGGCGAAGGCAACGGCATCCTCGTCTTTCTGGCTGGAGGGTTGTTGCGGCTGGCCGGGTTTCTGTTGGCTCATCGGGACTCCGTGGTCAGTTAAATCGATTTTGTGTTAAAAACGTATTATCACAGAATGGGACTTTCCCAGACACAGTCAATGAGCTTAAGGCCAAAGATCGACAGGAGAAAGCGCCGTGAAACTAGACGT
The DNA here is from genome assembly GCF_018860425.1 of Marinobacter sp. F3R08. GTDB lineage: Bacteria > Pseudomonadota > Gammaproteobacteria > Pseudomonadales > Oleiphilaceae > Marinobacter. Next base: position 38,448 of record NZ_JAHKPI010000014.1, on the reverse strand, counting down.
TCCAGGCATAGAAGAAGGTCAGCCGATTCCGGAGAAATTCGCGTTCGGGGTCTACAGCGAAGAAGATCACATGAGCTTCGGCCCCAACCGGAACCCGGAGATTGTCTGGGACGAGGCACCCGAGGGCACCCGGAGTTTTGTGGTGATGATGTTCGATCCGGACGTCCCCAGCGTCGCAGATGATGTGAATCAGGAAGGCAAAACCGTCTCCAGGGACCTGCCGCGAGTCGATTTCTTTCACTGGCTGCTGGTGGATGTGCCGGCCGGTACCAGCCGGATTCCGGAAGGTGAGGACAGTGATGGCGTGATTCCCAAGGGCAAGGAGCCGGGGCCCGGTCCCATTGGTCTCCGTGGCGTGAATAACTACACCCAGTTTCTGGCGGGAAATCCGGATATGAACGGTACCTACGCCGGTTACGACGGCCCCTGCCCGCCCTGGAACGATGAAATTATCCATCGCTACCACTTTGAGGTGCACGCACTGGATGTGGATACGCTGGGGCTTGAGGGCGAATTTGACGGTAATGATGTCCGTGAGGCCATGGCCGGACATGTATTGGCGAGCGCCCGGCTCACCGGGACTTACACGCTGAACCCCGAGCTTCGCTGACAGAACCAGTCACTGAACTGTCGTTTGTCTGTCATTCTCCCGTCACCAGACCCTGTCAAGGTGTCAGCCTCAGGACTGGTTGAAAGGCGGGAGACGACATGCGGAGCTACCGGAGCGTTTTCATTTCCGACGTACACCTCGGCACGGCGGACTGTCAGGCGCAGTATCTTCTGGATTTCCTTGGCCAGGTACGCTGTGAAACCCTCTATCTCGTGGGCGATATCATTGATCTGATCGCCATGCAGCGGCGTGTACACTTTCCCGATTCCCATCAGGCGGTTATCCAGAAGCTCATCGAGCTGGCGGCTGGTGGAACCCGGGTGATATACGTGCCCGGCAATCACGATGATTTCCTGCGCCGGTTCTGTGGCCAGACCATTGCCGGCATTGAGCTTCGCTACAAGGCCGTGCATACCACCGCTGACGGCCGTCGATTCATGGTCTGCCATGGCGATCAGTTTGATCAGGTGGTGCGTTGCAGCCCACTGATGCTGCTGGTGGGAGATCGAGCCCACGGAATCCTGCTTCGACTGAACCGCTGGTTCAATGCCTGGCGCCGACTCAAGGGCAAGCCCTACTGGTCACTGGCGGCCTGGGTCAAGAGCCGCATTGGCAAGGCCCGGACCTTCATCCGCCGGTTTGAACTGGCAGCTCTGACCGTTGCGGAGAAGGGTAATTACGACGGTTTTATCTGTGGCCATATTCACTCCGCGGGATTTCTGCGCAGTGAGGAAGGGCTTTACTGCAACGATGGAGACTGGGTTGAGCATTGCACAGCTCTGGTGGAACGGGAAAACGGCAAGCTGGAGCTGCTGCACTGGTCGGAGTCTCCGGTGGTGCTGGCAACAGAGCCAGACGCACCGAATCCGGATGTGTGCGGGGATGCCCGACCGGTGGTTGATACCCTGCCAACGGCATTTGTGGAACAGGTTAACCGCCTGGTGAGCTGAGCCGACCGGAGAACCGGGTGGGTTTAGGGTGAAAGCTATCCTTCCCGTTTCCTGGATAGCGGGTAGAATAGCGGAATGACCCATTCTCCGTTGGCTTTCCGTCTCTTTTTCCTGGCTGTTGTGGCGCTGTTGATGGTGTCGATCTGGCTGTTGCTGAGACAACTGGGGTTGCCGGCCAGCTTCGCGCCGTCGGTGTTGTCTGCCTGGTTTGCCGATCAGGGCTCGATCGGCCCTGTGTTTCTTATGTTATTGATGATCCTGGCGGTGGTGGTCGGGCCGATCCCCACTTTGCCGATCAGTGCCACATCCGGTTTGGTCTACGGCATGTTTGGTGGCACTGCAATTGCGGTGATCGGTGCTCTTGCCGGTTCACTGATCGCGTTCTATCTGGCACGTCTGCTGGGGCGTGAGGCCGTTCAGAAGAAACTGGCAGATAACCCGGTATTCTCGGCCCATGGTTCTCAGCGGTTCCTGTTCATTGCGGTATTCCTTACCCGGCTCATTCCCCTGTTTTCGTTTGCCCTGATCAGTTATGCCGCCGGCGTGACGGCTATACATGTATGGCGCTACGCGCTGGCCACGACACTTGGAATGCTGCCCATGACCTTTGTATTTGCTGGGCTGGGACACAACCTTGAGTTCAACCCCACGCTAACGGTTGCGGCCGCCATCGCTGTCTTGTTGATGATGAGCACGTTGCCGCTGTACCTGCGGCATCGTCCTCAGTCCCGGTTGTCACGATGGCTTCAGCTGGATGGCCGGGGATGAGTTGTACCTGGTCCCTGTAACAATTTCGACAGATGCTTGTCTGTAACCACGTTGCTTTCCGTTTTGTCCCGATTCAGCAAGGAGTGGTTATGTCCGTTTGTCGATACCCGTTGTTTATTCTGATGTTTGCGGTTTTGCCCAGTCTGGTCCGGGCAGATATCAATTCCGAGCTTTTCAGCAGTTATCAACGCCTGTTAGCCGATTACCAGATTGAGAAAATCCTGGCAGGAGAGGGGCTTGTCTCAGCCTTTGACTATGAGGCCGCCCTGGCGGACGGTGATCTGGAACAAAGGCTCGCCCGGCAAACGAAAGCACTGGCCTCATTTGATCCCGAGACGCTGAACGGCCGCAAGGAGTCACTGGCGTTCTGGATTAATGCCTATAACTTTTTCATGGTCCGTCAGATCCTGACTGAGCAGCCGGATGGCGTTCTGGTGAGCTCGGTCTGGGATTATGGCGGGCGCGTAAACCCATTCGTGGAGAACGTGTTTGAGAGGGCGAACTTCGAGATCGGAGGGAGCTCCTACAGTCTCAATGATATCGAAAAAGGCATCTTGCTGGGTGACGATTTCGCCGACAGAGGCTGGAAAGATGCCCGCATCCATTTTGCGGTGAACTGCGCCTCGGTCGGTTGTCCACCGCTGCGGAATGTTGTTTACACGGCCGATAACCTCGAGACGATCCTGGCGGAAAACACGCGTCGTGCCTTTAATACCGAGCGTCATCTTCGGATAGACGGGGATGTGCTGTTTGTGACGGCCCTGTTTGACTGGTACCAGGAGGATTTCCTGGCAGCATCAGGCTCCGTAAAGGCCTTCATCGAGGCGTGGGCTGATCCAGCCGTGGCCGTCCGGGTAAGAGACGCCGAGACACTGGAGTATATCGATTACGACTGGCGCCTTAACAGCCCCGGGAATCTCAAGTTGAACTAGCCTGGTATTCAGGCTTGGTTCCATGAACCGTGCACCAGTAACTCGATATCCCGATAAGTGGCCGCTGCATTGGTTATCTGGGCCAGCCAGCTCAGGGGCATGCCCCGGGGACCTCCCACGCCATGGAGGGTTGCCATGGCGGTCCCAATGATCCAGGCGCGGCCGCAGGAGTCACCGCCACAGTGGATGTTGGCGCGGATGGCCTCCTGATACCCTCGGGCATGTGTGAGGATGTGAAATATCACGGGCATGGCCTCATGCAGATAGCAAGTACGACCAAACGTATCGCCGGCATCAACCCCGTCCAGTTGAGAACCTGTACGGGCGCGCTCCAGTGATGCCTGATCGGGCGCCTCGGTGATGGCAGCGTCCATGGCCTCAGAAAGTGCCTTGCCCTGGAAGAGCTGATCCAGAAGTACCGCAGCACATTTTGCCCAGGCAACGGCCGTGTCGTTGTGGTTGGTCACCCGAACCGCAGCTTCCGTGACGTCCAGCAGGTCGGGACGCCCGCAGTAGGCGGCCACCAGTGGGGGCAGTTTGCTGACCGCTGGCAGCTGTTTATCGTCGGCACCACTTTCTGATAACAAATGGCGGTCAATAGTTTGCGCCAGAAGGACACCGGCTTCCTGAATCTTTGCTTCCTCAAAGGTCAGGCTGATGGCCTCGCGTACCGGCTGAACCAGCTGTTCGCCGCTCAGGTGCCGGGTGTAGGGCACCACTTTCTGTACCAGTATCCGCTTCTGTTCGTCCGTTAACTCACCGGGCATGCTGGACTGTGCCTGCTCGATCGCCTTCCGCTCAATCGTATGGAAGTTCTCAAGCGTGATCCGTGTCGGATTGTCGATATATCCCTGCCATTGCCCGCCCGGCCCGAAAAAGGTGCGGAAACGCCGTTGGTAGTCCCGGATATCCAGTGTGCCGCTGTTCGCCAACAAACTCTCTGTGAGGACGCCGGTGGCGGCGCCATAGTGACTCACATCGCCCACGTGTTTGCCCTCATGGGCAAAATAACCGAAACCCCCGGAGTAGTAGTCGGCCCGGGGGGGTAAGAACTCCGGTGTCTGGCCGCCAACTTCTGCGATGCGTTTGCTGTTGTACAGCCAATGTACTCCCAGGCTTGCGGCGTCAGCGACCCAGCCGCCCGACAGGGCGGAGACAATGGCAGCTCTTCTCTCGTGCGGGATGTTTGCGGTCATTGGAGATCCTCAATACCTGATGTGAATGTCCTCCTGAATCAGAGGTTTTATTCCCTCTCCACGCCCACTGAGGTGGATGGCTATTCGATCACTTCGCTGATCTGTACCGTTGGTTCCACATTGGTAAAGTTGGGAATATCGCCGAGAATTTCCCTGGCGTGGGGGCCAAACGAACTCTGGAACTGGTCGACAGATTCGAAATAAAGGTGACCCATGGCTATGTAGGTGGGTTCCTGCCCCGGCGCACCACCGGCAAGGCCGGATTCAATGGCGGTGCGTTTGCACGCATCACCGAGCCGGTCGCGAACCAGTGCCATGTGGGTGTCACGGTAGTAGCCAATATCGAAGGTGCTGTCGTTGGTTTTCGGGTACAGAACGCTGACTTTTATCATTGTAGGCCTCCGCAAGCCGATTCAAAGGGAAAGACCCTGTCATTGAACCGCCTGGCGGGGACTGGGCCAATGGCACTTTAGAACGAAATCCGGACGGTCATTCATGATCGCCTGTCCCGGTCTTGCGCTCTTCGAGCGCATCGGCCACCCGTTCATCAATCCGGCGCAGAAACTCTTCCTGCGCCCGCCCTGATGAGTGGGCGCTGAGCAAGTCGCTACTCGCTCGCAGGTTACCAATAAAGGTCCGGCAGTCCTTGCACATCATCAGGTGCATTTTCACGGACAGGTTTTGCATACCGGTCAGTTCACCATCAATGTAATCGCTGGCAATGGCAGCCAGTTCCTTGCACATCAGCATTCGCCCGTCTCCTGAAATGTTTCAACCATCAGAAAGATCTTTTGCCTTGCACGGTGTAAAAGTACACGAAGGTTAGAGGCGCTGACGTCCAGAATGTTACAAACGTCGTCGGATTTGTGCTGATGGGCTTCATAGAGCATCAGAGCCGAACGTTGGGTTTCCGGCAGAGTGGAGAGGTGTTTGTCGAGGCAATCACTGAGAGCGTCGTTTTCTATCAGCCTGTCTGCGGAATCGTGAAATTGCAGCTTTGGCGGCACATCCCAGCGTCCTTTGGCGTTGAAGCGATCGGCCAGTTCCGGCTCGAGGCTCTCGGAAAAATCCGCTGAGACTTCCCTTTTGACAGTACGAAGCCGGTTTTTGCAGCGGTTGGCAACGATACGGTGTAGCCAGGTTTTCAGGCCTGACCGGCCTTCGAATCTCTGAATGGCGTCAATAACCGAAACCCAGCAGTCCTGAACCACCTCTTCTGCACTGGAGTGATCCAGATAGAAACGGGCGACGGCCAGCATTCCCGGAGTGAAGGTGCGAACCGCTTCCTGAAAAGACTGATTGTCCCCTGCTTTCAGGCTCTCAATCAGGGCTGCTTCCTTGAGGGGAGCTGAATCGGCCATTGTGCTTTCCTTTTATGAGCAATCGTTCAATAATAGCATTAAGTTCGCAAAGTCAGTAAATAGTTCCTTTAATTAGTTTCAGGGCAGTCGTGATCGATTTGTTAGATATTCATGAGTAATCGTTGACACAATAGTTGAAGAAACGACGTACAACATAATTAACCCGGCAACGGAAACAGAATTAACAGGTCTGGTGTAACACTTCCGGATCTGGCGTGTCTTTGCGGTATCACGTTCAAGTTAGAAAGGATTGTTTCATGACACTAAAAAAATGGGTCCTGGTTGCGTTGATCGCAGCCGTGATCGTCGGGTTTATCGTCAGCGGTGGCAGTGAGCTTCTGACCCTCGAAAACCTGAAGCAGAACCAGCAGTTTCTCGATAATTGGATAAGCGAGAATCTGGTGGTTGCAGTGCTAGGTTTTGTTGCTGTCTATGTTGTGGTCACGGCACTGTCTCTGCCCGGAGCTACGATCATGACCCTGGCCGGGGGCGCGTTCTTCGGGAACCTGTACGGTCTGGCGGCGGTGTCGATTGCCTCCACGGTCGGTGCCTCACTGGCGTTCCTCGTAGCGCGTTTTCTGATGCGGGATACACTGCGCAAGCGGTATGGCGAGACCGTGGCAAAAATGGACCGGGGCATAGAGAAGGACGGCGCGTTCTATCTGGCAACCCTCCGTCTGGTGCCGGTGTTTCCCTTCTTCCTGATTAATCTGGCCATGGGCCTGACCGCCATGAAGCTGCGCACTTATGCCCTGGTGAGCTGGATTGCCATGCTGCCGGGAACCTTTGTGTACGTGAACGCCGGTACCCAGCTTGGCCAGATTCAGTCCACCGCCGATATCGTGTCGGCGGATCTGCTGCTCTCGTTCGCCCTGCTGGGTCTGTTTCCCCTGATTGCCAAATTTGTGGTCGGCTTTATTCGCCGGCGCAAGGTTTATGCCGGCTGGCAGAAACCTGAACAATTCGATTACAACCTGCTGGTGATTGGCGGTGGCTCCGCGGGACTGGTGTCTGCCTACATTGCTGCCGCCGTGAAAGCCAAGGTGGCCCTGATTGAAAAGCACAAACTCGGGGGTGACTGCCTGAATACCGGCTGCGTGCCCTCCAAGGCCCTCATCCGCAGTGCCAAGGCGGCGGATACCCTGCGCCATGCCAACCGCTACGGGTTGGAGTCAGTGCCGGTGAACGGTTCCTTCAAGAAGGTTATGAACCGGGTCCAGGAGGTTATTGCCAAGGTGGAGCCCCATGATTCACCGGAGCGTTATCAGAAACTCGGCGTTGACTGTATCTCGGGCGAAGCGAGCTTCGTATCACCCTGGGAACTTGAAGTCAGACACAATGATGGCCGCACCGAGCGCCTGACGGCCCGCAGTATCATTGTGGCCACCGGAGGCAGGCCTGCCGTGCCCCCGATCCCCGGGCTGAAAGACATGCAGCCGCTGACGTCGGATAACCTGTGGGAGCTGCAGGAACAGCCTGAGCGTCTGCTTGTGCTGGGTGGCGGCCCCATTGGTTCGGAGCTGGCTCATGCCTTCGCCAGACTGGGAAGCCAGGTGATTCAGGTGGAAATGGGTGAGCGTCTGCTGGCAAAAGAGGATGCTGATGTCTCCGAACTGATTCTCAAGCAGTTTCAGGCAGACGGTGTCGATGTCCGTTTGAAACACTCGGCGGTGGAGTTCTGCATCGAAGAAAACGAGAAAGTTGCCTACTGCGAGCATCAGGGTGAGCGTGTGCGGATTCCGTTCGATCAGGTGTTGGTCGCGGTCGGCCGTCGTGCCAACACCACGGGGCTGAATCTTGACCGGATCGGCGTCGATACCCTGCCGAACGGAACTGTATCGGTAGACGAAGATATGAGCCTGCGTTATCCCAACGTATTTGCCTGTGGCGATGTGGCCGGGCCCTATCAGTTCACTCATGCGGCAGCGCATCAGGCCTGGTACGCCGCGGTTAACGGTCTGTTTGGTCAGTTCAAGCGCTTCAAAGTCGATTACCGGGTGATGCCGTGGGTGACCTTTACCTCGCCGGAGGTGGCCCGGGTGGGGCTCAGTGAAGCCGAAGCCAGGGATCAGGGCGTGGCCTATGAGGTCACCCGTTACGGACTGGATGATCTCGACCGTGCCATTGCCGAGAGTGAGGATTATGGCTTCATCAAGATACTGACCCCGCCTGGCAAGGATAAGATCCTGGGCGTGGTGGTTGTTGGTGCCCACGCCGGTGAAATTCTCGCCGAGTTCACCCTGGCCATGAAACACGGTCTTGGCCTGAACAAGATTCTGGGCACCATTCACCCCTACCCGACCTGGAACGAATCTGCCAAGTACGCAGCGGGCGAGTGGAAACGGGCTCATGCCCCCGAAGGCATTCTGAAGCTGCTGGAGAAGCTCCACGGCTGGCGCCGTGGCAAGGGTGGAAGTCAGCAGGAAAAACACAAAGACGTGACCACAGGCTGACAAAAATCGGGCGACGGCTGAACTAAATCAGCCTCGCCCCTGTCTTTGGCCCCACGATATTGAACTACTGAGGAGCATCTATGCCCCTGATCGAAGCCAGACCGGCCCGTAGTACACGTATTCCGGCCGTGGAACTCCTGGAACCCCGGGCCCGCGATAGCTGGACCCACACCCGCAAGGGTGACCCCCGTGGTTACATTGACGCGGACAAGCTCAAGGAACTGTGGATCCACACTGGTACCGCCTGCAACCTGGCCTGCCCTTTCTGTCTTGAGGGCTCACACCCCGGCGACGGGCGGATCCCGGGCATGAAGCTGAGTGATGTGAAGCCCTTTATCCACGAAGCCATCGACATGGGCGTGGAACAGTTTTCCTTCACCGGGGGCGAGCCGTTTGTGATTCGGGACTTTGTAAATATCCTGAACTACGCCAGCCAGCATCGGCCCTGTTTTGTGCTGACCAACGCCACCGAGCCTCTGCTCAGACGCCGGCATCAGGTGCTTCCATTGCTGGATAATCCCTACCCGATCCATTTTCGGGTCAGCCTCGATTTCCCCGATCGCGCACGGCATGACAAGGATCGCGGTGATGGCAGCTTCGAGCAGGCACTGGAGGGCATCCACTGGCTGATTGAGCAGGGTTTCAAGGTGTCTATTGCTCGCCAGACCGATCCGGAGGAAATCCCTGCGGATGTGGAAGAGGCGTTCAGGGCTATTTTCCGGACGTGGAGTATTCCCGAGGATCTGGCCTTCACCGCGTTTCCGGATCTGGGTACGCCCGGGTCGGAAGATGGCAGTCCGGAGATTACCGAGACCTGCATGGAAAAGTATCCGACCAAAGAAGCCCGTTCGCATTTTATGTGCACGTACACCCGGATGCTGGTGAAGAAAAATGATGAGGTTCGGGTGTATGCCTGCACGCTGGTGGATGACGATCCGGAGTACGATCTGGGTGGCACGCTGGCCGAGAGCATGGATGAGCGCATCATGTTGCGGCATCACCGGTGTTTTTCCTGTTACCGCTTCGGAGCCAGTTGTTCGGCGCCTGCTTGAGTTTGTTCCGGCTTTATAAGGCGGCTTCACTCCGACATTTTCCGGCGGGGAGTTTCTCCCCGCCACCCAGACCGCGTGAAGGGTTTTGCTATGCGCTGACTCTGGAAAGCGACAGACATTGAATCGGGAATAAGACGATGAATTTTAGCGAAGCCACCCTGTTCTGGGGATTTCTGCTGGTTTACGGGGTGGTGATGTACGTGCTGTCGCCGAAGAGCAGGAATGCGAATTCGTTCTACAGAGGCGCGGATGACCAGGGCAACCCGGTGGGTCAGTGGTCGCTGACGGCAAGTATTTTTATCAGCTGGATTTTCGCCAAGTCAGTCACCAATGCGGCCAACCTGGGGGAGGCGTATGGGGTTGTTGGCGGTCTGGCCTATGCCAGTTACTGGTTATCGATTCCGGTGGCGGGCTATGTGATCTACCTGATCAGGACTCAGACCGGGGCTCGCAGTTTGCAGGATTTTCTGACCTCGCGCTTTGGCCGGCTGGCGGGTCTGGCGTTTGCAGCGGCGATTCTGATCCGGCTGTACAATGAGGTCTGGAGCAACACGGCGGTGGTTGGCGGTTATTTCGGGCTGCCCGGGGAGTGGGAGTATTACGCGGCGGCGATGCTGTTTACTTTCTTTACCCTTGCCTACAGTCTGAAAGGCGGTTTGCGGTCGTCGATATTTACCGATGTGATTCAGGCATTCGTGTTTGTGTTCTTTGTGGGCGCCGTGCTGTTTCTGATACTGCCGGCCAACGATACCCGTGAGCTTCTGACTGACGGCGAGTTCCGGCTCAATGCCGGTTTTGATTTGTTGTTAGTGGCATTGCTGCAGTTGTTCAGCTATCCGTTCCATGATCCGGTGCTCACTGACCGTGCCTTTGTGAACAAGGAAAAGACCATGCTCAAGAGCTTCGTGGTGGCAGGGTTGCTGGGCTTTGTGGCGGTGTTTATATTCAGTCTGGTGGGTGTCCACGCCCGGCTTAACGGCATTGAGGCCATGGGCAATGCGCCTGCGGCGGTGGGGCAGTCCCTGGGGCTGGCAGCGTTGTTCTTTATGAGTGTGGTGATGATGACCTCGGCAGGTTCTACCCTGGATTCCACCTTCACCTCTCTGGCGAAATCCCTGGCGGTTGATTTGCCCCGCCTGGCCCGGCATGCGTCGGACAAGCTGCCGAGCATGCGGGTGGGGGCGGTTGTAATGGTCATCTTCGCGTTTATTGGCAACCTGCCCATGTTTGCCGGTACCGATATCCTGAAGGCCACCACCATTTCCGGCACGATGGTGATGGGCCTGGCGCCGGTGTTTCTCTTTTACGGATTCACCAAATGGTCACCCTGGAGCTTCCATCTGAGTTTCTGGACCGGACTGGGTCTGGGGGTTTTGCTGGCAGTTGGTCTGATACCGGCAAGCTGGGCCATTGGTGATGGCAAATACGCCATGCTTCTGGGAGTTAATGCCTATGGCTTCCTGATATGTTCGGTCGGGTTTTTTGCGCCGTTGCTGGTCCGGCGTCTTGCCGGGCGTTCGCTCGCTGCCGGTGAGGCCTGAGCGCATGAGCGAAGGTCGCAGCTGTCCATTGGCGTATCGCTATCCCTCGACTTCTCTGTGTCAGGAACCCCGTACCGTTTCCGAAGACGTGCTGTACATCATTGGTGGGCTGTACGGAAATCCGTGGGCCCTCGATGAGATCGAGCAGATGGCGCTTGCGGAAGAGCGTCAGGGGCACAGGGTACGGTTGGTTTTCAATGGCGACTTCAACTGGTTCAATGCCAGTGACAGTCTGTTCCGTACCATCAATAACCGGGTGCTGGACCATACCGTCAGCCTGGGTAATGTGGACTATGAGTTGGCCAACCCCAGTGCGGGTGCCGGTTGCGGTTGTGCCTATCCGGAGTCGGTTGATCAGGGGGTTGTAGAGCGCTCGAACCGGATCATGGAACGACTGCAGGGCATTGCCGAAGAGCACCCGGATATTCAGAAGCGATTGTCTTTGCTACCGAGGTATCGATGCCTGATATTTGGAGGCCTAAAGATTCTGGTGGTGCATGGAGATCCGGAGTCACTCGCCGGCTGGGGGCTGGCTCATGAGGCCTTCACCGCCGGGAATGATCACAAGCTCTCCGAGTGGTTTCTGGCATCAGATGCGGACCTGATTGCTTCGACTCACACCTGTCTGCCGGTGCTCTGGTCGGGTCTGGTGGGTGAGCGGGGTCGTATGGTGGTTAACAACGGCTCTGCGGGTATGGGCAATCTGTACTCGGACCCACGCGGTCTGATTACCCGGATAGGTCTTTCCAGCCCTGTCATTGAGCCTGTTACCGGGGTTGAGCGCCACGGCCTGCATGTCTCTCTGCTACCCGTGCCCTATTCTCTCGAGGCCTGGCTGCCGGAGTTTGACCGGTTATGGCCGGCGGGCTCGCCCGCGGCCGTGTCCTACCGGAACCGGATGATAAATGGCACCTCCCTGAGGGTGAATGACCTCATTTTTAATTCCCTGATTTAACTATTCTGTCACTGGCGAATGCTTAAATCCGGCCTATTCTGCAAGAATGAGCCGGGGCTTTGCTGTGGGCGGCTTTCAGGGCTGACTTGAAATATATTTCGTGGTCTATATAATTTGGCGCTAACTTTTGACAAGAAATGATCTCGTTATGACATCAGAAGGTTCGAATACCACCGCCATCACGCTTCGCAAACCTGTGAAGGATGATGGCTTCAGGCTTCACCAGCTCGTGGCCGAATGCCCGCCGCTGGACCCCAACTCGATTTACTGCAACCTCTTGCAGTGCAGCCACTTTGCCGAGACCGGCGTGGCCGCGGAGAAGGACGGCGATCTGGTCGGCTTTATCTCCGGTTATATCCCCCCCCAACAGCCCGAGACAGTCTTTGTCTGGCAGGTAGCGGTTCACGAGAAAGGTCGTGGACAGGGCCTGGCCAAGCGGATGCTGAAGGACATTGTTGCCCGTGATGCGTGTAAGAACGTCACCCACATGGAGACGACCATCACTGACGACAACGATGCCTCATGGGCGCTGTTCCGTTCATTTGCCCGTGATATGGGAGCCGAGCTCACCTACCACGAGCACTTCGAGAAAGAGACCCACTTCGGCGGACAGCACGACTCCGAGTTCCTGCTCCGCATCGGGCCTTTTACGAAGCCAGTCAGATAGTCCCGTACCGGACGATCCTGTAGTTCGCAAACAGGGTTGTGAGTGACGGAAAAGCTGTGATCTGGATAAGCCGGCGGACTACTGAGGTAGGTCTGCCACCAGGCTTTCACCAAGGCACGGTGGGCTATCGCGACCACGTCTGTACCAAATGGCCAGCCCCCCGCGCTTCTACCTCGAACCTGACATGCTAAGAGGAAAGACAATGGAAATTTTCAAGTCCACTGAATCCGAAGTACGTGTATACAGCCGTGCGTTCCCGGTTATCTTCAATCGTGCCAAGAATGCGCACCTTTACACAGAAGATGGTAAGGAATACCTGGACTTTCTGGCCGGTGCGGGCTCACTGAACTACGGCCACAACAACGATATTCTGAAAAGCGCCCTGCTGGAGTATATTGAGGCAGACGGTGTGAGCCAGGGTCTGGACATGTTTACCACGGCCAAGCATGACTTCATGGAGTCCTACAAAAAGCACATCCTTGATCCGCGTGGTCTGAACTACAAAATGCAGTTTACCGGCCCGACCGGCACCAACTGCGTCGAGGCTGCCCTGAAGCTGGCACGTAAGGTAAAGGGCCGCACTGGCATTATCTCATTCACCAACGGTTTCCACGGTGTCACCATGGGTGCGGTTGCTGCCACGGGCAACAAGCATCACCGCGGTGGCGTGGGTACGCCGCTGGGCAATGTTGATTTCATGTTCTACGACGGTTACCTGGGCGAAGATGTAGATTCCCTGGCGATCATGGACAAGCTGTTGAGTGACGGCTCCTCCGGTATTGAAGTGCCAGCGGCAGTCATTGTGGAAGCAGTTCAGGGTGAAGGGGGGCTAAACGCTTGCCGTGCGGAATGGCTCAAGGGTCTTTCCGAGCTTTGCAAGAAGCACGACATCCTGCTGATCGTGGATGATATCCAGGCGGGTAATGGCCGGACCGGTGAGTTTTTCAGCTTTGAATTTGCCGGTATCAAGCCGGACATCGTCACTGTGTCCAAATCGCTCAGTGGTTATGGTCTGCCGATGGCGCTGGTGCTGTTCAAGCCTGAGCTGGATGTCTGGGAACCGGGCGAACACAACGGTACATTCCGCGGCAACAACATGGCATTCATTACTGCGCGTACTGCGGTGGAAACCTATTGGAAAGATAATGCGTTTGCCAATGAGGTAAAAGCCAAGACCAAGGTTCTGGGCGACGCCTTGCAGGCAATTTGCGACAAGTACCCCGGACAGTTCAAAATGAAGGGGCGCGGTTTGATGCGTGGTATTGAAGCAAAACACGCGGATATCACAGGCCCGATTACCAAGCGTGCTTTTGAGCACGGCCTGATCATTGAGACCAGTGGTCCGAATGATGAAGTCATCAAGTGCCTGATGCCGCTCACAACCAGTGAGGACGACCTCAAGAAAGGGGCTGCCCTGCTGGCACAAAGTGTGGACGAAATCATGCAGGAAGGGTTAAGCAAGGCGTCGTAAGACGCCTGCACCTCCGGACATTCACGCTGCAGGATAGCAAAGGCGAAACTATGACCAGCCAACAACATACCGTTGAAAAAATCGGCGGCACCTCGATGAGTAACTACGAGGCCGTCCGGGACAACATCATCATCGGTAATCGAAAGAAGGACGACCTGTATCAGCGCATTTTCGTGGTCTCGGCCTATGGTGGTGTAACCAACGAACTGCTGGAGCACAAGAAAACCGGTGAACCCGGGGTTTATGCTCTGTTCGCCGATGCCGAATCAGACTGGGCCTGGGGTGACGACCTCACCAAGCTGGTCAAGTTTCTGACGGACATCAACGGCGAGCTGTTCGAGGATCCCATGCTCAAGCAGCAGGCAGACCAGTTCATAACCGACCGGATTGAAGGTGTACGTGGCTGCCTGATTGATCTGCAGCGTCTGTGTTCCTATGGTCAATTCCAGCTGGAAGAACACCTGTTGACGGTTCGTGAGATGCTGGCAGGTATCGGCGAGGCTCACAGTGCCTTCAACACCGCCCTGAAACTCCAGCAGGAAGGCATCAACGCCCGTTTCGTGGATCTGACCGGCTGGCGCGACAATGAACTTCTGCCTCTGGACGAGAAGCTGAAGCAGGCCTTCGATGCAGTGGATCTCTCTCGTGAACTGCCGATCGTAACCGGTTACGCTCAGTGCAAGGAAGGCCTGATGCGTACCTTCGATCGGGGCTACAGCGAGATGACCTTCAGCCGGGTAGCGGTGATTACCGAGGCTCGTGAGGCGATCATCCACAAGGAATATCACTTGAGCTCCGCCGATCCCAACATTGTTGGTGCCGACAAGGTTGTCCCTCTGGGACGGACCAACTATGACGTTGCGGACCAGTTGGCCAACCTGGGCATGGAAGCGATTCATCCCCGTGCTGGTAAGGGGATGCGTCAGAACGAGATCCCGTTGCGGGTGATGAATACGTTCGAGCCGGAGCACACCGGCACCCTGATCACTGGCGATTACGTGAGTGAGAAACCCCAGGTGGAAATCATTGCTGGCGCCAAGGGTGTTTTTGCGGTGGAAGTGTTCGATCAGGATATGCAGGGCGAGCCGGGTTCCGACCGTCGTATTCTGGATGTGCTGAGCCGTTTCAAGGTTCGGTTCATGTCCAAGGACACCAACGCCAATACCATTACTCATTATGTGGGCAGCACGCTCAAGCACGTCAAGCGCGTGGTAAAGGCGCTGGAGGAAGAGTTCCCCAATGCCGAGATTAACACCCGGAAGGTGGCTGTTGTCTCTGCGATCGGAAGCGATATGAAGGTTCCGGACATTCTGGCCCGTTCCGTCAAGGTCCTGGCCGACGAGGAGATCAGCATTCTGGCCCTGCACCAGTGCATGCGCCAGGTTGATATCCAGTTTGTGGTGGATGAGGACGAGTACGAGAAGACGATTGTCGCCTTGCACGGTGTTCTGATCGAGCCCTATAACCACGAGTATGCCATTGTTGCGGCCTGAGTGGCCCCTGTCTCGATAGTAGCCCCACAGGCGGAGAAGCCATTCCGTCTGTGGGCATCCACCTACCCTTTCCCCGTAAATCCATCAGAACCGGTACATCGTATCTTTTGACGTAAATTCTGACCGGTATCCTGGTAATGCGTAAAACTGACAGGCTGGGACCGTCTCCGACAACGCCCAACGATGGTGAAAGGGATTCCCTGGTCGGGCTGTACTTCAGGGATGCGTCCCGGTATGAACTGCTGACAGAGGAGGCCGAACGCCGCCTCTCCCGTAAAATCACGCGCTGCTATCGCGTCGTCAGTGTCGAACTGGCCCTGCCGGAGGAGACTCCGCAGACGTTCCGGGAGGTGATAGGCAGCCTTGGTGATGCCTGTGCCTTTTCCTCTCGATGCCGACGAGCCTTCCACCTCGCGACGGCCTGCCGCCGCAAGCTCATCCAGAGTAACCTCCGGCTGGCAGTACACATTGCCCGTCGTTACGGGCAGCACGGTATCCCCATGTCAGACCTGATCCAGGACGCGAACGTCGGCCTGATCAAGGCGGTGGAACGATTTGACCCCACGAAGGGCTTCCGTTTTTCTACTTATGCCTACTGGTGGATCAGCGAAGAGGTGAAACGCTGCCTGCAGCGAGGTACACGTCTGGTGCACACGCCAGAGAACGTGGTTGATGAAATTCGTCAGCTGCACAAGGTGTCTTTGCGGATGCATCAGAATCTTGGCCGCACACCCTCGCAATCTGAACTGGCGCAGGAGATGGAAGCGACTCCGTCCAGAATTGGCGAACTGAGAGCCCTGGCGACCAGAGAACTGTCGACAGACGTGCCTCTGGTGGAAGATGGCTCGGTGACCCTCGGCGATAGCCTGGACGCCGGCGACCAGACGACGCCGGATCACCCGATGTCGGACAGGGACCGCAGGAGAACTCTCAAGTCCATGCTCAGCGAGCTGAGTGATCGGGAGAAGGATATCCTGTCACGGCGTTTTGG
This sequence comes from Marinobacter sp. F3R08, assembly GCF_018860425.1. GTDB lineage: Bacteria > Pseudomonadota > Gammaproteobacteria > Pseudomonadales > Oleiphilaceae > Marinobacter. Next base: position 22,008 of record NZ_JAHKPI010000014.1, on the reverse strand, counting down.
CCTTGGGCTTCCGGAGCCGGAAACCCTGCAGGTGATCTCGGATGACCTTGGCGTAAGCAGGGAGCGTGTTCGCCAGATTGAAAAGTCGGCGATCAGGAAGCTGCAGCGTCTTTATGAATCCCCGGAAGATGCCTTTGGTGCCTGATTACAGATCAGGCACCACGGTTTCTTCAGGCTTCAGTGAGCGGCATGCAGGAGGAAGAACCACACGGCGGTTGTTAACTGGCAGGCCAGCACCACAGCGGTCAGGACCAGACGCAGACGCAGGTACCATTCGGGCCAGTACACGCGCATCCAGAAGGCATCAACCAGATACAGGGTAAGGTAGGCACCGGTGTAAAGCAGAATCTGTCCCGGAACAGGCAGCAAAAGACCAATGCCCGCCGAGACAAAGAACAACTGGCTCAGCAGCATGGTGATCAGGGGCGACAACGGATAGCTGCAGTTATCCAGCTGCATGGCAATGGGCCAGTACACCCCCGCCATGAACGCGAGAATGCCAGCGCTGTACAGGTAGAAGTAGCCCAGCAGTGCAACGCTGTATTGGGGCAAGGCAAACAGCCCGACCAGAATACCGAGAAATGGAATCAACCCGGCAATACCTACGAGGATGGCAAGTCTTGCTACTGCGATCACGGCTTCTGCCTCTGAACCCGGATTCTCAGAGGCTCGATCTTTGCGGGCTCCATGCCGACCATTTCATGGTAGGCGGAAGAGTGGACCACCTGGGTTTCCCGGATATCGAAAGCCGCGAGCGTATCCTGGATCTGCCAGGAACTGCGAAACAGGCTGGTGTTGCCGTTTTTATCGGAAAGCAGAAGCTGCTGCTGATCCAGGCTCAGACGGGCCATGTAGTGCTGGCCTTCGAGAGACAGGATTTCAAGCAGGTCGATAACAGGACGCTGCCTGGTTCTGAGTTGATCGAGAGTGATGCGCACGGTGAAGCTCCGGGATTCCAAACACTCCAGAACTTACGACCCCCTGAGCTATTGAGATCATTGGCCCATTAAATAGCATTCCCGGTGCTGCGGGCACTGCACGAGGTGATCGTTCACCATGCCCGTCGCCTGCATGAAGGCATAAACAATAGTCGGGCCGACAAAGGTGAAACCGGCGCGTTTCAGGGCTTTGGACATGGCTTCGGATTCAGGCGTGGTGACGGGAACTTCAGCGTGCGTGCGCCAATGGTTCTGAATCGGCTGGTTATCAACGAATGACCAGAGAAAATCACTGAAACCGATGCCTTTTTCCCGCAGCGCCAGATAGCCCCGGGCATTCTTGATGATCGACTGCACTTTCAGTCGGTTGCGGATAATGCCCGGATCGGTCAGCAGCTGCGCCACCCGGGCGTCATCGTAGTGGACGATTTTTTCAGGATTGAAATGGTCATAGGCCGCACGGTAGTTTTCCTGCTTGCGCAGGATGGTGATCCAGCTCAGGCCGGCTTGCTGGCCGTCCAGGCAAAGCTTTTCGAACAGTGCGAGATTGTCGTATTCGGGGCGGCCCCATACGGTGTCGTGATAGTGCACGTAGAGAGGGTCGTCGCCACACCAGGGGCAGCGTTCGGGATTATCCATAGAGTGACCTGTGTTAACGGTGTCTGGCCCGGATTACGGGTTTTTGGGGCGAATGGTGCGTTGCAACAGTGGCTCCCAGACGCTCTCAATGGGCTCGGCGTCCACCAGGGTAAAGCCTTGTGGCGGCGGTTCCAGTAAGGTGATTTCCGGCCAGACAGGCCGGACTCCTCGATACACCACGGTGACCAGATAGCCTTCCAGATAGCCGCAGGCGGCCTGCCAGTCCTGTTCGGGCTGGTCGCCGTAGATCTCGAAACCCTTTCGTATCTCCAGTGTCTGCAGGTTACCGGCGATGCCCCGGCCGGTGGCCTTCAGCCAGGCTTCTTTCAGGGTCCATACCTTGAGGAAGGTACTGGAGTCGCCTTCCTCGAACAACCATTCCTGTTCGACAGGGGAAAACCACCGTTTCACCACTTTTTGCCATTGCGCATGGCGCTGGCAAGGCTCCAGATCCAGGCCTATGGGTGAGCTGGCGCGGGTGGCGCAGGCAGACAATCCATGGCTGTGGCTCAGGGACAACCGCCATCCTTCTGGCTCAAGGGAGGCATTGGGACGGCCAGCCACCGGGCGGCAAAGCTTTGGCGCTACCAAGGCAGATTTACCAATAGCCTGGCGTATCAGCCAGCGACTCGACAGGTACTCCCTTTCCCGGGGGCCGCTGAACTTGCTTGCTGTCTTATGCTCGTATTCTGTCAGCCAGAGAGGGTGGGCAATGTCAGGCGCATCCATCTGGTGACACAGCCAGATGGCAGGCCCGGTATCAGGGCTGCAGTCGTTGGATGAGCCAGCCATCAGCTTCCCTCACATATTCAAAGCGGTCATGAAGCCGGCTGGGTCGGCCCTGCCAGAACTCAATACGCTCGGGAACAATGCGATAACCGCCCCAGAAGCTGGGCAGGGGCACATCACCCTCGCTGAACTTGCGTTTGATCTCGGCCACCTTCTGTTCGAGCAGTCCTCGGGACGTGATGGCCTTACTTTGTTCGGAAACCCAGGCGCCAATCTGACTGCCTCTTGGCCGGGACGCGAAGTAACGCAGAGACTCCGTCCGGCCTACTTTTTCCACGGCGCCCTGGATGCGTACCTGACGATTCAGGCCTATCCAGGGAAACAGCAGTGCTGCCTTGGGGTTTTCTTCCATTTCTTTCGCCTTGCGGCTACCGTAATTGGTGTAGAACACGAAGCCGTGGTCATCAAAATACTTGAGCAGTACGGTTCGCAGATCCGGCATGCCATCGCGGCCTGTGGTCGCCAGCGACATGGCGTTGGGTTCCAGAATGCCGGCCTCGCGTGCGTCTTCAAACCAGCTCTGGAACTGCCTGACTGCATTACTGTCGAGCGCCTCGCGATCCAGCCCTTCACTCTCGAAATCGCGACGCATATCTCCGATGTCCATAGCTTATCCTCATGCTGGCATGTGAACGACCCGGGTAGATACGAGTCAGAAGCATATCGGGTTCAGGCCTGAGTGTCAGCGTTGCTCCAGCGCTGTTATTGCGTGACCATAACGGAGGTAGCTGACAAACCGTGGCCAGGCCGACTATCCTTGTGGACAGGCAGGAGGGCAAGTTTGCCCCGGGAATCCGTTGTTTATAAGGAGATGTTCGTGGCCCAGAGCCATAAACGCAGTCACCTGTCCAGGAATCTGGTAATCGGATTGCTGGCGCTTCTGATGCTTTATACCCTCGCAGGTTTTCTGCTACTTCCCTATTGGCTGGAACGCCTGGTGCCAGAGCAGTTGGCTGAGCGGATGGGCTGGCAGGCCGAAATAACGGAGATCAGAACCAATCCATTCACACTGCGGGTCGATGCGATTGGTCTGTCTGCTGCCGATAGTGACGGGGAGCCGGTCGTCAGCTTCGACCGGTTCATGGTCGATGTGAATTTTTTCCAGCTGGTTCGCGGTATTGTCGGTTTTGAGACCATTCAACTGGATGAACCCTATGTCCGGCTGGATCTGCTGAGGGACTATAGCATCAACCTTGCCAGAGACTGGCAGGCGGCCAATCCAGAACCCGCTCCGGCGCAGCCGGCCGCTGACAACACGGAAGACACCCCGGAGCTCCCCCAGCTTTATTTCGGACACATTGTTCTCAATGGTGGCGAAGTATTGTTTCGGGATTTCACCGGGCAGGACATGGCGGAGTTCCGTGTCACGCCGCTGGATCTCACCCTGAGTGACTTCGCCACCTGGCGGCGGGAGGGACAGGACAGCGATTATTCCCTGATGGCGGCGCTGGGGAGCCAGACGGTCGAGTGGCAGGGAGACCTGAGTGTCGCACCACTGTATTCCCACGGTACCCTCAAGGTGTCATCCGTGGGCTCTGAAATCCTGGCTCATTTTCTGGCGCCGTTTTTCCCTTACGATCTTCGTGGCGGTAGCGTTACCCTCAGCTCGGATTATGAAGTCCAGGCAGGAGATACCTTTTACCTGAAGACAACGAATGGTCAGCTGGATCTCGCAAATCTCGAAATCGCCCTGGATGAGCAGAGCGAACAGGCTGGATTGAGCAATGAAATGCTGTCAATTGAGGCCATCGATTTTGACCTGAGCCAGCGAGAAATCAGCATTGGCCAGGTTTCGCTGGAGAACATGGATCTCTCCCTCACCCGGGGAGCCGAGGGGCAGATTGACTGGTTGTCGCCGCTGGCATCCGGTGAGATTGAAGACGCCAGCGACGGTTCCTCCGGTGGCCAACCTTTTCGCTGGTCAGTCGCGGGTATAGAGCTCTCCGGGGGGCGGGTGCTCTGGCACGACAGGCAGCCGGAGACGCCGGCTGACCTTGCTCTTGAGCAGCTCTCTATTTCGGTTGGGCACCTCAGTCACGAACTCGAAGAGCCGGTTACTTACGACGTGCGGGGAGCCCTGGCCAGTGGAGGGCAACTCGCTCTGAACGGACAGGTATCGCCTGAACCGTTCACCCTTGAGGCCGCCATCTCCGGAAGCGGTGTGGCCCTCTCGGCCTTTGAACCCTACCTTCAGGAAGGCGCAAACCTTGCCATCACCAGTGGTACGCTGGGAGTTGACGGCAACCTCGACCTCGATGGTCAGCAGGAGCCTCTGACCGGCACCTTTAGCGGCACCGCCGAAGTGGCCGGCCTGGATCTGAAACTGCCCGATAGTTCCGGTTCCCTGGTGTCCTGGCAAACCCTGAGACTGGCGCCGATTGAATACAACGTATATCCCGCCCGGCTTGAGATTGGCACGGTGACTCTGGCTCAGCCGGTTATCAACATTGTCCGCAATACCGACAATGTTCATAACGTGGAGCGTATAGCCAAAGCATCTGGTGCTGCCGCGGCGCAAAATCCACCTTCAGACTCACAGAGCGGGTCTGATTCGGAGCCGGAATTCATTTTCCGGATTGGCCAGCTGATGCTCGAGAGTGGTGAGCTGGCGTACACGGATCGCACCCTTGAGCCGGCCTTCACCACGTCATTCGATGACCTGAACGGCAGCGTAACCGGCCTCAGCAACATTTCTCCACAGCAGGGCAAGGTGTCCATTCGGGGGCAGGTTGGTGGCGTTGCAGATCTGGAATTCGAGGGGGCCCTCGGGACTCTCGGTACGGAGGATGTCAGCGAACTGAAGCTGATGATGCAGAACCTGTCCTTACCGGCTCTGTCACCCTATTTTGGCCGGTATCTGGGCTACGGGGTGGACAGCGGCAAGCTTGACCTGAATCTGGATTACGAAATTGCCGGATCACGTATCGATGCGTCCAATCTGGTGAAGCTGGATCGTCTGGAACTGGGCTCAACCATCGACAGCGACCAGGCCGTCAACGCACCGGTCAAGCTGGGACTGGCACTATTGCGAGACAATAACGGGGTTGTTGAAGTGGAGTTGCCCATCAGTGGTGACCTTGCCGATCCGGACTTCAGTGTCGGCAAGGTTGTGATGAAAACGTTTGTGAATCTGCTGACGAAGGCAGCGGCGTCTCCGTTCAGCATGCTGGGCTCAATTGCGGAACTGGCCGGTTTGAGCGGCGAGGAATTGGGGAAGGTGAGCTTTATTCCCGGCAGTATCCAGTTGGCGGAAGGTGAGGCTGAAAAACTGGCTGCGCTGGCTGAGGCATTATTGGGACGCCCCAACCTGCTGCTGAGTGTTCGGGGAAATGTGGAACCCGAGGTCGACGGTCTTGCCCTGTTTCGGGAGGATTTGACCCGAAGTGGTGAGCAGACACTGTCTGAGGATGCATGGCAGGAGGCCCGGAAAGCCTATCTGGCCGGAGAGCGTTCACTGGCGCCGGAGGCTCTGAGCAATCTTGCTTCTTCGCGGGGTGTGACCCTGCGTAATGTCCTTCTGCAAACTCACAAGGTACCGGCTGATCAGTTGTTCCTGCTGGATCCGGCCCGAAGTGCGGAGGTAGGAAGCAGCGGTAACGTTGTTATCGCATTTAACCTGAATGTTCGTTGAGTTCAGGGCAAGAGATAGAAAATGATGAATTCAGGTACGACAGGTTTGTAAATGATGGGAGCAGTTGCCAGCCACTTTTTTGCCTATGTATCACGCCTGCGCTGGATCAAGCGCTGGGGCTTGATGCGAAATGCCATCGACGAAAACGTGGCCACTCATTCCTGGGAGGTGGCCACCCTCGCCCATGCGCTTGCCATCATCCGCAACCGGCATTTTGATGGCCAGGTGAATGCGGACAGGATCGCCGCGGCCGCGCTCTACCATGATGCGACGGAGGTCATTACCGGCGACATGCCCACACCGGTGAAATACCATTCCCGGGTTATGCGTGAGGCCTTCGGGGACATTGAACACAAGGCGGAGGCTGAATTGCTGGCGTTGTTGCCGGAGGATCTGCGCGAGGACTTTTCGCCCTATGTTCGGGAATCGCAGTTGCCGGCTGAGGATAAGGAGCTGATCAAGGCAGCAGACCGGCTGTCAGCGTGGCTCAAGTGCCGGGCTGAGATCCGGGCTGGCAATGCAGAGTTTGAGCCAGCCGCTGAACAGATCCGTCAGCGGCTGGAGGAGGACGGGTTGCCAGAGGTTGCCTATTTCCTGAAGGTGTTTGCCCCCAGCTACGAGCAACCCCTGGACAATCTCCTGGGTTAGAGCGGGTTCCGGGCTCAGCTGTTGCCGGCAGAACCGACCAGTCCGCCGCGCAGGCCGTCGCGCTGCAAATGCTGACGAACCGTATCTTCAGGGCTGCCAGCGAGCTCTCGAAACATACCCATGGAGCCCAGCAGAGCTGAGGATTCATAGGGCACGAACACGCGTTCTCCGTCTTTCGCCATATTGGGCAGGACCTTGATGTAGCTCTGGCCCAGCAGGTAGCCGATAACGGTCTGCTTGTTTTCCTCGGTATCGCCCATGGCGCTGAGTACCAGGCGGATGGACTCCTGCTCACCCTGAGCCCGGAGAATGGCCGATTCCTTGTCGCCCTGAGCATTCAGAATGGCTGATTCGCGTTGTCCCTGTGCCATGGCGATGGCTGCTGATTTTTCCCCTTCAGCCTCGGTGACCGTGGCCCGGCGCTTGCGCTCGGCAGCCATCTGCAGCCGCATAGCCTCTTCCACTTCTTCCGGCATGCTGATGTCCTGGACCTCAACGCGGGTCAGCTTAACGCCCCACTTGGAGGCGGCCTCTTCCATTTCTGCCTGAATGGCGTTGTTCACCTCGCTGCGGGATTCGAACAGCCGGTCCAGTTCCATCTTGCCCACTACTGACCTCAGCGTGGTCTTGGCAAGAACTTCCACCGCCTGACTCATGTTGGCCACTTCATACACGGCCCGGCGCGGGTCGATGATCTGGTAGTAAAGGGCGCCGTTGATCTTCACGGTCACGTTGTCTGTGGTGACCACCGGCTGTCCCGGGAAGTCCATAACTGTTTCCCGACGGTCGATCCGGGCCTCATCGCTGGTCACCGGGTGGTACTCATCTCCCATGCGGACATAACGAATCATGCTGATGGGCCGCGGTCGTTCGATAAAGGGAATGATGATATTGACGCCGCTTTCGAGGATCCGGTTGAACGAGCCGAGGCGCTCGATGACCATTACCTCTGACTGGCGTACGATCACCAGACCCTTGGCAATGATAAAAATGCCGATTGCGACAACGATCAGGCTGATAATCAACCCGGGTGAAATGTACGACTCCATGTTACTGCTCCTTGTGTGTGATCGTTTCAACTACGGCGGTAGTGCCGTCAAATTGTCTGAAGATGATTTCGGTTCCATCGGGCAGATCGGTTGCTCCGGTATCCGCGACCCGCAGACGGTAAAAGTCGCCATTGACCTTGATGCCGGTGGCGCCGTCGAACTCCCGCTTGAGGGTTTTATATCGCCGGCCTTGCTCCACACCTGTTCCGGTTGTGCCATAGGCCACGCCCCGGGGTGAAAAACGGGGTTTGATCCAGCGGATCGCGACGGGCACCAGAATGCCGGAAAACACGCCCATGCCCGCAAGTTGCCACTCGAAAGGCACCTCGAGAACAGCCAGTAATGAGGTCAGTGCCGCGGCAATGCCCAGGGCCAGGAGCAGCAGGACTCCAGAGGCCAACTCAGCCAGACTCAGCACCAGAGCCAGAATCAGCCAGAAATGCGTAAGACTCCATTCCATAAAGAGAATCCACAGGTTCGGGGAAAGATGGCAGACCAATGTCTTGCATCAGTCATTGGAGATGGATTGTACCGAAAACCGGAGCTTGCGCCAGCGGGTGGCCGAAGTGCCTTCTTGCCCGGTTTGCCACTGCCATAGCCCGCCGGTGCGCAATTGATAGAGTATCTGCTTTAATTGCCAGAGCAAACAACAGGAGATCTGTAACCATGAAGAATCTGGACAACAAGGTGGCGGTTGTGACGGGCGCCGGCTCGGGTATCGGTCGCGCACTCGCCAAATCCCTTGCGGCACGGGGCTGCCGGCTGGCATTGTCGGACATTAATGAGGCAGGTCTTGCAGAAACCGCTGCAGCGCTGGGCGCTGTCGAGGTACGGACCTATCGCCTGGATGTGTCTGACCGCGACGCCATTTTTGCTCATGCGAAAGCGGTTGCGAAAGACTTCGGCCAGGTCAATCTGGTTATTAACAATGCCGGCGTTGCCCTCTCTGCCACGGTACGTGAAATGACAGACGAGGATTTCAGGTGGGTGATGGATATTGATTTCTGGGGTGTCGCCCACGGTACCCGGGCGTTCCTGCCCTACTTGATTGCCTCGGGTGATGGCCATGTGGTGAACGTCTCCAGTGTTTTTGGTCTGATTGGGGTGCCCAAGCAGAGTGCCTACAACGCGGCCAAGTTTGCGGTGCGCGGTTTCACCGAAGCGTTGCGCCAGGAAATGAAGCTGGAAGATCAGCCAGTGGCGGTCAGCTGCGTGCATCCCGGCGGTATCCGGACCAACATTGTCAATGCGGCCCGTATGGGGAAATCCGAGAATGCCGTCGCCCAGCGCAAGGGCTTCGACAAGCTGGCCATGACCACACCGGAGAAGGCGGCAGAGACCATCGTCAAAGGCATCCTGAAAAATGAATCGCGCATTCTCGTTGGTCCGGATGCCTGGGGTATCGAAGCTATCAATCGTCTGCTCGGCTCTGCCTACCAGCCGCTGGTTGAACGCTTTTCCCGCAAGAATCTGTATCGCTGACAGGTGGGCGCGCCTGTTGGGGACTGACGCACACAGGCGGATTGTCTGTTCATTTTACAAACAGATTTACACGACTATACTCGGAGGCTGATCCAAGGAAGAATCAGCATGACGACATCAGATCACCCTGATCTGGGGGCTACTCTGGAACAGAGCCGCTCGGGTCTGCGCGATAGCCATCGCCGCTCGTTGATGCGGCAGCTTTTTCTGACCACCGGCACGGCTCTGGTGGTTTTCGCATGCCTGCAGATTTCCAACGAGCATCTTTGGGTCGGTGTCGGGGAACTTGGAGCCAGCGCTGTCCTTTTTTTTGGTTTCTGGCGCCTGAAAACCACCAGCTGTCTGCAGCAGTGGATATACGGCTATCTTGTGACTCTGTTTGCCTTCTTCCTGCTTATCATGCTTTTACCCGAAGCATCCGTGTCGGCGTTTGTCTGGTTGCTGATGATGCCGGTGCTGGCGTATCTGTTACTGGGTAAGCACGAAGGCATGATTCTCAGCGTGCCCTTTATGCTGGCCGGCGGTGTGATTTATTACATACACCTTGGCCAGGTTGATTCCGCCCATGCCATGATCGATCTGCTTAATATGGCCCTGTGTGGTGCGTTGATGCTGGCTTTCATCCATTTTTATGAGGTGCGGCGTGAACAGGCCGAGCAGCGTCTGGTAGACATGGCGCAGACCGATGCGCTGACCGGTCTGGCCAACCGGAGTAATTTCCAGAGCACGCTGAGCCGAACCATTGCCGAGTGTGATCGAAGTGGTTCCGGGTTCGCTCTGGTGATCATGGACATAGACCATTTCAAGATCGTCAATGATACGCTTGGTCATGACGCCGGTGATTTCGTCCTGAGGAATCTCGGCCGTTGTCTGAGAGAGCGGCTGCGCAGTTCGGACTTTGTTGCACGCCTGGGTGGGGAAGAATTTGGTCTGATTCTGCGAGATGTGAAGCCAGCCGATGCTTTCGAGTTAATGGACGAATTGCGCCAGAGAATTGCCGAGCGCAAGCTCGCTTATGGCGAGGCTGATATTCGGGTGACTGCTTCTTTTGGTATCGCCCAGTGGCCTGATCATGGGCGTGATGCGGAAACCCTGTTCCGGGTCGCTGATCGCTGTCTGTACAGCGGCAAGCGTGCCGGTCGAAACCGGGTTGCCGGCGCAGGTCAGAATTCCCGGCAGTTGGAGTTTCTGGCTGGCGAAGCCGGTTAATTACGGTATTCTTGGGGCAGCCATCCTCCTGCAAGAATGAAGTAGACCATGTGTGAATTACTGGCCATGAGCGCCAATACCCCCACCGATCTGTGTTTCAGTTTTACCGGTCTCACTCGCCGCGGCGGAGAAACCGGCCCCCACAAGGATGGCTGGGGTGTCGCGTTCTACGAAGGCAGGGGCATCCGGACCTTTCACGACGCCGATGCCAGCGCCAACTCGCGAATTGCCGAGGTGGTTCAGTCTCATCCGATCAAGAGTGAAGTGGCCGTCTGTCACATCCGTCAGGCCAATGTCGGCGACATATGCCTGGCCAATACCCACCCCTTTGTACGTGAGCTCTGGGGCCGCTACTGGGTGTTTGCCCATAACGGCCAGCTCTCCGGCTTCCAGCCGTCTCCAGGTTTCTACGAACCGGTCGGCACCACCGACAGTGAAGCCCTGTTCTGCGATATCCTCAATCATCTGCGCAGTGACTGTGACCGCAACATCAGCACCGACGAAATCATTGCTCGCCTGGTCAGACTATCCGAGGTTTATGCCAGCAAGGGCGTCTTCAACCTGCTGCTGAGCAACGGCGACTGGCTGTTCACCTATTGCAGCACCAAAATGGCCAGCATTACCCGGCGGGCACCGTTTGGCCCGGCGCGTCTCAAAGACGCCGATGTCACGGTAGATTTCGAATCGGAAACAACGCCCAACGACATTGTCAGTGTGATTGTCACGGAACCGCTGACGAGTGATGAGGAATGGGATGTTTATCAGCCCGGAGAATGGCGGCTTTGGCGCAAAGGGGAAGTCGTCTCGTCCGGTGCCACTGAACCAGGTGCCTGATCCGCAGATCAAACCACATCAACACAGGACCCAGACAACATGACAGAACGCCCGGACACCCACAGCAAACTGATTGGTTACCTGCTCTGGATCTTCGGATTCCTGGGCTCGCATAGGTTTTACTACGGCAAACCCGTAACCGGCACCATCTGGTTTTTTACCCTGGGGTTGCTGTTTATTGGCTGGATTATCGATCTGTTCCTGATTCCGGCGATGGACCGGGAGGCGGACCTTCGGTTCCGGGAAGGCGAGGTCAGCTACAACATCGGATGGATCCTGCTGACCTTCCTGGGCGTGTTCGGTATCCACAGGCTGTACATGGGCAAGTGGATTACCGGAATCATCTACCTGTTTACCGGCGGCCTGTTCCTGATCGGCGTGCTGTATGACTTCTGGACTCTGAACAACCAGATCTCCATCCGTAACGAGGAGCATCGTTTCAGCTGATCGGTTACGACGGCAGATCGGCTGCGGTCTCCAGTTCGATCAGGGCCTCTTCAAGGTAGTCGAGCATCCGCTGCAGGCTCGGCAGCGTGCGGCGGCAGCCGATGAGGCCGAATTCCACCTGATCGCTATAGCTGGTCAGGGTCATGTTCAGGGCCAGGCGGTCCATGGCGATGGAGACGGGGTACATGCCATCGAGCTGTGCGCCGTTCCAGTAGCAGGCTTCCCGTGGACCGGGCACGTTGGAGATCACCACATTGAAGGTCTGCCAGTTCGGAGCCATGCCGGTGAGCAGATGGAAGGCGGCCGGAGCCAGAGTCAGGGCGGTATAGTTGATGATCTCTTCCGGGGACATGTGGGCGTAGCGATCTTTGGCGGCTTTCACATCGTCGTGGATCTGCATCAGCCGTGTCACTGGACTGGTGATGTCCGTGTGTAATGAGGCGAGGATAACGCCCACCTGGTTGCCGCCGGCGCTGCCATCCCTGCGCAGGGACACCGGCACCATAGCGATCAGGGGCTTCTCTGGCAGGGCATCCTGGTTCATCAGGTAGTTGCGCAGGGCGGTGGCACACATGGCCATTACCACGTCATTCACTGTGGTTCCGTAGGCCTGGCATACACCTTTGATCCGGCGGAGAGAGTAGGACTGAGCAGCAAAGCGCCGGGAACCCGTGATTTTCCGGTTCAATATGCTGCGCGGTGCATGGAAGACCGAGGAATAGGCGGGGTCTTTGCGGGCGTTATTGATGGTCCGAAGCAGTTCCCGGGCCACGGTAGGTACCGTGCCCAGCTGCTTGCCGGATGCCCCCAGCAAATGGCCAATGCTTCGCCACAAGGAGGGTCCGTCATCGGTTTCCCGGGCCGGGCCGGCTGGCATGGCCCAGATCGGTGGCATGTCCCGTTCTCCGGTAACCTGGCACAGCATCTGTGACACCATCCGCATGGCTGAGACACCATCTACCAGGGCATGGTGTACCTTGATGTAAACCGCGAACTGGCGCTCGCCCAATCCCTCAATCAGGTGAAACTCCCACAGCGGCCGCTCCCGATCCATCAGATGCGAATGCTCCGCCGAGACAAACGATAACAGCTCCCTCACCCGCCCCGGGGTCGGCAGTGCTTCGAACCGGAAGTGGTGCTCCAGATCCAGATGCTCGTCTTCCACCCAGACCGGCTGACCGAACCGGTAATCCAGCCGTTGGTTGAACGGTGGGGTTACGTTTGTGTACTGCCTTAACCGGTCGGCCAGCTGAGCGACGTAATCGTCCGGAGCGTCGTCGGGAAAGGAGAATAATTGCAGGCCACCCACGTGCATGGGCTGCTGGCGCTTCTCAAGCCAGAGAAAAAGCTGATCCGTAGGGCTCAGGGCTTTCAAGGGAGCTTCCTTTTTGTCCTTGTTGCGACAATAGTAGCGCAGATCGACGCTTCAGGAATGGGCTCCTCCGCTGTTTCAGCCCGCCGGCGTGGCCAAAGCTCAGGCGGCTATCGAGTCCCGGCGGATTTCGGGAACCTCCAGACGAATCTGGTTTCCGTCCAGCAAGACCGGATAGGTCTTCACGCGAACCGACTCATCTTCCAGGCAGACACCAGTGCGCAGACTGAAATGCTGCTTGTACAGCGGCGACGCCACCACCGGTTCCCGCTTCAGATCCCCGGTAATACCCCGGGCCAGCACATTGGCGCCGCTGAACGGATCTGTGTGACTGATGGCAAACAACGCCGGCAGCCGATGTGGCAGATAGAACACTGCCACCGGCCCGTCCTCGGTCCAGACCGCAATGCCGGATTCCGGTACTAAATCGTCTACGGTACAGACGGCTTCCCAACGAGTGCGTGGTTTCATGTATTCCTCCAATCGTGTTTTTGCGATTAACCGAATCGTTTTGCCGTTCAGGTCGATTCGGCCTTTAGATTCCGCCCCTTAACAACCAGTCTAAGCAGACTCCAAAACAGGCCGCCGCTGCCCCCGCTCAACCGTCCACTCCTGAACCGGATCAGTCTGCGACGGCGCATTCACAAATTCCCGGAAGCGCTTCCGCTTTTCAGGATCCTCAACAGCCGTCTTCCACTCGCACTGGTAGGTATCGACAATCCCCTCCATATGCTCTTCCAGCTCTGCACCAATCCCCAGGCTGTCCTCCAGCACCACCTGTTTCAGGTAGTCCAGACCACCTTCCAGGTTTTCCATCCAGACACTGGTGCGTTGCAGCCGGTCGGCGGTGCGTACGTAAAACATCACCACCCGGTCAATGGTGCGGATCAGTTCTTCGTCAGACAGATCGGTGGCAAACAAATCGGCGTGTCGGGGTCGCATGCCGCCATTGCCGCAGACGTACAGGTTCCAGCCGTTTTCCGTGGCGATCACGCCAAAATCCTTGCTCTGGGCTTCGGCGCATTCCCGGGTGCATCCGGAAACGGCCATCTTCACCTTGTGGGGCGCCCGCAGGCCCTTGTAGCGGTCTTCAAGGCGAATGGCCATACCCACGCTGTCCTGGACGCCGTAGCGACACCAGGTGCTGCCAACACAGGATTTCACGGTACGCAGGGATTTGCCGTAGGCGTGCCCGGTTTCGAACCCGGCCGCGATGAGCTTTTCCCAGATCTCTGGCAACTGGCTCAGGGTTGCACCGAACAGGTCCACCCGCTGGCCGCCGGTGATCTTGGTATAAAGGTCGTACTCCTTGGCCACCTGACCGAGGACAATCAGCTTGTCTGGCGTGATTTCGCCACCCGGAATCCGCGGTACGATCGAGTAAGTACCGTTCTTCTGCATGTTCGCCATGAAAGTGTCGTTGGTGTCCTGCAGTGGCACATGGTCGGTGGCCAGGATGTGCTCGTTCCAGCAGGAGGCCAGAATGGAGCCGACGACAGGTTTGCAGATATCACAGCCCTGGCCTGTTCCGTGCTGCCTGATAAGAGTGCGGAAGGTGCGGATGCCGTTCACCTTCACCAGATGGAACAGCTCCTGACGGCTATAGGGGAAGTGTTCGCAGAGGTCTTTGCTGACTTCCACACCACGCTTTTCAAGTTCGCAGTCGACCACGTTCTTGAGCAGGGCGGTACAGCCGCCACAGCCCGTGCTGGCTTTGGTTTCGGCCTTGACGCTGCCAAGGTCCGAGCAGCCGGCATCAATGGCGGTGCAGATATCACCCTTGGTCACGTTGTGGCAGGAGCAGATGGACGCGGTTTCCGGCAGGGCATCGGGTCCCAGGGCCGGCGCGCCGCCCTGGCTTTCCGGGAGAATCAGGGTTTCGGGATTCTCTGGCAGTGTGATGCCATTGAGGGCGTATTGCAGCAGGGTATCGTAGTGGCTGTTGTCACCCACCAGAATAGCCCCGAGCAGGGTCTTGCCGTCCTCGCTGATAACCATTCGGCGGTAATGGCCGGCCTGTTCGTCGTTGAAGCGGATGTTGCGGGCACCCGGCGTCTGGGCATGGGCGTCACCGATGGAGCCCACATCCACGCCCAGCAGTTTCAGTTTGGTGCTCATGTCGGCGCCGGTGAACGCGCTCTCCCGGTCACCGTTGAGCGCCGCAGACAAAGTGCGGGCCATGGTGTAGCCGGGTGCCACCAGCCCGAAGATCTTCTGTTCCCAGAGTGCGCACTCACCAATTGCGTGAATGTGGGGGTCGGAGGTGGCGCAGTGGTTATCGATGACAATGCCACCACGTTCGCCGATTGCCAGACCGGAGGCCCGGGCCAGAGCATCCTGTGGACGGATGCCGGCGGAAAATACAATCAGGTCTGTCTCAAGGAAAGACTGGTCGCTGAAGTTCATGCGCAGGCGGGCGTCCTCGCCTTCGGTAATGTCGGTGGTGGCCTTCTCCGTGTGCACCTGAACGCCCAGCTCCTCGATTTTGTGGCGCAACAGGGCGCCGCCGTCGGTATCAAGTTGAACGGGCATCAGCCGGGGTGCGAATTCCACGACATGAGCCTCAAGACCAAGACATTTGAGGGCGTTTGCGGCCTCCAGGCCAAGCAGGCCTCCACCGACAACCACACCGGTGCGGGCGCCGCTGGCGCTTGCGCGAATGGCGTCAAGGTCATCCAGGGTCCGGTAGACCAGGCAATGAGGGTGATCGTTGCCCTGAATGGGAGGAACGAACGGGTAAGAGCCGGTGGCCAGAACCAGTTCGTCGTACCGGTAGCTGCCCCGGGGCGTTTCCAGCACCTGGTTATCCCGGTCTATGCCGGTTACCTGTTCATTCAGGTGCAACTGAATCCCTTGCTCGGAATACCATTCCACCGTGCCCATGGCCAGATCCGCATGGGTGGATCCACCGAAATATTCCGATAGATGGACCCGGTCGTAGGCCAGCTGCTTTTCTTCGCCAAAGACGATGATCTGGAAATCAGCGGCAGCCGGGCTGGCGCAGAACTGCTCCAGGAAGTGGTGGCCGACCATACCATTGCCGACAACAATAAGAGTTTTCGTGCTCATTCCGGTTCTGCCTCCCGAACAACAAAAAAAGCCGGAGCATCTATTCCCCATGGGGGGAAATCGATGGTCCGGCGCCAATGCCAACAACAATGATCTGATGGTCCGGCCTGATCCGTGGCCGGGACGTTCGTCCTTGCTCAGAGTAAAGCGATCTTTGTGCCAGTTTTTCAATTCTATTAAAAACAGTTGGTTATGCTTCCTTCGGTGAGAGTTGCCCGGAGGGTACAGAGAAAGTTGCCCCGCCACGGGGCGGATTGCACGGGATTGGGGCTGATTTTCACTGGCGTGGTAATTGCTGAGGTATGTCCAGAGGCTGGTTCCTGTGGGGAGCTGACCTGAACCTGATCGTGGCAATCGAGGCTGTTCCGCCTCCGGAGTCTTATATGAACACGAAACCCGCCGCCTCCCATCAATCGCCTAAAGCGGGTGATTACCTGATTGCATCAAAGACCTGCGAACTGTTGAACCTTCAGTACTTCTTGCAGATGGGCAAGCTGGTTCAATGCATCAGTAATCTGGTTCATGGCCTGCAAAGAGAGCGGGGAGCTTCCAATGTGTTCCTGGGTTCCTCAGGACAGAAATTTCGGGAAGAAAGGGCGTGTCTGGCGGGCGAATCTGACCGCCTCAGAAAGGATTTTGAGCTCGCTCTTGCAGAGATCCACGAGGAGCTGACCGGCCACCCGGTCAGTAGTCGTTTGCTGAACCAGATTGCCAGCGCGCTTCACAGTCTCGATGGATTGGGCGAATTGAGACGATGCGTTGTGGCGCAGAAAATTACGGCGGAATCGGCCACTGAAAATTACAGCAGTCTGATCCATCATCTGATAGCGGTTGTGTTTGAGGCCGCCGATACCGCTGTAGACCCTACGATTGCAGGGCTGCTGGTGGCGATGGTGCACCTGATGAATGGCAAGGAGCTCTGTGGGCAGGAACGGGCGGTAGGATCTGCAGGGTTTTCGAGTGGCGCCTTTGATCGTGCACTTTCTCGGCGCATGACGCACCTTCTTGAGGCGCAGGAACGCTGTTTCGACGTGTTTGCCAGCTTTGCGGATGTGGATTCTCTTTCGCTCTGGCAGGAAATCCGTGCCCACGAGCGTGAACGTGAAATCGAACGAATGAGGCATCTCGCATCGTCTGGCAGCCGGAACAAAGACCTTGATCCGGAGCTGGCCGATCATTGGTTTAAGCTCATGACAGAGCGTATCGACGCCCTGAAACAGGTTGAGGGTTCCGTTGAAGGCTGGTTTCATAACCGGTGCGTCGAACGTTTTGCTGATGCCAAACAGTCTCTTGCACATCAGGAGACACTGATCGCATCGCTTGATACTGAAGGGAGTTCCCATCAGCCCTTGTTGGTTTTATGCGATTCCGGGAGTGAGGGCGCAACCGGAAAGGCGTTTTCAAACAGTGATGTAGGGCGACAGTTTGGTCGCTCGATCTTCGAGCTGGTTCAGGAACAGACTCGCCGCTTGCAGCACATGAATGACGAGCTTCAAAGTGCGAAGGAAGCGCTCGAAGAACGTAAAACCCAGGAGAAGGCGGTTCTCTTGTTGATGGAGCATCGCAGAATCAGCAATGACGAAGCACACCGTTTGCTCCGGAAACTGGCCATGGACCAGGGCAGGAAGCTTCCGGAGGTTGCACGGTCACTCATTTCGATGGCAGAGGTGCTCAAGTAACAGAAGCTGCTATCGCTGGCCAGGCCGGCTCAGCATCTGTACCGGCACGCGGTAGCGCACGCCCCGTGAGGAGCCGATGCCATCCACGGTGCAGGTCTTGCGATTAACCCGGATAATCTGTCCCTGCAGTTCCCGGCGGCCAGTGCCAAAGCAAACGGTATCGCCCACCTGCCAGTGCATCAGGTGCTGCACCGTGTCCATAGGTTCAAAGGGGGTGTCCGGTAGCGGAACGCCCTGGTTCCGGGCCTGATCTGCCAGTGCCTCCCGCGTGGCGTGCGCTGCGCCGCTTTCGTGCAACTCATCCAGGATCGTGTAGAAGTGCCGGTTGTGCACGGATCCCCGAAACCTCTGTCCGGCGCTTTGCTGCAACAGATGGGCAAACTCATGGCAGCAGGTGTGGGCCAGCAGATTCAGGGTGCTCAGTTCCCCGCTGAAGTATCCTCGTTGCCGGATTTCCCGACCGGACAGCCAGCCGCTGGCCGTATCAGGCTGGTGCTTGGCCGCAATCATACGGGCACCGTAGGTAATCAGGTGTTGCCTGTCCCGGGAATCGTAGCGGTGGTAGGTGGCCTGCCCCGAGCCCACCCGGCAATACAGGAAACTGCCCGGGCTGCGTTCCTGAACCCATTGCTCGGCAGGGCGCCAGAGGCATTCCCGGGTTACCGAGCACATCAGTTTGCCAAGTTGCAGGATGTCATTGTTTGCCATGGGTTACACAGTAGATGGAAGGACTGAGGCGAGTGTACCTGTTGCCGGGGTCTGAATAACAGCGGTCGTTCGTGCGGCCTCAGTCAAGCGCCAGGGCTGCCAGCAATGCCAGCAACAGCAGGCCGGATACGCCCTGCCAGAAGGCAACCGGATTTCGCTCGAGTAATGGCGGTCGATGTCGTTTGTGCCAGTCTGCCGTGGGATGGCGGAGGTTGTACAGGTATTCCGACAACGCCGGATAGCGCCTGTGCGGCTGCGGATTAACGGCTTTTTCGATGGCATCATCGATCCAGCCCGGCAGATTTTCCACGAACCTGCGTGCGGGCTGGTAGTTCAGGGCATGGAGCTGTTTCCGATTGTGGATTTTGGGTACTTCCGCGCCAAAGGGTAACCGGCCGGTAAGTAACTGGTAGGTAATCACTCCAAGGGAAAACTGATCTGCCAGCCAGCTGGCGGGTTCCCCGAGGAAGGTTTCCGGCGCGCTGTATAAGGCCGCACCCCTGGGGCCCTGGGTTTGGGCGGTGGATTCCTCGAGGCCGGCGACCCGGGTGGCGCCAAAATCGATCAGGGTGACGGTGCCGTGCGCGTCCACCAGCACATTCTCCGGTTTCAGGTCCTGATGCACCATCTCGAGCCGATGGAACGCCCGTAAGCCCTTGCCGATCTGTTCGACCAGATTACGGACCGTTTCCAGTTCCGGCGCGGGGTTGTCCAGCATCCACTGCCGCAAGGTACAACCCTCTACAAATTCCGTGGCCAAGTACAGAAAAGCCGGCTGCCGATCTGTTGCAAACGGGTGAACCACATGGGGGCTGTCGATTCGCCGGGCAATCCACTGCTCGGTGAAAAACTGCTCCAGATAGACGGGATCGTGTCGCTGTTCCAGTGACGGCATTTTCAGGACGACCTGGGTTTTGGTGTCCTCGTCCACCGCCAGATAGACGTGGCTGCGGCTGCTCGCGTGTATCTGCCGCAGGATCCGGTAGCCATCCAGACTTTGTCCCGGCTGGAGCTCCGGCGCAAAGGGCAGCCCGGAAAGCTGTTGAAACAGCTCACTGTTCTCCCGTTCCACAGGTACCGCGTCGACCCTGACAATCTGGGCTGTCAGATTATCGGGGCTGCCCCGAGCCAGGGCCGAGGCCGTCAGGTGGTGAGCAGCCGCATTCAGGTCATCGGGGTGGTCCCGGACAATGCTGGCCATGGTTCGTTCGTCGAGATACCCGTGGACGCCATCGGTGGTCAGCAAAAAGGTATCACCGGGTTGTATCGGGAGGCTCTGGTAATCAATGTCCAGCTGATGCCCGATGCCCATGGCACGGGTGAGGCAGCTGTCTTCCCGGGATAGCCAGAGTTGGTGGTCGGTAGTGAGTTGCTCGAGGTGCCCGGAATGAACCCGATAGATGCGCGCATCGCCGATATGGAAAAGGTGCGCCGTAGCTGATCTCAACACCATCACACTGAGTGTGCAGACAAAGCCCCGGTCCCGGTCATAGCGGTATTGGCTTTGCCTCGTCTGGGCGTAGAGCCAGGCATTGATTGCCCTCAGAACACGGTCGGCGGACTGTTTGACGGTCCAGCTTTCCGGGGTTGAGAAGTAATCGCTGAGAAAACCGGCTACGGCAGACTCGCTTGCGATCTGACTGACATTGCTGGAGCTGATCCCGTCTGCAATCGCGACGGCAATGCCCTTGGTCACCAGCTGGTGATTGGTTGGCACCAGCAAACCATGGAAGTCCTGGTTCACAGGCTTTTTGCCGGCGTCTGAATGTTGCCCGGATGAAACGGTGAGTGACGTCGTCATGGTCAGGCAGGCTTTCCGTGGAAAAGAAAAAAGCAACTCCGGCAGGTGCGGCAGCCGGAGTTGCAGGCGCGTCTGGCTTAGTTTGTGCTGGCCAGAGCAGAGTTGCTATAGGCTGCCGGAACCTTGCGTTTGGGCGCGGTCCGCACATGAGTGGTGTAGAGGGTGAGGCCGGTAAAGGCGAGTCCGCCAACCAGATTACCCAGTACCGTGGGGATCTCGTTCCACCACAGGTAGTCCATGACCGAGAACTCACCACCCATGATCAGAGCGGACGGGAACAGGAACATGTTGACGATGGAGTGCTCGAAGCCCATGAAAAAGAACAGCATGATCGGCATCCACATCGCCAGAACCTTGCCGCTGACATTGGTGGAAATCATGGCACCAACCACGCCCATGGAGACCATCCAGTTGCACAGCATGCCCCGGATGAAAATGGTGGCCCAGCCGGCAGCCCCGTATTCGGCGTAACCCAGGGTACGTGCTTCGCCAACGCTGGCGATCTTGGCGCCAACCGCGCCGGGATCGGTGTTGAAACCGTAGGTGAAGATGAATGCCATCATGAAGGCGACCGTCAGCGCACCGCCGAGGTTACCCAGGAAAACCCAGCCCCAGTTACGCAGTATGGCGGCCGGAGTGACCCCGGGGCGTTTATCAAGCAGTGCCAGGGGCGTCAGCATGAAGACACCGGTCAGCAGATCAAACCCCATCAGATACAACATGCAGAACCCGACGGGGAACATGATGGCGCCAATCAGGAAGACGCCGGTCTGGACGGCAATGGTGATGGCAAAGGCGGCTGCCAGCGCAAGAATGGCTCCGGCCATGAAAGCCCGGATCAGCGTGTCCCGGGTTGACATGTATATCTTGGATTCGCCGGCGTCGACCATTTTGGTGACGAACTCTGAAGGCACGATGTAAGACATAGCGTTTTTCCTCTGACTTCGATCAGGTGGCCAGGCCTGTGGAATGGCCACAAAAAAACGGCGTCACTTGCTGCCTGCGAACTGCAGGTGCAAGTAGACGCCGTCGTCTGTTTGAATCTGTCAATGTGAACAGAACCAACACTGGTTCCGTTAAGGCCAGCTGTTGCAGAGACCGTGCCAGAGTGATTCAAAACAGAAAAAGTGAAGAAAACTCAGAGGCCTGGGTGTACATGAGATGGGGCTGAGGGACATCGCTGCAGCGCTGCCTCGCACTTCAACAGTGCGTGCCGGCACCGTTTTGCTGCACGTTGGCGCGCGCAACTGACGGCCATCACCGGAGTCGGAAGCGAACCGGCAGTGCGTAGTTAAACCGCTGCCCCGAGATTTCTTCGGGCACCGGTGGCAGAGGTGCGGCCTGTTCCAGCATGGCCAGAGCCGAGTCGTCCAGCAACGGATGGCCGGAGCTGCTTCTCAGGCTGTGGGCCACCAGGGAACCGTCCCGACGGAACTCGAAAACGATAACGGGGGTGCCTTCCTGTCCGAGCCTCCGGGCGCGGCGGGGGTAGTCGTAATAGCGCGCAAGATGACGACTCAGGCGGCTCAGATAGTTGTCGACGGCTGACGGCTCGCCGGCGTTCTGAAGCGGAACCGTGACGCGGGATTCGGCGTCCTCGGTAGGAGCTGTATCCGGTTGTGCGGTTTGCTGTTTCGGCTCGGCGGCGGGCTCAACCGTGCTTGACTCCTGAGCCGGCGCCTCCTCGACAATTTCTGGCTCTGGCTCTGGCTC
>NZ_JAHKPI010000017.1 GCF_018860425.1 Marinobacter sp. F3R08 | reverse complement strand
ACCGGCCGGGTCTGGAAAGGCACGGCGTTCGGCGGCGTGAAAGGGCGTACCCAGTTGCCGGGAATGGTGGAAGATGCCATGAGCGGCAAAATCGAGCTGGCGCCGTTTGTCACGCACACCATGGAACTGGATAAAATCAATGAAGCTTTTGATTTGATGCACGACGGCAAATCCATCCGCACAGTCATTCATTACTGATAACGTATTCAGGGAGATACTATGGAACGGATTGAACATCACGTCTGTTTCGGCGGCAGCCAGGAAGTCTGGCGTCACCACTCTGCGGTGACCGGCACGCCGATGACTTTTTCCGTGTTTCTGCCGCCGCAGGCAAAAACAGAGAAATGTCCTGTGCTGTACTGGCTTTCCGGGCTGACCTGCAACGAGCAGAATTTTATCACCAAAGCCGGGGCACAGCGTTACGCAGCGGAACACGGCCTGGTGATTGTCGCGCCGGATACCAGTCCGCGCGGCAGTCAGGTGGCGGATGATAAAGAGTACGATCTCGGCCAGGGTGCCGGGTTTTATGTCAATGCCACACAGGAGCCGTGGAAAGCGCATTATCAGATGTATGATTATATTCTGAATGAGCTGCACACCCTGGTAAGCGGGCATTTCGGCACATCGGAAAAACGGGCACTGTTGCAAAGTTAGCGATGAGGCAGCCTTTTGTCTTATTCAAAGGCCTTACATTTCAAAAACTCTGCTTACCAGGCGCATTTCGCCCAGGGGATCACCATAATAAAATGCTGAGGCCTGGCCTTTGCGTAGTGCACGCATCACCTCAATACCTTTGATGGTGGCGTAAGCCGTCTTCATGGATTTAAATCCCAGCGTGGCGCCGATTATCCGTTTCAGTTTGCCATGATCGCATTCAATCACGTTGTTCCGGTACTTAATCTGTCGGTGTTCAACGTCAGACGGGCACCGGCCTTCGCGTTTGAGCAGAGCAAGCGCGCGACCATAGGCGGGCGCTTTATCCGTGTTGATGAATCGCGGGATCTGCCACTTCTTCACGTTGTTGAGGATTTTACCCAGAAACCGGTATGCAGCTTTGCTGTTACGACGGGAGGAGAGATAAAAATCGACAGTGCGGCCCCGGCTGTCGACGGCCCGGTACAGATACGCCCAGCGGCCATTGACCTTCACGTAGGTTTCATCCATGTGCCACGGGCAAAGATCGGAAGGGTTACGCCAGTACCAGCGCAGCCGTTTTTCCATTTCAGGCGCATAACGCTGAACCCAGCGGTAAATCGTGGAGTGATCGACATTCACTCCGCGTTCAGCCAGCATCTCCTGCAGCTCACGGTAACTGATGCCGTATTTGCAGTACCAGCGTACGGCCCACAGAATGATGTCACGCTGAAAATGCCGGCCTTTGAATGGGTTCATGTGCAGCTCCATCAGCAAAAGGGGATGATAAGTTTATCACCACCGACTATTTGCAACAGTGCCCCCGAATCTGATATCATTATTCTGTACCAAGCGGCTTACGGAGGACGGGATGCTGCCCATTGAGACAACCAGACTGCCTTCTGATTATTAATATTTTTCGCTATTAATCAGAAGGAATAAACATGAATTTTACCAGAATTGATCTGAACACCTGGAACCGCAGAGAACATTTTGCTCTTTATCGTCAGCAGATAAAATGCGGATTCAGCCTGACCACAAAACTCGATATTACAGCTTTGCGTACCGCACTGGCGGAAACGGATTATAAATTTTATCCGGTGATGATTTATCTGATCTCCCGGGTTGTTAATCAGTTTCCGGAGTTCCGGATGGCAATGAAAGATAATGCACTGATTTACTGGGATCAGACCGATCCTGTATTTACTGTTTTTCATAAAGAGACTGAAACATTTTCTGCGCTCTTCTGCCGTTATTGTCCGGATATCAGTGAATTTATGGCGGGCTATAATGCGGTGATGGCAGAATATCAGCATAATACTGCATTGTTCCCGCAGGGAGCGTTACCAGAGAACCACCTGAATATATCATCATTACCCTGGGTGAGTTTTGACGGATTTAACCTGAATATCACCGGTAATGATGATTATTTTGCTCCGGTGTTTACTATGGCGAAGTTTCAGCAGGAAGATAACCGCGTATTATTACCTGTTTCTGTACAGGTACATCATGCCGTTTGTGATGGCTTTCATGCAGCCAGGTTTATTAATACACTTCAGATGATGTGTGATAACATACTGAAATAAGTTAATTAATACTTTATTTAAGCCACTGTATCCGGAAGGAATGGTGGCTTTTTTTTATCTTTTCGTCGTGATGTGTAATCTCGTTTCAGAATGGTTCAGGATCACTGTACGATAATGCTCCCGTAGTTTGGTAATATCCTTAATAAGAAAAAACAAGCAAAGACGAACAGCAATAGTAATAAAGAAAGCAGTAACAATAACAGTAATAAGTTAGTAACAACACCAGATGCAGTTATAACAATAATAGTATTTATAGTAATAGCACTTACAATAATAGTATTTACAACACCAGAAAGACTGCTGCGACAGTCGTTTTAAACAATACCAGAATGCTGTAAAAGCACCTGTAGTATTAACATTAGTATTAATACCAGTAGTAACACCAGTGAAAACATCATGATGGTATAGAAATATGCCTGAATATGTTTAATTAAACAATAAATAAACCGCCATGTATAACAGAAGATAATATTCTGGTTGGCATTCTTTCTGTTCAGTATAAACATATCGTCCGGCTTCATCAGGAAGGTATATAATAAGTTAAGCTGAACAGGTATATATTTTAGTTTTATTTTTTGATGTTATAAATAAAGTAAGACGATCTGCTAAGGAAGGTGCGATTTAATCGTCATATGTGAGAACATAAAGCTTTCTTTATCATGAGCTGTTTACAATGCCTGCCATTTCCAGCTATTCCTCCCGTAAATCCCGTTTTCTTGACCGTATGAATGTTCTGGTGCCGTGGCAGGATATTGCTGATAAGCTGCTTCACGTCTATCCGTCATCCCGTCGCGGCCGACGGCCTTTCCCCCTGGTGCTTATGCTCCGTATCCACTGCCTGCAACTCTGGTTTGACCTCAGTGACGGAGCGGCTGAAGACGCCCTGCATGATGTCCTGCCGTTCCGTCAATTTGCGGGGATCTGTGACACGGTGCCAGATCGCACAACCATCATGAATTTCCGCCATTTTCTGGAGAAACATCATGCAGGAGAACAGATACTGGCACTGATTAACCAGAAACTGAAGCAGGCCGGACTGATGTTACGTCAGGGCATCATTATCGATGCGACCATTATTTCCGCTCCCTGTTCCGTAAAAAATAAAGCCGGTCAACGGGATCCTGAAATGCATCAGACCCGCAAGGGAAATCAGTGGTACTTTGGTATGAAAGCTCATATTGCTGTTGATGCGGCCACAGGCTTGACGGAAAAAGTAGTGACCACGGCGGCAAATGTGCATGACCTGAATGCGGCGGATAGCCTGATTACGGAGCCGGTAGCAATTGTCTTCGCCGATGCCGGATATCGCGGGGCAGAAAAACGGGACTCTCTGACACATCGGGTTAAAGAGTGGTTTATTGCCAAAGGTCCTCATGCCGTAAAAAAGCTCAGACAGCATCCCCGGCTGAATAAGCAGGCGCTGCATGATGAATATGTGAAAGCAGGTATTAGGGCAAAGGTTGAGCATCCTTTCCGGATACTGAAGTGCCAGTTTGGTTTCAGCAAAACACGATTACGGGGACTGATGAAGAACCACAACCGGCTTTCAATGCTGTTTGC
>NZ_JAHKPI010000007.1 GCF_018860425.1 Marinobacter sp. F3R08 | reverse complement strand
AAATTACCCGTCCAGCAGTGAAGCTTCTACGAGAATATTTGGATGATAAACGTCATCATGTCGAAGAAGAAGAAGATGAATCAGCCTTTACTGGTGAAGATGAAGAAGAAAATCAAGATCAGGAAGAATCAGGCAATAACGACCCTAAGCCACCTAAAGAAGTTGATCCAAACAAATTGAAAAAAGCGATTGTCATGGTGGTACATGATAGCCGTTCGGCTCGTTTGGTCCTAGACCGCCGCCCTTCTTCTGATGGTATGGCTTGGTTGAAGTATGAAGATGACGGCCACGAATTTGAAACTGACTTGGGGGATGTTCAGCTTATGTCCTTGATTGAAGGCTAGGTTACATCGTCACGAAGTCTGAAATTTCTCACTCCTAACTACCCCGCTCTATGCGGGGTAATTCTTTGCATGTTTGATTAGGTTGAAGGTTTTAAAATTGCCTTAACTTCGTGCAATTGAGCTACTTCTCATTAAAAACAACCTGATAAATATAAGGTTTTGTCATAATATTAGAGTGTCCTTGAGAAAAAAATATCGGTTATCGTTGGAACCGATCTCGATTGGTTGCCGAGATCGGTTTTTTGTGGCTGATTGCATTGCAACCAAATGCATTATGTAGAAGATAGGAGCGCCGCAGATGAAACAACGCTTATTGGTTATGAATGGCCAGCGAATCATTCAAACTGATAACAGTGGCGCATGGACAAATCAAAAGGTTGAAAAAGCAGGTGCGTTAAAGCCTGGTATTTACAATCTCTACATGGCGAAAGAGGCTGATAAGTCAAAAAGCCATGACGGCATGATAGTCCATGCTGACACCAATAAGGTTTATCAACAAATTGGTAAAAATTTTGTCATGCACTCTAAAGAAAATTTCGATATAGTACCTGAAGTTGGGAGTGTAAAAAGCATCAATTATGATGCTTCGGGGAAAGCTGTAGTTACCCAGGCCGTGAAGCTTAGTAGAGGTCGCTCCCGATAGTTTTAGCCGCTAAAACTGGAGGTGATTTTTGAATAAGTTAGGCATTGGAGAGCGTTCTCCTTGGGGAGATTTTCCAAAGTTAATTAGAAATGGTGATTTAGGTGCGTTAAAAAACGAACCTGAATACCAAGCGGCCAAGTCAGGAGACATGCCCGCAGCTATTGACCTGGTAGATAGATTGATTACTGATGAAACAGTGAAATCTATTAAGGAGTACATAGGGGAAAGCAAGCCCCGTATATTGCCTGTTTTGGCTGTGGAGTCAGCTGGCAATAATAAAATACCGTTGGCTATGGCTGAGGTTTTGGCAGATCGTTTGGGGTTGGATGTTGAATTAAATATCGTTCAGCGTGACAAGGTTGGTCGCACTGATACGGGGGCAGATCATCGCCTGGCGTTTAATCCAACTTTTGACGGAAATGTCAAAAAGGGTGAACAATACTTAATTGTAGATGACACTCTAGCAATGGGTGGAACCGTAGCCTCTCTAAAAGGCTATGTAGAGAATCGAGGTGGTCAAGTTGTGGCTGCGTCTGTTATGACCGCTCATGAAGGTGCGCTTAATTTACCTGTTAAGCCTGGAATGTTAGCGGCCATTAATAGTAAACACGGCCCAGCAATGAATCAATTTTGGAAGGATACTTTTGGTTATGAACTCGACAAACTCACACAAGGTGAAGCCGGACACCTCAAATCAGCCAAGACGGTTGAACAAATCCGAGATCGAATCACTAAGGCAAGATATGGCAACAGCGAGCGAGTGGGCCAGAGCGGAACTGAAACGCCGCAAGGCAGAGCGAGCACAGACCGTTCGGTCTTAGCTGGTAGTGGCTTACTTTCGGAGGCTGAAAGATTAGAATCTGAACAGTCTTCGATGTTGGATAGTGCTACAGTCGAGCAAAGCTATCAAGAGACATTAGCAACGTATGCACAAGCTAAACATGATCAAGTTGAACGTATCGAGGACCGTTTAGAAAATTTGATTAGTCGTCAGCAAGCTCGCTTACAGCAATCTCAACTAAGTAAGCCTGGGTTTCTATCTATGCCAGGAACAAAGAAAAACTGGATGGTTAGTCAGTCTCAACAGCAGTCGCGCTTACAAACGTTGCATGTTCGCCTAGAGGCTGTTCGAGAGATTAAAGATGGTATGGGTGTTCATTCTCCCCGTATTGATGAGTTAGCAACAAGGAAGATGAGGGCAGAAAACCCTGAACTAGCTGCTGATTGGGATTCAATGAGACAAGCCCAAAGGCATCACCAGGCGCTAGTTAAGAAACAAGAATATGAAAGGAAGCAAAACCAAGAGCGTTGCCGTTCGCATACTCTTGGGATAAATAAACCCTACTAACTAGAGAAAAGCCTGGGTTATCACTCCAGGCTTTCTTTTTTTCTACAGCGATGCCCATAACGCTACGCCTGCTGCAAATACTGTCATTCCTGCTGCTATTAGGTTCATCCTAGCTACTTGACGAGTTTCCTTATTCAAAGGGGCTACCTGCTCTTTTATTGTTTTCTCAATTTCACTCCTAGCAGCTTCTGCGGCGAGTTTTGCGCTTTCTTGCATCGAAGTCGCCATAGTTTGCTTACTGGCTGTCAGAGCGGCATTAAGCGTTCTTTCTGCCTTATTTTTAGCATCTTCCCCCCATCGGTGCGCAATTTCTTCTAACTCGCTTTTAAAGGAGTCTAGGATAGCTTGCTGAGCTTCGGTGCTTTCCTGCATCAAGCGATCATTGATCGTCTGCAAAATCAATATAGGGTCATCGCGACCAACGGCAATGCCGTGTTTGGCCGCGATTTCCTTTATGGTTTCTTCAACCTTGTCTGTCATTACAATACCGCCGCATTATCCAGTAGACCAAACACTTGACCGCGAACAATTTTCAATCGTTGTCGAGACATGATCGTCAAATTGTCATCGGCCAACGCTTCATCAAATGTTTTTCTGTTTTCAAGCATTTCAGAGAAATCACGGCCATAGGTTTCATCTTTTAGTTTTGGCAGGTCAATAATTGCTGAAACTCGATCTTTATTATTCGTGTACGCCTTCATTTGCTCGAACGACTTCCCTTGGTGCTCGATTGGCCCCCAATATGGATTCAACCACACAACAAAAAGAGCTTCTTTTGGGAACTGGTCTGCCAGTTGTGAAAAACCATTCACCGTGTCTAATAGTGATTGGCTACCAGCAATAACGGTATGAACTACAATCTCATGCCCCATTTCGTTTAGTAGGGCAGGGACTTCATTAGAAATTAGGTAGTGTGATAGCGGCACAAAAGAACTCGCACCATTATCAATAATGACGTCATTCTCGGTTGTCGCTATTAGCTCAACTAACGAGTCAAAATTGCGAGTATTAATTTCGTCGTCAGTCATAATATTTAGCCTGGTTACGTTCAGATATTTATAACCTTCGAACGTAGAATTTACAGGGTCAGTATCTATGCAAGTTGGTTCCTGACCTTTACTTTTTTTGTATTGAGCGACGATAGCTGCGATCACGGATTTACCTACACCGCCCTTACCTTGCAAAATGATATGTACTTTAGCCATTAGATTAGATCCTCTTTATTCGGTCTTGAATTGAAATTAAAGCCAGTAATTCCTTTTGGCTTATCTTTATTTTGAACTTGAGCAGAATCACTATTTTTTTCTAGTGACTTTGTTTCTGTCGGTTTTTCTGGCCCCTTAGTTGCGGGGGTTTCGTGTGTAACTTCTTCGGTTTTTTTAGCGGCTAAAAAATTTGAGCTGCTTTCCTTGTTCTTAATGTGACGATTAACATGCTTAGTGAAAGTCTCATATCTGCAATGAATCTTCCCTTCTTCTAACATGTGCTCCCAAATGGTTTTTACTGAGTAACCAGCGGCTATCGCTTCTTCTATATCCTTTTGTACAGCAAGAAATGCTACGACATTTTTATCCTGGCGCTTTCGTTTTTCGTCTCTCTTCTTTACCCATTCAGCAAGTTGATCAGTATATTTTTTTGCTTTCCCCATAATCACTTATCCGTCTTATCTCTTTCGTGATCACAAATCTATCACGTTGTGAGCTTTCATTATATCGCTATAAGCTCGCTATTTTATCGCTATATATCTGCTACTAACCTCCATTATAGGGGGTTTTGGCGAAATTTCACTATATCGTTTGTGCTATAGCGCAAATTTAGTGCAAAAGCTGCGGATAAATCGAAAAGGTTGGTGTACACTTTTCTTGGAGTTATTAACGCCGTAAGGCGGGCAGGATAGGTGAAGTAGCCCCACCAACAAGTTGGTGGATGCTACTTCACTCTAACCCTTATTCGCGCCTTCGGGCTCAACGGGAATCCTGCTCTGCGAGGCTACCGACTACCGTCGGAAAAGAGGAACAGCAATGACAGAAGAAAAAAAAGTAACTAGGAAAAACAGCACACCAATCAAGGTGTACTGCTTACCCGATGAAAAGGAATTAATTGAGGCACAGGCTGCGCGAGCTGGTATGAGTGCAGCAAGATACCTTCGAGAAGTCGGGCAGGGTTATCACATTCAAGGTGTGGTTGATTACGATCAAGTGCATGAGCTAGCGAAAATTAACGGCGATTTAGGCCGCTTAGGTGGTTTGCTAAAACTTTGGCTTACAAACGATGTCAGGACCGCTCAGTTTGGCGAATCAACGATTAGAGCTGTTCTTAGCAAGATAGAAGCTACACAAGAAGAAATGGGCGCCGTGATGACAAAAATAGTTATGCCGCGATCAGAACAGTGATTTTAGCGGCTAAAAATTTCAGGGGTCTATTTTGATAATTAAACACGTTCCGATGCGCTCTGCTAAAAAATCTGACTTTTCTGGTTTGGTGAAATATATCACCGATGAGCAAAGTAAGACTGAAAGGCTTGGTCTAGTCAATGTGACAAATTGCCATGCTAATACAATGCAGGCGGTTATTGGTGAGGTGCTTGCAACTCAGCATACCAACACCCGCGCAACGGGCGATAAAACTTATCATCTAATCGTCAGTTTTCGTCCTGGCGAGAAGCCTGATAGTGATGTTCTAAAAGCCATTGAGGAAAGGGTATGTGCTGGGTTGGGTTTCTCTGAACACCAAAGAGTAAGTGCTGTACACCATGATACCGACAATGTGCATATTCATATAGCTATAAACAAAATTCATCCTACCAACAAAACAATGCACGAACCCTTTCAGGCTTACCGCAAGTTTGGAAGCCTCAGTGATATTTTAGAGAATGAATATGGGCTTGAAAAAGACAATCACCAAGGTTTTAAAACCGTATCAGAAGGTAGAGCCTCTGATATGGAAAAGCACGCTGGTATAGAAAGCCTAGTTAGTTGGGTTAAGCGTGAGTGCTTAGAAGAAATTAGGGCCGCTGAAAACTGGCAGCAACTTCACCAGGTGTTAAGTGAAAACAGCTTAGAAATTCGCAAGCAAGGTAACGGCTTTGTTGTTGAATCTGCTGATGGAACTCAAGTGAAGGCAAGCACTTTAGCTAGGGATTTATCAAAGCAGAAGTTGGAAAAGAAATTAGGTGAATTTGAACAAATAAACAATCCCGTTCCTCCCCAAGATAAACGCCGCCGATATGAAAAACGACCTACGAAATTCAAAGTAAACACGACTGAGTTATATGCGAAGTATCAAGAAGAACAAAAACAACTAACCGCGGCAAGAAAGATTGAATGGATTAACGCCAAGGGAAGAAAAGATAGTCGCATCGAGGCTGCTAAGAGAAAAAACAGACTCCGTAGAGCTGCGATAAAGCTAATGGGTGAAAGTCGTCTAAATAAGAAAATACTTTATTCCCAGG
Organism: Marinobacter sp. F3R08; assembly: GCF_018860425.1. Classification (GTDB taxonomy): domain Bacteria; phylum Pseudomonadota; class Gammaproteobacteria; order Pseudomonadales; family Oleiphilaceae; genus Marinobacter. The sequence continues at coordinate 5,233 of NZ_JAHKPI010000007.1, read as the reverse complement.
CGCATAAAGCACTTAAAGCTGACATACAGGCTATCAATAAGGCCAATAAATTAGAGCGCCAAGCGTTGTATGAAAAGTATAAACGTCGAGCGTGGGCTGACTGGCTTAAACAAGAATCTTTGAAAGGTAATAAGACTGCTTTAGAAGCTCTGAGAGCGCGTGACAAGGCTAAGGCACTTAAAGGCGATGTGATTAGCGGGAAGCAGAAAAAAAGCTCCCCTGTCAACTTAGAGGGCCTTAACAAACCTAATGTTGCCCCAATCGGGAAAAAGCCTCCTGCATTTGCTAAAAATCGTCTCCGTTCAATGTCTTCACTTGGAGCTGTTCACTTTGAACACAAGCCAGGTTACGCCCCTGTTATGGATAACATTACCAAGAAAGGCACGATTATCTATAGAGCAGGTAAAAGTGCTATTCGTGACGATGGGGAGAAACTTCAAATCTCAAGAGAAGCTACAAATGAAGCGCTCAAAAATGCTTTGTTGTTAGCTAAAGAACGTTATGGCAGTCGAATTACTGTTAATGGGTCAGCTCAGTTTAAAGCCCAGGTGATTTTTACTGCCGCCACTTTAAATCTACCAATCACTTTTGCTGATGCGGGCATGGAGCGCCGCAGGCAAGATCTATTGAATCAGGAGAATAATCATGACCGACGAGAACAAACAACCGGAAGAACTGAACGAGGAAGATCTGATCGACCAAGCACTAGCCGCCTTGGACGAGGAATTACCGAGCACACCGACTCAGGAACCAGAACAACCATCGCAAACGACGACCGAAGCAACACCAACGGAGCAGATAGCGCCCCAAGTACAAGCAACTCAGTCGGTGGAGCCAACGCCGGAAATGATGGCGGCAATGTCCTCAGAAAGCCAAAGCCCAACGTTACAGGCATTGGACGAAACCCGCCGTCCATCGCAAAAAACCGTCTGCGAACGTTGTCCTCACTCAGTGTGGTTCGCTTCGCCCGAAGAAGTGAAATGTTACTGCCGAGTGATGTTTCTGGTCAGTTGGAGCACCAAGGAACCAAACCAGATAACCAATTGCGATGGGGAGTTTCTGGGGGGGGACGACTAAACCCTGGCGAGGTCGCTGTAAATAAATATTTATCTGAACGCGAGTCAAAACGTGCAAAAGGTTTCGATATACCGAAGCATTCACGCTATAATAATCAACCAGGTGCATTTACTTATGGCGGCATCCGTAACGTGGAGGGACAGGCTTTGGCCCTCTTAAACAGAGGTGATGAAGTTCTAGTGCTTCCAATTGATAAGGCTACCGCTCAGCGCATGAAGCGTGTGCGAATTGGTGAAGCTGTGACAGTTACCCCTCAAGGTTCGCTCAACAAATCAAAAGGAAGGAGCAGATGAATCCAAAAATAAACAATGCAGTTGGTCCTCAAGTCAGGGCAAAAAAAACAAGCAAAAATCGCACATTGCCCGCTTTGGGAGCCGTGTCGATTGCTGTTGGCTTACAGTCAGCGACCCAATACTTTGCACACTCTTTTAATTATCAAGAGTCGCTAGGGGCAAATATTAATAATGTATACGCACCCTGGAAAATTTTAAATTGGGCGAGTGATTGGTATAGCAATTACCCCAATCAGTTTATGGAAGCGGCCAGCGTTGGGATGGTTGTGACTTCGGTTGGTCTGTTGGGTGTGACTATCACAAAGGTAGTCACCAATAACAGCTCAAAAGCAAATGAATATTTGCATGGTTCCGCACGTTGGGCGGGTAAGAAAGATATTCAATCTGCGGGTTTATTACCTCGTAACCGTAATCTGTTGGAAGTTGTGACAGGTAAAGACGCACCAAGCTCAACGGGTGTTTATGTTGGGGGTTGGGAAGATGAAGAAGGAAACTTTTACTACCTGCGCCACAATGGTCCAGAACACGTTTTAACATATGCGCCAACACGTTCGGGTAAAGGTGTCGGTCTTGTTGTTCCTACATTGCTTTCCTGGGCGCAAAGTGCCGTGATTACAGACCTTAAAGGAGAACTTTGGGCTTTGACTGCGGGCTGGCGTCAGCAGTACGCAAACAATAAAGTTTTGCGTTTTGAGCCTGCATCAAATTACGGCGGTATTCATTGGAACCCGTTAGACGAAATCCGAATAGGCACTGAATACGAAGTAGGGGACGTTCAAAACTTAGCAACGCTGATTGTAGACCCCGATGGTAAAGGCATGGAATCACACTGGCAAAAAACCGCCTTTGCACTTTTGGTTGGTGTAATTCTACATGCTTTATACAAAGCTAAAAACGAAGGGACACCCGCGACCCTTCCTGCGGTTGATGCAATGCTTGCTGACCCTGAGCGCGACACAGGCGAACTTTGGATGGAAATGGCTACCTATGGTCATGTGGACGGTCAAAACCACCCTGCGGTTGGTTCTGCTGCGCGTGACATGATGGATAGACCAGAGGAAGAAGGTGGCTCTGTTCTATCGACCGCAAAATCATATCTAGCTCTTTACCGCGATCCAGTGGTAGCTCGAAACGTGAGTGAGTCTGAGTTCAAGATTAGAGATCTGATGAACCATGATAACCCTGTCAGCCTTTACATTGTTACGCAACCAAATGATAAAGCCCGTTTGCGCCCATTGGTCCGAATATTGGTAAACATGATCATTCGCCTGTTGGCTGATGAAATGACGTTTGAGAAAGGCCGACCTGTAGCCCATTACAAACACAGACTGTTGGCGATGCTGGACGAGTTCCCAAGTTTAGGGAAGCTAGAAATATTGCAAGAATCACTAGCTTTCGTTGCGGGCTATGGGATTAAGTGTTACTTGATTTGCCAGGACTTAAACCAACTTAAAAGCCGTGAAACAGGTTATGGCCCTGATGAAACCATCACATCTAACTGTCACGTTCAGAACGCATACCCGCCAAACCGAATCGAAACCGCCGAACACTTGTCTCGATTAACGGGCCAAACAACTGTAGTAAAAGAGCAGATTACAACCAGTGGGCGCCGTACTTCTGCGCTACTAGGGCAAGTATCTCGAACTATTCAAGAAGTACAACGACCGTTGTTAACGCCAGACGAATGTTTGCGTATGCCTGGGCCAGTTAAAAACGCCAAGGGTGATATTGATACCGCGGGCGATATGGTTGTGTATGTCGCGGGTTATCCCGCGGTTTATGGCAAACAACCTCTTTACTTCAAAGACCCTATTTTTCTTGCTCGCGCCCAAATTGAAGCGCCTAAAGTTTGCGATAAGTTACGAGTCGTCGAGCAAGTAGAGGAAGGGATTCAAATATGATGAAGCGAATTTATTCAGGTGTCGCAATTGTTGGCGCGTCTCTTATGGTGCTCGGAGCAACCTGTTATTTCTCTGGTGCTCGAATCAACACAACAAAAAGCATTCCTGTCGGCCTGTATTGGACCACTGACGCACCAATAGAAAAAGGGGCTTATGTTCTTTTTTGCCCGCCTGAAATTGGTGTGTTTGCTACTGCAAAAGAACGTGGTTACATCGCCGCCGGATTCTGTCCAGGTGACTATGGCTACATGATGAAGCGAATTTTAGCGGCTAAAGGTGACACCGTAAAAATCACTGATGAAGGGGTTTTAGTTGAAGGTAGCTTGCTGAAACACAGCAAGTTAAAAACTACGGACCCAGCAGGGAGAGAATTGCCTCGATACCAAACAAGTCAGTACACGCTTGGTAACTCTGAATTACTGCTTATGTCGGATGTTAGCGGAACCTCATTTGATGCCCGTTATTTTGGGCCTGTTAATCGTTCTCAAGTGAAAGCGGTTATTCGTCCAGTATTCACTTGGTAAGGAAAAGGTATGAGATTATTTATCGCAGAAAAACCCTCAGTAGCAAAAGCCATTGCCGCAGAGCTAGGAGTAACAGGTAAGGGTGACGGTTTTATTGAATGTGGCAAGGATAGAGTTACCTGGTGTTTTGGTCACATGCTGGAGCAAGCTGGGCCGGATGAATATACACCGGACGATGTACCTACGAATGACAAAGGCCGAAAATTATGGCGTGTTGAAGAACTCCCAATTATTCCTCAACAATGGATTTTAAGACCCAAAGACGACGCCAAAAAACAGGTGAAAACTATCGGCAAGTTGATCAAGTCTGCCACTCAAATTGTGAATGCTGGGGACCCTGACCGTGAAGGGCAATTGCTTGTTGATGAATTGCTAGTGCATTTCAATAGTACACAGCCAGTTCTTCGCTATTGGGCTAACGCTATTGACTCCGTATCTGTTAAACGTGCGTTAACCAACATGAAAGATAACCGCGAATTTCACGGCTTCGCCCATGCTGCGGAAGGGCGAGGTAAAGCTGATTGGTTGATAGGTATGAATCTATCCAGGGCGTACACTTTGAGAGCACAAAGAGGCGGCTCAAGAGCTTTATTGACAGTAGGCCGCGTACAAACACCTTCCCTTGCTCTAGTAGTGAATAGGGACCGTGAAATCGAATCTTTCAAGTCTATACCGTTCCATACTATTCGAGCTGAAATTAAACATGAGTCCGGCAGTTTTTGGGCGGGTTGGAAAGCGAAAGAAGATCAGGAAGGGCTAGACGAGGAAGGCCGTCTAATCGACACACAGATTGCTGATAAGCTAGTTGAGTCCCTGAGCGGTAAACCTGGAACAATCACAGATTATATCCAACAAGCCAAGAAGCAAAATCACCCGCTTACTTTTAGCTTGTCTGATATGACCGCCTTGGCATCAAGAAAATTTGGGTTCAGTGCTCAAGATGTACTAGATACGTGTCAATCATTGTACGAAACACACAAGTTAACTACTTACCCAAGAACTGACTGTGCGTATTTGCCAGAATCTCAGTTTGAAGATGCGCCCGCGGTTCTAGCAGCAGTGAAAGCGGTAAACCCTCATTTATCTTCCATCATAGACCGAGCAGATACGGGAATAAAATCCCGCACTTGGAATGATGCGAAAGTCTCGGCACACCACGGCATCATTCCCACGATGCACAAAGGAAATTTGAACAAACTTAATGACAAAGAAAGAGCTATCTATGACCTGGTTGTAAGAGCCTACCTTGCGCAGTTTTATCCAGTGCATGAGTTCCTAAGTACAACCATCACTGTTGACGTTCAAGGGGAAACGTTTGTGGCTAAAGGGAAGGTTGTCACGTTTGGTGGTTGGCATGATGTGTATTTGGACGAGTCCGAGGAAGACGAAGGCGATCAAGATGGTTATGAACAATCATTACCAAGAATGACAAAGGGCG
>NZ_JAHKPI010000003.1 GCF_018860425.1 Marinobacter sp. F3R08 | reverse complement strand
TAACTCCTTCAACACAGAATTGATCCAATGTGTAAGAAACATTACCCTGAGTATCAAGGTCGATCACAGCGACCTTCTTTCCTCGCTCTTGAAAATCAAAAGCAAGATGCACGACGGTTGCAGATTTACCAACCCCGCCTTTTTGGTTCGCTACGACCGCTGATTTCATCCCTTGTTTCCCCTTTTCTTTTTTGCGTCCTCGGCCCACTTCTTGACGATGAACGCTTGATGTTCCGGCAGTATTGCCGTTATTCGCTCGTATCCTTCCGGCGCTTGTGCCGTGTGAGCTTCCCATACCCTCTTGACGGCTTGTGATACCGCCCCCTTCGTCACTCCCAACAACGTCACAAATTCGGTTTGAGGTTTTCCCTCTACTAAGACCCCGTGCGCTATCTGTAGTGTTTGAGGTCCCACTTCCAAACTCTTGATTGCAGCCTGAAATTGAGACTCTGTTAGCCTTTTCTTCATGGATTGCACCCATATAAACCCCACACCCTAATTGTAAAAATTTGACGGTGACAGCCGCCTAACTCAAAAAAAGTATAGCTAAACTTTATTATAGGGTCAATACTTTAGCGGCTAAAATTACGTATCTTTTGGCCTATATATCGAGACAAAGTAAGTAAGTAGTGTTAGCGCGAGAAAATGCGCGAAGAACGTCCATCCAGCGTGAACTTCTGGATTATCCCAATAATAAAAGGCTCGAATAGCCTGGAAAAACACATTAATGGACACAATCCATTTAAGAACGGGCCAAATCAAAACAGTTGTAATCCAGATCCAACGTACAATGGCCGCAAAGAATCGCCCTTTCTTAGCGGGTTTCTGCGGCTTAGTATCTGATACTTTATTAACTTGTTGTTCATGTTCAGGTGGGGAATTGGAACCCGTAGGCCCAACTTTGGGAAACTTCACTACGTTTGACATTTTCTTGACCCTCCACGCTATCCGTGCTCCAATTATCTATTGCTCACTATTCGGGACCACACCCTAACGAGCAACAGGTTTGGTGTGACAGCGCCGGACCAAGCGCCTCGGTTATCACCGAGGCGTTATCTATTTAATCTCAACCCAACGCAATTCTATTTATAGTCATCGACATATCTCGGTTTATGACCTTGATGATTTATCCGGCCTTAACCTGCACGATAGGACATATTGCCCTAACAAGTCAAGTTAAATTTTTCGGTAAATCGAAATAAATTTTAGCCGCTAAAATGTGATTCTGCTAATTACGATTCTTTCCAAATAACTCCCAGTCCAGCCAAGTAGCAAAGTTGCCCCCAAGCTGAATATGGAATATTTGACTCTTCTCCGGTCCAACGTCGAACCGTTCGCGAGCCACTAGGCCCCAACCCTAATTTTTTCGCCGCTTGGCTACCAGTAAGCCCAGCTAAACGCAAAACCTCTCTAATTTCTTCACCTGTTGGTCGTGACCATTGTTCAGCAGGTCGAAGACACTCTAGTCTAATATTTACATTATTCATTAACTGTTTACTCCGTATCAGATACTAAACGCAATTGATTAAAAGCATAAATCGACTGCACTGCCTTGGGATCATTTTCAAGAACTCGGCTCCCCTTTCTGTTGATCCGATATGTTTCTGGCTTGTCATCATGCGCCCAAACCTGAGAAGAAGAAGAACTTACCGAAGTTATAATTACAAACTTACCAACGTCACTTTCAAAAACAGGATGATGAACACTTATAACCTGGCAACGCTGTCCAGGAATGAACTGCCTACTTTCTGGCGTTACTTTTTTGTGTTTTTCAACCTCTCGTTGAGGTTTGGAAACGACTGGAGTCGCTTCCGGTAGATTACATTCACTCTCTATTTTATCTAGCTTTTGTTGAGCCTCTTTAGCCCATTTTTTCGCGATGTATGCCTTTTGTGAAGGCAGTACCACATCAACCAAAACAAACCCTTTCGGAACGTTAACATTTGCCGGAGAACGTCTAGGAGGTGGGGTGAGCGTATCAACAAAACTAGGAAATGACGCTTTAGCCAGAACGTCTCTATACTCTGGTTTTATGTCGTGGCGTTTATCTTTTAGGTAGTCAGATAGGATAGCTTTGGCCGCTTCATCGACTGTCAATCCGTAGCACAGTTCACCAATATGCGAACGATAACCGGTTGCTGAAATAAACCATGAATCCAAATCTACAGGTCTGAATTCAAAATGCGTATTTCCCCAACTTCCCAAACTACTAAACTCTACAAGAACTCTAATCGCATCCACAACCACAACAAATTTACCTGACTGCCCCCATTTAGGAATATCGCCAGATTTAGCACTACAAAAATTATCAACAATGTTTGCTGGCGAATTATCACCATTAGCACTACCAAAAAAGCGCCCGCCGTTGAGCTTCCAAATAATCGCTTGGTACTTATCGTTCGCTTGCTTAGCCAAATCTATATTGGACGCCAAAACAGAACCATGAATTTCATCTACAAATTTGACAGCTAGATTTAGCAAATCATCACGGTCAGTTGGCATAGATGCGGCTAGTTTAGCTGCATTTTCTTCACGTTCGTTCATTTCATACATCATAATTAGAACCTGCAAAATTGCCCTGGCAATTACCAGGGCATACTTTATTAGTCGATAGCGCGTAGAATGAGAGATGACTCTTTATGCTCTTTAGCAAAGTCTCTCAGTAGGTGGTAGAGCGTTATAAACCTATCACCTAGCGCAGTCCCCTCAGATTCTCCTGCCAATTGACCAAGAGCGAACAAGGTTGCAATGATACCAGCTGCATCAGCTGACATTTCACCCGAAAACCAGTTGCTAGAAATTTCAAGAAAAAGCGATGTATCCATATTCGGCGCCATGTAATAGCCACCATTTGAAAGGGAATAGAAGTCCCAATATCCACCGTCATAATCCTCTGAAAACTTAGTCATGTAGCCCATTACATAGGCTTCGCCTCGCATCATGAAACGAGATCCAAAGAAAGTAGGGTAGAAACTTAGACGGTCTGAAAGAGCGACCTTAGAAGCAACAATAAGGGTGATTTCATTAATTGAATTCATCGGAAATTCTCCGGTTTTGACCTTGACGATATGTCCGGCCTTCGAGATATATATTAGGGCAATTTGCCCTAATTAGTCAAGCTGTAAATGTAGAAAAGAACAGTTTTATTACCTGTTTATGTTAATTAATACAGCGAGTTACAAATACTATTCTTTGGCGTGAAATTTAAGGATTTAGAGAGCTATTTCAGAATCTACGTGAGACGATAAAAAATAAAAAAAATAAAAAAATTTATTGATAGCGGAGCGTTACTCGAAGCGAGCAAAGAGCTTTCGTGCTGGCTGTGGTAAAGCTATTGATGCGTTTCTTTGCATCAATAGCTTTTCCATCAGACAAGCACCAATATCGAGTTATTCACAATGGATCACTTTCTTTTTAATAATAAAGTTTTTATAGGTTTTTAAAGAGTTTTTAGATCTTTTTAGGGGCTTGTAACATTATGTACTTAAAAGGTTTTTCGGGCTAAACAGCAACACTTTCTCCGGTAACAGCAACACTTTCTCCGTAAAACCCCTTTAAACAGCAACACTTTCTCCGGTAACAGCAACACTTTCTCCGTGCTAACAGCAACACTTTCTCCGTGGGGTCAACAACTTATCAACAGATAGTGTGGATAAGATTTGACCAGTATCCCAAAAAAGCAAAATAGCAACTTTACTTTTTTAGTTGTTGCTGTAATCATTCAAGGCACAAGAAAAATATTTGTTGGTTAGGTCTAGTTATGAAAAAGCTTAATAAATTCAGGGAACCAATCAATGTGTTTCCTGCTTCTCTTGGGGCTGCTGAACAAGATGTATTCGCCCTAGTGTTGTGTGAAATATCAAAAGTAGTGGGTTTTAATAGCACTCAAATAAAGCAATGTGATGATTTTGAAAAGAAACCGATACCTTATCAGTTTGAGTTTTCAGAAGAAGAACTGACAACGTTGTTTCAATGCTCCGTTGATAATTTGCGCAAGACAATAGAGCCAGCTGCCAAATCTCTGGTAAAGCGTGAGGTTTCGTACTCATCAGAGCGAGGTTTTGATGTTTTTTCTCCTATAGCGCGAGCTCGTTATAATATGGGACAACCATTCTTTATAGAAATGGCCCCTAGTGTTGCTGAATTGCTTGCTGAAAATGTTGAAGCTGGTTTTTCAGAAATAGATTTTAAGTTGTTCGTTTCTCTTAGTGGTCGTTATGAAAGGAGATTGCTAAAAGCGCTGTCTCAATGGAAACACAACCCTAGTAAAGAGGTTAAATTTAAAATCCAGGATTATAGAGATTATATAGGGCTTGAAGATGGTGAATATCAACGGACTGAGGCGCTTGTCAGAAAAACCATCAAGAAACCTATATCGGATATTATCGAGAAATCAGAAGGTTGCTGGGTCCCTACTGATCCAGAAAAGAAGGGCTTTCTCTTGACTCGTGAAGGAAAGGGAAGGGCGTACACGCACGTAACTCTTAAACTGCGGTACGATCCTAAAGCTGCTTTGTTGCTTTAGTGTAATGCTTCCGGTGTTAATAGATCTAACAGCAACACTTTCTCC
>NZ_JAHKPI010000026.1 GCF_018860425.1 Marinobacter sp. F3R08 | reverse complement strand
CAGCGCAGTGCCAAGAATTACAGCTGATAATTGCTTGTTCATAGGTTTAAGCCTCGTAATCATTGCAGGCGTGACCAAGAGAAGTCACGAACGTAAATACCCAGCGGGTTATTGCGCATCTGTTCTTCTGTGGTCTGCGTTGAAGTATCTGCGGTGTAAACAGTAACTAATGCGCGCATTAGAGCGGGTTCACCTTGTTTAACACCTTGTCGGTCTCGTACTGTTTCCACCCAATCGACTTGCCACGTTGTCGGTGTTTGCGGCATGACTGATTTAATATCAATACTTACCATTACCTTCGCGGCACGTTTGAATGGACTTGAATCCGCACTACCGTTTAGCCATTCATTCATTTTTATGGTCGCTGAATCTTTCGGTGATAAATGGGCGTAAACACCAAAAACAGCTTTACGTTGCAAAGCTACGTCTGGAGACACCAAGCGAGCATTTTCAATAAATTTTGAAACCGTCGAACCCATAACTCGCGGGTCAGCCATTGAAGAAGCTGTGACGGGTCCTGCTGCTTGAGCCTGACCTAAGCTGTCCACTTCAACTACGTAAGGGACGAACTTTGATTGACTACCAATGTGAATCACACCACCAACAGCGGCCAACGTAATTAGCAGGGACAAGATCCCCACAACCTGCCAGGTCTGCTTTGCTGAAACCACTGAACCCACATGTTCATTCCAAGTACGGCGGGCAGTCAGATAAGGGTTTTCAGTTTCTTCTTGGCGTTTACCCTGTTTTTCTTCTTTCTCAACGGTCGGTTCTGATTGATAACCTGGCGCGGGATTTTTGAAAATCAGCCCCTTTAGTGTGTCGGAAAAGCTCATTACGCGGCCTCCAAGTAGTTATTAATATTTATGCCTCTGCTTGCTAACCATTCATCAACCCACGTTTCACCATGCTTAGCTTCAAGCTGTTTAATGATTGCTACAGATTCCTTGTCAGAAGCCCCTACAAACGACAATGCAAGCGGGCCAAGAGCTAAGTCATAGAGACGGCGCCCATTTTCCGAAACATAATAGTATTGACGTTTAGGAACCGCGGTTGCCAAAATGTCGATTTGACGGCTATTGAGGCCCATTCGACGATAAAGAGCCGCTGTATCTTCATCACGCGCATACACGTTAGGAAGAAAGATTTTGGTTGCAGTAGACTCGACAATAACGTCTAGGATTCCAGAGTTGGCCGCATCAGACAGACTTTGTGTTGCCATAAGAACCAGACAATTCGCCTTACGAAGAACTTTGAGCCATTCTCGAATTTTTTCACGGAAAGCTGGATGCCCTAGCATTAGCCATGCTTCATCTAAAATAATGACGGACGGTTGACCTTTCAGGCTGCACTCGATACGACGGAATAGGTAAAGCAATACTGGCAGTGCGAACTTCTCGCCCAGGTTCATCAATTCTTCGATTTCAAATGTTGTGAAATCCGTTAAAGACAATCCATCTTGTTCAGAGTCCAATAGATGACCCATAGCCCCATCTACTGTGTATTGGCGCATCGCTTCACGGATATTTTCATCCTGGATTGTTAAGGAGAACTCAGACAGTGTACGCGCACCGCTTTCGTACATACTTTGGATTGCGTTACCAATCTCGTTACGTTGAGCTGGAGTGGTATTAACCCCGTTTAACGCCAAAATGGTATCAATCCATTCCATCGCCCATGCGCGATCTGATTTGCTATCTAAGAATTGCAATGGACAGAACGCTAGGCGGTCATCGTCTGCACCAACAGAAAAATGTAATCCATTGACAGCCTTTGTTAATGGGTACATAGACATACCCTTGTCGAAAGCATAAATAGACATGCCTTTGTATCTGCGCAGCTGAGCTGCGATTAATGCCAAGTGCGTTGATTTACCCGCCCCTGTTGGACCAAACATAAAAGTGTGCCCCAAATCTCGAACGTGCAGGTTTAACCTAAACGGAGTAGAACCACTTGTTACACAGTTCATTAGTGCTGGCGCCAATGATGGATACATTGGGCAAGGAGCCTTATTTGAACCAGTCCAAACAGTGCTTGTTGGAAGCAAGTCGGCCAGATTCATAGTGTTAATTAGTGGACGACGAACGTTTTCGACACCGTGACCTGGCAGGCTTCCCAAGTAAGCATCCAGAGTATTGATAGTTTCTGTACGAGCTGCGAAACCAAGACGGTTTACTGACTTTTCTACTTGGCGGGCAGACTGTTCTAGTCGGTCGCGGTTTTCATCCATTAGGACGACAACGCTTGTGTAATAACCCGCAGCTACAACACCACTACTGATTTCAGCAATTGCGGCCTCTGCATCTTGAACCATTGATAGTGCATCTTGATCTACAGTGCCGTTATTAGTGTTGAAAACCTGATCAAAGAAACCTCTAATCTTCTGGCGCCACTTTTTACGGAACTTGTCTAAATGTCTTAGTGATTCGTGTTGGTCCATGAATATGAATCGTGATGACCAGCGATATTCAACAGGCAATTCAGCAAGAGCAGAAAGCACTCCTGGATATGACTCCATAGGAAAACCTTCAATCGCTACGACCTGAACAAATTTACGACCGACTTTAGGAACAACACCCCCCCACATTTCTTGACCGCCTAAGTACGCATCCAAATACATAGGATTGCTAGGCAATGTCACTGGATGATTAAGGCCCGTAATACAGAACTGTAACCACCCCAAGAAATCATCGTGAGTGATGGTTTTTCCATCTTCATTTGTAATTTTGTTACCACGCAAACGACTCAGATTAACAGCGCTGGATAGACGGTTTTCAATAGCGGTTATTTCACGCTTGAACTGATTAATCAGGCCCTTTGTTTGTTCTTTCTTACCAACAATTTCCGCATCGTCATCAAACATAAGTTCAACAAACTTTCGCTGAGCCAATACTGGAGGAAACCAGGTTAAAGTGAGCACAAAATAGCCCTCATACATAGTTCCCAACCCTTCGAATAGTTGGCGGCGTTCTTCGTCAATAGCAGCTGAAATCTTGTCTGGAAACTCAGATAAATTACGATCTGAATATTTTGGTGATGGACGGCGTACAGCATCAACGTGAACCATCCAACCACTACCCAAACCAGAAAGCGCCTGATTTATACGAAAGGACACCATTTCTCGTTGTGCATCGGTACTACTTGCGTTGTCCTCTCCTTTGTAAAGCCATGACGCCATAAATGCGCCGTTTTTACATACCACTACACCATCATCGACAACGGCAGCGTAGTTAAGTAAATCAGCCAATCCTGCATCTTTAGAGCGATGCTTTTTGAGTTTCAATTCAGCATCAACCGCACGGACACGGGAGAATAGGATTAGTAACAACAAAGCACCGAAGCCAGCAATGGCGAATGAAATAGATTGAATCATCATTTGTATTGCTTCCCTTGGCCTGATGTATTTTCACGGAAGGGCGTACTACGTGCTGGGTAGTACGCTTTGTATATGCGGTGTCTCAGATACACATGACGCAATTTAGGATCTGATTTAGCCATTAGTCGGCACACAAAAAGCGCACCCCACCAAAGACAAATACCGAATACAGTTGCTCTAATTTCTTGAGCACTAAAAATTAGTGCGGCAGCGAGCAAACCAGAGAACATCACAAGCTCACGATCCCCGCCCATGAACAAGTTCGCTCTGTTGCCAGCCCTACGAATGGGGATCGTGCGCAAAGCCATAATTAAGCCGCCTGTACACCGTTAACAACACGAGAAGCCGCGCCGCCAACTTGGTTAATAACAGCTTCGCTAAGCGCAGCAAGTTCAGCACCACGACCGAAGAACGTAGACATCATGTTTTGCGCACCTACAAGCATTGCCATTACCAAAACAAGGAAAATCAGTGTGCGGAAGAAGGCGTTTAGTTCACCACCGAAGATCAAAATACCGCCCGCAACAACGATACCAATCATTGAAAGAGCGAACGCCACAGGACCAGTAACAGAGTTACGAAGGTTAGTTAGCCAGCTCTCATAAGGAAGTGAGCCGCCAGTGCCTTCGGATGCCATTGCAGGTTGAAGCGCCATTGCTAAGAACATCAACGCAAACAAGCCCAGGTAGAACATAGACGAGCGGTCGAATCGGATTTTTGATAGAGAGAATTGCATTTGTATAACTCCTAGATAGGTTTGTTTGATAAGGTTTCGGTCACGTATTGACCATCTTGATAACCGGACACTTCGATAATTTCTTCGACGGCCCTAGTGTTGGTTTTTTTGTTTTTGGCGATGTACACCAACGCATGAACCGCCTCGCCTATAAACGGTTCAATTGGGTCTGGTTTTTTAGGGTGCATTGTTATAAGGAACTTAAACCTCCCAAGACCACTAGAAGGGCCTTTGTTCGCATGTATTGTGGCAACGCCACCTGGATGACCTGTATTCCAAGCCATTAACAAATCGAGAGCTTCTGGACCACGCACCTCACCGACTAGAATTCGGTCAGGTCGCATCCTTAATGCGGTTTTTAATAAGCTGGTCATATCGACGGTTTCAGAGGTGCGGTACTGAACATAGTTCTTCGCGGCACACTGAATTTCACTGGTGTCTTCAATGATGATGAAGCGGTCATTAGGGAACTGTTCGACGGTTTCACGAATAATGGCGTTTGCCAGTGTGGTTTTACCGGAACCAGTCCCCCCCACGACAAGAATGTTTTTCTTTTGTGAAATGATATTCACTAAAGAATCTTTTTGAGCGGCAGTCATAATTCCGTTTTCTACATACTGTTCAAGCGTGAATATGCTCACCGCTTTTTTACGTATGGCAAATGACGGACCCTGACCTACTGCCACAGTCTCTAGTTGCC
>NZ_JAHKPI010000023.1 GCF_018860425.1 Marinobacter sp. F3R08 | reverse complement strand
CCTGCTCAGAGGTGTCAACGGTTGGCTTTAATTTTTTTCAAATACCATCATTCCCGAGCATATATTCTCTTGCAGCGGCAATCCCGGGAGGGTGTTTACATTTGAACCGTTATCGAGGCAGCTGCTCGACGGGCCTTTTCCCTGGCATCCTCTATGGAATTTCCTTTTGCCAATGCAACGCCCATTCGACGACGCCCTTTTAGTTCGGGCTTTCCGAACAGACGCAACTGGGTGTCTGGCTCCGAAAGCGCTACTTCAAGACCGGAATACGCAACTTCTTTCGATTCGCCTTCCGGGAGAACTACCGCTGAGGCAGATGGCCCATTCTGTCGAATAGTCGGGACCGGTAGCCCCAATACCGCCCTTGCATGGAGCGCAAATTCGGATAAGTCCTGCGAAACGAGAGTCACGAGCCCAGTGTCGTGGGGCCGTGGCGAAACTTCAGAGAACCAGACATTATCTCCCTTAACGAACAGTTCCACGCCATAAACGCCATAGCCACCAAGGTTTTCGACTACCGCCCGGGCCACCTGCGCAGAACGCTCGAAAGCAAGAGCAGCCATAGGTTGAGGCTGCCAGGACTCCCGGTAATCTCCATCTTCCTGCCTGTGGCCAATAGGCTCACAGAAAGATACACCCCCCCGGTGCCTAACGGTAAGCAGGGTAATCTCGTAATCGAAGTCAACGAACCCTTCAACAATCACTCTTCCTTTACCAGCTCTTCCTCCGGACTGAGCATATTCCCAAGCCGCCTCAATATCTTTTTCGCTGGTGACGGTACTCTGCCCCTTCCCCGAGGAACTCATAACGGGCTTTACTACGAGAGGCAGCCCTATTTCTTTCACAGCGTCGAGATAGTCTTCCCGTGTACCCGCGAACCTGTAGGGCGAAGTTGGCAGCCCCAACTCTTCAGCAGCAAGGCGACGAATCCCTTCACGGTTCATCGTAAGATTCACCGCTCTGGCGGTAGGGATAACTCGATACCCCTCGTCTTCCAGTCGAACGAGCTCGGGCGTTGCGATCGCCTCAATCTCAGGTACGATGAGGTCCGGCTTTTCCTGCTCAATGAGTTGCCGCAAACTGGGGCCATCGAGCATATCGACTACATGACTCCGATGCGCCACCTGCATGGCGGGCGCATCGGCATAGCGATCCACTGCAATCACCTCTACGCCATAGCGTTGCAACTCAATAACCACTTCTTTTCCGAGCTCACCGGATCCACAGAAGAGCACCTTGAAGGCATTACTTTTCAGGGGAGTACCAATTTTAACCGTGTCAGTCATGATCGGGCAGCACCTTTGTCAGCCGTGAATCAGGAATTTCTTTTCGCGCTCCGCAACTCTTCTGAGCACATCGCGCCGCTCTGCATTATCCATTCGGGTCCAACGGGTGATCTCATCGCCACTCCGATGGCAACCAGTACAGACATCATCCTCATTGAGTGCACAAATGCTCACGCAAGGTGAACGCACTTTGTCAGCCACACTCACTTCTTTGGTTCGCACGGCTTGAGTTCAGCGGTGTAACGACCCGCATTCTGTACATAATGCTGTGCGCTCATCTCCAACATTTTCTTTTGCCCGTCATTGAGTTCCCGCTTGATCTTGCCCGGCGAGCCCAAAACCATAGAGCCATCAGGAACCTCCATGCCTTCAGGAATGAGCGTGTTGGCGCCAATAAGGCAATGCTTGCCGATCTTTGCGCCATTCAGGACCACCGCGTTAATGCCGATCAGCGAATAGTCACCAATCTCACAACCATGCAACATTACCTTGTGGCCCACAGTCACTCCCGTTCCAAGAGTAAGAGGATGCCCCGGGTCGGTATGCAACACAGAACCATCCTGAATATTGCTGTCCGGGCCTATAGAGATCAGCTCATTGTCGCCACGGATAACCGCGTTGAACCAGACACTGGCATTTTCCATCAGGCGGACCCGGCCAATCACCGACGCATTGTCTGCAACAAAATGCCCTTCCCCCACCAGCTCAGGCCTTCGGTCATTCAATTCATAGTACATGTCAGCCTCCTTCAGGCGGTTCAAGCAGGTCAATTCCAGCACCGTACGCTGCGTTCAGGAAATCAACCAGAACCACTGCGGACAGCCCCCAAATCTGATAGCGCTCCCACCGGTAGCAGGGCACATAAAAGGTATGGTTGAGAAAATCCAAAGCGTCAGTCCGTTCACGTTTGTCTTCAAGTAAAAAAGACAGCGGTACCCTGAATACGCTTTCAATCTCATGGGGGTTGGGCGACAGTGGATAATCTCCAGGAACCACACCAACGTAAGGGGTAACCAGAATACCGTAACGGGACATCACCTGACTCAGAGGCGCAACAATTTGTACCTGATCGGGCGGCAGACCGACTTCTTCGTGGGTTTCCCGCAACGCAGTCTCAGCAAGGGACCGATCTCCGGGATCTCGTTTGCCACCGGGGTATGCCACCTGTCCACGATGAGTACTCAGGTTTTCCGACCTGAGCGTAAAGATCATTTCCGGGTTTCGATGATCATCGGTTATCGGAACCAGTATTCCCGCTTCGGGATAATCAAGGGCCAGCTGCCGGGGCGCATAGCCGGCCAAGCGCTCGGTGAGTAAATCACGCAAAGTTCATCTCCACTGTACATCCTTAGGTTGGATGAGACAGAGGCAGCCAGGATCGTTAAACTGGCTACCACACCAATTTCAGTATACGGGGAAAATCATGAAGTACTGCAGCACATGCGGCCATCAGGTTGAACAACGCATCCCCGAGGGCGATAACCGGCACCGCTATGTCTGTGTCAGCTGCAATACCATACATTACCAGAACCCGCGTATCGTCGCCGGCACAGTTCCTGTATGGGAAGACAGGATACTTCTGTGCAGGAGAGCGATCGAACCCCGCTACGGCTACTGGACACTACCTGCCGGGTTTATGGAGAACGCCGAAACTACCGTTGAGGCCGCTGAGCGGGAAACTCTTGAAGAAGCCCTGGCGGAAGTAATCATTGAGGGTCTCTATTCTATTATCGATGTCCCACACATAGATCAGGTTCACATGTTTTATCGGGCCACACTGAAAGACGGGCAATTTGGCGCCGGAGAAGAGTCTCTGGAATCCAGACTGTTCGGACTGGATGAGATTCCCTGGGATGAAATTTCCTTCCCAACCGTGAAACGCACTCTCGAACTATTCCTCACGGATTTCAAAAACGAATCTTTCGGTGTTCACGTGAGCGATATCCGCCACCCTATGGAAAAGAATCGGGAATAACGCTCTTCACTACAGATCCTCGATACGATAGACCTCATACGCCGGCTCCTCATAAGGGTGTGCTCGCTTGAGTGCTGCGAGAGCAGCCCTTATCAGTTCGTCCGCACAAACCAGCTCAACTTTGTACTCATCGACCGCTTCAACCTCACCGACCGTACCAAGAAATGGATCACTTCCATCCAAAGGGCGAAACTGCCCCTTTCCACGGCACTGCCAGGCGCAACTGTCATAATCACCAATGCGCCCGGCTCCGACCTCAAACAATGCCTGTTTAGTCTGCTCGACATGAGTTGCAGGAACGAAATAACACATCTTGTACATCGAAAACCCTCCCTTGGGCCGGATATTTTTTGTACAGATTAAGAGCTTAGGCACTTACCCACAGATTCTGTGGATAACTCTGGGGAAAGTTTTTGGGAACACGCCCCCAAACCCTATAATCACTGCACTTCCCTCAAATTGGCGACAAAATCACCTGATTGATTTATTGTATATTTTTCAGGTACTTATGATATCTGTGCAAAAGTTAAACCGATCCTCCTGTCTTTGTTCACAGAACAAACAACATGGCACCAGAAATGTGCATAAAAATACTGAGTCAAGGGAATTTTTGCTATTTCCTGAGGTTTTTTCCCTTGAAAAATGCTCAGAAACAGGGCGCCCAATAAAAAAGCCGGCTTTGGAATACGCCCTCGTGTCGAGAGTATCCAAAACCGGCTCTTTCCTGGCGCGGAAGTTTAACCGAACCAGCGTCTCGCGTTTCGGAACATCCGGATCCAGGAGCCGTCCTCCTGCCACTCATCTGGATACCAGGAGTGCTGCACAGCCCGGAACACACGTTCTGGATGCGGCATCATGATCGTTACCCTTCCGTCGCGACTGGTAACACCCGTGATTCCGGCTTCTGACCCGTTCGGATTATAAGGATAGCGGCTGGTCGCCTGGCCCCGGTTATCAACGTAGCGCAGAGCAACAAGCTCGTTCTCGGAGATTGCACTCGCCGAGGAACCACCGGCGAACTCAACCCTGCCTTCACCGTGCGCAACGGCAATCGGCATTCGGGAACCGGCCATGCCATCCATGAATGCGGACGGCGATGGCATCACCTCTACCATAACCAGGCGGGCTTCGAACTGCTCCGACTGGTTACGAACAAACCGTGGCCAACCTTCGCTACCGGGAATCAGTTCGTGCAAATTCGAAAGCATCTGACAACCGTTGCAAACACCCAGCGCCAAGGTGTCTTGGCGATTAAAGAATGCTGCAAACTGATCCCTGACACGATCACTAAACAGAATAGACTTAGCCCAACCCTCACCGGCACCCAATACATCGCCGTAAGAGAACCCACCACAGGCAACAAGGCTATTAAAGCCGTCCAGCGTAACCCGGCCCGAAAGCAGATCACTCATGTGCACGTCTACCGAATCGAATCCGGCGCGATCAAAGGCAGCTGCCATTTCGACCTGGCCATTTACGCCCTGCTCCCGCAAGACGGCAACTTTCGGACGTGCGCCTTTGTTCACGTAAGGAGCGGCCACATTCTCATTGAGATCGTAGGAGAGGGTCACGCTCAGGCCCGGATCCTCCGCATCAAGCAGATTATCAAATTCTTCACGAGCGCAATCGGCATTATCCCGGAGGGACTGGATACGGTAACTGGTTTCAGCCCAAAGCCTCTGAAGCTCCACACGAGACTCATCCACAACAGCGCTGCCCTCAAAAGTGAGGCGGAGGCTGTCACTATCATTCGGACTACCAATGACACTGATGTGATCACCAAGGCCTGCGGCCGAGAACTGCTGTAAAACAAAGCCAGTATCTTCCCGACGCACCTGAATGACGGCACCGAGTTCTTCGTTAAAGAGTTCCCGAGCAAACTGACTGCGATCTTCAGCCAATCCATCAAGCTTGATATCGATACCGCAGCGGCCGGCAAAGCACATTTCAGCCAGAGTGATGAACAGGCCTCCGTCTGAACGGTCATGGTACGCCAACAGTTTACTGTCAGAATTAAGCCCCTGAATGACAGCAAAGAATGCCTTAATGTCCTCGGGATCATCGAGATCTGGCGCCACAGCACCAACCTGACCGTATACCTGAGCCAGGGCAGAGCCACCGAGGCGGTTCTGGCCAGCGGCGAGATCCACCAGAATCAGGTCGGTCTCGCCAGCGTCCCGCACCAACTGTGGAGTCAAGGTTCTGGCAACATCAGTCACCGGCGCAAAGCCACTAACGATCAGTGAAAGCGGAGCGGTAACACTTTTCTGTTCACCGTTGTCCTCTTCCCACATGGTCTTCATAGACATGGAATCCTTGCCTACCGGGATAGTAATACCCAGCTCCGGGCACAGTTCCATCCCTACCGCGCGAACGGTTTCGTAAAGATTTTCATCTTCACCCGGGTGCCCGGCTGCTGCCATCCAGTTTGCGGATAACCGGATATCCGACAATTTATCAATTGGCGCGGCAGCGATGTTGGTAATAACTTCACCCACTGCCATGCGCCCGGACGCCGGGGCATCAATTGTTGCAACCGGAGTGCGCTCGCCCAGGGCCATTGCCTCACCGGCGCGGACATCGAAGGAGCTGGCTGTAACCGCCACATCGGCGACCGGAACCTGCCATGGCCCCACCATCTGATCCCGGGCAACCAGACCGGTAATGGTCCGGTCACCAATCGTAATCAAAAAGCTCTTGGAACCAACCGATGGCAAACGTAAAACACGGCGAATCGCATCGTCCAGGTCAATTTTCGTAGAGTCAAAAATAGGCTTGGTAAAGGAAGAACGACTGATACTCCGATGCATTCGCGGCGGTTTGCCGAACAGCACGTCCATCGGCAGGTCAACCGGCTTGTCATCAAAATAGGAATCAGCCAGCTCCAGGTGATGAGTCTCCGTCGCCTCGCCAATCACCGCATAAGGACAACGCTCCCGGCGGCAAAGGGCATCAAACCGCTCCAGATTTTCCGGAGCTACTGCCATCACATAGCGTTCCTGGGATTCATTGCACCAGATTTCCAGCGGTGACATACCCGGCTCATCACTCGGAATGTCTCGAAGTTCGAATTTGCCACCACGGCCACCGTCCTTCACCAGTTCCGGCATGGCATTGGACAGGCCACCGGCCCCCACGTCATGAATAAAGGCAATAGGATTCGTGTCACCCATCTGCCAGCAACGGTCGATCACTTCCTGGCACCGACGCTCCATCTCCGGGTTATCTCGCTGTACTGAGGCAAAATCGAGGTTTTCGTTGCTCGAGCCCGAGTCCATGGACGATGCAGCACCACCACCAAGACCGATCAGCATGGAAGGCCCGCCCAACACAATCAGTTTGGCGCCCACCGGGATATTGCCTTTCTCTACGTGATCTTCGCGAATATTGCCAAGACCACCGGCGATCATAATCGGCTTGTGGTAACCGCGGACTTCTTCACCTGCCGCACCCGGAACTTTCTCTTCAAAGGTACGGAAATAGCCGGCAAGATTGGGACGGCCAAACTCGTTGTTGAACGCTGCTCCGCCGATAGGGCCTTCAATCATAATGTCCAGGGCCGAAGCGATCCGCTCTGGTTTGCCGTAATTGATTTCCCATGCCTGTGGGTCGTCCGGCAAGTTCAGATTCGACACCGTGAACCCCGTCAGCCCGGCCTTGGGCTTGGATCCCCGACCGGTTGCACCCTCGTCACGGATTTCGCCCCCGGAGCCTGTTGCCGCACCGGCCGCAGGTGCAATCGCCGTCGGGTGGTTGTGTGTCTCCACCTTCATCAGGATGTGAATATCTTCTTCGTTGTAACCGTAGACTCCGGTTTCCGGATCCGGAAAGAAGCGGCCACCCCGACTGCCACGAATAACAGATGCGTTATCCTTGTAGGCTGAAAGCACCCCTTCACTGTTCATCTCGAATGTGTTGCGGATCATGGCAAACAGGGATTTCTCCTGGCCTTCACCGTCAATATCCCAGGATGCATTGAATATCTTGTGGCGGCAGTGCTCCGAGTTCGCCTGAGCAAACATCATGAGCTCCACGTCGGTTGGATCCCTCTCCAGGTCCGTGAAGGACTTCACCAGGTAATCGATCTCATCTTCAGCAAGCGCCAGACCCAGGCGCAAATTCGCATCCACCAGAGCATCGCGACCACCCGCAAGAACCGGAACCCTTCCGAGCAGGCGCGGCTCTTCATGACTGAACAGCAATTCCGCCCCACCCATTTCATGAAACACTTTCTGGGTCATGCGATCATGAAGCAGAGCTGCGATTTTCTCCCGCTGCTCCAGACCAAGCTTGCGGCCAGAGCGGATATAGTAGGCCGTGCCCCTCTCAATCCGTTGAATCTGACGAAGACCACAGTTGCGGGCGATGTCCGTTGCCTTGCTGGACCAGGGCGAGAGAGTCCCGGGCCGCGGCACAACCAGAAACAAGACACCATCCGGATCTTCCAGTGGTACCGTGGGGCCGTATGTCAGCAACCGGTCGAGGATAGCCTGCTCTGCGTCAGAGAGGTCCGCCTGCAGATCGACAAAGTGCATGAACTCTGCATATATGTGCTCGACTTCAGGTACGATATCCTGAATTCGGGAATGCAATTTACGTGAGCGGAATGGCGAGAGCGCGGGTGCGCCGCGAAGTTCAAGCATGATATCAACCTGTATCGCGCGAAACGGGGAAGTCTGGGTGCAATTTGAAAGGCCGACATGATACTCGAAAGCGGTGCCAGGATACAGCTCTTGAAGCGTTAATCCCGGGTTGTACAATTGACAATGTTTTGCCTGTTATTTAACCAGGTGCATTGACCAGACATCCGACACAAAGGATCATTGAGACTCTGGAACAGGGTTGCATCCTCAAGATATAACGGATTGCAGCGCCCAGCGACGCTAAAACCAGCAGATGTTCCAGTCGTGACGGAGATCAGGAATTTGCCCAGAGTATTTTCTGCATTAAAAGAAGCATCCGCTGGCAAGCTACTTTGCCTTGGCATCGCTTTTGTTTTGACTGGATGCTCTCAGCCCAGCACGCTGCAGGAAATCCGGGACGAAGGTGTGCTGCATGTTATCACCCGCACGGCCCCCTCTATTTACGTGGATAACGACGACACCCCCACCGGCTACGACTATGAACTGGCAAAGCTGTTTGCCGACTCGCTGGGCGTTAAACTCCGAATTCGCGTCGCAGATAACAATACCGAGATCCTGTCGGTCCTGAATCAAAACTATGCTCACCTCGGCATGCTGGGACTTTCTAGCCAGCCTGATACTTCAGACCAATACCATATCGTAGCCAATGGCATAACCGCACAATCGATCCTCGTTTATAATCGCAATGTGGAAAGCCCGGAGTCATTGAACGATCTGACCGGAAAAACCGTACACGTGGTCGCCGACAGCGACCACGTGAAACGCCTTGCTTCCGCTCGCAAGGATAACGATACGCTTCAATGGCAGGTCCATCCGGGGCTCGACGCTGCCGGCATCCTTGCCCGGGTTGAAAGCGGTGAATTTCCTTATGCAATCGTTTCCTCCAACGAGCTCGATCTGAACCACGTATTTTATCCGATGGTGAAAGAAGCTTTTAGCGTTGGAGAGCCAGGCAAACTGGCCTGGTTTTTCCCTTCAGCACAGGATGAGTCTCTGGCGGAAGCAGCCCGCCAGTTTCTGGAAACCCTGGAGAACAGCGGCACTCTGGCCCAGATTTCAGAGCGGTTCTATGGCCACCTGGATCAGCTCAATTACGTCGGTGCCCGCACCTTCATGCATCATGTCGAAAACCGCTTGCCCAAATACGAGCCTCTGTTTCGCGACTATGCCAGCAACTACAACATGGACTGGCGCCTACTCGCAGCTATCGGTTACCAGGAGTCCCATTGGCGCCCCAATGCGGTATCCCCAACCGGCGTGCGCGGCCTGATGATGCTGACCCGTAATACTGCCAGTCAAATTGGTATCAACAACCGACTCGATGCAGAAGAAAGCATTCAGGGCGGTGCCAAGTATTTCCAGATCGTGCACGAGAAAATCCCGGAACGAATTCCCGAGCCGGATCGCACCTGGTTTGCACTCGCCTCTTACAATGTCGGGTACGGACATCTTGAAGACGCCCGCCGACTGACCGAAGGTGCCGGAAAAGATCCCGACCGGTGGATGGATGTTAAGGAATTCTTACCATTACTGGCCCAAAAGGAATGGTATACCCAAACCCGCTTTGGCTACGCACGAGGGCATGAACCGGTGCTCTACGTTCAGAACATCCGGCGTTACTATGATGTTCTGGCCCGGCTCAACGAACCAGGCATCCCAGCGCCGGTGCAAGAAGCTCCTATCGTACAGATGGAGGAAAACCAGAATCCAGGGCTGGTGACAGATGATCTGCAGCCAGACGAATCACTCCGTGCAGGTCTGCCTGCCGAGCTCAGCACAATTCCACCAACCCTCTGACCTATCTGACGTGCACAGAGTTAACCTTCACAAGCTTCAAGGGCCCTTTCCACCTGCTGGGCAGAATATCCCCGACGATTAAGAAAACGGGCCTGACGAACCTTTTCGTCCCAGTCTTTACTGAGATCCACCAAACCAAACCGTTTATCCCGGATTCCGATCGCCTTCTGGCACCAATCTTCGTCGCTCATTTCCTCAACGCACTCTGGAACCTTGGATACCCCACGCTGCTGAAGCTCGCCCAGAATGCGGAGCGGTCCGTATCCGAGATCCATTCTCTGGCGAGCATAAACGTCTGCAAACCGTTCATCATCAAGCCAGCCCTCTGCTTCGTACTCATCGAGAACGGCGTCAATAATGTCACCCGACACCTTTCGCTGACGAAGTTTCAGGCTCAACTCAAGGCGGCTATGTTCCCTTCTGGCCAGCAATCTGAGCGCCGTTGCCCGGGCCCTGTGCTCCTGATCGTCCTGATTTTCCTGTTTTGCCATATAGACCCTTTCCGCATACGTACTCAAAACGCTAGACTAGCCGCGAATTCTTCCCGCTGGTCAGCCGATAACTCTGTCCAGTAAAACTACCCGGTCTCTTGAACCTGAGGCCGACGGCCGGTGGCGGCAAAAACTCTGCCCGATACCGTGAACTGGTTTCAACACCCAAGGATACTCTTATGGCTGCGTTCATTCAGAAACTGTTCAGATCCCGCAAAACACCCGAGGTAACTCAAAAACCCCAGAAAGCCGCTCTGGCCGAACCTGTTGAGCAGGAGGATACCCGGGCCAGCCTGAGAGAGGAACAACTCGGAACATTGGAGGGCTCGCCGTCACAGAGTGTCCTGGCCGAACTTGCCATCGCAGGCGTTACCGCGGAAATTCGACAGACCGCCGCCGGCAGGCTGACTGACGAAAGCACCTTGCTCGATGTACAGAAACTGGCCAAAAGCCGGGATAAAGGTGTTTATCAAACAGTCAAATCGGCGCTCCGCAAACGCCGTGAAGAACAGGCCCGACTGGACAGTATCAGTCAGACCATTGCGACCCTGATCCGTTCCGCTCAGGATCAGGCTAAAAGCGACGATACCAAGCTTTACGAGGCTCGACTCGAAACTCTGTTGCGACAATGGGCAGACGTTGAAGGTCACGCCACACCTGAGCAGACCCAGGCGTTCCTCGAATCAGTACACCGGTGCAAAGAGCGCCTCGCGGCCCTGCAGTCCGCTGCAGAAAATGAAAAGCGCGAACGTGAGCAACAACTGCAACGCCGAGAAACCCTGGATCTGCTGGCTCGCACACTGAGAGATCTCAAGGCACAACCCCCCGAGACAATGCCCTCACTCGCTTCTCTTGATGCGCTGCAGAAGACTCAGGAGAACCGCTGGCTGGAAGCGACGCGGGACACCTCGGTAGACAAACAGGAACAGAAATCCTACGAGACGGCGATGCTCGATTTGCGCAGCTATCTCAGTGCTGTGCGTCGAATTACCCAGAACCGGGATACCATCATCGAGCTCGGCACCCAGGCTGAAGGTGAAAACGACGTTCCGGTCGAACAGCTTGCGCAGGCCAAAGCCCTGCTGGCCGAGGTCAACTGGCCGGAAAGCTATCCCACTCCAGTCCTTCTGGAGCCACTGAGAAAGCTGATCGGCAGGCCCAAAACTACAACCGCGGCGCGAGGCGATGAGAATCGCCAAAAAGACCTGGTGGCTCGGCTTGAAGCCGATCTGAAACAGCTAGAGGAAGCTCTCGAGGCCAAACAACTTAAAGAGTCCAGGCAACTGTTCAAAACCGCCCAGCAGCATTTCCGCGACCTGGATCAACACCACGCCAAACCCTATCAGGCCCGGGTACAACTGCTGACCGGACAACTACGGGAGCTCTCAGACTGGCAGGGCTTCGCTACCGAACCCAAGCAGATCGCGCTTTGCGAACAAATGGAATACCTGGCAGACCAGCCAATGGACCCGGAAGCCAAGGCAGAACGGATCAAAGACCTGCAGAACGAGTGGCGGGAACTTGGCGGTTCTTCCGACCGCAGCCTCTGGTCTCGCTTCAAAGCCGCTTCCGACAAAGCCTATGAGCCATGCAAGGCCTATTTTTCGGCGAAGTCCGGCCTCAAGCAGGCCAACCTTGAGAAGCGATCCGCCATCTGTGAACAACTCCAAAGCTTCCTTGAGAATACCGACTGGTCATCAATCGACTGGAAGGCCGCCGAACGCATCCATCAGACTGCGCGTCAGGAGTGGAAGGAAGCCTGGCCAGTAGAATTCCGGGATAATCGTGCTGTTCAGAAACGCTTCGATGAGCTCCTCAAAAAGCTTGAGGCACCGCTGGATGAAGAGCGCAAAAAGAATGAAGGCTTCAAACAGGCAATCGTCGAAAAAGCCGAAGCCCTGATTGACCATGAATCACTTCAGGAAGCCATGAATCAGGCCAAGGCGCTACAAGGGGATTGGCGAGCCATCGGAATTACTCGTCATCGCGAAGACCGGAAACTCTGGCAGGCTTTCCGTAAAGCCTGTGACCAGATCTTTGCCCGCCGCGATGCTGAGCGCACAGAACAACAGCAGGCATCGCGAGCCGCCGACACGTTCGCACAAACGAGCCTTCAGAAGACTTCTGCAATATCTGCAGACAATGATGAACAGGACATATCGGCTGCGCTGTCGACGCTACAAACGATCGATTCATCTGCTTTGTCGAAGGGCGTGCGAGAGTCGGTTCAGCATGAAAAGCAAAGGCTGAACCAGATCCTGTCAAGCCTGGGGCTTCAGGCAAAATTAGCGTCGTGGCAGGCTCTCGTTACCACCGCAACGAGCGCCGAAATCGAAAATGACTCAGTGCCGCAACACTGGCCTGCTCTGGCGGAAACCTCGGCCCTCCGCGATCCATTGGAGCTGGTGATCCGGGCCGAAATACTGTGCGGTGTGCCGTCTCCCGAGACAGACCAGCAACGTCGCATGGAAATTCAGGTCCGGCGATTGGCAGATGGTATGGGTTCAACGGATAACAGCAACGATCTGATGCAGGATTTGGAAACGCTCGTCGCAAACTGGTGCCTTGGTGGGGTCGGTAAAGACGCAAACAGCGAACTCGCCGAACGCCTGAACAAGGCCCTTGCCAAACTGAATCCGGCCTGATGCCGGCAGCGGTTTACTCCCGCTGATGCTCCTTCACAAAATCCCTGGCTTCTTTCACAGCGGCCAGGGATTTTTGTTTCATGGCTTTGAGCTCTTCATCCGCCAGATAGAACATCATATCGATTGAGTGACGATAATACCGTGTGGGCAGGCGGTTGAGCGCCACGCACACAACGTCGGTGAGAAAGTCCGGTGTGTCGGATTCCACTCGCGTTGCTTCTACGGCATCCACCACCAGTCGCTCGTAGAAATTGTCGATCGCATCTCGCAGAGACATGGCTTGCGCCTCCTGAATTTGCCTGCAGTTTCTATCACCATAGAAGCCACGCCTCCGCTTGTCATGGTTGATGAGCAATTTCGCCAATGCGATTGGCAGCCCGCGTCATTACAACCCGCAGTCCCGACCGGCTATGGTTAAGGCATCGGTATATTCATCGTGAAAATAATACGAACAGAGGACAAGCAATGACCACCGAGGCCTATATCTTCGATGCAGTCCGCACCCCGAGGGGGCGTGGCAAAAAAGACGGATCCCTTCACAGCGTCAAACCCATCACTCTCTTAACCACGGTACTCCATGCACTGCAGGACAGAAACAGCCTGGATACGGCTCAGGTGGATGACATTGTGATGGGCTGCGTCACGCCGGTGGGCGATCAGGGTGCCGATATTGCCAAAACCGCAGCTCTGGCGGCCGACTGGGATGAAAAAGTAGCAGGCGTTACCCTGAACCGCTTCTGCGCATCCGGGCTTGAAGCAGTCAATCTGGCCGCCATGAAAATACGCTCAGGCTGGGAAGACATGGTAGTTGCCGGTGGTGTGGAGGCCATGTCCCGTGTACCAATGGGCTCCGATGGTGGGGCCTGGGCCACGGACCCCGGTACCAACCTGCACACCGGCTTCATGCCTCAGGGTATCGGAGCAGACCTGATTGCCACGCTTGAGGGCTTCAGTCGTGAAGACGTGGATGGTTTTGCCGTGAAATCCCAACAGAAAGCGGCCAATGCCTGGCAAAACGGCCACTTCCGCAAATCCATCATTCCGGTCACCGATCAGAACGGCGTGATTATTCTGGATCGTGATGAACATGTACGCGCTGATACTACTCTGGAAAGCCTTGCCGGACTGAAACCCTCCTTCCAGATGATGGGAGACATGGGCTTCGACGGTGTCGCCCGGGAAAAGTACCACTACGTCGAGAAGATCAACCACGTGCACCACGCCGGTAACTCCTCCGGCATTGTCGATGGTGCCACCGCCATGCTGATTGGCAGCAAAGCCAAGGGCAAAGCCATGGGATTGACACCGCGCGCGCGCGTCGTCGCTACAGCCGTTACCAGTACCGACCCGACCATCATGCTGACCGGCCCGGCACCGGCCGCACGCAAAGCGCTGGAGAAGGCAGGCATGAGCGCGAATCAGATCGACCTGTTCGAAGTAAACGAGGCCTTCGCCTCGGTCGTCATGCGCTTCCAGCGGGAACTCTCGATTCCTGACGAGAAAGTGAATGTGAACGGCGGCGCCATTGCCATGGGCCACCCGCTGGGGGCCACCGGAGCCATGATCCTTGGCACCCTGCTTGATGAACTGGAACGCCGCGAACTGCGCTACGGTCTGGCCACCCTCTGCGTGGGTGGCGGCATGGGTATTGCCACTATCATTGAGCGCGTCTGACCCCATCCACTTTCTCAGGAGAACCGATCATGAATGCTATCCAATATGAGCTCGGGGCAGACCAGATCCTGACCCTTACCATCGACATGCCCGGCCAGTCTGCCAACACAATGAATGCAGTCTTCCGGGAGGCTCTCTCGGATGCCATCGCGAAGGTCCAGAGCGACCTGGACAATATCCGGGGTGTCATCATTACGTCGGCCAAGAATACATTTTTTGCGGGCGGCGACCTGAAAGAGCTGCACAGGGTCACCCGGGAAGACGCCAAGACTTTTGAGGATATGGTCAACGGCCTCAAAGCCGACATGCGCTTTCTTGAGACCTGCGGTAAACCCGTCGTTGCTGCGATCAACGGCAGCGCACTCGGAGGAGGTCTCGAAATTGCCCTCGCCTGTCATCACCGGGTTGTCATGAACCAGGACAGCATCCAGCTGGGCCTTCCTGAGGTGACTCTCGGGTTGCTGCCCGGTGGCGGTGGCACCCAACGGCTTCCTCGAACGATTGGCCTTGAGGCAGCCTTTCTGTTCTTGATGGAAGGCAAAAAGGTGAACCCGAAGGCCGCTCTGAAAGCCGGCATTGTTGACGAACTGGCAGACTCTACAGAGGACATGATCAACAAGGCCCGGGCGTTCATTGACGCCAACCCGGAATACCGGCAACCCTGGGATCAGAGAGGATTCAAATTCCCCGGCGGAGCCCCGCACCATCCGGCGATGGCCCAGAAGCTGGCCATCGCCCCGGCCATGCTGAAGCAGAAAACCAAAGGCTGTTATCCGGCCCCGGAACGTATCCTCTCCGCCGCCGTAGAAGGCGCCCAGGTGGACTTCGACAACGGCAGTCTGATCGAAACCCGGTATTTTGCCGAACTGGTGATTGGGCAGATCGCCAAGAACATGACCGGCACCTTCTGGTTTCAGTTGAACGCAATCAAGGCTGGCGGCAGCCGTCCTGCCGGGGTTGAGAAAAACACCTTCCGCAAGGTGGGCGTGCTCGGTGCCGGCATGATGGGCGCAGGCATTGCCTATTCCACGGCCACCCGAGGTATCGAGGTTGTGCTGAAAGACGTCTCTGTGGAAAAGGCAGAAAAAGGCAAAAGCTACTCAGAAAAGCTTCTGGACAAGAAGGTCAGCCGTGGCCGGATGACCGAAGAACAGAAATCGGACATCCTCGGTCGAATCAAGGCCACGGCATCCGCGGACGATCTGGAAGACTGTGATCTGATTATCGAGGCTGTGTTCGAAGACAGCGGGCTGAAAGCTAGCGTCACTCAGGAGGCCGAACCCAAGCTCATCGAAAACGGGATTTTCGCCTCCAACACGTCCACTATTCCCATCACCCAGCTCGCCGGCGCTTCGGCAACGCCCGAGAACTTCATCGGCCTGCACTTCTTCTCTCCCGTGGACAAGATGCAACTGGTGGAAATCATTGTTGGCGAACAAACCTCCGACGAAACCCTGGCACGTTCGTTCGATTACGTGCAGCAGATCGGCAAAATCCCGGTGGTAGTGAATGACAGCCGCGGCTTTTTCACATCACGGGTCTTTGGAACCTTTGTTAACGAAGGCATTTGCATGCTGGGGGAAGGCATACACCCCGCCAGTATTGAAAACGCCGGCCTGCTCGCAGGCATGCCTGTCGGGCCTCTGGCCATTTCCGACGAAGTCAGCATGACCCTGATGCAACACATCCGTGACCAGAGCAAAAAGGATACCGAAGCCTCTGGCGGTTCCTGGAATGCCCACCCGGCCGAATCGGTGATCGATGCAATGGTTAACGAACATGGGCGCAAGGGCAAAGCCACCGGCGCCGGCTTCTATGATTACCCGGCCAACGGCAGGAAACGCCTGTGGCCGGAGCTGGAACACCTGTTCGTAGATGCAGACAATGCCAGAGCCGCCCGGCTGGAGGAACTGAAGGACCGGATCCTCTTCATCCAGGCCATCGAGACGGTCCGTTGCCTGGAGGAAGGTGTGCTGCGCACGGTGGCAGATGCCAATATCGGCAGCATCTTCGGCATTGGCTATGCGCCGTGGACAGGCGGCGCCATTCAGTTCATTAACCAGTATGGTGTGAGAGCTTTCACAGCGCGGGCAACCGAGCTCGCCAACGCCTATGGCGAGCGCTTTGCTCCACCCAAGTTGTTGCAGGAAAAGGCAGAGATGAACATCCCGTTTTCCTGATTCAACACCCCACTGGCAAACTCCCGGGAGGGACAACCTTTCCTCCCGGTGACGCTTCCCGCAGGTAACAGTGCCGCCCGCCCGAGCTCTATCCGGTTACCAACCTGGCGCCTTCATGGACAGATTGTCACGAACCGATACGCCCTGCCTATGGCATCGGGTGTAGTGCTTGCCTACAATAAATTTAATCGCTCACGGGTAGATCCACTCAGGTATCACTGGTTTCTCCCCCACACCGTCAGGTATGCATCTATGACCATCTCGGAAAGAATTATGGCTCGTCGTTCTCCGGCAGGATCTGGTCGGTTCGGGGTGTGCAAGGCAATAACCGTTGCACTACTGCTGTCGACACCACTGGGCTTGCAGGCCAAAGTTGATTCTCCAGCTGTCTACCAGCCGGTTGCACCGACGATAGACCAGGCTCGGGCCAATATCCTGATCGCCCGCCAGCTCCAGTTC
Source organism: Marinobacter sp. F3R08 (assembly GCF_018860425.1). GTDB lineage: Bacteria > Pseudomonadota > Gammaproteobacteria > Pseudomonadales > Oleiphilaceae > Marinobacter. The sequence continues at coordinate 31,514 of NZ_JAHKPI010000023.1, read as the reverse complement.
ACGCATTTCCGTGACCTGGGTATCAGCGATGAATTATCCGGAGACGTCTTCGACGCTTACCTGAACTACCTTGACGGTCAGCGCATATATCTGTCCCAGGAAGACATCGGCAAGTTCGACAAGATCCGGACCCAGCTGGGTTCAGCCCTGAAAACCGGCCAGCTACAGCCAGGTTTCGATATCTACAATCTCGTCCAGCAACGCATCATTGAACGCCTGCAGTTCGCCCTCGAAACCATCGACAAGGGCCTGGACACTCTGGATTTCTCGACAAACGAGAGCATTCTGGTTGACCGATCCGAGGTGGACTGGGAATCCGACGCCAATGCGCTGGATGCCCTCTGGCTCAAGCGCATCAAGAACGCGGTCCTGGCCCAGCGACTGAACGGTTCGGATGATGAAGCTATCGTTGAGGCTCTTCGCCGCCGTTATGAGGGTCAGCTCAAGCGTGCTTATCAGGCTCGCAGCGAAGACGCCTTCCAGGCCTACATGAACGCTTTCACTGGCATGTGGGACCCGCATACGTCCTACTTCTCGCCGCGCACCTCTGAAAACTTCAACATCAACATGAGCCTTTCCCTGGAAGGCATTGGTGCCGTCCTCCAGTCAGACAACGAATACACCAAGGTAGTTCGGCTGGTCCCCGGCGGCCCGGCCTCCAACCAGGGCCAGCTTCAACCCGCTGATCGGATTGTCTCTGTTGCCCAGGAAGACGAAAAACCTGTAAACGTCATTGGTTGGCGCCTTGACGAGGTTGTGGATCTGATTCGTGGACCGCGGAATTCAACGGTGACGCTCGAAGTCATCCCGGCCAATGCCTCCGATGAAACCATTACGGAAGCTATTGCCATCAAGCGGGATGAAGTGAAACTGGAAGAACAGAGTGCCAGCAAGGACATCATTCGTCTGGAGCGCAGTGGCAAGGAATACGCGATTGGTGTCATTACCATTCCAACCTTCTATGCCGATTTCCAGGCCATGCAGGCCGGTGATCCCAATTACAAGAGCACAACCAGGGACGTCCGCAAGCTCATCGAAGAACTGGAAGCCGAAGGTGTGGAAGGACTGGTTATAGACCTTCGTAATAATGGTGGTGGCGCACTGCACGAGGCCAACGACCTGGTTGGCCTGTTTATCGATAAAGGCCCCACCGTGCAAATCCGAAATGCGAGCAACGATGTGCAGGTACTGAACGATGGCGATCCTTCGGTAGCCTACGATGGTCCGCTGGTGGTCCTCACAAACCGCATGAGCGCTTCCGCATCCGAGATCTTCGCCGGCGCCATTCAGGACTACGGTCGTGGGCTTGTCGTGGGGTCACAGACCTTTGGCAAGGGCACTGTGCAGGCTGTACGTCCGCTGAATCATGGCCAGTTGAAGATTACCCAGTCAAAGTTTTACCGGGTGTCGGGCGGTTCCACCCAACACAAGGGCGTGATACCGGACATTGAGATTCCGTCCCGTATCGACAAAACCAGGATTGGCGAGGACGCTCTTGATCACGCCCTGCCCTGGGACCAGATCGAAGCGGTGCCCCATACCCGTTACTTCGACTTCAGCGGCATCATCGACGAGCTTCGCAGGCGTCATGAAGAACGCTTTTCAACTAACCCGGAGTTCAGCCTGCTGCAACAGGAGATCAACTTCCTGGCCGAACAGCGCGCGACAGACAGTGTCAGCCTCAACTTCGAAGAACGTCGCGCCCAGCACGAGCAAATTGAACGCACTCGCCTGGCGATCGCGAACGCCAGACGGGAGCTGAAAGGACAACCTTCGTTCGATTCTCTTGAGGACCTTGAAGACTGGCAGGACCAGCAGGCGGCAGATCTGAATTCCTCAGACGAAGAGCTGGATTTCGTCATCCGGGAAGGCGGCCATATTATGGCGGACATGCTGGACTTGGATAACCGCATGGCCTCCATCCTGAATCCGCAGCAGCTGGCGGCACAGGCGGCAACCGCGGCTACTAGTCGATAAACGGACGCCAGCGGGTCCAATGACCAGCAAAGACGCCAGCGGGCAGGATGGCCCGCAGAAAGCGAGAATACTTCAGGACATGCTTCTGGATGCGCTTCACGCCATGCGCTCACTGGAAGAGGTGGAGGGACTGGAGAAACCGGTCACTCAGGAACGAACGCCAGATGGATTCATCGACCGTCTGGCAAGCCTCACCGGATCGGCACTCAGGTTCGGGGTCAAAGCGACCGATACATCACTACGGGTTGGGCGGGCACTGATCAATTCTCAGGACCAGCTGCGCGCGATGCTTACTGCAGGCCAGTCTCTCAAAGACATCCGGGAAGTGGCCGGCCTGACCTTGTCAGAAATGAGCGAGGCTCTGAACCTTCGGGACAAATCGGTCCTGGAAGCCATCGAGAATGGTACCGCAACCCTGTCGTTCGAACTTATTCTCCGGCTGGCAGCTCTCATTGCCCGGAACGACCCCATTCCTTTCATCATGCGCACCACCCGCAATTACAATCCCGAAGTCTGGCAGATTCTGAACGACTGGGGTGTGGGTAGACTGCCCCTGCAGTTTGAGCGGGAGCGGGAATTCATCAACATCTTCCGCCGGCACGACGACGCGCGCACGCTCTCGGATGAAGGTTTCCAGAAAGTGCTGGAGTTCACCCGCCACAGTTTTGAGATGTCTCTGCACTTTATTGAGGAACAGGAACAGCAGGTGGCCGAACTACGGGGCGCCTACGAAGACAAAGATCCGGACGCAAACACCCCGCCAGTCAAACCAAAGGTCAGAAAAAAAGGGCCGGAGGGTACCCCACCGTCAACCAAATAGCGCCCGCATACCGGTAATATTCGGGTTATGCACCACACCTTTTTCGGTGACAATGGCGTCAATCAGACTGGCCGGCGTAACATCGAAGACCGGGTTGAATACGTTAACCCCTGCTGGCGCCAGCGGGATACCCCGGATCTCCCGAACTTCCATGCCGTCACGCTCCTCAATGGGCACATCTGCCCCTGACGCCATGGCCATATCCACGGTGCTTGAGGGCGCAACCACCATAAAACCCACGTTGTGGTGACGAGCCAGAACCGCAAGGCTGTATGTACCGATTTTGTTAACGACATCGCCATTGGCTGTGATTCGGTCCGCGCCGACAATCACCCAGCGCACGTCGTTGCGGGCCATAATTGAGGCGGCAGCACCATCGGCGTTCAGCGTGACGGGAATGCCATCCCGGGACAATTCCCAGGCCGTCAGGCGGCTGCCCTGAAGCCAGGGCCGAGTCTCATCGGCATAGACTTTTTTCAGGCGTTTGGTCTCATTCAGCCTGCGAACCACGCCCAGGGCTGTGCCATAGCCGCCGGTCGCAAGTGCACCTGTATTGCAGTGCGTCAGCACCGAGATCGGTTTCTCCGTTCCGATAAACTCCAGTGCGTGATCTGCCATGGCAAAATTGGCAGCAAGGTCTTCTTCGTGGATCGCTTCGGCCTCCCGGGCCAGTCGCTTCACGGCTTCATCCAGCGAGTGGCAGGCGTGAAACACCCGCTCCATGCGCTGCAGTGCCCAGAACAGATTCACCGCCGTAGGACGCGAAGCTGCCAGCTCGCGAATGGACTGCTTTATCTCTGCCTTCCAGTCGCCACCACCAGCGTGTCTCGATGCCAGAGCTACGCCGTAGGCGGCACTGATACCAATCGCCGGGGCACCCCGAACCACCATGTCCCGAATACTCTGAGCCACACCGGATGCTCCCTCGAGCGTAATCCAGTGCTCCTCTCCCGGCAGCAGGCGTTGATCCAGCAACTCGAGGCTGCTGCCATGCCAGCGCAATGCGACAGTGCCAATGCTGCGGTCAGAGGAAGATTTCGGGGTTGTTACCATAAAAGCTGCTCCGGTTTTCCATCGCTGAAAACTGCCAGTATAACGGTTATACTTCCGGCCTACATTTCCAAGGCGCGGCCGCTCCGCGTCAAGCGCTGTAAGGCAGGGTTAATGACCGCAGACACCATCACCGCAGCCGATATCCGCATCAACGCACGCTGGCTGATTCCAATCGAACCGGCAAATACGGTGCTCGAAAACCAGGCCATCATCATCCGGGGCAACCGTCTTGCCGCAATCATCCCGCAAACGGAGGCAGACCGGTCATTCCGAACCCGTGAAACCGTCGATCTGCTGCATCATGTGGTGATGCCGGGCCTGATCAATATGCATGGCCATGCAGCCATGGCGCTGTTTCGCGGCATGGCAGATGACCTCCCACTGATGACCTGGCTGAACGACCATATCTGGCCGGCTGAAGGTCGTTTTGTCAGTGAACAGTTCATTGCCGATGGTACCCAACTCGCCATGGCCGAAATGTTGCGTACGGGCACCACCACCTTTTCCGACATGTATTTCTTTCCAGAAATCGCCGCACAGATCGCCCACGATGCCGGCATGCGTGCCCAGATCTGCTTTCCCCTGCTCGATTTTCCCACGCCCTGGGGTTCAGGTCCGGACGAATACCTGAGCAAAGGCGCGGACTTCATTGATACCTGGAAAGCCGATGGATACATCATGCCTGCCATTGGCCCCCATGCGCCCTACACGGTTTCAGACGGCCCCATGGTCGAAGCCGCCCGGCTTTCAGAGTCATCGGGCGCGCCGATCCAGATTCACCTTCATGAAACCGCGTTCGAGGTTGCCGAGGCCAGCGAAAAGCTGGGCAAGCGGCCTACCACCCGGCTGGCGGACCTTGGCGTACTCCGTCCTGAAACTCAATGCGTGCATATGACGCAGATCGATGACGGGGACATAGGCCTTCTGAAGCAGTCCGGAGCCCAGGTTATCCACTGTCCGGAGTCGAATCTGAAACTGGCCAGTGGCTTTTGTCCAACCCAGAAACTTCTCGATCACGGAATAAATGTCGCCATTGGCACCGATGGTGCGGCCAGCAACAACGATCTGGATCTGTTCGGGGAACTGCGCACAGCCGCCATGATTGCCAAGGTGGTCGCCGCAGACGCCTCTGCGTTATCGGCACACAAAGCACTGGAGATGGCGACGATCAATGGTGCCCGGGCCCTGGGACGAGCGCATGAATTGGGTTCGCTGGTCGAGGGCAAGCTGGCGGACATTATTGCTATTGACCTGAGTGACCCTTTTTTACAACCGGTCTATGATCCCGCATCCCATCTGGTCTACAGCAATCACGGCCGCTCAGTAAGCCATAGCTGGATTAATGGCGTACCTCAACTACAGGACGGCCGCCTGACCCGCATTGATGTTGCCGACCTCATGCTTCGGGTTGAGGACTGGGCCGGGCGCATCCGGACACAGGCTGAATAACCGATTTTCTATTGATTCACCAGGCAGAACAGACGATGACAAACCAGAACGTAGACCGGAACGAGATCGCCAAATTTGAGGCACTGGCAAGCCGCTGGTGGGACCCCACGAGTGAATTCAAACCCCTGCACGACATCAACCCGCTGCGCCTGAACTTCATTGATGAGCGGGTGTCTCTGGCCGGCAAGCGGACTCTCGACGTAGGCTGCGGTGGCGGCCTTCTCTCCGAGGGGATGGCCCAGCGCGGCGCCCATGTCACCGGCATAGATATGGGAGAAGCGCCCCTGGCCGTTGCCAGGCTGCATGGTCTGGAAAGTGGCGTAGACGTCGATTATCGTCAGATTACGGTGGAGGAGCTGGCTCAGGATAGTGACCATGCTGGACAGTATGACGTCGTTACCTGCCTGGAAATGCTCGAACATGTGCCTGATCCGGCGTCAGTGATCAATGCCTGTGCCGCCATGCTGAAGCCCGGCGGTCACCTGTTCGTGTCAACGATCAACCGGAATCCAAAGTCGTTTCTGTTCGCAATCGTTGGTGCCGAATACGTACTCAGACTGCTTCCGAAGGGCACCCATGAGTGGAAGAAATTTATCCGACCTTCGGAAATGTCCGATCACCTGCGCCATGCAGGCCTGGATGTCACTGAACTCACCGGCATGACCTACAACCCTGTGACCAAAGTCTACAGACTGGGCCGGGATGTGGACGTAAACTATCTGATGCATGCCAGGGATATCCGTGAAGCCTGAAACCCATCATAAAATATCCGCTGTCCTGTTTGATCTCGATGGCACACTGATCGACACGGCACCGGATTTTATCCGCTGCCTGAACCAGTTACGGGCACAGCATGGTCTGGCCGCCCTTCCCCCGGAACACATTCGCCGATCCGTTTCCAACGGCGCAAAAGCGATGATCCGGATCGGTTTTGGCCTGGAACCTGAACACCCGGAATATCTGGAAAAGCACACCGCATTTCTCGATCTTTACGAAGCCGGTGTAGCGGTAGAAACCAGGCTGTTCGAGGGCATTGATGAACTCCTTAAAGCCCTGGAGGACCGGAACATTCCATGGGGCATTGTGACCAACAAACCAGCCCGTTTCGCGATTCCTCTGATCGCGGCACTGGATCTTGCCGACCGCTGTTCTGCGCTGGTCTGCCCCGACCATGTCAGTGAGCGCAAGCCTCATCCGGAGGCACTCCTGCTGGCCTGCCGGCAAATGGCGACAAAGCCGGATTCCGGAATCTATGTGGGCGACCACGAGCGGGACATTGAAGCCGGCCGGAATGCCGGGATGAAGACTATCGCTGTCCGCTACGGGTATATCGAGCAGCCGGAGACCATTGATCTCTGGCAAGCAGATGTCATTGCAGACACCGTCACAGACCTGGCAAAGCTGTTACAATGAGCCGCCATTTTTAGGATCCGGTTTCCAACCGGTGAGAGCCTGACACGGAGACAGGTTATGCATGATTATCAAGCACCCGCTGATCTTCTCAAAGACCGCATCGTTATGGTTACGGGTGCCGGAAGCGGCATTGGCCGGGTAGCGGCGAAAACCTATGCGGCTCACGGTGCAACCGTCGTACTGGTGGGTCGCACTGTCAGCAAGCTGGAAACGGTCTACGACGAGATTGAGGCCGCCGGCCATCCGAAGCCTGCCATCGTGCCCATGAACTTTGAAGGGGCTGCGGTGAAAGACTATGAGGAATTGGCCATGACTCTCGAAGAGAATTTCGGTCAACTGGACGGACTGCTGCACAATGCGGGCATCCTGGGCGACCGCAGTCCGGTGGAGCTGTACAACCCGGAAACCTGGAACAAGGTCATGCAGGTAAACGCGACGGCACCCTTCCTGCTCAGTCGCGCCATGATTCCGCTGCTTCGCAAATCGGACGACGCCTCGGTGATTTTCACCTCCTCCGGTGTCGGCCGGAAGGCGAAAGCCTACTGGGGCGCCTACGCCGTCTCCAAGTTCGCCGTCGAGGGCCTGAGCCAATTACTGTCTGAAGAGCTGGATGATGAACGCCACAACGTCCGGGTCAACAGCCTGAACCCCGGTGCTACCCGCACCAACATGAGGGCCCACGCCTACCCGGCGGAGAATCCGCAGCAGAATCCGGCACCGGAAGACCTGATGCCGATATACCTGTATCTGATGGGCAAGGACAGCCATGGCGTGAACGGTCAGAAACTGGACGCACAACCAAAATAATGGAACTGCTTTTCTATACAACGTCCCAGTGCCATTTGTGCGAACTTGCTGAATCCCTGCTTATAAATACGCCTCTGCCACAACCCATTCCGGTCGATGTGGTAGACATTGCCCAGTCCGAAGAACTGGTGGAACGTTACGGCACCCGGATACCGGTGCTGCGACGTAACGACACCAGTGCGGAACTGGACTGGCCTTTTACCAGGGATGAATTACTCACATTCCTGCAATGAGGATTGCCTGACATGCTGATGGTTATTTCCCCCGCCAAAACACTGGACTATGAAAGTCCGCTGGCCACCAAAAGCTATACCCAGCCGGAATTTCTTGACGCCGCATGCGAGCTGGTCGATCAGCTCAAGGAGCTGGAGCCCCATCAGATCAGCAATCTGATGAGCATCAGCGAAAAGCTGGGCCAACTGAACGCTGAACGCTTCGGCAACTGGCATACGCCGTTTACACTTGAGAACGCGCGCCAGGCGGTGCTTGCATTCAAGGGCGATGTGTACACCGGATTGGCTGCCGAAAGCTTCAGCGAGCAGGATTTCGAGTTTGCCCAACAGCACTTGCGTATGCTTTCTGGCCTGTACGGGGTTCTGAAGCCACTGGACCTGATGCAACCTTATCGATTGGAAATGGGGACCCGGTTCGAGAACAAGCGCGGCAAAGACCTCTACGCATTCTGGGGCCATAGCATCACCGATGAAATTAACCGACTCCTGGCCGACGGTGACGGGGTACTGGTGAACCTTGCCTCAAACGAGTATTTCAAAAGCGTAAAGAAGAAAGACCTTGAAGGACGGTTGGTCACCCCTCAATTCAAGGACTGGAAGAACGGTCAGTATAAAATGATCAGCTTCTACGCCAAGAAAGCCCGTGGCCTGATGTGTCGGTTTGCCATTCAGAACCGCATTACTCAGGCCGACGACCTCAAAGGATTCAACCTCGACGGCTATTACTTCAGTGAAGACCAATCCGATAAAAACAACTGGGTTTTCCTGCGGGATGCACAATAGGGGCTCATTCTGAGATCCCCTGATCCACGTTGATATCGGAGAAAGCAATGAACGAAGCAGTGTTTTCCCAGATCGCCATGCTGGTGTTTCTGACCGGCCTTATTGTCTGGATGGGGTTCATCGTCTGGGACCTGGCCAAAAAATCACAGGCCGGCAGGTTCGGCACCATCGCCCTGTTTACTGTCCTGGGGGCTGGCGTTGTGGGCTTTATTATTAAAACCGTACTCGTAGAGATCATGCAATTATGAACGACAAGGATCAGCCCTGATGTGGTTTCGTAACGCCCGCGTATTCCGTTTTACCAAACCGTTTGATATCTCCGCCGAAGATCTGGAAGAAAAACTTCAGGCCGACGCTTTCAAGCCCTGTGGGCCTCAGGAAACCAGCCGTCAGGGCTGGGTGCCGCCATTAGGGAAGCGGGGGGAGCAGCTTGTACACAGTGCAAACGGCTATCACCTGGTCGCGCTGCGCACTGAAGAGAAAATCCTTCCCGGCCCGGTTGTTAAGGAAGCGGTTGAAGAAAAAGCCGAAGCCATCGAATTCGAGCAGGGCCGCAAGGTACGGCGCAAGGAAAAAGACGAAATCAAAGAACAGGTGATGCTGGAGATGCTGCCGCAAGCCTTTTCCAAGAATCGTCGTTCTTTCGCTTACCTGGCGCTCCAGGACGGTGTTCTGGTAATGGATGCCGGCTCTGCCAAACAGGCCGAAGACCTGGCTTCAACCCTGCGCAAGAGCCTGGGCTCATTACCCGTGCGTCCCCCGGCCGTGGAACAGGCTCCGGCCTTTACCTTCACAGGGTGGCTGAATGAGTCCATCGATCTGCCCGGCAAGGTGGTTCTGGGCAATGAGTGTGAGCTGAAGGATCCGTCCGAGGATGGCGGTGTCGTGCGTTGTAAGGGGCTCGATCTGAAGGCAGACGAGATCCGCAACCATCTGGATGCGGGCATGCAGGTGACCAAGCTGTCCCTGACCTGGGATGACAATGTCTCGTTCGTGCTAGATGAGGAACTCGGTATTCGCCGCCTGAAATTCGGCGAAACACTGCAGGAACAGCTGGACGATGTTGACGTGGACGACGCTGTTGCCAAATTTGACGCCGCTTTCACACTGATGACCCTGGAGCTGTCCCGACTGATTCCCGGTCTTCTGGAAGCGCTCGGCGGTGAAGACCGCTCGGCCATTGTTGAAGAATAGAGCCACTCTCCCCTGAAGCCAGATGAACCTCTCATCTGGCTTCAGGGGTTCTCAATGAGCGCTTTTCCCCAATCGCTCTCTCTGCCAGTCTTTCTCCGGTTCATTAAGAACCAGTCGCAGATCCATCACCTCTTCTTCGGTGTTGAATTTGATTTCAAAGCCCATATGCTCCGCCAACTGCAGCATCGGGCGATTATCCGGCAGCACATTGCCGACCATTTCCATGGTGCCCCGGGCCCGGCAGTAATCGATCATTTTCTGCATCAGGGCAACACCAAGGCCTTCTCCCTTCATCTTATCGTGCACCATCACCGCAAACTCACACTGCAGATTGTCTGCGTCCGTCCAGGTACGCACGGTTCCCAGAGTTTCCTCGCCCTCGCCATCTTCCCTGGGGGCATTGGCGATAAAGACCATTTCCCGGTCATAATCAATCTGCACCATCTGGGCCACATCTTCTCTGGAAAAATGCTTGCGGTACTGGAAGAACCGGTAGCGAATGGATTCCGGTGACTGCAGCTCGTGAAAGACCCGATGTGCAGGCTCATCCTCAGCCAACACAGGGCGGATGATGACCCTGCGCCCGGATGCCGGCAGTACAATCCATTCCTCCAGTTCCCGTGGATACGGCTGAATGATCGGCCGGCCCGGCTTGTCGGCCAGATTGATCGCGATATTGACGGCCACAGCCCCCTGTTCGTTGAACAGCAAGGGCGCGATTTCCAGCCCCTGAATTTCAGGAATATCGATTACGATCTGGGAAAGCGTAACAAGGGTTTCAGACACCGCCCGAATATCCTCCTCCGGCTTCAGACTGTGTTCTTTCAACAATTTATACATGTAGGTACGACGAAGAAGCTCCCGAGCCAGCACCATGTTCAGGGGAGGCAGAGCAATCTGTCGGTCGGTCATAACATTAATCTGGGCGCCGGCAGCGCCACACACCACCAGAGGACCAAATAATGGGTCACGGGTAATTCCTACGCTGAACTCAATACCTCCCACGTGCTGGTATGAACGCTGAACCGCAAACCCGAGAAATCCGCTGCCCGGAAAGTGGTTCTGGTATTCATCCATAAGGTAGCGACAGGAATCCATGATTGCCGCCTCGCTGTTGAGCTTCTGCACAGTACCTTTGTATCGACGCTGGGTAGGACTCAAGTTCAGAAAAGGATGGCAGGCTTTTTCGTGGATGATGGTGATGTCGATGGGGCGTCTTTCCACCGCGAAGACTTCCAACACTTCCTCGAGGTCGTCACAGTACATGGTATCAATCGTGTTAATACCGTAATCCTGAAGCAACTCACGCGCTTCGCGATTGGATAAATGATAACGCCCTGAGCGCAATGACTTCATGACCACCCGGCGAGTGTGCGTGCGGTCGGCAAAGTGATCTGTAAAGGATTCCGGCGTTTCCGTCAGCAATCGCTGCACTCTTTGATGACGAACATGCTGCATGAACGCCATCACCGCCTTTTCCGGATTGAAAAACGATGGCAATCCGGCGCGGTAGAATTCTTCCCGGGCATCCATGACCGTACTCTGACCAAGCCAGCAGGTGAACACATTCAGGCGAGTCCCCTTAGAAGCCTGTACCACGGCGTCTGCAATCTGCAGACTGTCCTCTGTCAGACTCGGCGCATACATCACCAGCACATTGGCTACTTCAGGATCCCTGGCCAGAATCTTGATGGCCTTACCGTACAACTCCGGAGACGCATCATAGTTAAGATCAATCGGGTTCCTGCGAGTCCAGTAAGGCGGCAGAAGCTCGGCCAGAGCCTCGATACTGGAATCCGACAACTCCGCCAACTCTCCGCCCAGGTCCGCAAGGCGATCCACCGCCAGTACCCCCGGGCCAACGCCGTTCGCCATGATCGCCAGACTTTCACGGCGCAAAGGACGCATTCGGGTCAACGTCTCCAGCGCATCAAACATCTGGCCAAGACCGTCTACCCGGAGCACACCGGCCCGCTGCAGCATGGCATCATATATTGGATCACTACGGTTCAGACCGTCGGGCAGGTCGTGGAGAAACCATTCTGATTCCGGGACCCGACCGGATTTAACGGCAATCACCGGTTTGGTGCGAGACGCCACCCGGACGGCCGACATGAAACGTCGGGCATTGGGAATATTCTCGATATGGAGGAGAATCGCACGGGTCTGGCTGTCCTGCGCCAGGTAGTCGATCAGGTCATCGTGATCGATATCCATACCATCACCCAGGGTCAGAAAGTAGGAGAACCCCACTCCCCTGGCGAACGCCCAGTCAATGACCGAACTGGCGATAGTGCCGGACTGACCAACAAAGGCAACCCGGCCCGGGATCGCGCCCATATGCGCGTAGGTAGCATTCAGACTGCGAGCCGGAACCATCAGACCAATCGTGTTGGGGCCGAGCACCCGGATGCCCGTTTCCCGCGCCGCCTCACGCACGGAGTACATCAGAGGCTGACCGGTTTTACTGTGGGTACGGGACATACCCCCTGTCATAACGATGGCTGTGCGTACCCCGGCTTCCCCCAGCCGCTTGATCGTCTTGGCCACCGTATCGGGTGGCGTACAGATAATGGCAAGATCCGGGGAAAACTCCATTTTTGAGACTTTCTTGACGCAGGGAACTCCGTGCACGTTGTCATAATCGTTCTGGTTGACGACCAGCAACCGTCCCGGATAACCACCCCCCATCAGGTTCCGCAATACCATACCGCCAAGGTTGTCTGCCCGCTCCGACGCACCGATCACCGCAATGGATGCGGGATTGAAAAGGCTCTCCAGATACCGGGTGCTCAAGCTGACTCTCCTTTGTGTCTGGCCGGCAGGCCATTGGGAAAATAAATGCAATAAAACAGGTTAGTTATGAATGCAACTCCTATCTTAGGCGTTGATCCGCCGATGTGAAACGACTAACGGCCCTATAAGACCAAAGAAACACGGCATCGTGCAGTTTTCCCTGATAAGCTTGACGAAAATATAAGCATAAGGAAGGCAGTCAGAGACGTATGACTACGGCATTCTTTTCCCACGATGATTTCATGAAACACAACATGGGGCCGGAGCATCCAGAAAGTCCCGAGCGACTGGCAGCCATCAAAAGCTACCTGGCTGATACCGGACTGGATCAGAAACTCGACTGGGTTCGGCCGGAGGAAATCACCCGCGATCAGCTACTGTTAGTGCACCCTGAAACCTATCTGCATCAACTCGACCTGATGCAGCCTACCCGGGGTCGCGTGTTCACCGACCCGGACACAGCCATGATGCCAGATACCCTGAGGGCTGCACGCCTGGCCGCCGGCGCCAATGTGCAGGCGGTGGATATGGTTATGAGCAGCCAGGTTACCAATGCATTTGTTTGCGCCCGGCCGCCCGGTCATCATGCCGAGCGAGCGAAATCCATGGGGTTCTGCTTTTACAACAACATTGCCCTGGCGGCGATGCGCGCCCTGAGCTTTCATCACCTGGAACGGGTGGCGATTGTCGATTTCGACGTGCATCAGGGAAACGGTACGGTCGACATTGTCGGTGGTGACGAGCGCATCCTGATGTGCTCCAGCTTTCAGCATCCCTTCTATCCACATTCCCACGTTCACCGACAGGCCGACAATATCGTGAACATTCCAATTGAGGCCAACTGCTCCGCTGAAGAGTATCGGCAACAGGTGAAGGAAGGCTGGCTTCAGCGGCTTAACGATTTCAAACCACAATTGATCCTGATTTCTGCCGGTTTCGACGCTCACAGGCTGGATCCAATGGCGGAACTGAACCTTGATACCGAGGATTACCGCTGGCTGACTGAAATGATCGTGGACGTCGCACACGAGCACAGCAATGATCGCATCATTTCAACGCTGGAAGGTGGTTACCATCTGAAGGCCCTGGCAGAAAGCGTCAATGCCCACCTCGAAGTACTGAACTCGGTTTACTGACGAAATCAGCCCCGAGAGTCGCCCCCGTAACCGTTAGCTTGCTGAAGTTCCGGACGATCACCGGCCCTTTGCAGCCGGATATTGGTTCGACGGTTATCTGCAGGTCTATTGGATACCGGGTACTGATCACCGTGGGCCCGAACCGTAATCATGTCTTCATCGACCCCGAGCGCCTTCAGGTAGTCCGCCACCACATTGGCACGGTCTTCCGACAGCGCCCGGTTATCGATTCGACTGCCAATGCTGTCGCTGTGACCATCCACGAAAATCCTCTCAACCGTGGAATCTGCGTTCAAATAAGCCACGATATTTTCCAGCAACTGACGATCGGCGTCTGACAGTTGCGTGCTGCCACTCGCAAACGGCACCCGCGAGCGCTGGATCTGATCAAAGTTGACCGGTAGAAGGTTCGAAGTGCAACGCTGATAACGCTGATACTCGGGTGCAAAATTAATATTCGAGACCTGTACCCGCACCGGTCGGCCATCAAACCAGGATTCCCTGGTGACCGTCGGGCGCATACCATCCAGCAATCCGTGGGCAACAACAATCGCCTGACGTGTATCAAGAAAGACCTGGCGGCGATCATCTGAAACGTTGACCGTACCCATGGATTTTGGCGCAACACCCGGACGCCAGGTGGGCGCTTCCACAACGAGATATCCCCGTCCAGGTCGCATCGGTGCAGACTCGGACTCCAGGAAAAAACTGAGGCTTTCACCTGCGCGATGATTGAACACCGCCCGCCCGTAGCCGGGAACCTCGTGCACCAGACGGCACTCGAAGACTGACTCAGCAAGATACCATTGGCTGTTTTCGATTCCGGCGCCATAGCTGGCTGGCTGTGCGACTGCCGGCAAAAGCACGACAAGAAGACTGGCAGCCAGAACTGTTTTCAGGAGTTTTCCAGGGTGCAATCCCATAGTGCTTGCCATTGGTATCCGGTAATTAACAGGTTCTCACCGCTTAACGGCCCTGGTCCGTGTTTCTTTAGCCAGCAAGCGGAAACAATTAACGGCACCTTCTGGTATAATTCGCCGAAATTTTCGGGGCGCGACCCTCTAGTTATCCAAAGCTCGCCTCGCCATAGGTATTGCGGACAACTGCTCATATGACAGAAAAACTGACTCTTACCCGCCCCGACGACTGGCACCTTCATGTACGGGATGGTGACATACTCTCGGACGTGGTCCCGGCCACGGCAGCCTGCTTTGGTCGCGCCATCATCATGCCCAACCTGGTACCACCGGTGACAACGGCGTCTGATGCAGAGGCTTATCGGGAACGAATTCTCACGGCTGCCAACGGCACCGCTTTCGAGCCATTAATGACCCTGTACCTGACCGAAAGCATGACACCGGAAACTATCCGGGAAGCGAAATCCGCCGGGGTTGTGGCTGCCAAGCTATACCCGGCAGGTGCAACGACCAACTCCGACTCCGGCGTAAAAGATCTCCGCAATATCTATCCGGTTCTGGAGGCCATGGCGGATTGCGACATGCTGCTGTTGGTCCACGGTGAAGTAACGGATGCCGACATCGACATTTTCGATCGGGAAAAGGTGTTCCTTGAGCGGGTCCTGGCCCCCACCCTTGAGGCCTTCCCGAATCTCAAAGTTGTACTGGAACATATCACCACAGCCGATTCTGCAGAGTTTGTGCGCCAACACACCGGAGGCAATCTGGGGGCAACACTGACCCCCCAGCACCTGATGTATAATCGCAACCATATGCTGGTCGGTGGCATTCGCCCACACCTTTATTGCCTGCCTATCCTGAAGCGTAACCGTCATCAACAGGCATTAAGGGATGCGGTAGTCAGCGGCGACAAACGTTTTTTCCTGGGCACCGATTCTGCCCCGCACGCAAAGGATCGCAAAGAAGCCTCCTGTGGTTGTGCCGGCTGTTATTCGGCCTATGGCGCCATCGGCCTCTATGCGGACGTCTTCGAAGAGCTGGGCATTCTGGACAAGCTCGAAGCATTCGCAAGTTTCAACGGATCAGATTTCTATGGCCGGCCACGGAATACCGATACCATCACCCTGGTTCGGGAGCCCTGGACCATGCCGGCGGAGCTACCGTTGGCTGACGGAACCATCGTGCCCCTCAAGGCTGGTGAAACCGTTAACTGGCGTTTAGCGTAAACCTGACTGATTCTTTCTCACATACGGCCAAGACCGGAGCTTGAGTGACTGACGAAAACAAACCACCGCATCCCATGTCCCGCCGCTTCCGTGGCTTTCTACCTGTCGTTGTCGACGTGGAAACCGCTGGATTCAACCCCGAACGGGACGCCCTTCTGGAAGTGGCAGCCGTCATCCTGACCATGGACGATGATGGCTGGTTGCGGCGAACAGAAACCCACGTGCAACAGATTGATCCCTTCGAAGGCGCCAATCTCGAGCAATCCGCCCTGGATTTCACCGGCATTGACCCATGGAATCCGGAAAGGGAGGCGGTACCCGAGCGAGAAGGTCTGAGCGAGATTTTCAGTCCAATCCGCAAGGCTGTAAAAACCCACGACTGCAAACGCGCCGTTCTGGTTGGCCATAACGCCACCTTCGACCACAACTTTATCTTCGCAGCCGCACTAAGGGCGGATATCCGGCGCAATCCCTTTCACCCTTTCTCCACCTTCGATACCGCCACGCTTGCCGGTCTGGCCTATGGCCACACCGTACTGGCCCAGGCCTGCAAACTTGCCGGTATTCCCTTCAGCAACAAGGAAGCTCACTCGGCAGCCTATGATGCGGAGAAAACTGCAGATCTGTTCTGCGGCATTGTGAATAGGTGGAAGGAACTGGGCGGATTTCCGCCACCAATCATTCCCGAAGACACCGAATAAACAAAAAAACCCGCCAAGGCGGGTTTTTTTGCTTCAGTTCTCAGTGTTTACCAGTAGATACCTCGCATAATCGCGGCAAATGCCACCTGTTCGGTGGAGACTTTCGGTTTCTCACCAGACCGGCTGCCGGCGGCTGCCGGAGAGTCCGGGAACATCCGGTAGCCGGTATTCATAACAATCTCACCCATCTTCGGCGCGAGAGCATGCAGCACCTGGGCAAAGATACCAAGCCGGGTCGCAATACGCTTTGGACGATAAACAATAGCATCAGCAACCATTCCAGCCGCCTCATCCGGCGTCAGCGTGGGCACCGAATCGTAAATCTTGGTCGGCGCGATCATCGGAGTTTTCACCAACGGCATGTTAATCGTGGTAAAGGTTACGTTCCTATCTGACCATTCCGCAGCGGCACAGCGGCTGAAGGCATCCAGTGCAGATTTGGATGCGACATAGGCGGAGAATCTGGGCGCATTGGTCAACACCCCAATGGAAGAAATGTTCACCACGTGGCCCCGACG
Organism: Marinobacter sp. F3R08; assembly: GCF_018860425.1. GTDB lineage: Bacteria > Pseudomonadota > Gammaproteobacteria > Pseudomonadales > Oleiphilaceae > Marinobacter. Next base: position 14,491 of record NZ_JAHKPI010000023.1, on the reverse strand, counting down.
ATTCTCCAGCATCTTCGGCGCAAAGCCCATGATCAGTCGCACAGAGCCAAAATAGTTCAACTGCATGGTGCGTTCGAAGTCGTGGAAGCGATCGAAAGACAGATCCAGCGACCGCCGGATGGAGCGGCCGGCGTTGTTGACCAGCACATCCACCTGGCCGTGGTTATCCAGAACCGTTTTCACGAATTCATCGCAGGCATCCATATCCGAGAAATCGCAGGGGTATGCATGCACTCTGGCGCCCCGGGACTCCAGCTCTCTCGTAACCTCTTTCAAGCGTTCCAGCTTACGGGCACCGATTACCAGAATGGCGCCGGCGTCAGCCAGCTTCTGTGCCGTCGCAAGACCAATACCCGACGTGGCACCGGTAACAACACAGACCCGACCTTCGACCGTACCTCTGAGTGTGCGATCCTTGAACAGATCGGGATCCAGATTTCGCTCCCAGTAGTCCCAGATCACCGGTGCGTAATCCGGCAGGCGAGGCACCTCGATGCCGGTATCTTTCAGGACACGCTCAGTTTCGCGGGCATCGAACCGGGTCGGATAGTTGATGAACGACATCACGGAAGGCGGAATGCCCATGTCATCCAGAATGGCCGAGGTCAGCCGCTTCACCGGCGGAAGGTTCTTCAGGCTTTGACGGATGAACGGCGGAATAAATCCGAACATACGGGAATCAATCCGCATGCCCATCAGAGGAGCGTGGCCCGCCTCGCTGAAAATATTGAGAATTTCGCCTACCTTGTAGGGTTCCGAATCCACCAGGTGGAAACACTTGCCATCTTCACCCTCAAGATGAGCGATATGATCCATGGCGTTGACCACGAAATCCACCGGCACAATATTCAGGCGCCCGCCCTCAACACCAATGGTCGGCACCCACTGGGGCAGCGCATTACGAATCTTCTGGATCATCTTGAAGAAATAGTAAGGGCCATCCACCTTATCCATCTCACCGGTGGCGGAATGGCCAATCACCATACCCGGTCGATAAATACGGAAGGGAACGCTGCATTCCTCGCGCACCACCTTTTCGGACTCGTGCTTGGTGCGCAGATAGGGATGATCCAGCTTCTCAGCTTCCTCAAACATGTCTTCTCGGAAAATGCCCTTGAACAGGCCCGCAGCCGCAATGGAAGAAACATGATGGAAGTGTTTGGCGCCCATGGCCTCAGCGGCATTTAACGCGGCCCGCGTTCCTTCAATGTTGGTCACCTGCTGAGCGTCTTCATCGGCGCCCATGTCATACACAGCAGCCAGGTGGAAGAAGTGGTCGACTTTTCCCTTCAGCGATTTCATTGTTTTGGCATCGATACCCAGGTTCTTGCTTGTCAGGTCGCCTATGACGGCCTTCACCTGGGTGTCATCCGCACCCCAGCGCTCTCGCAGCTCATCCAGCTTGCCCCGGGATTGTTCGCGCACCAGCACGTGCACGGTACCACCGCGCGCGAGAAGCTTTTCTACGAGGAAACGGCCAATAAATCCGGTGCCACCGGTCAGGAAATAATTCATCGATCTTCCACCCTGCTTGTTGCTCTGTTGTTGTCTATCCATGTCGGCATCTATACGACTAAAGTCTTAGATTTTTCGGAAACGCCGGCATTGTACTTAATTGCAACCTTCATGTATCGAACTTTTTTAGAGCTTTCACTCTCTAAGCTTTTGTTTTATATAGAGCTATTACTCTAAACATGCGATCCCACGGACTTAACACGCTTGCCCGCTTCGCCGACACAATGCTTTTGAGACTAGCACAGGAATTGCCTCGTGCCTGCCCAATTCCCGCATTACCACAAAGCAATGAAAGCGGTTGTCAGCAATGACATAATCGGGAACTAATCGTGCCTTTTGGCATCTCTACTTTTCACAGGAAAACCGACCTCCGGAATCCCGACTATGCAAAAAGACAATCCCAACGCAGAACGCTACATTTCCATCGCCCGAGCCTGCCTGAAAGCCATCAATGATACTGCCGAGAATGCCGGGTCGCGGGAACAGAAGATTCAGGCGGTTTACGAGGCCATTGATCAGGCTTTCCAGGCCGAGTTCGCGGACTATCGCCAATCTGTTGCTATCATGGCCACCGTTCTGGAACGCATTGCCTCTGGACAACTGGATAGTGAGAAAGCCGCTGATCTGGCTCGTAAAACCTTGGACCAGCAGCCAGAAAGTACACGCAACGCGCCAATCCACTGAGTCAAAACCCTCTTTTCCGGATTACAGAGAGTCCATGAACACACGTACCGCCAGGAAGAACGTCATGCAGAACCCGATACCACGCCTGCTTTCCCTGCTTACACTTGTATTGTTCAGCACCTTTGCTTTTGCCGCCCAGATTCCGGAGAAGAGCCCGAATGACGACAATCAATACCGGTTTATCGAACTGAACAACGGCCTGAAGGTCATTCTGGTTTCTGATCAGGATGCGGACAAGGCGGCAGCCTCGATGAACGTAGCTGTTGGCAGCGGAGATGATCCGGTGGAGCGGGAGGGGCTCGCCCACTTCCTGGAACACATGCTGTTTCTTGGGACCGAGAAATACCCGGAAGCAGGCGAATATCAGCAGTTCATCAAGAGTCATGGTGGCCAACACAATGCGTTCACTGCATTTCAGGACACCAACTACTTCTTCGATGTGCAGGCCAGGTTTCTGGAACCCGCACTTGACCGGTTTGCCCAGCAATTCTCTGCCCCTCTGTTTACTGCCGAACTCGTGGACCGTGAACGCAACGCGGTGCATTCGGAGTTCAGTGCCAAGCAGAAGGAAGACGGGCGCCGGTTCTATTCTGTGAAAAAGGCAATCAGCAATCCGGCCCACGCCTTCAGCCAGTTTGCCGTGGGCAACCTTACAACCCTGGAGAACACAGAAGAAAACCCGCTCAGGCCAGACCTGATAGAGTTCTGGAAACAACATTACTCTGCAAATATCATGAGCCTGGCCGTGTACGGGCCGCAAACCCTGGACGAACTGGAATCCATGGTGCGAAGCCGATTCGATACCATCGAAAATCGCAACTTTCAGATCAAGCGTCACGCGGCGAATCTGTACCGCCCGGATGATCTGCCCGCCAAGGTCACGGTGGAAGCCCTCAAGGATGTTCGAAGCCTGACGCTTACCTTCCCTATCCCTTCACAGCAGGATAACTACCGTACCAAGCCCGCCAGCTATGTGGCTAACCTGCTCGGTCATGAAGGCCCCGGCAGCCTGTTCGATGTGCTTAAACGGGCAGGTCTCGCCGAAAGCCTGTCCGCTGGTCTGGGAATGGACACCGGTGAAAATGCCACTCTGGAAATCAGCATCGCACTGACACCAGAAGGACTCTCACGCCACGAGGATATTCTGCCTCTGGTGTTTGACTACATCGAAAAGGTTCGCCAGGCAGGCATCAAAGAACAGCGTTTCCTGGAAATGCAGAACCTGGCACGCATTGATTTTCGATTCCGCGAACAAGGTAATCCTTTGCACGAGGCCATGCGCCTTTCACGCTCCCTCAAGGACTACCCTCCCGAAGACCTGCTGCGCGCACCCTGGCTGGTTGAACGCTTTGCACCAGAGCAGTATCGCGACATCCTGGACAAGCTGACGCCGGAGAATCTGCTTGTCTTCGTGCTGGCACCGGAACCCGGTCTGGAGAATCCGAACCAGACCCCTTGGTATGAAACCGCCTGGGCCCGGGAGGCTCTCGATCCAAAGGCGCTTGCTTCCCAGCGCCTGCCCCAGCTTTCAGCACAACTGCGCCTGCCCGCTGAAAACCCCTTCGTTCCGGAAAATCTGTCAATGGTCAGTGGCGCGACGATGGAAAAGCCGGCACTGATGGGCAGTCTTAACGGAATGGATGTCTGGTTTGCCCGGGATACCAGGTTCGATACGCCCAAAGCCAACGTCTTTGTCAGCCTTCGAACGCCGGCAGCCCGTGTCTCTGCCCGCAGTCATGTCCTCACCCGACTCCTGGTCGATGCCATTAACACCAATCTCAACGCCTGGGCCTACTCCGCCAGTCTGGCCGGGCTGGACTACAGCGTTTATCCGCACCTGCGGGGCATTACCGTCCGTGTAGGCGGCTACAATGACAAACTTCACACACTGATGAACAGAATCCTGCTCCAGCTGGCCTCACCGGAACTGACCGAGCAGCGATTCGAGATTGCCCGGCAAAAGCTGATCGACAGCCTTCAGAACAAGGCCAAGGATCGTCCGGTGGCCCAGACTTCCGACTTCGTTCAGACCGCCCTCATCCAGGGCGCCTGGCCCACCGACGACACACTCAGAGCCGCCCGGGACATCACCTTCGACGAACTGGTTTCATTCTCACAGGCCCTGCTCTCCGAGGTTGACCCGGTTATGCTCGCTCATGGCAACCTCACGGAAGCTTCAGCACTGAACCTGGCAAGGCAGATCGACGCCATCGTCCTCGGTGACAGTGAAATAACCCGGGTAGAACGCAGCAAGGTGCGCCAACTGCCGGATGAAGAAACCCGGGTGTCCATTGAGGTAGATCACCCTGACACCGCCTACACGCTTTACATGCAGGGTGAGAACACCAGCTTTGAAGAACGGGCCCGGTTCCGCCTGCTGGCCCAGATCATCAGCAGCCCTTTCTATGAAGAGATCCGTACCAATCGCCAGCTGGGCTATATCGTTTACGCAACACCCTTTGAAATGCTGGAGACGCCAGCGCTGGGCTTTATCGTTCAGTCTCCGTCGGCCTCCAGAGCAGAGATCGACCAGGCGGTACAGGAGTTCTCAGGCAGCTTTGAAGCAACGCTGGCCGCACTGACACCAGAGCGCCTGGACCGCGAAAAGCAGGCCGTCATCAGCAAACTTCTGGAGAAAGACCGGCAGCTCGGAGAGATTTCCAGCCGCTACTGGCGAGAGATTGACCGCGGCATGGACAGCTTCGATTCGCCGCAGCAACTGGCCAATGCGGTAGATCGGGTCAGCCAGCAGGAACTTCTGGACACATTCAGAAAAGCAGTTCTCGAGCGGCACCGGACTCTTCAGGTCGTTACCGGCGACGGTGAACGGAAGGCGATCCAGGCGCTGGGTAAGCTGACCGAACTACCGCCAGTGCCCGCCAGCTGAGGGGCTCAACAGGTCCGTAAAAAGCGAGCCCAGTCCTCGGGCTCGTCCACATCCCACCGGGGTTCAAGCAAATAATAGCTGAGCCCCGCGGCCTCAAGTCGTTCACAGGTTTGAGCAAGAACAGCCGGCGTGCCCCAGGCGATATCATCGAGCATACCCTCAACCACTCTTGACGCACCGATAAGAACGTAGCCACCGTCATCAGACGGGCCCAGCACGACGTCATGCTTATCCAGACAGGCAACCGCTTTACGGGCGTAGTCCGGATCCACTGACGGACAGTCACTGCCAACCACCAGCGCCCGGTCAAAATGACGAAGAGACTGTTCGAGCGAACGATGCATTCGTTCGCCAAGCGAATTGCCCTCCTGGACTTTCTGATCGAGCCCGGCACCTTCAAGTTCTTCGATAATGGATGCGGCTTCCCCTGGCCGGTCATCAGCCGGTCGATCCCACCAGAATTCCACCGGGTAACCGGTAGCACACAGATTATCCAGAACTGCCAGGGTGAGTCTGATATGAGCGTCAAGAGCGCCCGCGGGCCCCAGTTCAGGCATCAAGCGGGTTTTGACCCGGCCAGCCTCCGGCCATTTGGCAAACTGCAGGAAGACCGCGGAGGGAAGGCTATTTTGGGGCATGACGAACATCCGATCGGTAGAGTTGGGCCAGAGATTCCGGCGATTCACCACGCCAGTATCGCCAGCGCAGCTGCCACATCAGAAAAATTGTTCTCCAGGTGCCGTGCTTTTGCCAGCGACGACTGTCTGTCACCACAGGCATTTTTATGCAAAACGGACGGGATACCAGGCAAAGCCGGCGTGACAATTCGACGTCTTCCATCAGTGGCATGGGATGAAACCCGCCCAACGCCTCGAACGTATCCCGACGAACGAACATTGCCTGGTCGCCGGTGCAGATACCCGTCAGACGGGAGCGCTGATTCATGAACCAGGCGATGATCCGGAACAGCAGTCGCTCTCCACTCAGCCGCACATCAAATCGCCCCCACGCCCGGGTCGAATCCATGAAAGCTGCAAGGTGGTCCAGGGCATGTTCGGGCAGGCGGGTATCGGCGTGCAGAAACAGCAGGAGATCACCCTTTGCCATCGCCGCACCGGCATTCATCTGAACCGCCCGGCCCCTCTGTGACACAACAACCCGGTCGCAAAGCGGCCGCGCGAGCTCAACCGTCCGATCATTGCTGCCGGCATCCACCACGATGACTTCATGGCCGCGGGCCCGAACGGGTTCGAGCGCCTGCAGGGTGTCGACAACTCCGGCCGCCTCCATCCAGACAGGAACAATCACGCTTATCGAGAAAGAATCTGGCAAAACACACTCCGAGAAGACCACCGAAACCGGGTCGTACCTTGAGCCTGAAGACTTAGCCCGCTATCATAGCGCCCTTCTCGCCATAATGCCTCCGTAGCTCATCTGGATAGAGCGTCCCCCTCCTAAGGGGAAGGTAGCAGGTTCGAGTCCTGCCGGGGGTACCAAGACAGCATCCACCCGCATCCACAAACCTCTCCGAAAGCCCCGCGCCGCAAGACTTCACGAACAATACTAGCACACCTTGGACACATAAGGACAAGTGTGGAAGTACCCACACTTTACGGGTACTCTTGAGGGTACTGGCCAAATACTGGCCAGCCGGTACCCGCAAATCAGTGGAGGTGGCGCGTATGGCGAGAGAAATCAATAAGCTGACCGACAGCATGGTTAAGGCTGCCAAATCCGAAGGCCAGAAAAGGCGCAAGCTGGCGGACGGTGGAGGCCTGACACTGGTTATTAAACCCGAATCAAAAGTCTGGTGGTTTCGTTATCGGTTTGGCGGAAAGGAAAGGACTTATAGCCTGGGCAGTTATCCAGAGGTCTCACTCAAAGACGCCCGCGAGGGACGAGACGCAGCCCGCAAGCTGCTCAAGCAGAAGAAAGACCCCGTAATGCATCGCCGCTCAGAGGGCGCCAAGAACCTTTCAGCCGCTTCCAATACCTTCAAGGCCGTTGCCGAGGACTGGCTGAAACTCCAGAAGGGCCAGCTTCAGGACAGCACCATAGAAGTTACCCGCAACCGCCTGACCAAGTGGATCTATCCGCACCTTGGCACTATGCCCGTAACTGAGATTGAGCCGCCTCTTGTTCTGCAGGTATTGCGCAAGATCGAAACGAAGGGCAAGCACGAAACCGCGCACCGGATGCGCCAAAGAATCAGCCAGATATACCGCTTCGCCATATCCGAAGGCAGAGCCAGCCGAGACCCTGCCGCCGATTTGCGGGGACTTCTGAAAGCGGTACCCGCACAGAACAGGGCCGCCATCACAAAGCCTGACGAGCTGGGCGGCCTGCTCAGAGCCATTGAGGCCTATTCAGGACAGCCGGCAACGTGTGCCGCCCTCCAGCTGGCCCCGATGCTGTTCTTGCGCCCTGGGGAGCTGAGAAAGGCCGTTTGGGATGAGATCGATCTTAAGGCTGGTATATGGATTGTTCCCGGCGACCGGATGAAAGGAACGCTGAAGGCGAAACGGGCTGGCCAAGTGCCAGACCACAAAATCCCCCTTCCCCGCCAGGCTATCGAGATCCTGAAACCTCTGAAGCATCTGACCGGAAAAAGGCCGTTTGTTTTTGAGTCGATCAAGCCAGGCCGCCCCCTGTCTGAAAACACTATCAATACCGCCCTGAGAAGCATGGGCTATGACAGCGAAATGATGGTCGGGCATGGATTCAGAGCGACCGCCTCAACCCTGCTGCATGAGATGGGCTGGCCCCCGGAAGTTATCGAGCTCCAACTGGCACACCGCCAGCGGAATCAGGTAGCGGCCGCGTACAACCGATCTGCCCGAGTGGAGGAACGAACAGCCATGATGCAGCAATGGGCCGATTACCTGGACAGTCTGAAGAAAGGCGGGGAAATTGTCCCAATCAGGTCTAAAAAGACGCTTTGATGGTATTTTATTTTTCAATATTAATTGAAGAATCTATAGCCTTACGCAATCGCAAAAATGACGATTTAGTGTTATATGGTGTTATATGGTGTGATTCTGAACCCCGCCAATAGGGGGCTTTAAGGTGGACCGCCAGCAATTTGATGAAGCGTGACTTGCGGACTTTATCGGGACTTAATACATTGGGAAGCGTCAGGACGTCACAGGGTTCAGATGATGCCAGCGAGACTGGCACGAGGTGTGCAGGAAGTGGTGATTGTGCACTCGGATGGTCTGAAATAACCTTGGAAACGTTCGGATGAAGTGAGCGGGATACGGAAGCGTAGCGGCAACCGTACCCCACCCGAACCCAGAGCCGTTGAAAGGATGGGCGCTATTTAGAAGTGAGACCCCTAATAGCCCTATAACGATAACAGCAAGGCTGATATAGCACAATTCTGCTAACCCGCCAGCCTGTTACGTTTTGCATCCCTTCCCGATTCGGCATAACTGATACCAGATCCGTGAGGTAGTTATGTCCACATCCAATTACTCGATCCTGAGACTTTCCGAAACTCTCCGCCGCACAGGACTCAGCAGGAGCAAACTCTACTCGCTGCAAAGTGCTGGCGAGTTCCCCCAATCAATCAAACTCTCACGCAATGGCTCTGCCGTTGGTTGGATTGAATCAGAGGTCCATCAGTGGATTCAGGCCCGCATTGCCGAGCGCGACCGCGCCGCATAAGCCAGGCCAAAGCTCTGATTTAGCCTTATGCCCTTCACTGGGTATGGGCTCGCACAATCTGAATCCGGTAGAGGTGACTTATGAGAGTTCAACCCCCCGTAAAGCATGGCTTTTTCTGGCAAGCTGGCCAGCAATACCTGGCCCTGTCCGAAGTACCCCGCACACTCAATTTCACCCCCTCAGAGGTAGCGGACGCCGTTGCCCTGGGTGAGCTTCAAATCGAGAGAGTTTCTGACTGCAAAGTGGTTTCGATGGCCGCTCTATTCGACTGGATTGAAAAGAGGGAGGGCGCAAAATGACATACGAAAAAAAAGCCCCAACCGGCTGCAATCCGGTAGAGGGCTCATCAGAAGCACTAAAGTCACAGCGTCAGTATAACCGCAATCAAAAAGGCCTGTTAACCCTCGCCGCCCTCCTGAGCTGCCGGCATGTTCGGCTAATCAATCGCCTGTTGGCCGGCCCTCTGCCCCGCCTTGAAGCCGATCGAGTCATCGGCACAACCAACGGGCCACAGTACGTGAAAGAACTGCGCGACAGCTTCCGGCTGCAGATCCGCACGGATCGGGTGGAAGTGATCGACCGTGATGGCTTAAAGACACGCCCTGGCGTTTACCACCTTGAGCCTGAAGGCAGAGACAGAGCTCAGGCCCTGCTTGAAGCCTACGAAGCACGGAGGGCTGCCTAATGCGTGTCGTATTCGCAATCGATGCCACGGACAAGGTGGCGCACATAAGCAACCTCCCCGGCTGCATTAGATGGGCGCAGCAGCGCACAAAGGCCACAGGAAGGCCTATCAAGATAGTCTGCTGCAGGGGTGGCGAGAAGAACGGTAGAACCATTGCAGAGGTCACAGACGAGGGTGTGAGGCTCATCAAGGCCGGCACGCTCTGGAGCCATGGCAAGCTGAGGTATCTGCATGTCGAAAGATAAGCCATTCAGAGTTAAACGAAAGCCGCCCTACTTTGAGGTGTACGGCGAATGGTTTGACTCTCCGGCCTATCGAGATCTGTCCTTGCCCGCTCGCTGTTTGCTTCTTGAGTTTCAGCACATCTACAGGCCAGGCCGAAATGGCCGCCTGTCCATCTCAGTACAGCGGGCCATGGAGAGGCTCGGGTGTGCAAAGCAAACCGCTCAGGATGCATTCAGGGAGCTGACAGAGCATGGATTCATCAAGCTCAATCACGGCGAGCTATGGCAGGAGAGAAAGGCCAGAGAGTGGATTCTGACCTTTGAACCGATCAACAACAAAGAGCCCTCAGACAAGTGGCAGGAGTGGAAACCGGGAGAGCCTGTTTTCAAATTGCCAAGGAAACAGACGCAGCCAAGGAAGGCTGCATAAAAATCACCGGGGTCAAAATGTGCCCCAGAGCTGGGTAACGAATTAGGACAGACTGTCCTAAAAATGCCCCCAGAGCCAAAAATGAGCCGTTTTTTCAAAATCGCAACTTGAGAAAAAACAGATGGTTACGAATTCAGGAAAACCGTTCTCTGTCCTAAACCAGTACCCCCATACAGTATGCCATGGGAAGGGTGTTATCTCTGGACCTGTTGACCAACGGGAAAACACACGCGAGCCCAAAACGCGCCATCAAGTCGGTGGTGCGCAATGAGGCTTATTACTGCTAAAGCAGCTCTGTAATTAATCGACCACCTGGATTGGGAAAGGATTCTCTTAGCCGCAACCTCAAACAACACCAAACGGACAAGCGGTTTTCTATTTGGTCTACTGTAGAAAATCTATCAGGCCACCAGCACCACAGGGAGGGGGTGAGCGCCAGTCAGGACCAATGCAAAAGACCACCGCTCGCCCAAAGTTCGAATATCGCTAACTCACGCGGAAAAGAATCTAGCAGCCAGAAAAGTGAACGACTTAAAACATAAAAACAGCAGTACATCGTATGGTCTGTCGTCGCTATGCAGTCACAGAAAAAAGGTACTCCCGAAAGGGCTTCCATGACGGGTGCGTAGAGGCCTACTCCTACACTACATGCGAAATTTTTTTAAGATGGTGGTTCCGGTTCCTGTATCACCAACCCATTGAATTTGATCTTAAACTGAAAACGAAAACCACAACCTTTATGCTTATTGTCGGGCAATCCCGCAGTAAACCGCAGCCCTAGCGATCCTGCACTTGACCGGAATCACCCCGCCTCATTGACCGGCATTAGCTGGCCTCTTCAACAATTGGTGAGTTTTTTGACGGAATCCGAGCTGAACACTGTATTTATTTACAGTATATTGCGCCAATGGAATTTCGCAGATGGCACAATATGGTTTATTCCACCCTCGATGAGCGAGCGACTTTCGCCCCTGTAGGCATAGTTACGCGCCAAGGAATTGAGCAAAGCCATTGGCTGGGCACGGTTGATAGGCGCTTGATTCGCCTCTTGCCGGAAGCAAAGGGCGTTCTCTTAGACATAGAATCTTGGCGTTGCATGATCCTGGACCGTTACAACCGGCTAGGCCCTGGCGTTTACATGGTAGGTGCCTTGATTGCTGACCTTGGAGTTGTGGGCGTTATGGATGGAACAAATCCCTTGTTGAAGATTGTTGAGCCTGAGGCCGATCGATTAAATAGAAACCGAGGTGGTTTCTCTAGTTAGATTCTGCTTACCTGAATCGAGCAGGACTTACTCAACGTTGAAGTAAATTAGGCGAAAGGGACTGAGTTCTATGAAATTGACTACTGCTGTATTCCTGTTTGTTGTCACTCTGATGGCTAGCGCGACAATAAGAGCCGAAAGTGTTTATGTTAAATATTTCGGCAATGTCTCCCTCGATCCCTTCATTTGCTCATATCCGAATAGTTCATTCGTTAATCGCATCTGCTACCGATCCGAAAAAAGCTACCTCGTCGTGCTCTTGAATAACACAAACTATCACTACTGCAGGCTACCACCAGAAATTCTCGAAAATTGGCTTTCCGCGCAGTCCGCCGGTAGATTCTATAACACGTTCATTAAAGGCAACTTTGATTGTCGCCTGGGCGGCATACCCTCGGACTAATTCATAGATATAGCCGAGGCGATCAAACACCGCTCATTCATTTTCATTGATGTTCGACTGGAGAGTTTATGACTGAGATTCTGCTGATTTTGATGTTTTTGATTTTCATTGCTCTAGTCGTAATTGCTGTCAGGTTAAAAAAATTGATCGAAATGACAGCAAGAGCGCACTGGGCGCTGGCCGGTGGCTTAGACAGAGTAGAAGAGAGACTGCTTTCTTCTAATCGATTGCTAGCTGACATACACGACAAAACATAACCACTAATAACTGCAAGCCAGGTGTGTCGGGATAAAAGGCACCTTGTATGACAATCAAGTAGTAAATCGTAAGCTTACAGCAGGCCGCTGAGGAGACTATGAAAAGCGGGCACCGATAAAGAGGCCAGTCGCTGGCGTTTAAACGGTGGGTGCTTTGATTGCAGATGATGGCGTAGTGAGCGTCATAGATGGCCGTCAGCCATTGCTGAAAGTAATTAACCCTTAACAGCACCGATTAAAGAGAAAAAGCGCGAATCTCTCTTGGCAGCCTCATGGTTGAATAGGTGTGAGCTTACCTGGAATCCATGCCATAGCCGGCATTTCCAAAAGCTACTCAAGGAAGTTAACCGTCACATAATCCGTCACAGCCTCTTCAACAAATTGTTTTACGCTGTCTTTGAAAAAGTTGTCCTCTCCACCCCACGTACCGATACTGCCGTAGCTTATAAAGTAGTCCACTACCGGGAGTGGTTGGAACCGAGAAAAAGCTACTCTGATGTCGAAAGCAGCACCTAAGTCAACGCCATTAGAACTTAATCCGGCACAGCGTATCTTTGCGATAAGTACAAGAGGGTTACTCAAGTCCGTTGACGGTTTTATCCGTGACCTAATCAACACGCCTTCAATCAATGATTCGATCTCAGACTTTTGAGTCCTACACTGATCCAATCCACCAACAACGGCATAACTCAAGGTGTTGGGGCTCTCTTGCTTCAAGACTGTTTTGTACCACTCGGGCAAATCATTTGCATTCGCAAGCGACGGCACCATCAGAGCTATTAGATACAGGAAAATAAGACTGCGGATCATGCACCCCTCCTTGGTCAGTTTCACCCCGACTGTTTTAGGCTTTCTTTTTTAGCGGGTCAAATAAATCGCGGAACTTTGACAATCTTCGGACTAACTAGTCTTCTAAGCACCATCATTAGAGTGCTTTTCGTGGGATACATCTCCGTGGTGTCCGGGAAAGGCAGCGGGGGATTTTGCGGGTACTTTTGCGGGTACTTAGACACTCAGACAAAAACCAACCAACGCAAATTCAAAACGTTACTCCAATCCTTAGGCTCCTGCCGGGGGTACCATTCCCAAAATCAGGGGCTGACAGTCGCCTCCTGGACGCCTGCTTGCCGGTTCAGCAACACAGCCTGGGCGATACCTGACAGGATGATCAAAGCGCACCCGGATAGCTGCAGACTACTCAGACTCTGGTCAAACAGAACCCAGGCAATGGCCACAACGGTAATGGGCTCCAGATAGGCCAGGGTTCCGAAGGTGGCTGCCGGCAAGGCTTTCAAAGCGATGACGGCGAGCATGATGGCCAAAAATCCCGGCACGACCCCGGCGGCAACCAGCCAGCCCCATTGCGTCCCGGTGATGGTCGTATCCTGGAGCAGCATCAGCGGCAGCATGCACAATGCCCCCGCCAGCATTTGATAACCGCTACGGCTCAGCACATGAATGCGGTCGTCAATCGTACGGTTGGTCAACATAAAGGCGGCATAACAAAGCATCGCACACAGGGCAAAGGCCAGACCGACGGCTTCTTCTGCTCGCCCGCTGAGGTTGAAGTTGAATTCCATCATCATCGCAAACCCCAATAGGGCAAAGCCGATCAACCCGATACTCGCAGACGTGAGGCGCTCCCCAAGTAAGAAATGAGCAGCCACAGAAGCCGTCACTGGCGCCAGATACATCACCATAACGGCATTCGCCATACTCGTGTAATCCAGCGCCATGATGTAAAACATCACGAAACCAGCCAGAAATGCGCCTGTTAAAAGAACTTTTGCACCTGGCCAGACAAAGACTTTCTTGTGCTGCCCGCTAGCGAGCAGATAAACGGCCATCAATAGCGCTCCGATGAAGAGACGGTAGAACGTGACCGTCTCCGCCCCGACACCTGCATACAATGAAATGGCCCCGATGGTGCCCATAAAAATGGCAGAGAACGCCGCAGACAACACAAAAACACCTGACCCGGACACTGGACTCATACTCCCTCTCGATAAATAGACCGTTTTTAGGTCACATCAATAATTTTCAGTTTAAGCACCTGATTGCCACTCGCGGGCCAATCAATCCGGTCTCCGACTCGCAATCCGAGCAATGCCGCGCCAGCCGGGGCCAGAATCGATACACATTCTTCTTCCCCACCCCGTTGAGTCGGATACACAAGTTTCAACGTGTACTCCGCGTTGTTGGACTCATTTTTAAAATGGACAAGCGAATTCATGGTCACGGTGCCGGAGGGCAGATTCTCTGAATCAACGAGGCTCGCGCGATCAAGCTCATATGCAAGCTCTTCTACCGTCGAATTACTGGACGATTGCTTTTCGACGATGGCTGACAGGCGATCAAAGTCTTGTTCTAGAACATAAATAGCTGGACGCTCGGACATACCGACTCCTAGTAGGCTTCGAAACAATTCTTGGCAAAAGGAAGAAGTTCAGGAGGTTTCGCCGAATTCGGCGAGTCA
>NZ_JAHKPI010000024.1 GCF_018860425.1 Marinobacter sp. F3R08 | reverse complement strand
ATGAATACCCACCAGACCTGGTCCCCCCGGGCGACTCTCCCGCCGGCTACCTGAAACGGCTGACCCGCGAAGGCGAGCGTCGGCGTTATCCGGAGGGCACGCCGCTGCAGGTCCAGAACCTGATCCGCAAGGAACTGGGGCTGATCTCGGAGATGAAGTACGAGCATTACTTCCTCACCATCCACGATATCGTAGCCTTTGCCCGCAGCCGGGAGATTCTCTGCCAGGGCCGGGGGTCTGCCGCCAACTCTGCGGTCTGCTACTGCCTGGGTATCACCGAGGTGAATCCCGCCCGGGTGGAACTGCTGTTCGAGCGTTTTATTTCCAAAGACCGGAACGAGCCGCCGGATATCGACGTGGATTTCGAGCACGAGCGGCGGGAAGAGGTAATCCAGTACATCTACCGGCGCTATTCCCGTGAGCGGGCGGCCCTGGCTGCCACGGTGATCCGTTACCGGCCCAAGAGCGCCATTCGGGATGTCGGCAAGGCTCTGGGGTTTGATCCGGCCCTGGTGGAGCAGTTACTCGAAGGCATCGACTGGCGCGACAAGGCCACCAACTGGCGCCAGCAGATCCTGGACAAGAAACTCACCCGCAACCCGCAGGTGGCAGACCAGTTCTTTACCCTGGTCAACACCCTGCTCGGCTTTCCCCGGCACCTGTCCCAGCATGTGGGCGGCTTTGTGATCAGCGCCGGCCCGCTGGCCGAGTTGGTACCGGTGGAGAACGCCGCCATGGCCGACCGAACCGTCATCCAGTGGGACAAGGACGATCTGGAAAGCCTGGGGCTGATGAAAGTGGATGTGCTGGCCCTTGGTATGCTGTCAGCCATTCGAAAGGCGCTGGCACTCATCAGTGATGAAAAAGGCCAGCCTTTCCGGATGCAGGATGTTCCCCAGGAAGACCGTGACACCTATGCCATGCTTCAGACAGGCGACAGCATCGGCGTGTTCCAGGTGGAATCCCGGGCCCAGATCAACATGCTGCCGCGCCTGAAGCCGGAAACCTACTACGATCTGGTGATCGAAGTAGCCATCGTTCGGCCCGGCCCGATCCAGGGCGATATGGTGCATCCGTACTTGCGCCGCAAGCATGGCCTGGAGCCCGTGGATTACCCCAATGATGCCGTGCGCAAGGTGCTGGAACGCACGCTGGGCGTGCCGATTTTCCAGGAACAGGTCATCAAACTGGCCATGGTAGCGGCCGGTTTCTCTGCTGGCGAAGCCGATCAGCTTCGCCGGGCCATGGCGGCCTGGAAATCTCACGGCGATCTGACCCCGTTCCGGGAAAAACTGATCACAGGCATGCTCGAGCGTGGCCACAGCGCTGATTTCGCCGAACGGCTTTACCAACAGATCTGCGGCTTCGGCGGCTACGGTTTCCCGGAGTCACACGCTGCCAGCTTTGCCCTGCTGGTCTATGTCTCCGCCTGGATAAAACGTCATTACCCGGCCGCGTTTTACTGTGCCCTGCTCAACAGCCAGCCCATGGGATTCTATTCGCCGTCGCAGCTGGTGCAGGACGCCCGCCGCCACAATGTCACCGTGCTGCCACCGGATGTGAACGCCGGCCAGTGGGATCACGTTCTGGAAGGCGAAGAACGTCATCTCCGACTGGGTCTGAGGATTATTCAGGGTCTGTCCGTGAATGGCGCCGAACGCATCCGGCAGAACCGGCCCGCCAATGGCTACCGCTCAACCAGCGAGCTTCGTCGCCTGGCCGGCCTGAACCAGCGGGATATGGAGCTGCTCGCCGGCGCCAACGCCATGCCGGCCTTCACCGCCAACCGCCATCAGGCCTACTGGCAACTGCTGGATCATGAACCACCCGCCAAGCTGTTCGCCGAAGAATCCGCTGAGGACTATCAGACAGACTACTGCCAGCAACTGCCGGAGCCCTCGGAGGGCCAGAACGTCCTCGCCGACTACGCCAGCCAGGGTCTCACCCTGCAACGCCACCCGCTTGCCCTGCTCCGGGAACAGGGTCACCTGAAGCCGTGTCTGAGTGCCGAACAGCTGAAAACTACCAAAGCCGGTATTCCCGTGCAGGTTGCCGGCCTCGTCACCGGGCGCCAGCGCCCTGGCTCCGCCTCCGGCGTTACCTTTGTCACCCTGGAAGACGAAACCGGCAATGTAAACGTCGTGGTCTGGCTGGAAACCGCACGCCGGCAGCGGAAACCGTTATTGACCGCCCGGTTGTTGCATGTGAAAGGGGTTCTGGAGCGGCACGGGGATATCGTGCATGTGATGGCGGGAAAGCTTTCCGATCTCAGCCACTTGATCAAAACACTTCCCGTCGGTTCCCGGGACTTCCACTAGAAACGAAAAAACCCCGCTCCAGGGCGGGGTTTTCTGAACCGCGCAGAGAAGATCAGCTCAGGAGCTTGATCATCACACCCGCAGCAACTGCAGAGCCGATAACACCCGCCACATTCGGACCCATGGCGTGCATCAGCAGGAAGTTCTGCGGATTGGCTTCCAGGCCAACCTTGTTGGACACCCGCGCCGCCATTGGCACCGCAGACACACCGGCAGAACCGATCAACGGGTTGATCTGCTCTTTGGTCAGCTTGTTCATGAGCTTCGCCATCAGAACACCGGAGGCTGTACCAACACCGAAGGCCACAATACCCAGGCCCAGAATACCCAAGGTCTGGGCATCAAGGAACTTGTCCGCCATCAGCTTGGAGCCAACCGACAAACCCAGGAAAATGGTCACGATATTGATCAGTGCGTTCTGGGCCGTGTCGCTCAGGCGCTCAACCACGCCACACTCACGCATCAGGTTACCAAAGCAGAACATACCCAGCAGCGGCGCGGCATCCGGCAGGAACAGCACCACAGCGATCAGGACCACCAGCGGAAAGACGATCTTCTCTTTCTTGCTGACCGGACGCAGCTGGGTCATTTTGATCTTCCGCTCCTCGGCCGAGGTCAGGGCCTTCATGATCGGCGGCTGAATCATCGGAACCATCGCCATGTAAGCGTAGGCAGAAACGGCGATGGCGCCCAGCAGATGCGGTGCCAGTACGCTGGCCACATAGATGGAAGTCGGACCGTCCGCACCACCGATGATACCGATCGCGGCCGCTTCCAGAATGTTGAAGTCCAGAACACCAGTCCAGTCCAGCAGAGCCGCACCGATGACGGTACCGAAGATACCGAACTGTGCCGCAGCACCCAGGAGCATGGTCTTGGGGTTGGCAAGCAGAGGACCAAAATCGGTCATCGCACCCACACCCATGAAGATCAGCAGAGGGCCGACGGTACTGCCGATAACCACCGAGTAGAAGTTATACAGCATGCCGTTGCCATAGCCGAAATCCTGGGCCAGGGAATTGGCCATCGCCATTTCCGAGTAGCTGGCTTCCTTGACCGCAACCTTGAACGCTTCTTTAAGCTCAGGCGTAACAGCTTGCCCGGCCTGATAAGCCACGTCCAACGGTGCTGCCAGCGCAGCGAGGATCTGGGTCGCTTCGCTCTTCAGAGCAAAGTGGATTGCGTTTTCCGCCGCAGTCAGGGCCAGGCCTGCCTCCGGAATATTCGCCAGAATACCGCCAAACCCGATGGGTACCAGCAGCAAAGGCTCAAACCCCTTGCGAATCGCAAGGAACAGAAGGAGCAGGCCGATGGCGATCATGATCACCTGGCCGATCTCGATGTTGAACAGGCCACTGCCTGTCCAGAGCGTCATTAATTTATCCATGGAATGCTGGCCCTTTATGCGATTGTCAGC
Source organism: Marinobacter sp. F3R08 (assembly GCF_018860425.1). Lineage (GTDB taxonomy): Bacteria > Pseudomonadota > Gammaproteobacteria > Pseudomonadales > Oleiphilaceae > Marinobacter. The sequence continues at coordinate 86,052 of NZ_JAHKPI010000024.1, read as the reverse complement.
ATTTCATCATCAGGAGAGACGGCATCACCGACCTTGATGAAGACTTCGCCGATGGTACCGGCTTTCGGCGCGCGAACCTCGGTTTCCATTTTCATGGCTTCGAGGATAATCATCACATCGCCCTCTTCCACGGTGTCACCCGGTGAAACCAGAACCTTGAAGATGTTGCCGCCCAGCGGCGCAACCACAGGCTCACCTTCACCCGCCGCAGGTGCCGGAGCCGAGGAGGCTGCCGGAGCAGAGGCAGCACCGCCCTCGCCCTGGATCTGGGTGATCTCGCCACCTTCGGAAACGGCAACAACAAACTTCTTGCCATTCACATCAACGGTGTAGGTCTCGGGGCCTTCAGACTTCTTGGCCGGAGCCGCGCTTTCCGCGGTCGGAACCGGCTCGAAGGCATCCGGATTATTACGGTTTTCGAGGAACTTCAGGCCAATCTGCGGGAACAGCGCGTAGGTCAGAACATCATCTACGGTGTTTTCCGACAGCTTGATGCCTTTCTCGTCGGCCAGCTGTTTGAGTTCGTCGGTCAGCTTGTCCATTTCCGGCTCAAGCAGATCTGCCGGACGACAGGTAACCGGCTCGTTTCCGTCCAGAACACGATCCTGCAGTTCCTTGTTCATCGAAGACGGTGCAGCACCGTACTCGCCTTTGAGGATTGCAGAGGTTTCTTTGGAGATGGACTTGTAGCGCTCACCAGTCAGAACGTTCAGTACCGCCTGGGTACCCACAATCTGGGAGGTAGGCGTTACCAGCGGGATGAAGCCCAGGTCTTCGCGAACCTTGGGAATCTCGTCCAGCACCTGGTCGAACTTGTCGCTGGCGTTCTGTTCACGCAGCTGATTTTCCATGTTGGTGAGCATGCCACCCGGTACCTGGGCAATCAGGATCCGGGAATCCGTACCGCGCAGGCTGCCTTCAAACTTCGCGTACTTCTTGCGTACCTGGCGGAAGTAGCTGGCGATCTCTTCGAGCAGGTTGAGGTCCAGGCCTGTGTCACGGTCAGTCCCCTCAAGAATGGCTACCACCGCTTCGGTGGGCGAATGGCCATAGGTCATGCTCATGGAGGAAATTGCGGTGTCCACGTTATCGATACCGGCTTCGGCGGCCTTGATGGCCGTGGCGGTAGACATGCCAGTAGTGGCGTGGCACTGCATGTGAATCGGGATGTCGAGCTCTTTCTTCAGGCGGCTGACCAGATCAAAGGCCACGTACGGCTTCAGGATACCCGCCATGTCCTTGATGGCGATGGAATCAGCGCCCATGTCAGCGACTTCCTTCGCCAGCTCTACCCACATTTCAATGGTGTGCACCGGGCTGGTGGTATAGGCGATGGTGCCCTGCGCGTGCTTGCCCGTTTTACGAACGGCCTTGATGGCACGATCCAGGTTACGGGGGTCGTTCATCGCATCAAAAATACGGAACACATCAACGCCGTTCTCGGCGGCACGCTCGCAGAAACGGTCTACCACATCGTCCGCGTAGTGGCGGTAACCCAACAGGTTCTGGCCGCGCAGGAGCATCTGCTGCGGGGTGTTGGGCATGGCTTTCTTGAGCTCTCGAATGCGCTCCCAGGGGTCTTCGCCCAGGTAGCGGATGCACGAATCAAAGGTAGCTCCACCCCAGGATTCCAGAGACCAGAAACCGACCTTGTCGAGTTTCTCGGCAATAGGCAGCATGTCATCCAGCCGCATACGGGTGGCAAGCAGGGATTGGTGGGCGTCACGCAAAATAACGTCCGTAATCCCCAGCGGTTTCTTTGTGTCAGTCATCGTGTCAGCCTTCTATTTAAAGGTTCTAGTCTTTTGCCGGCTCACTTCTTGTGGTGAGACCGGAATTGTGCAATCGCCTTCTTGATGGCCTCAGCGGTGTCAGGATCAACCGACGCGGGCGCCTTCGGCTTGGCACGTGGCGTTCTGGCCGGAGTCGCCGGCTCTGGCGGCGCAAACCGTACTATGAGTTTGGACATGAGAAGTGTCGCGAACACCAGAACAATCAGGAACACGAACACAAATCCCATTCCGGCAATCATCAGATCGACGGCTTGTGACATCAGGTCATTCATATCGAACAGCTACCTGTATTGATTTATATTTCTCCCGAGCTCTGCGCGGACTGACCAGTTAGACTAAGGTCTAACAGCATTCCGCCACAATTCGGGTGGCAAAATCCTGCGTAATTTACCGTTTTCAGTGGTTCCGGGCAACCTGATTGCAAAAATCTATACGGGGTTTCCGAGTGCCTGTACCCCGTGAGACATACACCACCGCAACCGGATACATTCGCATTCAGGCATATCTGACGCGAATCTTCCGGCCTTTGACCTTGCCGCTTTCGAGTCTGGACAATGCCTTACCGGCCTGTGACTTTTCCACGGCAACAAAACACTGGTGATCAAACAGATCAATTTTGCCAACGGCTTTCCCGGGCAGGCCGGCTTCGCCCGTCAAGGCACCCAGAACATCCCCCGGGCGAATCTTGTCCTTTCGGCCACCAGCAATACAAAGGGTTTTCATGGAAGGAACTACCGGCCTTGCCGGCGTTGCCAGAAGGGTTTCCGTATCACCCCACTGCACACTGCGGCCACGCTCGGATTCAATACGACTGATCTTGTGTCCTTGAGCAGGTGTACAAAACGTGACTGCATGGCCCTGCTCCCCCGCCCGGCCGGTGCGACCGATGCGATGGGTATGCACTTCCGGATCTCTTGCCGGCTCGGCATTGATCACCAGCGGCAGAGATTTGATATCAAGACCGCGCGCGGCCACATCGGTGGCCACCAGAGTTGCGCAGCTCTGATTTCCAAAGCGCACCAGGACACTGTCACGCTCCCTCTGCTCCAGATCCCCGTGCAGTGGCAGTGCGGAAAACCCTCGCTCGCCCAATTCTGCCGCCATTTCGTCACACTGCTGTTTGGTGGTACAGAAAATAATGCAGGAATCGGGTTGCCGCTCTGACAGCAGCGCCACAATGGCGTCCGATTTGGACTGGGGCGACACCTCGTAGAACAGCTCCTCGATATCCGGATTGTCTCCGGTATCTTCCGCCCGAACATCTACCGGGTTTTTCTGGTACTGCTTGCTGAGTTCTCGGATGGGGCCGGGCCAGGTCGCCGAGAACATCAGGGTCTGTCGGGAGGGCGGCGTCCGGGAAAGAATATCCTCCATTGCGTCCTCAAACCCCATATCCAGCATTCGGTCTGCCTCATCAAGCACGACGGCTTTGAGCCGGGCCAGCGAAAGGGTCTCTTTGCGGAGGTGATCCTGGATCCTGCCCGGAGTTCCTACAACTATATGCGCCCCGTGGCTGAGCGAACCTATCTGAGGCCCTATCGGAACACCACCACACAACGTCAGAACCTTGATGTTCTCCCGGGCTCGCGCCAGCTCTCGCAACGCTTTGGCCACCTGGTCCGCCAGCTCCCGCGTCGGGCACAGTACCAGTGCCTGAACCGCAAAAAGCCGGGGATTCAGCTTTTCAATCAGGCTGATACCGAACGCGGCCGTTTTGCCGCTGCCGGTTTTTGCCATCGCAATGATGTCTTTACCGGCCAGCCCCGGGGCAATCGCTTTCGCCTGAATCTCGGTGGGTTCGGTAAACCCCAGTTGATCAAGATTCGAGCACATGGCGGAGGACAAACCAAAGTCATTAAAAGAAGGCATAGAAGAAAATCCCGGAATCAGCGGAAGCTGGTTATGAAGGCAATAATGAGGGCGTATACTAGGCGGAAATGATACCAGAATCTGCAACGAAAGAACGGAGTTACTGATGGCATCCCTGCAGGACCAATTGCTGAAGGCCGGCCTCGCCGACGAGAAGAAGGCCAAGGCCATTCGCAGCGAAAAGCGCAAGAAAAGAAAACAGCAACCCAAAGGTGCTGTTGAGGTGAACGAGGCCGAGATCAGAGCGCGCCAGGCCCGGGAAGAAAAAGCGGAGAGAGACCGCCAGCTGAATCTTGAGCGCCAGCGAGCTGCCGAGAAAAAAGCGATCCAGGCGCAGATTCGTCAGCTGGTGGAAACTAACCGGCTGGACCGCAGCCGGGGCGAAACCTCCTACCAGTTCGTTCACGATAAAAAGATCAAAAAGCTCTTTGTCGACGACACCATGGTTGATCAGCTTTCCCGAGGACGCCTTGCCATCGTCTTCGTAAACGACAGCTACGAGATTGTCGCGGAAGGCGTTGCCCGGAAGATCATGGAGCGGGATGAGAGCGCCGTAGTGGTTCTTCATGACCGCAAAACAGATGACGTGGGAGAGGACGACCCTTATGCGGGTTATGAGATCCCTGATGATTTGATGTGGTAGGAGAGATTCGCACAAAAAGCGGTCTGTCAGACATTGCCTGAGGACCAATAAAAAACCCCGCACATGGCGGGGTTTTTTATTTAATTTGGCGCGGCTGGGAGGATTCGAACCTCCGACCGCCTGGTTCGTAGCCAGGTACTCTATCCAGCTGAGCTACAGCCGCTTGAAACTTTTGGCAGGTTGATCGATGGCGCGGCTGGGAGGATTCGAACCTCCGACCGCCTGGTTCGTAGCCAGGTACTCTATCCAGCTGAGCTACAGCCGCACATTGATCACTTGCTGTGGTTGCGTGCTACTTCAACCTGTCTCACTTTCCCCGAAGGGAAATGGCGGAGAGGGAGGGATTCGAACCCTCGGTACGATTTCTCGTACGGTTCCTTAGCAGGGAACTGGTTTCAGCCACTCACCCACCTCTCCTTGAGAACGGGGCGTATACTACCATAATTTTTCTGTTTTCATAGGGTTGACACAAGTTTTTTCGACCCCGATTTTCCCCGCCATCAAAAAAGCCGTTCAGGTTTCCCATGAACGGCTTTCTGTCTCTCAGCTATTGCCGGGTTCAGGCTCTTCAGAGCCCTTTTCCGACTGAATTCGCTGATAGATTTCTTCGCGATGCACCGCAACTTCTTTCGGGGCATTAACGCCAATCCGTACCTGATTGCCCTTCACCCCGAGGACGGTGACGGTGATATCGTCGCCGACCATCAGAGTTTCGCCTACACGGCGAGTTAATATCAACATATCCCTTACTCCCTATCCAGAGCTACCTGTTCCGACTAATGGTTTTTAAACTACTTGTTGCTTTTATAGTGGGAACACTTACTGACCGGAAGACGCACATTCACTTATACGGTTCACGTTTGTCATAGGTTCAGTATATGAATCCCTTATTTCCGGGGCCCCCGCAAATCGACCCGTTACTTGCGGGTGTCAGGCCTCTTCAGATACTGCAGCCTTATCCAGCTCAAAGGTACTATGAAGCGCACGAACCGCCAGCTCCAGGTATTTTTCATCGATCACCACAGAAATCTTGATTTCCGATGTGGAAATCATCTGGATGTTGATGCCTTCATTGGACAGTGACTCAAACATCTGGGTAGCTACCCCCGCATGGGAGCGCATGCCCACGCCAACAATGCTGACTTTGGCAATTTTACCGTCACCGGCGACTTCACGGGCGCCGAGCTCGTCTGCAACCCGCTGAAGAACCTCTTTGGCACGCTTGAAATCATTGCGATGCACAGTGAACGTGAAGGCGGTCCGGTTATCCTCACCAACGTTCTGAACGATCATATCCACTTCGATATTGGCATCGCTCACTGGCTTCAGAATACGCAATGCGCTGCCCGGGGTATCCGGGACGCCGGCAATTGTCAGTTTGGCTTCATCACGGTTAAAAGCGATGCCGGAAACAACCGGTTGTTCCATGGCGTTTTCATCCTCAAGAGTGATCAGGGTACCTCCACCTTCCTGGAAGCTGGAGAGAACCCTTAACGGAACGTTGTATTTACCTGCAAATTCGACCGCCCGGATCTGGAGTACTTTCGAGCCAAGACTCGCCATCTCGAGCATTTCTTCAAATGTAATCCTGTCCAGCCGGCGAGCGGTGTCAACAACTCTGGGATCGGTTGTGTACACACCGTCTACGTCTGTATAGATCTGACACTCGTCTGCCTTGAGCGCTGCCGCCAATGCCACTGCCGTGGTATCAGAGCCGCCCCGTCCCAGGGTGGTGATATTTCCATTGTCGTCCATACCCTGAAATCCAGCGACAACAACGACCCGACCGGCATCAAGATCCTCGCGCATCCGCTGCTCGTCGATCTGTTTTATCCGCGCCTTGGTATGACTGCTGTCAGTCAGAATTCGCACCTGAGACCCGGTATAGGAACGCGCATCACACCCACGCTTTTGCAGGGCCATGGACAAGAGCGCAATCGTTACCTGCTCACCAGTGGAAACGAGCACGTCCATCTCACGGGGCGTCGGCTCTTCCATGATATCGCTCGCGAGGCCGATCAGTCGATTGGTCTCACCGCTCATGGCGGAAACCACGACAACCACACTGTGACCGTCTTTCCGGAACCGACTCACTTTGTCGGCTACCGCTTCAATACGTTCGGTTGTTCCAACCGACGTGCCACCATATTTCTGAACCAACAGAGCCATTGTTTTCCCAATATCCGAAACGGGGACCAACAGCGAAGCACAGCTCCGCCAATCAAAAAAAGCGGGCGGGATTATAAACCCCTGCCCGCTCACAAAAACAGTTGCTTAAGCGCTATTTTTTTCGACCCAGCCGGCGACGCCCGCCAACGCACCCTCAAGCTTTGACGGATCGTTCCCGCCTCCCTGGGCCATATCCGGGCGTCCTCCACCCTTGCCATCAACCTGAGCTGCCAGATGCTTCATCAGATCCCCGGCCTTGACCCGGCCAGTGGCGGACTTGGTTACACCGGCAACCAGTGTCACTTTTCCGTCCTCAACGCTGGCAAGAACAACGACGCCTTCGCCGAGTTTGTTCTTGAGTTGATCAGCGGTCTCCATCAAAGCCTTGCGATCTGCGCCTTCAAGTTCCGCAGCCACCACTTTGAGGCCAGCCACATCGATCGCGGTGCTCGCCAGGTCCGTCCCGGCCGAAGAGGCAAGTTTTGCCTTCAGGGCGTCCACTTCCTTTTCGAGCTGCCGATTACGGTCAACGGTCTGCTGAACCTTTTCGATCACCGTGTCACGGGCGCCTTTCACCAGACGGGCTGCCTCTCTCAGGGTTCGCTCGGTGCCATCAATCCAGTCCAGCGCGCCCATACCAGTGACCGCCTCAATACGGCGAACACCGGAGGAAATGCCACTTTCTGACGTAATCCGGAACAGGCCAATGTCACCCGTCCGGGACACGTGGGTACCCCCGCACAGTTCGACAGAATAGCTGTCGGTGCCCATGCTGAGTACCCGCACCACATCACCGTACTTTTCACCGAACAGTGCCATGGCGCCCTTTTCCTGGGCGTTTTCCATGTCGGTAATTTCAGTGTGCACGAGGCTGTTTTCCAGAATCTGCTCATTCACCTGACGCTCAATCTCCCTCAGCTGTTCGGGAGTAACCGCCTCGAAATGGGAGAAATCAAAGCGCAGCTTGTCCGGATCCACCAGTGATCCTTTCTGGCTCACATGCTCTCCCAGCACTTTTCGCAGAGCAGCGTGCAGCAGGTGCGTGGCGGAATGATTGCGTTTGGTGCGATCACGGCGGGCGTGGTCAATCCGCGCATCCACCTCCAGGCCCGGGAACAGCTCCCCTTCAATCAGGGTACCCAGATGCAGATGGTTGTCTCCTTCCTTACGTGTGTCCGTCACCTTGAAACGGCCACCACTCCAGGTCAGCAGGCCGGTGTCACCCACCTGGCCGCCGGATTCAGCGTAAAACGGCGTGCGTTCGAGAACCACAACCGCTTCATCACCCGCCTCTGCGGTTTTCTCCTCTCCGTTAACGATCACCGCACGGATTTTTTCCTGGCCATCAATATGGTCATAGCCGGTAAATTCGGTCTTGCCTTCAATCTGCAGTCCGGCAGCGTTGTAGTCGATGCCAAATTTGCTGGCAGCACGAGCACGCTCCCTCTGCTCTTCCATGGCTTTCTCGTAGCCGTCATAGTCCAGCGTCAGGCCACGTTCACGAGCAATGTCGTTGGTCAGGTCTACCGGGAAACCGTAAGTGTCGTAGAGCGTGAAGATGGTTTCGCCCGGAATCTCGGTACCTTTGAGTTCGGCAATATCCTGCTCGAGCAGGCGCAGCCCCTTGTCCAGGGTCTTCACAAACTGCTCTTCTTCCTGCAACAGCACTTTTTCTATCTGCTTGCGACTGCTTACCAGCTGCGGGAAGGCTTCACCCATCAACTCACACAGGGCACCGGTGAGCTTGTGGAAGAAAGGTCCGGTTGCGCCCAGCTTGTTACCATGGCGAGCCGCCCGGCGAATGATCCGGCGCAGCACGAAACCACGGCCCTCATTGGAGGGCATCACACCGTCCGCAATCAGGAACGCACAGGAGCGGATGTGATCGGCAACGACCCGCAGTGACGCCTCGGTGGTGGCCGCACCACCAAGAATCACGGAAGCCTGCGCCAGAAGGTCCTGAAAAAGATCAATCTCGTAGTTGCTATGCACACCCTGCAGAACCGCCGTGATTCGCTCCAGGCCCATGCCGGTGTCAACCGAGGGCTTGGGCAACTTCAGCATCTCACCGTCAGCGGTCCGGTTGTACTGCATGAACACCACGTTCCAGATCTCGATATAACGGTCACCGTCTTCTTCTGGCGACCCCGGAGGACCTCCAGCCACATCCGGGCCGTGATCGTAAAAAATCTCGGTACATGGTCCGCAGGGACCGGTATCGCCCATCTGCCAGAAATTGTCGGACGCGTAACGGGCACCCTTGTTATCGCCGATGCGAATGATGCGCTCGGCCGGCACCCCGATTTCCTTGTTCCAGATATCGAAGGCTTCGTCGTCTTCCGCGTAAACGGTCACCCAGAGTTTTTCCTGGGGCAGGTTCAACCATTGCTCACCGGCGAGGAACGTCCAGGCGAAGTTGATCGCCTCACGCTTGAAGTAGTCACCAAAGCTGAAGTTACCCAGCATTTCAAAGAAGGTGTGGTGACGGGCGGTGTAGCCAACGTTTTCAAGGTCGTTGTGTTTTCCACCGGCGCGGACACATTTCTGGGTGGAGGTTGCCCGGGTATAGTCACGTTCTTCACGACCGAGAAACAGATCCTTGAACTGGTTCATGCCCGCATTCGTAAACAGCAATGTGGGGTCGTCCGCAGGTACCAGCGAACTGCTTGGAACAATGGTGTGACCTTGTTGCTTGAAATAATCGAGGAATGCCTGTCGCAACTCTGCGGTTTTCATAGCCCTTTGATACCTTTCCAGAAACCCGGAGGAAATGCCCCCGGGTCCGCGATTGAATACGAGTACTTACATGCTTGTGCAAATCCGCTACTCTAGCACACGCCGAGAACAGGAAAAACGTGAAACATCACAGGAGATTCCATGCCCCGACGCTTCCATGACGCCGAGGAACTATTCCCGCCAGCCACTGCACTGAAGCGCGCCCTCGCCATTATTTACGACGGCTTGATCAGCATTGCCGTGCTGCTTGTCGCAACCTGGGCGTACACCATGGTCGCCGGCTGGATGACCGGCTGGGATCACTATGAACACATGGCCGAGACAGGCCAGCTCTCCGGAGATCCGGGGCTGACATTTACCCTGTTCCTGGTCCTTTACCTGTTCTTCGGCTACTTCTGGACCCGCATTGGCCAGACTCTTGGCATGCAGGTGTGGCGAATCCGCATAGAAAACATTGACGGGACCTCTGTGAGCTGGACCAAAGCACTCAGACGTTACGTAACAGCGGCTGCAGTCATCTTCCTGACACTGCTTGCCAGCTACTACCTCGGGGAAGCCACTCTGTTTCTGAGTATTCCGGCTATGATCGCACTGTTCTATCCGATCAACGGTCTATCGGTGACTGACCGCCTGTCTGACAGCGTCGTTGTCTCGATTCCCAAGGAAGCCGGTACGAAAAAGCGCACCGCAAAGTAACTGCCCGGGATCCCGACGGGCCTTTCAACCGGCCCGTCGCATCAAGACCGCCCCGACCATGGCATTCACTGCAATGGGCACCAATACCGCCAGCATCGGGTTGAAGCCGTAAACAAGACTCATGGGCCCCAGCAGGTCCTGCATGTACTTAAAGAGTAGCCCTACCAGCAAGCCGGTAAACACCCGGAAGCCCATGGTCACCGAACGCAATGGCCCGAATATAAAGGATATCGCGACCAGTACCATCACAGCCGTGCCGAGTGGCATCAAGGCTTTCTTCCAGAATGCCAGCCAGTAGCGCGAGGCATTGAGGTTTTGCTCGCCCAGGTAACGGGCGTAGGTAAACAAACCGGTCATGGAGAGATTTTCCGGTTTTACAATCAGGACACTCAGAACATCCGGGGACAGACCCGTTTCCCATTTCAGTGTCTGGTTCTCGGAACGGGTGGCTCTGTCGTCTTCGAATTCCGTGGTGTGGACCTTCTCCAGAAGCCAGTAATCGCCCTGGTATATTGCCCGCTCCGCAAAGCTGGCTGAACGCAGCTGCCTGTCTTCGTCAAACCTGAAACGCGAAACCCCGTGAAGCACACCGCTGGGCTGAACCGCGTTCAGATGAATGTAGACGTTCCCCTCCTTGTGCCATACCCCGGAGGCCGAAGCCACGTTGGTCCCGGCGCCCAGGGCTACCGCCTTGTCACTCTGCGCCACACGCTCTGCCGGCGGGGCCACGTATTCGCCAATGAGTACACCGAGAATGACCACAACGAGAGCAGGCTTCATGGCCGACCAGACAATGCGCTTGAGCGAGACACCGGCAGCCCGGATAACGGTCAGCTCCGATGAACTGGCCATGGACCCCAGCCCCACAAGACACCCCATGAAGGCGCCCAGTGGCAGATAGTCATAGATGCGGCGCGGCAGGGTCAGAAAGACATACCAGAGAGCTTCAAGTGTCTGGTAATTGTTCCGGGTATCCTCAAGCTCGGCAATAAAGGCGAAGATGAGATCAAGCGACAGTACCACCACCATGACCAGAAACATGGCGCCGCCCACGGTTCTCATGACGTAGCCGTCAATCCTGCGCATGGGCACCTCCTTCCCGCATCAGGCGCCTGCGATGCAACCAGGCAGGGCCAAACTGCAGCCAGAGACCGAGCCCCAGAAACAGGGCATGAACCCAGAGCATACCTATCCACTCCGGAACCTGCCCCTCGGCCAGCCAATCCCGGGCAACAATCAGCAATCCCAGATAGGTGATATAAACCAGCATCGCCGGGAGCAGGTGGAAAAACCGCCCCTGGCGAGGATTAACCCGGCTGAGCGGCACAGCCAACAGCGTCACGACGGGAACAATCAGGGGCAAAGATAAACGCCAGTGCAGCAAGGCCCGATCTTCCAGCTGGTCTGACTGCATCAGGCTCAAAGTACTGGCGCCCTCCTCCAATTCCCGGGTTCCCGCATTACCGCTTTCGATTTTCAGACCATAGGCCTCGAAATCTATGACGTTGTAATCAAGCTGACCTGCAGTACCGTCAAACCGGCCTCCTCTCTCCAGGATAAGAAACCGGCTTCCGGTCTCCGGATCCACGAGCTGGGAACCAGACTCTGCGGTGATGATTGTCAGCCCCTGGCCGTCTGCTGCGTATTCCGCAATAAAAACGCCCTGCAACTGCCGTTTGTCTTCACTCAGGCCTTCGGTATAGGTAACCCGCCCGCCCGAGGAGAAATCCTGGAAGCGGCCCGGGGCCAGCATCTCGAATTCCGTGGCTTTTCGCTGCTCATTGAAAATCTCCTCAACCTGATTCATACCCCAGGGAGACACATAGAGACTCATAACACCGACAATCACCATGACCGGGAGACTGCCCAGAAGGGTTTTAGCCAACAACGCCTTGTCACTGACGCCGCAGGCAAACAACACGGTCATCTCGCTCTCAAGATACATGCGCCCGTAGGCGAGCAGGATGCCGATAAAGAGACCCAGCGGCAGTATCAGCTCAAGGAACCCCGGAAAACGGTATGCCATGATCTCAAACAACACGCCGGCCGAAATACTTCCCTGGGCGGCACTGTCGAGATATTTCAGGAACCGGCCACTCATGAACACCATCAGCAGGATGCCCGAAACGGCAATCATGCTGATCATGATCTGACGAATGAGGTAACGGAAAATAATGCTCAAATCGGTCTCTCTGGCCGTATCCGCTGAAACGTGGAGGATGCTGGGAACAGCGCGTATTCTATGTAACCTTGGTGCCGAATGACAGAGCAGCAGTATTACACCGACATGAATGTCTGGCCGGGCCCGGTAGCTATAGCAATCGCTTGATAATTTCACTGCCTGCCCCAATGCTAGACTAGATCACCATCAAGAACGATTCCCGCCGCCGGCGGATGTCTCGCGAACAATCAACAGGAGTTGCCATGAATTTCAGCCTGAGCAGTAAAGCCATCGCCAGCACCAAAGCGGACTGCCTCGTTATCGGCCTGCCTGAAAAGGGCACCTGGCCGGATTCGACGAGTCAGGTCGATGAAGCACTGGGCGGGCTGATCAAGACACTCCAGAAGGCCGGCGACATTACCGGCAAAAACGCCAGTACCGCCACTGTCCCCCTGACAGACCAGCCCTGGAGCCGTCTGCTGGTTGTCGGCACCGGTAAAGATACCGATCGCAGCCCGACAAACTACCGCAAGGCTCTGATCGCGATGATGACCGCCCTTAAAGACGGTCCGTCAAAAAGCATCGCGGTCGCCCTGACCGATACCAGCGTGACGGGCGAAGAGGCCGTCAGCTCCGAAGTGGCCCGTCTCAGCCTGATCGGGCGTACCCTGGAAGACCAGCTCTATACCTTCAGCGACTTCAAGAGCGAAAAGCCCGCAGCCCGCAAGCTGAACAAAGTGGTGGTACTTGCCTCCGGTGCCGGCAAAGCCCTGAAAGACGCCTTCAACCTGGGCCTCGCCACCGGGCGTGGCATGAACCTTACCCGGGATCTGGGCAATACTCCGCCCAACATCTGTCACCCCGAGTGGCTGGCTCAGCAAGCCCGGAAGATGGCCAAGGACTACGACTGCATCCAGACCGAAGTGCTGGATGAAAAGCAGATGGCAAAAATGGGCATGAACACCATTCTGGCCGTGGGTAAAGGCAGCGCCCAACCTCCCAGGCTGATCGTCATGGAATACCGTGGCGGTAAGGCCAAGGACAAGCCCCATGTGCTGGTTGGTAAAGGTATTACCTTCGACACCGGCGGCATCAGCCTCAAGCCCGGCGAAGGCATGGACGAAATGAAATACGACATGGGCGGCTCAGCCAGTGTCTTCGGCGCCATGAAAGTACTGGCTGAAACCCAGCCCAGGATCAACGTGGTGGCCGTCATTGCCGCTGCCGAAAACATGCCGGATGGCAGCGCTTCTCGCCCGGGCGACATCGTCACCACCCTCTCCGGCATGACCGTTGAGATTCTCAACACCGACGCAGAAGGCCGCCTGGTACTGTGTGACGCCCTCACCTATGTGAAGAAATTCGACCCCGCCGCCGTTATTGATCTGGCAACCCTGACCGGTGCCTGCATCATTGCCCTGGGCAACCACGCCACCGGCCTGCTTGCCAATAACGACGGGCTGGCCAACGAACTGCTGGCCGCCGGTGAGCGCGCTGGTGATCGTGCCTGGCGCCTGCCCCTGTGGGACGAATACCAGAGTCAGCTGGACAGCAACTTCGCCGACATGGCCAACATCGGCGGCCGCCCGGCCGGCACCATCACCGCCGCCTGTTTCCTGTCCCGATTCGCCAAGGATTACCGCTGGGCCCACCTGGACATCGCCGGTACTGCCTGGCACTCCGGCAAAGCCAAAGGCTCCTCAGGCCGTCCGGTGCCTCTGCTGGTCGACTACCTGATGTCCCATGCAGGAAAGTAATTCCACCAGCTCCCCGGAGCCCGGCAGCCCTGCTGCCGGGCACTCCGGACAGGAAGACAGGAACCAACGCTACTGGTTCCACATACTTGCCCAGAACACCTCCGCCGCCCGCAACCTCCACGCCGCCAAACTTGTGGACAAAGCCTGGCAGCAGGGTGACCGCGTGTGCGTCGTCTGCGATACCATGCAACACGCCGAAGAACTGGACGACCTGCTCTGGAGCTTCCGCCCCGACGCCTTTATCCCCCACAGCCTTGTACCGGATTCTGAGACGACCTGCCCCGATCCTGTCGGCATCCTGCTATGCCCTCCTGTTCCCGAGGACTGGGATACCGTCATCATTCTCTCGGCAACCTTGCCGGCGAATGCAGACCGGTTTAAACGGCTTGCTCTGGTTGCCCAAAACGATCCGGATGTTCTGAATCAGGCCCGCTCACATTTCAGGCAATTGCGGACGCTCGGGATAGAACCCCGGGTTCATGATCAGAGGAACCGTTAGGTTCGCCGCAAACAGGGCGACCATGTATAATCGGGCGTCTGAAATTTCCCTTGTGAATCAACCAACGGTCACTGCAGAACCCCATGGAAAAAACCTACCAGCCAGAAAACATCGAGCGCCAGTGGTACGAAAACTGGGAATCCAAAGGGTACTTCCGCCCCAGCGGCGAAGGCGATTCCTACAGCATCGCCATCCCGCCACCCAACGTTACCGGCAGCCTGCACATGGGCCACGCGTTCCAGCACACCATCATGGATACCCTCACACGCTTCAAGCGTATGCAGGGCCGCAACGCCTTATGGACTGTTGGCACCGACCATGCCGGCATCGCCACCCAGATGGTGGTTGAACGCAAGCTGGCCGCGGAAGAAGACCAAACCCGCCACGACCTGGGCCGCGACGAGTTCATCAAGCGCATCTGGGACTGGAAAGAACACTCCGGCGGCACTATCACCCGCCAGATTCGCCGCCTCGGCAATTCCGTGGACTGGGACAACGAACGTTTCACCATGGACGACGGTTTCTACAAGGCCGTTCAGGAAGTGTTCATCCGCCTGTACGACGAAGGCCTGGTGTATCGCGGCAAACGGCTGGTGAACTGGGATCCGAAACTGCATACCGCAATTTCCGATCTGGAAGTGGAGAACAAGGAAGAGAAGGGCTTCTTCTGGCACCTGCGTTACCCCCTGGCCGACGGTGTCAAAACCCAGGACGGCAAGGACTATCTGATTGTCGCGACCACGCGACCGGAAACCATGCTGGGCGACACCGCCGTTGCCGTACATCCGGAAGACGAGCGCTACCAGCATATGATTGGCAAGCACGTCATGCTGCCTTTGGTAAATCGTCGCATCCCCATCGTAGCCGATCACCACGCCGACCCGGAAAAAGGGTCCGGCTGCGTGAAGATTACCCCCGCGCACGACTTCAACGACTACGCTGTCGGCAAGCGCAACAACCTGCCGATGATCAATGTCATGACCCAGGATGCCAATATCCGGGAGCTGGCCGAGGTCTTCAATGCTGACGGCACCGAAAACACCGAACTCGACGGCACCATGCCGGGCGCATACGCAGGTCTGACCCGAGAGGCCGCCCGCAAACAGATCGTTGCCGACATGGAAGCTCAGGGGCTTGTCGAAAACATCGAAGATCATGTGCTGAGCGTTCCCCGGGGCGACCGCTCTGGCCTGATCATCGAACCCATGCTCACCGATCAGTGGTTTGCCGATGCCAAGACCCTGGCCAAGCCAGCTATTGAAGCGGTGGAAGACGGCCGTATCCAGTTCGTGCCCAAACAGTACGAGAACATGTATTTTGCCTGGATGCGCGACATTCAGGACTGGTGCATTTCCCGTCAGCTGTGGTGGGGTCACCGGATTCCGGCCTGGTACGACGCACAGGGCAATATCTACGTGGGCCGCAGCGAAGACGAGGTTCGCAAAAAGCACAACCTGCCCGCCGATGTTGAACTCAGCCAGGATGACGACGTTCTCGATACCTGGTTCAGCTCTGCCCTGTGGACGTTCGGCACCCTGGGCTGGCCGGAGATTACCGAACGCCTGAAAACCTTCCATCCGACCGATGTGCTGGTGACCGGCTTCGACATCATCTTCTTCTGGGTTGCCCGGATGATCATGATGACCATGCACTTCATGAAAGACGAAGATGGCACGCCGCAGGTTCCCTTCCATACCGTGTATGTCACCGGCCTTATCCGGGACGAGCACGGTGACAAGATGTCCAAGTCCAAGGGTAATGTGATTGATCCACTGGATATGATCGATGGCATCAGCCTCGATGACCTGATGGAGAAGCGCACCGGCAACCTGATGCAGCCCAAGCTGGCCGAGAAAATCGGCAAACGCACCCAGAAGGAATTCCCCGAGGGCATTGCGGCTCATGGCACCGATGCCCTTCGCTTCACCCTGGCAGCCATGGCCACCACCGGCCGTGACATTAACTGGGACATGAAGCGCCTGGAAGGCTACCGCAACTTCTGCAACAAGCTCTGGAACGCTGCTCGCTACGTATTGATGAACACCGAGGGCGAGGACTGCGGCATCAACGATGAGCCGGTGGAGCTGTCCCTGGCCGACCGCTGGATCGTCAGTGAACTGCAGAGCTGCGAACAGGAGGTTATTCGTCACCTGGATCAGTACCGCTTCGATCTGGCCGCCTATGCGTTGTACGAGTTCATCTGGAACGAATACTGCGACTGGTACCTGGAGCTGTCCAAGCCGGTACTCAACGACGAAAACGCCAGTGCCGAGGCCAAGCGTGGCACCCGTCGCACCCTCGTGCGCGTGCTGGAAGCCGTCCTGCGCCTGGCTCACCCCATGATGCCGTTCATTACCGAGGAAATCTGGCAGCGGATTGCGCCTCTTGCCGGCAAGAGTGGCGACAGCATCATGCTGCAGCCCTACCCCCAGCCTGATGCCAGCAAGCAGGATGCAGCCGTTACCGCTGACATTGAGTGGCTCAAAGGCGTCATTGTGGCGGTACGGAACATCCGTGGCGAGATGAACATCTCCCCGGCGAAAAAGATTCCCGTCCTGCTGCGGGGCCAGGAAGCCGAAGACCAGCGTCGCATGAACGACAATCGCCAGTTCCTGGGTTCTCTTGCCAAGCTGGAAAGCCTCGACTGGTTTGACGGCGACAAAGCACCGATGTCGGCCACGCAGCTCGTCGGTGACATGGAAGTACTGGTTCCCATGGCTGGCCTGATCGACAAGGATGCAGAGCTCAAGCGCCTGGATAAGGAACTGGAGCGCCTGCAGAAGGAAATTGGCCGCCTCGAAGGCAAGCTGGGTAACGAGAAGTTTACCGCCAAGGCGCCAGCCGAAGTGGTTGAGAAAGAACAGGAGAAACTCCGTGATGCCCAGAGCAGCCAGGCCCGCCTGAGCCAGCAAAGGGCCGAAATCGAGGCCATGTAACCTGCATGATCGGGATTCTCGGTGCAGGCTCACTGGGCAGGCTTTGGGGCGCATCACTGCCAGCCGGCAGTGCTGGGTACCTGGCCAGGCCCGGTCAGCCGCTCCGGGATAATCTCAGTTACCGGTTCCGGCCCTTCAACGGGCCGGAATCGACAGTTCGGACTCCCTTCCTCAGAGCCATCGACGAGCCCGAATTGATTCTGGTCACTACCAAGGCTGGTGACACCCTGGACGCCATTGCCGGGATAGTTGACCGGTTACCCGAAAGCACTCCGATCCTTCTTTTCCAGAACGGCCTCGGCAGCCAGCAAGCCGTAGCTGGCCAATGGCCGGAGCGCCCCATCCTGGCGGCCAGCACCACCGAAGGCGCCAACCGGCCGCAGCCGGACCTGCTGGTCCACGCCGGCACCGGTGATACCTGGGTGGGACCGATGACCGAGCCCGCCCGACCCTGTCTCCAGGGGGCGGTAGCCTTGCTGCAAGCCAGCGGCCTGGCCATTCATCCGGAGCAGAACATCCTCAGGCGTCTCTGGCAGAAACTCATTATCAATGCCGGCATCAATCCCTATACGGCCATTCTGGACTGCCCCAACGGCGGGATCCTGAACGCGCCGCTCTACCAGGACACCATCGAAGACCTGTGTCAGGAATTATCGGTACTGATGGAAGCCGCAGGTCAGGACAGGGAGTCACCGGCAGCCCTGAGACAGAAAATCGAGGGCGTTGCTCTCAGCACCGCCGGCAACACCTCATCCATGCGCGCCGATGTTCTCCAGGGGCGCCGGACCGAGATAGACTTTATCAACGGATATCTGATGAAACTGGGAAATGACCTTGGTATAGAGACACCGGTGAACCAAATGCTGACAGAACGGGTACAACAATTGTCGGCACATTAACAGGAGCAGACTGATGGGCAATCGCCTTTCCAAGATTTATACCCGCACCGGAGATGATGGCTCCACGGGACTGGCCGATGGCAATCGTATTGCCAAGAATGCACAGCGGGTTGAAGCCATGGGCACCGCTGACGAGCTGAACTGCCATATCGGACTGTTGATTGAAACCCTGGACAGCGACGACGAACTGGTCGACAGCCTTCGCCGCATCCAGCATCACCTCTTTGACCTTGGGGGTGAGTTTGCCATCCCTGGCAGTCGTGTGATCGGCGACGAGCATATCGGCTGGCTGGAAGCGACCCTGGATCAACACAATGACGACCTGCCGCCCCTGAAGAACTTCGTACTGCCCGGCGGCAGCCCTGGTGCCGCCCAATGTCATCTTGCCCGCGCCGTTTGCCGTCGGGCAGAACGTGTGGTCGTCGCCCTCGGCCATGAAGATTCCATCAACACCGCCTCCCGGCACTATCTGAACCGGCTTTCGGACCTGTTGTTCGTGATTGCCCGGGTGCTTGCCCGCCGCGAAGGCGGTGAAGAAATTCTCTGGGAACAAAAAAAATCCGGCCTCTGATGGCCGGATTTTTCTTTTCGCCCATGCCAGGACTGGCGGTAATCAGACTTTGAAGGCCTCCACCAATCGCTGAAGTGAGGCTGTCAATTGCGACATTTCTCTTGAGGAATCCAGTGTCTCGTCTGCATTGGCGGCCGTCTTCTGTCCCAGCTCACCAATCTGCTCGACGTTCGAATTCACGGTCTTGGCAACGGCAGACTGCTCCTCGGCCGCCTGGGCAATCTGATGACTCATATCGACAATCACCGAGATACCCCTGGCGATGCCGTCCAGAGCTTCCGTCACCTCACCAGACTTCTGCACCGTTGCCTCAGTAGCATCGCGACTGCTGGTCATGGACAGCACCGCATCTTTCACGTCGCTCTGCAGCCGTGAGATCATGCCCTCAATCTCTTCGGTCGATTTGTGGGTGCGCTGGGACAACGAACGCACTTCATCGGCGACCACGGCAAAGCCTCGCCCCTGCTCACCAGCTCTGGCTGCCTCAATAGCGGCATTCAGGGCCAGCAGGTTTGTCTGCTCTGCAATCGCCTTGATCTCGACAAGCACCTGGCTGATGTTGTCACTGTCCTTGCTGACCCGGTTGATCACCTCTACAGAACCGGATATCTCCCCGGCAAGCGTGTTGATGGTTACAACTGTATCAGCAACCACTTCCCGCCCGGTTTCAGTATCATGCTCTGCGTTACTGGCGCTGTCAGCAACCCGGTGAGCACTTTCGGTCACTTCATGGACCGCCTCAACCATCTGGTTCATGGCTTCATTGATCTGGCCACTTTCTTCCATCTGCCGCGCCACCGCCTCGCTATTGGCTGCAGCCGTGTCGTTCACCCGAACCGCCTGCTGATCCACTTCGGCTGTGGTTCGACTGACCGACCGGATCAGCTCTGCGATCCGGTCGGTCATGTTGTTGAATTCGGTGGTCAGTTCTCCCAGCTCGTCACGATTCGGCAAACTGATACGCGTCGTCATATCACCAGCAGCAACGCTTCGCGCAGCTTTGCTAAAGCGGTTAATGGCTGTGCGCACTGACATAAAGAAACCGATATAGAGATAGACAACCACCAGGAGCACAACAACCAGGGCAACAACAATCAACAGGCGCTGGCTTTTCTCACTCTCAAGCCGCGTCCTCAAATTGGCATCAAGCACTCCAAAAGCGACCATCTTGAGCTGGTCATAATATGCCAGCTGCGCAGACATCAGATCATCGTACTCGGCCCATGGCATTTCCAGGCGCATGGGCGTAATCACGTTATGGTCAAGCTGGTCCCGTACCACCATCAGACTCTCATCAACCCGTTGAATAGCGTTGCCAGCCTGCTGCGAAAAAGCCGGAGAAGCCTCCGAGGCAAGCGCCAAGGCCGGTGAGAGTAATGAGCTACGATTGGTCAACTGATCATAGATTTCGTTCAGGGTTTCGCTCAGGGCATATCCCACCTGGCTTTCAACCAGCGCGAAGGTTCCGTAGGACTTTGCACGCCCGATAACTGTGCGTGCAGCGGGCAGTGAGTCATGCACCAGACCGAGAATCAGCTGATTCTCCCCCGACACCCCCTCCCCGAGCCCTGATATTTCGATCGTCGCGGAGAGCAGAGCCTGTGCTTTCAGGACAAACTCCTGATAATACTTGAACTGCGGATCGAAGCTGCCCTGGTAGCTATCATCTGCCTGCAGACGCTCCCATTCCTGACGAAGAGCCTCGACCCGCTCGGCCCACGAGCCGGACGTATCAAAAGAACGCTCCTCGGCATTAAGAAGCGACAGGATCTCGTCAATCTCGCTGGCCGCCTTCCCCGACAAGGCCGCAATAGTGGCCTCATCCTTCATGATCGCCGGCGACCGGTAATCACGATAATCCATGGCAGCATCTACCAGCCGATCCACCTGACGGAGCTGTTCAAGTCCCTCAACGCCGCCGGTCATAGTCTGGACCGAACGATTCAGCTCGGAAACGGTAAGCCACGAAAGGCCCCCAATCGGCAACAGGAACAGAATGCTGATGAGGCTGAATTTGTAAACCATCGGCAGCCTGTTCATCAAGGCTATAGCAGGATAGATGAGTCGCTTCACAGGGTCCCTCACGTTGGCGAGTAAAGACTGAACGTTATTTCTTTTTTTATATTGTCGCCTAAAGTCGTAGAAACTTGAGCTTTTTTTGTTGTTGAACTGTAACTCTTCTGAGAGTAGACCTCAGACGACTCCGGAAATAACCAGTAGAGCAAGCGTACATATCCATACCAGCATGCTCCTGTTCAGCAGATCCCTGACGGCTTTCAGGCTTCGCCCTCCGAACGCTGTCCACTCGTCCGGGTGAATTCGGGAAAAACGCGCAGGGTCCAGTGCGTATCCGGTTAATGCCCCATTGGCCGAAATCATAAGCACCTCTCCGACGCCTCTGGTAACGCCGGTAAGGGTTCGACGAGTTTCCCTAAGCCACCCAGCAAGATCTCCGGCAATCCCAAAGGTCAGCGAGAGAAGCCTTGCGGGAATCCAGCCCATCAGGTTTGACAGTCGTGCAAAACGTGGCCTGGCTGGCGCCTGGGGCCATTGTTCAGCCAGCGCGACCAACCCGCGAGCCAGTACCGCGAGACCGATACCGCCGACCACGTACCAGAACGCCACAAGAAAAAAGCGCTCAAACACAGAGACCATAAGTGTTTTGGACAAAGACAGGTGCATGGCCTCCGGCGACAGTGCCGCGCCACGCTCGTCTGCAGGCAAACGATCTTTCACATGATGCCAGGCCGACTGCATGTCACCCCGCTGCCACGCCTGTGCGTAAACTCCGAGCAACTTCGACCAGCCTGGCGTGCCCATAAGAACAACCAGCACCAGGAACTCCAGGGGATACGCTGCCATCCGCCAGCCTGATGACACCAACAGATACTCTGCCAACCCGAGGAGAAGGGCCGGGAGCAAAACCAATACCAGTCCGGCCATGATTCCGGCTTCATGACCCGCCCGGGCACGGCGGCCATTTCGGAACCAGTTTCGCCAAAGCTCCTCACCCGAGATCAGATCCAGGGAATCCAGACGCCGGCGCACCATGTATGCAAACAGAAACACGATGAATTCCATTCAGACACTCCTCCGGGATGATCGGGCAGTTCGCAGTACTTCCCGGAAATACGCCCAGTCAAAAGACGGACCCGGATCACTCTTGCGGCCAGGGGCGATATCGCAATGGCCGGTGATACGATCGCTGGTGATGTCCGGCCAGGCAAACATGATCAATTCCGTCACTTCTGCGAGCGCCCGGTACTGCTCCGGGGTATACGGAATCTCGTCGGTGCCCTCAAGTTCAATCCCGATGGAAAAGTCGTTGCATTCCTCCTGCCCTGCAAAACACGAGCGGCCGGCGTGCCAGGCCCGGTCAAGCAGGCTGACAAACTGAACAAGGCTGCCATCGCGACGAATCAGCAGATGCGCCGATACCTGAATGCCAGCAATCGTCTGGAAATAAGGATGCGCCGAGTGATCAAGCCGGTTGCAGAAAAACTCTTCTATTTCCGGCCCGCCAAACTGGCCTGGGGGAAGGCTGATGTTGTGGACAACCAGTAACGAGATGTTGGCACCATCGGGGCGGGGCCCGAAGTTCGGTGATGGACACCAGTGTGCGGAAGGCACACGCCCGGTTTTCAGAAGCGACGTTCCATCGGTACCGGGGGTTGAGAGGCGTTCGGAGAAAACGTCTGAATCGGGCACAGTAATTCCAAAAGTTTCAGAGTATTACACGCCCTGATTGAATCACAAAGTTGCCACGGTTGCTATGAATCAGTCCTTACGGCTGCTGCGGAGATTGTCTATGATCGATTCCAGTGCCCGGTCAAAAATCAGGCCATCATCCAGCATCCCGATGTTCCCGGCTTCCATGTCTTCAGCCAGTTCCTGACGGAAATACTCGGCCACTTTGGCACCACTGCGGTTCACGAAAATGTACTTCCCGGTAGCCTTGATAAAAGCCGCAAGCTTGCAGCGAATCCTGGTTTCGTCACGAGTGAGTTCAATCCAGGAGCCTACACGGAGGCTTTCGGCCTTTTGCAGCCACTGAGACGACACCGGATCGGCTGTCCCGGTTATTCCGCTATCCTCGGTTGAAGCCTCGGTGACGGCTTCAACCGCTGTCGCAACAGACGCACCTGGCACCACAACTTCATTGACCACTTCAGCAGGTGCCGGAGTTGCCTCGACCGTATCCACAGGCTTTTGAGGCTGGAGCACATCCGCCGGTTCCTCAGCGAATTCGGGACGGGACGGCGCCGTTACCAGACGCTGAAAAACATCCACATGCGCAAGTTCAAGATCACGAATCGCCGCATCGGTGGCAAACGGATCCCAGGAGATTTCCTGCAGTGCTTTTCGGAGGTCATCCACGATGGCAGGAATCGCCCGCAATAACTCGCCACGGGTGGACTCATTGACCGGACGAGGGTCCACGCTCCACACCAGTTGTCCGGTCAGGTTTTCAGCGTATTGCCAGCGATCACTGTCCTCACCTTCTCTGAGAACCACCCATTGCAAATACTTGACCCACGCCTCGTTGAGCAACCGGGTCACCGGCTCGGGAAGGTCACGTTGCTCGGTCAGGTCCTGCACCAAGGCTTCCGCCACCTCTGACGCCCGTTCCTGACGAGCCCGACCTTCTTCGGCATCACGAAGCCTCTGCTCCACCAGCTCACGACGCCTGCGATCAAGATCCATGAAGTGACTGAAGTCTTCCAGCAGCGTCTCGAACAGCTTGACGTTCGTGGTGAACTCACTGAGCACCCGATCCACCACTGATTCAATTTTCTCCCTCAGCGGGTCTTTCTGACCGGCCTTCTTCTCGGTCCAGCCGATGGCAGAGAGGGCCAGTTCGTTGAGCAACTTGCGGACCGGATGACCACCGCGATTGAAAAAATTCTTGTCGCTTAACGCCACTTTCAGCACCGGAATCTGCAGGCGCCCGATCAATGCCTTCATCACCGGATGCAGGTGCCGATCCTCAAGGATGAAATCGAACAGCATGGAAACCAGATTAATGACATCGCTGTCCACCTGTCCCACGTTGAGGCCATGCCCTTCGCCAGAGCGCAGAATGGGTTGAAGCTGCTCAGTCAGGGGTACAACAGTCCCATCGTTCCATTGCCGGCTATTGGACTGAGCCTCGGTAAGACGGGCCATGAGGCGGTCGGTATCAATGTAACCTTCGCCCGGAGAAACCCCTTCGCTGGTTGATCCGGCATCACTGCGGTGCAATAGCGCACTGAGCTCTGAGAAGGTGGCCTGGGACTGAGAAACGCCCTCGCCATCATAGTCTGAACTGTCTAAAGTCTCGGAGGCCGTTACCGTGTGACCTTCGCCCGACGGGCTTTGACTCACCCGTGTGGACACCTTGCCGGCAGGAGGCCGCTTCATATCAGGCATTACCCCCTCGTTAATCAGGGTGCGGTTTGCTTCTTTGTAGAACTCACCCAGCGTGTCAACCAGCAGACGGTCGAACAACTTCAGAACCACCAGCTTGGCCCGGATATCAATATCCAGATCGGAACAGGCCTCGGCAACACCACCACAGATGATCTCAGGACTCAGAGGCATCTGAGCATCCTTCAGCTCGATATCCGGCACCATATGACCAACCCGCACCGTCAACAGACGAATCTGCTCCGTGTGACGATTTCTGAGTTTGTTGATCAGATTGTCGACAGCCACCTGCTGCTCAAGCTGGGAGTGATCGAGGAGACTCAGTGATTCGCCATCAACATCGTCGAGAGAGTTGCCCGATGGCTGGGGCTGAAATTTCCCGATTTCATTAAATGCCTGGCTGACATACTGGAGAATGGATACAACCATGGGTTTGCGGCGGAGCCTGAGCTCGCGCATGGCGTCAAAGTAGGCGGTCTGATCGAGGTTTGAGCCAGCCCTGTCGGCAAGCTCGAACAGGGCGTCATCTGCGCGGTCAAAAAACTTGGCAAGCACAGTCTTCAGAGACTGACCCGATGCGTCACGCAGTCGAACGAGTTCAGCCGGCAACGAGAACCGGGCTGGCGGCTTTTTGCCTGAAAAGCTGACAACCTTGTTGTAGTGCACCATGTCGCTTATTTGCCCTGTGTTCCAATGAATACCCGAGAATTTCTTAACTTTAGATCATACGGTCTGCTCACGTCAGTTTGTGTCAGAATTTGTCACCTTTTGTGTACACCTGAACTGCGTCACAGTTTAGCAGTGCAAACTGACGAATTTGGCGATTCAGAGGCTGCGCTTTAGAATTGGCAACCCTGAAAGACCACAACCCACTGCATCGGACACTTTGCCCTATGATCCCCCCTGAACTCCTTCGTCAGGCCAGAATCGAAAATGTTGCTCAAAGCCTGCGAGAAGATATCGGTGATGGTGATGTCACGGCCAAACTGATACCCGCCGACAAGCATTCGCAAGGCCGCGTTATTACCCGGGAAACCGCAACCATTGCAGGCACGGAATGGGTCGACGAGGTTTTCCGGCAGGTTGATCCGGCTGTTGAACTCACCTGGCAGGTCTCCGACGGTGAAGCCGTTTCACCAGACCAGGTATTGTTTACCATGGAGGGGCCTGCCAGAAGTCTGTTGAGCTCTGAACGTGCCGCACTGAACTGGCTGCAAACCCTTTCCGGGGTCGCCACGGCGTGCGCCGGCTATGCCACCCGGGTTGCCCACACCAACGTTCGCCTGCTGGACACCCGGAAAACCTTGCCAGGCCTGCGCCTGGCCCAGAAATACGCGGTTACCTGCGGAGGTTGTTTCAACCATCGTATCGGGCTCTGGGATGCCTTTCTGATCAAGGAAAATCACATTGCTGCCTGCGGTTCTATTGCCGAAGCCATTCAGGCCGCACATCAGATTGCCCCCGGCAAGCCCGTTGAGGTGGAAACCGAGAACCTTGACGAACTCGCGCAAGCGCTGACCGCCGGCGCAGACATCATCATGCTGGATGAATTTTCACTGGAGGACATGCGAACAGCGGTTGCTACCACCAGGGGTCGCGCAAAACTCGAGGCCTCCGGAGGGATCAATGCAGACACTCTGGTTCCAATTGCAGAGACCGGCGTCGACTTCATCTCGATCGGGGCGCTGACCAAAGACGTGAAAGCCGTGGACTTGTCCATGCGCCTGGATTGATCATTCGCCACTGAGCAAACGGTCGATTGCTTCAAGCTCACGAACCAACCGGTCGCCAGACTCGCGACGTCCACGAAAATGCTCCTCGGCCATGGGTGCGATGCCGGAAGCCGAGGGCAACGCGTGGTCATTTTCAATGATCACCTTCATCCGGGCCACAAAGACAAACTGTAGCCACTGGGTGAATTCCAGAGTATCCAGGCAGAATGGCTGAGCGCTCTGGAAAGCCTCTTCCGGAGGTGCCTCAGACTCCCAAAGCCCCAAATTGCGCAACTCCATCTCAATGCCCAGAAGGCAGTCTGCAACCTGCCCGATCAGGTTACCGGATTCGGTCATATCAATCTCGCTTCAATCGGTGAGCGGCTCAAGCTCTACTGTTTCACCGTGCAGGACCCGGAAGAGGTCCTCGTACTGACGTGTCAACGGGTGCTTGGGCGCCATATGAATCAGGGGCTGCCGGCTCTGATGGGACTCTTTCATTTTAACGGAACTTGAAAGCCGCACAGGAAGAACCGGCAAGCCTTCCTCGGTAAGCTCCCTGACCAGTTGCTTGGGCAAACTGGCGCGGGGCTGGAACTGATTGGCAACAATCCCCTCTACCACAAGGTCTTCGTTATGATCTTCCTGGAGATCGCGAATCTCATGGAGAATGTTGTACAAGGCCTGGCGGGAAAAGTCGTCACAGTCGAACGGTATCAGGCAGCGCTCGGCCGCAATCAGTGCAGACCGGGTATAGAAATTAAGCGCAGGGGCAGTATCAATATATATCGCATCGAAGGATTCACCGAGCTTTTTCAGAGCCTCCCTCAGCTTGTAGATCTTGTGCTTGGCCTCGAGCTTACGCTCCAGGAAATCCAACTCAGGGCTGGACGGCATCACAAACAGGTTCTTGAACGGTGAGGCGTGGACAAATTCGTCGGGCCGGCGATTGAACACGGTAAACGCAACCGTCTGTTCAAGCATATCGGCAACAGTGTCCTTCAGTTCGCTGGCGGGCTTTCCCAGTAAATAGTGGGTGGAGTTTCCCTGGGGATCGAGATCCACAACCAACGTTCGTTTTCCACGAGCGGCACTGATAGCAGCAAGATTGCACGTGATGCTGGACTTACCGACACCACCTTTCTGGTTGAATACCACCCGTCTCATTTCGTCTCTCCCTTGATGAACCCGTTATCGCCCGTTTGCATCACTCTGAACCAGAGGCTCACTCACCACGCTCGCGACGCTCACCACTCCATCACTGTTTTCACAAACGGGATCGTAAGTCTTCTCTGTGCCTGTAGTGAATTTTCATCCAGTATATCCAGAATTCCCAGCAAATCACCGAGGCGTCGAGGTGCCCGACGCATAATGTAGCTTGCCACATCATCCGCCATCACCAGACCGCGCTTCTCGGCACGCGCCCTCAAAATCTTTAGACGATCCTCATCGCGGTAGATACCCAGCTGAATGATCAGACCGTGACTGAATCGCGAGACCAGATCCGGCAACCTGAAGGGCAGGCTGCCAGGCAAATCAGCCAGACTTATCAGCAACAGACCGCCCCGGTCCTGAATCCGATTGTAAAGATGGAAGATAGCCTCTTCCCACACGCCCTGGCCCGCAATACGGTCGACATCGTCCAGACAGACAATGTCATAAGCCTCCAGCCCCGACAGGGCATCAGGCCCAAACGGCTCAAGCTCTGCAATGCTGACACAGACCGCAGCCCTGCCCTGCTTTTCGCCCAGGTGGCAGGCGGCTTGTAGCAGATGACTCTTGCCAGTATCGGCAACGCCGCATAAAACAACCACCGGAACACCATTTGGCTGATGACAGACGGTTTCAACACGCTTGGCGGCATTTGTGTTCCGGTCACCGTGAAAATTGTCGAAGCGGGCATCGTCCCGTAATTTAACCCCGAGTACCAATTGGGAAGCCGTCATGACCGGGTCGTCCTCCAGGCACGCAGCCCCCAAACACACAGATAGTGGGCACCACTGAAAACAGTCGAGACAGCAACCAATACGGTTCCGGCCTCCACCACCCACGGTTGCATCGGTAAATCTGCGAGAAACACGATAATAGCCAGGACGACAAGTATCTGAATAAGTGTGTTGAGCTTTCCGGGAATACTTGGCGCCATGTCGTAGCGACCAATCATGTAGTGATACGCCAATGCGCCCACCACTATCAGCAGATCTCGCCCGAGAACCAGTAAAAATAGCCAAAACGGCAAAATGGCAGTGATGGTCAGCATCAGGTAGGCCGTAATGAGCAGAGCCTTGTCGGCCAGCGGGTCCGCAATTGCCCCAAGCCGGGAACGCCAGTTGAAATGCCTGGCCAGGAACCCGTCAATGGCATCTGTGCCCGCCGCCAGAAAAAAGATCAGCAACGCCCGGCGATAATCCCCCGTCAGCAGCGCTCCGGCAAAGGGAGCAATCAGGAGAATACGTACGAACGTCAGGGCATTGGGAATCCAGCGCCAGCGGTGCAAATTCAACAGGCTCCCTCCGA
The DNA here is from genome assembly GCF_018860425.1 of Marinobacter sp. F3R08. GTDB lineage: Bacteria > Pseudomonadota > Gammaproteobacteria > Pseudomonadales > Oleiphilaceae > Marinobacter. Next base: position 57,688 of record NZ_JAHKPI010000024.1, on the reverse strand, counting down.
TTACACCTTATTCGCCGCCATCGCTCCCGATGACAGAAGACGGTTGCCAACGATAATACAGGACCTGGTAGAGGGATTCGAACGCTTCCCTCGCCTCCTCCTCATCGACAGGCACCGGCTGATAGGTCAGAACGGACCCATCTCCGGACACGCCAGAGGCGGTTTGCTCGCCCGGCTCCTGTGCTCGGGTCTCATTACCCTCAGGCCCGGCATCCGTATTGGTGGCAGACGCCCCACTCTGATCCGTTGCCAGGCCAGCAGTACTTGCGGGCTCGGCCGAAACGCCGGATTCCATGGGCACAAAGCGCGGATCAAGTGCAATATACTCACGAAGCTGATCCAGCTCGCCGGAAAAAGCGACCCGCAGAGTAAGCTGTTCATCACGCACCCGGTGGGCACCTACACTAACAACGGGGATCAGTCCCTCCAGAACTTTATTCGCCCCGGCATAGTCTTCCAGTGACGTGACACCACTCAAGACGATATCCACCTGGGGGGATTCACCTACCTCCGAGGCGGCAACAGCGTATCTGCTGGCGTACATTTCGGCCCAGCGATTGATCATCGCCTCCGCCAACGCCTCCGGACTCTGGGCGGTTACCGACTCTTCCCCGGCATCCATGGCCATACCATCAAATACCCACCCGGCACGCCATTGCCCACCGGAGCGACTAACCCGTACCAACGCCAGGACATCATGATCCAGATCATCAGAGGCAGATTTCACCCGATCAATAAACTGGCCCCAGATATCCGAGAGCAACTCCCGATCCGAAGCAAGACCGGACGGCGGGAGCGCCACAGGCAAACCCCGCTTGCGGGCGGCCTCATCAAACGCAGCCTGCCAACGACCAGAGGCATTCAATTCGCTCCCTGATGCAGATCTGGTGACAAGCGTTCTCGCCCCTCTGTCCTCGGCAGCAATCCAGGCCAGTGTAAGCGGTCTGTTGGCTCCCCATACAGGTGCGTCGATCGAGGCCAGAGCACGATTCACACCCACCGCCCCGAAGGACATATCAAGAACACTCTGTCCGGAGGCTGACCGGGCAACCTGATAGGAAAGCAGTAGCGACTCGGCATCGGACAACAGCGCATCAACACCGTCCATGGCAAGCACATCGCGGGTGCCGGAAACCCGGACAAGCACCTGGCTAAGACCACTCGCATAACCCTGGGTAAGCTGACGCGATGAGGATCCTTCAACCGGAACTCTTGCCGTATACAGACCAGAGACTGTGACCGCAGTTACCTGAGCGGAGAACCCGACCAGCAGAAAGGAAAATAACGCAAGGACCCACGTTACGGATACGGACCTGCGCGCCGGCTTTTGTCCTGATACTGACATGAAACACCCTGGAGTTCGCATTAATGGCGCATAGGATACACCATGCCCCAGGGCGTGAGTAGCGGCCCCGAATTTCGGAAAAGCAATATACAGTTGGAGCACCACACCGCACCTGTTAAAATCCGCGGCCTGACCCACTGGCCAACGGTTAAGTACACCATGAGCGAACAGAAGCCCTCCCTGACCTACCGCGATGCTGGCGTCGATATCGATGCAGGCAATGAACTTGTCAGCCGAATCAAGAACACCGCTGCGCGCACCCGCCGCCCCGAGGTACTTGGAGGTCTCGGGGGCTTCGGCGCCATGGTCTCGATTCCCGCCGGGTATAATGAGCCGGTGCTGGTTTCCGGCACCGATGGCGTGGGCACCAAGCTCAGGCTGGCCATGCAACTGGACAAACATGACAGCATCGGGATTGATCTGGTTGCCATGTGCGTGAACGACCTGGTCGTTGGCGGCGCTGAACCACTCTTTTTCCTGGACTACTACGCCACCGGCAAGCTCAACGTTGACGTTGCGGCTCAGGTTGTCACCGGAATCGGAGCAGGTTGCGAACAAGCCGGATGCGCACTGGTGGGCGGAGAAACCGCCGAAATGCCCGGAATGTATGAAGGCGACGACTACGATCTGGCAGGTTTCTGTGTCGGCGTTGCCGAACGCAGTGAAATCATCGACGGCAGCCGGACACAGGCCGGTGATGTGCTGATCGCACTCGGATCCTCCGGCCCCCACTCCAACGGTTATTCCCTGATTCGCAAGATTCTTGAGGTGAGCAACGCCGACCTGAACCAGCCGGTGGGTGATACCACTCTGGCCAATGCCCTGATGGCGCCCACGCGAATCTATGTAAAGAATCTGCTTCAGCTGATTCGTGAGGTTGACGTTCGCGCTCTCTCCCACATCACCGGTGGCGGTCTGCCAGAGAATATTCCCAGGGTGCTGCCGAAAGGAACCGTTGCCGCCATTGATACCGCCAGCTGGACCCTGTCCCCGGTCTTCCAGTGGCTCAAGGACAACGGCGGTGTTGCCAGTGAAGAGATGTACCGGACGTTCAACTGCGGAATCGGCATGATTGTCTGCGTACCGGCCAACCAGAAAGAGCTGGCCCTGGACACCCTCGCGGCGCTGGGCGAAGAGGCCTGGCAGGTTGGGCTGATTGAACGCGCCGACAGCGAAGAAGCTGATGCCAGCGTTCGTTACGCACCGGGGCTTCTGTCAGTATGAAGGCAGATCAGGCCCCTTTACCCAAAATACTGGTGCTCGCCTCCGGAAGCGGCACCAATCTGCAGGCGTTAATCGATGCCAGCCGGGAGCGCGATTATCCCGGTCAGATTGTTGCTGTCGGCTGCAACCAGCCCAACGCCTTCGCCCTGGAGCGTGCAGCACAGGCCAACATCGAAACCTTTGTGGTCAATCACAAGAACTTCCAGTCCCGGGAAGAGTTTGATGCTTCCCTGATGGCGGACATCCTCCGCTATAACCCCGACCTGATCGTGCTGGCAGGGTTCATGCGAATCCTGACCACCGATTTTGTCCGGGCCTTCCGGGGCAAGATGCTGAACATTCACCCGTCGCTGCTGCCGAAATATACCGGATTGAACACGCACCGCCGGGCACTGGAGGCCGGCGATACCGTCCATGGCGTATCCATTCACTTCGTTACCGAGGAGCTGGATGGCGGGCCGGTCATTGCACAGGCACAGGTGTCTGTTGCACCAGACGACACCCCCGAAAGCCTCGCTGAAAAAGTTCAGGCTAAGGAGCACATCCTTTATCCAATCGTTGTGCGCTGGTGTTGTGAAGGCAGGATTCAGCTGGGCAGTGATTACGTGATGTTCGACGGCCAGCCCCTGAACGCGCCAATGCATCTCCCCGAAAGCTGAGTGCTCGCCTGAACGAAATGTCATCCCGGCGTCTTGTCCCGGCAGCTACACTGTCGCTATTGATGACGGTAATTGTTTGGACTTAACACAATGCTCTCACAACTGATGTCCAAAAGTGGCTTCGCAGCTTTGCTGATCGGTGTCGGCACCCTTGCCGCGCCGGTCACCGTGCATGCTCAGCCCGGCGCAGAGCTTATCCCTTTTGAGGCCAGCTATACCGCTGCCATGGAAAAGGGCATTTCCCTCAATGGCTCGGCGAAACGCATCCTCACCGCTCAGGGAAACGACATCTGGTTATACCGCACGGATGTCGATTCCTTTATTGTCGATATCGACGAATCGCTGATCTTTCGCTGGGAAGACGGTCAGGTAATACCGATGAGGTACAGGTATCGTCTGTCCGGCTTTCTGGTGACCGATCGCAATAGCGCCATCGACTTTGACTGGTCCGCCGGCATCGCAACCGGTGAGTACAAAGGCCAACCCTTTGAGCTGGAAATAGAGGAAGGATTACTGGACCCGCTGGGGTATCAGCTTCAGCTGCACCAGGACATCAAGCGCGGTAAACGCGAGATGACCTACAGAGTCCTCGACGGACGATCCATTGATACCGATCGCTTTGCGGTTATTGATGGTGAAAACATGAACACCGGCAGCAAACAGACCGCCACCCTCAAGGCCGAAAAGATTCGGGAAGATGCGAAACGTCAGACCCTGATGTGGTTCTCACCGGAGCAGGATTACCTGCTTGTCCGCCTCAAACAGGTAGAACCGGATGGCAGCACCTATGAACTGAAGCTCGAGGAAGCGGAAATCAATCGCTGATTGCTAGTCCCGCCTCACGCCAGACCACTTTGACCTCATCAGCGATGATCCGAAGACCTTCCGCAACACGGTCATCGTCCTGGGAATAGGTGACACGCAGACACTCCTGCCGATGCCTCCAGTCGTCCTCGGGCAATCCGGGGAAGAAATAGTGCCCGGACACCACCAGAACGCCCCGGTTTTTCAGCCGTTGATACAATTCCAGGCTGGAAATCGGCAGATCCGGAAACCACAGCCAAAGGAACATCGCACCCTCAGGCTTATGGACATACCAGCGGCAACTGTCTTCTCCCATAGCCTCCCGGAAAGCGGCCACCGCCCGCTGCATCTTGGCTTTATAGAAGGGGCACACCACATCCCTGCTCAATGACAGAATTTCGCCAGAACGAACCAGCGGCTCCGCGAGCATGGCCCCAAAACTGCCCGTTGCCAGATTCATGATTGCGTTGATTCCAGAGAGCGCCTTGATGATCGGCTCTGATGCAATCACGATACCAGTGCGCGCCGCCGGCAACCCCAGTTTGGAGAGGCTCAGGCAAAGGATAATCTGTTCGTTCCAGGTTGGCGTTGCCTCTACAAACAGCAGGCTTGGGAACGGCGTGCCGTAGGCACCATCGACAATCAGAGGCACATCATGATCACGGGCCAGCCCTTCCAGTCGGGCCAGCTCCTCATCGGTAACGACATTGCCCGTCGGATTGGTGGGCCGGGACACGCAAATAGCACCCGTCTCGCCTGTCACCTCGACCGCATCAAAGTCGACCCGATATTTGAATTCATGAGCGTCGGTGAACGAGATATCTGGCTGAACTGCACGGAACAGGCCCGGCTCGATGCCTGCGTCGGCGTAACCGATATACTCCGGAGCCAACGGCAACAGGATGTGCTTTCGGTGGCCCTCGCCGTAATCGCCGCCAAACATGTTAAACAGCATGAAAAATGCCGCCTGACTGCCATTGGTGAGGGCGATGTTCTCGGGCTTCAGCCCCCAGCCGTACTCCCGGTTAAGCAGTTCAGCCAGCGAGGCAATGAACTGTTTTTCACCCTGGGGCGGATCGTATACCCCCACCAGCCGGCGAACATCACCTTCACTGCGGCTCATATCACCCAGAATTTCCTGCACCCGCTGCTGGATTTCTGGAATATGGCCGGGATTCCCGCCCCCCATCATGATCATGTCATCCCCGGATGCCATGGCATTTCCCAGATCATCCATGAGCGATGTGATACCGGCATCAGCGGTGAACTTGCGGCCAAAAGCAGAGAGTTTCATGGGGTAAAATCCATCTAACCTGGTGTAATGGAAACGGGTAGTGGCGAAAGTGTAACCTGTTCGGGCGCCTGGCTTTACTCGTTGAGCGAAATACCAAGGTTGCTGACGCCTTCATTGGCCGCATCCTCTTGCAACCGAACAACAAACTGGCCGGTTGGCGTGCGTTGCCGCTTGAGGGCCAGGACCAGATCCCGCTGGAAGGTCTTTTCTTCTTTCATCAATGGATGCTGATCAAGCAGGCGAACCAGCTCGTCTTCATCAAGCTCCTCGCCCTCGGACAGCTCTATAAAATTCATGACCGTCGCTGTCGCCATCTGTGAAGCGTCCGTGGCCCTGTGTTTGGCCGGATTCAGGCGATTCAACAAGGCCTGTTCCAGAAGCTGACAGAAGTCGAACGCCGGATAAACGCCGTAGGCGTCGTAGGCTTCGACGTCGGGGGACAGACTCTCCAGTTTTGCCAGCAGCTGCGGAATTGCGGATTCAGAAACGTCTTTCTGCAGCAACTCCCAGCCCAGATCCAGAAGCTGGCGCATCTTCGCGCCGGTTTTCAGCCCCATGGCGTCCGCAAACAGAGCATAGTTAGGAAAGGAGCGCTCAGCCAGTGCAAGCAGAAAGGCGCACTCGCGCCAGCCCTGCAGTTGTGAAACGGCCTTCAGAAATTGATTGGCGTTCATGTTCTGGGCAGAGTCACGCCGGTCTGGCCGAGATATTTGCCACCCCGGTCTTTGTAGCTGGTCTCGCAGATCTCATCGGATTCGAAAAACAGCATCTGGGCAACGCCTTCATTCGCGTAGATTTTAGCCGGAAGGTTGGTGGTATTGGAGAATTCCAGAGTGACCTGACCTTCCCATTCCGGCTCAAGCGGTGTGACGTTGACAATAATGCCACAGCGGGCATAGGTGGATTTGCCCAAGCAGATAGTCAGGACGCTTCGCGGGATACGGAAATACTCGACCGTGCGGGCCAGCGCAAAGGAGTTCGGCGGAATGATACAAACGTCGCCGGTATAGTTAACGAAGCTGTTTTCGTCGAAATTCTTCGGATCCACGGTTGCGGAGTGGACGTTGGTGAAGATTTTGAATTCGTTGCTGCAGCGTACGTCGTAGCCATAGCTGGAGGTGCCGTAGGAGATCACGCGGCCTTTTTCGGTTTCACGAACCTGCCCGCTTTCGTAGGGTTCGATCATGCCGTGTTGTTCGGACATCCGGCGAATCCACTTGTCGGATTTGATGCTCATTGGCGAAGTCTCGTATTCACTGGGAAAATTGGGGCGTAGTTTACCTGTTCGCTGAGGGTCTGTCGAAGCTTCAGCCGCTTACTTATCTCGTTTAGCGCGGAGGCTACAGTCACAGGAAAAGCCGCGAATCGACCACCCGGGACTTCGCCTCCTTAATCCGTTTTCAGTGCTCCGTCACCGAAACACTTGAGATAGAACCGGAAAGGTTCCGCTCGCGGGTCGAGAGTTCAGCCCCTACCCTTCTGGCGATATCTCGATAACGGCGGGCCACTTCAGAGTCCGGCTCAGCGATCACCGAGGGTGTGCCGCCATCGGTCTGTTCGCGGATGGTCATGTGCAACGGTAATTGCCCGAGAAGTGTGGTGTCGTATTCCTCGGCAATTCTTTCGCCGCCGCCATGGCCGAAAAGCGGTTCTTCATGGCCGCAGTTGCTGCAGATGTGGACACTCATATTTTCGACCACACCCAGTACAGGGATGTCGACCTTCCGGAACATTTCTATGCCCTTTTTACCGTCCAGCAACGCAATGTCCTGGGGTGTCGTGACGATAACGGCACCCGTGACCGGGACTTTCTGGGCCAGGGTGAGCTGGATATCGCCGGTACCCGGAGGCATGTCGACGATGAGGTAATCGAGCTCGTTCCAGAGGGTCTGTTGCAGCAATTGCATCACGGCGCCGCTGACCATGGGGCCGCGCCAAACCATGGGGGTTTTCTCTGTAACAACGAAGGCCATGGAATTGGCCTGCAGGCCGTGGGCATCCATGGGAACAAAGTATTTGTTCTCACGGGTGTCCGGGCGCTTGCCCTCGGGCACACCAAGCATCATGCCGATACTCGGGCCGTAAATATCGGCGTCAAGGATACCGACCCGGGCGCCCTCAGCCTGGAGCGCCAGGGCAAGGTTGACGGCGGTGGTGGATTTGCCAACGCCACCCTTGCCGGACGCGACGGCAATGATGTTTTTCACGCCAGGCACCGAAGGCAGGTCTTTCTGGACCTTGTAGGAGTGAACCTTCTGGCCGACATGGACGTCGACGCGCGCCACACCCTCGACATTCTCCAAAGCGTTGCCCACCAACTGTTTCAGGGCGCCCGCAATGCCTTTCGAGGGATACGGAAGCTCAACCATAAGGGTTACGTTTCCATTGTCGTCGGCATTCAGGGATTTTACAGCACCCAGCTCGTAGAGGTCCTTGTTGAGGTACGGATCGCGGTACTCGCGAACTGCCGCCCGCAAGGCCTGCTCTGAAATCTGTGTCATCGGGTTCTCCGGAATAAGCTCATGCTCGATTTTAAGCACGGAAGCAGGTGATTCGGGTGAAAATTATCTGCTCGGAAGGTATCATCTGTGCCCGTTTCTGACCATATGGGGTCATTACCTGGCGCATTCAATTCCGAAGGCAGCCAGAACCCCGTTCAGTCTTTCCAACCCGTATCAACATAAGGTTCGGACATCACCATGACGCAAGCGAGTAAGCAACAGCGCGATATTCTGGTTACCAGCGCCCTGCCATACGCCAACGGCCCTATCCATCTGGGACATCTGCTGGAATACATTCAGACCGATATCTGGGTGCGCTACCAGAAAATGCGTGGCCAGAACTGTTACTACGTTTGCGCCGATGATGCCCACGGTACCGCAATTATGCTTCGGGCCGAGAGGGAAGGTATAACCTCGGAGCAGCTTATTGACCGGATCCGGGAAGAGCACCAGGAAGACTTCGCCGGGTTCCATATCCGCTTCGACAACTACTACACCACTCACTCCGAAGAAAACCAGCAGTTCTCGGAATACATCTACCGCCAGTTGCAGGAAAACGGGCACATTGCCACGCGCAAGATTACCCAGTTCTACGACCCGGAAAAAAACATGTTCCTGGCGGACCGGTTTATCAAGGGCACCTGTCCGAAATGCAAAACCGAGGATCAGTACGGTGATAACTGCGAAGCCTGTGGCGCTACCTACACGCCAGCCGAGCTGATCAATCCGCGGTCTGCGGTTTCCGGGGCCACCCCTGTCGAGAAAGAGTCCGAGCACTATTTCTTCAAACTGCCCGACTTTTCCGATTTCCTCACCAAGTGGACTCGCAGCGGCACACTCCAGCCCCAGGTAGCCAACAAACTGGCCGAGTGGCTCGATGCCGGGCTGCAGGAGTGGGATATCAGTCGTGATGCCCCTTACTTCGGTTTTGAGATTCCAGACGCACCGGGCAAATACTTCTACGTCTGGCTGGATGCCCCTATTGGCTACCTGGCCAGCTTCAAGAACCTGTGCAATCGGGAAGGCATCGATTTCGAGCATTTCTGGAAGGCCGACTCCACCGCTGAGGTGTACCACTTCATCGGCAAGGACATCATCAACTTCCACGCGCTGTTCTGGCCGTCCATGCTGCACGATGCCGGTTTCCGCACACCAACGGCCGTCTGGGCGCACGGATTTGTGACCGTCAACGGCAAGAAAATGTCCAAGTCCCGTGGCACCTTTATCATGGCCCGGACCTATCTGGATCATCTGAACCCGGAATACCTGCGCTATTACTTTGCTGCCAAGCTGACCGGTAGCGTGGATGACATGGACCTGAACCTGGAAGACTTTTCCGCCCGGGTGAATTCGGATCTGGTGGGCAAGGTGGTCAACATTGCCAGCCGCAGTGCCGGTTTCATCACCAAGCGCTTCGATGGTCAGCTCGGTCAGGTTACCGAGCATGGCAAACTGAAAGAATTCATCGAAGCCGGGAAGCAGATCGAGGACTTCTACGAGGCCCGTGAGTTTGGCCGCGCAATGCGCCGGATCATGGAGTTGGCAGACATAGCCAACCAGTATGTCAACGACGAGCAGCCCTGGGTCATCGCCAAACAGGAAGGCCAGGATGAGAACCTTCAGGCCATCTGTACCAACGCCATCAACATGTTCCATCTGCTGATGACTTACCTGGCGCCGGTACTTCCGGAAACCGCCAAGGCCTCCGAGGCGTTCCTGAATGCGACGCTGGACTGGAACAATCGCAGCGAGCGCCTGGAAAACCACGCCATCAACAAATTCAAGCCGCTGATGAGCCGGGTCGATATGGCCCAGATCGAGAAAATGCTGGACGCCTCCAAGGAAGAACTGCCTGCGGCGACCGGCAAGCCAGCACCTGCGGCCAATCTTGAACCTGTCGCGGATGAAATAGAATTTGGCGATTTTGCGAAAGTAGATCTTCGTGTCGTTAAAATTGTCAAAGCCGAACACGTGGAAGGCGCCGACAAACTTCTTCGCCTCACCCTTGACGTAGGGCATGGCGAGCGCAACGTGTTTGCTGGTATCAAGTCAGCCTACAAGCCGGAAGATCTTGAAGGTCGTCTGACCGTCATGGTCGCCAACCTCAAGCCCCGTAAAATGAAGTTCGGGCTGTCCGAGGGCATGGTTCTGGCAGCGGGCCCCGGCGGCGAGGATATCTTCATCCTGTCCCCGGACTCTGGCGCGACGCCTGGCATGCGAGTCATGTAAGGCGCGTTCGCCGGTACGATGGAGCAAGGTAAATGACCGAATATCTGCTGATTCTGGTCAGCACCATTCTGGTGAACAATTTTGTACTGGTTCAGTTCCTGGGCCTGTGCCCGTTCATGGGGGTCTCCGGCAAGCTGGAGACGGCCATGGGCATGTCCCTGGCAACAACCTTCGTGCTGACCCTGGCATCGGTCTGCAGTTACCTTGCCTATACCTATCTCCTCGAGCCGCTGGATCTGGCCTTTCTCAGGACCATCACCTTTATCCTTGTGATAGCTGTGGTCGTTCAGTTCACTGAGATGGTGGTACGCAAGACCAGCCCGCTTCTCTATCGGGTGTTGGGTATTTTCCTGCCACTGATCACCACCAACTGCGCGGTGCTCGGGGTTGCTCTTCTCAACATCAACAGGAACAACAACTTCGTTGAGTCTGTTTTATACGGTTTTGGCGCTGCTGCTGGTTTCTCCATGGTTCTGGTGCTGTTTGCCGCCATGCGCGAGCGCATCGCTGTCGCCGACGTTCCGGTTGCCTTTCGCGGTGCTGCCATTGGCCTGGTAACAGCCGGGCTGATGGCTCTGGCTTTCCTGGGCTTTAGCGGCCTGGTCAGCGTTTAACGGGCTGACGGAATTAGGAGTAACAGGTTATGTGGACAAGCGTTCTTGTTGCCGTTGTGGTTCTTCTGGCCCTTGCCGTTGTCTTCGGCGGCCTGCTCGGTTTTGCCGCCGAACGATTCAAAGTAGAGGGCAACCCGCTGGTCGATCAGATAGACGCCCTTCTGCCCCAGACCCAATGCGGCCAGTGTGGCTATCCCGGCTGTCGCCCCTACGCCGACTCGATCGCCGAAGGCGGCCCCATCAACAAATGTCCGCCTGGCGGAGAGTCCACCATCAAAGCTCTGGCAGACCTGCTGGACGTCGAACCGGAGCCGCTGGACGCTGAACACGGAGTTGAGCAAGTCAAACGGGTTGCGGTGATTCGCGAAGACGAGTGTATTGGTTGCACCAAGTGCATCCAGGCCTGCCCTGTGGACGCGATTCTTGGCGCCGCTAAACACATGCACACCGTGATTGAAAGCGAATGCACAGGTTGCGATCTGTGTGTTGATCCCTGCCCGGTGGATTGCATCGACATGGTGACGGTGGAACCGGATATTCGAACCTGGACCTGGACACCGCCCAAATCCGGACTCATTGCCACCGATCGCCAGGGAGCCAGCGCCTGATGACTCAACTCTGGGATTTTTCCGGCGGCGTCCATCCCCCGGGACACAAAGAGGTCTCCACGACGCGGCCAGTTCGCAACGCCGGCATACCGGAACTTCTGATTCTGCCCTTGCAGCAGCACATTGGCGTGCCCGCAGAGCCTCTTGTCGAAGTCGGCGAACGGGTTTTGAAAGGACAGAAGATTGCCGATATCAAAGCAGGTATGGGGGTGCCGGTTCACGCACCAACCTCCGGTGTGATCGAGAGTATTGCCGACTACCCGGTCCCCCACCCCTCAGGCATGGCCGACCGGTGTATTACTCTCAAGCCGGATGGTCAGGATCAGTGGTGCGCGCTCAATCCAGTCAAGGACTATCGCTCCCTGGAGCGTGATCAGATCCTTCGGATAATCCGCGATGCGGGTATTTCCGGTATGGGTGGCGCCGGTTTCCCCACCAACATCAAACTCCAGCCGCCCCGGGATCGCAAGGTAAGCACCCTCATCCTCAACGGCGCTGAATGCGAGCCCTATATCACGGCCGATGACATGACCATGCGGGAGAAGGCGGACGATGTCATTGCCGGCCTTAAAATCATGGCCTGGATTCTTCGGCCCGAACGCTGCGTGATCGGCATTGAGGACAATAAACCCGAAGCGATTGCAGCCCTTCGAAGAGCAACCGAGGGCACGCAGACCGAGATTGTCGTTATTCCTACCAAGTACCCGTCTGGCGGCGAAAAACAGTTGATCCAGATCCTCACAGGCATGGAGGTTCCTAGCGGGGGCATTCCAGCCGATATCGGGGTTATGTGCCAGAATATCGGAACCGCCGTCGCCGTGGCAAAGTCGGTATTTGAAGGCAAACCGCTGATTTCCCGGGTGGTTACCATGACGGGTGAAGCCCTCCAGGATCCAGGTAATTTTGAGACACTGATCGGCACGCCGATTGAGTATATGCTGGAACACGCCGGCGTCGATCAGAACGCGGTCAGCCGCCTGGTCCTTGGCGGACCAATGATGGGCTATACGCTGACCACAGAATCAGTCCCTGTCATTAAAACCACCAACTGTGTTATTGCCGCAACAGCCGCCGAATTACCGGCACCGCCACCGGAACAGCCCTGCATCCGCTGCGGCCAGTGCGCTGAAGCCTGCCCTATGGAACTGCTGCCGCAACAACTGTTCTGGCATGCCAAGGCCGCCGAGTTCGAAAAGGCGGAGCATCTGAACCTGTTTGACTGTATCGAGTGCGGAGCCTGTTCCTATGTTTGCCCGAGCTCAATTCCCCTGGTTCAGTACTATCGATTTGCCAAAGGGGAGATTCGCGCTCAACAGGCAGAGCAGCTAAAGGCAGACCGGGCCCGGGAACGTTTCGAAGCCCGTCAGGCACGCCTGGAGAGGGAACAGCAAGAGAAAGAACTGAGACGCAAGGAGCGGGCGAAGGCCGCAGCGGAAGCCCAGGCCAAGAAAAAAGCTGACGCAGAGAAAGCCGCAGTCAAGGGTGAGGCCGTTGACGAGCGTGCCGCAAAGTCGGCACTGGTTGAGCAGGCTCTGGCCCGCAAAAAGGCAAAGGCCGAAGCCTCTCAGTCACCGGCCACCAGTGCACCACCGGCGGAGGAAACACCGGACATTGGGGCTCTGGAGAAACAGCTAAGCCAGGCTCAGGCCAAACTCGACACCATGCAGGGCATGCTCGATGACGCCAAAGCCCAGCAGGCAGACAACGTAGAAAAACTGGAGCGGGCCGTCGCCAAGAACCACGATCGGGTAAAACGGGCGGAGGCGTTGCTGGCAGAAGCCAGGGACAAGGCGGCCGCTCGACCATCGGAATCCCGGTCCACCCACTAAACGACATCAGGCACAACACCCATGGCATTTGTTCAGCAGTCATCCCCTCACGCCCGCAATGCCCGGCCAACATCCCGTGTGATGTTGTGGGTATTGATTGCTGCCTTGCCGGGCCTGTTTGCACAGACCTTGTTTTTCGGCTGGGGCAACCTGATCAACGTCGTCTTCTGCGTGGCCCTGGCCATCCTCTCCGAGGCCGCCTTGCTCAGGCTGAGGAAGAAACCCGTTTTGTTTTTCATCAGGGACAATACCGCCGCCGTTACCGGCCTGCTTCTGGGCCTGTCGTTGCCACAGTTTGCGCCCTGGTGGGTCTCAGCAGTGGCGGTTATTTCCGCCATCGTTGTTGCCAAGCAACTGTATGGTGGGCTGGGTTCAAACCCGTTCAACCCGGCTATGGTCGGTTATGCACTGGTACTGGTGTCGTTTCCGGTAGCCATGACCACCAACTGGGCGGAACCAGCCATGCTCTGGAATAGCGCACCGGGCTTCAGTGAGACACTGGCAACCATTGCCTCCGGCCAGCAAACGGCGTTTGACGGCTGGACCATGGCAACGCCGCTTGACGAGTACAAGCACAAGATCACCATACATACGGCTGCTGAGGTGCTTAATCACCCGACGTTTGGCAACAACGTTGCCAGAGGCTGGGAGTGGGTCAACGCGGCATTCCTGGCCGGCGGCCTGTTGCTGATCGGTCTGCGCATTATCAGCTGGCATATTCCGGCGGGCTTTCTCGGCGGCCTGATCGTGATGAGCCTGGCCTTTGGCAGCAATGCCGACCTCTACACGCCGCTCTCATTGCATATACTCGCAGGCGGCACCATGCTCGGAGCGTTTTTTATTGCGACCGATCCGGTTTCTGCCGCTACGAGCCATCAGGGTAAACTGATTTATGGCGCGGGGATTGGCATCCTGATCTACCTGATCCGCACCTGGGGCAATTATCCCGATGCCGTGGCATTCAGCGTTCTGCTGATGAACTTTGCCGTACCCTTTATCGACCACTACACTCCCCCGCGGACATACGGTCATCACAAGGCCCGTCGCGGTGTCCCGGGGAGTCAGGGCTAATCATGACTGCAGTTGCAACGTCCATCCGTCGCAGTGCCATCGGGCTTGGCTTGTTCGCCGTGATCACCGGTGGCACCATCGCTATAACCCAGGTAGCTACCGAGGAACGCATACAAGAGCAAGCGGCTCGCGCAGAAGCCCAGGCACTGTATGAGATTATCCCCCAAAGCCGACACGACAACGATTTGCTCAGGGACACCGTGCAATTGCCCGCCAGCGAACGCCTTGCCCAACCCGGCCCGCTTACGGTCTGGGTTGCCCGGCGGAACGAGCGCCCCGTTGGCATGATTATGCCGATCGTGGCGCCTGATGGTTACTCCGGAAGGATTAGCCTGCTGATCGGTGTGGACATGCAAGGCACCGTTCTCGGCGTCCGGGTAACCAGCCATAAAGAAACACCCGGGCTGGGAGATCGTATCGAAACCCGGAAATCGGACTGGATCAAAAGTTTTGATGGTCGTTCTCTGGGCGAGCCACCGCACCGGGCGTGGAACGTCAAAAAGAACGGCGGTGAATTTGACCAGTTTACCGGAGCCACCATCACACCGAGAGCTGTGGTCAAGGCTGTGCAGAAAGCCCTGATCTATTTCCGGGAGCATCGCCAGGTTATCCGCGAACAGCTCAACGAGACGCCATCGCTAAGAGACAAAATTCTGAACCCGGAAGTGATTGCCGGTGAATCGTCCAACACGGAGCATTCCTGATCATGGCAACCAAAACCTCCAGCGAAATCATCCGGGACGGGCTCTGGGACAACAACCCCGCCCTTGTCCAGGTACTGGGGCTTTGCCCTCTTCTGGCGGTGACCAGCACCGTTGTTAACGCCATCGGTCTGGGACTGGCCACATTGATGGTGTTAATGGGCTCCAATCTGGCGGTATCGCTGATCCGTAATTTCGTTGGCGAGTCCGTGCGCCTGCCTGCGTTTGTCATGATCATCGCGTCGTTTGTAACCTGCGCGGAACTCCTGATGCAGGCCTTTACCTACGAGCTGTACCAGATCCTTGGAATTTTCATTCCCCTGATCGTAACCAACTGCGCGATTCTTGGCCGGGCCGATGCTTTCGCTTCACGAAACCCACCCGGTCCAGCCCTTCTGGACGGCGCCATGATGGGGCTCGGCTTCCTGATTGTTCTGGTCGTTCTGGGCGGTTTGCGGGAACTCATCGGACAAGGCACTCTGTTTGTCGACATGCACCTGCTCCTTGGCCCCGTAGCGGCGGACTGGGTAATTCGCCCGTTCGATAATTATCCGGATATGCTGTTCATGATTCTTCCTCCCGGCGCCTTCATCGGGCTGGGCTTGCTGATCGCCCTTAAAAACGGGATCGACAAACACCTTGAAGAGCGCCGAAAAGCCCGTGAGCCGGCAACCGTGGCGGCGGGCAGCAAGCGGGTCCGGGTTACCGGTAACGTTTCCTGATTGCAGAGTTTCGATGACTGAGAGCTGATGAACAAACAGAAACGCATTGAGATCTTTACCCGACTGAGGGATGCCAATCCCAATCCAACCACCGAGCTGAATTACTCCAGCCCGTTCGAATTACTGATTGCCGTCATCCTGTCGGCCCAGGCCACGGACGTGGGTGTAAACAAAGCCACCGACAAGCTGTTTCCGGTAGCCAACACGCCCGAGGCCATCTTCGCCCTCGGGGTGGACGGACTCAAGGAATACATCAAAACCATTGGCTTGTTTAACAGCAAGGCCGAGAACGTAATCAAGACCTGCCGCATTCTGGTCGAGAAGCACAGCAGCCAGGTACCCGAACGCCGGGAGGATCTCGAGGCTTTACCGGGAGTTGGCAGAAAGACCGCGAACGTGGTGCTGAATACTGCCTTCGGACATATGGCAATGGCGGTGGATACCCATATCTTCCGGGTGTCGAATCGAACCGGAATCGCTCCGGGCAAAAATGTTCTCGAGGTAGAGAACCGCCTGATGCGCCTGGTGCCAAAAGAGTTTCTGCTGGACGCTCATCACTGGCTGATCCTTCACGGTCGCTACACCTGCACCGCCAGAAAACCCAAATGTGGCGCCTGCATCATCGAAGACCTCTGCGAATTCAAGGAGAAAAGGGATTATCTCTGAGGCCATGACATGAAAAAGCCGGCATCGAGCCGGCTTTTCCTTCCAACAGGGAACGGAGCTTACCGTTGTCCCAGCATTTTTTCTTTCAGGTCCTTCTGGGCCGGCTTGTCGGATAACCAGATCCCGAACAGGGCCTTTTTGAATGCCAGGCCGCCTACGGTGTCTTTATGCTCACCGTTTTTCAGAACCCGGACGCCTTCACCTGGCAGATACACCAGATCAAATACATCACCTTCGGTAATCTCTTCCTCGAACACCGCCATGAACTGGTCCACATCCTCCTGAATAGAGGCCATCTCACCGTCAGTGGAAGCTTCAAAACCCTCCAGCGTGGCCTCGGTCATTCGCTCACTGGTAATCATGCCGGAAATGATATGCAGAGTGATCGCCTGGGGCTCATCCGCATTGATCACCAGGTCGCTATCGTCAACGGCCTCCGGTACATAGAGGCCTCCGATATACAGATCCATAAACCACTTGGAACGGGTACCGGCGCCATTGAGTTTCAGTTCCGTATCCATTGCGGAGTAGGTATCCGGCACATCAACACCTTCCACCGTGAGCGCTGCTGCCGGTCCAGTCAGCAGTGCTGTCATAACCAGAGAGGCAAAACCGGTTGTAAGAGCCTTCTTCATAGTCCTTTCCTTTTCTATCGTTATTATTGACGTGTTTCATTCGTGCACCGGGTTTCGACACCCTTATCCCCGCCCGGTCACGGCATTCTATCAATGAGGCTACCGGCCATTGCACAACCTGGTTCTCATTTGCAACGATCCTGAAACACAAAAAAACCGGCCAGGAATATCCTGGCCGGTTTTTCTCAATCGAACGATCAGGTGGGGCTACTTGAACAACAGATTCCCCGACAAACCTTCCTTCTCCAGAATTTCCCGGAGGCGACGCAGCGCCTCTACCTGAATCTGCCGGACCCGTTCGCGGGTCAGACCGATTTCCTGCCCCACTTCCTCCAGCGTGCTTACCGGATAACCCCTCAAACCAAAACGACGTGACAACACTTCTTGCTGTTTATCACTAAGCTGATCAATCCACTTCTCCAGGCATGAACACATATTATTGTCTTGCAGGAGATCCGCAGGATCAGACGCGCCCTCGTCGGCCACAGTGTCCAGTAAAGACTTTTCGCCGCCTGCGCCGATGGGCGTATCCATGGACGCCACACGTTCATTAAGGCCCAGCATTCGCTTGACGTCAGCCACCGGCTTGTCGACCATCTGAGCGATCTCTTCCGCCGAAGGCTCATGATCCAGTTTCTGGGTCAGTTCCCGGGCTGCTCGCAGGTACAGGTTCAGTTCCTTCACCACATGGATCGGCAAACGAATCGTACGGGTCTGGTTCATGATAGCCCGCTCAATCGTCTGGCGAATCCACCAGGTGGCATAGGTGGAGAATCGGAATCCTCGCTCCGGATCGAACTTTTCAACCGCCCGGATCAGACCGAGGTTACCCTCCTCAATCAAATCCAGCAGCGTCAGCCCCCGATTCACGTAGCGACGAGCGATCTTCACGACCAGACGCAGGTTGCTTTCAATCATCCTCTTGCGCCCGGACTCTTCTCCCTTGCGCGCCAGGCGTGCAAAGTAGACCTCTTCTTCTGGCGTCAGAAGCGGTGAAAAACCAATTTCGTTAAGATAGAGCTGGGTTGCATCCAGCTGCTTCGGACTGGCGAAATAACGCCCCTGGGTAGGAAAATCTTCTTCGACTGCAGCGGCTACTTCTTCAGTAGCTCCTTTATCGGTTTTTTCTTCTGCTAACAGTTGATCTTCGGCATCGTCCGTGTCCGATACGCGATCAATGATGATGTCTTCTTGCTCTGCTGACATTGTTTTTGCCCCGCCTCTCAATGATCCTGGTTGTTCGTTCGATATTTCTTGTTATTGCGAACGTCTCTGTCTCCATGTTTTTTTCTTCAGGACATTTTGTTGGTCGACCTGTCTCGGTCGTTACTCTTTTTGTTTTTCTTGCGAACGCGGTGTTCCTGTCAGTACCGGTATGTAGGGTTTGCGCAGCTTGTCATTTGCTTTTCTTACTGGCGCGGTGGCAAAAAATGAACTGGATCAACCGGGTTGCCATTCTTGCGAATCTCAAAGTGCAACATAGGTCGTTCAGCGCCACTGCTACCGAGCTCTGCGATCACCTGCCCGGCTTTCACATCCTCCCCTTCCTGCACCAGAATCTTCCGGTTATGAGCGTAAGCACTCAAATAGTGCTCGTTGTGATTTACGATAATGAGGTTACCGTATCCTAGCAACCCACTGCCGGCATAGACCACACTCCCGTTGGCCGATGCTCTTACAGCATCTCCGGCTTTCCCGGCAATATCAATACCTTTATTGACCTTTCCGGATGTTGAATATCCAGCAATTACAGTGCCAACGTGAGGCCAGCGCCAGTCGATCTTGGCCACGGTCTGGGTCTGTGACGCCAGAGGCGCTCCTTTGCTCGGAGCCCGAGTTACTGCAGGTTTTGATGCCGTGGCGGCTGTCTGCTTTGGCGGCGAGGTCCGGTTTGTCTTTCGGGGCGCGGATGATACCGGCTTGCTGACAGTTGCAGTTTGCCGGCTCGACGTTACATTTCCGCGAAGATCGAGACGCAGCACCTGCCCCGCCTGGAGGTTCCATGGCGGACCAATGCCATTGGCATCGCCCAGCTCTCGATAATCCCGCCCATATCGCCACGCTATGCTGTAGAGGGTTTCACCGGGCTGGACCACGTGGCGGCCCCAGTAGACCGGCGGATTGTATATATCATCCTGGTACAGTGACTGCGTATTGCAGCCCGAAAAAAGCAACGAGACAAGAAGGAGAAAAAGAGTCAGAAAGCGGATCGGAGTTTTTTCCGAGGGGCGATAGAGTTCAGAGGCACCGGAAGGGAACCGCGGGGACGCCGGAAATACGGCACTGACTAGTCCACGCAAAAGTCTCACAGGAATAAAAATGACCCAGTTATGAAAAATCCGTATAAACCATTGTGTTTGTCGAAGAGATTTCTAAACTTTTTATAGTAACTTGCTAATATATTGCACATTTCCAACAGGAAGCCAAGTTACTGCCTGTACTCTGCTGTTACCTCACGAAACACTCTTTTTGTGCGCCAGGTAACACTCTTGCTCTGTATTGCCAGCGAATTACTCCGCCTTTGGCGCATGTCCACGCCTGGTCCCAATCCATTCCACCAGCAGAACAAGACCAAAGCCAACCACCGCCATCAACATGGCCAGAAGTATGTCAGGATCCTGACCGGTTTGCTCTGCGAACGTCCAGGGCAAAATGCTTGCCTCATTCAGCGGTACATTTTCTCCAGAGCTGTTCACGCGCCAGCTGAGAGTTTCTTTCCAGGGCCAGACCTTGTTGAGCGCACCGATCATAAAGCCAGTTAACACAGCGAGCACCAGGTCATGAAAATGGTGAAACGCCCAGGTGATCAGGCGGGCAATGGACAACAGGCCAACCACACAACCGGCCATAAACAAGGACAGAGTGACCAGATCGATCGATTTGATAGCGGCCAGCACCGGTGCATACATACCGATGATGACCAGAATAAAGCTGCCCGAGATGCCCGGGAGGATCATTGCGCAAATAGCAAGCGCACCGGCTCCAAAAAACGCCAGCGCAGACGGCGAGACCTGGCTTGCCGACAAGGTGGTAATCCACCAGGCGATAACAATTCCGGACAAGACTGGTATCACAAGAGCTGGTCTGTAATACCTGACCTGACGCCCCACATGCCATACCGAGGCCACGATCAGGCCGAAGAAAAAGCTCCAGATAAGAATCGGATAGGTCACCAGCACATAACTGATAACCGAGGCCAGGGTAGCAATACTGGACAGTATGCCCGCCAGCAGGCACACCAGGAAGGTCCCATCGCAAGCACGCCAGAACACCCTGAACCGGCCCCGACACAGATGGTGGAAGACCGCCCCCGGGACAGCATTTATGGCTTCGAGCAGCCGGAAGTATATGCCGGTAATAAAAGCAATCGTGCCACCGGATACACCCGGAACGATATCCGCAGCGCCCATGGCGATACCCCGCAGCAACACTGCTGCCGGGTGATGATCACGCACGCTGTCGCTCCCGGAGTCAGGGCCTGCGGCCGCAGAGTCAACCATACCTATCGGACAACCCCGCCCAGCAGCGGCACGAACCGGACTGGTTCCAGTTCTTTGTGCTCGAAATGATCACCCCGGCGGATAACCTCAACCAGAACCTGATTTTCTTCGCCAACGGGCGCAATGAGCACACCACCTTCGGCAAGCTGAGCAAGCAACTCGCCGGGTACTTCAATGGGAGCCGCAGTCACGATTATGCCGTCAAAAGGACCGCGTTCGGGCCATCCCATGCCGCCATCAGCGTGTTTCAGGAATACGTTCCGGGCATTTAGCTGCCGCAGCCGGTCCCTGGCCCGGTCCTGCAATGCCTTGATACGTTCCACACTGTAGATTTCCCCGAACAGCCGGGAAAGGACCGAGGTCTGGTAACCTGAGCCGGTCCCCAGTTCCAGTACCCTTGACGGGCCGTGAGCCAGCATTAGCTCCGTCATGCGCGCCACGATGTATGGCTGGGACAGGGTCTGACCATAACCGATCGGCAAGGAGGTATCTTCATAGGCCCGATGGGAAAGCGCTTCATCCAGAAAAATGTGCCTTGGCACCTCTCCCATAACCTCAAGTACCCGATCCGATTCGATACCTGCTTCCCTGAGACGATGGACCAGTCGCATCCGCGTGCGTCGAGAAGTCATCCCGATGCCTTCGAGCAGAGCGGTCATATCTGCCCCTCCACAGAGTCACCGAGGTTATCCACCCATTCCCGGAGCCGGGACAGCGCCTCATGCCGAGTCATGTCGATGTGCACCGGCGTTACCGACACAAAGCCTTCGCGCACGGCGTGGAAGTCTGTTCCAGGACCGGCATCACCGCCCTCTCCCGCAGCCCCGATCCAGAAACGTTCTTTTCCTCGTGGACAGGTCATGGGAACCGCACCCTCGGCCCGCTCCCGGTGACCAAGCCGGGTCACCCTGATGCCGGCCAAGGCCTCCCACGGTACGTCCGGGACATTGACGTTCAGAATGGAGCGCGGCCCGAGTACCAGAGGCTGCTCGCTCTCCAGCAGCATACGGACAACCCGGGCAGCTGTCTCGTAGTGAAAGTGGCCATCATTGACCAGAGAGACTGCGATCGCTGGCAAGCCGAGGTGCCGACCCTCGGTTGCTGCGGCAACCGTACCCGAATAGATAATGTCATCACCCAGATTCGCATGGGTATTAATACCGGAAACCACCCTATCGAACGGCTCATTGAACAGTCCGTCAACCGCCAGGTGGACACAGTCTGTAGGTGTTCCATCCACGGAACGGAACCCGTTGGGATGTTCCTCTACCGTCAGTGGCCGATTGAGGGTCAGGGCATTGCTGGCGCCGCTATGATCACGGTCCGGTGCCACGACCTCAAGCTCACCAAGACCCTGCAATCCCTCGAACAGGGCAATCAGTCCTGGTGAATGAACGCCGTCATCATTCGACAACAGAATACGCACAGTGTTCTCCGCTAGCCTTGTTTTTCGTTATGTCGGCCGAGGCTCATGTCCTCAAGCTCGAAAATATCACTCAAAATCGTAGTGGCGTACTGCCCGGGGGACAGAAAAAACGCCAGTTCCAGACTGCCTTCCTCCAGCCACTGCCAGGTAAGCTTCTCCGGTTTTACCGCCAGAGGCCTTCGCTCCGGTTTCATCCGGGTAACCGAAAACAGACCTGCCAACGCTGGGGTCAGCGCCACAATGCCTCGCTCAAGGGTTTCCTGGGCCCCGGTAGCGGTCGTACCGCCGTCCCCCCACAGAGGCCCTGTTGCTCCTGATTTCGCCCAGCTGCCGTCTTCTACCTGCGCTGCAAGTACTTCGTTAAATAACCAGGAGCGAGCCGCCGAAAAATACAATACGTTTTTAGCGTCTTCGCTGCCACCACGCTTTTTACTGCTGCGGCCTTTCCCACCCGACCGACCGCGTCGGTTAAGGGTCGTCGGGTCAACGGAGACTGCCCGATCAAGATTGGCACCACCGATGCCAAACCGCTGGGGACCGAAATAATTTGGGGCCCCCAGGTCTGCCAGTCGATGGAGCGCTGCATCAACGTCCTGGCGATCGGCGTTCACTTCCCGCAGAGTAATAACAAATGCATTACCGTGATGATCTCCCCGTCGCAGTTTCCGTAATTGCCTTGTAGCAGACAATACCGGCCAGCGATCCGCTATTTCCCGAATCAGATCGCCGTCCTGGGCCTCACATCCCGGCCGATAGAGGCTGAACCACTGGCGCGTTACCGCATGTCGATCCTTGAGTCCGCAAAAGCCGACATCAAAACTCCGGCAACCGGCCATTCTGGCCAGCTCACGAGCAACATACTCCGAATTATCGCCAATCTTCTCAAGCTTCAGGCAGAGATGCTCTCCCTGTCCTGCGACCGGCTCTGCCGGCAAGTCCGTGGGAAGGTCCGGAAATTCCAGCACCTCATCAACCACAAAATCGCCGGGGCTTGTCTTGAGTCGGGCGTGGGCTAAACGTCCACCACTGGAAGTCGGCCAGTCAAGGCGCCACTGACTCACGAGCCCACCGCCTCAAGCAGGCAAATAGCCTGGCAGGCAATGCCTTCACCGCGCCCCGTAAATCCCAGTGTTTCCGTGGTGGTTGCCTTCACGCTGACACGGCTGGCGGGCACGCCAAGATCCTCAGCAATATTAAGGCGAATAGCTTCGATGTGCGGTGCCATTTTCGGGGCCTGGGCGATCACTGTGGTATCCACGTTGACCACACTGAACCCTTCGTCCCGGACCCTGGCCATGACCCGCCGCAAAAGATCGCGGCTGTCGGCTCCGGCCCATTCATCACTGGTGTCCGGGAAAAAGTGACCGATGTCGCCAAGCGCTACGGCGCCCAGCAGTGCGTCCGCCAGCGCATGCAGCAGTACATCGCCATCAGAATGGGCTTTGAGCCCACGAGAGTACGGAATGCTAACACCACCAAGAGTGACAGAATCGCCTTCACAGAAAGCATGGACATCGAAGCCCTGACCAATACGCATAATGTGCTCCGGGAAATTCGGAAACCTCAGATCCGGCTCAGGATAAAACCTGCGAGCGCCAGATCCGCGGGTACGGTGATCTTGATATTGTCCGGCCGTCCCTCAACCAGAACCGGCATATTACCGGAAAACTCCACTGCAGAGGACTCGTCAGTGATCGGAAGCTCCCCGGCCAACGCAGCTTCCAGAGACTCAACCAGCAAGCGGTAGCGAAACATCTGAGGGGTCAGGGCACGCCATAAGCTGGAGCGATCGACCGTTTCGACGACCTCTGGAAATTCGCCGGTTCGGGCTTTCTTTAGAGTGTCGGCTACTGGCGAGGCGAGGAGCCCACCGATCGGATGGTTCCCGAGACGATCGATAAGATTGGACAGATCCCGGGTGTGAAGGCAGGGTCTGGCCGCGTCGTGAACCAGAACCCAATCGTCATCCCGTACCTGCTCTGCCATGGCATGCAGTGCCGACAAAACCGAATCTCCTCTCTCGGCGCCGCCGGTGCAGGTCTGAATCCGGTTATCCCGACTGGCCTCCGTCTCGGGCCACCAACGATCCGCAGGATGCAACGGCACCATGCAGCCGGAAAACGGTGCGGAATCCAACAAGCGGGATAGTGTGATATCGAGAATAAAACGCTGGTCGATCCGGAGATACTGTTTGGGTTGCTCTGCCTGCATGCGCTGGCCAATGCCGGCGGCAGGAACAATCAGCCAAAACCTTGGATCGGGCATAGAGGATCAGTGTTCGACAACAAGGAAAAAGGTTTCGTCTTCTCTTATCAGACCGAGGTTCATTCTGGCCCGCTCCTCTACCGCGCCCTGCTCATTGCGCAGGTTCCTGACCTCGGCATAGAGACGCTCATTGCGGGTAGCCAGCTCAGAATTCTCCTCACGTTGCTCAGCGATAGACTGCTCGAGTGCCCAGACCTGGGCAAAACTACCCTCCCCGACCCACAGGCGTACCTGAAGCAGGAGAATTACCACTACCATTATGGTCCAGAGCAACTTCATTGCCGATTCCGTTGAATATTAAATAGCCAAAACTGCAACGCCGGACGTTGAGTATAGACCTTAGAGTAGATTAGCAACAAATTCTTCTAACTGCCTGTACAAAAAGGCCATCGTCTTCGGACTTTCGTCCGGAACACGATGGCCTCGGCAGTTTTTTGCTGACAACCGGTCTGACACGATGCCAGAACCGGTCAGGTCAGTCGATCAACCCTGCCCTTTGATCTCGCTCAGGCCGCGATACGGTGCCTTCCCTTCCAGAGCTTCTTCTATGCGCAGAAGCTGGTTGTACTTGGCAACGCGGTCCGAACGGCACAGTGAACCGGTCTTGATCTGGCCAGCACAGGTAGCGACAGCCAGATCTGCAATGGTGGTGTCCTCGGTTTCGCCGGAACGATGCGAAATCACTGCCGTAAAGCCGGCATCCTGGGCCATTTTGATGGCATCCAGGGTCTCGCTCAGACTGCCGATCTGGTTGAACTTGATCAGGATAGAGTTACCAACGCCCTTCTCAATACCCTGCTTCAGGATTTTGGTGTTGGTGACGAACAGATCATCACCCACCAGCTGGACCTTGCTACCAAGCTTGTCGGTCAGCACTTTCCAGCCATCCCAGTCGCTTTCGTCCATACCGTCTTCGATAGATACGATCGGGTAACGTTCACTCAAACCGGCCAGGTAATCCGCAAAGCCCTCGGAATCAAAGCTCTTGCCCTCACCGGAAAGCTGGTATTGGCCATCTTTGTAGAACTCGGAAGAGGCGCAATCCAGAGCCAGGGTCACATCAGTGCCCAGCTTGTAACCGGCCTTCTCGACAGCTTCCTGAATCACCGCCAGTGCGGCTTCGTTAGAAGGCAGGTTGGGGGCAAAACCGCCCTCGTCACCAACCGCAGTATTCAGGCCCTGAGCCTTCAGAACTTTCTTCAGGCTGTGGAAAATCTCCGCACCAACGCGAAGGGCTTCAGAGAAATTCCTGGCGGAAACCGGTTGAACCATGAACTCCTGGATATCAACGTTATTGTCCGCGTGCTCACCGCCATTCAGAATATTCATCATCGGCACCGGCATGGAGAACTTGCCGGAGGTGCCGTTGACGTCAGCAATGTGGGCATACAGCGGCTTACCAAGTGAAATCGCCGCCGCTTTGGCCGCAGCCAGAGAAACTGCCAGGATTGCATTGGCACCCAGGTTGGCCTTGTTCTCAGTGCCGTCCAGTTCAAGCATGATGTTATCCAGAGCACGCTGGTCAGCGGCATCTTTGCCTAACAGCGCGTCACGGATTTTGCTGTTCACGGCGTCAACCGCCTTCAGAACACCTTTGCCAAGATAACGGGAAGCATCACCGTCACGCAGTTCCAGTGCTTCGCGGGAGCCGGTAGATGCCCCGGATGGTGCACACGCACTGCCGATGGTACCGTCTTCAAGAATAACGTCGGCTTCGACGGTGGGGTTACCGCGGGAGTCCAGGACCTCACGGCCCTTGATGTTGGCAATCTTGGTCATTCTTCTCTGTCTCCAAGTTCGTGTTCAAATTTGGGGGGCAGAGCAAGTGGGAACGGCGCTGCGGAAACCGCTGCCTTCCATGGCCCTCTCCAATTCTTCAGGGCCCTTCCCTCTCGCTCCCATGGTCCGCATAAAACGCCAACACCGCCAATCAGGCGGTGTCGATAGGTTTAAAGCTTTTCACCAGATCATCGACTGCCTTTATCCTCTGCAGGAAAGGCTCCAACTGGCTGAGACGAAGGGCGCAGGGACCATCGCATTTGGCCTGATCCGGATCGGGGTGGGCCTCGAGAAACAAACCAGCCAGGCCCTGAGACATCCCGGCCAGTGCCAGGTCCGTAACCTGAGCACGTCGGCCTCCCGCAGAGTCCGCTCGCCCTCCGGGCATTTGCAGGGAATGCGTCACATCAAACATAACCGGCACATTCATGGCTTTCATGATGCCAAAGCCAAGCATATCGACCACCAGGTTATTGTAACCAAAGCTGCTGCCCCGCTCACACAGGATCACCTTATCGTTGCCGGCCTCTTCACACTTGGTGATGATGTGCTTCATCTCTTGCGGAGCCAGAAACTGCGCTTTCTTGATATTGATCACGGCGCCGGTTTTGGCCATCGCTACCACAAGATCAGTCTGGCGACTCAGAAAAGCCGGTAGCTGTATGATGTCGCAAACTTCTGCCGCCGGTGCCGCCTGTGCGGGTTCGTGGACATCAGAGATAATGGGAACACCGAATGTGCTCTTTATGTCCGCCAGTATCTGCAGCCCCTTCTCAAGGCCAGGGCCTCGGAAGGAGTTCACAGACGACCGGTTGGCCTTGTCGAAAGATGCCTTAAAAACGTACGGGATACCGAGCTTTCCGGTTGCTTCAACATAAGCCTGCGCCACCTCCATCGCCAGTTCCGGCGACTCAAGGACGTTCATGCCGCCAAACAGAACAAACGGCTTTTCGTTCGCGACCTCAATGCCAGAAACATTTACGATGCTCTGCGCCATACTCAGGCCCCTTTCTGTCCGGCCAGCGCTGCCTCAACGAACCCTCTGAACAACGGATGCCCGTCGCGGGGTGTCGAGGTAAATTCCGGGTGGAACTGACAGGCCACAAACCAGGGGTGGTTCGGCGCCTCAACAACCTCTACCAACCGACCATCCGTCGAACGGCCCGAGATCTGAAGCCCCGCTTCTTCCAGCTTGGGCAGGAAATGGTTGTTCACCTCGTAGCGGTGACGATGACGCTCACGAATGGTTTTCCTGCCGTAGCAATTGGCAATGGTGGAACCTTCCGTGAGGACACAGTCCTGTGCCCCAAGACGCATGGTCCCGCCCAGATCGGATTCTTCCGTGCGCTCTTCCCGCTCTCCGGTGGAATCCAACCACTCAGTAATCAGGCCAACCACCGGCTCAGGCGTGTGTTCGCGGAACTCAGTACTGTGGGCATCACTCAGACCCGCAACATTCCGGGCATATTCGATAACCGCCACCTGCATGCCGAGACAGATCCCCAGGTAGGGAACCTTGTTCTCACGGGCATACTGAACGGTACGGATTTTACCCTCTACACCACGCTCACCAAATCCACCCGGCACCAGGATAGCATCGGCGCTGGCGAGAACTTCGGTGCCATCGCGCTCAATATCCTCGGAATCGATGTAATTGATGTTGACCTTGGTGCGGGTTTTGATGCCCGCATGCAACAGGGATTCAATCAGAGATTTGTAAGCATCAAGAAGCTCCATGTACTTGCCAACCATGGCAATGGTTACTTCGTGCTCAGGGTTCATCAACGATTCTACAACGCCATCCCACTCACCCAGATCCGCAGGTCGGGCATCCAGGTTAAAGCGCTCAATAACCAGTTGATCCAGGCCATGCTCATGCAGCATGCGAGGAATCGCATAGATGGACTTGGCGTCCTGCAGAGGAATAACAGCCCGCTCTTCCACATTGGTGAACAGAGCAATCTTGCGACGGGAACTCGCGTCGACTTCATGTTCTGAACGGCACAACAGGATATCCGGTTGCAAGCCAATAGAGCGCATTTCCTTGACGGAGTGCTGAGTTGGCTTGGTTTTGATTTCACCCGCGGTCGCAATGTAGGGAACCAGAGTCAGGTGCATGAACAGGGCACGCTGGGGACCGACTTCCACTTTCAACTGGCGACAGGCTTCCAGAAACGGCAGGGATTCGATGTCACCAACGGTGCCGCCGATTTCGATCAGCGCCACATCCGCTCCGGCGGCGCCTTCCACAACCCTGCGCTTGATTTCGTCAGTGATGTGGGGAATAACCTGTACGGTACCGCCGAGGTAGTCACCGCGACGTTCCTTCCGGATCACTTCTTCGTAGACCCGACCGGTCGTGAAGTTGTTCCGGCGACTCATCCGTGAACGGATGAAGCGTTCATAGTGACCCAGATCGAGATCTGTTTCCGCGCCATCCTCGGTGACAAAAACCTCACCGTGCTGGAATGGGCTCATGGTGCCGGGGTCCACGTTGATGTACGGGTCCAGCTTGAGAATAGTGACCTTCAGGCCGCGTGCCTCGAGGATCGCAGCCAGCGAGGCTGATGCGATACCTTTCCCCAAGGAGGACACGACACCGCCGGTGACGAAAATATAACGCGTCATGCAGATTCCGTGATTGTCTGGTTCGGTGAAGAAGGGAGATTGTCATCTCAAGATGGGACGCCAGACTACCAGAAAGGCCAGACTGACTCAATCAAATTCCCGCCTTACGACCAGCCGCCAGCGGGCGGCATGGGCGCCTTCTGAGTATTGTTCAGAACACCATAAATCGCCAATGGCGATGAGCTCTTCAGCGCTGCCTGACCCGGCAAAAACCAGCGGCAGACGGGCCCTTTCCCAGGGTGGCACGCCCTGTTCCTGAAGCCACTTTTTGAGGGGGCGGGATGGACTGCCGGTACGTAAACGGACCCGCTCGCCACCCTGCCTCGTAGATACCCTTATTGGCGGCAGAGACTCTTTCGGGGTATGCGCCGGCTCCAACCGAAGCGACCACTCTCCCCAGCTTCTGACAAGTCCCGGCTTAAGGGTAACCGGAGAATCCGGCAATGCTTCCCTATCGGGAACCAGGTACAGATCGCCCTGGAATCGACGCAGACTGAACCCCCCGGACCTGAACTCCGGCTCGCGATCCTCGCCTGCGAACAGCAGATCCTGCATAACCTGACGCCAGTCCCCGATGGAAGGCGCATGAAAACCACGCGCCCTAATCCACCAGCGAACAAGGTTTTTCTGTTCCGCCAGTGACATTTCCCTCAGCCCCGAAACAGGCAGGCGGTCGCGCTCGCCGCCAAGCGTGTGCCACTGCAACTCAGCCAGCTTCCGGTTCAGGGCTTCGCTCTCCGCACAGGCCTCAGCGGTGTGACGGAGCCTGCGATCAAGCCCTGGCCAACGCTGCCGCAAACGTGGAAGCACCTGATGACGCAGAAAATTGCGGTCAAAGCGTTCGTCGGTATTGCTCGGATCATCAACCCATGACAGCCCCGCTGATCGGGCCCAGCGCTCAAGTTCCAACCGCCCGAACCCGAGCAGCGGCCGGACCAGAACTCCGGCCCCCAGGTCGCGACGAGACGGCATACCCGCCAGCCCACGCACCCCACTCCCACGGAGCATCCGGAACAACACGGTTTCCGACTGATCATCGCCATGATGGGCCATCAGGAGCAGGTCTCGTGGCTGCATCAGCGCTTCGAAAACAGAATATCTTTCCGTTCGGGCTGCCTCTTCGAGGCCTCCGACGTTGTCCGGATTATCTCCGCCAGCAACGGTTACCCGCTCAACAACCAGGGGAACACCGAGCCGCGAGCACAAGTCCCGACAGAACGCTTCGGCTTCTGACGCATTCGGTTGAAGCTGGTGATTGACGTGAACCGCCCTGACAACTCCGGGGCCACCATGACAATGGACAGCCAGATGCAATAACAGAGTGGAATCAAGGCCACCACTGAGGGCAACCCAAAGACGGGAGTGGTCTGAAAGTTCTCTGACCGGGGCGCAAAGCACCTCCGGCCATTGGAATCCTGACCCGGGCTCAGCGCCCTGTGTCATAGTGGGTCAGCCGCTCATAGCGACGGGATACCAGCTCATCCAGTGGCAGACGGCTGAGTTCAGCAACGCCATTTGCCAGCACTTCCTTGAGAGATTCCGACATTTGCTCGGGGTTACGATGAGCCCCCCCGAGAGGTTCGGTAATCACGTTATCGGCGAGACCAAGATCTTTCAGGCGATCCGCGGTCACACCCATGGCTTCCGCGGCCTGCGATGCGAACTCGGCGCTCTTCCACAGGATTGACGCACAGCCTTCCGGAGAGATTACCGCATAGGTAGAGTACTGAAGCATATTCAGCTGATCACAGACACCAATGGCCAATGCACCACCGGAACCACCTTCACCAATTACTGTCGAAATAATCGGCGTCTTCAGCCGGGACATCACGGCCAGATTGAAGGCAATCGCCTCACTCTGGCCCCGTTCTTCCGCACCGATACCCGGATAGGCTCCCGGTGTGTCAATGAACGTGAGAATGGGCATTTTGAATCGCTCCGCCATTTCCATCAGGCGCAAGGCTTTTCGATAACCCTCAGGACGCGGCATACCGAAGTTACGCTTGACCTTGTCCCGGATTTCCCGGCCCTTCTGATGACCAATGACCATCACCGGCTTGTCATCCAGGCGGGCAGTACCTCCGACGATCGCCAGATCATCGGCATAACGGCGGTCACCGTGTAGTTCATCAAAATCCTCGAACATGGATTCGATGTAATCCAAGGTATAGGGCCTGCGAGGATGGCGGGCCAGACGGGCGACGTCCCACGGCTTGAGATCGGAGAAGATACTCTCCGTCAGGCTGACGCTCTTCTTCTTCAGCCGGGCGATTTCGTCGGTGATATTGATGTCGGTGTCGTTACCCACCATTCGAAGCTCTTCAATCTTGGCTTCCAGGTCGGCGATTGGCTGTTCGAAATCCAGATAATTAGGGTTCATGATGTTCCATCATTTTTTGCCAGGCGGGAAAATACTCCGCCAAACCAGAATTTGACACAAAGATAGCAGCGCCCGGTCAGTGGCTAAAGCGGACATTGGTATGAGTCCGCAATCTGACAAACTTTTAATTTTACAGCTTACTCAATCATAGACCAGTTCTACAGACTGGTCGCCTACGAGGTACCGCAGCTCCAGCAACAGATTGTCGTCCGGTTGCACCCGCCATGACTCTCCCAGCTCAATGCGGGTGGACGCCTCCACGCTGCTGTACTCGATCCAGACCGGGCTGCCATCGCAACGGAAAGGCCTTAAAGTACTGTCGAGTTTCTCCAACAGGCCGTTCTGGAGTTGATCCGCGTGCAGGTTCAGTTTCAGCCCGCGACTGAACTGCTGGCGAGCGCTGGCCACGTCCATCACCGAGCTTACCCGCATCTTCATCTGGCCCGAGTAATCATCGTGACTGACCTGCCCTTCCACCACAATCACCTGATCAGATTGCAGCAGCTCCCGGTTTTCAAAGAAGGCCTCCGAAAACAGGGTCGCCTCTATCCTGGCGCTGCGATCGTCCAGCGTAATAAAACACATGGTAGAACCGGTGCGGGTTTTCATGGTCCGCTGTGCAACAACCAGTCCGGCAACACGCTGGGGAGACTTGTTCGGCTTCAGGTCGGCGATGGATGACCGGACGAATCGCCGCACTTCTTTCTCATACTCATCAAACGGGTGGCCCGTAAGGTAAAGCCCCAGAGTATCCTTCTCCCCCTTGAGCCGTTGTTTCTCAGGCCACTCGCGCACCCCGGTAACATCCTCGTAGGGATCACCGCCGTCGCTCGCTTCAAGCATTTCTCCAAACATATCCATCATACCGACGGATTCGTTGCGGGATTGCTGATCTGCCTGTTGCACCGCCTTGTCAATGCTGGCCATCAACTGCGCCCGACCAGCACCGAGCTTGTCCATCGCGCCCGAACGGATCAGCGCTTCCATGGCTCGCTTGTTAACTTTTTTCAGATCCACGCGCCGGCAGAAATCAAAAATATCCTGGTAGGGCTCTCCATCGCCACGCCCCTCCACAATGCTCTGGATCGGCCCCTCCCCCAGACCTTTGATCGCACCCAGGCCATAAACAATCTGGCCTTCATCATTGACGGTAAAGGTGTATTCCGATCGGCTGACGTCCGGCACCAGCAGATCCAGCTTCATATTCCGGCACTCTTCAACCAGCGTGACCACCTTATCGGTGTTCTGCATATCGGCGGTCAGTACCGCGGCCATGAACTCCGCCGGATAATGGGCTTTCAGCCACAGGGTCTGGTAGGACACGAGGGCATAGGCAGCCGAGTGGGATTTGTTGAAGCCGTAACCGGCAAACTTTTCCACCAGATCAAAGATGTTTTCGGCCAGGGTCGTGTTGATCCCGTTCTGCTCACAGCCATCCAGGAAAAACTGCTTCTGCTTGGCCATCTCCTCGGGCTTTTTCTTACCCATGGCCCGACGGAGCATGTCCGCACCACCCAGGGTATAACCGGCCATCACCTGGGCGATCTGCATGACCTGCTCCTGGTACAGGATAACCCCATAGGTGGGCTCCAGAACCGGCTTCAGGCCTTCATATTGATAATCCGGGTGCGGGAAGGACATGGGCTGGCGACCATGCTTCCGGTCGATAAAATCGTCCACCATGCCCGACTGCAACGGACCCGGCCGGAACAGGGCCACCAGGGCGATCATGTCTTCCAGGGAATCCGGCTGGAGGCGCCGTATCAGATCCTTCATGCCCCGGGATTCCAGCTGGAACACCGCCGTGGTTTCAGCTTTCTTCAGCATGTCGAACGAAGGCACGTCATCCAGTGGAATCTCGTTAATGTCGAGCGGATGCATGCCCTTCTTTTCCCGGCGCGGATTGATCATGTTCAGCGCCCACTTGATGATCGTGAGCGTGCGCAGACCCAGGAAGTCGAACTTCACCAGGCCGGCGTCTTCCACATCGCCCTTATCGAACTGAGTAACAAGGCTACCGCCCTCGTCGTCGCAGTAAAGAGGCGAGAAGTCGGTGATCTTGGTGGGTGCGATTACAACACCACCGGCGTGTTTACCGGCGTTCCGGCATACCCCTTCAAGCTTGAGAGCCATTTCCCAGATTTCCTGGGCTTCCTCGTCGTTCTCGAGAAATTCGACCAGCTGTGGCTCTTGCTCCAGAGCCTTCTCCAGCGTCATACCCGGCTCGAAGGGGATCATCTTGGAGAGCTTGTCGGCGAGACCGTAGGATTTGCCCTGGACCCGGGCAACGTCCCGCACTACCGCCTTTGCAGCCATGGTACCGAAGGTAATGATCTGCGACACGGCCTCTCGACCGTATTTCTGGGCCGTGTACTCAATCACCCGGTCCCGCCCTTCCATACAGAAGTCGACGTCAAAGTCAGGCATCGAGACACGCTCCGGATTCAGGAACCGCTCGAACAGAAGGTCGTATTCCAGGGGATCCAGATCCGTAATCAACTGGGCATAGGCCACCAGGGAACCGGCACCGGAGCCCCGACCGGGCCCAACGGGGACGCCGTTATTCTTGGCCCATTTGATAAAGTCCATTACGATCAGGAAGTAGCCTGGGAACCCCATCTGGATAATGATATCCAGCTCGAAGTTCAGGCGTTTGTAGTACGCCTCGCGCTTGGTATCGTATTCCGGATCATCTTTACTCAGGGTCTTGGCAAGGCGGTCTTCCAGACCTTCTTCCGAGACCTTCCGGAAATAGTCGTCCATGGTCATGCCTTCCGGAATCGGATAGTTAGGCAGGAAGTATTCACCCATTCGAACCTTCACGGAGCAGCGGCGCGCTATTTCAACGGTGTTCTCGATCGCTTCCGGAATATCGCTGAACAGCTCGATCATTTCATCGGCGCTGCGCAGGTACTGCTGGTCACTGAAACGACGGTCACGGCGCGGGTCGTCCAGAGTGCGGCTCTCGCCGATGCAAACACGGGCCTCGTGGGCCTCGAAGTCTGCCGCGTCCAGGAAGTGAACATCGTTGGTGGCCACCACCGGAAGTCCGAGCGCCCCGGCCAGTTCAACGCTCAGGTGCAGACAATCCTCATCACCGGGGCGACCGGTACGTTGCAACTCGAGGTAGTAGCTGTCCGGGTACAGATCCATCCAGTAACGTGCGCGCTCGCGGGCCAGTTCCGGCTTATCCGCCATCAGAGCCTTGCCCACATCCCCCATCCTGGAGCCTGAGAGCGCAATCAGGCCGCTAGCCCGGGCCTCAAGCCATTTACGCTGGATGATCGGCTTGCCAAAACGTTGTCCCTCGGTATAGCCCAGTGAAATAATTTCAGTGAGGTTCAGGTAGCCATCGTTGTCCCGGGCCAGCAGTGTAAGCCGGAACGGGTTTTCAGGTTCATCCGGATTTTCCAGCCACAGGTCTGCCCCGATAATCGGTTTCACACCCGCACCCATAGCCGCCTTGTAGAAGCGCACCAGCGAGCACATATTGGATTGTTCGGTCAGGCCTACCGCCGGCATGCCCAATTCGGCAACGCGTTTTATCAGCGGCTTGACCCGCACCAGGCCATCCACCATTGAGTACTCGGAATGGACACGGAGGTGTACAAAAGTCTGCGACATAACGTCAGGTTATTCCTGCAATAAAATTCAGTTAGGGCAACGGCCTCAGCCGCCAATCAAGGCCCGGAGTTCTTCTTCAGTCTGTGGCCCGAAACGGGTTTCAACCAGGTCCCCATCCGGGTCAACAAGGAACGTGGCAGGTAATGCAACCGGTAAACTCCAGCCAAAACCGGGGCCGGGGTCATCCGCCAGCATGGTAAAACCGATCCCCATTCGCTCGCCCAGTTCGACCAGGGCATCGCCCTGAACATCATCGAAATTGACGCCGAGCACCGTAATATCGGGCGCTTTGTCCAGCTCGTTCAGTTCCGGAATTTCCTCAAGGCAGGGCTTACACCATTCCGCCCAGTAATTAACAAGCACCCATTGGCCGCGCAGCGTATCCCAGTTCAGTTTTGTCCCTCCGGCCCGCTCGAACTCGGTTTTTTCACAACTGGTCAGGGCCAGAGCAAAAAGCACAATACCAACCAGACCGTAGCCAGAACGAACACGAAACGAATCAGGGTACTGCACTGGAAAACCTCCTGTTAGACTACCGGCCACAGAAATCGTGGCATCCATTCAGACAACCAGGCACGAAGATGACAGAACCGACCCGTATTTTCCACAACCCGCGTTGCTCGAAATCCCGTCAAACCCTTGAACTGCTTACCGACCGGGGCATTGAGCCAGAGATTATACGCTACCTCGAAACACCACCGACAGAGCAGGAGCTGAAGGATATTCTGGAGGCACTGAATCTGCGCCCCCGAGACCTGATGCGCACCAAGGAAAAAGAATATAAGGAACAGGGCCTCGACAACCCCGATCTGGACGATAGCCAACTGATCTCAGCCATGGTTGCGACACCAAAGCTGATCGAACGGCCTATCGTGCTCGCCAACGGCAAAGCCGCCCTGGGTCGCCCCCCGGAAGCCGTGCTTGCCATTCTTTGAGCCGGATTACCTTCCCCGAGCCAGACCACAAGGATCGCTTAAGATGTCCGACCAGATGCCCTATGTTCTCGTACTTTTTTACAGCCGTACCGGGCAGACCGCGGAGCTGGCCAGCCAGATTGGCCGAGGGGTCGCCCGGGTTAACGGCATTGAAGCCAGACTGCGATCAGTACCACCGGTCTCTCCCGACACAAAGGCCTCATTGCCAGCGGTGCCGGATTCGGGCGCGCCTTACGCCAGCAAATCCGACCTTGCCGACTGTGCCGGGTTAGCCATTGGCAGTCCAACACGCTTTGGTAACATGGCGGCACCGCTGAAGCATTTTTTGGACAGTACAGGCGACCTTTGGCTCGGTGGCGCCCTGGAAGGCAAACCCGCCGGCGCTTTTACCTCTACCGGCAGCCTCCATGGCGGGCAGGAAACGACGCTGACGACCATGATGATGCCGCTGCTTCACCACGGCATGGTGATCTGCGGCTTGCCATACTCGGAAAAAAGCCTGGGGACCACAGAAACCGGTGGCACTCCCTATGGCCCGACACACTGGGCAGGCACTGGCGAACAACAGCCGCTAAGCTCTCACGAAAAAACCTTGTGCCAGGCGTTTGGTGAGCGCCTGGCACGACTCGCACTGAAACTCAGTGACTGATACAGGCTTTGGTACAAAACGTATTCGGTCAGACACTTATTTATCCCGGAACACACTATGCTGAACAATCCGAAAGCCCGAACCACCGTCCGGACAACAGCCGCACTGTACATCGGTGTGCTTGCAACACTTCTGATCACCACCTTCTATCCCGCACCGGTGCAAGGCGTTTCGATACCCCTGATACTGGCTGTCAAGCTGATTCCCCTTTTGCCCTTTGCGGTTCCGGTATTTAGGGGGCACAATCGTGGCTATATCTGGATGTCATTCGTGGTGATTTTCTATTTCACCCAGGCCGTCGTTTCCGCCTGGCTCAGTGAAGGCGCACCCGGACCGGTCATTCTGACCGTACTGACATTCCTGCTGTTCACTACGGCAATGATTCACCTTAAAGTGAACCGGCCGGTGGCGGACGGCAACACACCCTGAAGAGCTGGAACCCATCTTTCTATGGCTGAAACGAGCAACTCTGAGGTCGTGCCGCGGCCACCCGCGCCGTCCAGAAGCACCCTGACCCTGAAAGATGTTTGCGCCGCGCTTGTGGCCAGTAACGAGATCAGCCAGGACGATGCCCAGCGAGTGCTCTCGGCAAATCTCGGTGCAGCCACCGGCGAAGGACAGACAAACAAACGCCACCCGTTGGAGCTTGTGGCCATTGCCGCGCTTACCAGCCAGAAAAGTGGCTATACCCTTGATGTGGAGCGGCTGACTCACTGGCTCGCCGACTGGGCCGGACAAACCTATTACCACATTGATCCATTGAAAATCGACACGCCCGCCATTGCCCGGGTGATGTCATACGCCTTTGCCCAACGCCACGGAATTCTGGCGGTGGAGATCGGCTCGGACGAGGTGCTGATCGCAAGCGCGGAGCCCTTCAAGAGCGACTGGGTGCAAAACCTTCAACAGGCCGTCCGCAAAAATATCCGTCGCGTTGTGGCCAATCCTGAAGATATCCGCCGATATACAGTCGAGTTCTATCAACTGGCCAATTCCGTCAGCAAGGCCAGTGGCAACCAGGGCCCGGGAGTGGCCGGTAACCAGAACTTCGAACAATTACTGGATCTGGGCGCCAGCGAAAATCCGGATGCCAACGACCAGCACGTGGTCAAGATCGTCGACTGGCTACTGCAGTACGCCTTCGACCAGCGCGCCTCGGATATCCATATTGAACCCAGGCGCTCGGTCACCCAGGTCCGCTTCCGGATCGACGGAGTGCTCCACAACGTTTATGAGTTCCCGGAACACGTGGGCGTAGCGGTCACCAGTCGCCTCAAAATTCTTGGCCGCCTGAATGTGGCGGAGAAACGCCGCCCCCAGGACGGACGCATCAAAACCCGCAAGCCGGATAACCGGGAAGTTGAGCTTCGCCTGGCCACCATGCCGACCGCCTTTGGGGAAAAAATGGTTCTGCGGATCTTTGATCCGGATGTTCTGCTCAAATCTTATGAGCAATTGGGTTTCGGCAAGGAAGACCGCCAGCGCTGGCAGGAGATCACCTCCCGCCCCCACGGGATTGTTCTGGTAACCGGACCGACCGGATCCGGCAAGACCACGACCCTGTACTCAACCCTGAAACAGATCGCCTCGCCTGAACTGAACGTCTGCACCATCGAGGACCCCATTGAAATGGTGGAACCGGCGTTCAACCAGATGCAGGTTCAAACCAACATCGACCTTACATTCGCTGCAGGTGTGCGGGCGTTGCTACGACAGGATCCCGATATCATCATGATTGGTGAGATCCGCGATCTGGAAACCGCTGAAATGGCTGTTCAGGCGGCACTCACCGGCCATCTCGTGCTCTCAACTCTGCACACCAACGATGCTCCGAGCGCGATCACCCGATTGATGGAACTGGGCATTCCTCCCTACTTGATTCGGGCCACGGTACTGGGAGTGATGGCACAGCGGCTTGCCCGTACCCTTTGCCCTCATTGCAAGGCGCCAGGCCCCGCTGACGAACAGGCCTGGCAGACCCTGACCCGGCCGTGGAAGGCGCCGGTTCCCAAACAGTTCCATCAGCCCGTGGGCTGCCTGGAATGCCGGAATACCGGTTATCTTGGTCGAGCCGGAGTTTACGAAATCATGACACTGTCAGGCCCATTGCTGCGGCAGATCACCGATCGTTGTGAGCTGGAGCAGCTCCGAATGGACGCCTATAAAGAGGGCATGAAGTCCTTGCGCCTGAGCGGTGCCCAGAAGGTGGCCTCAGGCCAGACTACGGTGGAAGAAATTCTGAGGGTAACTCCGGAAAGCCAGCGCTGACATGGTTCAGTCGCCGGGGCGCATGCCGCACTGACCAAGCAACTCCTGCCACGCCCGAGTGTGTTCCATCATGGCGGCATCGAGTTCTTGCCAGAGACCTTTCGGCGCGTCCTGGGAAAGATGCCGCTGATACCAGTCAGCGAAACGCTCCGGCATGACATCTGTCTGGATTCTGGCCAAATGTTCAAATGGCTCAATAAGTGCAGTGCGCGCCTGCCTGACCGAACTCATATACGGCTGGATTTTTTCGATGTACACGCTGAAAAACATGTTCTGCACAATGTCTGACTGATTGTTCGGCTGGCCGTTGAGAC
The DNA here is from genome assembly GCF_018860425.1 of Marinobacter sp. F3R08. Classification (GTDB taxonomy): domain Bacteria; phylum Pseudomonadota; class Gammaproteobacteria; order Pseudomonadales; family Oleiphilaceae; genus Marinobacter. The sequence continues at coordinate 19,018 of NZ_JAHKPI010000024.1, read as the reverse complement.
ACAGTGGCCGGCCTTCGATGCGCTGCATCAGTAATCGGGTACCATCCTGCAGACGTGCGGTCAGCAAAAGCGCACTGTTGATCAGCTGACCTGCCCGGTACTCGGCCTGCCAGCGCTGATGAACACTTCCGGCAAACTCAAGGGAAACCGTCAGATCGTCCGCGCGCAACCTGGCAACGGCGGCATTCAGTCTGTCGATATCAACGGCAAGATCAGAGACAGGATTGCCTTCAGCCGCAACCGGATAATAACCTTTGGCAAGTGTGAACAGCTTTTCAATCTCTTCAACACCCCAGGTGGCGTTCCAGATGGCGATGGGAAGGGATTCAAGTTTGCTCTCGATGGCTTCTTCAAGCTCATCCGAAAAATCCTCATCCTCTATCTCCGGGAGGCATTCCCGCGCAGCCTCTATGAACCGGACCTCATAACGCAGGCGGTTCAGGGGTTGCATCACCCGCCCCATCACCGAGTTTTTCTCTCCCACCACGTATTGCAGCTCACAACCATACAGAGAGAGGAAGTCGAGCATCCCCATATCCAGCTCTGGCACAGTCAGAACACGGTCCCGGCGACGGGGGAGCTGGTTGGCAGAATCAATCTCGGAAAACTGCGGGGGCGCTTCCAGAACCCGGGCCAAGCGCTCCACGTATTCATCCATCATGGGGCCGGCTTCAGAGAACGGGTTACACCCGGCAAGGATCAGCGCCAGAACCGGAGTAATAGCTCTGTAGATTCCGTTTCCTGGCATCTGATCCTCCTCCGGGGCGTGACAGAGGGATGGGCCTAACGCTTTTGCAGCAGGGCATCCACCTCCGCAAAATCACGGGCGACAAACCGTTCGGTTTCCGGCAGGTCTCCCTCGCGCACAAGCCAGGCGGTCTGCATGCCCGCTTCCTCGGCTGCCTCAAGCTCCGCTTCCACATCGGACAGGAACAATACCGTGCCAGCTTCCACGCCCAACTCCGCCAGGATAGTGCGGTATGAGGCGACCTCTTTCTTGCCACCGATACGAGTATCAAAATAACCGGAGAAAAATGGCGTGAAGTCGCCCTCCGACGTGAAGCCAAAAATCAACTTCTGAGCCTTGACCGATCCCGAGGAATATACGAACAAACGCAGGCCCCGATCATGCCAGCGCTGCAGGTAATCAGCCGCATCGGCATAGATATGCCCCTTAAGCTCGCCCTGCTGGTACCCCTGCTCCCAGACCATACCCTGAAGCGCCTTGAGGGACGTGTCCTTACGATCTTCATGGATCCAGGACTCCAGCACTCCGATCAGCCCTTCAACATCCTCCCGGGCAATTCCCGAGGCTTCCGCGACGGCATCCAATTGCTCCGAGACGGCTGGATTGTCCTGGCTCTGATCACGGACAAATCCGGGAAGGTGCGTACTGGCATACGGGAACAGGACATCATGGACAAACGAAATGGAACTGGTGGTTCCTTCAATGTCCGTCAGTACGATACGGATCATTCCGCTCCTCCTGCCAGCGCCTCGTAGCGCGGCAACCGGCCAGCGATGTCCTCGCCTGTAAAGTCAGCAACCCACCCCTCAGGGTTGGTGAACAGTCGAATACAGGTAAACTCGGGTTCCGGCCCCATGTCGAACCAGTGACGGGTGCCATCAGGGACACTGATCAGATCGTTCTTCTGGCACAGCACGGCAAACACCTCATTACCGAAATGCAGGTAGAACAGCCCCTGTCCGCGCACAAAAAAACGAACCTCATCTTCACTGTGGATGTGCTCATCGAGAAACTTCTGACGGAACGCATCTTTCTGGGGATTGTCCGGATTCAGGCTCACCACATCCGCGGTCATGAAACCGCACTCCGCCTTAAGCGTTGCCACTTCGTCGTCATAGGCTTGCAGTATGTCTTCCGGGGCTGCATCCGCGGGCAGATCCCTGGTTGGCCACTGTTCAAAACGAACACCGTGGTGAGCCAAAAGTTTGCTGATCTCGGCCGGGTTTTCCGTGACCGTGTGCGCCGTTTCAGGCTGACTCTGGTCAAAAATTCTCAGGGTAGTCATGGTCGAATCCTCATGGTTTCAAGCTCGCAATCAAACAGGAATTCAAACGCCTCGACATGGCGCAGACAGTCGGCCATGGTCTTGCCCCAGGTGTACAGTCCATGGCCTCGAATCAGGTAGCCTGGCTGCTCCGGGTGAGCCCGAAACCATTCCCGGGTCTGCTCTGCGAGCGCATCGATATCCTGGGTGTTGTCAAATACCGGAACCGATAAAACCGATTCATGGGTGTCAACACCGGAAAACGCTTTCTGCAGCTCGTAACCTTCCAGCTTCAGGGGCTGACTGGCGGGCAACATCCGACTAATAACCGTCGCTTTGACCGAGTGGGTATGAAGCACCGCACCCACGTTTGGAAACACTTCATACAATACCGTGTGCAACCGTGTTTCCGCCGAGGAGCGGCAGTCGCTCTGTACCGGACGACCGGCGAGATCAACCACCATGACATCGCCAGCCCCCAACTGCCCTTTGTGGCGACCAGACACGGTAATGGCAATATGTCCGGCATCGATACGAGCCGAGTAGTTGCTGCTCGTTGCTGGTGACCAGCCCTGCTGGTAAAGGAAGCGACCCGCCTCAACAATCGAGTCTGCGGCGACCGCATATCGGGTTACATCAAACACGAACTCTCTCCCGGGGTTCAGAGTGCAGATCACACTCCCATGGGCGCCATTATAGGGATGAGACTGCGCCCCGCAAATGGTGCCGTGCAGCAATAAGATCAGCAACAATTGAGATGGCAATTTCTGCCGGAGTCTTACTCGGAATATCAACACCAATGGGTGCCCGCAGCCGATCCAGGGCAACCTTATCGAGCCCCAGGGAGGCGAGTCTTTCCCGCCTGGCTTCCGACGTTTTTCGGGATCCCATGGCGCCAATGTAGAAAGCTCTGGAGTTCAGAGCCGCCAGCAGGCCCATATCGTCGATTCGAGGGTCATGGGCCAACGCCAGAACGCCGGACCAGGCATCACCGAACTGCGTCGAAATCAGATCATCGGGCAGGCGACGCTCCAGCGGAATCTGCCCGACACTCCAGCCCGCGGCAAAAGCCTCCCTGGGTTCACAGAGAGTGACAACAAAATCCGCCGCGGTTGCAAACTCAGCAACATGACGGGCAACTTCCCCGGCACCAATCAACAGCAGCCGGCATTCAGGTTGCAGGGCATGAAGTAACTGCTCGCCATCAAACCGAACAGAACGCCCTCCCCGGATCAGAGAATGCTCCAGGGTCGCCGTACCTTTCAGTGGAACGCGGCGGACAATCGGCTGACGGGCGCGCAAACCAACTGCCAGCGCTTGAATGTGATCCAGCCCTGACTGGCCCTGAAAGGGTTCAACAAGAAGACGAATCCGACCACCGCACGGCAGTTGGAACTGATCCCTGTCATCGTCGGTGATTCCGTAATCGACCAACACCGGGCGCTCTGGTCCATCGTTCGCCGTTCGTCTGAACAGATCTTCTTCCAGACAGCCACCGGAAACCGATCCGCTCCAGTGGCCGGACTCTGAAATCGCCAGCCAGGCACCAACCGGGCGCGGTGAAGATCCCCAGGTTTCTACAATGGTACACAACCAGGCCCGCTGCCCATCCTCCAGCCAGGCAGAGATACAGTCCAGGATCCTCTCGCGACCTGTCACCACTGAATGGGCCATGGAACGATCAGACATGGGCTTTCAATGGCAGACTCCGCTGACGCTTGCCCGTGAGTGCGAAAAGAGCATTCCCGAGAGCCGGAATAACCGGAGGCACGCCCGGTTCCCCTACGCCCGTTGGTGACTCGTTGCTCTCAACAATATCCACCACCACCTCAGGACGCTCGTATTGTCTCATCAAGGGGTAATCATGGAAGTTGCTCTGTTGCACTTCACCATTTTCCAGCGTGATCTCTCCATAGAGTGCTGCGGTCAATCCGAACAGAACACCGCCCTCAATCTGGTCTTCCACAATGCGGGGATTCACGACCTGACCACAATCCACCGAACAAGTCACCTTGTACACCCGGACCGCTCCATTCTCGATCCCGGCCTCCACCACCTGCGCCACATAGGTTCCGAAACTCCGGAACAACGCGAGTCCGCGGGCCCGCCCCTGTGGAACAGGAGACTGCCAACCGCCAAGCCGGACAGCCCTTTCAAGCACCTCTAAATGCCTTGGCTCATGGGAAATCAGCCGACGACGAAACTGGTAAGGGTCCTCTCCGGTTTCATGGGCCAGTTCGTCCATAAAGGTTTCAACGGCAAAGCCGTTATGGGAATAGCCCACTGAACGCCACCAGGTAATGGGAATACCGGGATCGGTGTGGGTGTGGCGAATATCTATGTTGGCCACCCGGTACGGGTACTCGATGGCACCCTCGATCGCAGAGATATCTTTCGGTGTGGCAATGCCTTCGGCCATCAGCCCGATCGTACCCAGAGTGTCGTACATGAATTTCGGTGCCCAGGGATACTGGGCCGGCGCGGCATTGCGCACATACCAGTCAAGGATCTGTGGGCCGACAATCTGGTGATGCCAGCCTGTCAGCTCACTCCCAGACAGGCTGGCTTTCATCCGGTGCAACATTGCCGGTCGATAAAGGTCGTGCCGGGTATCTTCTTCCCGGGACCAGATGACTTTGACCGGCCGTCTGATCCGATAGGCAACCGCCGCCGCTTCCTCAATATAATCCTGGGTCAGTCGACGGCCAAAACCGCCTCCCAGAAAGGTAGTATTGATGGTGATATCGTCTGGTCCAAGGTCGGTTGCCCTGGCTGCCGCGATCCGGCCCAGATCCGGCGCCTGAGTGGGGGCCCATACTTCCATCCGATGCTCTCGGTACCAGGCCGTGGCGTTCATGGGCTCCAACGTAGCGTGGGCAAGGTAGGGCTGAGCGTACTCTGCGTCCACTACCCGATCTCCCATCTCCACGGCGCTGGCAAAACTACCCTCACTACGCTCGGACTCTCCGGGATCGTCATCAGCGGCGGTACGATACGAATCAAACACATCATCCGTAGAGACAGACACTGCATCCGAAAAATCCCAATCTACCTCAAGCGCATCCTGTGCCTTCCGGGCACGCCAATACTTGTCAGCAACAACGACGACGCCACGCTCAATCTCGAAGACATCAAGCACACCCGTCATTGCCCGGACCTGATCACTGTTGACCTTCTCAACACGGCCCCCGCGACGGGGTGACCGAGATACCACCCCGTACACCATGCCCGGAAGATCCACATCAATACCGTAAACCGCGGTTCCCGTCGATTTGGCCCGAGCATCCAGTTTGCCCCGATGCTTACCGATATATTTCCAATCGCTCATCGGCTTGAGGACGGCGTCGCCACGCACGTCTTCTTTTGCGGCCAACTCAACCAGCTTGCCATAAGCCATGAAATCAATACCGTTCGGGTGTATCACCCTCCCTTCACTGGCCCGGCACTCGGCTTCGTTCACGTTCCAGACCCGAGCTGCGGCCTTCATCAGCATTTTCCGCGTTTTCGCGCCGGCCATTCGAAGGGGCTCCCAGCTGGTTGCAATACTGGTACTGCCTCCGGTTAGCTGAAGTTTGTACAGAGGATTCTGGTAATCGGCTCCCACCGGCGCGAAGCGGAGGTTAATCCGGTCGGGCTGGATATCCAGCTCTTCGGCGATCAGGGTCGTCAATCCGGTATAGGTACCCTGCCCCATTTCAACCCGGGCAAGAGTGAAGAAGACTTCATCGTCCGCGGTTAATTCCAGCCAGGCATCAGGCCGCCACTTGCCCGTATCAGGTTCGTAGCCGGTTTGGATCCCGGCACAGCCTGGCAATGCCATTGAAACCAGCAGGCTGCCGGAAGCCCCGGTGCTGACCTTTAGAAAACTCCGCCGGTTCATCACCATACTAAGCCTCCCGTCCCTGCGAGCTGTCAGACGTGTTGCTGACAACTACAGATTCCACCGCCGCAATGATCCGAGAGTAGGTGCCGCATCGGCATAGATTGCCTGTCATGGCGGCAACAATCTCTCCCCGCGACGGAGTGGGATTATTGGCCAGCAAGTGGACAGCACTCATTATCTGACCGGACTGGCAATAACCACATTGCGGAACGCCATGTTCAATCCAGGCGTCCTGCAGAGCATGAAGACGATCGCCGTCACTCAGCCCTTCGATCGTGACCACCTGACCGCCCGAGGCCAATTCAACCGGTGTAGAGCACGAGCGCACGGGCTGCCCGTTCAGGTGTACCGTGCAGGCACCACACAGACCAGCGCCACAACCGAATTTAGTGCCCTTCAGTCCCAGCTCATCACGCAGCACCCACAAAAGGGGCGTATCCCCATCAATGTCCAGCAACCGCTCGTCACCATTGACTGTCAGGTTCACGGCCATCCCTACTCTCTCCCTTTAACTCCCGGCCCTTTGCCAGGTTCCAGTATTATGACCGCGCCTGCGGCGGAGGGCAGGTTTATCGAATCACTTCCTTGCCATCCTTGTTAACCCAGATCTTGCGTTCACCGGAATCCATCTGACCATTGGAATCCCAAACCTCCCGATCCGTTGTGGCGTCTTCGACCTTGCCTTTGTCGTCCCAGATTACTCGATCTTTGCACCCCCCCAGGACAAATACAGCGACAACAATCAATACAAAGTTCTTCACGACAAACATCTCCATTCAAGCTTTGTGGTAGTTCCTGTCAAGGACGTCTGGGATCACAGCCGTTACCGACCCCCGTGGAGTTCACGATTGTGCTGCTTATCCCGATCACTTTTGCGCACCATTACATAAACCGCTCCTGTACCGCCATGGTGTTTCTGGGCCGAATGAAACGCCAGCACATCATCCAGTTCGGGCAGCCATTTGGCGATGTAGCTTTTAAGCTGGGCAATCCCATCAGGATTGCGCTCACCCTTGCCATGCAGAATGATCACCGAGCGCAAACCATAGCGCACACAATCGCCAATGAACCTGAAGACTTCCCGTCGAGACTGTTCAATCGTCATCCGATGCAGGTCGAGACGGGCTTCAATTGGATACTGACCGAGCCTCAGCTTGCGAAACACGCCATGCTGGATACCCGGCCGCTGCCAACTCAGAACATCCTGCGACGTGAGCGGTTCAACCATATCAGCGGTCAGCGGATTGGTGTCTCGAACAGGCGTCTCAACGGCAGATCTCTGGCGCTCGAGATGGCCAGGTGTCAGCTCGCGGGGCGTCGTCACCTCGGCACGATTTGGTTTGCGTATGCGCCGGACGTCTTTCATTTCCTCAAGGAAGCTGAGGCGTTCTTCTTTGGTAGTCATAGCATTACAATTGATGACCTGTATCAGGGACTGACTTTACCACCCGGTCCACTGGCCTTAAAGAAAACTGATCTAAGTCAGAACTCCTGCGACCAAAATCGTAGGGTGAGGAATGCTTTGGCTACACTACACTTCAGGCGGACAACAATAATCAACGAGTGATTAAGGACATGGCCTCAGCGAACCAGGAAAATGATCGCCCCCAGAACATCCGTGCAATCATGACGTTTCTGCGGGAACACGCCCCATTCTCCAGCATGGATGACGCGCATCTGGCGCATTTCGCCGAGAATGCCTCCATTCAGTTCTACGCTGACGGGGATGTCGTTCTGTCTCCCGATCAGGATGTTGTTAAACGGTTTTACGTAGTGAAACAGGGGCGGATTCGTGGCGAACGACATAATGAAAAAGAAGACCGCGCCGAAACAACGTTTGAAATAAGCAAGGGTGAGTGCTTTCCTCTGGCTGCCATAATTGGCGAACGGCCGACCAGAACACTGCATCGGGCATCCGGCGATACGTTCTGTCTCAGCATCGGTCAGTCCGCTTTCGTTACCCTGTTTTCCGAAAGCGAACCCTTCCGTGATTTCTGCCTGCGCGGCGTCAGTAGCCTGCTTGATCAGGTAAACCGGCGCATACAGTCCAGTGCCATGGCCTCAATAGGCTCCAGTACGTCCCTGGACACTCCGCTGGAACGATACGCCCTGCGCAATCCGATAGTCTGTTCACCGGATCTGCCTGTGCGCAAGGCTGTGGCCCGCATGCATGAAAACAACGTCGGCAGCATTATCGTTACCGACGAAAACCGATACCCTACAGGGATTTTTACGCTGCGCGATCTGCGAACCATGATCGCCGAGGGAACCGCGCCACTGGACACTCCGATACAGCAGGTAATGACCAGGAACCCTTGCTGCCTTCCGTCGCACTCCGATGCCTTCGAAGCTGCCATGCTGATGGCAGAGCATCACTTTGCCCATCTATGCGTCACCGACGATGAGCACAAGCTGATTGGTGTTGTGTCGGAACGGGATTTATTTTCATTGCAGCGGGTTGATCTGGTTAACCTCGCCCGGACAATCGGTACTGCCACCCATCTTCATACTCTCGTGAGCCTGCGCACGGATGTGTCGCGCCTTGTGGATGCAATGCTTGCCCATGGCGCTGATTCCGGGCAAGTGGTCAAGATTATCACCACACTCAACGACGTGACGGTTCGGCGGGTTCTTGAATTGAACATCAAGAAAAATGATCCGGGCATTCCGTTTACCTGGTTGACGTTTGGAAGCGAGGGCCGCCAGGAACAGACCCTGCTGACCGACCAGGACAATGGCATCCTGTTCCAGACCCCGGAAGGTATGACAGAGGAGCAGGTACGGGAAAAACTTCTGCCCTTTGCCCGGAAGGTGAACGACGAACTTGCAGAATGCGGTTTCACCCTCTGCAAAGGCAACATTATGGCCAGCAACCCGAAACTCTGCCTGAGCGACAAGGAGTGGGACGACTGGTTTATCCGTTTCATTGACGCATCGACGCCACAAAATCTGGTGTATTCCTCCATTTTCCTGGATATGAGGGCCATCTACGGACCAATGGAGCCTTTAAATGGTCTTCTGGACAAGGTCCTGACGCGGATCCGAAAAAACGCGCTGTTCCAGAAAATGCTGGCCGGAAATGCCTTCCAGAGAAAACCACCGCTGACCATGTTCCGCAACTTCCGATACATTTCAGAAGGCAATAAACACTCCCTGGATCTCAAGCGCCAGGGCTTGGCACCGTTTGTGGAAGCCGTGAGAGTCTTTGCCCTTGCGAATGGCGTTGAAACGGCAAACACCCTGGGACGTATAGATGAACTGGTGACCAAAGAGGTCTTCGATCCGAAAGATGCCAACGCCTGGAAAGAAGCATACAGCCTGATCCAGGCCATCCGGATGCGAGCCCACCAGGAAATGCTGGCAAATGAGGAGGAGTTGACGAACTACATCGATCCCGATGACCTGAATCCTCTCGACCGCAGGATTCTGCGGGAGTCATTCAGACAGGCACAGCGGTTGCAACAGAAACTCGAAGTTACCTACCAACTCTGACCTTCAGGCAAAACGACATGCTGGACCAGATCAAACAATGGATAGAGCATCGCCGGAGTGGAAAGATTGGTAGCCACGATCCAGGCAATCTCCCAAATCCGAAAATACCCGGTGAACAGCTGCTTACCGATTGCCGACTGATCGTCCTGGACCTTGAGACCACGGGGCTGAACCCTTCCCGGGACCAGGTCATCGCTATCGGCGCCGTAGCAATCCAAGGCGGTATCATCCCACTAGGTGACCAGTTCGACCTGATTCTGCGACGACCGGAACTGGATATAAGCGAAACCGTGCTCATTCACGGAATTGGTCCGGAAGCACTCACCCAGGGCCATGAAATTGAAGATGCCTTACTGTATTTGCTCGAATGGATGAATGGAGACCCGATTCTGGCCTACCACTCGGCATTCGATCAGAAATTCCTCGAAAAGACCCTGAAGGCGCAACTGGGCTACAGCCAGCCCCACACCTGGATGGACGTCGCGGACCTTATGCCCGCGTTTTTCCCCAATACGAAAACCGGTGGCAAAGGACTCGACAACTGGGCCGATTATTTCGGTCTTGAAGTCAGCGAACGCCATCATGCAGCGTCCGATGCCCTCGCAACAGCCGAGCTTACCCTGATTGCACTGAACAAGGCCCGGGGTGAAGGTGTAAAAACCATGAAAGGACTGCACGACAAACTCCATTACCACCGTCGCCTCCAAAACATGCATCGCTTCTGAAGCAATAGAGGGCGGAATCTCCCTGAAATAGACCAACGTCACGCCAAATGACTGAGAATTAGACCTTTTGCCAATACCTATAAATCGCTTGACCAGTAAAGTCGGTAGTGACAACTAGTCGGAGAAGTACTTATATGAATAATAAACTCTCTATCCGAAATGTCTCAGCAAGAACCCACCAAACCTCCACAAAAACAAAACAGGAGTGATCCTATGTCAGCAGGTCATAGCTACGATGCTGAAGCTTACTGGAAGGCCAATCTGCGCCTCATATTCGGGAGCCTGGTCATCTGGGCCCTCGCCTCTTACGGCTTTGCAATTTTACTCCGTCCGATGCTTTCAGGCATTCCGATCGGTGGTACTGATCTGGGCTTCTGGTTCGCCCAGCAAGGTTCCATCCTTACGTTCATCGTTCTGATCTTCCACTACGCGTGGCGCATGAACAAGATCGACGAAAAATTCGGCGTGCACGAGGAGTAAGCAAGAATGAGCCAATTTGCCATCAACATCATGTTTGTAGGGGGCTCTTTCTTCCTCTACATTGCAATTGCTATCTGGGCCAAGGCCGGAAGCACCAGTGATTTCTACGTTGCCGGTGGCGGTGTTCACCCGATCACCAACGGTGCGGCGATCGGTGCTGACTGGATGTCCGCAGCTTCGTTTATCTCCATGGCAGGCCTGATTGCTGCCGGCGGTTACGCTAACTCAACCTTCCTCATGGGCTGGACAGGCGGCTACGTTCTGTTGGCCATGCTGCTCGCACCTTACCTGCGGAAATTCGGCAAGTTCACGGTACCCGAGTTTATCGGTGATCGGTACTACAGCCAAAATGCGCGGCTGGTTGCAGTTATCTGCCTGATCGTTGCATCTGTAACCTACGTTATCGGCCAGATGGCTGGTGCTGGTGTTGCCTTTTCCCGCTTCCTTGAAGTGGAATCAACCACGGGTCTCATGATCGCGGCAGTGGTCGTATTCATGTACGCGGTATTGGGTGGTATGAAAGGGATCACTTACACCCAGGTCGCCCAGTATTGTGTACTGATCGTTGCCTACACCATTCCTGCCGTATTTATCTCTCTCCAGCTGACAGGCAACCCGATTCCGGGACTGGGTATGTTTTCCACCCACGCTGAGTCCGGCCTGCCACTGCTGCAGAAACTGAACCAGGTCATCACTGATCTTGGCTTTAACCAGTACACAGCAGACGTGGATAACAAACTCAACATGGTTCTGTTCACTCTGTCACTGATGATCGGTACTGCAGGCTTGCCTCACGTTATCATCCGCTTCTTCACCGTACCCAAGGTGGCTGACGCCCGCTGGTCCGGAGGCTGGGCACTGGTATTCATCGCCTTGCTGTACCTGACAGCGCCGGCTGTTGCTTCCATGGCTCGCCTGAACCTGATGACGACCATCTACCCTGATGGTACTGCAGCAGAACCGATCCAGTACGATGAGCGTCCGAACTGGATCAAGGAATGGGAAGTCACGGGTCTGATCAAGTTTACCGACAAGAACGAAGACGGTCGTATCCAGCTGTATAACGACAGCGAGGCCTTTGCACCGGAAGCCGAAGCTCGCGGCTGGAATGGCAACGAGCTTGTGGTAAACCGGGACATCCTCGTCTTGGCCAACCCGGAAATTGCAAACCTGCCCGGCTGGGTTATCGGTCTGATCGCAGCGGGGGGCCTGGCAGCGGCATTGTCTACTGCAGCCGGTCTGTTGCTCGCGATCTCATCTGCGGTAAGTCACGACCTGATCAAGGGCCGGATCAACCCAAGCATCACAGATAAAGGCGAACTGCTGGCCGCCCGGATCTCCATGGCTGTGGCGATCGTAGTTGCAACCTACCTTGGTGCGAATCCTCCAGGCTTCGCGGCACAGGTGGTAGCACTGGCATTCGGCATCGCAGCCGCGTCACTGTTCCCGGTATTGATGATGGGTATCTTCTCCAAGCGGGTGAACAATGTTGGCGCTATTGCAGGTATGCTCTCCGGTCTGACATTTACTCTTGTTTACATCTTTGTGTACAAGGGCTGGCTGTTTATTCCGGGCACCAACAACCTGGCCGACACTCCGGAAAACTGGGTGCTGGGCATCTCTCCGCTGTCTATCGGCGCAGTTGGTGCAATCGTCAACTTTGCGGTAGCCTTCATTGTCTCCAACGCAACTGAAGAGCCGCCCGTTGAAATTCAGGAGCTGGTTGAGAGCGTTCGTTACCCGCGCGGTTCAGGACAGGCTCAAGACCACTAAGCAGTATGTAAACCTGCTAGACTGACTCAGCAGGTTGACCGGACGGGCTTCCTCATTGAGGAAGCCCGTTCTTTTTTAAGGAAAAGATTTTATGTTCTGGACATTCGTCGCTACTGTATTTTGTGGTTTGGGAGCAGCAGGTATCGCACTTGGCATACGCTCAATCACCCGCAAGAAAGCGCCAAAGTGGATCATCCCAGTGTTTGCAGGCATGGGGATGCTTGCTTATCTGGTGCACGGTGAGTACACCTGGTTTGAGCACAAGAAATCACTGCTTCCCGAAGAGGCGGTCATTGTCAATACAGAATACGAAGGCATTTTCTGGCGTCCCTGGACGTTCATCGCCCCTTACGTGACAGCATTTTCGACGGTAGACACAAAGAGCATTGGCCGTGACACGGACAACGAGAATGTTGTGAGATTTACGCTCTATCGCTTCAATCAGAAGGTCACCGATGCAGTATCACACCGCGTTCATCTTCTGAACTGCCGAAGCCGAGAACTCGTACCTCTCGATTCCGATGGGAACCCGAGAGTCGATAACATGAAAAAGCTCGTCCCCACAGACAAATTGCTCAACACAGTATGTGGCGGAAAGTAAGACTAAAGCTGTAAACAGAACCAATGGAATAATGGTCTTATGATCAGTGCGTGGTTGCTGGTACTCATTTCCTTCGCCTACATTTCAATCTTGTTCGTCATCGCATGGGCCGGTGATAAACACCCGGGGCTGTACCGCAGGCGACTCGCACGCACCCACGTTTACGCGCTGTCCCTGGCAGTCTATTTTACCTCCTGGACCTTCTATGGCGCCGTTGGCCGCGCCACCCAGGAGGGGCTTGGATTTTTGCCCATCTATCTTGGCCCCCTACTGGTCTTTGTCTTCGGCGCGCCCCTGCTGCGCCGAATCATCTATATCAGCAAGCGGAATAACAGTACCTCCATTGCCGATTTCATAGCCTCCCGGTACGGAAAATCCCAGGTGCTGGCTGCGATGATTGCCACGTTCGCCCTCATTGGTAGCGTCCCCTACATCGCCCTGCAGCTCAAAGCCATTGCCATGGGGTTCAACGTACTCTCAGAAACCGGCATCGGCTATGAAGAGCTGAGCTCCGCAGCATGGAATGATTCTGCCTGGTATATCACACTAGCCCTCGCGGTATTCACTGTGCTCTTCGGCACCCGCCATCTGGAATCCACCGAGCATCACCGCGGCATGATTCAGGCCATAGCGTTCGAGTCACTCATCAAACTTGTGGCGTTCGTCGCCGTCGGTCTGTTCGTTGGCTATGGCCTTTATGGTGGGTTCGGCGATCTGTATGAGAGAGTGAAAGAAGCAGACCTCATAGACACCCTGACCACCGACGGCATTGATGCGCCAGCGTTTATTACCCAGACACTTATTGCCATGCTCGCCATCATCTGTCTGCCCCGACAGTTTCATGTCATGGTTGTCGAAAATACCGATCATCGCGATTTCGAGATTGCCCGCTGGGCCATGCCAATCTACCTGATCGTTGCCAGCGCATTCGTTCTTCCCATTGCAGCTGCTGGCCTGCTGTCACCTGAAGCCTCATCGGGCAATCCCGACATACTCATACTCCAGTTGCCGATCATGGCCGGCAAGGAGTGGCTGGCCATCCTGGCATTCCTCGGGGGTGGATCCGCCGCCGCCGCCATGGTCATTGTTTGCTCTGTTGCCATTGCAACCATGGTAAGTAACGAGATCATCATGCCGGCTCTGCTCAAATTTTTCCGGCCTGGCATGAACCGCCGCACGGACCTCAGTTACCTGCTATTGAGCATCCGTCGTGTCGCCATTTTTGTAGTTCTGCTCACGGCCTACGGTTTCTACCGGATGGCCGGCGAAGACTACAGCCTGACAGCCTTCGGCCTGCTTTCCTTTGCCGCTGCCGCACAGTTCGGTCCAGCCCTGGTCGGCGGTATTATCTGGCGCCGGGGCAATTACATCGGTGCGGTCTGGGGCCTTGGTCTCGGGTTCCTGATGTGGTGCTACACCCTTTTGCTACCGGCACTCGCCACTACTGGATGGATCACCGATACGCTGATCGAACAGGGACTCTGGGGGCTGAATTGGGCACGGCCAACCGCACTCTTCGGTTCCGAACTGGATCAGACCAGTCATGGCATTATCTGGAGCCTGGGAATCAATACGGTGGTGTACATCGTACTCTCGATGCTAACTCGCCAACGTGTCCGCGAGAAAATCCAGATCGCATCTTTCTTTCACGATCCACAACCCAAAGCTGAAACGGCCCAACACCAGAGTTGGCAAGGTGAAGTACTAACGTCCGACCTGCAGGCACTTACCGACAGGTTCATGGGCGAAGAACGCTCGGAAATCATTTTCCGGAATTATGAACGTCGCAATGCGATTCGCCTTCACCCACACCGTCCGGCTTCCTCACACCTCATGAAATACATCGAACGGCAGCTGGCCTCGGTGATCGGTGCATCAACCGCCCGCGTGGTACTGGAATCGACTCTTACCGGCCGGGACATGCAAATTGAGGACGTTGTGAGCATTGTCGATGAGGCATCCCAGGCCATGACCTTCAGCCGGGAGCTGCTTCAGTCGGCTATTGAAAACATCAGTCTGGGAGTTTCTGTCGTCAATCATCAGCAGCAACTGGTGGTCTGGAATCATCGCTACCTTGAATTGTTCACCTATCCAAAAGGCTTTGTCAGAGTCGGGCGCCCGGTCGAGGACCTTATGCGCTACAACCTTACCAGCGCAAATCTACCAGCCCGCAAAATTGATGAGATAGTCACAGACCGCTGCACCAGTATGCGTGAGGGTCGGCCCATGTCCTATGAGCGACAAAGGCCCGATGGAACAGTGTTACGCATCGATGGCAGCCCGATACCCGGGGGTGGCTATGTAACCACCTTCCAGGACATTACCGCCATGCGCCGAACTGAGCAGGCTCTGAAGGAAACCAATATCTATCTGGAACAGCGCGTCAGAGAGCGCACCCAGGAGCTTCAGGTCATCAACGAGCAGATGCTCAAGGCAAAATCCGTTGCCGAACAAGCGAATCACAGCAAAACCCGTTTCCTCGCATCAGCGAGCCATGACCTTCTTCAGCCCCTGAACGCCGCCAGGCTATTCACTTCGGCCCTCGCCGGCAAGGCTGATGACGGTGAGATGAAAGATCTGGTTGATCACATCGATAGCTCCCTCGGAGCTGCAGAAGAGATCATCAGCACCCTTCTGGACATTTCAAAACTTGACGCAGGCGCACTGGAACCGGATATTGGGACCTTCCCCGTGAACGAGATCATGCGTCACCTGGCAACTGATTTTTCAGCAATTGCCGAGGACCAGAACCTGAAACTTCACGTCGTGCCCAGTACCGCCTGGGTCCGATCAGACGCCAAGCTCCTGCGTCGCGTAATCCAGAATTTCCTATCCAATGCCATACGCTATACGCCGAAAGGAAAGATCCTTCTGGGTTGCAGACGCCTGAAAGGCTATATTCGGATAGAAGTCTGGGACACCGGCCCCGGCATACCAGAAGATCAACTTGCTCATATCTTCGAGGAATTCCGTCGATTTCAACATGGCAAGGACAAGAACGGGTTAGGACTTGGTCTCGCTATCGTTGACCGTATCAGCGGCATGCTGAACCATCCGGTCAGTGTCCATTCCATCCAGGGTCGCGGCAGTGTGTTCGGAATCACAGTGCCAACCGCAGCGCCCCAGCAGAGTGAGACGGTTACGTCCAAGCCCAGGTCGGGATCTCGAAGAGTGTCAAATCTCGGTGGCCTCCATTTCCTGTGTATCGACAACGATCCGTCAATCCTTCAAGGCATGGTAGCGCTGCTAGGCAACTGGAAGTGTGATGTGACCGCAGCTGAAAGCCTGCAAGATGCCATGGAAAAACTGGAAGACAACAGGCCAGATATTATACTTGCCGATTATCAGTTGGACGATAACAGAAACGGACTCGACGCCATGGACAGTATTCGTAAAGCTCTGAATGCTGACATCCCGGGCATACTCATCACGGGCTATATGGCTCCCGAGGTACGGGAAGACGCTATCCAACGAGGCTACCAGATTCTCTATAAACCGGTAAAACCGGCTGCATTGAGGGCCCTTGTCAACAAGCTACTCAAGCCGAAACGCTAATGGGCGATCCAAAAAAAGAGTTCAATCCTTTCGGAATGCTCACCTATCTGGTCATCGACGACTTCGAGAACTTCCGGCTATCCATGCGCCAAATGCTGCGTAGCTGTGGTGCTGACAGGATTGAACTGGTTGCCAATGCATCCCAGGCGATTCAGTTCTGCACCTACAATCATGTAGATGTGGTCTTATGCGATTTTAACCTTGGCGAAGGCAAGAACGGCCAGCATGTCCTCGAGGATCTCCGATACAAAAAACTTCTGAAGCGCTCTTCGCTGTTTCTGATGGTCACCGCCGAGACGTCTAAAGAGATGGTCATGGGTGCAAGAGAGTATCAGCCGGACGCATACCTTACAAAGCCCATCAACCGGGCAGTACTTGAACAGCGTTTAAACGCTCTGATCAGTCAGCGCAACATTCTCATGCCCATTAATCGGGAAATCGACCGGGAAAACTACCCGGAAGCTATTTCCCTTTGCCTTCAGACCCTTCCCCGGCAAACACGGTATAAAACGTGGTTGATGAAAACGCTTGGCGACCTCTACTTTCAGCTTGGTGACCTGACTCATGCTCTCAAGATCTATGATGACGTACTTGCTCAACGAGAGCTGTCCTGGGCAAGACTTGGTCGCTGTAAAGTACTTCTCGCAAATCGAAATTTCGACCAGTCGGTTGAAGGCCTGCGAGAGCTCATTGCAAAACACCCGGATTACATGGAAGCCTATGACCTTCTGGCAGAAGGGTTCGAACGCCAGGGGCGTCCGATACAGGCCCAACAGGTACTGGAGAAAGCCATAGCGCATTCTCCCAATGCCATGCTTCGGCAGAAACATCTGGCGGAATTGGCTAGCGCAAATCAGGACCTCGAGACGTCATCCAATGCTTGGCGCAGGACAGTAGAGCTTGGTACTCACTCGATTCATGACCGCTCAGAACACTATCTTGCACTGGGCCAGGTATTATCAGACCTTAGTGAAGGCGATACCCAGGAGGATGGTGTTGAAAGAGCCAAAGAGGCACTGGCCACTTTGAAAAAAATGGAGAAACGATTTGAAACAGAGGAAGGCATCAACCTCCGTAGCCGTATCGTGCAGTGCCGCGTTTATGCAGGACAGCGCCAGGAAAAACAGGCAGAGGAGCTCCTCAAAGCCATCCAATTGGTACTAGAAGATAACGCAAGCCTCGATTCAAGAACCGAGTTGGACTACGCCAGGACGCTGTTTCGCCTTGGCTATGACACCGATGCCAAACAACGTTTGGCAGAAATGTCCGAACGATTCCACGACGATCCAGAAACCCTTCAAAAAATCGAAAGCCTTCTGGACGAACCCGTGGGCTTCCGTCATCAGGTCAAGGCCAGAACACTGAACCGTGATGGCATCAAAGCATTCGAGTCAGGAAACCTGAAAGAGGCGGCTGAAACGTTCTCAAAGGCATTGTCGATTGTGCCGGGCCACCCCGCGCTCAACCTCAACCTGGTTCAAGTCCTCATGAAAGAATATGACCATAATCCAGGTAACACTGACCTCCTTAAACGCTGCCAGGCCTGCCTAAATCGACTGGAAGAGTTGCCAGAACAACACCGCCAACATCGGCGTTATAGTGTCTTACAACGAAAGTTGAAGGGGATGATGGAATGAACAACCAGAATATAGACTTTTCGATGGTGCTCGCCTCAGCCGTACACGATATGAAAAACTCACTTGGCATGCTCCTCAATTCCCTCGATGAACTTCGCTGTGAAGAGAAAACAAGTCTCGGAGAATCCTCCCGCTTCAACACGCTGCAGTATGAAGCAGAACGTATGCACAACGACCTGGTGCAGCTTCTCGGTATCTATCGGCTCGGGGAAAATAACCTTTCAGCTCATATTGAGGAACACTTTGTCCCGGATTTTCTCTCTGAGCACCTGGCTAGGCACACCCCCCTGCTGAAGGGGCTTGGCATTGATGTGGCCATAGAAGCGGAAGACATCAATGGTTTTTTCGACGAAGATCTCCTTACGGGTGTGCTCAATAACACCATTAACAACGCCATCCGCTATACCCAGAAAAAGATACTTCTTACCGCAGGTGAACGAGACGGGTATCTGGTCATCGGAGTTGAGGATGATGGTCAAGGCTACCCGGAAGCGATGCAGCATACAGGTACGCTTAATTTCGGTTCTCTAGACTTTAAAAGTGGCAGTACCAGTCTGGGGCTATTTTTTGCCTCATCCGTTGCCAAACTGCATAGTGAAGGAGATCGAACCGGGTCTATCAAGCTCCACAATGGTGGAACCTTCGGCGGTGGAGTGTTCGAGATCTGGTTACCCTGATCCGGGACCCGAGCCGTTTCCAGAACCTATAAACCTGTTTACCGCATGCCACTGGGACTGCATTAGGTTGTTATCTTAGTTCTGCTCATCCCACCTTGAGTTCGTAATCGAACCGGTGCACCTATATATCCACGGAAACGATGCTTGAGGGGAGAATTCCGGGCAAAAAAAAACCCCAACATC
>NZ_JAHKPI010000027.1 GCF_018860425.1 Marinobacter sp. F3R08 | reverse complement strand
GAGCAGGTCTGTAGAATGCGCATCTCTTTCGAGGGGAACGCCACTGAGGCGGTTCGGAAATCGAGAGATAACTGTTTGAAAGCGCTGAAGAAAATGAGTTTTAAAATTCTTCAGAAAGCAGTTGACAGGCAAGCGATTCACTGTAGAATGCACGCCTCGAAACAAGCAGTAAGCCGGTTACTTTTTCGGCGGTTTTCGGAGACGGAAACAACGAAAAATAAACGGTTGACAAGGTGGCGCAACGATGTAGAATACGCGGCCTTGATTGAGCAACAGCTCAAACGCTCTTTAAAAAGTTGACCAAGTAATTCGTGTGGGCGCTGGCCGAGGTATTTCGGATATGAAATATCAGGACAGTGACTCGTCGAAAATTGAGTTTTGTCTTGAGCAAGAATAGAGAATCTTCGGATTCTTGTATGATTTAAACTGAAGAGTTTGATCATGGCTCAGATTGAACGCTGGCGGCAGGCTTAACACATGCAAGTCGAGCGGTAACAGATCTAGCTTGCTAGATGCTGACGAGCGGCGGACGGGTGAGTAATGCATAGGAAACTGCCCAGTAGTGGGGGATAGCCCGGGGAAACCCGGATTAATACCGCGTACGCCCTTCGGGGGAAAGCAGGGGATCTTCGGACCTTGCGCTATTGGATGTGCCTATGTCGGATTAGCTAGTTGGTGGGGTAATGGCCTACCAAGGCAACGATCCGTAGCTGGTCTGAGAGGATGATCAGCCACATCGGGACTGAGACACGGCCCGAACTCCTACGGGAGGCAGCAGTGGGGAATATTGGACAATGGGGGCAACCCTGATCCAGCCATGCCGCGTGTGTGAAGAAGGCTTTCGGGTTGTAAAGCACTTTCAGTGAGGAGGAAGGCTTTCAGATTAATACTCTGGAGGATTGACGTTACTCACAGAAGAAGCACCGGCTAACTCCGTGCCAGCAGCCGCGGTAATACGGAGGGTGCAAGCGTTAATCGGAATTACTGGGCGTAAAGCGCGCGTAGGTGGTTTGATAAGCGAGATGTGAAAGCCCCGGGCTTAACCTGGGAACGGCATTTCGAACTGTCAGGCTAGAGTGTGGTAGAGGGTAGTGGAATTTCCTGTGTAGCGGTGAAATGCGTAGATATAGGAAGGAACACCAGTGGCGAAGGCGGCTACCTGGACCAACACTGACACTGAGGTGCGAAAGCGTGGGGAGCAAACAGGATTAGATACCCTGGTAGTCCACGCCGTAAACGATGTCTACTAGCCGTTGGGACTCTTGAAGTCTTAGTGGCGCAGCTAACGCACTAAGTAGACCGCCTGGGGAGTACGGCCGCAAGGTTAAAACTCAAATGAATTGACGGGGGCCCGCACAAGCGGTGGAGCATGTGGTTTAATTCGACGCAACGCGAAGAACCTTACCTGGCCTTGACATGCAGAGAACTTTCCAGAGATGGATTGGTGCCTTCGGGAACTCTGACACAGGTGCTGCATGGCCGTCGTCAGCTCGTGTCGTGAGATGTTGGGTTAAGTCCCGTAACGAGCGCAACCCCTATCCCTAGTTGCTAGCAGTTCGGCTGAGAACTCTAGGGAGACTGCCGGTGACAAACCGGAGGAAGGTGGGGATGACGTCAGGTCATCATGGCCCTTACGGCCAGGGCTACACACGTGCTACAATGGTGCGCACAGAGGGCTGCAAACCCGCGAGGGGGAGCCAATCTCACAAAACGCATCGTAGTCCGGATCGCAGTCTGCAACTCGACTGCGTGAAGTCGGAATCGCTAGTAATCGTGAATCAGAATGTCACGGTGAATACGTTCCCGGGCCTTGTACACACCGCCCGTCACACCATGGGAGTGGATTGCACCAGAAGTGGTTAGTCTAACCTTCGGGAGGACGATCACCACGGTGTGGTTCATGACTGGGGTGAAGTCGTAACAAGGTAGCCGTAGGGGAACCTGCGGCTGGATCACCTCCTTAAACGAAGCCGAAAGCTTCGGTCAGAGTCCACACGAATTACTTGGTTAGCTGAATAAAGAGAGCAGATGGGTCTATCAGGCCCGTGTTTTGGGTCTGTAGCTCAGGTGGTTAGAGCGCACCCCTGATAAGGGTGAGGTCGGTGGTTCAAGTCCACCCAGACCCACCAAAATCACGTAGCTCGATGTGTTGTTCGGGTTTGCATTGAAAATAATGCAGCTGTTGAACGCACCTGGATCTACACGATTTGATGACATAGCTTAAATGGGGCTATAGCTCAGCTGGGAGAGCGCCTGCCTTGCACGCAGGAGGTCGGCAGTTCGATCCTGCCTAGCTCCACCAAATCACAGATTACTGACTAACTCCGGTTAGCAGTGTACAGAAACGAATGTTTCATAACGATGAAGCCTTCCTTTCTGATCACTGGGTCAGATTTGCTCTTTAACAAATTGGACGAGATAGAACACAGAATTTTTTCTCTCATTATCTCCGAGAGAAAAGTTCAAAAGTGATAGCGATTTCAAGCGTTATCCGGTGTTGTCGTTGAAGTGGTTGTTATATCGCTTCAAGTGACTGTCTCGAAGAAAGCGCCAAACCAGGCTTGCCTGGCGAGGACGTGACTTCGTGAGCAGTTGTCTTGGGGTTATATAGTCAAGCAACTAAGCGCATACGGTGGATGCCTTGGCAGTCAGAGGCGATGAAAGACGTGGAAGCCTGCGATAAGGTTCGGGGAGCTGGCAAACGAGCTGTGATCCGGACATTTCTGAATGGGGAAACCCACCGACTTTCGGGTCGGTATCTTGCACTGAATACATAGGTGTAAGAGGCGAACCGGGGGAACTGAAACATCTAAGTACCCCGAGGAAAAGAAATCAACCGAGATTCCCTAAGTAGCGGCGAGCGAACGGGGATTAGCCCTTAAGCTAGACAACTGGTAGGAGAAGGCTCTGGAAAGTGCCGCCATAGTGGGTGATAGCCCCGTATCCGAAACCTGAGTCTAGTGAAATCGAGTAGGACGGGACACGTGATATCCTGTCTGAACATGGGGGGACCATCCTCCAAGGCTAAATACTCCTGACTGACCGATAGTGAACCAGTACCGTGAGGGAAAGGCGAAAAGAACCCCTGTGAGGGGAGTGAAATAGATCCTGAAACCGTATGCGTACAAGCAGTCGGAGCAGACTTGTTCTGTGACGGCGTACCTTTTGTATAATGGGTCAGCGACTTATGTTCAGTGGCGAGGTTAACCGTTTAGGGGAGCCGTAGGGAAACCGAGTCTGAATAGGGCGATTTAGTCGCTGGGCATAGACCCGAAACCGGGCGATCTATCCATGAGCAGGTTGAAGGTTGAGTAACATCAACTGGAGGACCGAACCCACTGTCGTTGAAAAGCCAGGGGATGACTTGTGGATCGGAGTGAAAGGCTAATCAAGCCCGGAGATAGCTGGTTCTCCCCGAAAGCTATTTAGGTAGCGCCTCGGACGAATACCACAGGGGGTAGAGCACTGTTTCGGCTAGGGGGTCATCCCGACTTACCAACCCGATGCAAACTCCGAATACCTGTGAGTACTATCCGGGAGACACACGGCGGGTGCTAACGTCCGTCGTGAAGAGGGAAACAACCCAGACCGCCAGCTAAGGTCCCAAAGTACCAGTTAAGTGGGAAACGATGTGGGAAGGCTCAGACAGCTAGGAGGTTGGCTTAGAAGCAGCCATCCTTTAAAGAAAGCGTAATAGCTCACTAGTCGAGTCGGCCTGCGCGGAAGATGTAACGGGGCTCAAACTGGTCACCGAAGCTGCGGCTGCATACTTTGTATGCGGGGTAGGGGAGCGTTCTGTAAGCCTGCGAAGGTGTGTTGAGAAGCATGCTGGAGGTATCAGAAGTGCGAATGCTGACATGAGTAACGACAATGCGGGTGAAAAACCCGCACGCCGGAAGACCAAGGGTTCCTGCGCAACGCTAATCGGCGCAGGGTGAGTCGGCCCCTAAGGCGAGACCGAAAGGTGTAGTCGATGGGAAACGGGTTAATATTCCCGTACCTTGGATAGCTGCGATGGAGAGACGGAGAAGGCTAGGTGAGCCGGGCGACGGTTGTCCCGGTTTAAGCGAGTAGGGAGTGGACTTAGGCAAATCCGGGTCCACAATCTCGAGACGCGACGACGACTGCTCATAGAGCGGGAAGTCATTGATGCCATGCTTCCAGGAAAATCTTCTAAGCTTCAGGCTATTCGGGACCGTACCCCAAACCGACACAGGTGGTCAGGTAGAGAATACCAAGGCGCTTGAGAGAACTCGGGTAAAGGAACTAGGCAAAATGGTGCCGTAACTTCGGGAGAAGGCACGCTGGCGTTAGGTGATACCCCTGCGGGTGGAGCTGAAGCCAGTCGAAGATACCAGGCCCCTGCGACTGTTTATTAAAAACACAGCACTGTGCAAACACGAAAGTGGACGTATACGGTGTGACGCCTGCCCGGTGCCGGAAGGTTAATTGATGGGGTTAGCGCTTGCGCGAAGCTCTTGATCGAAGCCCCGGTAAACGGCGGCCGTAACTATAACGGTCCTAAGGTAGCGAAATTCCTTGTCGGGTAAGTTCCGACCTGCACGAATGGCGTAACGATGGGGGCGCTGTCTCTACCCGAGACTCAGTGAAATTGAAATCGCCGTGAAGATGCGGTGTATCCGCGGCTAGACGGAAAGACCCCGTGAACCTTTACTATAGCTTCACAGTGAACTTTGAGCATGTTTGTGTAGGATAGCTGGGAGGCTTTGAAGTGGGAACGCCAGTTCTCATGGAGCCAACCTTGAAATACCAGCCTGACATGTTTGAGGTTCTAACTTGGGCCCCTTATCGGGGTTGAGGACACTGTGTGGTGGGTAGTTTGACTGGGGCGGTCTCCTCCCAAAGCGTAACGGAGGAGCACAAAGGTGGGCTAAGCATGGTCGGACATCATGCGGTTAGTGTAATGGCACAAGCCCGCTTAACTGCGAGACAGACACGTCGAGCAGGTACGAAAGTAGGTCATAGTGATCCGGTGGTTCTGTATGGAAGGGCCATCGCTCAACGGATAAAAGGTACTCCGGGGATAACAGGCTGATACCGCCCAAGAGTTCACATCGACGGCGGTGTTTGGCACCTCGATGTCGGCTCATCACATCCTGGGGCTGAAGCCGGTCCCAAGGGTATGGCTGTTCGCCATTTAAAGTGGTACGCGAGCTGGGTTTAGAACGTCGTGAGACAGTTCGGTCCCTATCTGCCGTGGACGTTGGAGATTTGAGGAAAGCTGCTCCTAGTACGAGAGGACCGGAGTGGACGAACCTCTGGTGTTCGGGTTGTCACGCCAGTGGCATTGCCCGGTAGCTATGTTCGGACAGGATAACCGCTGAAAGCATCTAAGCGGGAAGCCCCTTCCAAGATGAGATCTCCCTGGACCCTTGAGGTCCCTGAAGAGCCGTTCAAGACCAGGACGTTGATAGGTCGGGTGTGTAAGCGCTGCGAGGCGTTGAGCTAACCGATACTAATTGCTCGTGAGGCTTGACTATATAACACCCAAGACAATTGCGGATAACGCAACGAAATCAACATCACTCAGTTCCATCTCGTCCCCCAGTGATCAACCGTTTTGCCTGACGACCATAGCGGTCTGGAACCACCTGATCCCATCCCGAACTCAGAAGTGAAACAGACCTGCGCCGATGGTAGTGTGGCGTTGCCCATGTGAGAGTAGGTCATCGTCAGGCTCCTAATACCAAACCCCAGCATCTTTGATGTTGGGGTTTTTTTTTGGCCGGAATTCTCCCCTCAAGCATCGTTTCCGCGGAACGGAATCAAATAGGCTTCGTTTGATTAATGGAAGTAGTCCGATTTGGCCACTACGGC
>NZ_JAHKPI010000004.1 GCF_018860425.1 Marinobacter sp. F3R08 | reverse complement strand
GCAGTGCCTTTTCTGTGAGAAAAGGTCACGAGAGTAGTTTTAGGATCTTTGATTTGAACGTGTTTAACGGGGCCTTAGCTCAGTTGGTAGAGCGCCTGCTTTGCAAGCAGGATGTCAACGGTTCGAATCCGTTAGGCTCCACCAAACACAACTTTTGCTAAGCATCACATATCCTTCAGTTTTGGTTGAATTATCAAGCGCTCTCTCGAGTGTTTGATTGTCCAACTTGGACATAGCTGACAATTCCGTAGGGATTGCAGCGCATTGACATCGTATAGAGAGATTAAAGTTATATTGGGATTAGTCCTAATATAACGAACAACATTGTTGCTCCCCATAGTATTTGGACGAGCTCAACTGCTGCTTCTTCGGAAGCCGGCCGGTGCAAAGCCTCCTCGGCGGATCACAGGTATCGCGGTTGCAAAACGCAATGTTGTCCAAGTCAAGTACACTAACCAAGCTTTAAGATCGCACGGTCTTAAAGCTGAGACACACCCCTTCATACAGGGTGTTGTCTTATGTCAGACCTTATAGGTCTGGCGGGAAAATGTATGCTTTTGGTTTGGAAAGCGCATCCACACATCTTACCAGCTTGTGTGGGTCTGCAAAATGGCGTGACTTCGGTCACAGTTTTGCTCTTTCTGGATCAAATCAAGCGCGAGAAGGGCGTTTGGTGAATGCCTAGGCAGTAAGAGGCGATGAAGGACGTGATACTCTGCGATAAGCTATGGGGAGCTGAGAATAAGCTTTGATCCATGGATTTCCGAATGGGGCAACCCACCTGACAGTTTGTTATAATTGCTTTACGGCACTTTATAATGGATTGAACCAGGTACTTTTAGACTGAATACATAGGTTTAAAAGAGCAAACCCGGGGAACTGAAACATCTAAGTACCCGGAGGAAAGGACATCAATAGAGACTCCGTTAGTAGTGGCGAGCGAACGCGGATCAGCCGAGCCTTGAGAGTGACTAGAACACATTGGAAAATGTGGCCATAGCGGGTGATAGCCCCGTATAGGAAGCTCGATGGGACGTATTAAGTAGGGCGGAACACGTGAAATTCTGTCTGAAGATCGGAGGACCACCTCCGAAGGCTAAGTACTCCTTACTGACCGATAGTGAACCAGTACCGTGAGGGAAAGGTGAAAAGCACCCCGACGAGGGGAGTGAAACAGTTTCTGAAACCGGACGCCTACAAGCAGTCGGAGGGACCTTGAGTCCTGACGGCGTACCTTTTGTATAATGGGTCATCGACTTGGTCTCACAAGCAAGCTTAAGCCGTTAGGTGTAGGCGCAGCGAAAGCGAGTCTTAATAGGGCGCATGAGTTTGTGGGATCAGACCCGAAACCGAGTGATCTAGGCATGACCAGGCTGAAGGTAAGGTAACACTTACTGGAGGGCCGAACCCACACCTGTTGAAAAAGGTCGGGATGAGTTGTGCCTAGGGGTGAAAGGCCAATCAAACTCGGAGATAGCTGGTTCTCTGCGAAATCTATTTAGGTAGAGCGTCATCCGAATACCCCGGGGGGTAGAGCACTGGATGGGTAATGGGGCCCCACAGGCTTACTGATCCTAACCAAACTCCGAATACCCGGGAGTACTAGATGGCAGACACACGGCGAATGCTAACGTCCGTCGTGAAGAGGGAAACAACCCTAACCTCCAGCTAAGGCCCCTAATTCATGGCTAAGTGGGAAAGCAGGTGGGACGACCAAAACAACCAGGAGGTTGGCTTAGAAGCAGCCATCCTTTAAAGA
>NZ_JAHKPI010000016.1 GCF_018860425.1 Marinobacter sp. F3R08 | reverse complement strand
AAAGGCCAGTTCTTTCAGGCTGAAAGACTGGCCTTTGGCCTGGAAAACACGGTCCCCGGTTACCTGTCCGAGTTGGCTGATTGCGCCATCGACGGGGCTGACCAGTGTTTTTTCACCACTTGCCAAGGGGCGGATGCCCGGCTTCAGTGCCCGGGTGAAGAACGCATTGAAGGTGGGGTAGGCTTCAGGAGTCGGCTCGGCAGCTTCACTCATATCAACGCCGTAGCGGTTGATAAACCATTTAATCACCCGGTTCTTGAGCGCAGGGGAGCGGTCGTTGTCGGCCAGGCGGCCGGCCAAATTGGAAACCCCCAGTTGCGGCGTAATGTACTGGCTCAGAACAAAAAGCTTGTCGAACATTAAAAGTGATCCTTTGCACTCAAAGAGCCGAAGTTTATCAAACACTGCGACCTGTATAGAAATTGTTTCACGGCTTCGCGGTTATGGCGTGGCCTTGCTATTATCAGATCTCCTTTTGCGTGACAGCTTCCGGCTTCGGCCGTTAACCAAGAAAATAAGGCGTGCTTAGTTACCATGTTACTGATCATCGGCGGAGTTATTGTTCTGGCCAGCGTAATGACTGGCTATATTCTCCATGGCGGCAATTTGATGGTGCTCTGGCAACCAACCGAAGTGTTGATTATTTTCGGGGCGGCGCTGGGATCATTCATCATTGCCAATCCGCTACACACCTGCAAAGAAGTGGTTGGTAAAGGGCTTCAGTTGCTGACCGGATCCCCGTTCAACAAGTCTTTCTACATGGACTTGCTCAGCTTGCTGTTCGAAATATTTGATAAATCCCGTAAACAGGGTGTGATGTCGATTGAAGAGGACATCGACAACCCGGAGTCCAGTCAGATCTTCAGTCGCTATCCGGCAATCCTGAAGTCCAAGGAATTACTGGCGTTTATCACCGATTACCTGCGAATCATCAGTTCCGGAAATATGGCGACTCATGAGCTCGAAGGCATGATG
This sequence comes from Marinobacter sp. F3R08, assembly GCF_018860425.1. Taxonomy (GTDB): domain Bacteria; phylum Pseudomonadota; class Gammaproteobacteria; order Pseudomonadales; family Oleiphilaceae; genus Marinobacter. Next base: position 157,687 of record NZ_JAHKPI010000016.1, on the reverse strand, counting down.
GAGAACGAGATCGACAGTCGCCAACATGAGTTGGAAGAGCCCGCCCACGCGGTTAACAAAATCGCCGATGCCCTGCCGGGACTGGGTATTGTCGCGGCAGTGCTTGGTATCGTGATCACCATGAACTTCCTCACCGAAGGGCCGGAGAAAATCGGTTTGAGTGTGGCCGCGGCTCTTGTGGGTACGTTTCTGGGTATCTTTATGGGTTATGGCTTCGTCGGTCCCACATCCATTGCTATGGAACATGCGGCAAAGTATGAACTGAAGGCCTACGAGTGCGTAAAATCCGCGATTGTTGCGACCGTCGCCGGGCAGGCTCCCCAGATGGCTATTGAGTTTGGTCGGAAGGCACTGCCTACGGATAAAAGGCCCGAATTCCAGGAATTGAACGATCACGTTCGTTCCAAGTAGTACCTCCAGTACCTGACTGCGGAGTCAAATCGTGGAAGAGCAGCCAATCATCATCAAGCGCAAAAAGGTTATTGCCGGCGGTCATCACGGCGGTTCCTGGAAAGTTGCGTTTGCTGATTTTGCGACCGCCATGATGGCGTTCTTTCTTGTGCTGTGGCTAACCGCTACAGCATCGCCAGAACAGAAAAAAGCCGTTGAGGGCTATTTTCGGGATCCGGTAGGTTTCACTGAGGGTGGCTCCCCTAATCCGGTGGATCTTGAGGGCAGTGCCTCGGTTGTGAACGAGGCGAGTCCGGATATCGAATCCAGCCAGATCCAGATTGAAGATGAAATCGTGGATGAGCTCTCTGAAACCCTCGAGCAGAGGCGAATGGAGCAGTTGTTTCAGGAGCTTAAAGAGAGGATAGATGAGAATGAAACTCTCCAGGAGTTCAAGGATCAGTTGCTGATCGATATCACCGACGAAGGTTTGCGTATACAAATCGTTGATCGATCGGGGCGTCCGATGTTTGATAGCGGCAGGGCTGAGCTCAAGTACTACTCGCAGGATATTCTGTTTGAGCTTGCGAAAACCCTTGGCTCAGTGAACAACAAGCTCAGCATTACCGGGCATACCGATTCAACACCGTTTAGCGGCCGTCCGGGTTACACCAACTGGGAGTTGTCAGCCGACAGGGCCAATACCGCCCGGAGAGCTCTGGTTGCAGGTGGTGTTCGCCAGCAGCAGATTGCCCGCGTTGTGGGGTTGAGCGATTCCGTTCTGTTTGACAGGGAAGACCCGAATGCACCGGTAAATCGCCGTATCTCCATTATCGTCCTGAACAAGAAAACCGTGGATAACATCCTGAGCAGTGCCGGGCAGGCTGATGAGCCTCTGATTGATTTGACCCAGCCCTCCGAGGCGGAGCAGGAAGCGGCCCGCGAGCGTCTTGAAAGTGGCGATTGGTTGCAGGAGCAGGAACAGCCGGCACCGGGAGAGTTGAACTGGTAGGTCGGGAACGATCAGTTCGCTTTCAGTCCGCGGGCCTGCTGCTCTGCCATATCCTGAAGAATCCGGTGGAAACTTTTCAGTCGTTCCGGGCTGATTTTTCCCTCCTCAGCGGCATTGTCGATGGCGCAACCGGGGTCGCCCATGTGCCGGCAGTTGCGGAACTTGCAGGTGCCAATCACCTCCCGTATTTCCCGGAAGCCATATTCGATTTCCTGCGTTGTCATGTGCCAGAGCCCGAACTCACGGATGCCCGGTGAGTCAATCAGCTCGCCTCCCAGGGGCAGGTGAAACAGTTTGGCCGTGGTCGTGGTGTGAACTCCCTTGCCGGTACTCTCTGACACAGCCCCAACTCGAATAGCCTCATCGGGCATCAAGGTCTGAATAATCGATGACTTGCCCACCCCGGACTGACCAACAAAGACGCTGGTCTGATCCTTTACCAGTGCCTCAACCTCCGGCGATGGTTTGTCGCCTGACTCGGCCGCAGACGTTCGTACGACCTCGTACCCCAAGGCTTTGTAACGCCCCAGAAGCGCATCGATGTGCTCCCGGTTCTTGTCAGTGATCAGATCGGTCTTGTTTAACAGAACCACCGCCGGAATGTCTGTGATCTCTGAAGCCACCAGATACCGGTCGATCAGATTGTCGTGAGGTTCCGGCTCAGGCGCAATCACAAGAATAATATGATCAATGTTGGCGGCTACCGGCTTCAGGGCGCCGAAGTTATCCGGCCGCTGTAGCAGGTTCCGGCGTTCACTCCGGGCGACAATGACGCCGGTTTCGTTTTTCCCCTGCCGCCAGACAACCTTGTCTCCGGTCACCAGGCTGTCTATATTGGCCCGGACAAAGCACCGCACAACATTACCGGCCGGCTCTCCCTCGAGTGCTTCTACATCGAGCTGTTGTCCATAGTGAGCAATGACTAACCCTTCCTGCTCCGGGCCAAGTTCACCGGCATCAGCCTGTTCCTGAACTTTCTTTTCCTTGCGCGCCGCCCGGGCAGCCCGTTCTTCCTGGACTTTCTTGATGCGGAATTGCTGCTGTTTGTTCAGTCGCCGTTTTGCCATGTAGATTGTTGATGCCAAATTTGGTTTGCATGAGGTGTTACATCATACGTTAATCGTCCACAATACACAGAGATTTCAGGCCGGTGAAACCCTTGTGTTGTTAGGCCGGATAAAGGATTTTGAAGTAGCTCCGATTTTGCACGCGGGGGCGGAACCACCGTCCCGCCCCTGCAAACCCCAAATCTCGCAAGCTGGGAATGAAGAAAATGACAGAAGGCAATCGCCTCGTTTGGATTGATCTGGAAATGACAGGCCTGGATCCGGAGAAAGAACGGATCATCGAAATGGCAACAATCATCACCGACTCAGAGCTCAATGTCGTAGCGGAAGGGCCGGTAATAGCCGTCCACCAGCCGGACACACTTCTGGGCTCCATGGACGAATGGTGCACGAGAACCCACGGGGAGAGCGGGCTTATCAAGCGCGTTCAGGAGAGCGACACCTCTGAAGCGGAAGCTGAGCAGCAGACTATTGAATTCCTGAAAGAATACGTCGAAAAAGGGCAGTCCCCCCTGTGCGGCAACAGCATTGGCCAGGATCGTCGATTCCTGGTCAAGTACATGCCCGAGCTGGAAGATTTCTTTCATTACCGGAACCTCGATGTGTCCACGGTCAAAGAACTTGCCCGCCGCTGGCGCCCGGATGTCTTGGCTGGAGTGAAAAAGAAAGGCAGCCACCTTGCCCTGGACGATATCCGGGATTCCATCAATGAACTGCGCCATTATCGGGAACAGTTCTTCAAGCTATAGCCCGTGCCGGGCCAGCGCCCACTGAACATGTTCGCGGACCAGCTCGGAAGGGTGGTCCGCACGTTTCTTGAGGGCTTCAATCACCGGGATGGTTGAGGGGGCGTTGCCGAGCCCCACGGCCAGGTTCCTCAGCCAGCCCTGGTAGCCTGTTCTTCGAATGGCCGAGCCTTCGGTGCGTTTCAGGAACTGCTCCTCGGTCCACAGAAACAATTCCGCCAGCGAGCTGTTGTCCAGTCCGTGTCTGGGCTGAAAGTCTTTCTCCTCGGCCGGCTTACTGAACTTCTGCCATGGGCAGACCAACTGACAGTCGTCACAGCCGAACACCCGGTTGCCCATCAATGGTCTCAGTTCCTCGGGGATGCTTCCCCTGAGTTCGATGGTCAGGTAGCTGATGCAGCGCCGGGCGTCGAGCTTGTGAGGACCGACAAAGGCGTCCGTAGGACAGAGGTCAAGGCACGCTGAACAGCTGCCACAGTGGTCGGATTCAAAGGGTTCATCCAGGGCAAGGGGTGCGCTGGTGAAAATCTCGCCGAGAAAAAAGAAAGAACCTGCCTTGGGATGGATCAGCATATTGTTTTTGCCAATCCAGCCAAGGCCGGCCCTCTGCGCCAGAGCGCGCTCCAGTACAGGTGCGCTGTCTACGAAGGCCCGGTAGTCGTATCCGCTAACGGCTTCATCAATCTTCGCTGCCAGCTGAGCGAGACGTTTGCGGATCAGCTTGTGGTAATCCCGGCCCAGGGCGTAGCGAGTGACGTAGGCTCCCTCCCGGTTAGTAAGTGCCTCTTTAGGGCTGTCCGGTGAGGGCAGGTAGTCCATCCGCACAGAAATGACCCGTGTTGTGCCTGGCACCAGCGAGGTGGGCGTGTAACGCTTGTCACCATGGTAGGTCATATAGTCCATTTCGCCCTGGTAACCTGCCGCGAGCCAGTCCAGCAGATGGTCGGCGTGTTCGCCGGTGTCCGGGGTGGTAATGCCCACATCTGAAAAGCCGAATTCAGCTGCCCACTGGCGGATAAGAGCCGGGAGCTCTGCAAGTTCCGGGTGCGTTGTGGTGCAGGGTGATGTGGCGCTCATAGTCACTGCCGATAGTAGGGGGTCTCAGGGGAGCCCGGGTACGGATATTAAATTTGATTAAGTTATGACCTTTTCTGCTGTTTTGCTATGCTTTACAGATATCTGGCCAATTTTCTTAAACCGGTTTCTTTAACGGGAGCAAAGGTCCATGCCGCCTTCCGCTGGGCACAGTTTACCAGACGCACTGTTTTCCGCCGATGCGGTCAGGCGGATTGATCGCTATGTAATTGATCAGCAAGGTGTTGATGGGTTCGATCTGATGCAGGCTGCTGCCCGGGCCGCCTTTCGCTGTCTGCTACGGCATTGGCCAGAGTGCGGGTCGGTTCTGGTTCTTTGCGGTGCGGGAAACAACGGCGGAGACGGCTATCTCGTCGCAGCCAATGCCAGGAGGCACGGTCTGGGCGTAACCTGTGTCGCCGTTGCGCCAACCGGAAAACTGTCCGGTGACGCCCGGAAAGCATGGCAAAAGGCCGTGACGGATGGCGTCGACGTACTGGAGCTTGAGGCTCTCAGCGAAGCTTCACAGGATGAACTGTTTGCCGGCGCAGGTCTAATCGTGGATGCCATGCTGGGTACGGGTGTGTCAGGGGCGCCCCGGGAACCTTTTGTCGCCCCGATAATCCGGTGCAACGCGTCGTCAGCGCCGGTCCTTGCGGTGGATCTGCCTTCGGGGTTGAATGCTACCACGGGAGCCGCCGAAGGAGATGTGGTTCACGCGGCGATGACGGTGACCTTTATCGGTCTCAAGCTTGGACTGTACACCGGCCAGGGCCCCGCGGTGTGTGGTGAAGTGATTTTTGAATCTCTGGATACCGGCGATGCTCTCGCTGGCAGTGGCCAGACGCCGATAGCCTGCCGCCGAGACTGGGGTTCGGTGATGTCCTGGCTGTCGCCTCGGCCTGCCAATGCCCATAAGGGGCAGTTTGGGCATGTACTGGTGGTGGCGGGTGATCGGGGCTTTGGCGGCGCCGGCCTGTTGGCAGCGGAAGCCGCTTCGCGCTCCGGGGCCGGGCTCGTCTCGCTTGCCACCCGGCCTGAACATGTGACCGCTGCCCTGGCTAGGTGTCCGTCGGTGATGGTTCATGGCCTGATTCATGGCTCGGAGTTGCCGTCGCTGTTGGATGCTGCTTCTGTTGTTGTTTGTGGTCCCGGTATCGGGCGAAGTGCCTGGGGGCGGCAGATGCTGGAGCAGGTCATTGCCAGCAGTAAGCCAAGGGTGCTGGATGCGGATGCTCTGAACCTGTTGTCCGGTCGGGTCGCTGTGCCGGCAGACAATCATATTCTCACGCCCCACCCAGGGGAGGCGGCAAGGCTGCTCAATTGTCGGGTGCCGGAGGTGGAAGCGGACAGGTTGGCGGCTGCCAGGAAATTACAGGCACTGTATGGCGGTACGGTTTTGTTAAAGGGGGCCGGGACCGTTGTGGCTTCTGAGGGCGGTGCCTTCGATATTATCAGCGGCAGCAATCCGGGCATGGCCGCTGGGGGAATGGGGGATGTGCTCTCGGGGATTATCGGATCTCTTCTTGGCCAGATTGGCGATGGGCAGAAATCCGCCGTCATGGGAGCGGCCGCCCATTTGGCAGCAGCGAACAGGGCTGCTGAAGCCCGAGGGTTTATCGGATTGATACCAACCGATGTCATCGATGCACTGCCATCGGTGTTCCGGGAATCTGAAAAAAGCCCGGAGGCTGGAGAGCGATGAGCATTATGGGCAACGAACGCCGCTTTTTTCTGGATGGTGAGGCTGAAACTGAGCGGCTTGGCGGTGAACTGGCGAGAGCCGTCGCTGCATCCGGTCATGGCCTGGTTGTCTATCTGGATGGCGATCTGGGTATGGGGAAAACAACCCTCAGTCGAGGGATCATGCGTGGGCTTGGTCACGAGGGCGCTGTGAAAAGCCCGACCTATACGCTGGTAGAGCCTTACGAATTCCTGAATCCGCCGGCTTACCATTTCGATCTTTATCGCCTGGGCGATGCAGAGGAACTGGAATACATGGGGATCCGGGACTATTTCGCTGATGGAAGTCTGTGTCTGATTGAGTGGCCTGAGCGTGGTAAAGGCATATTGCCTGAGCCAGACCTGGAAATTCATCTGGAGGCTCAAGGCAAAGGGCGTTCTGTGGTGATGAGGGCTCGCTCAGAGCAGGGGGCTCATCTGGTTAACGAACTGGCGCTGACAGGTTATGCACAATAGCGAGCCCGGAACCGGGATTAAACTGGCAGGTATGCTTTATGACACGTTCACAGCTTTGTAAACCATTGGCCTGGTCGCTTGCGATGTTGCTGGCCGCATTTGCGTTGCAGGTTTCGGCTGCGACTCAGGTTGAGAGTGCCCGAATCTGGCCCGCGCCCGATCATACGCGGCTGGTTCTGGATACCGGAGGCCAGGTAGAGCACAACATCTTCTCTCTGACCGGACCGGACCGGCTGGTTATTGATCTGAAAAATGCCAATCTGAAAACCGACTTCTCCGATCTGGAGCTTTCCGGCAGTCCAATCAAGCGGATCCGGAGCGCGCCGAGAAATGGTAACGATGTGCGAGTGGTTCTGGACCTCAAGGCCGGTATCAAGCCTCGGAGCTTTCAACTCGAGCCCAATCAGCAGTATGGCCACAGGCTTGTGGTCGATCTCATTGATGAAGGTGGCAGCCGGCTGGAAAAGGCCTCGACGCCGACAGTAACGCAGGATTCGTCCGGGAAGCGGGACGTAATCGTGGTCATTGATGCCGGGCATGGGGGGGAAGATCCCGGTGCCATTGGTCCCCGTGGGACTCATGAGAAAGATGTGGTTCTTAAAATGGCGAAAACCCTGGCCAGCCTGATTAATGGCCGTCAGGGTTATACCGCCAAGTTGACTAGGACCGGCGACTACTACATTGGCCTTCGCAATCGCACGATTCTGGCAAGGAAATATAATGCTGACCTGTTTGTGTCGGTTCATGCCGATGCATTCCGGACGCCACAGCCCAAGGGGGCCTCGGTCTTCGCGCTCTCTCAGCGTGGTGCTACCAGTGAAACCGCCCGTTGGTTGGCCAACAGTGAGAACCGGTCTGACCTGATCGGTGGAGCCGGGGGATTGTCGCTGGATGGTCGGGATGACATGCTTGCGGGCGTTTTGCTGGACCTTTCAATGACGGCCAGTATCAATGCCAGCCTTGGTGTTGGCAGTTCGGTACTCGGGGAACTGGGTGGCGTGGCAAAGTTGCACAAGACTGGCGTCGAGCAGGCCGCTTTTGCGGTGCTGAAATCACCGGACATTCCCTCAATTCTCGTGGAGGCCGGGTTCATCTCGAACCCTCAGGAGGAGAAGAATCTGGCCACAGAGTGGTATCGCAACAAGCTGGCTGGGGCCATCATGAAAGGCATTGATGACTACTTCCAGAAAACGCCACCTCCGGGCACGCTTCTGGCGTGGCAGAAGCAGAACCGCCAGGGTGGGGGCGATGTCAGTCATTACCGTATACAGCGCGGCGACACGCTTTCCGGGGTGGCTCGAAAAAATCAGACCACCGTCAGTGAACTGATGCAGTTTAACGACCTTCGGGACGACCGTGTTATTGTAGGGCAAACCATTCGTATTCCCGCGTCCTGATCAAGAGGTTTTTCCTGAATATGCCCTCCATTCGATTGCTGTCACCACGGCTCGCGAACCAGATTGCCGCGGGTGAAGTAGTGGAACGACCCGCTTCTGTCGTCAAGGAGCTGGTGGAAAATGCTCTTGATGCCGGTGCCAGCCGGGTCGATGTTGAAGTGGAGCAGGGTGGTGTAAAGCTGATTCGGGTTCGGGATGACGGTAACGGTATTCAAGAGGATGATCTGCCTCTTGCTCTCAGTCGTCACGCCACTAGCAAGATTGCCAGTCTGGATGACCTCGAAGCTGTCGCCTCCCTGGGATTTCGCGGGGAGGCGCTTGCCAGTATCAGTTCTGTTTCGCGACTGACCTTGACCTCAAGGACGGCATCTCAAGAAGCCGCATCCAGAGTGGAAGTCGAAGGCCGGGAGATGGATGCGAGGATTTCACCTGCTGCCCATCCTGTGGGAACAACGTTAGAAGTCCGGGATCTTTTTTTCAACACGCCAGCCCGGCGAAAGTTCCTGCGCACCGAGAAGACTGAATTCAATCACGTAGAAGAGTGCGTACGCCGGCAGGCTCTGAGCCGTTTTGATGTTGGCTTTACCCTGCGTCACAACCAGCGCGTTGTACAGAGCCTGAGGCCAGCCGAAGCCGCCATCGATCGCGAACGGCGCATTGGCGCACTATGCGGTCAGCAATTTATCGATAACGCAGTGGTTATCGATGCGGAAGCCACAGGGCTGAGACTGTGGGGCTGGGTAGCTCTTCCCACGTTTTCGCGCAGTCAGGCAGACCTTCAGTACTTTTTCGTCAATGGCCGCGTTATCCGGGATCGCCTGGTGGCCCATGCCGTGCGCCAGGCCTATCGGGACGTACTTTACAATAATCGCCATCCAGCCTTTGTGCTCTATCTGGAGGTTGATCCGGCGACCGTGGATGTAAACGTCCACCCGACCAAGCACGAAGTCAGGTTTCGAGATGGCCGGCTGGTTCATGATTTCATTTTCAGGACACTGCACAAAGCGTTGGCCGACGTCCGCCCGGACGATCATCTACGTGGCGCGGTGGCACAGTCTTTTGGCCGTGAATCCGCGGGGCAAGCGCAGGAGGCCGGTGTTGCAACGGGAGCATCCTGGAGCGGCCAGCCATCGGTGCCAGACAGCGGCCATCCGGGCACTTCGGTTACCGGGTACGGTGGCCAGTCCCAACCGCAACAGGAGTGGCATGCCAATGACCAGATGGCGTTTTACCAGTCCCTGAATGCCGGGGGTGGCAGCGAAGGGCAGCGGCCTATGCCGGTCACCAGCAGCGGTGTCGATGCACCGGTGCCGACACCGCCCGTGGACAGTGATCAGGAACCGCCTCTTGGCTACGCCATTGCCCAGCTGCACGGGATCTATATCCTTGCTCAGGGGCGTGCGGGACTGATCGTGGTGGATATGCATGCTGCCCATGAACGCATTACCTACGAGCGAATGAAACGGGCGCTTGTGGAGCAGGATCTGACAAGTCAACCTTTGTTGGTCCCGCTATCTCTGGCGGTTAGCCAGAAAGAGGCCGCTCTGACCGAAAGTCACGGCGAAGAACTGCAAAAACTGGGGTTGCAGCTTGAGCGGATTGGACCGGAAACCCTGGCCGTAAGGCAGGTGCCTGCACTCTTGCGTGGTGCCGATACCGAGCAGCTGGTGCGCGACGTGCTGGCGGATCTGATTGAGCATGGCCAGAGCGATCGGGTCGAAGCGGTGACACACGAATTACTGGGAACCATGGCGTGTCATGGTTCAGTCCGGGCGAACCGGCAGCTGACCATTCCGGAGATGAATTCTCTGCTGAGGGATATGGAAGCGACCGAGCGTAGCGGCCAGTGCAATCACGGGCGGCCTACATGGACCCTGGTGACCATGTCCGAGTTGGACAAGCTGTTCCTCAGGGGGCGCTGAGGTGTCTTTACCTCCCGCGATCTTCCTGATGGGGCCCACGGCTTCGGGTAAAACCGACTTGGCGATATCCCTGTGTGAACGCCTGCCGTGCGACATTATCAGCGTGGACTCTGCGATGATCTATCGGGGCATGGACATCGGTACGGCCAAGCCGACCGCTGACGAACTGGCCCGAGCCCCCCATCGGTTGATCGACATCTGCGACCCGGCCGACACCTACTCGGCCGCGGATTTTTGCCGGGATGCCCTGGCGGCGATGAGCGAGATCACTTCTGCAGGTCGGGTTCCCTTACTGGTGGGAGGGACCATGATGTACTTCAAAGCGTTGCTTCACGGTATGTCGGGCCTGCCATCGGCCAGTCCCGCTGTGCGGCGGGCTCTGGAGAAGGAGGCGGAAGAGCGGGGCTGGGAGGCTTTGCACGGGGAGTTGCAAAGGCATGATCCGGTCGCAGCACAACAGATTCACCCCAATAATCGGCAGCGACTGATGCGGGCACTGGAGGTCTTGCGCCTTACCGGAAAGCCCATTTCCGAGTTCTGGAAGGCTGAATCGGGTGCTGACGAACAGCCCGCAGCATCGGGTCAGAGCGATGATATCAAGGATTACACCTATTTCACCCGCTGGCAGGCAGACGAAACACCATTGCTTCCGTATACTGTTACACAGCTTTCCGTCATGCCGCCTGAGCGACAGGTCCTTCATGAGAGAATTCACCAGCGTTTCCTGAAAATGCTTGAGGCTGGCTTTCTTGATGAAGTTCAAGCGTTGATGCTCAGACAAGACTTGCATCCCGATCTCCCTTCTATGCGTTGTGTCGGGTATCGTCAGGCCTGGAGCTACTTGTCCGGGCAGGATGATTACGAGACGTTTGTCGGTAAGGGCGTGGCAGCGACGCGCCAGCTTGCGAAGCGGCAGTTGACTTGGTTACGGAAGTGGTCTGACGTTGAGTGGCTGAACAGCGACGACAAACTTATCGTCGAGTCAGCCTTGAAAAAAATCCAACTTCACACCACATTAAATTGTGAAAAATGACGATCTGCATTTACTAAAAACAGGAGAAAACACATGTCAAAAGGGCATTCGTTACAAGACCCTTACCTCAATGCATTGCGCAAGGAACGCATTCCGGTGTCCATCTTTTTGGTCAACGGTATCAAACTGCAGGGCCAGATTGAGTCCTTTGACCAGTTCGTGATTTTGCTGAAGAATACTGTCAGCCAGATGGTTTACAAGCACGCTATTTCTACCGTGGTTCCTGCACGCAATGTTCGCATTCCGCAGCAGGTTCCGGGCGGTGAGGACGAGTCTGAAGACTGATCTGTCTGCTTCCCGGCTTTGCCACCCGCGCTCCAGAGGGTCCTGTTAATGGGCCTTGTGGCCGCGGGTGTTTGTTTTTACGACACCCATAATCAGATTTCCCCGGAGTTGATGCCAATTGTTTGAACGTCCTGATGTTGGTGAGCGTGCGGTTCTCGTCCACATCGATTTTACTGCCCACGATGGCACCGAAGATCCCGGAGAGTTTCGGGAGCTGGTAACGTCTGCTGGCGTTGAGCCTGTTTGTACCGTTACCGGATCGCGCAAGCAGCCGAGCCCCCGATTTTTCGTTGGTGAGGGCAAGCTGGAAGAGATTCGTGATGCGGTGGCAGCGAACGATGCCGATGTGGTGCTGTTCAATCACGCCCTGAGTCCCCGTCAGGAGCGAAATATCGAGCAGGAATTAAAATGCCGTGTGCTAGATCGTACCGGTGTGATTCTTGATATTTTTGCTCAGCGAGCCCGAACTCATGAAGGCAAACTGCAGGTGGAGTTGGCTCAACTTGAGCACATGTCTACCCGTCTGGTTCGTGGCTGGACCCACCTTGAGCGCCAAAAGGGCGGTATCGGCCTGCGGGGTCCGGGTGAAACCCAGCTGGAAACGGATCGCCGTCTGTTGCGGGAACGGATAAAGTCGATTCATAAGCGTCTTGAAAAGGTGCGTCGTCAGCGAAACCAGGGGCGAAGAGCCCGTGAACGGGCTGACATTCCGACAGTGTCGTTGGTGGGTTATACCAACGCGGGAAAGTCGACGTTATTCAACCTTATCACTACTTCCTCCGTATATGCTGCAGACCAGTTGTTTGCGACGCTGGATCCAACGCTGCGCAGGCTGGAACTTCCGGATATCGGGCCGGTCGTAATGGCGGATACTGTGGGCTTCATCCGACACCTTCCTCACAAGCTGGTGGAAGCGTTTCGGGCTACGCTGGAGGAAACCACGCAGGCAACACTGTTGCTGCATATTATCGACAGTCACGACCCGAGACGTGACGAGAACATCGAGCAGGTCGAAGAGGTTCTGGCCGAGATCGGGGCAGATGACGTTCCCGTGCTTCAGGTTTTCAACAAGATTGATCTGCTGGAGGATTTCGAGCCAAGAGTGGAGCGGAATGAAGAAGGCATTCCGGTGCGGGCCTGGGTGTCCGCTGTAACTGGCGAAGGCCTGGAAGGCCTGTTCGACGCAATCGTTGAGCGGGTGGCGGATGATGTTGTTCATCATTTTGTCTTGCTTGGCCCTGAGGAAGGTAAGTTGCGCGCGCTGTTGCATGAGGCTGGTTCTGTACTCAGTGAGGAGTACCGCGAAACCGGCGATACGGTTGTGGAGGTGCGCCTGGAGAATCGGGACTGGCAGCAACTGCTGAGTCGCGCCGGAGTAGATGAGGACGCAGTCAGGCTGGAAGTTGGCCACGCCTGAAACCGCGGTGGCTATTGCCGACGCGTAGATAAATCCCTAGTATTTGCAGCCATTCTATTTATAAGTCAGTAACGGAGAGCACTATGGCCTGGAACGAACCGGGTGGAAACCGTAACGACAATGACCCCTGGGGTACCGGTGGTGGTCGACGCGGCAATGATCAGGGGCCGCCAGACCTCGATGAGGCGCTGAAGAAGGGTCTCGACAAGCTCAACAAGATGCTGGGCGGCAAAGGTAAAAAGTCCGGCGGCAGTGGTGGCAATAGCGGTGGAAGCGCTGGCGGCTTCGGGGCAATCCTCGCGCTGGCAGCGATTCTGGTGGTTGGCTATGTCATTTTTCAGTCGTTTTATACCGTGGATGAGCAGGAACGAGCGGTTGTTCTCCGTTTTGGTGAATACCACCAGACCGAGAATCCCGGCCTGAGGTTCAAGGTGCCACTGATTGATAATGTCACCAAAGTTCGTGTGACCAATGTGCGTACTGCCGAGTCCAGTGGCCAGATGCTGACGCAGGATGAAAACCTGGTGACAGTAGATCTGCAGGTTCAGTATCGCGTTGGCGATGCAGAGGCTTACGTGCTTAACGTGCGTGACTCAAACCAGGCACTGGCTTTCGCGACGGATAGTGCCATTCGTCACGAGGTTGGCAGCTCAACGCTGGACGATGTACTAACAGAAGGCCGTGCGGAACTTGCGGTGCGGGTTGAGCAGCGTCTGCAAAACTTCCTTCGGGAATATGGTACCGGCCTCGAACTGGTTCGGGTCAACGTTGAGAGTACTCAGCCGCCACCTGCAGTACAGGATGCATTCCGTGAAGTTCAGCGGGCACGTGAGGACGAACAGCGGGTTAAGGAAGAAGCCGAAACCTATCGCAACAGGATCGTACCTGAAGCCCGTGGTGAGGCTCAGAGGATGATCGAAGAAGCCAACGCCTATAAGGAAGAGGTTATCGAGCGGGCTCGTGGTGAAACCTCGCGTTTCCTGGAGTTGCTGGCGGTATACCAGATGGCTCCGACAGTTACTCGTGAACGCATGTACCTGCAGACGGTCGAAACGGTGCTGGCGAACAGTAGCAAGATCCTGGTGGATACGCAGAGCAGTGGCAACATGATGTACCTGCCGCTTGACCGGCTGACCCAGGGCTCCCAGCCCCGTGCCGGCGGATCCTCTTCCGGAAGCAACCAGGGCAGTGTGGACATTCAGACCCTGACTGATCAGGTTCTTCAGGAACTGCGAGCCAGACAGGATACTACCGTTCGGAGGAGCAGATAATTATGGGACCTAAAGGTGTAGTGGGCCTTGCAGGCGCCCTTATCGTTGTCCTGCTGGTGCTGTCCAGTGTGTATATCATTCCGGAAACGCATCGCGGTGTGTTGTTAAGGTTTGGTGAGCTGGTTGAAACCGACATCCAGGCCGGTATCCATTTCAAGGTTCCGGTTATCGATCAGGTTCGTGAGTTCGATATCCGTGTTTTGACCATGGATCTGCCGTCCCGGCAGTATCTGACCGTGGAAAAGAAGCCTCTGGATGTGGATTCTTACATTGCCTGGAAAATCCGGGATGTAGATCAGTTCTACCGGGCAACCGGGGGTGATGAGTTCCGCGCACAATCCCTGCTCTCATCCCGTGTCGACAACGGGCTGCGTGACGAGTTTGGTATTCGGACCATGGTTGAAGTGGTTTCCGGTCAGCGGGATGAGCTTATGCACACCCTTCGGGACCGTGTGAACCAGACGGCGCAGAGTGAGTTCGGCATCGAGGTCCTGGACATTCGGGTCAAGGCGATCGAATTCCCCGGCCAGGTCAGCGAAAACGTATATCGCCGGATGGCTACAGAGCGCGAGAAACTGGCTCAGGAATTCCGTTCCCGTGGGCGCGAGTTGGCTGAAGGTATCCGTGCAGACGCAGACCGCCAGAGAACCGTTGTTCTCGCAGAAGCGTTTGCCCAGTCTGAAGAAACCCGGGGTGAAGGTGACGGTGAAGCAGCCAGAATATACGCCGATGCCTATGGCTCGAATGAGGAATTCTACAGCTTTTACCGAAGCCTTCAGGCTTACCGCAATACCTTTGCGAGCAAGGATGACATCATGGTGATTGATTCCGACAGTGCGTTCATGAAATTCCTGAACGACCCGCAGGGTGCCCGCTAACGCTGCAGGCTGAGACCAAAAAACCGGAATACATCCGTATTCCGGTTTTTTTGTGCTCCCCAACCGTGTAAAATTCTGGCGGTTTTGTGTCGGGCTTTTTGGCCGAACGTCACCCTAAATCCTGTGTGATCCCCTGGCCGCCTGCGCCGGAGTGGATATAACGGACAACGGAATCTCATGACAGTATCTGATCGCTGGTTACTGCCAGACGGGGTAGAGGATATTCTGCCTCCACTGGCCGGACGGATCGAATCCCTGCGCCGGGATGTAATGGATACCTGCCAGCGCTGGGGCTACCAGCTGGTAATCCCTCCGCTCATCGAATATCTCGAATCCCTGTTTACCGGTACCGGGCATGATCTGGAGCTGCAGACCTTCAAACTGACCGATCAGCTGACCGGCAGAATGATGGGGGTCCGTGCAGACATGACCCCCCAGGCAGCCCGTATTGATGCCCATACACTGGGTCATGAAGGTATTACCCGTCTGTGTTATGCCGGGCACGTGTTGCATACGCGTCCGCGACACATGCTGACCGGCCGTACGCCCATTCAGGCTGGCTGCGAACTGTTTGGCAGTGCGTCTGAAGCGGCGGACATGGAAGTGATCAGTCTGATGCTGGAAGCCCTCAAGGTGGCCGGCTTGCCGAGAATTCATCTGGATCTGGCGCATGTGTCTATCTACGAAAGCCTGATAGGCGACGCGGACTTTGATCGTGATACCGAAGCCGCTATTTTTGATGCCATGGCCCGTAAGTCGGTACCTGAGCTCGACGAGCTCCTGGGTGATTGTCCAGCGGGTTCTGCCGGCGCTCGCTTGCGGGAGCTTGCTCGTGTCAGTGGTGGCCCGGAAGCGCTGAACGAGGCCCGCCGGATCCTGCAAGGAGCCTCCGATAGCCTGGATGCCGCTTTAGATCAGCTCGGGCGCGTGTCTGACATGCTTGGCCGGGATTATCCGGATATCAGTTTCGGGTTCGATTTCTGTGAGTTGCGAGGCTACAACTATCACACCGGGTTGGTGTTTGCGGCCTATGTTCCGGGTCATGGAGATGCTGTTGCCAAGGGCGGTCGCTACGACGCTATTGGAAGTGATTTTGGCCGGGCTCGCCCGGCAACCGGTTTCACCCTCGATATCCGGGCGCTGGTATCCCTCGGGATCAGGGCCGTGCGTGAAGCTGGCGCCGTTTGGGCGCCGGCAGATGACGATCCTGCTCTGGATGGCGTGATTTCGGGTTTGAGAATGACAGAAACGGTTGTCAGGGCTCTGCCTGAAGACGACGGCATAAATCCGGCCGTCAAAGGGTGTGATCGGGCGCTGGTAAAACAGGGCGGCCAGTGGGTCGTGCAGAAGCTGGGCTGATGTCTTCAGGGCTTCGGTGAATTCTATTTACGGTAAACTTGCGAAACGCCTGCCCCTCGGGGTAGCCGCATTGAGAGAGAATCATGGGTAAAAACGTTGTTGTGCTGGGCACCCAATGGGGTGATGAAGGCAAGGGTAAGATTGTTGATCTGCTGACCGATAAGGTCGCGGCGGTAGTTCGCTTCCAGGGCGGGCATAATGCCGGCCATACCCTGGTTATCGACGGCAAGAAAACGGCTCTGCATCTGATCCCATCCGGTATTCTCCGTCAGCACGTTTATTGCCTCATCGGTAATGGTGTTGTGCTGTCTCCTGAAGCGCTGCTCAAGGAAGTGCGTGAGCTGGAAGCCAATGGTGTTGCGGTTCGCGATCGTCTCCGCATCAGCCTGGCATGCCCGATTATTCTGCGCACCCATGTCCGCATTGATCAGGCCAGGGAAAGAGCCCGTGGCGTCGACAAGATCGGCACCACCGGTCGTGGTATCGGGCCGGCATACGAAGACAAGGTATCGCGTCGCGGTCTTCGCCTGGGTGATCTGTGTAACCCGGCGGACTTCGAAGCCAAGCTGCGCGAAATCATGTCATATCACAACTTCATCCTGACCGACTATTTCAAGGAAGAAGCCGAAGACATCGATGCGGCTCTGGCAGAGCTGAAGCAGATGGGCGAGGAAATCCTGCCGATGGCTGCGGACGTGACAGATATGCTGCACGACTTCCGCAAGCGCGGCGAGAACATTCTGTTCGAGGGTGCCCAGGGCTCTCTGCTGGATATCGATCTCGGTACCTACCCGTACGTCACTTCTTCCAACACGACCGCTGGCGGCACTGCCACAGGTTC
This sequence comes from Marinobacter sp. F3R08, assembly GCF_018860425.1. GTDB lineage: Bacteria > Pseudomonadota > Gammaproteobacteria > Pseudomonadales > Oleiphilaceae > Marinobacter. The sequence continues at coordinate 140,796 of NZ_JAHKPI010000016.1, read as the reverse complement.
TGGTTTCGGGCCCTTGTTCCTGGATTACGTGCTGGGAATTACCAAGGCTTACACCACCCGTGTTGGTTCGGGCCCATTCCCCACCGAGCTCTTTGATGACATGGGTGACCACCTGGCCGTCAAGGGCAACGAGGTTGGTACGACGACCGGTCGCTCTCGTCGCTGTGGCTGGTTCGATGCCGTCGCCCTGCGTCACGCCATTCAGATCAACAGCGTGTCTGGCATCTGTCTGACCAAGCTGGACGTTCTCGACGGACTGGAAACTGTGAAAGTGTGCGTGGGTTATAAGACCCTGAATGGAGAGATTTTCCGTCCGCCTATCGGCTGTGACAGCTACAAGGATATCGAGCCGATCTACGAGGAATTGCCCGGTTGGAGTGAAAGCACCGTGGGCCTGACCAGCGTGGACCAGTTGCCAGAGAATGCCAAGGGCTATATCCGTTTCCTTGAGGAGCAGATTGAAGCGCCAATCGACATCATTTCAACTGGCCCGGACCGTATTGAAACCGTAACGCTTAGGCATCCGTTCGGCGAGTAATCGCCAACGAACTGAAAACCGCCCTGCCTTAAGGCACGGCGGTTTTTTTAGGCTCAGGGTTTTTCCGCAATCACGGTTGCCCGAAGGGGCCCCGGGTAACCTTCGACGGTTTTGGAAGGGTTATCCGGATCCAGGAAATCCTGCAGAGAGTTGAAGCGCATCCAGTCAGTGCTGCGCTGTTCTTCGGTTGTCGTTGTGGTCACGTCGACAACGCGGGCATTGCGAAAGCCGGTGCGGTCCAGCCAGCGTAGCAACGTGTCACAGCTGGGCAGGAACCAGACATTGCGCATCTGACCGTAACGATCTTCGGGCATCAGGCTGTAACCCTCTGGACCATCGACCACCAGGGTTTCCAGGACCAGTTCACCTCCTTTGCGAAGCGTACCCTTGAGATCAAGGAGATGATCAAGCGGCGAGCGCCGGTGGTAAAGCACCCCCATGGAAAACGTGGTGTCGAAGGTTTCCAGATCGGCCGGTAAATCCTCCATCCGGATCGGTAGCAAATCGACGGGGATATCGCCCAGGTAGTCCTTAACGCTGAGGAACTGGAACAGAAACAGTAGCCCCGGATCGATACCGATGACCCGTTTGGCCCCCCCGGCATGCATTCGCCAGCAGTGGTAACCAGAGCCGCAACCGACGTCCAGAATACGACGGCCGGACAGATCTGAGAGGTAGGGGGACACCCGATCCCATTTCCAGTCAGAGCGCCATTCGGTATCAATGTAGGTGCCGAAGAAATCGAAGGGCCCTTTTCGCCAGGGCATCAGCCCACGCAAGCCCTGTTCCAGTTGTTTCTGTTGTTCTGAAGTCAGCGCCTGCGAGGATTCGAGCGTTACCGCTGAAGAGTCCAGGTGGCCTTCTATACTGCCAAGGTCGGGCAATTGGGAAAGTGCTGTTTGCCAGCGCGTGAGGTCGCCATGGGGGCGCTCTTCAAAGCGTCGGATCAGTTGCTGTTGCAGCAGCGCAGCCCAGTCTTCCAGGCCGTCGTCAGAAAGGGTATTGATCAGCGGCCCGAATCGGGCTTTCCAGTCAAAATCTGCCATAGTCATTCGGTGCTTTGGTCGGCCTTGATGGCGAGCATGGAAACGAAATTGAAGCACTGATACCAGACCACAACCTGCTCAAATCCGGCCGCCAGCAGCCTGGCCTTGTGAGCGGCCAGGGTTTCGGGAATCAGAACCTGTTCAATGGCGGTGCGTTTCTGGCTGATCTCAAGATCGGAGTAGCCGTTGGCTCGCTTGAATTCGTGGTGCAGTCGGGTCTGGATGGCCTGTTCGGTTGCGGACTCAAACCGGATTTTCTCTGACAGGATCAGAACACCGCCGGGCAAGGTTGCGTCAGCGATTCGGCTAAGCAGACCCGCCCGCTTATCCGGATCGACAAACTGAAGGGTGAAATTCAGTGTGGTGACAGAGGCATTGCCAAGCTCGGTATCCAGCAGATCCTCGCAGCGGAGGGTAACGGGAAGCGTATTATCATCCAGAGCAATATAATGCTCACAACGTTCAATCATCGCGCTGGAGTTATCCACGCCAATCAGAGTGCAATCAGGTTGGGAAATGCCGTGACGCATTGCCAGGGTTGAGGCGCCCAGGGAACAGCCCAGGTCGTAACAGCGGGATCCGGGTTGGGCGTATTGCTCGGTGATCACCTCGATCATCGGGATGATCGTGGTGTAGCCCGGCACCGAACGGCGAATCATGTCCGGGAAGACCCTTGCCACAGAAGCGTCAAACCGGAAGTCCTCTGGTCGTCGCTCTGTGGCAAACAGCCGGTCAGTGACCTGCTCGGGCGCGCTCGGCCTGCGAGGTTTAGTCATTGCTGTCCGTTGCCTCCGATGGTTGCGGTGCCGAGGGCGCTGTTGGTGAAGGACGGGCGCAACGAACGCCCCGGTTCTTGTAGTCCACCAGGATGCCGCGGAAGGAAGGGTCCACATCGGCAGCAATGGCCAGGTAGCCATTTTCACAGACAGCGTGCAATTCTGACGCTTTGCGAGACATCCGGAAGGTCTCTCCGTCGGTGACATGGATGGCCTTGAAATCTCCGACCGGGACATGGTCCTTGTGGTCTGTGTGACTGATCCTGCCACTCGTCTCAAGCACAAGCACGGTGCCGATAATGGCAGCCAGCGCGGTAACGATCAGACTTCGGACGCTGTAACGGGCCTCACTCTGGCTCATGAATACCTCATATCAATAACATGGTTGAATTGTGATCAGTATTGCCCGGGCACCGTAATGGCGGGTGACTGCAGGGCTGATAATTGTTCCCGGAGCGAGAGAATCTGGTCGGACCAGAATCTTGGCTGGGCGAACCAGGGAAAGAAGCGTGGAAACGCAGGGTCATCCCAGCGCTTTGCCAGCCAGGCGCAATGGGCAATCTGCCGGTAGCACCGTAACGGTTCGATCAGGTGACGTTCCCGGCGGTTAAATTCGCGGAACATTTCGTAGCCTTCCAGCAGTTCGCCCAGCTGGGCGCCTCGTTCGAAGTCGTCCCCGTTAAGCAGCAACCACATATCCTGAATGGCGGGGCCTGAACGACAATCGTCCATGTCCACGAACAGCATTTGCTCTTCCCGGCACAGGATATTACCTGCATGACAATCGCCGTGAAGACGAATGGTCTCTGTTGCACCAGCCTCGTCGACACGGGCGGCGCAGAGTGTCTGCAGGTCTGGTATCAGGCTGTCCCAGGCCGGCCTGAGATCCATTGGTATCCAGTCGCCCTCCACCAGGAGCCGGTTGCTGGATTCAATACCCTCGAGCAATGCCATGCCTGACCGGTGGGCGAACGGTTTGCGCGCGCCAATATTGTGAATCTGTCCCAGCCACTGACCCAGACGGTAGAGAGTGTCGGTCACGCTGGTATCGGGCGCCTGGCCTCCGCGTTGCGGAAACACTGCGAACAGGAAGTCGCCATGGTGTCCCAGGGTATCGCCGGATGCCAGCTTGATTGGTGCCACAACCGGTATGTCCGCCTGCAGAAGTTCCAGGGTGAAGGCATGCTCCTCCCGGATTTCTGCCTCGCTCCAGCGACCCGGTCGATAAAACTTGGTAATGACCGGGGAGCCTTCGTCCAGTCCTACCTGATAGACCCGGTTTTCATAGCTGTTCAGTGCGAACAGTCTTCCGCTCACCGCAAAACCGGCGTCCTCCATTGCGTCCAGAATGGTATCGGGCGTCAGGGAGTCATAGGGGTGGGTGGAGGCCGAAAGTGATGGTTCATGGGTCATAAAGGAGCGTTTCAGAGCCTTGTGTCGTATTTGGATTTCATAGCTTGCAGATGGTACCAGTTTTCATCAAGTTCCCATCGGATGCGGCCGATGTCAGAGGCTTCAAGAACAACATCTCCAGCGCGGGCCTGAACCTGTGCCAGCTCACGTTCTGCGCGTTGCCAGTCCCGATGGCCGTCTCCCAGAGTGCGCATGCTCGGAAATACGGCGGTCAGGGCCCTGTGGGTGGAGATGGTGTGGGATCGCAGTGAGCTCATAATGGCGGTGTCACCTTCCACTCTGAGCACCCGGTGTTTGTAGGGGTAGCTTGCAACCACATCGTCCGCTTTCAGGCGCTCATTCAGGCTGATTACCTCGAAACCACGCCAGCCGAGCCAGCTGACAAACAGGGCCGCCACCACCATTACCAGAACAAACTGCTTTCTGTCAGACATCATAGGTCGGGTTCCATGCGCTACTTTCCGGAAGCAAGTATAACCGGTATGGGCTCTTGAGTAATACGCTCCGCCTTCATGGGCAGGTTTTCGCAGGAACAGAGGGATGGGGTATGCTCAGTGCCTTGTCATCTGAGCAGGGGCAAGTGTCGGTGTCGACTGAGGTCTTTGAAGCACAAACCGTTGTGATTGGCGCCGGTGTTATTGGGCTTGCCATTGCGCGCGCGCTTGCGAAATCCGGTCAGGAGGTGATCGTCCTGGAAGGGGCTGGCCGGTTTGGTGAGGGTATATCTTCGCGCAATAGCGAAGTCATCCATGGGGGTATCTATTACCCGGAAAGGTCCCTCAAGGCGGAGTTGTGCGTTGAAGGCCGGCAGCAGCTGTACCACTATTGCCAGACTCACAAGGTAGATCACCGGAAATGCGGCAAATGGATTGTGGCGGTTAACGAAGCGCAGGGTTCCAGGCTCCAGGACATCCAGATGGCCGCTGACAGAAACGGCGTCGTGCTGTCACTGTATGAAGGACGCAGGATTGCGCCAGAGATTCCGGAGATACGTGCCAGTTCAGCGCTCTGGTCTCCGGAAACGGGTATTATTGACAGTCACGGGCTGATGCTCTCACTGCTGGGCGAACTCCAGGATGCCGGGGGTGAACTTGTGCTTCGGTCACCGGTGGTGGCTGCTGAATCGGATTGCCAGCGACACCTTCTGCATGTGGGAGGTGATAACCCGCTAATACTGACCGCCCAAAATGTCATCAATGCCGCGGGCCTTGGTGCGATCCCCCTCGCCAACGTATGGGCGGGCCTGCCCGGGGACTGCCGGCCGCAGCAATGGTTCGCTCGAGGTGTCTACTTCAGTTACAGCGGCCGTTGTCCCTTCAAAAGCCTGATCTACCCGATTCCTGAACCGGGTGGTCTCGGGGTTCACCTTACGCTCGACCTTGCCGGTCAGGCCCGCTTTGGCCCGGACGTGGAATGGATTGACCATGAGGACTACACCGTCGATTCAAACCGCCTGGCTACCTTTGTCAGAGGCATCCGCCAGTGGTGGCCCGGTCTTGAGCAGGCTCGACTTCAGCCCGCCTATGCTGGCATCCGGCCAAAGCTGTCCGGACCTGAAGGCGGCTTTTCGGATTTCCGGATTGACGGCCCGGAAGACCATGGATTGCCGGGACTGGTTAACCTGTTTGGTATTGAATCGCCGGGACTAACGTCCTGTCTGGCCATTGCCGATCGTGTGAAAGCGATGTTGGTTTAACCGGGCGTTCGTGCCAGCGCCCAAACCTGGATCTCCCGAGCTCCGGCCTCACGCAAGGCAGAGGCCAGAACCCGTGCTGTAGCCCCTGTCGTCACCACGTCATCCACAATAGCTACCCGCTCAGGCACTGCTGAAGTAACCTCGAACACCCCGCGAAGATTGAGCAGCCGGGCTTCCCGGTTCAACGTCCGCTGAGACCGCACCCGGCGAACTCGTCGAGCCAGACCCGTGGCCACGGGTATGTTGAGGTCCCCGCCAATCGTTTCGGCAATGTCCTGAGCCTGATTGAATCCTCGCTGCCATCGTCGTAGTGGATCCATGGGAGCGGGTACCAGTACCTCCGGTACGGCAACGGTGCCGTCGTGCAGTGCGTTTTCAAGAAGGTTGGTGAAATCCGCGATCAACGGCCGCCCGAACTTGCGTTGGCCGTTGTACTTGTAACGGCTAATCATGCCGTCCAGCGGATATTGGTATCGCCAGGGAATGAAGGAAGAGCTGAAGGCAGGAGGGTGCTTCAAACATTCCCCGCAGATCAGTTCCGAAGATGCAAATGCCAGAGGCAGGGCACAACAACGACAGGACCAGCGATTGACGGGCAAATCATCCCTACAAGGCTGGCACAACCCGTTGAACGCATTCGGAGAGAGGCAGGCGACACACAGTCCGCCGCACTTGATGCTGTTAACCTTTTTCTCCATGAAGGTTGACAGCCGGTTCAGTCCCTTTATCATCTGATTCATCCGTAAACCCAGAGACCGGGAAAGGTTAACAGGACTTTTACATGACCGCTACAGAACTCCGTCACGACTGGACACTGCAAGAAGCTCGCGCGCTTTTCGAGCTCCCCTTTAACGACCTTCTGTTCCGTGCCCAGAGTGTGCATCGGCAGCACTTCGATCCCAATGAAGTTCAGGTGAGTACTCTGCTTTCGATCAAGACCGGCGCCTGTCCGGAAGATTGCAAGTATTGCCCCCAGAGCGGCCACTACAACACCGGACTTGAGAAAGAAAAGCTGTTGGAAATTGAAAAGGTGGTAGCAGAAGCCCGGGCTGCGAAGCACAAAGGTGCATCCAGGTTCTGCATGGGGGCTGCCTGGCGCAGCCCTTCGAAGAAGGATATGCCTTACGTGCTGGACATGGTGAAGCAGGTGAAGTCTCTCGGGCTTGAGACCTGTATGACCCTTGGCATGCTCAAGGAAGAACAGGCGGTTGAGCTGGCCGACGCCGGGTTGGATTACTACAACCATAACCTGGACACCTCCGAGAAGTATTACAGTCATATCATTACCACCCGTACCTACCAGGACCGTCTGGATACCCTCGACAATGTTCGCAAGGCGGGTATGAAGGTTTGCTGCGGCGGCATCATGGGAATGGGTGAAGACGAGGATGACCGGGTTGGTCTGCTGGTCCAGTTGGCGAACCTGCCCCATCACCCTGAGAGTGTGCCGGTGAATATGCTGGTGAAGGTGAAAGGCACGCCCATGGAAGATGTGGCGGATCTGGATCCATTCGAATTTGTCCGGATTATTGCGGTGGCGCGGATCCTGATGCCGGCTTCCCACGTTCGCCTGTCGGCGGGCCGGGAGAATATGAATGAGCAGATGCAGGCCCTGTGTTTCATGGCCGGTGCCAATTCCATCTTCTACGGCGAGAAGCTGCTGACCACGGCGAATCCGGAGGCGGATGCCGATATGCTCCTGTTCAAGCGCCTGGGAATACGGCCCGAGCAGCGGGAGCAGTGTGCTTCTGAGGCACAGGAAGAGGAGGCGATTGCGGAAGCGGTGGAGTACGAGGCGACTCGCCATATGTTCTATGACGCTACTCGGGAATCTGCCTGAATCATTGGACTGCGGGGAAGCGTTGTGCGGGACTTTGCCCTTGAGCTCGAAGAGCGTAAACAGGCCGGCCTTTACCGGACTCGTCGGCAGATAACTGGCCCTCAACAGCCTCTTTTGATGGCTGACGGCAAGCCGCTGTTGTCGTTTTGCAGCAACGATTATCTCGGTCTTGCCAATCATTCCGCCAATCTTGATGCACTGCGGAATGCACTGCCGACTACCGGCCTCGGGGGCGCCGCCTCCCATCTGATCTGCGGTCACCACGATGCCCATCATCAATTGGAGACTCGCCTGGCGCAGTTCACCGGGCGTCATGCGGCGCTGTTTTTCTCTACCGGCTATATGGCCAATATGGGGGTTATTTCGGCGTTCGCCGGGCGAGGCGATACAATTTTTTCGGATCGGCTTAACCATGCGTCCATTATTGATGGTTGTATTCTGAGTCGTGCACGGGTCAGACGCTATGCCCACGGGGATGTGGCGGCGCTGGAAGCGATGCTTGGGGAAACCTCCGGGCACAAGCTGGTGGTGACCGATGGTGTGTTCAGCATGGACGGCGATATCGCGCCGTTGGTTGAGCTGGCTCGGGTCTGTCGTATCCATGACGCCTTGCTGGTGGTGGATGATGCTCATGGGGTCGGCGTTCTGGGTCCTCAGGGGCGGGGCAGTGTGGCTGAAGCGGGGTTGTCCGAGGAGGATGTGCCGGTACTGATTGGTACCCTGGGCAAGGCGGTTGGCACCAGTGGTGCGTTTGTGGCTGGGCCATCGATGTTGATGGAGTACCTGGTTCAGAAGGCCAGAACCTATATCTACACCACGGCAATGCCGCCGGCGTTGGCAATGGCAACGATTTCCAGTCTCGACCTTATTGAGCGGGACGCTGGCCGTCGTGATCATGTACTGGCCCTGGTTTCCCGATTTCGGCGGGAGGCTTCCGCGATGGGGTATGCACTGATGCCTTCACGGACGCCGATTCAACCGATCATGATTGGCGATAATCGCAGCGCACTGGCACTGAGTCAGGCGCTGGAGGATCGGGGGGTGCTGGTTTCGGCGATTCGACCGCCTACGGTTCCCCCGGGCGAGGCGCGTTTGCGGGTAACGTTCAGTGCCGCACATTCGATGGAAGATCTCGATTGCCTGCTGGGCGCCTTGTCCGAGTGTCGTGATCTGGTTACAGGTAAGGACATGGCAATATGAACTCGGGAAAGGTCTGCCCGCGTCTGGTGGTGGTCTCAGGCTGGGGCGTGCGCGCAGAAATGCTGTCGGCGCTCTTTGAATACTGGCCAGGAGACGTGGTGCCTGTGTCGCTGGATGATGACTTGTTGGCCCGTTGTCACTCCCTGTCAGAAGTGACGGACGAGCTGTTGTCGCTCTATCCTGAGCCGTCGGTCTGGATGGGCTGGTCTTTGGGCAGCCAGGTTGTGATGGAAGCGGCTGCGCGGGGAACCGGAGCCGTATCCAGCGTTATAACACTGGGTGGCTTTCCAAAATTCATTGCGGATAACAGCTGGTCCAGCGGTATGACGCCGCGCGAATTTCGGGCGTTCGCCCTTGGTATTCATCGGGATTCTCGGCGTTACTGGTTGCATTTCCTGCTGTTGATGATTAACGGTGCTGCGAAGGAAGGGGCGGAGCGGCAAAGCCTCAAGGCGTGGCTGGAATATGGAACCCCGGTGTCTCACGACTACCTCTGCAAGAGCCTGTTGTGGCTGGAAACCGTTGACCAGAGAGCACTATGGCGTTCACTCACTACTCCGGCTCTGCATGTGATGGGTGAGTGCGATATTGTGGTCAGGTCTCGGGGGGCTGATCTTGCGCTTCCGGCTTCAAGTCATCATGCAGTGGTTCCTGGCATGGCCCATTGGCCAGGTGGCTGCTTTGCTTCGGACTGCTGGGACGCTATACAGGCTTTCCTGGGCTCGCAAAAGGCCGGTTTATGCGTGTAGTCAGTGGCTTGCCGGGCGGGTCGGCCGGCATCTCCCAGACTCTCAAGTCGGATATTGCCCGGAGTTTTGGCGTCGCCAGCAGTACCTATGACAGGGCCTCCAGATTGCAGCGCTTCATGGGCGATACCATGCTCCAGAGATGCCCGTTTGTGGATGATCAGCCGCTTGATGCCAGAATACTGGACCTTGGTTGCGGCACCGGCTGGTTTACCCGCAAGTTTGCCGATCCTGCAAAGAGTGAGGGGGTAAGCGGGCTCGATCTGTCACCGGGGATGTTGGAGCAGGCCAGGCGGCAGGGGCCGAAGGGAGTCAGCTGGATTGCGGGCGATGCCGAACACCTGCCGTTGTCCGACAATAGCCATGATCAGGTGTTCAGCAACCTGATGATTCAGTGGTGTGATGATCCCTGTGCTGTACTTCGGGAATGCCGGCGGATCCTGCGTCCAGATGGATGTCTCATGATGTCTACACTCCTCGATGGCACGCTGCGTGAACTTAAAGCTGCCTGGGAGGCAGCGGACCCTGACCACCAGCATGTGAATCGGTTTGAGACCGGCTTTGCATGGCAAACCAAAGTGCATGCCGAATTGCCGGATGCAGTTATCGAAACCCGGACAATACGGCTTCGCTATCAATCGCCGATGGCGCTGGCTGGTGAGCTTCGTCAATTGGGGGCCGGGTTTCGGGGCGCTGGCAGGCGACGGGCCGTTACTGCGCCTGGGCGGGTCCGGTTGATGGACAGTCAGTATCCCAGAGAGCCGGATGGCACTATCATGGCTAGCTACGAGGCAGCCTGGATCTACTGGCAGAAACAATAGGACTCCCTGACAGGACTCAATAATGGCCAAGCAATCTTTTTTTGTCACCGGCACGGACACAGGTGTTGGTAAAACCCTGGTGTCTGCAGCCATCCTTCATGCGGCCAGGGCCATGGGAAAACATACCCTGGCAATGAAACCGATTGCGTCGGGGTGTTCTCGGACATCCGACGGACTGCGCAACGAAGATGCCCTGATATTGCAGAACGCAATGACGGAACCACTGGCGTACGAGCTGATTAATCCAGTAGCACTGGAGCCGGCCATTGCTCCTCACGTGGCGGCTGAGCAGGCTGGGCGCCACATTACCTCTGATCGCCTTGTCGGGTTCTGCCGTGGATTGCAGTTTCGACCGGCAGATCTGTTACTGGTCGAAGGTGCCGGAGGTTGGCGAGTCCCCCTGAACGACCGGGAAACCTACGCAGAATTTTCTCGTCAGCTGTCCATGCCGGTTATCCTGGTGGTCTCACTGCGTCTGGGTTGCATCAATCATGCTCTGCTGACTGCCGAAGCGATCAGGGGTGACGGGTTGCGCGTGGCGGGGTGGGTTGCTAACCGCACAGGGCCCGAGCCTATGAGTTGTGAGCAGGAAACCCTGAATTACCTGATCAACCACATGGGGACGCATTGTCTGGGTATTCTGCCCTGGCTGGAGGATGCGCGTCCCGAGATGTTGGCGGGTTATCTGAATATTGATGCGCTGTTTGAAAAATGACCAGATGTGTGGCTTAATTGACTCAATCTATGGTCTTCGGGCAGCGTAGTTATGATCAATAACACCCTAGCGGTTGGTATTCAGGGTATACAGGACGGCATGGTCGGCATGGAAAGTGCCGCCCGGAAGATTGCCCGTGGGGGCGTCGATGGTGCCCAGGGAACTGCGGAAGGTGCTGGCGGGCTCATTGAACCTATGATTGACCTCAAGCTGTATGAGCGCAGTGTTGAAGCGTCGGCGCAAGTGGTAAAAGCGGCTGACGAGACACTGGGAACGCTTCTGGATATCGTCGTCTGATTACTGAAAGGGTGCCGTATTCGTGCTTTCCTTTCTCCCTTCCGTTCTTCCATCTTTCTCCGGAACCTCTGCTCAGGCAAATGTTGCGCCCAACGCCGGGACATCCGACTCGGCAACGGCTGAACCCGGGACGCCTTCTTCTGGGGGAGAGCCCAAAGGGACGTCAGCGAGAGCTGAGCCTGTCCGAGACACCTCTGAATCCAGGTCTGCCAGCCAGGGCTCCGATAATTTCCAGGGCCTGTCTGATCAAGAGCTCGAGCAACTTACCGAACTGAAAGCCCGTGACCGTGAAGTCCGTGCGCATGAAGCTACGCACCAGGCCGTCGGTGGCCAGTACGCAGGTGCGGTGTCTTTCACCTACCAGAGAGGCCCGGACGGCGCGCAGTATGCGGTAGGTGGTGAAGTATCCATTGATCTTTCGCCCGTTCAGGGGGATCCCCAGGCAACCATCGAGAAGATGCGTATCGTCCGGGCGGCGGCGATGGCGCCGGCGGAGCCGTCAGGACAGGATCGGGCTGTCGCGGCCGAGGCGATGCAGATCCTGCTTCAGGCGCAGTCGGAGCTTGCGGTTGAATCCGGATCTTCGTCATCGGCTGCAAGTGATACCTACCGTGACGTTTCAGCCATGGGCGAAGACGATCCAGATGGTGACGAAAATCGTGCCACATCCTTCACGCCGGTGTCCGTCTGATTCCTCTCAGATCTCCCTATAAATATCCTGCAGTTACCTCGCGCTGAAACAGAATACGCACTCTGATGGCGCGTGATCCGGCCACAGTCCGCAACACAAATTTTGCATCCGGCTATTGACAATTCTGTGCCTGTAAACGTATGTTTCAAACAAGTGTTTAATTAAGGCTGCAGCGCAACGCGTTGCGGTGTCTGAGCAAACCCAAGGCCAGAAGCTGTTAAACCTGTTTCAGCTGAGACCGAGAACCGAGGTGGATTCCATGCCTGAATACAAAGCGCCCCTGCGTGACATCAAATTCGTAATGAACGAGCTGCTGAACAGCGAGCAGCACTACGCCAACCTGGAAGGTGCGGAAGATGCGACTCCGGATATGGTGGATGCCATTGTTGCGGAAGGTGCCAAGTTCTGTGAGCAGGTTTTGTCTCCGCTGAACCAGGTGGGTGACAAGGAAGGCTGTACCTGGAGCGAAGACGGTGTGAAAACACCAACTGGCTTCAAAGAAGCGTACCAGCAGTACGTTGATGGTGGCTGGCCGTCCATGACCGCCGATCCCAACTACGGTGGTCAGGGACTGCCTCACTCGCTTGGTCTGGTCATGAGCGAGATGGTTGGTACCTCCAACTGGTCGTTTGGTATGTACCCGGGCCTCAGTCACGGTGCGACCAATACCATCGAAGAGCATGGTACTGAAGAGCAGAAGCAGACCTACCTGACCAAGCTGATCACTGGTGAGTGGACCGGAACCATGTGTCTGACTGAGCCACATTGTGGTTCTGATCTGGGGACTCTGCGTACCAAGGCTGAGCCGAATGCTGACGGCACCTACGCCATCACCGGCACCAAGATCTTTATCTCTGCCGGTGAGCATGACATGGCGGAGAACATTGTTCACATCGTTCTAGCGCGTCTGCCGGGCGCACCGGAAGGTACCAAGGGTATTTCCCTGTTCATCGTACCGAAGAACCTGCCGAACGAGGACGGTTCCTCGGGCGAGCGCAACGCCGTTTCCTGTGGCTCTATCGAGCACAAAATGGGTATTCACGGCAATGCAACCTGCGTGATGAACTTCGACGGCGCCAAGGGTTGGCTGATCGGGCCGGAGAATAAGGGCCTTAACTGCATGTTCACGTTCATGAATACCGCCCGTATCGGCACCGCTATTCAGGGACTGGGTGCTGCAGAGCTTGGCTTCCAGGGTTCGCTGGCTTACGCCAAGGATCGTCTTGCGATGCGTTCGCTGAGTGGACCGAAGAACCCGGACGGCATTGCTGATCCGATCATCGTGCACCCGGACGTTCGGCGCATGCTGCTGACCCAGAAAACCGTTGCCGAGGGCGCTCGTGCACTGATCTATCTGACCGCACAGCACGCGGATATTGTTCATAGCGGAAAGACCGAAGAAGAGCGTCGCGCGGCCGACGAAGCGCTGGGTTTCCTGACTCCGATCGCCAAGGCCTTCCTGACAGAAATTGGTTACGAGGCTGCCAACCTGGGCATGCAGGTGTTCGGGGGACACGGTTTCATTTCGGAATGGGGCATGGAGCAGAACGTTCGTGACGCCCGTATCGGCATGATCTATGAAGGTACTACCGGGATTCAGGCGCTGGATCTGCTGGGCCGCAAGGTGCTCATGACCCAGGGCGAATCCCTGCGTGGCTTCACCAAGCAGGTTCATCTGTTCTGCAAGGAAAATGCGGAAAACGAACAGTTGAAAGAATTTATTGAGCCGCTGGCTGCGATGAACAAGGAGTGGGGTGAACTGACCACCAAGGTTGGCATGGCCGCCATGAAGAACCGGGAAGAAGTCGGCGCAGCGTCGGTGGATTACCTGATGTACTCTGGCTACGCGGTCTTTGCCTACCTCTGGGCCCGCATGGCCAAGGTTGCTCTGGACAAGATGGTTGAGGGCACCAGCGAGGAAATGTTCTACAACACCAAAGTGCAAACAGCCCGCTTCTACTTCAAGCGCATGTTGCCCCGTGCCCAGGGCCACGCTGAAAGCATGCTGGCTGGCGCCGACAGCCTGATGGACATTCCGGAGGACGCCTTCGCCTTCTAAGGCGCGGGCACTGAAGGACAGGTCCAAAGGACAGAAAGCCCGCGCTCTTCGGAGGCGGGCTTTTTTCATGAGTTACGGCACACTTTTAAGGTAGAATACCCGCCGATAAAAATAATCTTCAGCGGACACATAGCTCGAGCAGGTGTGACTGGCCGGAACAGCGGCCCTATTGCCACCTGAACAGACTGACAGAATTTTTGGAGAGTTTTAGATGGCTGACTATCAGGCACCCCTACGTGACATGCGCTTCGTTCTGAATGAAGTTTTCGATGCTTCTGCCCTGTGGGCGTCGCTACCCAAGGTAGCCGAGAATGTGGATCCGGAAACCGCCGACGCCATTCTTGAAGAAGCCGGCAAGATCAGCAGTGGTGTACTCGCTCCGCTTAATCGTGAGGGTGATGAGCAGGGCTGCAAATGGCACGACGGTGAGGTGACTTCTCCCGACGGCTTCAAGGAAGCCTACCAGACCATCGTTGAGGGCGGCTGGAACGGCCTTGGTGGCAACCCGGACTTTGGCGGAATGGGTATGCCCAAGACGCTGGTGGCGCAGTTTGAGGAAATGATGCAGGGCGCCAACATGGCGTTTGGTCTGGCCCCCATGCTGACCGCCGGTGCCTGTCTGGCGCTGGATGCCCACGGTAGTCAGGAACTGAAAGAAAAGTATCTCCCCAACATGTACTCCGGCGTATGGTCCGGGGCCATGGATTTGACCGAACCTCATGCCGGCACGGATCTGGGTATTATTCGTACCAAAGCAGAACCGAATGACGACGGCTCTTTCAATGTCACAGGCACCAAGATCTTTATTACCTGGGGCGAACACGACCTGGCGGAAAATATCATCCATCTGGTGCTGGCCAAACTGCCGGACGCTCCCAAAGGGCCGAAAGGTATTTCCCTGTTCCTGGTGCCGAAGTTCATGGTGAATGACGATGGCTCACTGGGCGAACGTAACAGCTTCAGCTGTGGCTCTCTCGAGAAAAAAATGGGCATCAAGGGGTCGGCCACCTGCGTTATGAACTTCGATAGTGCCAAAGGCTGGCTGGTCGGCGAGGAGAACAAGGGGCTGGCCGCGATGTTCACCATGATGAACTACGAACGTCTGGGCGTGGGCATCCAGGGTATCGGTGCTGCCGAGGCTTCACTGCAAAGCGCTCGTGAGTATGCTCTTGACCGCATCCAGAGCCGCGCGCCAACCGGTGCCCAGCAGCCTGAAAAAGCGGCCGACCCGATCCTTGTGCATCCGGATGTGCGTCGTATGCTGCTCACCATGAAGGGCTATGTTGAAGGTGGTCGTGCCTTCTCAACCTATGTGGCTCAATGGCTGGATATCTCCAAGTACTCTGACGACGATGAGCGGCGCAAGCACGCAGAGGGTATGGTGGCGTTGCTGACGCCTGTGGCCAAGGCGTTCCTGACCGATCGCGGCCTTGAAACCTGCATCATGGGACAGCAGGTGTTTGGCGGTCACGGCTTCATTCGTGAGTGGGGGCAGGAGCAACTGGTTCGTGACTGCCGCATTACCCAGATCTATGAAGGTACCAACGGCATTCAGGCGCTGGACCTGATGGGGCGTAAGGTTGTCGGTAGCCAGGGCAAGCTCTACGAGCTGTTTGCCCAGGATGTGGCGAGCTTCCTTGAGCAGAACAGCGATGACGAGCATCTGCGCCCGTTCCTCGAGCCTCTGGCTGCTGCTGTTGAGCGTCTTGATGATGTGACTGAGCATGTGATAAAGCAGGCAAGCGATAATCCGAATGCCATTGGTGCTGCGTCTGTGGACTATCTTGATCTGTTCGGACTGACGGCCCTGGGCTTCATGTGGGCGAAGATGGTCAAAGCGGCCGCGCCTCAGGCCGAGGCGGATACGTCCGGTTTCTACAGCGGTAAGCTGAAGACGGCCCGGTTCTACTTTGACCGCCTGTTGCCCAAGACAGTCTCTCTGGCCGAAGGCATTCGTAGTGGTAGTGACTCAATGATGGCCCTGACTGCTGAGGAGTTCTAACTCTGGCAGTAGGGTGTCCCGAAAAACAGGCCTGCGGGCCTGTTTTTTTGTTGTTCCGGATTGGCAGCGCGACCAATCAGAGAGCTCAGAGTCTCTCCATTCGTTCCGGATTAATGACAAACGGGTTTTCGTTTCCCTGGATTTCAGCAATACGTTGGTGACGGGACAGCTCGCCGTCACCGGGCGGGTCCAGTCGGTTCCATCCCTTGAAAACCGTTGAGGACCCCAGCCAGGGTAAATCATAGGTGTTAACCATATAGGCAACGGTCCGGGCAACATCACCTTTGACCCGAACGGGCGGATCAAAGAACTGGGCGCT
Source organism: Marinobacter sp. F3R08 (assembly GCF_018860425.1). GTDB lineage: Bacteria > Pseudomonadota > Gammaproteobacteria > Pseudomonadales > Oleiphilaceae > Marinobacter. The sequence goes on along the minus strand of NZ_JAHKPI010000016.1, from coordinate 124,637 downwards.
CTGGCGAATGCCACACTCATCTTCACTGGCCGATGAGCCAAGGTTTTCGTAACGGGCATTACGACGGCCCATTTCGGTCCGGCTACGCACCGGTATCATGTTATGCATGTCGGAGGCGATCTGACGATAGCGATTGTTTTTTTCACATTGGCGTGATGTACCACAGTCGAGCGCGCTACGAACATCTGCCAGCGGATACACGTAGCCGTCTGTCAACACCAGGCCTTTGCTGGTAAAGGCCGTATTGCAGAAGAAAGAGTTGCCACCACTGGCGTAAAGGTTGGCCCAGAAATGATCGGAAACCACAGTCTCCGGATCACTGAAGCGGGTATTCTGGCCTATCACGAGAGTAGTCGTCAGCAACAGAGTGAGTGCCGTGGGTATCTGTAAGAGTTTTTTCATGCGCCGTTTGTACCTCTCAGTATGATCAAGCGTCTTGGCAGTTCGGCCCATTGGTCAGGAAGTGATCGGCTTGGTCAAAAATATGACGCTTTGGTCATCGATACTGTGAGGTGTGGCACAGAGGCCCAAATTCATGGGACCTCTGGCGTGGCACATGTGACGCAGTGTTAACGGGTTAACAGTTCTACTTCAGTTTGCTGCGAATGTTCTGGTAACCGTCTTTCAGATCTTCACCCAATTTCTGCGCGGTCTGACGCGCCTCCTGAGAGGCGTTGTCTGCATTGTGAAGAACCTGATCAATTTTGGTTTTAAACCGATCCCAGTCTTGCTCAAGATCGTCCCACTCATCCTTTACGTCTTCACGGGCAAGATGCATCTGAACACGAGCCTCATCCCGGTATTGCTTCACCTTTTCCGACAGCTTTTTGAACTCGTCTTGAAGACTCATATCAAGCACCTCCTTGGATTAATGGTGTACTTGTTACCATGCGCCCGATTGTAAAAAACTGTCAAGGGGTTGGCGTTTCAGAAGCTGGCAAGGAAGAAAGAGTTTGATCCAGATCAGGAACGACCACCGAGCAGGGCAGACATGTCTCTCAGATAATGCCATGGAGTCAGGGAGTCGAAGCCTTTGGTGGCCCGGTCGATTTGACTGCACAGGGCGACTGCCTCGTGCAGTTGTGCGCGATTCAGTCGGCGTGCGGCCTGTTCCAGCGCACGAGCTCGTTGAGGTTGGAATACGCCGCGTTTTTTCAGGAAGGCCGCTGGATTTTCAGACTGCCCGGCCGAAGATTTCAGCTCAAGCAGCAGATTCAGGTCGCGGGTGAGAACCGACAACAGGCCGAGAGGGTTTTCTCCTTCCTGTTGCAGCACGGTTATCATCTTGCCAGCGTGGGGTGCCCGGCCGCTGATCAGTTCGGTTACCAGTTCAAAGCCATTGAAGCGAGAGCTGTCCTGGACGGCCTGTTCGACAGTTTCTTCATCGATAGTCTCACCGTTGGCCAGCAGCGACAGCCGGTCAAGCTCCTGACTGGCGGCCAGTAGATTGCCCTCAAGGCGCTCACTCATTATGGCCAGGGCGCCTCGGGTCAGGTTCAGTCCTCGATTGCTGGCCCGTTGCTGAAGCCAGCCTTGAAATTTGTCCGCGTCTACGGGCCACACGGGCACGTGTACGCCTTTGCTCTGGAGTTCCTTGTACCATTTCCGGCGGGTTTCCGCAGCATCGAGACGGGCGCTGATCAATAGCAGGATGATGTCTTCGGGTGGTTCCTGCAGGACCCGCTCGATTACCGGTCGACCGTCACCGAGCTTGCCGGTTGGCAGGTGAATCTCAATACGCCGTCGCTCGGCGAACAAAGACATGGCGCTGAACTCATCGGCAACGGCGTTCCAGTCCAGCTGGTGATCGGCGTGAAAGGTCAGTCGTTCATGAAAGCCGGCGTCTTTCGCCGCCTTGCGAACCTGGTCACAACACTCCTGGACCAGCAAAGGTTCATCCCCGGAAATGAGGTAGACCGGAGACAGCCCTTTTTTCAATAGCTGGGATAACTGTCCAGGGTTAGTTTTCATGATTGCCAGAGGCTGAGCCGGTGGCTTTCTGATTCTGGCGATAGTCCGAACGAATAGCCTCAATCTTCTGCGGCGTTAATGGCGCGAGCCGGAAGATGATCTGTTGCGCGAGGCGATCGTTCAGTTGCTGGACAAGCGCGTCCTCTTCCCTTTGCTTTGCGAGCACGTTGGTTTCATCGTACTGGTAACTTTCGGTGGTTGTCAGCCGGGTGTCAGCTACCATGGGTATTCGATCTGCGCTTATAACCTCAAGATCAACGGAGTGGCGCAGTGTGTATTCCGCAGCACTCGCATCTGCCGCAATCGCACTTGCCCGCCGGTCCTGTTTGAAATTGCTCAGGCGCAGAATGAAGTCGGCATTCTCAACCGGTACGAGGCTGACGTCGCCAAGCGTGAGTTGCTCTCGAATGGACTGGCAAAGCGTATCGGGGATATGTGAGGAACACTCCACCGCAAGGGGCTGAAGAGCCGAAGAGACTGGTGGGGCTCCCCGCAACTGGAACCCGCACCCTGCAACAAGCGCCGCTATAACAGCGACGGACAAGCGGTAGGGAGCGGATTTCAGAGCCGAATTCCAGAGCATCTCAGTTGGCCACCACGTTCACCAGTTTGCCCGGAACTACAATGACTTTGCGCACTGTAGCGCCTTCAATGAAGCGTATGACGTTCTCGTTCTCCAGAGCCAGCTTTTCCAGATCGGCCTTGCTGATGTCGGCAGGCACCTCTTCCTTTGCGCGCACCTTGCCATTTACCTGAAGCACGACCTGAATTTCGCTACGGACCATCGCCGTTTGATCCGCGGTTGGCCAGGAGGCATCAACGACCGGCTCATTGTGACCCAGTGCCTGCCAGAGAGTGTGACAGATGTGGGGGACGATGGGCGACAGCACAAGTACGGCGGTGTCCAGTGCTTCCTGGCGGACGGCGCGGGTCTGGGGCTCGTCCCCCTGGAGCTTGCCGACATCATTGAGCAGCTCCATTACGGCAGCAATAGCGGTGTTGAAGGTAAGGCGGCGACTGATATCGTCACTGACCTTGGCAATAGTTTCGTGGGTCTTGCGCCGCAGACTTTTCTGGCCATCGTTAAGGCTTGCGGCATCGACAGCCGGAGCACTACCTGCAGCAGCCTGCTCGTTCACAAGGCGCCAGAGACGTTTGAGGAACCGGTGTGCACCTTCAACCCCGCTATCGGACCATTCCAGGGACTGCTCCGGAGGGGCGGCAAACATCATGAACAACCGGACGGTATCGGCGCCGTGCTGATCAATAATGGCCTGGGGATCAATGCCATTGTTCTTGGACTTGGACATTTTGGTGACGCCGCCGATCTCCACAGGCTCACCATCTGTGCTCAGTACTGCCTGAACCACCTGGCCCTTGCTGTCGCGCTCAACCGTGACATCTGCCGGATTGAACCAGGTCTTGCCGCCGTTCCCTTCGTTACGATAATAGGTTTCGGCCAGTACCATGCCCTGGGTTAACAGACGTTTGAATGGCTCAGAACTGGTGACCAGGCCGACATCCCGAAGCAGCTTGTGGAAGAAGCGGGCGTAAAGCAGATGCAGGATGGCGTGTTCGACACCTCCGATATACTGATCCACCGGTAGCCAGTAGTTTGCGGCAGACGGGTCCAGCATGCCTTTGTCGTAGTTGGGGCTGCAGAACCGGGCGTAGTACCAGGAAGATTCCATGAAGGTATCAAAGGTGTCGGTTTCCAGTGTGGCCGGCTGACCGTTGTATTCAGTCTTGCACCATTCAGGATCCGCCTTGATCGGAGACTGGACTCCGTCCATCTCAACATCTTCCGGCAAGCGCACCGGGAGCTGTTCGTCGGGCACTGGCATCTCGGTGCCGTCTTCCAGGGTCATCATCGGAATTGGTGCACCCCAATACCGTTGCCGAGAGACACCCCAGTCGCGCAGACGATAGTTTACAGTGCGTTTGCCAATGCCGTGGTCTTCAAGATGCTTGGCAATTTCTTCGAAGGCTTCATCGCTGGTCAGGCCGCTGTATTTGCCGGACGATACCAGCGTGCCCTTCTCGGTAAACGCCTGTTCCTGCACATCAATCTCACGGCCATCAAGCGCAGCGATCACCTGCTTGATTGGCAGTTTGTATTTCCGGGCAAATTCATGGTCCCGTTCGTCATGACCGGGAACGGCCATAAGTGCTCCAGTTCCATAATCGGTCAGAACAAAGTTGGCGACCCAGACCGGAATCTCTTCCTGAGTCAGTGGGTGAACGGCTTTAAAACCGGTGTCGATGCCGCGCTTTTCCATCGTGGCCAGCTCCGCTTCGGCGGTCTTGCTGTTGCGGCACTCCTCAACAAATGCGGCAACATCGCGATGGCGCTCGGCCGCTTCCCTGGCCAGCGGGTGCTCTGCAGCCACCGCCATGTAACTCACGCCCATCAGGGTGTCCGGACGGGTTGTGTAAACCGTCAGACCGCCGTCCCTGTCTTTTAGCGGGAAGGTCAGTTCGGTGCCTACGGACTTGCCGATCCAGTTGCGCTGCATGGTCTTGACCTGTTCAGGCCAGTCTTCCAGTTCATTCAGATCGCTCAGCAGTTCTTCCGCGTAATCGGTAATGCGAATAAACCACTGGGGAATTTTCTTCTGCTCCACCAAGGCTCCGGAACGCCAGCCACGACCGTCGACAACCTGCTCATTGGCCAAAACGGTCTGGTCTACGGGATCCCAGTTCACCGTGGACATTTTCTTGTAAACCAGGCCTTTCTCATAGAGACGGGCAAAGAACCATTGTTCCCAGCGATAGTAATCTGGCTTGCAGGTAGCCAGCTCCCGTTCCCAGTCGTACCCGAAACCCAATTGCTTGAGCTGGTTCTTCATGTATTCGATATTGGCGTGGGTCCACTTCGCCGGAGCCGTTTTGTTGGCAATGGCAGCGTTTTCAGCGGGCAATCCGAAGGCGTCCCAGCCCATAGGCTGCATCACGTTCTTGCCCTGCATGCGCTGGTATCGGGAGATGACGTCGCCGATGGTGTAGTTGCGGACATGCCCCATGTGCAGTTTGCCACTGGGGTAGGGGAACATGGACAGGCAGTAGTACTTGGGTTTGCCCGGCTCTTCCTGAACCGTGAAGGTTTTGTTTTCTTCCCAGAAAATACGGGCACTCTGCTCTACGTCACGGGGATTGTATTGCTCGTCCATTCCTGCCATTACCGAAATTACCTTGTGTGGGAAATAAAAGCCTGTATCTAATTCACGTCTCGAGCGGGCCGCATATTCTAACGCACACTCGCCGTTACAGGTAGTCTGCCAATTTCCTGTACTTGTGCCAGACTTGTCATTATGGGAAAGGCCCTGGCGGGCACAGGCTCTCCGGGACACGCCGTAGAATATTTTTCTGCAGGTTTTGGCGCAGAACCGGTGTTGGCGAAAGCCCCGGAAAGAGAGTTACCGAGGCGCCCCTGTTCCCAGATGACATACTTGAGGAGTCACTATGACCAAACCAGAGCGAAGACATCTCTCAGGAAAGGCCCTGGAAGTGTATGACCGTATGTTGGGGCGGGTAAAAATGCGTCTCCATGACCTGGAAGAAACATCGCTTCAGAATCTTGAGGAAGAGGTTCAGAAGGCGGTCGAGTTCGAGTACGAGCTGGAAGAAATGACCCGGGACGAAGCTAACCTTCTTGGCGCCTATCTGCAGCGGGATCTTGAGCATCTGCTGCATTTTGTCGAAGAGACAGGCGAAGGCCTGAGTGAATGGTTGCAGCTCGACATTTCCCTGCTCGAACACCAACTGGCAGACAGCCTGTTCTCGGTTGCTGACAAGACAGTGGTCGATTTCCTGGAGCTCAAACAGAAACTGGAAAACAAGGCCGTGGGACAGTATATCTCCGGCGAGGTGGCCACTGCCGGGATGTTTCAGTGCCTGAACTGCGGGCACATGCGCTGTCTGACAGCAACGAGCCATCTGGAACCCTGCGAAGCCTGCAGCTCCCACTACTATGAGCGGGTTACGAGCCGCTGGCCGAAACAGGAGGAATAACTCTCTCCCGGACAAACACCACCAGAATGATTGCCAGGGTCAGGACCGGCCAGGAGCCAGTCTGCATATAGGGTGTGCTCCCTGTGGCGGTATACACCTCTCCGGTCAGGGTCGCACGCTCGAATTGTGGAATCGTTTCGGTGAGCTGGCCCCGGTGATTGATAATCGCGGTCACACCGTTGTTGGTGCCCCGGAGCATATACCGACCGGTTTCCAGGGCCCGCATCCGGGCTATCTGTAAGTGCTGAAGCGGGCCGATCGAGTCGCCGAACCAGCCATCATTGCTTATGGTCAGTAACAAGCCGGAACCCCGGGCGTTGAATGCGACAAAATCGGGGTAGGCCACTTCATAACAGATAAAGGGCATAACGTTGATGCCGTTGGCCCTGAGCGGTCCCTGCCATGCCGGTCCGCGGCTGAAATCGCTCATAGGAAGGTCGAAGAAGCCGATCAATCCCCTCAGCACACTCTGCAGTGGCACGTATTCGCCAAACGGCACCAGCTTCTGCTTGTGATAGATGCCCTCGCCGTTGCCAATGGCCATGATGCTGTTGTGAAACGTGAAATCTTCAATGCGGTCACTGAAACCGTACCAGGGTATCCCGGTGATCAGGGTGCTGTTATCTCCGAGTTCTTCGCTGATGTGCTCGATGATCCTGCCGGCCTGGTCCTGGGGAATTGGAATGGCGGTTTCCGGCCACAGAATCAGGTCGGTATCCCAATGGTCTTCCGTCATTCCCAGGTAGGTGACAATCTGGTCTTTCAGGAATTCCGGGTCCCATTTGATTTGCTGGGGAATATTGCCCTGCATGGCCGCGAAGGATGTGGCGTTCTCGCTCAGACTGGTCCAGTCGATACGGTTCATGGCCGGGGCAACCAACCAGGGAATCAGGGTGACAACGAGAGTCACGCCGGCGGCCACCGGTTTGAGATGCTTTATCAACCACCAGCTACCGTAAAGTGCGGCGCCAGTGGCAGCGATCCAGAAGGTGATGCCGTGCACGCCTGTCAGAGGTGCCAGCCCGGCCAGAGGGCCATCGGTGTGCGCTGTACCGAGATACAACCAGGGAAAGCCAGTGAGCAGCCAGCCTCTGAGCCAGTCGCCCAGAATCCAGATGGCAGGGAACAGGATCAGGCGCCGGACCGGATTCTCCCTGGCAAGTTTGCCCCAGAACCAGAATGCCAGACCATGAAAGAGAGCCAGCCCCGCCACGAAAAGGACAGTCAGGAGAACGGCGATGGGAATAGCGGTATTGCCGTATTCGCTGATGCTGATGTAAACCCAGCTGGCGCCGCTGCCAAATAGCCCCAGGCCAGTGAGCCATCCGGCCCGGAACAGTTTTTCCGGTGCCAGAGGTACCGTGACCAGGAGGATCATCAGGACCGAAACAGGACCCAGCCACCACAGGTTGAACGGCGAAAAGGTCAGGGTTTGAAGGGCGCCTGCAGCCAGAAGGGTTAACGCGCCCAGCCAGGTATTTGAGGAAAAAGGCGTCTTCAGCGCTCGGGCGTTAGTGACGTCACGGTTCACTACGGGTTACCTGCAGCAGACGGATTACACGGTTATCGGCGTTGGCAATGGTAAAGCGCAAGCCACCGAATTCAACCGATTCGCCCCGTCTGGGCAGGTGTCCGAATTCCTTGAGAACCACGCCTCCAATGGTGTCGAATTCTTCCTCGTCCATTTCGGTCTCGAAGAATTCATTGAAATCATCAATCGGCGTTACCGCTTTTACGGCATAGCTGCCATCACCGCGGGCCTTGATGTGGGTTTCTTCATCAAAATCGTGTTCGTCTTCGATTTCACCAACAATCTGCTCAAGCACGTCTTCAATTGTGATCAGCCCGGCAGTGCCACCGTACTCATCCACAACAATGGCCATGTGGTTGCGGTTTTCCTTGAATTCCTTGAGCAGCTGATTGAGGCGCTTGCTCTCGGGTACGAAGGTAGGCGGACGCAGGATTTCCCGAATACGGTTCCAGTTCAGGTCGTTGTTCAGGGCAAGGGGGAGCAGGTCTTTGGCCAAGAGGACGCCAATCACGTCGTCCTGGCTGTCACCGATGACCGGAAAGCGGCTGTGGGCGGAGGCGATAATTTCATTGAGGAAATCTTTCGGTTCCTGGGATGCCTTGACCGTGACCATCTGAGAGCGGGGAATCATGATCTCATCCACCCGCATGTCAATCACCTGCATGGCGCCTTCAATAAGGCTCATGGCATCAACATCAATGATGCTCTGGGACTCTGCATCCCGCAGGATTTCCAGGACATCCTCGACAGACTCAGGCCCAGTGGAGAAAGCCTGTGATATACGTTCCAGCCAGGACTTTCCGCCCTGACTGCGACTCGACTGATCGTCGCTCATGAGTCTTTTTCCGTTTCCTCTGCTTCGTAGGGATTGCCAAAACCAAGCTGCGCCAACAGCCGCACTTCGAGGGCTTCCATGACCTCGGCATCGTTGTCGTCAATGTGGTCGAAGCCCTGAAGGTGCAACATACCGTGTATGACCATATGGGCCCAATGAGCCTCAATGGTTTTTTGTTGCTCCCGTGCTTCTTTTTCGACAACCGGTGCGCAAATTACCAGATCTCCGGCCAATGGCACCGTTATACCGGCTGGCGCTTCAAATGGGAAGGATAACACGTTGGTCGCGTAGTCCCGGCCCCGATACTGATGGTTTAAGGACCGGCTTTCGTCGTTGTCAACGATACGGATCGTTACCTCTGATGGGCTCTCGCCTTGCCAGGCGAGCTCAGCCCATGTCTGGAAATGTGCCTCCGGAGGTATCCCGGGTGCTTCGAAAACCTGCTGGAAATCCACGGTCAGCTCGCTCACTTTCCGGTGGTACTCCCTTCTCCGAAAGCATCGTAGGCTTCCACAATCCGCTGCACCAGGGGGTGTCGCACAACGTCCTTTGCTTCAAAGCGGGTAAACCCGATGCCGGCCACTTTGCTTAACACGCCGGCGGCGTGAATCAATCCGGAGTTCTGGCCGCGTGGCAGATCTACCTGGGTGGTGTCCCCGGTGATAACAGCCGTAGAGCCGAAGCCGATACGGGTCAGGAACATCTTCATTTGCTCCCGGGTGGTATTCTGACTCTCGTCCAGAATGATGAACGAATTGTTCAGCGTTCGGCCCCGCATGAACGCCAGCGGAGCGATCTCTATCACGCTTTTCTCGATCAACCTGGTGACCTGTTCGAAACCAAGCATTTCATAGAGCGCGTCGTAAAGCGGACGCAGGTAGGGGTCCACTTTCTGGGCCAGATCTCCGGGCAGGAAACCGAGTTTCTCGCCTGCCTCTACTGCAGGCCGGACCAGGAGGATGCGCTTCACCTGCTCATCTTTCAGAGCTTCCACTGCGCAGGCCACGGCCAACCAGGTCTTGCCGGTGCCTGCCGGGCCGATCCCGAAGTTGATATCGTGGGTGCGGATGTTGTGCACATACTTCTGCTGGTTTGCGCCCCGGGGTTTGGCCTGCAGCTTCGGCGTCTTGATCACTGTCACAGAGCCGTCGTAGGGTACGTCTTCCGGCAGGCGCTCAAAACCGGTTTCCCGGATAAACAGATGCACGGTATCGGGCGGAATGTCGTCTGTAGCCTCGGTTTCCCGATACAGATGCCGGAGCACCTCAACGGCTGCTGCCACATGCTCGGTTTCCCCTTCTACCCGGAAATGATGGCCGCGCCTGCCGATTTTCACGTGCAGGCGTTTTTCAATCATCTTCAGGTTTTCATCAAACTGGCCACACAGTGTTGTCAGCCGACGCTGGTCCACCGGGTGAAGGTCAAATTGTCTGTGATCGTTGGTGTTCAAAAGTGCTCCGTTTGTTGGAGAGAACGTGTATCTGATTCTGGTGTCACGGGTGCGGGCCTAGTACAACTCCGGGCTGACAGGCACACCGCGAAGTGAATTGGGGTAAGCCTCGACAATGTCGACATCGATAAACCGCCCGACAACCTCCGGATTTTCATGCCGGAAATTCACAATACGATTGTTCTCCGTACGTCCGGCATATTCCCCAGGGTCTTTCTTGGACAGGCCAGTGACCAGAATCCGCTGTACAGAACCGACCATTTTGCGGCTGATGTCCATCACGTTCTGATTAAGGCGATCCTGTAGGATGCTCAGGCGCTGTTTCTTCACGTCCATCGGCGTGTCATCCGGCAGGTCTGATGCCGGCGTGCCCGGACGGGCGCTGTATACGAAGCTGAAGGACATGTCGAAGCCGATATCGTTGATCAGCTTCATGGTGTCTTCGAAGTCTTTCTCGGTTTCACCAGGGAAGCCGATGATGAAATCGGACGAGAAGCTGATGTCCGGACGAATCTTGCGCAGGCGGCGGAGTTTGGACTTGTACTCCAGTGCTGTGTGGCCACGTTTCATGGCAGCGAGGATTCGGTCAGAGCCGCTCTGGACCGGCAGGTGCAGATGACTTACCAGTTCCGGCACGCGCTCATAGACGTCAATCAGAGCATCCGAGAATTCGACAGGGTGCGAGGTGGTGTAGCGGATCCGGTCGATGCCATCGATCGTGGCGATCAGTTCGATCAGTTCTGCCAGGTCCATGGTGTCGCCATCGTGGGTTTCGCCGCGGTAGGCATTCACGTTCTGGCCCAGCAGGTTTACTTCGCGAACGCCCTGGCTGGCCAGGTGGGCGACTTCTGCAATTACGTCATCTGCGGGGCGGCTGACTTCTTCACCACGGGTGTAGGGCACCACACAGAACGTGCAGTATTTACTGCAGCCTTCCATGATAGAGACAAACGCGGAGGGACCGTCCGCGCCGGGTTCGGGCAGATTGTCGAACTTCTCGATTTCCGGAAAGCTGACGTCCACCACGCCCACGCCATTACCTTTGGCGCGGACTTCAGTAATCATGTCCGGCAGTCGATGCAGGGTTTGCGGGCCGAACACCATGTCCACGTAGGGCGCGCGGTCGAGAATGGCCTGCCCTTCCTGGGAGGCCACGCAGCCACCAACACCAATAATCATGTCGGGCTTTTTGGTTTTGAGTTTTTTCCAGCGGCCGAGCTGATGGAAAACCTTCTCCTGGGCTTTTTCCCGAATGGAGCAGGTGTTGAGCAACAGGATGTCGGCATTGTCGGGCGAGTCGGTCATTTCGACGGTTTCGCCAGTTTTGAGCAGATCCGCCATGCGGGCAGAGTCATACTCGTTCATCTGACAGCCGTGGGTTTTGATGTACAGCTTTTTGGCCATGAGTCTCACGTAATCTGTTGGGTGTCGCGCCGGGAACTGGATGGTCGAAACGGGGCGCCAGAAAAAAGGAACTGCGTATTATAACGGGGTGCTCATTCTTCAACCACCTCTGTCTCGGGTTGTTGCTAGTTGGGTTGTGATATTATTTCCGTCCTTCTGCAGCCAAAGACCATTTTCAAACGCGCCATGACCCCCGAACGCCTTGCCAGAATCAAGCAAACTCTCAATACCAGGCAACCTGATCTGAGTGTCCTCACCGACCAGGTGCACAAGCCGCGGAACCTGTCCGCTATCATTCGGTCCTGTGACGCCTTCGGGTTGGCGAACATGCACGTGGTCTGGCCGAAGGAAGGATTCCGGGCTTTTCGTAAAACCGCCGGCGGCAGTTACAACTGGGTAACCACCCACACCCACCGGAGCATGGACGAGGCGATCGAGAGCCTGAAAGGGCAGGGCCATAAACTCTACGCTGCGCAGCTTTCCGGCCGTGCTATCGACTTCCGGGAGGCAGACTACACGGTGCCGTGTACGATCATTATGGGTAACGAAGTGGATGGTGTAAGTGCTGATGCTGCCGCCCGGGCCGATGAGCACATTGTGATTCCGATGATGGGGATGGTGGAATCGCTCAACGTATCGTCCGCCTGCGCGATTATCCTCACCGAAGCTCAAAGGCAGAGGGCGTTGGCGGGCATGTTCGACCAGCGCCGGTTGCCGGATGACGAATACAACCGCCTGCTGTTCCGCTGGTGCCAGCCAACGATCAAACGCTACTGTGACGACCGCAACCTGCCGTACCCGCCGATCGACCCGGAAACCGGGGAGTTAATTGACGGCGTCGGCTGGATGCAGGAGGTCCGTAAACTGCGGGCCAATCGCCCCAGGTGGGACGATAAAGCCATTACTCCTCCCGAGCTTCCAGATAGCGCTGAAGCTGCTCCCGCAAAGCCTTGGGAAGACGGGTAATCGTCAGGGCGTCTTTATCTCGGTCGTAGTAAACCGCCTGATTCACCAGGTCAGATGAAAACGACACGCTCATACCGCCGCCGGAACCTGCAATACGCACCAGTTTCTTCACCTTGCGGTGATCCGGGTGCAGTACCCCGCTTTCAGGCAGCTCGGCGGCCTTTGAGGCAAATTCCTTGAACCGTTGCGGCTCGCTTTCGTCCAGATAGCCAGACAGTGCCTCGATTTCAACCGGTTCACCAAGGGCATGCTGCTCCTTGCAGAACTCGTACGCCTTGTGGCGAACCTCGCCGGCCTTCTCTGGCTCAGAAGACTTGGCGAAGGCTTCCACGGCATCCAGGAAAGTGATGGTTTCTTTTTCTACATCGACCTGGTTGGTAAAGCCGCACAGACGAATGAACAGTTCTCCGGGCTCACCGGTGCCACGGCCGTGCACCAGCGTAAGGTAGTTTTCTGACGAGCCGTTGCCACGCCAGTCATCAAGCTCTATGCGAACCGCCAGGTTGAGCCGGGAGATGCTTAGAACGTCTGTGGCGTCCAGTGCCTGTTTGCCATCAAAGCGCATGGCGCTGTCGGTTTCCACGATGTACAGATAGACCACCTCTGCATCCGCGAGGGCCTCGTGCGCGATCATCAGATGGCCGTCGAATTCTTCCTGACTTCCGGTCAACAGTTCCTGCCATTGGCCGAACAGTCGGTCGGTCATGGCGCCGAAGGTCTGCTTGTCTTCCAGGTAATCCTTGAGCCAGGCACTGAACGGGCACTCGCCCAGGTCCTCGGAGAACCGGCCGTATTTCTTGCCAGGCTTGCTGTTAAACAGACGCTTCATCTGTTTATGGAGGCCTTCGTAATCGCCACCGGGCTCCTGCAGGGCCTCACCGGTCACGAGGCGGGCAGGCTGGCCCGGCTGGTACTGGCTGGCGAAGGCAGTGCGGAGGTGTTTGATGGCCATTGTTTGGCTCCTGTTCGTTGTTTCGGTTAACTCAGAGACGCGGGATTCTGCCATGGATTGGCGTGGGATTCATTCGCAGGCTTCGGGTTTTGGGGCAGGCCGCAGGGCAGGTGATTCTTTTTTCTCGTTTTTTACCTGGAAGGGTAACAACAGAGAGATCCCCTGCCCCGGCGCCAGCCGCCGGGGCAGGGGAATCTCAGATCTACTCAGAAGCCAAATATCAAATCCGCTTGCTGCGAATCAACTCCTGAACAAGTTTGCTCACCGCCTCAGGAATTTCCTGCTCACTGTCAGCGGTTACTGCAGCGTTGGCGATGTCCGTGCCAAGGTTGACGGTAATGGCAACCAGGCCATGGGAAGTCAGGAGCTGAGACGCGCGGCGACGTTCGTCGGCATCGCCGGCGTTCTCTTCAGTGACCACCACAGCGGTCTTGCCCTGGTCAAACAATGCGCGCTCAACCGCAAGTGCCAATGCCGGTGCCTGACGGCCATTGCAGGCGATGATCGCCGGCTTCTGAGCCAGTCGGCGTTCGCGTTCCTCCACGGACACAGGGTCCAGGGATTCGCCGCTGTCGGCCAGACCGGCCACCATGCCCGCCCCGACGGTGACGTTGGACAGCCGGTCGATCACGATAAAGCTACCGGTGGCGTGGTTACGCTGGTACGCATCAAAGGCGATCGGTTGGTTCAGAGTCAGCTCACACAGGCCAATCTCGTTCAGCTGGAGCTGGCTTGGATTGGCTTGCTGTTCAAGGGAGTTTACGTCGGTCTGGTGGTGGATTTTTTTGACCGTACCGGAGGTAAAGGTCGGGCCCAGCTTGATGTCGTAGAGCCGACCGGTTTCCAGCGGAGCATCGGTCATCCATACGATGTTGGCGTTGAAGCGATTGCCCACTTCCGGTTCGTCTTCCACTTTCACCAGCATGTCGCCCCGGCTGATGTCGATCTCATCGGCCAGTGTCAGGGTGACGGCCTGGTCAATGAAGGCTTCGTCCAGATTGCCGTCGAAGGTTACAACCTCTTTCACCGTGCTGGTGCGCCGGGAGGGCAGGGCCATGACCTGCTCGCCGGGACGGATTACGCCTGAGGCGATGGTGCCGCAGAAGCCCCGGAAATTGAGGTTTGGACGGGTTACATACTGAACCGGGAAGCGGAAGTGCTCCAGGTTCTTGTCCCGGCCGACTTCCACGGTTTCCAGAATTTCCATAAGTGGTTGGCCGGTGAACCAGGGCGTGTTCTCGCTCTTGTTCACAACGTTGTCGCCCTCAAGAGCCGACAGCGGTACAAAGCGGATATCTTTCGGGCCCAGCTTGGCGGCAAATGCCAGATAATCGTCTTTGATTTCATTGAAGCGTGCCTCGCTGAAATCCACCAGATCCATCTTGTTTACGGCGACCACAATATGGCGGATGCCCAGCAAAGAGGCAATGTAGGAGTGGCGGCGAGTCTGGGTTAGGACGCCATGACGGGCGTCAATCATCAGGATTGCCACTTGCGCGGTGGACGCACCGGTAGCCATGTTGCGCGTGTATTGCTCGTGGCCCGGGGTGTCGGCAATGATGAATTTGCGTTTGTCCGTGGAGAAATAGCGATAGGCTACATCGATGGTGATGCCCTGTTCCCGCTCAGCCTGCAGGCCATCAACCAGTAGTGCGAGGTCCAGCTTTTCGCCGGTCGTTCCCATTTTGGCGCTGTCGGTTTTCAGGCTCGCCATGTGATCTTCGTAGATCATCTTGGTGTCATGGAGCAGGCGGCCGATCAGCGTGCTTTTACCATCGTCCACGCTGCCACAGGTGAGCAAGCGCAGGAGTTCTTTGTTTTCGTGCTGCTTCAGGTAGGCCTGAATATCTTCTGCAATAAGATCAGACTGGTGTGACATCTTAGAAGTATCCTTCCCGCTTTTTCTGTTCCATGGAACCGGCTGAGTCGTGGTCGATCACCCGACCCTGGCGTTCGGAACTCGTGGCCAGCAACATTTCCTGGATAATGTCCGGAAGCGTATTGGCTTCGGATTCGATGGCGCCCGTCAATGGGTAGCAGCCCAGTGTCCGGAAACGGACAGATTTCATCATCGGTTTCTCGCCTTCCTTCAGTGGCATGCGGTCGTCGTCCACCATGATGAGAGTGCCGTCGCGCTCGACTACAGGGCGCTCGGCGGCGAAGTAAAGTGGAACGATGTCAATATTTTCCAGGTAGATGTATTGCCAGATGTCCAGCTCGGTCCAGTTGGACAGCGGAAACACCCGGATACTTTCGCCTTTATTGACCTTGCCGTTGTAGATGTTCCACAACTCGGGGCGCTGGTTTTTTGGATCCCAGCGGTGGTATTCATCGCGGAAGGAATACACTCGCTCCTTGGCGCGGGATTTTTCCTCATCCCTGCGGGCTCCGCCGAACGCAGCATCGAACTTGTACTTGTCCAGTGCTTGCTTCAGGGCCTGGGTTTTCATCACATCGGTGTGCTTTGCACTGCCGTGGGAGAATGGCCCGATCCCCTGATCTACCCCCTCCTGGTTGGTGTGAACAATCAGATCCAGACCAAGCTTCTCAGCGACTTTGTCCCTGAATGTGATCATGTCCCGGAACTTCCAGGTCGTGTCGACGTGCATCAGCGGAAAAGGTGGCTTTCCCGGGTAGAAGGCTTTCAGGGCCAGATGCAGCATCACCGCGGAATCCTTGCCAATGGAATATAGCATTACCGGATTGTCGAATTCGGCTGCTACTTCCCGGATGATGTGGATGCTTTCTGCTTCCAGCTGTTTCAGATGCGTGAGATTGTATGTGGTCATGGTAATCCGTTGCCGCCGTGTGGGCCGTTTTGGCTATGCGAATTGATAAGGCAACTATACCAGAGCAGGTGAGGGTATAAGAAGGCGGCCAACTAGACATTGGCGTTATAACAATATAGCAGGGGCGGTGCCGGGGCTCAGGATACCGCAGGGGCGTGCTTAAGCCGAGTTGCGGGCGTCGGCAAGTAATTTGGAGACATAGCGGTCGATGTAATCAAAACCATTGCCTTCAAATTCCGCGAACTGAATACCGAGCTGGAATTCGTCCCGCGCGATACGGCGTATATGAACAATGTTGCCATCCGCGATAACGGAAACCGGCTGTGTGGCAACCACAGGCACCGCGAAGCAGGTCTTCACCCCAATCCAGTTGCCTGGCGCCGGTGCCTTTTGCGCGGGTATGAGTTGTTTTACCGCCTCTTGGTTGCAGGAGATCATAACACCGGTGCGAGAGAGGTTTGAAACCGAGCAGGTCAGGCAGCAGCCGTCGGGTTTCTCGATGGTGATATCAGTGGCTACGTCCACTCGCTGCTGGTTACGCAGGTTCAGTTTGGCGGCGACAGGTTTCATGTTCACTCTTCTGGCGTGTTCGGTTTCAAATGAGGCTGCCTTTCCCATAAATCCCTTCCAGAGAAACACTTAAACTCATGATAAGCGCATGAAAGTGTAGTTGTTTACTTTGTGATCAGCAAGAGGTCTGCCGCCTATAGTGGCAGATTTGTTGAATCTTTCTGACCGAGACGTCACAAATTTGGTATCTGCTGATGCCTCCTCCAGAGGGTAGCGATCTCTCTTTTGCTGCAGTCGGCCCCATGCCTGGTGTAAAATCGGTGCCTTCATTCATTTGTGGGCTCGTGCTGAGCTCCGGGAATTCCAAGCTTTATATGACAGATAACACTCAGAACCCCACCGCATCCGGGAACGGCAAAGTTGGTTTCATCAGCCTGGGGTGTCCCAAGGCTCTCGTAGACTCCGAGCGTATTCTCACCCAGCTGAGGCTGGACGGTTACGACGTTGTGCCCACTTATAATGACGCCGATATTGTGGTGGTCAACACCTGCGGATTCATCGATGCAGCCAAACAGGAGTCTCTGGACGCCATTGGTGAGGCTATCAGCGAAAACGGCAAGGTGATTGTGACCGGTTGTATGGGGGTTGAAGCGGACAAGATTCGTGACACTCATCCCGGTGTTCTGGCGGTTTCCGGTCCCCATGCCTATGAAGAGGTGGTCGGTGCGGTCCACCAACATGTTCCCCAGGACAAACAGCACGATCCTTTTACCGATCTGGTTCCGCCCCAGGGGATCAAGCTTACCCCCCGGCACTACGCCTACCTGAAGATTTCCGAGGGCTGCAATCACCGATGCACCTTCTGCATCATTCCCTCGATGCGAGGCGATCTGGTCAGTCGACCCATCGGAGATGTAATGGACGAGGCCCAGCGCCTTGTGGATGCTGGCGTGAAAGAGCTGCTGGTGATCTCTCAGGACACGTCGGCTTACGGTGTAGATACCAAATACCGTACAGGTTTCTGGCAGGGCCGCCCGCTGAAGACCAAAATGCAGTCGCTATGTGAGGCTCTTGGCGAAATGGGTGTGTGGGTCCGCCTGCACTATGTTTACCCCTATCCTCACGTAGACGCCATCATTCCCCTGATGGCCGAAGGCAAGATCCTGCCTTACCTGGATATCCCGTTCCAGCACGCCAGCCCGAAAGTCCTCAAGGCGATGAAACGTCCGGCCCACGACAGCAAAACCCTGGAGCGTATCCGAAAATGGCGCGAGATCTGCCCCGAGTTGACCATCCGCTCCACGTTTATTGTCGGTTTCCCCGGTGAAACCGAGGAAGATTTCCAGTACCTGCTGGACTGGCTGGATGACGCTCAGCTCGACCGTGTGGGTGCGTTCAAGTACAGCCCGGTAGAGGGCGCCAGGGCCAACGAACTGGAAGGTGCCGTGCCTGAGGAAGTAAAAGAGGAGCGCCTGGCCCGGTTCATGGAAAAACAAGCGACCATTTCAGCGGCTCGCCTGCAGGCCAAAATCGGCCAGACCATTGATGTCCTGATCGACGAGGTAGATGAGGAGGGTGCTATTGGTCGGTCAAAAGCCGACGCTCCGGAAATCGACGGCATGGTCTACCTGAATGAAGAAACCGGCCTTGCTCCCGGGGAAATTGTTCAGGCTGTCGTTGAGCATGCCGATGAGCACGATCTCTGGGCCCGTCTGGTCTGAGTTGTCAGGGCTTCCCCCGGACTGAACGACCCGGGCCGCGGCGATAAGCCACGGCCCGGGTCGGCAGGTCATCCTCCGAGCTTGCGAACAAGAATCTCGTTGAACAGTTTCGGGTTACCCTGGCCTTTAGAGGCTTTCATCAGTGGCCCCATGAAGCCGCCAAGCATTTTCTTGCGCTTCTTCGGATCTTCTTCATTCTGGTACTGGGCCACCTGATCTGGCATGCCCGTCAGAACCTCATCCACCATGGCTTCCAGGGCGCCGGTGTCAGACACCTGCTTCAGTCCCTTGGCGTCGATAATGGCGTCGACATTATCGTTCTCGCCAGACCAGAGTGCCTCGAAGACCTTCTTCGCGCCGGCAGAAGAGATTGTGTTGTCGGCAATCCGCACCACCAGGTTACCCAGCTGGGCGCCGGTAATCGGGGAGTCGGCAACGGTCTTCTCCTCGGCGTTCAGGCGGGCGGAGAATTCGCCCTGAATCCAGTTGGCCACCAGTTTGGCGTCCTTGGCGTGGCTGGCGGCTTCCTCAAAGAACGCGGCCAGTTTCGAATCGCTACTGAGCAGGCCTGCGTCGTAATCGTTCAGGCTGTACTGGTCCATAAACCGGGCTTTACGGGCGTCGGGCAGTTCCGGAAGGTTGGCTCGGGCAGCCTCGATGAACGATTCATCGATCTCTACCGGAAGCAGGTCCGGGCAGGGGAAGTACCGGTAATCGTTGGCTTCTTCCTTGGTCCGCATCGACCGGGATTCATCCCGGTCCCCGTTGTACAGCCGGGTTTCCTGAACGATAGAGCCGCCGTCTTCAAGGATGTCCATCTGCCGTTCCACTTCGTGGGCAATGGCCTGTTCCATAAAGCGGAAAGAGTTCAGGTTTTTGGTCTCGGTACGGGTGCCCAGAGTTTCTGAGCCCTTTGGTTTCAGCGAGATGTTGACATCGAAACGCATGGAGCCCTGAGACATATCGCCGTCGCAGATGCCCAGAGACGTTACGATGCCGTGCAGCTTCTTGGCAAAGGCGACCGCTTCCTCGGAGCTGGTCATGTCTGGCTCGGTGACCACTTCAATCAGCGGTGTTCCCGCCCGGTTGAGGTCCACGCCGGTCATGCCATGGAAGTCTTCATGCAGGGATTTGCCGGCATCCTCTTCCAGGTGGGCGTGGTGAATGCGCACGCGCTTGGACTCGCCATTCGCCAGTTCGATGTCCACAAAGCCGGGGCCCACGATCGGGCGCTCCAGTTGGGTGGTCTGATAGCCTTTGGGCAGATCAGGGTAGAAATAGTTTTTCCGCTCGAACACCGAGCGGCGTTCGATGTCGGCATTCACGGCCAGGCCGAACATCACCGCATAGCGAAATGCCTGTTCGTTGGGTACTGGCAGTGTGCCGGGCATGGCCAGGTCAACGGCGTTGGCCTGGGTGTTGGGCTCGGCACCGTAAGCGGTGCTGGAGCCGGAAAAGATCTTGGTTTTGGTGGCGAGCTGAACGTGAATTTCCAGCCCGATCACAATGTCCCACTGCATAATTGCTCTCTCCTGTATGGGGCCTGTCCCGGACTTATTGCGGTTCACGCTGGTGCCAGTCGGTCACCTGCTGGAATTGATGGGCGGCGTTCAGCAATCGGGCCTCTGAGAAGTAATCCCCGATTATCTGAAGTCCCACTGGTAGACCATCCACGAAGCCTGCGGGTACCGACATGGCAGGAATGCCCGCCAGGTTGATAGCGATGGTGAAAACATCTTCCAGGTACATGGTTACCGGATCGCTGGTCTTCTCGCCCTGAATAAAGGCAGGCGAGGGCGTGGTCGGGCTCATGAGCACGTCCACTTCTTTGAAAGCATTGATGAAATCTTGCTGAATCAGACGGCGAACCTTCTGAGCTTTCAGATAATAGGCATCAAAATAGCCTGCAGAAAGGGCGTAGGTGCCGACCAGAATCCGACGTTTCACCTCGGTGCCAAAACCCTCGGCCCGGGAGCGGGTGTAAAGGTCCATCAGGTCTTTCGGGTCTTCACAGCGGTAGCCGTAACGCACCCCGTCAAAGCGGGACAGGTTGGCGGACGCCTCTGCCGGTGCAATCACGTAATAGGCTGCAATGGCCAGCTTTGCATTGGGCAGTGAGACCTCTTTAACGGTGGCCCCCAGCTTCTCGTATTCTTTAACTGCATTGCGAACCTGCTGCTCCATCGCCGGGCTGAGCTGATCACTGAAATACTCTTTCGGCAAGCCAATTTTCAGGCCCTTTAGCGGCTCATTGAGCGTTGCGGTGTAATCCGGCACCTCACGATCAAGCGAGGTGGAATCCTTGGGGTCAAAGCCTGCCATCACGTTCAGCATCAGCGCATTGTCTTCGGCTGTGCGGGCCATGGTGCCGCCCTGATCGAGACTGGAGGCAAAGGCAATCATTCCGTAGCGGGACACCCGGCCATAGGTCGGCTTCAGTCCGGTGACACCGCAAAGCGCCGCCGGCTGCCGGATGGAACCACCGGTGTCCGTGGCTGTCGCTGCCGGAACCAGTCGCGCTGCAACCGCTGCGGCAGACCCGCCAGATGAACCGCCTGGTACCCGCTTCTCGCCCTGGCTCAGACCCCAGGGGTTGGTGACTGCACCAAAATGACTGGATTCATTGGAGGAGCCCATGGCGAACTCGTCCATATTGGTTTTGCCCAGACAGACGGCGCCCGCCTGGCGGAAATTCGCCGTGACGGTTGCATCGTAAGGGGGAGTGAACGCCTCCAGCATTTTCGAGCCACAGGTGGTGCGAACCCCGTTGGTACAGAAAATATCCTTGTGAGCAAACGGAATCCCCGTCCAGGGCGTTACATTCCCTGCGGCCCGCTGCTCATCGGCCGCCCGGGCGTCGGCCAGGGCTTGCTCTCGGGTGACGGTAATAAAACTGTTGTATTTGCCATCTTCCTGATCAATGCGGTCAAGGAACTGCTGCGTCAGCTCCACACTGGAAATCTGGCCGCTTTCCAGTTCCCGGGAAAGCTCTGCTACGGATTTGTTATGCATGATGAATCCTGAAATCGCTGTTCGTCAGATCACTTAATTCCCGTGAATCGCTCACTCAATCACTCTGGGAACCAGATAAAGCCCGTTCTCGGTAGCTGGCGCAATTGCCTGGAACGACTCCCGTTGATTGGTCTCTGTCACCTCATCAGCGCGAAGACGCTGGACGGCATTCAGTGGATGGGCCATGGGCTCAACCGAATCGGTGTCTGCTGCACCCAGTTGATCTACCAGATCCAGGATATTGCCCAGATCCTTCTCCAGAGCCGAAACCTGCTCGTCATCCACACGAATGCGGGCGAGCACAGCGACTTTCTCAATGTCCTCACGGGAAATGGTCACGCATTGCCTCCCAGATAAATGAAATGTCGGTAAGTAAAAAAAATCAGAATATGCACGGGATTTGGGGTGGTTGGAAAAGGCTGTCCAAAACTGTAAAGGGCCAGCGATGGCTCGAAGCAAGCGAACATGGGCGAAGCAGGCGCCATGGAAGCGAAGCCACGCGTGCCGCGTCACGACAGCAATCGGTGATTGCTGGCTGGCCCCGCTTGAGGGCGCTTGCAACGTGTTTTGGACAGCCTTTTCCAACCGTCCTTGCACCCAAATCAAATATAAGCGCGCTATGGTAACAGATTCGAACACCGGCGGGAGACCCCAGCTCTTAAGGTAAATGTGTGAACCGTAAGGCGGGAGGCCTGTTCGCGCCTTGCCTGCAGGGGTGCTCACTGCTAAAGTTGCCGCATCTTTTCTTTGCGACTGCAACTCTCAGGTTGAAACTACACGAATGTTGATAAAAAGACTCCGAGGCATCTTCTCCAGCGATCTGTCCATCGACCTGGGCACCGCCAACACCCTGATCTACGTGCGTGAGCGCGGAATCGTGCTGAACGAGCCCTCGGTAGTGGCCATTCGCACCAACAACTCACAGAAAATGGTGGCCGCCGTTGGCGCTGAGGCCAAGCGTATGCTCGGCCGTACGCCGGGCAATATCACCGCTATCCGTCCCATGAAAGATGGCGTGATTGCAGACTTCGTCGTTACCGAGAAAATGCTTCAGCACTTCATTCATAAGGTGCATGAGAACAGTTTCATTACGCCCAGCCCGAGAGTACTGGTGTGCGTGCCCAGCAAGTCCACCCAGGTTGAGCGCAAAGCCATTCGTGAATCGGCGCTCGGTGCCGGCGCCCGGGAAGTGTTTCTCATCGAAGAGCCCATGGCCGCAGCTATTGGTGCCGGGCTTCCGGTTGAAGAGGCCAGTGGTTCCATGATTGTTGATATCGGTGGTGGTACTACCGAAATCGCCATCATCTCCCTGAACGGTATTGTCTATGCCGAATCCGTCCGGGTGGGGGGGGACAAGTTTGACGAAGCCATCGTGACCTACGTGCGCCGCAACTACGGCAGCCTGATTGGTGATTCCACAGCTGAACGTATCAAGCATGAAATCGGTTGCGCTTATGAGGGGCTGGAAATTCGCGAGATCGACGTCCGAGGTCGCAACCTGGCTGAAGGTGTGCCTCGGGCATTCACCCTCAACAGCGAGGAAATTCTCGACGCTCTGCAGGAGTCTCTGGCCCAGATCGTTCAGACGGTCAAGAGTGCTCTGGAGCAGTCGCCGCCCGAACTGGCCTCGGATATTGCCGAGCGCGGTATCGTGCTGACTGGTGGTGGGGCCTTGCTTCGCGGGCTTGACAAGCTGATCAGCGAAGAGACCGGATTGCCGGTCATTATTGCAGAAGATCCGCTGACCTGTGTCGCCCGTGGCGGCGGCAAAGCGCTGGAAGTGATTGATCGCGGTGGCATCGGAATGTTCTCCCAGGAGGGATAATCCTGTGGGGAGGGCTCGCCATTAAAACCATCTTTGTTCAGGGGCCTGTTCCTGGTTTCAGACTCCTCCTTGTTCTTGTTTTATCGGCAGCCCTGGTGGTTGTCGATGCGCGTTTCGACAAACTCTCAACCGTGCGCAGCACCATTGCGACTGGCCTGGCTCCGGTATACTGGCTGGGCAATGCGCCCTACGAGTTTACGGACTGGGCGGCCGGACTGTTCGAAAACAAGCAGGACCTGCAGGCAGAGAATGAAGATCTCCGGGCCCGTTTGCTGATCCTTGAACGCCGTGCCCTGAAATACGCAGCGCTGGCCTCTGAGAACAACGAATTGCGACGCCTGATGAACTCGTCTGAGGTGCTGGACGACCGGGTGATCGTTGGTGAGGTGGTTGGTGTTTCGCCAGATCCTTTTTCCCATGAGATTATTGTCAACAAGGGGCGCAGGGACGGACTGTCACCGGGGCAGGCCATTCTCGATGCCCATGGCCTGATGGGGCAGGTAGTACAGAGCAGCCAGATAACCTCTCGTGTATTGCTGGTCTCTGACAGTAGTCATGCAGTGCCTGTAGAGGTGGTGCGTAACGGATTACGGGCGATTCTGCTGGGTACCGGCAATACCGATGCTCTGGATCTTGTTCACGTGCCGGACACCGCCGATATCCGTGAAGGCGATCTTTTGGTCAGTTCTGGTCTTGGTGGCCGCTTCCCAAGAGGCTATCCGGTGGCGGAAGTCAGCCGTATTTCCAAGGAGCCTGGTGAGCCTTTCGTTTCTATCCAGGCCACGCCCAAGGCACAGCTGAATCAGAGTCGTCTCGTGCTGGTGGTTTTTCCGCCGGAAGGCGCCTCCAGCACTGAGGCCGAGTCTGCTGCCAATGTTGGCGAAGAAAACGCCCAGGGAGGGCAGGACTGATGTTATCGGTAATCAGTTATCCGGTCTTTGCACTTTCCGTGGTCTTTGCCCTGGTGTTCAGTATTTCCCTGTTTCCTGTTGGCTGGTTCGAGTTTCGACCAGAGTGGCTGGGGCTGGTGGTTTTTTACTGGACCTTCAGGGCGCCTGCACAGTTCGGCATACTGCTGGCCTGGTGCCTTGGCTTGCTGCTGGACGTGCTGGAAGCCACTCCTCTGGGCGTCAATGCCATGGCCATGGCGCTGATCGCCATACTGGTGTTGACCATTCACCAGCGTCTGCGTATGTATCCGATGCCCCAGCAATGCCTGATGGTGTTTTTGTTACTGGGTATCAATCAGATGCTGGTGCATTTCGTGAAGCAGTTACTGGGCGCCGACGATGCTGGATTCAGTTACCTCTGGCCGGCCCTGACCAGCGCACTGGTATGGCCCTTCTTCTGTATCCTGCTGGACAACATTAACCGCAAACTGGGTTAGCCATGGCATCCATCATTCTCGCATCTGCCTCGCCCCGCCGGGGAGAGCTGTTGCAGCAAATCGGCCTGAGCTTCAGGACTTGTCCGGCGGATATAGATGAAACCCCTGAGGCCGATGAAACGCCAGAGCACTATGTTGAACGATTAGCTCGGGAGAAGGCCCTGAGCGTCGCCGAGGGGGCGCCAGAGTGTCTGGTTCTGGGGTCGGACACCTCGGTCGTGCTCGATGGACAGATCCTGGGCAAACCTTCAGATCCCACAGATGCCTCGGAAACCCTGGCCCGGCTATCCGGTGCCACTCATCACGTCATGACTGCCGTAGCATTGGCCTTTGAAGGGCAATGCCAGTCGGTTCTGGTAATTACCGAGGTGCGTTTCAGGCAGCTCCCGGAGGCCGAGATCGAAGCCTACGTGGCGAGTGGCGAACCCATGGATAAGGCCGGAAGTTATGGGATTCAGGGACTTGGTGGTATTTTTGTTGATGAGCTCCGGGGTAGCTACAGTGCCGTGGTTGGTCTGCCGCTGCAGGAAACCGCCGCATTGCTGGCTGGTGCCGGTTACCCGGTCTGGAAAAACTGGCCGAGCAGTCTGGAGAGCCAAACCTTATGAGTGAAGAAATTCTTATCAACGTCACTCCCGTGGAAACACGGGTGGCCCTTGTCGAGAACGGCATGCTGCAGGAGGCTTACATAGAGCGCGCCAGCAGGAAAGGCATTGTCGGGAATATCTACAAGGGCAAGGTGGTACGTGTTTTACCGGGTATGGAAGCGGCGTTCGTCGATATTGGTCTGGAACGGGCTGCATTTATACATGCGTCTGATGTGGTTCCGAGTCAGTCCAATGGCGATGAGCCCGTCTATTCCCCGAAGACTGTCCCGGATATTCGCAGCTTGCTCCGTGAAGGGCAGTCTCTGGTTGTCCAGGTTACCAAAGACCCCATTGGTACCAAGGGCGCACGTCTGACCACCCAGCTTTCCATTCCATCCCGGTATCTGGTGTTTATGCCAGGTGTCAGCCATGTTGGTATTTCCCAGCGGATTGAAGATGAAACCGAGCGGGCGCGTTTGAAAGCGCTGGTGGGCGAGGCCGCAGTGGAGGATCAGGACGTTCAGGGTGGTTATATCATCCGGACAGCGGCAGAAGCGGCGTCACCTGAGGATCTGACTGGCGATATGGCCTACCTGCATCGGTTGAGTCATTCAATCCATGAGCGGATTGCCCGAGTCCAGGCCCCGGCTGTTGTCTACCAGGACCTGCCGTTGTTTATCCGAACTATCCGGGATCTGATAAGACCCCAGACGGAAAAGATCCGAATCGACAGTCGGGAGAGCTATCAGCGGGTGATGGAGTTTGTCGAGGAGTTCGTTACAGAATTTGCTGACAAAGTTGAATATTACCCGGGTGAGCGTCCTATTTTCGATCTCTACTCGGTGGAGGATGAGATTCAGAAAGCGTTGAGCCGAAAGGTTCAGCTCAAGTCTGGCGGTTATGTGATCATCGACCAGACCGAGGCCATGACCACGATCGACATCAATACCGGTGGATTCGTGGGGCATCGAAACCTTGAAGAGACTATTTTCAAGACCAATCTTGAGGCCGCCCGCTCCATCAGTCGGCAGCTGCGCCTGCGTAACCTCGGTGGCATTATCATCATCGATTTTATCGACATGGAAGATCCGGAGCATCAGCGTCAGGTTCACCGTATGCTGGAAAAAATGCTCGAACGTGATCATGCCAAGACCAAGATCACCGGGGTGTCGGAACTGGGGCTGGTGGAAATGACCCGAAAACGCACCACGGAAAGCCTTGGGCAGGTGCTTTGCGAACCTTGCCCGGTCTGTGATGGACGCGGTTTCCTGAAAACCACTGAAACCGTCTGCTATGAGATTTTTCGTGAAATTCTTCGGGTAAATCGTGCCTATGATGCCGAAAGCTATCTGGTGATGGCCTCCCAGAGCGTGGTCGATCGTCTGCTGGATGAGGAATCGGACAATGTCGCCGACCTGGAGACCTTTATCAGCAAGACCATCAGGTTTCAGGTGGAACCATTCTACAGTCAGGAGCAGTACGATGTTGTTCTGCTCTAGCCCCGGGAAACTGCGCCGGTTACTGGATTAAGGGGCCGGGATGTCCGCCGCTGATCACGAACCGTCGCTACCGGAGAACCTGCCCGAGAGCCCTCCTGTTCGGCTACTGGCTCGGCTCGCCAGCCTGACCTGGTGGATGCTGTTAACGCTGCTGGTGCTTCTGGCACTATACGCCGGGCTTGGTCGTCAACTGACCCAGAACGTGGACAGCTTCCGTGATGATCTTGCGCGGGAGTTGTCAGACCGACTGGGCCATGACGTTCGTATTGGACGTCTTTCCTCCCGGTGGTATTGGCTTGATCCTGCCTTTACGGCCAGCGACATTCAGATCAGCCATCCTGACACAGGTGTTGTTGTTGCCAATCTCCAACACCTGAATATCCGCTTTGATGCGCTCACCTCTCTGACCCATCTAAGAGTTGTCTTTGAGGACTTTGAGGCGGACGGCCTGGAATTGACCATTAACCAGGAAAGTGGTGGCGATGTAGCGGTGAGGGGTGCAGAAATACCCGAACCGCTCAACAATCAGTTCCAGGAGTGGCTCGAGCTGGCAGGCAACTGGTTGTCTGATCCCTACGTCAAAATTACCCGTGTCAATCTGGGTATCCGCGACAATCAGGGCAACCTTCGACATCTGGATATTCCCCAACTAGACCTGAACTACCGTCGTGGACTTTTCCATGCGTCAGGCCGGGCGATGCAATCTGGCACCACCGAGCAACTGGCCAGCTTTGCCTTGGTGGGCCGACATTTCTTCCGAGGCGACTTTACCGGCCAGCTGTATCTTGATGTGGATTCCGGTCGATTGTTTGATGGCTTGATAGACGAATACCAGTGGCGGACGCTCCGGGTTGAGGGCTTTGATCTTGGGGGCGAAGCCTGGCTCACTTTCCGGAACGGGTTGCTACAACAAGTGACAGGAACGGTCCGGACGCCCTATCTCCAACTGGGGGTTGGATACGAATCACTGGCGCCCCTTGAAGACATTCAGGCGAGATTTGGCTGGCGTCGTCATGAGACTGTAATGACCGATGAAACCTTGGTTGAATCAGACGCTTTCGCTCTGGGAGAGTGGCATCTGAAGCAATTGCAGTGGACCTGGGACGGCGATGTGGTCTCACCGTTCAGCTTACGTCTGGCTCCCTCGGAGGGGGGCATGACTGTTATCGCCGACGCCTTGCCGCTGGCGCCTACCCGCCGTCTCGCGGCCCGGCTTCCCATCCTGCCAGAACAGGCACTCAGAGCCCTGACCAACTATCAGCCCGAGGGTTTCCTTGATCAACTGAAACTGTTCCTTCCCGACAGCGCGCCTGAGGATTTTGAGTTTTCCGGGCGCTTGCGGGAAGTCAGCGTCAGAGCATACGGTGGCGCACCGGGGGTCAGCGCCCTTAATGGTGAAATCTTCCTGAATCGTCGAAACGGTTATGTCCGGGTCGCGGCCGGAGAAATGCCGGTTTCGCTCGAGTTTCCCCTGCTTTTCGGTGGTGCCTGGTCATTTCCCGAGCTTGAGGGCGAGGTGGCCTGGCAACTGGATGATGCTATCACGCGCGTATTCTCAGATGGCGTGCGGATGAACTATGGCGAGGCCACTGAATTTGAGGGTGCCTTTGATCTCAGAATGGACCGTGAGGGTGAAGACAATCTCGGCCTGAGGGTTTCGGTGAAAAACGGCGACGCCGGTATGCTCGCTGATTTCGTACCGGTGAAAGTAGTCGACCCGGGACTGTACGATTGGCTTACGACTGCCATCCTCAAGGCAGACATTCAATCGGGGACGTTTTTTGGCCACGGCCAGATAGGCTCGGATGCCCCTGCCGGGTCATTCGATACCTCAATGTACTACGAATTCGATCAGGCCTCCGTTCGCTACGATGAGGCCTGGCCAGACGTCACCGGGGCTCGGGGTAACGTCAGGATCCACAATGGGGACACGTTGGTCCGGATTGAGTCCGGGCAGACCGGAGGGCTGACGCTTGATCCGGGAACCGTCCGTGCTATTCCGTCTGATGAAGGCACCAGGATACGGGTGGATACCTCGGCACTTGTGCCCGGCGAGTCGGTGAGCTACTGGATGGAAAACAGCCCGTTGGGTGATATGGCCGGGATGGCGGCACAGACGCTGCAGTATGGCGGAGAATATCAGTTAGGTCTGGATATTGATCTGATGCTGGGATCGGAACAACCGCCGGTTGTCGAGGCGAGCGTTGCGGTCGAGGAGGGCTCTGTTGCTTATCCCGCAGCAGGATTGGCCTGGCAATCCATTCGTGGTGAACTGACTTACCACAGCGAAAACGGGTTTTCGGGCGATCCTTTAGCCGCAGAGTTTTTCGGAGAGCCGGTAAATGTTGCCTTCAGCAAGTCTGCGGCGGACCATGCGCTCAGTATCCGCCAGTCGGGTAGTCTGCCGGTGCCGGATGTCTTTGAGCGGGCGGGACTCGGGACTGATTCCGGTTTTGGTCTGCAGGGCACGCTTGCCTACACGGCAGACCTGGATGTGGGGACAGAGTCAACGTCTGGCATTCGTGTGCGGTCCAGTCTTGAGGGGCTGGCGGTTGACTGGCCCGAGCCGCTTTCAAAAACCGCAAGCGAGGTTGCTCCGTTGGAGGCGACCATCGATCTGACCACCAGTGACGGCCTGGGAATTACCGGCGACTGGGAAAACCGGGCTACATTCGATCTGGTTTGGAAAGATACCGGGTTCGATTTGCGCCTTGGTCGCCTTTATCTCGGTAGCCAGGTACTGAACGATATTGATATCAATGCCCTGGATCTTGGTGACCGCTGGGTAGTAACTACCAATTCGCAACGGGCAAAGGGCCGGCTGGTTCTGCCGCAGAATGGCGACACGGTGAAAGCGGATTTTGAGGTGTTGCGGCTTGTTCGCAATGAGACTCCCCGCGAGAAATCGCCTGAATTGCTCAATCTTGAAGAACAGTTGGAAGCCTTCCGGGCGCTGGATATGGCAAGTTGGCCAGACATTGATGTGTCGATTGCCGAGCTTCAGCTGAATGAGGAATCCCTGGGTCAGTGGGGCTTCAGGTTCCGCCCTGAACCGTTCCGGCTGAAAGTGAATGATATTGAAGGCCGACTGAACGCCCTGACGTTACTTGGCGATATAACCTGGAGCATCGTTGGAGACCGTGAAACCAGCCGCTTCTCGGGTTCCGTTACCGGCGGCTCTCTGACGGACCTGAACGAACTTTTGAACACCGAGATGCCGGTAACGAATGAAGGTACTAACATCCAACTGGATCTGGACTGGCCGGGCCGACCGGATGAGTTTTCCATACCGGACCTCAGTGGTTCGGTAAGCTTGAGACTGGACGAGGGTGTGATTCTTGAGCGAAATAATACCGCTCAACTGTTCCGGGTCTTCAATCTGTTGAACTCTGACACACTGTGGCGACGCCTGAAGCTGGATTTCTCAGATCTTTACGAGCGTGGCGTGGCTTTTGATGCAATCTCGGGCAAAGCGCAGATCATCAATGGATTGCTGACCATGGATCCGGAGCTTCAAATTGTAGGGCCATCGGGCGCCTTCAAACTCAGTGGCACTACCAATATGGCCGTTGAGGAACTGGATATGCGGCTTGTGGTCGTGTTGCCCCTGACTCAGAATCTGCCACTGGCTGCCTTGCTGATGGGGGCGGGAGCGCCCATTGGCGGCGCGCTGTTTGTGCTGGACAAGATTCTGGGCGATCCTCTGAGCAGGCTGACCAGCGCAACCTACAGTGTGACCGGAACATGGGATGAGCCTGAGGTAGAGCTGGAACGGGTATTCGATACGGGTGAGTAACTTTTCTGTTCGGCAAAAACGGAGGCAGTCATGAGTACACATGTTTCCAACCGGGTGGCAGCCATTCAGATGGTCAGCGGTCACGATATCAAGGCCAACCTGGCCGAAGCGGAACGACTATTGGCCGAGGCCGATGCGCAGGGCGCTGCGATCGCAGTACTGCCAGAGAACTTTGCCGTGCTGGCAACCCGGCAGATGGTTGCCTGTGGTCGGCAGGAGGTCGGGCCGGAGCCTGTCATCCGGGCATTTCTCGCCGAGCAGGCACGCAAACTGGGAATCTGGATCGTTGGCGGATCAATGCCACTGGCCAGGCGAGCGGATGGTTCAGATATTGTGGATCGGGTCCGGGCAAGCTGCCTTGTCTATGACGATCACGGCAAGGAAGTTGCTCGTTACGATAAGATCCACCTGTTCGATGCGATGGTAGAAGATGCTCATGGGCAGTACAGGGAATCTGACACGTTCGAGCCAGGCGAGCAGGTGGTTACCGTGGAGACGCCTGCAGGGAAGCTGGGCCTGGCGATTTGTTACGATTTGCGCTTCCCGGAACTGTTCCGGTTGCTCCGTGAGCAGGCCGTAGACTGGATTTGCCTGCCGAGTGCCTTTACCTGGCAGACCGGTGAGGCCCATTGGCATTCACTGATTCGAGCACGTGCCATCGAGAACCAGGTATGGATTGTCGCTTCGGGTCAGGGGGGGCATAACAGCGAGCGTCGGCACACCTACGGTCATAGTCTGATCTGTGATCCCTGGGGACGGGTGGCAACAGAGCTTGGAGAAGGGCCGGGCATTGCAATGACCGAGCTGGATTCAGACCAGACAGCCAGTTTACGTGCCCGCATGCCGGTTTGGGAGCACCGTCGGCTTAAGGCCTAAACGACAGGCAGATGATTGCTCATCTGCCTGCGGGCTTACATGGCCTCTGCATCATCAATGCATTCACGAAGATAGCGAAACAGTTTCCGGGGCTGGCCGGTGTTCTTCTGTTTCTCCACGTCTTTGCGGGCGTTGCGTGCCAGGTTGCGCAGATGCTGCATGTCAGCACTGGGGCAGTAACTGAAAAATTCGCCAACAACGGAATCGCCTTCGGCAATCATACGATCTCTCCAGCGTTCGGCCAGATGATGCCGACGCGTATGCTCTTCACTACCGGCATCAAAGGCGTCGATGGCTTTCGCCAGGGCTTCGGGGTCGTCTTCCTGGCGGATGATCTTGCCGATGTATTGCAGATGTCGTCGTTTCGCCTCGTTCTGGCGGATACGCCTGGACTCTTCGATGGCCGCTCGAAGCGTGTCACTGATCGGCAGAGTCTCCAGTTGGTCGATGCTCAGGTCCAGCATCCGCTTGCCCAGTGTCTGCAGGGCGTGCATTTCCCTTTTTAACTGGGATTTGCTGGG
The DNA here is from genome assembly GCF_018860425.1 of Marinobacter sp. F3R08. Classification (GTDB taxonomy): domain Bacteria; phylum Pseudomonadota; class Gammaproteobacteria; order Pseudomonadales; family Oleiphilaceae; genus Marinobacter. The sequence continues at coordinate 92,994 of NZ_JAHKPI010000016.1, read as the reverse complement.
GCCATCATATTCTGGCGCTTCGTTGTCGTGGTTTTCGTTCATGTATCCGGCATCCGGTTAAGCATAGAAAATGGTAGCGAGGCCAAGAAAGGCCATAAACCCGATCACGTCCGTGACGGTGGTCAGAATCACGCTGCCCGCAAGGGCCGGGTCGATATTGCGCGATTTGAGAAATAAAGGCAGAACCGTACCCACAAATGCCGCGGCAACCAGGTTTATTATCAGGGCCGCCGCGATGATCGCTCCAATGAGTACATCCTGGAACCAGAGCATGGCGGCGCCGGCCACAACCGCGGCCCAGAGCAGGCCGTTCAGTATCCCGGAAAGAAATTCCCGGTTGAGCAGCCAGCCAACGTTCGCGCCGCTGATCTGACCCACTGCCATGCCCCGGATAACCAGGGTCAGGGTCTGGCTGCCGGCAATGCCGCCCATGCTGGCGACGATCGGCATGAGCACTGCCAGGGCTACGACTTTGGCGATGGTATCCTCAAACAGGCCGATTACCGCCGATGCAGTCAGTGCGGTAATCAGGTTGATGCCAAGCCATACCGCACGGCGGCGGGTGGTTTTCCAGACCGGAGCGAAGGTATCTTCGTCTTCATCCAGACCGGCCATGCTCATCAGTGAGTGATCCGCATCCTCCCGGATGACGTCGACCACGTCATCGATAGTAATACGTCCGAGCAGACGGCCGTCCTCGTTGACCACCGGTGCCGAGATCAGATCGTAGCGTTCAAACAAGGTCGCTACCTTGGTGTCTGAGAGGCTTACGGGAATAGGTTCGATCTCGGTATCCATCACCTCCCGCACGGTGGCCGCGGGATTGGATACCAGCATCTTGGTGATGGGCAGCATACCGATAAAATCATCGCGGCGACTGACCACAATCAGGCTGTCGGTCATCGGAGGCAGCGTTCGGTGCCGGCGCAGATAACGGAGGACTACGTCAATGCTGATGTCCGGGCGCACCGTGATGGTGTCCGTGTTCATCAGGCCACCGGCAGTGTCCTCTGGGTAGGAAAGCACTTCCTCCACACGTTGCCGGTCCTGCTCGTCCATGGTGTCCAGAACTTCCTGGATCACCGTGTCCGGTAACTGCTGCAAGAGGTCGGCCAGGTCGTCTGACTCGAAGTCCTCGATAATATCCGCCAGTTCCTGGGCGTTCAGCTGGCTCAGGAAATAACCACGAATATCATCACTCAGGTACTGGAGAACTTCCCCTTCCAGTTGCTTGTCGACAAGATTCCAGAGCAGGGCGCGCTGGCGGGGTGGAGAGGACTCCAGCAGGTGTGCAATATCACTGGGGCTCAGGCCACCGTTCAGGATGCGGGCAACCTGCTTCAGTGCGCCACTGTCCAGGGCTTCGCTCAGGGAGCGAAGGCGCTGGCGGGCCTGGCTTTTTTCCAGAATATCGGTCATGAATCACCCGGCGTCAGAAAACGCCTGTATTATAGCGGAGTTAGGCAAGATCAGTGAGAAAGAGTTGTAGGTGAATGCCGTACGGGGTCCGAGCTACTCGCCCTCACCAAAATAGTCGTTAATCAGCTCCACCAGAGCCTCGATAGCCTGTTCCTCGTCCGACCCGTCAACTGTCAGCTCCACATCTGTGCCCTTGCTGGCGGCCAGCATCATGACCTGCATGATGTTTTTTGCATCAACGTCCCGGCCCTTGCCACTGATTCTGACACTGCTTTCGAATTCAGAGGCCGTGGCAACCAGCTTTGCAGTAGCGCGGGCGTGCAGACCAAGTTTATTAATAATGGTAATCGGGCGGCGAATCATGGTCTGCTCAGATCTCTTCCCGGGTTTGCAGGTGAGGCAGCTCGGTATGGCGTACCTGCACGTTGCTGTAGCGTTGCCGGAAGTATTCGGCGAGCTGTTCACAGACATAAACCGAGCGGTGCTGGCCTCCGGTACAACCAATGGAAATGGTCATATAGCTGCGGTTGCTATCCGCGAAAGAGGGTAGCCAGGTATCCAGAAACGCCTTGAGATCCTCAATCATTTTCCGGCTTGCCGGCTCTTTTTCCAGGAACTCAATCACCGGCTGGTCGGTGCCCACATATTTTCTGAGATTGGTATCCCAATAAGGGTTCGGCAGACATCGAACATCGAAGACATAATCGGAATCCAGTGGTACGCCGTGCTTGAAGCCAAACGACTGAAGCAGCAGGGCCAACTCCTGATCCTTCCGACCCACGACCCTTTGTTTGACCATGTCCCGGAGCTCGTACATGGACATGCCGGTGGTATTCACATAGAGATCGGATAGCTTCGAAAGGGGCTCAAGAAGCGTCTTCTCGTTGGTAATGGCTTCCCGAAGCGAGGTTCTGTCGTCGCTTAAGGGATGCTTGCGACGCGTAGCATGGAAACGCTGAAGAAGAGACTGCTCGTCGGCATCCAGGAAAATGATCTCAACGGTAACACCGGTTTCCTGAAGGTCCCGGTAGATCTCTTCGAAATTGGCCAGTTCCCCGGACAGATTGCGGGCATCAATGCTCACCGCCATCTTGCCCAGTCGACCGGGCTTAGTCTGACTGGCGGCTTCTCTGGTCAGAGGAAACAGGAGGCCGATGGGAAGGTTGTCGATACAGTAGAACCCAAGATCCTCCAGCACATGAAGTGCAGTACTCTTGCCCGAACCTGACCTGCCACTGACGATAATCAACTTCATGAACACCTTACCTCCACTGCAATGAATATCATCCGCCCGAGGCGGTCATGCGCTTGTACAGTGTGCTGGCGTCCTCGCATTGCCGGAGTCGATCACAGAACGACCGTTCATTGAACTTTTCGGCCAACTGGCTGAGAAGTTCCAGATGTTCACTGGTTGCCTCTTTGGGAACGATCAGGGCAAAAATCAGATCCACGGGCTGATTGTCGATAGCATCGTATTCAACGCTTTCTTCAAGCGTCATCAGCACGCCCACTACGTGATCAAGGCCCTCCAGCCGGCAATGGGGAATCGCTATTCCCTGGCCAATGCCGGTGCTGCCGAGGCGCTCACGGGAAATCAGGTTGTTGAACAGCTGGGTTTCGCTGAGCGTGTTGTCCTGGTGGTTTATTTGCTCGGCAATAAACTCCAGGGCCCGTTTCTTGCTCGACGCAGGGACCCTGCAAAGGGTGAGCGCCGGAGCAAGAATATTGTCTATGGTCAGGGATGTATCGCTCATGGATCGACTGCATTTCCGTTAAAAAAAAGGCTGCGACATGTTGATCATGTCGCAGCTCGATTAGATGATTTGCATGAAAACAGCCAGTTAGCGAGAGCCGTTCCCTTGCATCCTGTCTACATTCTTTTCTTTGTGTTTCAGTATCTGGCGGTCCAGCTTGTCAATCAGGGCATCAATAGCCGCGTACATATCTTCGTTTTCTGCCTTTGCGTGAACTTCACCACCAACCACGTGCAATGTGGCTTCCGCAATCTGGCGTACCTTTTCCACTTCCAGCGTCACCTGGCAGTTACTGATGTGGTCAAAGTGACGTTCGAGCTTCTGGAACTTTTCTGAAACATAGTCCTTCAGTGCGGGAGTCAGTTCTACGTGATGGCCTGAAATGTTGAGTTGCATAGGCGTCTCCTGTTGTCATCATGCCGGCTCCCGGGAGCCGGTCTGGGTGCTGGCGCATTGTGCGCCGGCGAATGCGGTGTTGCGTTCCGCCCGTGAGTTTTCAGACCAGCCGCTTTCGCTCATTGGACGGCGGAATGTGCATAGCCTCCCGGTACTTGGCAACGGTGCGTCGCGCAACCTTGATTCCCTGTTCCCCTAGCATGGCTGCAATTTTACTGTCGCTCAACGGCTTTTTAGGTGTTTCCGCAGCAATCAGCTTTTTGATCATCGCGCGTATGGCCGTAGATGAGCATTCTCCGCCCTCGTCGGTACTGACATGGCTGGAGAAGAAATATTTCAGTTCGAAGATCCCCCGCGGGGTATGCATGTATTTCTGGGTGGTAACCCGCGAAATTGTCGATTCATGCATTTCTACCGCCTGGGCAATGTCCGAAAGGATCAGCGGCTTCATGGCTTCTTCACCGTGATCCAGGAATCCCTGCTGATGCTCGACAATACGGGTCGCCACTTTCAGCAGTGTTTCGTTACGGCTTTGCAGGCTCTTGATAAACCACTTCGCCTCCTGCAACTGGTCCCGCATATAGGTGTTGTCAGCACTGCTGTCCGCACGTCTTATAAGTGAAGCATAGCTGGCATTTACCCGGATGCGTGGTGCAATCTCAGGATTTAGTTCAACACGCCAGCGGCCGTTGTGTTTGCGAACGATAACGTCCGGTATCACATAGTCAGGTTCGGCGCGGTCAATAACATCGCCCGGCCGAGGATTCAGACCGGTAATCAGCGCAAGGACTTCCCGTAACTGGTCTTCCTTGAGACGGCTGCGGCGCAGCAATTGGGCGTAGTCCCGGTTACCCAACAGATTGATATAGTGGGTGATTACCAGGCGTGCCTGAGCTAGCCAAGGCGTTTCCGGCGGTAACTGGTTAAGCTGGATCAGCAGGCATTCCTGAAGGTCCCGGGCAAATACGCCAGGTGGATCAAAGTGCTGGAGCCGGCGAACGACTGCTTGCACTTCATCCAGTTCAAGTGGATCTTCTTCGTTTTCATCCAGCAGCCCTGCGTGAATATCTTCCAGAGGGCTGGTGAGATAGCCCCGCTCATCCACCGCATCCATCAAGGCATGGGCAATGGCCTGATCCCGCTCACTCAGGGGCGTCAGATTCAGTTGCCATTCCAGATGATCCTGCAGCGTTTCTGTGGGGGAGTTGCGGGTTTCGAAATCGTGGTCGTTTTCATCGTCGTTGCGCGCTGCCGGCGCGGGCGCTGACTGGTATACGTCATCCCATGCAGTATCTACCGGCAGATCATCCGGGAGGTTATCAGGGATGTCGGTTTCTGAGGACCAGTCCGGACCGTTTTCGGATTCGTCCCAGTCGCTGGTCGATTCCGGCGCAACCTCAGCAGCAGACTCGGTAGCATTGGCCTCGCGCTCATCATTGTCGGTGGCTGCTTCGGTCTGGTCATCGTCCTCGGGAGTTTCCAGCATGGGGTTGGATTCCAGTGCTTGCTGGATTTCCTGCTGGAGATCGAGGGTGGAAAGCTGGAGAAGCCGGATCGCCTGTTGCAGCTGGGGCGTCATGGTCAGGCTTTGACCCAGCTTTAACTGTAAGGAGGCTTTCATAACCATGATTCAGGATCCGTCACTCATCAGCGCTAATATGTCGTTAGTAGAAAAAAATCTTTATATGCCCGTTACTTGCCGTATTTTTGATTTACCCTAGCAAGTTCTTTGCCGAGTTTACTTGCTACCGATCATCAAAACAATGAGCCATTCGGTGTCATAGCCTGAATTCGTCGCCCAGGTAGACTTCCTTGACCTGTTGGTTGGCCAGGATCGCGTCGGCATTACCCGAGGCGATGATGTGGCCGCCGGACACTATGTAGGCGTTCTCGCAGATATCCAGCGTCTCGCGAACATTGTGATCGGTAATCAGCACACCAATCCCCTTGTCCCGAAGATGCCGGATGATGTGCTTGATGTCACTCACAGATATGGGATCAACACCTGCGAAGGGTTCGTCCAGGAGAATGAACGCCGGTTCCATGGCCAGGGCCCGGGCAATCTCTACCCGTCGCCGCTCACCGCCGGACAGGGCCATACCAATGCTGTCGCGGATGTGGGTTATATGGAACTCCTCCAGGAGTTCTTCGAGCTTTTTCTCTCTCTCTGCCTTGCTCAGCCCGCGGCGAGTCTCGAGGATCGCCATAATATTGTCGCGTACGGACAGCTTGCGGAACACCGAGGCTTCCTGCGGCAGATAGCCGATACCCTGGCGGGCTCGCCCATGCATGGGTAGCGGGGTAATGTCCCGGCTATCGACAGTAATCCGACCGCGATCGGCAGGAACCAGGCCCACGATCATGTAGAAGCAAGTGGTTTTGCCGGCGCCATTGGGGCCGAGCAGTCCGACAATTTCCCCGCTGCGGATCTCCAGGGAAACATCAATCACCACTTTCTTCTGTTTATAACTTTTTGCCAGATTACTGGCTCTCAGAACTGCCATCGGATCCCTGTCTGTTGGTGCTGCGTGGCTGAATCACCATCTCTACCCGGCCGTTGCCTTCGCCGGTATCCGCTCCGCCCTCTGCGGTAACAACCCGGCCAGCGGTATCATAATGAATCACATCACCGCGGAACAGGTTGCCATTCTGCTCGATGACAGCTTCCCGTTCAAAAGTCAGTCGGCTGTCGGTCGCCGACCAGGTAATGTTCAGGGCTCTGGCGTCGGTTTCGCCTTCACCTTCACCGGTCGGTTGCCGGTATCGGGCGGGCGTGCCAGTGGCTTCAATCCGGCTCAGGCCTTCTTCCGTGCGGTACAATACGACCCGGTCGGCGTTCAGGTGGGTCCCGCCTTGCTCAAGTTCCACGGCCCCGGAATAAGTTGCGATGCCCTGGCCATCGTCGAGACGGGCGTTGTCGGCGGTGACCTTGATCGGAGTATCGGAATCAAGATCGAAAGCGGCCGCGGGGCCGGTCATCACGATCGTCAGCAGAGTCGCAAGCAGGCTCTGGTATCGGTTAGTTTCCGGTTTCATAGCGTCCTTCCACCTGGGAGTTCAGTTCCAGAATCCGCTCGTTTATCCACGCCTTCATGCCCGTGGCCCGGGTAATGCCGGTAACGTCGCGTATCTCTATGGGTGCGTCGGTATAAACCAAACCCCGGTCATTATCCAGGGTCAGGGTTGATGTTGTCAGGGTGGCCTCACGTTCGCCAATAGTGCGCTGAATGCGAACATTGTCCGTCAGGTACACCAGATTCTGGTTCTGGAGCAGGCTGCCATTGTCGGCCTCGACAATCCAGGGACGGGGGGCTCCACCTCCGTAAAGCTCGGCCCGGGGTGCTTCCATGGTGGCCAGGTTACCTTCTTCAAACTGTTCAATGCGTGGACTGGAAAACCGGATATTGAGATTGCCCGATGCGTCAAAGGAGGTGTATTGCCCATCAATCACGAAACCATCCGGCTCTGCGTCTCCTCGCAATGCGGCCACGTCTTCATTGAGAACCGGTGGTTCATCGCTTTGCCATAGCAGGAATACAGCTGCCACAACTGTGCCGGCCAGAGCGAGCGTCCTCAACCAGGGTCGGTCCGGCAGCCAGTTCACGTCTTGGGCTCCAGATAGGGCGCGAGCACGGTTTCAAGTTTGTCTTGAGCCGTCAGGAGCAGATCGCAGGCTTCCCGAACTGCGCCTTCGCCGCCCCGGGCGCGGGTACAGTAGTCGGCGTGTTGTTGTACCAGCCAGTAACCATTAGGGACTGTAATGCCCAGGCCTGCAAACCTGAGGGCCGGCAGATCCGGAAGGTCATCACCCATGTAGGCGATGGCCTCGGGGCAGAGGTCCATTGAGCTGACCAGTTCCTGCAGCGCTACCTTTTTGTCTTCGCGCCCTTGCATCAGATGCCGGATGCCCAGATCCCGCATGCGTTTCTCGGTCAGAGGCGATTGCCTGCCAGTGATAACGGCAACGGTTATGCCTGCGGCCATCAGTTGTTTCAGGCCAAGACCGTCCAGGATATTGAACGCCTTGAGTTCGTCGCCGTTGGCACTGAAATACAATTTGCCGTCACTCATTATGCCGTCGACATCCAGAGCAATCAGGCGGATGTTGGCGGCTTTTGCCAGCAGTGTATCCGGCCATTCGTAATTCATGTCAAACAGCTCCTCTGGTAGCCTTTCAAATCACGCCGGCCCGCAGGAGGTCGTGCATATTGATGGCGCCAATGAGGGCACCTTCTTCGTCTGTCACCGGCAAGGCGTTGATCTTCATTTCTTCCATGATGTTAAGTGCTTCAGCAGCCAGCTGATCGGCCTGAATGGTTTTGCCGTGCCGGGTCATCACTTCATTAATCGGGGTATGGTGAATATCCACCGACCGGTCCAGAGTTCGTCTGAGGTCACCGTCCGTAAAGATTCCGGTCAGGGTTCCACTCTTGCTGACGACAGTGGTCATGCCCAGTCCCTTGCGGGAGATCTCCAGAAGGGCGCCACTCAGAGGTGTGCCCTCGCTGACGACCGGGATCTGGTCACCCGTATGCATAATGTCGGATACCCGGAGCAGGAGTCGGCGTCCCAGGCTGCCACCTGGATGGGAAAATGCAAAATCCTCGGCGCTGAAACCTCGGGCCTCAAGCAGGGCAACCGCCAGAGCGTCGCCCATGACCAGAGTCGCGGTTGTTGACGAGGTGGGTGCCAGGCCCAGGGGGCAGGCTTCGACCATGACGCTGACATCCAGGTTGGCCACGGCTTCCCGGGCGAGGGTGGAGCTGGCATTGCCGGTCATGCTGATCAGTGGGGTGCCCATGCGTTTGATCAGTGGCAGGATGGTGATCACTTCGCTTGTGTTGCCGCTGTTGGAAATGGCAATGACCACATCCTGAGGTGTGATCATACCCATGTCCCCGTGACTCGCCTCACCGGGGTGGACAAAAAAGGACGGCGTTCCGGTACTGGCCAGGGTGGCCGCAATCTTGTTGCCAATGTGGCCGGATTTTCCCATGCCGGTAACAACGACGCGCCCCTTGCAGCTCATGATGACTTCGCAGGCCCGGGTGAACTCGTTGTCGATTCGGCTCTCAAGGGCATCGATGGCATCTCGTTCGATGCGAATGGCGCGGATGGCAGAGGTTCGGAAATCGTTGGAAGTTTGTTCGGTCATCGGGCTTGGGGCCTGGTTGTCTGGACATGGAAAATGTAGGGCAGAGTATACCATTTTCACCCGAAAACGATGCCCGGTTACCGAAAGTTCAAACAAACTGATCATTGCTATCAGTACATTTTGGGTTCTTTGAATTGAGCTTGTGCGCTTCATGTCATAATGTAGCGCCTCTTCGAAAGGTAAGGACTATGAACTCACCGGCTTACATATCGCTCAGGGACGTTGTGTTCTCCCGTTCAGGGCGCCGTATCTTCGACGGTGTCAGCCTGGACATTCCCCGTGGCAAAGTCACCGCCATTATGGGGCCCAGTGGAACCGGGAAGACCACATTGCTTCGTCTGATTGGCGGCCAGCTGAAGCCGGATTCAGGCAGTGTTGTGCTGGATGGTCATGACGTGCCGAAGCTCAAACGCAAGGCGCTGTACCGGCTTCGGGAAAAGATCGGCATGTTGTTTCAGAGCGGGGCGTTGTTCACCGACCTGAGCGTATTCGAGAACGTGGCCTTCCCACTTCGTGTACATACAGAACTGCCGGAAGACATGATTCGCGACATAGTCCTGATGAAGCTTGAAGCGGTCGGTTTGCGTGGCGCCCGCCGGTTGATGCCTTCGGAGCTGTCGGGTGGCATGACCCGCCGGGTTGCGCTGGCCCGCAGCATTGCGCTGGATCCGGAACTGATCATGTACGACGAACCGTTCGCCGGACAGGATCCGATTGCCATGGGGGTTTTGGTCAAGCTGATTCATGATCTTAACAGTTCCATGGGGCTGACCAGCGTTCTGGTCTCCCATGATGTGCCTGAATCTCTGAGTATCTGTCACTACGCCTGCATTATTTCAGACGGTAAGGTGATTGGTGAGGGCACTCCGGAACAGTTACGGGCGCATCCGTCAGAGAAGGTTCAGCAGTTCCTTCAGGGCCAGCCGGACGGGCCAGTGCCATTCCACTATCCGGCCGCGGGTGTCGCGCAGGACTTTGAATTGTCCGGGGGTGTGTCTTGATTGACAGGATCGCGGCGTTCGGGCGTCTGGGGCTGGATGTGGTTTCGTCCTTTGGTCGTTCTGGCCGTTTTCTTGCGGGTGTTCTGGCTGGCGTGCCCAGGCCGGCAACCGGGTTTCCCCTGCTGTTGAAGCAACTTTACGCCGTTGGTGTTCTGTCACTGGCCATTATTGTGGTCTCAGGTCTGTTTATCGGCATGGTGCTGGGGCTGCAGGGATTCACTATCCTGAGTGATTATGGCTCTGAAGCGGCCATTGGCCAGATGATTGCCCTGACACTTGTGCGCGAACTCGGGCCGGTGGTCACTGCCTTATTGTTTGCGGGTCGGGCGGGGTCGGCGCTGACGGCTGAAATTGGTCTGATGAAGGCCACAGAGCAGCTTTCCAGTATGGAAATGATGGGCGTGGACCCGCTGCGCAGAGTGATTGCACCTAGGCTCTGGGCCGGGTTCATTGCCATGCCGGTCCTCGCCGTGATCTTCTCGGTTGTCGGGATCTGGGGCGGCATGCTGGTTGGGGTGGACTGGCTGGGCGTCTTTGAAGGTTCCTTCTGGGGCAATATGCAATCGTCGGTGGATTTTGTCGATGACGTCCTTAATGGCGTCATTAAAAGTATTGTTTTCGGTTTTGTTTGTGCCTGGATTGCGGTCTATCAGGGATATGACTGCGTGCCGACATCGGCAGGTATCAGTTCGGCCACCACCAAGACCGTCGTGTACTCATCGCTGGCGGTGCTGGGGCTCGATTTTGTAATGACCGCTGTCATGTTTGGCGATTTCTGAATCATCGATCAACGAGATAATACCGGAGCCGGAAATGGCGCAGAGAACCACGGAAATCATTGTTGGCCTGTTTATGGTTGCAGGCTGTGCGGCGCTGCTTTTCCTCGCGCTGCAGGTGAGCGGGCTGTCGCCGAAGTCGGCAGAGAGTACCTATACCATCTTTGCAGATTTTAATGACACTGGCGGACTCACACCCCGGGGGCGGGTCTCTATGGCTGGCGTGACCGTTGGCGCTATCGAGTCAATCAGCCTGAACAAAGATACGTTTCAGGCCCGGGTGGAAATGTCGATTCATTCAGACATCGACAACATCCCGTCGGACAGTTCCGCAGTTATACGTACATCCGGCCTGCTCGGTGAACAGTACATTGATATATCGATCGGGGCTGAAATGGATTCGCTGAAAGAGGGCGATACCTTCTACTCGACACAGTCGGCCATGAACCTTGAACGGCTGATCAGCAACTTTGCATCGGGCCGCTGATTCGGGCCGGAAACATTCAACAGGAGATCCTGATGTTTGCAATGAGACACCATATTCTGCTCGGCCTGATGATGGCCCTGGCTCTGGTCTTGCCGGTACAGGCTGGCGAAGCGGAGGATCTCCGCGAGTATGTGGATAAAAACACCCAGCGGCTGGTTGACCAGCTCAATGAGGAGCGAGGTCTGTACGAGCGGGACCCGGAAGCGTTCTACAGGAGCATGGATCAGGCGCTGACGGATTTTGTGGATTTTCGCCGAATTGCGGCCCGGGTGATGGGTCGCTATGCTCGCCAGACGACTCCCGATCAGCGGGACGAGTTCGTGGCCAAGTTCAAGCGCAGCCTGTTTGACAGTTACGCACAAGCTTTGGTCAATGCGGATGATTTCGAAATCCAGGTCAAGGAAGCGACCATTAATCCGCAGAATGAAGGGCGGGCGTCTGTGGAAATGGAAGTGATCAGCGCATCTGGTGATCGCTACCCGGTGATTTATTCGATGTACAGGAATTCGGAAGGCAACTGGCTGATGGAAAACGTTATTGTTGAAGGCGTTAACATCGGTTTGGCTTTCCGTGACCGCTTCAGTCAGGAAATTGAGGAAAATCGCGGTCAGATTCAGGCCGTGATTGACGGTTGGGGCGACACTGTTGAATCCCTGAATCTGGAGCAGGAAGTCGACAATTCATGACTGCGGCCACACCGCGGGTCCTGCTCTCTGATGGAGTGCTGGTCGTTTCCGGCGAGGTAACCATAGACACTGTGGTCGGCGTCAGAAGGCAGGGTGAGAAACTGATCAGCTCTGTCACCAGCAGCCTGGTTGTTGATCTTGGCGGACTGGTGACCGCCCACAGTGTGGTTTTGTCTATGCTGCTGTGTTGGCAGCGCCTTGCGCGTCGGGCAGGTATTTCGCTGTCGTTCCGGGGTGTCAGTGGGCCTTTGGCCTCACTGGCGGCGTTGAGCACCCTTGATGAGCAGTTCGCGGGGTTTGGCCCGGAATTCCCGCATTCCCTCCGCTGACTTTGCCAGTTCCGGCCCTTGTGTTTACGGGACGGTAAAGCTGACCCGGGCGCCGGAATTGGTTACAATCTCGCCCCTGATTTCAAAACACCCGAGGATTTTCTATGGATGCCGCCCAAGTCACTGAGCTGGTCAAGGAAGCGTTGCCCGGCTGTGAAGTTCAGGTACAGGTTGATGGTAGCCATTACCTGGTCGTCGTGGTGGGTGATGTATTTGAAGGCCTGCCGACCATCAAGCGCCAGCAGCTGATCAATAAGGCGCTGTTCCAGCAGATTATGGATGGCTCGATTCACGCACTTCATCCGAAAGCATTTACGCCGGCTGAATGGGCAGAGCGCCAAGGCTGAGCGGCCCGGACAAAACAGGACATTTATTGTGGATAAACTTCTGATCAGAGGTCGTAAGCCTCTGGATGGTGAAATCCGGATTTCGGGTGCCAAAAACGCCGCACTGCCAATTCTGGCGGCAACTCTGCTGGCGGATGAGCCGGTGACTGTCGGCAACTTGCCGCACCTGCACGATGTAACCACCATGATCGAGCTTCTGGGCCGTATGGGCGTAGAAGTGATTATTGATGAAAAAATGAGCGTGGAGATTCACGCCAATACCATCAAGCACGTTCACGCGCCCTATGAACTGGTGAAAACCATGCGCGCCTCGATCCTTGTGCTGGGCCCGCTGGTTGCCCATTTCGGCGAAGCCGAAGTTTCCCTGCCCGGTGGGTGCGCCATCGGCAGTCGACCGGTGAACCTGCACATTCACGGGCTGGAAATGATGGGCGCGGACATCAAGGTTGAGAATGGCTATATCAAGGCGAAGACTAACGGCCGCCTGAAGGGCGCCCATATCTTCCTCGATACCGTCACTGTGACCGGTACTGAAAACCTGATGATGGCTGCAGCACTGGCAGACGGTAAAACCATTCTGGAAAACGCGGCCCGTGAACCGGAAGTCGTTGATCTTGCAGAATGTCTGATCGCCATGGGCGCTGACATCAAAGGGCATGGCACCGCCACGATCGAAATTAACGGTGTAGAGCGTTTGCACGGATGCCATTACAACGTGCTGCCTGACCGTGTTGAAACCGGTACTTACCTGGTAGCTGCGGCAGCCACCGGTGGCCGGGTGAAGCTGAAAGATACCCGGGAAGATCTTCTGGAAGCCGTTGTGCTCAAGCTGGAAGAGGCGGGTGCTCACATTAATACCGGCCCGGACTGGATTGAGCTGGATATGAAAGGCAATCGCCCGAAGGCGGTGAGCCTGCGTACGGCGCCTTATCCCGCATTTCCAACGGACATGCAGGCCCAGTTTGCAGCGATGAATGCAGTGGCCGAAGGCACAGGTACCATCGTGGAGACCGTGTTCGAGAACCGGTTCATGCACCTTCAGGAGTTGATCCGCATGGGTGCCGAGATCACGCTTGAAGGCAATGCCGCCATCATCAAGGGCGTTGATCACCTCACCGGTGCGCCGGTCATGGCCACGGACCTCAGGGCATCAGCCAGTCTGGTCATAGCGGGGCTCATGGCTGACGGCGATACCATCGTAGACCGTATCTATCATATAGACCGCGGGTACGAGTGCATCGAAGAGAAACTGCAGTTGCTGGGTGCTACCATCCGCCGCCTGCCAGCGTAAAAGACAACAACGGGAAACCGGAATAACCCATGACAGATTCCATTACCATCGCCTTGTCGAAGGGACGAATCCTGGAAGAGACCCTGCCGTTGCTCGCGGAAGCGGGTATTGAGCTGATCGACGACGTCAAGAAATCACGCAAACTGGTATTCCCGACCACGGATCCCAATGTGCGAGTGTTGATCATCCGGGCCACAGACGTGCCGACCTATGTTCAGTACGGAGGGGCGGATCTCGGGGTGACCGGCAAAGATGTTCTGATGGAGCACGGCGGAGAAGGGCTGTACGAGCCGCTGGACCTCAATATTTCCCGTTGTCGCCTGATGACCGCCGGCCCGAAAAATCAGACTCCGCCACCTGGTCGCATCAAGGTGGCGACAAAGTTCGTGAACCTGGCTCGCCGTTATTATTCTGCACAGGGGCGCCAGGCCGATATCATCAAGCTATACGGTGCCATGGAGCTGGCTCCGATATTGGGGCTTGCCGATGAAATTGTCGATATCGTCGACACCGGAAATACCCTGAAGGCCAACGGTCTGGAAGCCCGGGAGCTGATAGAGCATATCAGCAGCCGGCTGGTGGTTAATCGGGCATCCATGAAGATGAAACACGAGCGTATCAACCCCATCATTGAAAAGATGTCTGCAGCCGTGGACAAACGTCGGCCCTAGTGCAGGGTCGGTCAGGAACGTTAGAAGTTAATCCAATACAGGATTTGAGTTATGACCGCCAAGATCACGAGATTAAACGCTTCACAAAGTAACTTTGACAGCTCCCTGGCCAAACTGCTGGCCTGGGACGATAGCGTTGATCATCAGGTGAACGAGTCGGTACGTCATATCCTGCATGAGGTGAAAACCCGCGGAGATCAGGCGGTTCTCGAATTTACCGAGAAGTTTGATCGCTTGAAAGTGGGGGCTGTTGCTGAACTGGAAATGACCCAGAGTCGTTTGCAGCAGGCTCTGGAAACCATTCCCGGGGATCAGCGTGTGGCGCTGGAAAAAGCGGCTGGGCGGATTCGGGATTACCACGAACGTCAGAACCAGAAATCCTGGCAGTACGCGGATGACGATGGGACGGTTCTTGGCCAGAAAGTCACACCGCTGGATCGGGCCGGCCTGTATGTGCCCGGCGGTAAGGCGGCTTACCCGTCATCTGTGCTCATGAACGCCATTCCGGCCAAGGTTGCCGGTGTCAGTGAAGTGGTGATGGTTGTTCCGACACCCGACGGCGTTGTAAATGATATGGTTCTGGCTTCTGCCGCTATTGCCGGCGTCGACCGGGTGTTCACCGTTGGTGGCGCTCAGGCCGTTGGCGCGTTGGCCTATGGCACAGAAACCATCCCGGCGGTCGATAAAATCGTCGGCCCGGGCAACATCTTCGTTGCCACCGCCAAGCGGGAGGTTTTCGGCGTTGTTGGTATCGATATGATCGCAGGCCCCTCCGAAATCCTGGTGATCTGCGACGGTAAAACCGATCCTGACTGGATCGCCATGGATCTGTTCTCGCAGGCAGAGCACGACGAGCAGGCACAGTCCATTCTGATCAGCCCGGATGCAGCGTTTCTGGATGCCGTCGAGGCCAGCATCAACAAGCTGCTGCCGACCATGGAGCGGGCCGATATCATCCGAACCTCCATGACCGACCGTGCCGCGCTGATCCAGGTTGCTGATCTGAAAGAAGCCGCTGCGGTTTCCAACCGAATCGCTCCGGAGCATCTCGAGTTGTCGGTTGAAGAGCCAGAGGCCATGCTCGAAGACATCCGCCATGCCGGCGCTATTTTCATGGGTCGTTACACCGCCGAGGCTCTGGGCGATTACTGTGCGGGCCCGAATCATGTTCTGCCGACCAGCGGTACTGCGCGATTTTCCTCGCCCCTGGGTGTATACGATTTCCAGAAACGCTCTTCCATTATTGGTTTCAGCGCCGCTGGCGCCGACCGTATGGGGCGTGTGGCGTCCGTTCTGGCCCGGGGCGAGGGGCTTACGGCTCACGCCCGGTCGGCCGAGTATCGTATTGAAGACTGAGAGACTGCATCCCCTATTTGCGCACGGAGGCTGGTGAAGACCGGCAGACCGTAAGCTCGGAGTTAGAAATGAGCAAATTCTGGAGCCCCCTGGTAAACGACCTGGTTCCCTATGTTCCCGGCGAACAGCCAAAAATGGCGAACCTGGTAAAGCTGAACACCAATGAGAATCCCTTTGGCCCATCACCCCGGGTTGTCGACGCCATCAAGGCGGAACTGAACGACGGCCTCCGCCTCTATCCGGATCCGGAAGGTGAGAGCCTGCGCGAGACCATTGCGTCCTATCACAGCCTCAAGCCAGAACAGGTATTCCTTGGTAACGGTTCGGACGAAGTCCTGGCGCACATCTTTTTCGGCCTGTTTCAGCATGACGAGCCCATCCTGTTCCCGGACATCACTTACAGCTTCTACCCGGTGTACTGCGGCCTCTATAACATCCAGAGCAAAGTCGTTCCGCTCACCGAGAGCTTTGAAATTAATCCGGACGACTTCAAGCAACCCAATGGCGGGGTGATCTTCCCGAACCCGAATGCGCCGACCGGTCGCTATCTGGAATTGGCGCATGTTGAAGAAATTCTGAATTCGAACCCGGATCGAGTGGTCGTGGTCGATGAAGCCTATATTGATTTCGGTGGCGAGTCGGCGATCACTCTGGTCGACAAGTATCCGAATCTGCTGGTGTCACAGACACTTTCCAAAGCCCGTTCACTGGCCGGTTTGCGGGTAGGTTTCGCCGTTGGTCATCCAGACCTGATCGAGGCACTGAACCGGGTCAAGAACAGCTTCAACAGCTACCCACTGGATCGACTGGCCCTGGCCGGCGCGAAGGCGGCCTACGAGGATGAAGCCTGGTTCCGGAAATGCTGCGATGGCGTTATCTCGGAACGCGAGCGCGTAACGGCGGCTCTCGGGGAACTGGGGTTCGAGGTGTTGCCCTCAAAGGCAAACTTTGTGTTTGCCCGTCATAAAGATCAGCCTGGAGAGGTTCTGGCGAAAGGCTTGAGAGAGCAGGGCATTATTGTTCGCCACTTTAACAAGCCGCGCATTAGCGAGTTCCTGAGAATCACCATTGGTACTGTCGAGCAGAATGATGCTTTGATTGCTGGCCTCGAAACACTCTAGCCCGCGTTTTGGCGGGCAGGGCAGGTGGGCACCCCCTGCTCGTCCAGATTGCATGAAATAGTCAGGAGAGGGGTTTTATGGCGAATCGGAACGACATCCTGAAGAAAATCAGCGAGTGGTTGCAGCCGGAGAATTTTCAGGACTACTGTCCAAATGGATTGCAGGTCGAGGGCAAATCTGAGATCGGCACCATTATTTCTGGTGTGACTGCCACACAGGCGCTCATCGAAGCGGCAATTGAAGCAAAAGCCGATATGATCCTGGTCCATCACGGTTACTTCTGGAAAGGTGAAGACCCGCGAATCCAGGGCATGAAACGCGAGCGCTTGAAGCAACTTCTGGACAATGACATCAATCTTGTTGCCTACCATCTCCCGCTGGATGATCATCCGGAGTATGGCAACAACCGTCAGCTGGCAGATGTTCTCAACATCAAGAATCCGCGTCCATTAGGCGGTCTGGTTTGGGAAGGTGAGCTGGAAGACGCAATGTCTCCCGAGAAGTTCGGCCTTCATATCGCCAGACAGCTTCATCGTGAACCGCTCTGGGTCGGAGAAGGTCCTGCAATGATCAAACGGGTGGGTTGGTGCACCGGCGCTGCTCAGGGATTTATCAGCACTGCTCTGGAGGCGGGCCTTGATGCCTACATCAGCGGTGAAATCTCCGAGCCGACAACGCATACCGCCAGAGAGTGTGGGATCCACTATTTTGCAGCTGGTCATCATGCTACCGAGCGCTATGGTGTTCAGGCTCTCGGAAAGGCGTTGGCGGAGGCGTTCGGCGTTGCTCACACATTCATTGATTGCAACAATCCGGTCTAGCAGAAGACACTGGGCCAGATCTGGTTTTTTATCTGGCTGAGAAGGGGGCGGCTATCCCGCGCCCTTCCTGAGCCTGGCCGTTTTATCGAGACCTAACGCCCAAGCTTTTGCCGGAATAGAAACTCAGGCCTGCGGGGCCTTGTCGCCTTTCTTGAGGCCGAAGTCTTCAGCCAGTGTCCCGGAATCCTCAGGATCTGTCTTGGGTGCGTAATCCCGTGGTGGTTCGGCGGAGTCCTCGCGAACTTCTTCCAGACGTTTCTTGGATGTTTCCTGTGCCAGCTCTTCCATCCATTCTTCGTCATTGCAGAGACGATTGGCACCGCGGGCCATGTGCTGGTTTACGTCGCGGTATGCGTCATTGAACCGTCTCAGCAGGTGGGCCGATTCCATGAAGTGTTCATTCACCTGGGCCTGGTAGCGGGTATACTCGCTTCTCAGTTCCTCAATCTGCTGTTCCGCCCGGCGTTGCCGAAGTGTCGTTCCCTGCCCGGAACGGCCAACAAGTACCCCGATGACAATGCCAACAACCAAAGCGGCAATCGCTGCCAGAATCAGGTTTGTCATATGCTGTGTCGTCCTTTTGCCTAGAAGTGAGCCAAGCCCCGATACACGAGTATAACGCCCCGGGCGCCATCATCCCATTATTGTCGCCTGCGCCAATCGTCGTATTGATGGACCGGACGGTCAACGTGGCGAAAATCCGCCAAATGCGCGACAATACTGCGCCGAAATCTACGATCAACTTCCGGGAATACCTTGATGACAGCTGCGATGTCCTCCGAAATCAGTGTGACCATGACCCCTTGGCAACGTTACCAGAAGGATCTTGAACGCCCGGATTTCAGGCAGGATGCGGCCCAGGAGGATGCCGTCAAGCGCCTCCAGTCACTTTACGACAAACTGGTGGAAGCCGAAAGGGATCGCGCCAAACCCAAAGCGAAACTTTTGCGCAAACTTAAAAAAGGCAAAGAAGAGCCGGTTAAAGGTCTGTATTTCTGGGGCGGAGTAGGTCGCGGAAAAACCTATCTGATGGACACGTTCTTCGAATCCCTGCCATTTGATCGCAAGATGCGGGTTCACTTCCATCGCTTTATGCAGCGGGTGCACAAGGAACTCCGATCCCTGAAGGGGGAGAAGAACCCGCTGGAGCTGGTTTCCAGGAAGTTTGCCGATGAAACCCGGGTTATCTGTTTCGACGAGTTTTTCGTGTCGGACATTGGCGATGCCATGATCCTTGCCACTCTTATGGATGGTCTGTTTAGCCGGGGCGTCACTCTGGTGTGCACCTCCAACATTGTGCCAGATGGCCTGTACAAGGATGGTCTGCAACGTGCGCGTTTTCTGCCGGCAATTGAGCTGGTAAAGAAACACACGGATGTGGTCAATGTGGATGGCGGAGTGGATTACCGTTTGAGGACACTGGAGCAGGCGGAGCTGTTCCACTCGCCCCTCGATGAGAACGCGGATATCAGCCTGCGACAGAGCTTTGATGCTTTGGCCGTAGAGGCGGGAAAACACAGCAAGGCTATGGAAATCAATGGCCGGAAAATTCCGGCCCAGGCCCATGCCGACGACGTTGTCTGGTTCGATTTCAAAGACGTGTGTGACGGACCCCGAAGCCAGAACGACTACATTGAAATGGCCCGGCAGTTTCACGCCATTATTGTCAGCAACGTGCCTGTGCTCGGCAAGAGCAAGGACGATCAGGCCCGCCGTTTCATCAACATGATCGACGAATTCTACGACCGTAACGTCAAGGTGATTATTTCGGCGGCTGCGCCGATTACCGAACTCTATGCCGGCGGCCGTCTGAGCTTCGAATTTGAACGCACCGAATCGCGGCTGCTTGAAATGCAATCGCAGGAATATCTCGAAGCCCCTCACAGACCCTGAATAAAGATAACAACCCTGAGCAGGTCGGATGTGCAAGGCGCAATCCGACACAAAGCCTGTCAGACAACCAAAAGAGAGAGTCACAAATGAGCGCAGACAACGTCGTTATTGTAAGCGGTGCCCGTACCCCCATGGGTGGATTCCAGGGCAGCCTGGCTAACGTGAGTGCCACCGACCTCGGTGCCATCACTATTGCCGAGGCGGTAAAACGCGCCGGGCTTCAGCCTGCAGATGTGCAGGAAGTCATCATGGGTAACGTGCTCCCTGCAGGTCTCAAACAGGGCCCGGCTCGTCAAGCCATGCGCAAGGCCGGCCTTCCGGATTACACTGGCGCGACAACGGTCAACAAGCTTTGTGGCTCCGGTATGAAGGCCACTATGTTTGCCCACGACCTGATCAAGGCGGGTAGCAATGACATTATGATCGCCGGCGGTATGGAGAGCATGTCCAACGCACCCTACATTCTGCAAGGTGTCCGCAGCGGTTACCGCATGGGCCCTGGTCAGGCACCCCAGGATCACATGTTCCTTGATGGACTCGAAGATGCCGAAACAGGCCGGTTGATGGGGGCGTTCGCTCAGGAGATGGCCGACAAGAAAGGCTACACCCGTGAGGAAATGGACGAATACGCCATTACCTCCCTGACCCGTGCAAAAAAGGCGATCGATGAAGGGTTGCTGAAGGATGAAATCGTTCCGGTTACTGTAAAAAGCCGCAAGGGGGAGGCGGTTGTCGAGGATGACGAGCAGCCACACAACGCCAAGATCGATAAAATCCCGAGCCTGCGTCCCGCTTTCGCCAAAGACGGCACGGTGACAGCCGCGAACGCGTCCTCGATCTCGGATGGCGCTTCTGCACTGCTGCTGATGCGCGAATCCGAAGCCGAAAAGCGGGGACTTAAGCCCCTGGCCCGTATTGTTGGCCACAGCACGCAGTCTCAGCATCCTTCGGAGTTCACTTGTGCGCCGGTGGGAGCCATCGAAACTCTGTTCGGAAAAACCGGATGGACCAAAGACGATGTTGATTTGTTCGAAATCAATGAAGCATTCGCCATGGTTGCCATGATGCCTATCCGCGAACTTGGTCTCGATCCTGAGAAGGTCAACATTCATGGGGGTGCCTGTGCACAGGGGCACCCCGTAGGGTCTACCGGTTCCCGCCTGCTGGTAACTCTGATGTATGCCCTCCAGCGTTACGGTAAAAAGAAAGGCATCGCTGCCCTTTGCATCGGGGGTGGTGAAGCTACGGCTATGGCAATCGAAATGCTCTGATTCTGCCAGCCGAATTACCAGGCCGTCGCTTTCACATAATGCTCATTGGCAGAATGAGTGGATCGCGCACACCAGGGCCTGGTGCTGAGGGGGGGCGAATGCTTTCCGGGAAACACGTCACCCCTCAGCGCTTCACCCGACCTGAAACCGCAATCAAATCCGCAAAAAAAACCACCAAAACCAAAGTGGTTGCATCCAAATTTGTTGTCTATAGTGATTCTGTGCGACGAAACCCGGCGGTAATAGAGGTGTGAGAGCAAAATCATACTTTTGACTGATCAAAGCGCCCCAGAGCGTTAGCTATAGTGCCAACATCACGAGCACTGTGCATGAAGCCTCCAATACATCGTGAACACCAATAATCAGAGCAGCGACTCAGAACAACAATGGAGTAGCCTTCCAATGACAAGAAAAACACATCAATGGCAGCGTTGGACTAAATTACCGCTGGCCGTGGCAGTTGCAGCCGGTATGTCCGGTCAGGCGACAGCCTATTCGTTCTATATGGGCGACGTGGAAGCCCAGTTCAATACCACATTGTCTGCCGGCGCCGGGTGGCGGGTTGAAGATCAGGACAAGCGTCTGATCGCCCAGGGTAACCTGGGGCCTCAGTTTGCGAATACGACGGTTGGCGCTTCCACCAACAACTACGACGATGGCAACCTGAACTTTGATAAAGGCGATACCTACTCGAAAATTGTCAAAGGTAACAGTGAGCTGTACCTGAACTATTACGTTGATAATGCTTACCTGACTCGAGTTGGCGGGCTTCTGCGCGGTCGCTATTGGTACGACTTTGAACTGAAAGACGAGAGTCGGGCAGTTGATGACGTTGGTAATACCCGTGAACTGAACGACTCAGCGAAAGCCAATGCCTCCGGGGGTGAGATTCTCGATGCCTACGTCTTCTCGGATTGGTACTTTGGTGATGTCCCGGTAAGTCTCCGTTATGGCAAGCAGGTTGTAAGCTGGGGTGAAAGCACGTTTATCCAGGGTGGTATCAACGTTATCAACCCGGTAGACGTTCCGGCATTCCGGGCGCCGGGCTCTGAATTGAAAGATGCACTTTTGCCGGTCGAGATGTTCTACATGTCTGCCGGTATTACTGAGAACCTCACAGTAGAAACCTTTGTGCAGGCTGACTGGGAGCCGGTGCGCCCGGATGACTGCGGAACCTTCTTCTCAACGAATGACTTTGCCGCTGATGGCTGTGGTCCTGTATTGCTGGCGGGACAGTTGTCGGATTCTCAGGCTTACGAGCAAGGGTTTATCGCTCCCCGGCTCGGCGATGACGAAGCTGATTCCAAAGACCAGTTCGGTGTTGCGTTGCGCTGGTACGTGCCTGAGCTGAACGATTCTGAGCTGGGCTTCTACTACATCAAATACAACAGCCGGTTGCCGTACGTAAGCGGGCAGGTTAATGATCCTGCCAATGGCGTACAGTTCCCCTCGTATTTCATCGAATACCCAGAGAACATCAACCTCTACGGTATCAGTATCAACACCACCACCCCGGGTGGATGGTCTCTTGGTGCTGAATACAGCTTCCGTGAGAACCTGCCTCTGCAATGGAATGCGTTCCAGCTGATTTACGGTGGTCTGCAGCTTCAGAACCCGGTTACCGGCGACAACGCCAGTCAGTTGCAGGACCAGCGTTTGGCTGAAGCCGGAGGAGCGGATCTCAGCGGGCAAGCTGTGAGCGGTAATGACCGTTTCAAGGTTTCTCAGGCGCAATTCACGCTGATCAAGTTCTTTGATCAGGTTATGGGGGCCAGTCGTCTCTCTCTTATCACCGAATTTGGTGCGACCTACGTCCATAATTTGCCGGACTACGATGAAGCCCAGTACGGCAGATCGGGAACGTTTGGCATTCCGGCATTGCCTGGCGGTGGGTGTGAGGTACTTAACCTGAACTCCACTTACTGCACTACCGATGGGCTCACAACCGACTTCTCCTGGGGCTACCGTACACGCCTGGTGTGGAATTATCCGAATGCTATTGCCGGCGTCAATCTGTCACCACAGTTGGCCTGGAGTCACGATGTTGAGGGCTACAGTCCGCAACCGGGTGGCGCTTTCAACGAAGGCAGCAAAGCCATCGGTTTGTCGTTGCAGGCGGTGTATCAGAACAGCATCACCGGCAATATCGGTTATACAAACTTTTTCGGCGGCAAGCCGTATAACGAGTTGACTGACCGCGACTTCGTGAGTGCGAGCGTTTCATACTCATTCTGAACCCGGAAAGAATTCGTTGAACGAGGAAATTTACATGAAACTGAACAAGAAACTACTGGCCACAGGCGTTCTGGCAGCGAGCATGATTGCCGGCCAGGCCTGGGGTGCGGTTTCTGCTGAAGAAGCGGCCAAGCTGGGTGATTCGCTGACACCGATGGGTGCCGAAAAAGCGGGCAACGGTGGTGAGATTCCAGCCTGGAACGGAGGCTTGACCACTCCGCCAGCGGGTTATAAGGGTGACGGGATTTATGTGAATCCATTCCCGGATGAGCAACCGAAATTCACCATTGATCAGAGCAACGTCGATCAGTACAAAGACAAGCTGTCTCCGGGTCAGGTTGCGATGATTGAGCGTTATGACGACTACTTTATGCCGGTGTACGAAACCCATCGTACCGCTGCATACCCTGATGAGGTCATGGCGAAAACGGTTGAGAACGCAAGCGCGGTTGACCTTATCAAGGACGGTAACGGTCTGGGCAACTATCAATCTGCCACTCCGTTCCCGATTCCCCAGAATGGTCTGGAAGCGATCTGGAACCACATCACCCGCTATCGCGGAGGTTCAGTCCAGCGCACGGTTGGTCAGGTAACGCCGACCGAAGGCGGCGCCTTTTCCGTGGTGAAATTCCAGGATGAGCTCACGTGGCGAACCTACCTCGACGACTATAGCCCGGAGGATGACGCGAACGTTCTTTTCTATTTCAAGCAGGCGATAACCGCTCCGGCCCGTTTGGCAGGTAACGTACTGTTGGTGCACGAAACCATCGATCAGGTTGCCGAACCGCGCCGTGCGTGGGTATACAACGCGGGTCAGCGTCGTGTTCGTCGGGCGCCCCAGGTGGCCTATGACGGACCGGGTACCGCGTCTGACGGCATGCGTACATCCGATAACTTCGATATGTTCAACGGCGCTCCGGATCGCTACGACTGGGAGCTGGTCGGCAAGAAGGAAATGTATATTCCGTACAACTCCTACAAGCTGGTGGACCGGAGCCTGAGCTACGATCAGATCGTCAAGGCTGGACATATCAACCAGGATTACACTCGTTACGAGCTGCATCGCGTATGGCACGTCCGGGCAACTCTGAAGGACGGCGCGCGTCACATCTACGGACAGCGTGATTTCTACATCGATGAAGACTCCTGGCAGGCGTCTATCATTGATCATTATGATGGCCGTGGTGAGCTCTGGCGCGTGGCGGAAGCCCACAATATGCAGTTCTACGATCAGGACGTGCCCTGGTATGCTATCGAGACCCTGTACGATCTGCTCTCGGGCCGTTACCTTGCACTTGGCCTGACCAATGAAGAAGAAAATCCGTATGAGTTTGGCGTAGAGCGTCGCTCAAGGGATTATACGCCTGCTGCACTGCGCCGAGCCGGTACCCGGTAAGCGCTATTGCCAGACAGGGAAAACGGCGGGCTCAGGCCCGCCGTTTTTTTAACACACGAGAAAGTCCTTTCACGTCAAAATTTTGCAGCCCACCCCTCAATTGGTTTAACCTACATCTCATACTAAAGGCGTACCCGATGTCGGTCGCCGTGCTTACGTTAGTGTAAGATCCACTTGTCCGGCAATGGAAGGCAGTTCAGGCCGGAGTTAAATGGGGCAGTGCGTGAAACCATTCAATGACGGCTGTGCAGCCAACGACGAATACCAGTCAGCGAACAGTGGTCTTCAACGGGGTGAGCTGATCAGAGACCTGCTCCGGCAAAGGTTACAGCTTCCCGCGGTTCCGTCCGAACTGCTGGCCCGGCCCGGGCTTGATAGCAAACTCTCCGAGGCACTGACGTCCAGAGGCGTTCTTTTTTTGGAAGCGCCCTGTGGCTACGGGAAATCCCAGGCCGTAATCAGTGCGCTGGGTAGTTCACCGATACCAGCCGATCAGATTCGCTGGGTTTCATTGAATTCCCAGGATAATGCGCCGTCCCGTTTCCTGACTCTGCTGGCGATTACTCTGGATGTGCCAAGCATCCCGGATCAGGGGCTGCAAAGTGGCGCGACCTTCTCAGACACCCTGTCGATGATGCAGGCTGGATGGGCTCGTAAAACTACCGTTCAGCCCAGGATTCTGGTGCTGGACAACCTGCATAATCTCAGCAACCCCGCGGTTGTGGATCTGCTTCAGCAACTGATTGCTGATTTACCGGCCGAATCCTCCATTGTTCTGATTTCGCGCACCGCATTGCCCTTTGAGACTCACAGTCTTGAACTGGAGAATCGGTTTACCCGCATCGGGCCTGAAGCACTCGAATTTTCTCGTTCAGAAACCTTCCAGTTTTTCCGTTCGGCGACGGCAAATGGTGGATTGACCAGTGTCGCTGTGGATAGTCTCTACGACATAACCGAAGGCTGGGCGACGCCCCTGGCGCTGTATCGCCGGGAGGTGTGCCAGAATATTGAAAGAAAGCCGATTCAGGAAGCGCCAAGTGTTGAGCGGTTTCTCAAGGAATCGGTCCTTGGCAGCCTCACGCCGGGGCAGATGCGTTGTATGCGTGGTATTGCCGAGCTTGAGTTGTGTTCCGACGAATTGTTCCTGGCGCTGGAGCCGCTCTTGCCGGATGCCGGGTTTGTTCCTTCCCAGGCCGTCGAGCGGGGCTTGCCGTTGAGGTCCATGCCCGGCCGCGGACGTTGGTATCGCCTTAACCCGCTCTTGCAGGAGTGGCTGAAGTCCCCCGTCATGGCAGGATATACCGAGCGAATGTCCCGGGCCAGTCGATGGTTCGGTGTGCGCGACCAGTTCCCTGAGGCCCTCAAGTACGCGTTGTTGGCGGGCGATGCCGAGGAGGTTATTCGTATAGCTTCTGAGGGCTCAGAAGCCTTGCTGCTGGGACAGGATACGGCGTCACTGTTGCGGCTTCGCAAGAGCTTGCCGCCCCAGCTTCTGGAACGGAGCGTGCGTTTGCGGATTGTTTATAGCTGGGTCCATGCTATCGGGGGCCAGTTCCGCCAGGCCAGGGCGCTTATTGACGGCCTGAGTGAGGCCGAGCAGCAGGAACAGGCGGCGCGCATCTGTGCACTGAAAGCGTTTATCCTCAGAGGCGAGGGCAGCGTGGGCTCGGCCCTGGAAATGGCCGAGCGGGCCCTGACCGAAGGCGAACTTAGTTCCCAGGGGCAGCTGGTGACCCAAATGGTTCGGTCCAGTGCCCTGTGCGCCGCGGGACGTTTCCAGGAGGCACGTGAAGCCAATCGGGCGGCGTCGAGACTTGCCCGGGAAGCCGATGATTCCGGCTGTGAAGCCCTGGCTGTATACGCCCATGCCCGAATCGAACTGGGTAAAGGCGCCCTCAAGCACGCTGAGCAATTGTTGCGGACCGGTCTCGATACGGCCATGCAGGAGCTGGCACGCCCTGCCCGGATTGGTGAGACCCGCCTACAGCTGAATCTGGTGCTGGTACTCTGGCATCAGGGCCGTGAGGCTGAGGCAGATCGTCTCCTCGTTATCTGCGGACGCCATGCCGAACAGACCCGTGATCTGGGGCTGCTGCTTGCGATGACGATCCGCGTATTGATGTGTCGATCTCAAGGGCGACTTGAGGATGCGTTTGTCTGGATTGGGCGGGCCGAGCGTACCATGCATTCATGGCAAGTCGATGAGTCCCTGTTTGTGCCGGTTCTGGAGGCTCTCAAAGCCAATTGCTGGCTATCTCAGAATCAGATCGACAGCGCAGATCAGGCCGTTCGGAAACTGGCTCCCTACCGGGAGGCCGGTTGCGTGCCGGAGCTGTTCCCGATGATGCCGGGTCTGTTGGATTGTCTTCAGGTTCGGGTTGATCTCGCGCGCGGCGATGTCATTCGGGCAAAGGAAACTCTGCAAGGCATACGTGAGCGCTATGAAGGCGTGATCCCGTGGGGCGTGGAGTTGCATATGCGCCTGCTGGAGGCTGTCATTGTTCTGGATGAGAAGGGCGCAGTTGTTGCTCTTAAAATTCTGTCTGCAGTCGTTAATCAGGCGGCTGAAGAGCACTTCATCAGTCCCTTCCGGGAACTGCGGGGTGAGCTGCAGGATTTGATGGCAAAGGGCTTTGGTCAGCTGCCAGCGAGTGCATTCAAGGACGCACTGGGTGACTTGTTCGAGCTGCCGGTGGCGGGTGCGGCCGGTGCGGATGCCCTCGCCGAACCGATCAGTGAGCGAGAGCAGGGCGTGCTTGAACTGATTGCCCGAGGGCTCTCAAATCAGGAAATTGCTGACAAACTACATATTTCCCTGCACACGGTGAAAACTCATGCTCGTCGTATCAACGCCAAGCTGGAAGTGAAATCCAGAACCCAGGCTATTGTCCGGGCCCGGGAGCTTGGGCTGCTTTAAGCTCATCAATCCGGGCATCTTTCTCTGCCCAGATCTGGCTCACCCAGCGTTGAAACGCGATCCGGATTTCCCGGTTATTTTCGTAATCCATTCCCAGAAACTCATCTGGAATTTCGCGTACACGTACGTCAATAATAATCCTGTGTATTCGCCCGCACAGGTAATCCCAGAAACCTGCACGACCTTCCGGGTATACAATGGTGACGTCCAGCATGGTGTGAACCATCTCTCCCATTGCGCCCAGTACGAACGCCGTGCCGCCGGCCCTGGGTTTCAGAAGGTGCCGGTAAGGTGAATTCTGGCGCTTGTGCTTTTCCGGTGTAAACCGAGTGCCTTCCATGAAATTAAAGATGGTCACCGGCGTGTAGCGGAATTTTTCGCAGGCCGCCTGGGTGGCTGCGACATCTTTGCCTTTCAGATCGGGGCGTTTGGCAATCTGCTCTTTGGTATGGCGGTGCATAAAGGGGAAGTCCAGCGCCCACCAGGCGACGCCGAGAAATGGCACCCAGATCAGTTGCTTCTTCAGGAAGAACTTCAGCAAGGGAATACGGCTGTTGAGTACATATTGAATAGCGGGTATGTCGGCCCAGCTCTGGTGGTTGCAGGTTACAAAATACCAGTTTGTACGACTGAGATTTTCAACGCCACGAACATCCCATGTGACCCGGTGCAGAAGCTTCATGAGTACATTGTTGAAGCCGATCCAGATCCAGGCGATGGTATTCAGGACTACTGTGCAGCCTTTGCGGATTGCGGTAATCGGCAACACAAGTTTCAGCAGGGCGAATACCAGAAGAGCCGGGAACAGCACCAGCGTGTTACACAAGATGAGCAGGGCCGCTAAAGTCCCCTTTAACGGCGCGGGGAGAAAATTGAGCATGGGGTGGGGTCTCTAACCTTCAGCCGGGTTGGTGTTCAGTGATGATTGGCGGGGCAATAAACCGGTTTCCGTTTCCGTGGAGGCTAGTTGCTCAAGGCTACCCGGTTTGAGGTTGCGAACCACGTTGCTGAAATCATCATCGTAGAATTCCAGGTTATTGTAGTGAATCATTGCCCGAATCTCTTTTATGTAGTCTTCGCCGCGCTCGGAATAGCCAAGCAGTCCCTGAGCCAGTTCCAGCCCGGATAATGGCGTATTGTTACGTCGATCCTGCAGCCGGATGTCGCGCAATAGCTGGTAGGTTGGATGCCGGTTCAGGTTCTCGATGTAGGCCTCGACCGAAAGGTACGGCGAGGAAAATGTCTCCACCTCGTGGCTGGCTCCATCTTTACGACTTTGAGGAACAAGGCCGCAACCCGCGGAAAAGCACCATTGACCAAACAGATTGTTGCCCTCAGTCGCGAACCGGGACGTGCCCCAGGCCGATTCGTTGGCAGCCTGGGCCAGGATAAGAGATGGTGGAACTACGTCCAGGCGTTTGCTCAAGAGAGCGAACTGCTGATCGCTGCCGGGCTCGGCATCTACTCTCAACCGCTCGGACTGCCAGGTCAGCCAGCTATGTTCCTGGCTGGTCAGGGTATCCTTATCTGCCAGACCCTTCAGGTAGTCGCGTTCAATCAGGATCCGCGAGTTGGCCAGAACGATTCGGGGATAGAGAAACGAAAAAAAGGCGGCTTTTTTCTCCGTGGTGTCCTGGAACCGTGAAAAATCCGGGAGCGCGTCATTGGCCCAGCTGGGTAACGGAGGCAGGGACGCGAGAGCGGTCCCGGTATCTGAATTCCCGGAACTGCGTTGGTCAACGCTTGCTTGTGGCGTATAAAAGCCGCCCCCGATAGCAAACGCAATCAAGGGAACCATCAACATGACGGCCCGTTTACCCGCAGACATAGAACCTCTCGCCAAAATAGATATAGCTGGAATTATAACAGGTTATACGAGAGCGTCTGCCCGTTGGGCTTTTAACCTATGGCTGGAGTGATGAGGGCGTGCGGGTGGCAATGACCAGACCGATCTGCTCCTCATTCCCTTGCGTTGACCGCAAGCGCAGGAAGAATTGGTCCTGGCTGGCGGTGTAAAAGCCCTCAAGAGTGAGGTTTCCTGCCGTGAATTGCACCTGACCGGCACCGAGCTGGCGATACGTCAGGGAAGTGTCTGGAGGGCTTTCCAGAGTTGGCGTTGTTACCGTGCCTTTGTCCACAAAGTGGGTGCTGGTCAGGGCGACGGACGACAGCGTTGCGGCGCTGGAGGAATCAATGGTCAGCAGTGCATTGTCAAAATGCCGGAGGCGGTTAGTGTCTGCTGTCAGGGCGAGTGCTACGCCCTGAAACCGAAACTGGCCGGTGACTGGTGCGCTGTTGGCGGTTTGCTCCGAGGCAATCAATATGCCGTCACCTAGCGGACTGTCTTCCAGATTGAATGCCATCAGGGTACCGTCAGGCGTGCTTGCACCTATGCCGATATCCGGTTGCGCCAAATCACTGGAAGCGGTGGTGATGTCGAGGTTCAGGCGGCCAATATCCAGGTCACCTTTGCTGAGTCGGGACGTCCGGTTGCTCAGAGTCCAGGATTCAGTTCTGGTGCCGGTAGCGGGCGTAGTCACAGTGCCTGAGTTGTTGCGCTGCACCGCGGTGTATGTCTGGGATTGACTAATCGTGCCCCCATCAATTTGCCACTGTCCCAGGCCCGTCTCAACCGTCAGGGGCGTTGTTTGCTCGCTGAAACGGGTTGCGAGGTACACTGTGTTGTAGTTTCGACCATTCAGAGTAGTGGATTCGAAGCCCTCCTTGCGGAGAAGATTTACCTCCAGAACGGACAGGTACTGATCTTCCAGTGTCGTCAGTCGCTGCAACTGGTCGCCTTCAGCCTCCAGTTCGATTGCTTTTCCGGCACTGAAGTAGCTACTGATCACTCTGTCCGGCCCTGTGGTTTCATCCAGAGGCGCGCTGGTAAGGGCATCCAGATAGTAGGGGTTGCGGGTCCAGCCAATGATTCGTGAACTGTCACGGCCGGTAATGCTTTGGAACAGGGCTCTCCCCGCCAGCAAGCGTGTGTCTTCCAGCAGAGTGGCGGCACCCGGTGATGAAGAGTGAGTGTTCCGCTCCCATTGGTCTGAACCACGAACAAAGAACTCATTGCCGGCTTGATGAATCAGGACTTCGCGATCGTAGGGGATATCATTAGCCAGGGAGGTGACCCGGATATCAAACGCATCGAAACTGGTCAAGGTTAGCGCCGGGTACACATAACCGGTGCCATTCTCATCTGTCAGCTGCTCTTCCTGTGCGGTGCGCACACCCCATTGTCCGGATCCGCTCAGGGTGGATTCCAGAAATGTCTGGCCTAACTCAATGCCGAGGAAGACCGTGTTGTAGTCTGCGGAACTGGCGCTGATCTTGCCGGAGGATGTTTCATCCAGCACGGCATAGCCGGCCATGGCGCTTACGTATCGGGAAAAATCAGCTCGACTCTCCAGTACATCCAGAGCTCCGCTCAGGCCCACATTGGAGGGGATGTCGATTTCAAAGTCGTGCACCTGATCGGCCAACGTCGACCACACATACTTGTTCAGGCATAACTCGCCATTGTTATCGGCGACGCAATCCATGATGGTCTGGAACTCGTCTGCTGTGTAACGACTGAGGGTATTGCGCACCAGGTATTCGGAGAAAGGGTTCACCTTTACATCACGATCGGCATCGGCAGCCAGTGCCCGCATGCGGGTGTTGCCATAGCTGGCATCGATGATCACGTCCGGACCCAGGGGCAGGCCGTTGGTGAATTCGATAATGGTGAAGCCTTCACTGTCGGTACGAATCGAAACTGGCGGCTCGCCCAGGTTTTGCAGGGCCGGATTGGTATAGTAAACGCTTACCCTGTCTGGCTGAACGATTCTGAGGTTGCGTCGGGTGGTTTCACCTTCGCTGGTGACTCCATCCGGCACTTCCATGGTTATCCGTACTTCGTTGCTGGCCAGACCGCCGGCATTGCTGGAATCGCCGGTACTGCCCGTGCTGAAGTCTTCCACAGGATTCTTGTTGCCAACGAAGTCATTCGGCTGGCTGCGAGCTCCTTCAATGGCATCTTCGCCGCTTCCGCATCCGGCGGTGATCAACAGGGTCGAGTAGAGCAGTAAACCGAACGTAAATCGCATGCCTGAGGATCCGTGCAAATATACAGGCAAACAGTCTAACAGCCGGGTTTTCAGGAAAGCGTGAGGGAAAGCACGAAAGAGTTATGCAAAGAGCGCGCAACGGGCCCCTGAGGTGGAGCCCGTTTCAGTAAATGCAGGATCAGAAGAAGATTTTCATGCCTGCCATAACGCCTTCATCGAGATTGACGTCTTGTGAGGAGTTCTCCAGGTCAGTGTTCAGATAGCGGTAGCCGACGAACACCTCGGCATTACGGATAACACGATAACTGGCGCGCAACTCCAGACTGGTCATATCATCGGAGTCGCCGAATGAAAGAATGCTGGGTGCGTAATGCAGACCACCGGTGAAGGAGAGCCCCGGAACATCCGGAATGTTGACGGTTGCAAAACCGCCCAGCCCCACAGCTCCGCCGTCCGCGCGATCTTGATCCCAGTAGATACCATGCATGCCGATGCCGGCCGTGGTTGGCAGGTTACCGATAGCTGTGCGGCCCTGGGCATGGAAATCCACGTTGAAAATATCGCGACCACCTTCGTGATAGGTGTAACCGGTGCCAAGCTGGATGTCGTTGTTGGTGTCGAAGAAGTTTACCTGACCCTTCACAGAGTCGTTGGTGAGGCTCAGGTCAACATCCCCTGCGAAGGCAGGCCCGACAGCCAATGAGAGAACCATCAGGGAAATCCGGGACGCTTTCATATGTGTGCACCTTCATGTAGTTACTGGCAGAATTGCCGATATGTTAACGATGCACCCGTGACCACTCAACTTAAATGCCAGTAAGTCCCCGTTAATTTATATTTTTTTACGATCAGTGCCGGGTAGTTTCGCCGCCCTGGTCCAGATCTTCTGGTGATGCGTTCTCTGCGGGCACCCGATATTCCTCGTTGGCCCACGCCCCCAGATCGATCAGTTTGCAGCGCTCGGAACAGAAAGGGCGCCAGGAGTTGGTCTCGGTCCATTCGACGGATTTCTTGCAGGTGGGACATTCAACGTTCATGGTTGCCTTCGGGTATTGGAAACGTGTCTTGATGTCTGAGCCATTGTTTCAGGAGGCAGCAGACGCCTGACAATATTGTTCCAGTACTGCCCGTAGCATTTCAATATTGACAGGCTTGGCAACGAAAGAATCCATTCCACATTGACGTGAACGTTCCTCGTCTTCTTCCATGGCGCTCGCGGTCAGGGCGACCACGGGGATGGGTGCCCGGTTGTGGGCTTTTTCCCATTCCCGGAGACGCCGTGTGGCTTCAAAACCATCTACGCGTGGCATAACACAATCCATGAATACCAGGTCGAACGGGTGCCATTGCCACAGACTCGCCGCGGCCTCGCCATCGTTGGCAGTCATGACGTCACAGCCCAGCTTTTCCAGCAGACGCTGGGTCAGGGTGCGGTTGACCGGGTTGTCTTCCACTAACAGGACCTTCATTCTGCCGCAGGGCAATTTCCTGCGCCGGGCAGTGTCAGTGACTGCCTGAAGAGAAAAACGGGTCAGGAAACGTCGTTCCTCTTTGACGGCATCGGAAAACAACTGATTGAGAATCGGAGTCAGACAGGACTCTCGCAGAGATTTGCTCAGGAAGGCATCGGCGCCGGCCTGACGGAAATGTTCGGCGTCGCCCCGCTGGGGATTGGACGACAGAATCAGTAAGCGCATATCTGACCAGAGCGGATTACTGCGAATCTGCCGGCAGAGCAAATCGCTGTCCATGTCCGGTACAAAACCATCCAGGATGATGGCGTCGAAGGGCTGTTGACCATCGAACGCTGTGCGCAGGGAAGTCAGTGCCTCGCCAGCAGACTTTACAGCCTCAATATGCACCTCGTGGCGCGACAGCATTTCCAGCGTAATTTTACGGGACAGTTCATAGGAATCGACTACCAGAATCCGGCGATCTTTCACCATCCGGGTATCCGGTCGAACCCTGGTTGCGCTCTGAGGTACCACAGGCAGGGTCAGTTCCATCCAGAAGGTCGAGCCCTCTCCGGGAAGGCTTTCCAGATCCATGGAACCATCCATCAGCCCCACCAGCTGTCGGCAAATTGTCAGGCCCAGGCCTGCTCCCGGTAACTGCCGCTGGAACTGTTGGCCCAGCTGCACATAGGGTTCGTAAACCAGAGGGACATCTTCCGGATTGATCCCGACGCCGGTATCTTCCACGGCAATCCGAAGGCGTGCCTTGTCGTCCCGGCGACCTAACACCTCAATACTGATCAGCACATGGCCTGAATCGGTAAATTTGATGGCGTTGGACGTGAGGTTCAGCAGGATCTGGCGAATTCGGACCGGGTCGCCCTTCAGGGCGCGGGGCAGGTTTTCGTCGATTCGAAGTTCCAGTGCCAGGCCCTTTTCCCGGGCTCTGGCGCCAAGCATGTGGACCAGATCATTAAGGGTCTCCCGAAGATCAAAGGGAATGTCATCCAGCACCAGCTTGCCCGCTTCCATGCTGGAGATGTCCAGCAGGTCATTGATAATGGCTGAAAGGCTCTCTGAGGCGCTCAGCAGGGTCTGAACATATTCTCGCTGTTCCTGATCCAGTGGTGTGTCCGTCAGCAGGTTTGCGTAGCCAAGCACGGATTGCAAGGGAATGCGCAGTTCATGGCTGACATTGGCGAGGAACCGGTTCTTGGCGTGGTTGGCTCGCACCGCTTGATCCCGTTCACCTTGAGACTGAAGGGTTGTCTGGCGCAACGAGCGGGTGTCTTCAAGGATCTGCAGGCGCATCTTGTTCAGGGCCTGCTCCAGCTCTGTGAGCTCATCCGGGGTTTTCGGGGCCTTACGTTTTAGTTGCAGAGGGTCTACCAGGGCATCCAGGTTAAGCCGGGTGGCGTAATCGGCCATGGTTTCCAGATGCCGGGAGAGCGTCAGGCGAACGATCAGAAGCAACCCTAAGGTACCCAGCATCACCACAATTGATTGAAACAGCAGGTTCAGCAGAGCCTGATTCCTGAGCTCTGCATAGATATGGTCGATAGACGAGGTAATGGTCAGCGTGCCGACGTTTTCGGGGCTGCGAGTGCTGGAACGGTCAAACACCAGCGGGAAGATCTGTGAAATCACCCGGCCTTCAGGGTAGGTGCCAGTGCTGAATGTTTCACCGGTGCTGGTCACTACGCGACCGTACTGGATGGCGGGCACCGCCTTCATATCATCCAGACTGTTGGCCACTTCGCTGAAATTCATCAGCCAGATATTGTTGCTTATGCTTCCGGAAACCAGCTCGGCGGTTCGTGTCTGCTCGTTCAGCAAATCGCTTTTACGGCGTTCAAACTCGCCAATCAACTGAACTCCGGTTGCCACCAGCGATAAAACAAGACTGAAAAGCAATACGTAGGCAAACAACCTCGCCGCTAATGGCCGTATTCCCAATCGCTTGAATAAACGCTTTGAAGGCAAGGCACATATTCCCTGTGTCGACTACAACATCTTCAGGTTCAGTCTAACAGACCGTCAGCACTTCGACACGCTGTCGTGACTGTTCATTTACGAACCGGAAGCGCACGTTGAGGTCGTATAAATGTGCGCCATAGATTCGCTCTTCATCTCGGCCTCGTCGAAACGAAGGGCGTGGATCGTAGCCAACAACATCTTCAATCAGAGGTCTCAGCTCAGGGTAGGAATCGGGCGAAAGCTGGTTGATCTGCGCCTCCGCTTCGGGCAAAAAAACGACATCCAGCCTTTCTGTTGGCGGAGAGTCTGCCCAGCCCAGGCTGGCATCGGGTACGGAATCGGCGAATGGCAGGTAGGGTTTGATGTCGAGGATGGGCGTACCCTCTATCAGGTCGTGATCGCTGATACGCAGGATGAGCTGCCTGTTTCTGCGAATCAGCCCCTCATTGCGAACTACGGACAACCCCAGGCTATTGGGGCGAAACGGAGAGCGGCTGGCAAATACCCCCATTTTCCGGTTTCCGCCCAGGCGGGGAGGGCGCACGACGGGCCTCCATTCGGCCCGTACGGCCTCGTGAAACTGAAACGTCAGCCAGAGGTGGCTCGCCGTCTCCAGCCCGCGAAAGGCATCTTCTCTGTCAAAGGGCGGTTGGATAGCCAGCTCGGCCCAGGCATGCCGGGTCAACCCTGGCTGACGAGGCACCCCGAATTTGTCCTGGAAGCAGGAGTGGGTGATGGCAATCGGCGTGAGAGACAGGGCCTCGGCCGCCGGTTTTGAGGGATGTCTTGGCATAACGCGTCAATATCTGGCCGTGCAAGAAGTTAAAGGCGATCGGTCCCAATAATACCGGAGAAAAACATTTCTACCCGGAAAACCACAGAGGCCCGGTCCTTGAAGCTTTCCTCACGTGGGAATTCCAGTGCCGGAATAAGCTCTGCGTAGAGCCAATTACTGTGCAGCCGGTAGCGAAAGGTGAGATCCGCGAACGCCGAGGTCGGGCGCCATGAGGGTTGGCTCTCACCCAGCAGGCCAAGGCGCGGTGTGACAATCAGTCGGTTGTCTATGCGTTTGCGCACGCTGAAGATTTGCGCCGCTTCAAACTTGCTGTCCCGATGAACCCAGTTAAGTTCCGACGACGAGCGGAAGTGCCAGTCATTGCCGACTGGGCGGCCTACGCCAACCCAGGTTCGCTCCCCCCAGCCGTCCCGGTGAAAATAGTAAAACCGCTGCTGGATATTCAGAATCCACTTGTCGTCGAGTTGCCAGCGTTTCTCGGCTGTCGCCCGCCAGAACGCGTCCGGAGGAAGTCGTAGACGCACACCCACATCATTGGAGAAATTGATGGCATCGCCAATCTGGGTCAGATAGCGCAGGGCGCCTGTAGCTTGTGTATCGGTACGATCCGGCTCGGTCAGTTGGCGGTCCCGCTGGCGCTCTCCCAGGGGGATCAGCTCGTCACTTTCACTTTCGATAACCAGACGCAGCTTACGTTTCGTTGTTGGAACGTCCAGGCGGAACCGGGCCTCCGGCTCAAACTGCGCCGGGTCCCCATACTCAGACTCTGTCGCAAAACCGATGCGCAGATAGCTTTCATTGTTGGGGAGACTCTGGGCACTCCTGGACAGTGTCCGGTCTGCCCATTGGCCAACAGACTGGACCGTCTGCCCGTGCAGACGCTCCTGCCGGAGCACCCAGTTGCTGAAGTCCATCCAGTAGGAATCCCGGGGTTCGTCCCAGTATTCATCCGGCTCGAATGTGTAGAACTCCAGAGGCAACTGTGTGGGTGACAGAATCTCGGCCACGGATCGCTCGCGAACCTCAAACACCGGCTCAACACTATAGCCCGGGGGCGAGAACGTCAGAGAGAATGCCGCCGCAACTCCAGCGATACGGTAGCGCAAACAACAATCAACCAAATTCCAGCAACAACCTTTCATGCAGTTTCCGCACCTGACGCGTTACATCATCCACAGGGCGATCATTATCAATCACCTCATCCGCCTGCGCCAGCCGATCTTTACGGGACATCTGAGCCCCGATAATCCGTTCAACCTGCTCCCGGGAGTTGGTATCCCTGGCCATCGTGCGTTCCAACTGAACCTCTCTTGGCACATCGATTACCACAATACGGTCTACCAGTTTGTGCTGATCGGTCTCGAGGAGCAGAGGGGAGACCAGAAGCGCATAGGGTAACTGGCCGTTCTCCGGGTTTAATTGCCGAATCAATTCGTCACGAATAACAGGATGCAAAAGTGATTCCAGCCAAGCCCGCTCTTCCGGCTGCTGAAAGACGATGTCGCGAAGCCTGGCCCGATCCAGAGCCCCTCCGGACGTGAGAATTTCGTCGCCAAAATGTTCCGCAATCCGCACAAGTGCCGGTGTCCCGGGCTCAACAACCTCCCGGGCAACATCGTCGGCGTCCACCCAGTGCACACCGAGGTCACCGAACATACGCGCCACCGTGGATTTCCCGGAACCAATCCCGCCGGTCAGGCCTACAATATTCATGAATCAGGCTCCCAGGAAACCGTACCAGAAGGCCTGAATCTCACTACCGAACCACAAACAAAGCAGCCCCGCCGTTGCCAGGTAAGGACCGAATGGAATCGGCACCTCCCGTCCGTGCTGCTTGAATACCATCAGGCTGATACCGACCACGGCGCCCACCAATGAAGACAGCAGAATGACCGCCGGCAACAACTGCCACCCCAGCCAGGCACCAAGTGCCGCGAGCAATTTAAAATCACCATGGCCCATGCCTTCCTTGCCTGTTACTAACTTGAACAGCCAATAAACAGACCACAGAGACAGATAACCGGCCACTGCGCCCCAGAAAGCACTGTTAAAGTCGGTGAGTATGCCGAAATAGTTCAACACGAGGCCAAGCCACATCAGGGGCAAAGTCATACTGTCTGGCAGCAGTTGGGTGTCAAAATCAATCACGGTCAGGGCAACCAGAGCCCAAACCAACAGCAGAGCCCAGAGCGCAGATTCGTTGTGTCCGATAACCGCAATGGTCACCACTGAAAAAATCGCAGTAACGGCCTCGATAATCGGATAGCGGGGCGAGATAGGGGCTTTGCAGGAAGCGCATTTGCCACGAAGTATCAGCCAGCTTACCACCGGAATGTTTTCCCAGGCCCGTATCTTATGGCCGCAGGAAGGGCAGGTGGAGGCTGGTTTGGAGAGGGTAACCCGCTCCTCCTGCTTGCATTGTGCATCGGGCAGTTCCAGGAATTCCTCGCACTGGCAACGCCAGTCCTGATGCATCATTTTGGGCAAACGAAGAATTACAACGTTCAGGAAGCTTCCGATACAGAGCGAAACCAGTGCCGTAATGAGGTACAGAAGCCAGGGCGTAGCAAGAAGGGAGTCCAGAGTTAGCATCAATTATCCGGGGAGCAGCAGAACTAAATCGGGGTCAGAAGAGTTGATCCTTCTGACCCCACTTTATGAGGGTGGGTCCGGTTTAGCCGACAACCTGACCCATCTGGAAGATGGGCAGGTACATGGCAATGATCAAGCCACCAACCAGAATGCCAAGGACCGACATGATCATGGGTTCCATGAGCGCGGTCAGGTTGTCGACCATATCATCAACCACCCCTTCGTAATGTATGGCCACTTTCTCGAGCATGTCGTCCAGATTACCGGATTCTTCGCCGATTGCCGTCAACTGTATGGCCATGACCGGAAACACTTCCTGCTGGCGCATGCTTGCCTGCAGTTGAGTACCGCTGGATACGTCATTCTTGATGTTGTTAATGGCATCCCGGTAAACCGCGTTGCCGGTTGCCCCTGCCACGGAATCCAGGGCATCAACCAATGGAACACCGGCGGCAAAAGTGGTGGAAAGCACCCGGCCAAACTTGGCAACAGCCGACTTGTCCAGAATCTCCCCGACAATTGGTAGCTTGAGGACGTATTTGTCCACTGCATCTGAGAAAACCCTTGATCGTCGCTTCGCTTCCTTGAAAATGTAGAGAAAGCCGAAAATTCCCATCAGTACAACAAACCACCACGTCTGGAGCCACTCAGATATATTGATGACAAACTGGGTGAAAACGGGGAGGTCTGCACCGAAGCCACTGAACAGCTCCTCAAACTGGGGCACCACTTTAATCAGCAGAATGGCTGAAACTATGATTGCAACTACAACTACCGCAATTGGGTAGGTCATTGCTTTCTTGACCTTCTTCTTCAGTAGCTCGGTTTTTTCCAGATAGAGCGCAATCCGGCTCAGCATATGCTCCAGCGCACCGGCTTTCTCGCCCGATTCAACGAGGTTGCAGTACAGGTCATTAAAGTGCTTCGGGTGTCGGCGAAGGGCAGCGGCGAAGGTAGTACCCGATGCAATATCATTGCGAATCGTAACCACCAGCTCTTGAAGGGTCTTGTTGTCCATCCCGTCGGCGACAATATCGAAACTCTGCACCAGAGGCACACCGGCCTTCATCATGGTCGCCAGTTGGCGGGTCAGAAGGGCGATGTCAAACGGGCTGATCTTCTTTTTACCCGCGCCAAAAAGAGGCTTGGGCTTCTTTTTGACCTTGTCAGGAATAATACCCTGTTTGCGTAGCTGTGCCTTGACCAGAGCCATGTTCGAGCCAGTAAGCTCGCCCTTGGACTTGTTGCCCTTCCGGTCTTTCCCTTCCCAAATGTACGATTCCAGCTTCTGTGCTTTCTCAGCCATGCTTAATCCTTCGTCACGCGGTTGGCTTCCTCAAGGCTGGTTACGCCTTCGATGACTTTGCGAAGCGCGGACTGTCGCAAATTACGGAAACCTTCAACTTGAGCCTGTTTTGCAATTTTGATGGAGCTGGCTTCTTCCATAATCATGTTCGCCAGCTCATCGGTGATCTTGACCACCTCGTAAATACCAACGCGGCCCTTGTATCCCATAGTGCATTTATCACAGCCCTTGGGGCGGTACAACGTAAAGCCTGTATCAATTTGTTCTTGTGTGAACCCTTCCGCCAAAAGTACGTCTTCGGGAATCGAGGCCGGTTGTTTACAGCTGCTGCAAAGCCGGCGCCCCAATCGCTGTGCAATAATCAGGCTCACAGACGTGGCAATATTGAAGGCAGGCACGCCCATGTTCATCATTCGGGTGAGTGTTTCCGCTGCGCTGTTCGTGTGCAGCGTAGAAAGTACCAGGTGACCGGTTTGCGCCGCTTTTATGGCAATATTTGCGGTTTCAAGGTCCCGGATCTCACCCACCATGATGACATCAGGGTCCTGACGCAGGAAGGCCCTGAGCGCCTCGGCGAAACCAAGCCCGACCTTGGCGTTAACGTTGACCTGGTTTATGCCCTCAAGGTTTATCTCGGCCGGGTCTTCTGCTGTGGAAATGTTGATACCCGGCGTGTTGAGTATGTTCAGGCCCGTGTACAGAGAAACGGTTTTACCCGACCCCGTTGGCCCCGTAACAAGAATCATGCCCTGAGGTTGTTCGAGGGCATCGAGGAATAGCTGCTTCTGGTCTTCTTCGTAGCCCAGAACATCGATGCCAAGCTTGGCCTGGCTCGGGTCCAGGATACGCAGAACAATCTTTTCTCCCCACAGCGTGGGCAGCGTGTTCACCCGGAAATCGATCGCCTTGGTTCTGGAGAGCTTCATTTTGATGCGGCCATCCTGAGGCACCCGGCGCTCGGAGATGTCCAGCTGGGCCATGATCTTGACCCGGGCTGAGATCTTTGGCGCCAGTTTGATCGACGGGCGAGAAACCTCCTTCAGGATGCCGTCCGTACGGTAGCGAACACGATAGGCTTTTTCGTAGGGCTCGAAATGAATGTCTGACGCTCCGCCACGAATGGCGTCCAGGAGCATCTTGTTCACGTATTTTACGATCGGTGCATCATCAACATCGGTACCCGGGGGTGCGCCGTCTTCCGAATCCTCGCTGCCATCACCGCCTTCGGTTTCCACGTCACCCAGGTCGGCATCTTCGAGGTCGCCCATGGTGGTATCTTGCGATTCAAGATATTTTTCTATGGCTGCCCGCAGCTTGGCATCGTCAACCAGAACGGCGTCTGTGCTTAGCCCGGTATTGAATTTGATCTCATCCAGGGCCTGGAGGTTGGTGGGGTCCGATACAGCAATAAACAGCCGGTTTCCGCGTTTATACAGAGGCAGGGCGTTGTGTTTCCGGATCAGTTTCTCATCGACGGATTTCTCGGGCATCATCTCTGGCGCGAACGCAGCAAGGTCCAGAACTGACACGCCAAATTCCATCGCCGCTGAAAAGGCGAGCTTCGAACTATCCGCCAGACTGTTCTGAGTAAGATAGGTGATCAACGGAATTCGGTTTTTTGAAGCCTGCAAAAAGGCATCTTTTGCAGTGGCTTCGTCAAGGAGCCCGTCATCTACGAAGCGCCTCGCCAGGCCAGTTAGAGTGACATTGCTTCTATCGGTAGACATAGATAATTGTGCTTCTGTTGCAAGACATAAATGAAGTGAAAACCACAGTCTAAGTAATTGAAACCGGGGTTTTGTCAATTCCAGTGAGTTTAGATGCATGGCCTCATTTTGGAAAGCGCCTGTGCCTCACTTTTATTTACGCAACTCGTTGTTTGGTGGAATGAGAAAATGACGATGAGTGACAAATATTGTCAGTCATCGACGTTCGGGGGCAGTGGGGGAGGGTTTTGGAAGGTTCGGGGAATACCGGTGAGTAATCATTATCTGCTTGAAAATACCGACCTTTCCGTTTTTTCGATATAGTTCCCTGGGTTCTGGCACGGCGTGTGCTTTCTGATGATCAGGCTCGACGAAAAGGTCATCCGGTGCAGTAGCGCGAGGCCAGGGCCATACCGAGTTGATTACCGACAACCATAGAGGTCGAAAAATGAAGAAGATTCAGGCTACTAACGCTCAAAAGGGTTTCACACTTATCGAACTGATGATCGTAATTGCGATCATTGGTATTCTGGCAGCCATCGCTCTGCCGCAGTATCGTGACTACACTCAGCGCTCCGCTAACGGTGCTTGCCTGGCAGAAGCCAAGGCTTACATGAGCGCAGCGGTTTCTGACGCAGCTGATAACCGCACACCGACCGCTTTTGAGGCAAGTGCTTGTGATTCGTCAACATCCGTTACCATGACCATTGCTGATTACAACGCTGGTAACTCACTGACCTTCGCTGCGAAAGAGCAGGGTAATACTGCTATCAAGCAGGACACTCAGTGTGATGCAGGCACCGGTGCGTGTGAGCTTCAGTAATATCGCAAAGCTAATCGCATAGATTGAACAAAAAGCGTCTCCGGGCGCTTTTTGTTTTTTTAAACAAAAGAGAATGGAATTCCTGTGCGCCAATTGTTAGGTAATGGGTAGATGAATAGATTAACGGCGCAGTTCATATTTCTGTCTTTGTGTAGTGCCTTCTTCGTTTTTCTTGTTTTTTCCCCCGGCTTGAGCGGCGACTTTGTTCTCGATGACGGATTCAATATCCTGGACAATCGGGTTCTGTATTTGGAAAACTTGAGTTCAGATTCGCTAATTAATGCTGCATTCAGTTTTCATGATGGAAATGGTGCCCGCCCATTGCCCATGTTGAGTTTTGCGCTTGACTACTGGCGCGCTGGCAGCATGGATGCCACTGCTTTTAAAACCACCAACCTTATTATTCATCTGTTAACCACCGTTTTTCTCGCTTTCTTTTTTCGGCGTTTATTGGTGTTGGCAGGTTGTGCGCCAGAGAAAGCCGCATGGGGTGCTCTGGTTCTGGCGCTGGCCTGGGCGGTTCACCCGTTACAGGTCTCTTCTGTTATGTATGTGGTTCAGCGCATGCAAACCATGGCGACGATGTTTCTGGTTCTTGCGCTTTGGGCATACCTTGGTATGCGACAGCTTCAGATTGTTGGCAGCAGCCGTGGGCGTCTCCACGGCATTCTGGTCCTGGTGTTCTTTTTGCTGGCAGTTGCATGTAAAGAGGATGCGCCTCTGTTGTTCTTCTATGTGTTGGCTCTTGAATTAACCGTCTTGCGCTTTCGGGCGGTGCAACCTGATATTGCCAGGGGCCTGCGCCAGAGCTTTCTGGTTCTGACCGTTCTGGCTGGAGCGATCTACGTGTTTGTGGTGGTGCCTCATTATTGGCAATGGGAGGCGTACACTGGAAGAGATTTTTCCTCTCTGGAGCGTTTGATGACCCAGGCTCGGGTGCTGGTCATGCACCTCGGCCAGATTGTGTTTCCCTATCCGGACAATATGACGTTCTTGTACGACAGTCTGGCGGTGTCTCGCAGTCTCTGGAGCCCTTGGACAACGCTGCCGAGTTTATTATTGATTCTCGGGTTGCTGATATGGGCCTGGCGCTGGCGTGCTCGTCGACCGCTCTTTTCCCTGGGTGTGTTTCTGTTCTTCTCGGGCCACTTCATTACCAGCAACGTGATTGGCCTGGAACTGGTTTTTGAACACAGGAATCATTTCCCGCTGATTGGGGCAGTCCTGGCAATTGCTGATCTGGCAATATTGGTGGGCCGTCGTTTTCGGTTCAGTCGCCTTCAGGCCGGAGTATGCCTGGCGGCCGCGTCGATCATTGTGAGTACGGCAACGGTTGCTCGGGCTTATACCTGGGGTGATCCGGTTCGCCATGGTGAAAAGCAGGTAGAATTGCATCCCTACTCAGTCAGGGCCTGGACACAGTTGGGCGGGGCTCACTTTGACCTTTACAAGGCAACGAAAGAGGAACGCGATTTACGAAATGCCATAAGAGTCAATGCCGAAGGCTTCGCCGCAGTCGAGGCCCCTCAGTTCGCAGGCAATTTGGTAATCTACAAATCCGTGCTGGGTGAGGTTACTGATAATGACTGGCAGCGTTTCCTGGATTCCTTGCGCGATGCACCCCGAAGCTGGCAAAACAAGTTCGTTGTTTGGACCATGATGACGAACGTTGAGCGCGGCATTGATATAGACCCGTCGTGGGTAGTAAAAGCAATCGATGTACTCACGGCCAAAACCCGCTTGAGTCAGGATCAGTATCTTCGCATGGCGGTATTCATCTACAAGTTTGGAGAACAGCAGGAT
Organism: Marinobacter sp. F3R08; assembly: GCF_018860425.1. Taxonomy (GTDB): domain Bacteria; phylum Pseudomonadota; class Gammaproteobacteria; order Pseudomonadales; family Oleiphilaceae; genus Marinobacter. The sequence goes on along the minus strand of NZ_JAHKPI010000016.1, from coordinate 49,163 downwards.
GCGCTGCCGTATTTTCTCAAATTTGCCGAGAGCGCCGCTGCAGGTGATGATAATCTCATCCGAATAATTCAGGAACTGACGGACGCTGGTCACAGTGAGTGGTCTGACCAGCTAAGAGAAATCGAGCAAGCCAAACAGGATGATGAGATCCGATGAACAGCGTATCCATAGTTCTTCCTGCAAAAAATGAAGCGGAAGCCATTGGTCCTGTAATCCAGTCCATTTGCCGCCTTCTGCCACAGGCCGAGGTTATCGTAATTGATGATGGTTCTGACGACGATACTGCGGAGATAGCGCAGACTGCCGGAGCAAGGGTTGTATCTCACCGGTACAGCAAGGGAAATGGGGCAGCAATAAAGTCGGGGGCCAGAGCCGCGACGGGCGATGTGATTGTTTTTATGGATGCTGATGGGCAGCATAGACCGGAAGATATTCCTCTATTGCTCGAGAAAATCGAAGAAGGATTCGATCTGGTAGTGGGAGCCAGGGGGGCTGGTTCCCAGGCCAGTGTTGGTCGCGGTTTGGCGAATCGTTTCTACAACAGACTGGCTTCGTTCATGACCGGGCACAAGGTCGATGATCTGACCTCTGGATTCAGGGCGGTCAGAAGAACGATGTTTTTGGAATTTCTCTACTTGTTGCCCAATGGTTTCTCCTACCCGACCACAAGCACCATGGCCTTTTTCCGCGCAGGTCATTCTGTTGCTTATGTGCCTATCTCTGTTTTAAGCCGTGCTGAAGGTTCCAAGAGTCACATCAGTCTTTGGAAAGATGGCCTGCGTTTTCTTTTGATTATCTTCAAAATCGGTACCTTGTATTCACCCTTGAAGCTGTTTTTCCCTATCTCCGTGGGGCTGGGCGGCGGCGGGGTCAGCTACTATGCCTATACCTACCTTACGGAAGGTCGTTTTACCAATATGAGTGCATTGCTGTTTACGACAGCAATACTGGTTTTTTTGATGGGGTTGGTCTCGGAACAGATAACGGCATTGATGTACAAGGATAAAGGCTGACTGCTCAAGCTCATGGAGTGCCGGTAACCGGGACTTTGATCGGCGGACTAAACGATTCTATATAGGAATGAAATGTTCAGTGGTTGCAAGGTCGACATCATAATCCCTGTTTTCAATGATCCCATCGGTTTGAAGCGCTGTCTGCTTGCCCTTGAGGAGCAACTGGAGGCGTTTCCGTCCTGTGGTGTTATTGTCGTGGATAACGGTTCATCGCCGCCGGTTGAACCAGTTGTTGCCGCCAGTATTCCAGTACGGCTGGTCAGGTGTGAAACGCCTGGATCATATGCGGCACGGAATGCCGGTGTGGCTGAATCGAATGCCGATGTTCTTGTGTTTCTGGATGCAGACTGTGTGCCGGCAGAGGGTTGGCTTCTGAATGGCCTGAAAACGCTGCTGGGTTATGACGGGCCTTGTATCGTGGGTGGGGATGTCCGTTTCTTCAAGTCAGAAAAGCCTTCAGCAACTGAAGTGTATCAACTGATGGTGGGGTTCGGTCAGGAAGAAAATATCAGAGAAAGGCATTTCTCCGTAACAGCAAATCTCTTTACCAGAATGACAACCATCCGAGAGGTTGGTGGATTCAATGAGGGGTTGCTGTCTGGAGGCGATAAGGAGTGGTGCCTGAGAGCCGGAGAGGCAGGGTGCCCGGTTGTTTTTGATGCATCAGCCATTGTTTATACCGAGCCAAGAAAGACGCTCATGCAGGCGATCACTCAAGCCAGGCGAGTGGCCGGAGGCCGGTATGTCATGCTGGAGAGCCAGAAGCCAGGTGAGGCCGTTACAACCAGTCGCCCTTCCTCTGAGAAAGGTTTGGTAGACAAGGCTGGGTTTGTTCTTGGGCATTCCGATTTCGGGGTGGGCATGAGGCTCCGCGTTTTTGGGGTTGCCACTCTTATTTTTCTCGCCAGAAAGCTTGAAACTATCCGGCTCAGGCTAGGTAGCAAAATGGAAAGGCGTTAGTTGCCGAGCTGCTACGTTCTGCGAGGGAGCCGAAATTGAGAAAGCATGTCTTAGTAGTGGTCTCCAGTTTTCCTGTGTACTCCGAGACATTTGTTGTCGACCATGTCAAAGGCATGCTGGAGTCCGGCTGGGAGGTTTCGGTTGTAGCCGAGAATATCGACAGAAAACTCTTTGACGCTTTCTTCGCTGGTGAGGCAAGCAGACCTGAGTTGCTGACGTATTTTTCTCCGTCGCGACTATTGGGGGAAGGTGTTGTTACATTGGCGGGCAAAGCGTTTGAGGGGATTGAATGTCATCCGGTGCCAGGCTCTTTAAATGCCCGGGCCATGGCCGTCAAGGCTCAGTGCCTGTCAGGCGTGATACGGGACGTTTGTCCCGACCTGATCCACGCACATTTTGGATCAAATGGTGTTTTGGCAGCTATAGCACTGAAAGGGTTGAATTTGCCTTTAGTTGTAAATTTTCATGGATACGACGTTACTTCGTATACCAAGAAGAATGGGTGGGGCCTGTATCAGTGCCATTTGAATAGAGCTGTTTTAGTGGGACACAGTGAATTTGTCCGTCGCAGGCTTCGGGAGAATATGGGCAGCAAGGTTGAATCCATAGTGATGGGAGTTGATACCGGGCGGTTTGTGCCGAATGTTGAAAAAGGACAACAATGGCCGCGCCCGTTGAGATTTATGTCAGTCGGAAGGTTGACCCGCTGCAAGGGGCATGATGTGGCGATTGAAGCTCTGAGAATCCTTCATTCCCGTCATCCGGAATGGGATTCCCGGCTTTCGATTGTGGGCAGCGGGGAAGAGTATGAGGCTCTTGTAGAACAGGCTCAGGCAGCCGGTTTGTCAGACAGGGTTTGCTACCTTGGCGGCCTGGACTATCACGCTATGCCGGCTGTGATGCAGGAGGCCGATGTATTGATGGTCTGTTCACAGAGTACAGAAGACGGTTGGGAAGAAGCATTTTGCCGAGTTGCGGTGGAGGGGATGGCTAGCGGATTAGCTGTGGTTGCTACACCGTGCGGCGGCTTACCTGAAACGATCAATGGGGCGGGCTACACTGCCAGAGGGTTTGAGGCTCAATCAGTTGTTGATGCAGTTGAAGACTTGTTATCAACGGAAACCCCAGAGTCCTTGAGCCTTCGTTCACGCCGAGTAGCAGCTAGATATGATTTGCGAAAGATGGTTCATGGTTATAGCTCTCTTTCCAACAGGATGAGAATGAACTCATGAAATTGTACTCCGTAACATACTTCGAGTTTTTTAAAAGAAAGGTGCTTTACCATATATTGAGAAGGTCTGAGCTACCTATCTCTGAGAGGAAGGACCTTTTTTTCGCGTCGCACAATGACCGTATAGGTGCTGTAATTCAAGCTTATGGCAGTTATGAGCGAGAGTTTCTTTCGTGCCTTGATGTGCTGGTAAAACGGCTCGGTATTGCCGATAAGTCAGCTCTGGATGTGGGAGCGAATATAGGAAACCATACTTTATACTTCTCGAGAATTTTTGACGCAGTTATTGCCTTTGAGCCAAGTCAGACACTTAATCTGGTCTTAAGGGCAAACGTACTTCGCAATGGGCGAAAGAATGTAGAGGTATTTTGTTGTGGTTTGGGCGAAGAGCAAGGAACTGCCTTTGTAAAAAATGTTAATGAGCAAAATACAGGCATGGTTGAGCTGGAAGGAATTATCACCGGTGAGACAGACAGGGAAGGAACGGTTGATATATGCAAGGCAGATGATCTGATTCTGGACAGGAAACGTCCTATTGGTTTTGTGAAAGTGGATGTGGAGGGGATGGAGGTTTCTGTTTTTAAAGGGATGCGTGAATGTCTTATACGAGACAAACCGTTGATTGCCTTTGAATCTAGAAATGCCGAAGAGGGGGAGGCAGTCGTTGGATGTCTTTCTGAGTCAGGGTATTCCTACTTTTATGAGATAAAGGCAACCAGAGTTTTTCAGTGGAATAGTATTAATTTAAGAGATCTGCTCTCCTTCAAGAAAAGTTATTCTCTCAGAAAAATAGATAAGATTGAAAACAGGTTCTATCCCACCATTTTTGCATCGGTTGACGAAATTGCCATTTAGAGCGTCGCTCTCCAGGATGTTGCTCAGCCATCAGGTTGTTGCTATCGGCGCACAGGGCACGAAAGTGTTGCTGTTGGCTGCTTACTTGATACTTGCTACTCGTGCTCTTGGGCCAGAGGGCTATGGCTATGTTGCTGTTGCTACCAGTGTCGCCTTGTTGTTTGTTCAGTTTGTAGGGCTAGGCTCAGGCGTCGCCAGCATTCGTGAATCCGCAAGGGATCCAGAGTCTTTCTCCCTGGCCTGGGGATCCGCGTTGCTAAGGTATTTATGCTCGGGGCTGCTGCTGGGATTGCTGTATTTGTTTCTTGGCTTGTGGTTTGTTGATGAAACCATGGGCTATCTGTCATGGGCGCTTGTTGCCCTGTCAGAAGTTGTGTTGCTTCCCCTGTGTATGGTTACCGCATATGCGTTTATGGCCTACGGTCGGGTAAGGGTGTCGCTGCTGATGCAGCTAGTCGCGCCACTGTTGAAAACCTGTCTGTTATTGGTATTTCTCGTCGCTGGTGGTTCTCTGGAGTTAGAAGCATTCTTTTTCATAATGGCCGGGAGCACTGCAGTGGCTTCGGCGGTATCCATGATCCTTGCGATCAAGTTTCTTCCTTCGGTGGTTTGGCCTTCCACTTCCGAAGCCTGGAAAGTGGGGAGTGATATTCTCTATTCTGTGAATAGTCTGACCAATCAGGGAACCCTGGAGGGGAGTAAACCGCTAACAATGGGGATGTCAGGCGTGGCTGATGTGGGGCTGTATGGGGCGGCCATGAGAGTAGTGTCGGCCGCTGCTTTGCCAATAAACTCTGTTATTCAGTCGCAGTCCTATCGTCTTTTTGGTTATGGGTCTGTATTGAAGGAAGAGCACTTCACATTCCTGTTCCGCTATGTGCTGGCATTCTTGCTGTATGGTTCTGTTTGCTTTTTGTTTTTCTGGATACTGTCCGATTATATTGGTTTGCTCTTGGGGGAGGGCTTTGGATCTATAGGTGATCTGGTATTGATATTGGGTGCCTGGTTACCATTTTATTCCATACGGCAGTTGATCGGTGCTGTACTGACTACCACAGACAGAGTGAAAGAGAGGGTGTATCTGGATATTGCATCGGGCCTCTTCTTTCTGGGACTCGCTGTCTACCTGATTCCTCTGTATGGGGCCGTTGGTACGTCTGTCGGTATTATGGCAGCAGAGATCTTCTGGATCCTCATAGCTGTCATTTTCTTCAAGAGGGGGAGCTTTTCCTCAAAACGTTTTCATAAATAGCTATATGTGAGCTGCTGTTCTGACTAATGGATGGTGGCGCGACGCTGGGCTGTTGGGAGGCGGTTGTAGGAGTACTGGCTATTCGTCTTACAGCTTTGGTGAATGCGTGGACGTCATCTTGCGTGCATAAAACGCCTGTTTGTTGGTCCTTAATGACTTCTGTCAGTGATGATCCACGCGTCGCGACCACGGGTATCCCACAGGCTATTGCCTCGATAGCGACCAAAGGATGTCCCTCACTCCGGGATGGAAACAGAAAAGCATCAGAGTTTTGCATTGCCCGTGCCACCTCAGCATCACCGTCAAGGCGACCAATATCTTTCATATTGGAGGGCATGTCGGGTTTGTCTTTCTCAGCTGCGGGCCCGCCGGTGTATCGCAGTTCAAACTGATCGCCCAGTTCGCGCATGATTGGTGCCAGCAGATCCACGCCTTTTCGGGCCATCCAGCTACCTACATAAAGTAGCTGGAACGGTTCCCCCGGAGTGCGTATGCGATTCCTGGGCTTGAATATTGCCGTATCGACACCGTTGTAGATGACCTCGATAGGTACGTCGGCCAGAGTCTGTTTTGCTGTATCCGCAACAAAATGGCTGACTGCAATGACTTTGGCTGCACGCCGCATGATCTCTCGTTCGATGGGGGCAATCCAGAATTTATGGTAGGCGGCTCTGAGCCATCCTTTATAGCTGAGAGCATCCGGATGATGCACAGAGTGGTGAATTGTCGCTACAAATGGCAGATTTTGGGGAGCAAATCTGGGGTGAAGCCAGGTATTTACGTGCGCTATTGTCGCCCAATTGGGGGCTTCAGGTAGAGGAACAGTCCAGGGCGCATATTCTGAACGTAACGGTAGCCAGGTGATTTCGGCCCGAATACCTCTCTGATTCAACTCTTTTACGAGTCGTTCGGTAAAAATATCCGTGCCAGTGTTGGTTCGCACAGTAGGAAACCAGACTGCTGGGGTTCGTTCCATTTTACCACTCCACAACGGCACTGGATGTCAGGGCGCTGGTGATACGTGTACCGAAATTATGCCACGCAAAGTCTTGTGCAAAGTCCTTCATATCCCCATCGGACAAGGGGTTTTGCAGCAGTTGCATTGTATGTTGCCAGAGCTGGGTATAATCGTTTTGCTCGGCCAGGAGTCCGGATTTCCCGTGACAAACTGCATCGACAATCCCGCCGGTTGCAAAGGCCGCCGTTGGCAAACCGTGAGCGGCAGCTTCAATTGCCACCATGCCAAACCCTTCCGGATCATTTGGAATGTGACGGACAGGGAATACGTGTACATCGCTTGCCTCGTATACCGTTGCCAGTTGCCTCTTGTCGGTAATGACCCCAAGAAAAAGCACATGTCCGGACACACCCGATTTTTGGGCTTGTTCTCTTATACTGTCTTCCGTTTGAATGCCGGCTCCAAGGGAGTTCTTAGGGGCTTCGCCAACGACTGCCAGTACGGCATCGGGTTCCAGTTTTACAATTTCAGGTAGAGCATGCTCTACAAACTCGCGAAGCCCCTTGCGAGTGGTCAGCCGACCAACTGAAAGCAGAATCTTCTTACCTTCCAGTCCGTGCTTTCGCTTGAATGCACTGATCATCTCTGCCGATTGAGGGGCTTCGGGTAGACTGACGCCGGGGAAAACAAGGTGGATTTTGTTTTCTGGCACGCCTGCAGAGAGTGCCAACTGTTTGGTAGGCGTACTGTTAACGAGGATGCAGTCCATTTTTTTGAATAGCGGTTTCCATAGCTTTTGATAGATTGAACTCGGAGCTGTGATGTCGAAGCCATGAAGGTAAACGGCAGACTGCGCTCCGGAACATTTGCTGATCAGCCAGACCAGAGGTGCCGTGAGTCCACTACCGGCAATGATATAGTGGGGGTTCCAGCGCAGAGCCACCCATAGCGCCTTGCAAAAGGCTATGAACATAAAGCCGGGTAAAGGCTTGAGCGGTGCCTCACTCAGTGTGGTTTTTTCTGGTTTCGTTGCCGCGGCTCCTTTCGGGCCCACTACCTGAACCTGGGTGTACTGAGATAGTTCGTCGGCCATGTGCCAATTGAGGCGTTCCATACCGCCAACCAGGGGCGGCAGATTACGTGTGAGGAGTAGGACCTTGATTCTCTTGGGCGGGTGTTGTTGATGCGTCACTTTAACTCGCTACCTGGTAAATTGGGCGCATGTTCCGGCTTGTAATCTTAGAGAAGGGTGGAGTGGGATATCTTGATGACATCAAGTCTGACCAGATTCCTGAAGGCTCGACGTAATAATCCCGAGCCTTTGCTTTCTGACTCTTCTTGCCTTTGCTGTGTTGTTTGCCCTAAATCTCAACCTCCTCAAACAACTCAGGCACTTCCACATCCCAGCCAAATTTTTCCTGAATCCGTTTGCGCATTACGTCACTGGCAAGCATTTCTCCGTGCGTAACGTAAACCTTTTCTGGCTTCAGAGTGCCTTGTTCGAGCCAGGACAGAATCTCATTGTAATCCCCATGAGCGGAAAGGGAATCCAGATTATGGATTTCGGCCTTAACAGGCCAGTATTCGCCATGAATTTTCACAGATCTGGTGCCGTTTACCAAGGCGTCGCCTCGTGTTCCGGGTGCCTGGAAACCAGCGAACACAACGCTATTTCGAGGATTTGGAAGCAGAGTCTTCAGGTGGTGCAGTACCCGTCCGCCACTGGCCATGCCGCTCGCGGAAATAATTACGCATGGATAACGTACCGCATCCAGTTCAATAGATTCTTCCACTTTGCGCACGAACGTTGTTTTTTCGTCGATCAGCTCACACTGCGCTGCATTCAGTTTGTGCTCTTTATGGTGTTTGCAAAAGATCTCAGTTGCCTTGATGGCCATGGGGCTATTCAGAAACACCGGTAGTTTGGGAATCCTCCCGTCTCCCATTATCTTGTGGATCGCGTACAGCAGCATCTGAGCGCGACCAACCGCAAACGCAGGAATAAGAACGATACCACCCCGGCCGGCCGTTCTGGTGATGATTTCTGCGAGTTCTGCTTCCGGATCTGTCTCGCCATGGATGCGGTCCCCATAAGTTGATTCACACAGCAGTACATCCGCCTTTTGCAGTGGCTCCGGCGGGCGCATGATGAGGTCGCTCTGTCGGCCAACGTCTCCGCTGAATACAACGGTTCTGTCTGCAACCTTATGACGAACATGAACGCAAGACGAGCCCAGTATGTGTCCGGCAGGAGTAAAGGTTACCTCAAAGTTTTTCACGGGTTCGAAGGCTTCGTGATAGTGCAGGGATTCAAAATGTTTGAGAGCTTCCCGGGCGTCTTTTTCGGTAAACAGGGGCTCCGGCTTTTCATGTTTCGAGAATTTCTTGCGGAACGCGTATTTTGCGTCTTCCTCCTGAAGAAAGCCTGCATCGGGCAACAGAACCTTACACAGTTCATGGGTCGCCTTGGTGCAAAAGACCTTGCCTTTGAAGCCGTTCTTTACCAGCGCCGGAAGATAGCCCGAATGGTCGATATGGGCATGGGTCAGTACGACTGCGTCAATGGTGGATGGATCCACCGGAAACTTCGCCCAGTTGCGCCGGCGCAGAGTTTTTACGCCCTGGTACATGCCGCAGTCTACCAGTACCCGATGCTTTTCATCCGAGAGCAAATAGCGGGAGCCGGTGACCGTTCCTGTGCCGCCAAGGAAGCGAAGTTTCATAGAGGCATCCTTCTGGTTCTTTGTTTGGGGAGTGTTACTATTATCCATCATAGTTCATTCCGTTTTGATCTGAATCAGGAAGGGAATCGCATGCATTACAGCTCCATTCTCCCGGATGTCATAAAGGTAGCTGACGAAGCCAGTGAAAAGGCGCTTCATATTTACCAGTCGGATTTCAAAGTCGGTTTCAAAAGTGATCATTCGCCCATAACCGCTGCCGACACGGCGAGCCACGAGATCATTGTTCGGGGCTTGCGCCACATCAGTCGGGACATTCCCATACTCTCCGAAGAAGGCAAAGACATTCCCTGGGAGGAGCGCAGACACTGGCGCCGCTTCTGGCTGGTTGATCCCATTGATGGAACCAGGGACTTTACCCAGCGTTCGGGGGAATTCACGGTCAACATCGCGATGATCGAAGACGGTGAGCCGGTGATGGGTGTGGTGATTGCGCCGGCCCTGAAGGAAGCGTTTTGGGGCGTTGTTGGTGAGGGCGCGCATTTGCGGGATCGTACTGGAAAGGTTCGGCGAATCCGGGTGGCGGAGCCAACGGCAGTAAAGCGTGTTGTGGCCAGCAAGAACCATCTCAATGAAGAAACCAGAAGCTTCATTGATAAGCTCGGCGAGCATGAACTGGTGCGGGCCGGTAGTTCTCTCAAGTTTTGTCGGATCGCAGAGGGACATGCGGATATTTACCCCAGACTGGGTCCCACCTGTGAATGGGATACAGGAGCGGGGCAGGCTGTCCTGATGGCTGCCGGGGGCAAGGTCCAGACTCTGGATGGCAAGCCGCTAAGCTATGGTAAGGAAGATGTTCTTAATCCCTTCTTTATCGCCTCGGGGGACTGGTTTCAATAGTTTTGGCCTGAAGACGTCACGGTGACTGGCGAAAAAATGACGAAGATCATCGCCAGAAACCCAACGCTTTTAACGTTATTTGACAATTGTGGTGGATATTATGGCACCGTTGTATTTTTTATTTCGGAGCTGCAATGTTTTCCTCAGCCAATTGGTGGGTCAGGCCCTCACTGATAGTTGTGTTTAGCCTTTTGCTCGCCGCCTGTGGTGGTGGCGGCAGTGGGCAGTCTGCGGATGGCCAGGACGGGGTTAGGTCCGGCGCTGAGACTTCTGGGCAGATGGTCTGGGTAGAAGGCTCTGCGGTAAAGGGTACGATCAGCAAGGGCTTGATCTCTATTTACCGGCCGGCTGGAGGTAATGTCTGGCTCCGGGTAGGGGAGAGTGTTCGCACCGATGGTGAGGGGCGCTTTCGCATTGGAGTTCCGGTGGAGTTCACGGGGCAGGGGCTGAAAGTGGTCCTGGGGTCCGACAGCGCTACTCAGATGCGCTGTGATGTCCGCCCTGCATGCAGGACACCGGGAGGAGGCTGGGTCACCTTTGGTGAGCACTTCTGGCCGGGCAACGATCTCTCCATGGTTACCGTGGTTAATCCATCATCAACTGCCTCATCGCAGGCCGTCCTGTCTCCTGTCGGTTCCCTTGCTTATCAATTGTCGCTGAATAACGGCGCACTCGGAGAGGGTGGCTATCAGTCTGCGCTTCGCACATTGGAAGCCGAATTTGGTCTGTCGGACGGTGTTCTGAGCCAGCCACAAGTCGATCTGGCGTCGCCCGATGCCCTGGGTTCTGATTCTGAAATGATTTTGTCATCTCTCGTTAATGCGGGCTTTCTGGCTCTTGCGGGGGATGATCGTTGGGGCACGCTGGCCAGTGTCATCAATAGTTTTGAGGTGGTCATTGCCGGCAATGGTTACCTGCCCGAACGTTCCGGGTACTACCTTTCCCCAAGCGCTGAGCTGGTGCTGCTGGCGGCGCGTGAGCAAGCGGACATGCATCATGAGGCTGCGCTTGAGAGGGGGGCGGTGGAGAGCAGTCTGACGTCGGCGCTGGCATCCATCGACGCGTCTTTGCTCAATATTGGCTATGTCCCCGGCTCCAGTGTGCCAGAGCCTGATTCTGTCACCGTGCCCGTGCCCGAGCCCGCCCCCGCGCCAGAGTCTGTGCCGACTACAGAGCGTGCGCCGGAACCCGCACCAGAGCCCGAACCCGCATCGGAATCCGAACCAGTCCCGGGGATAAGCCCCGAGCCTGCCCCTGGTCAGGTTACAGGGTCAGCGAAGTTGCGTTGGCAGGCCCCTTTGACTCGTGAAAATGGGGAATCTCTGGCTATGGGAGAAATTGACCAGTACGTTGTCCGTTATGGTCTGGAAGAGGATGTCCAGGCGATGTCGAGCGAGGTTGTTATCGAAGATGGTCAGGTAATGGCATTCGAGATTTCAGGTCTTGGAGAGGGTACCTGGTTTTTTGCCATCCGGACATTGGATGTGAATGGGCTCGCCAGTGCCTGGTCAGGCGTTGTGAGTAAAACGATTGCCAGATAGGGGGAGCTTTCGGCGTTCGGTAATTGAGGAGGGAAAAACGCCGGCCTTGAAGGCCGGCTAGTGCTAACTGTCCGATCGCAAACTTTAAACTAACTTAATAAACGGCGAATTGCTAGTCTAATTCACTGAATAGTGGTGTTGAGTGTTTTCAATTCGTGCTCCAGAGCTTCACCATACCGTTGGCGCGCTGTGCGGGTGATCGCGAGCTCTGTTTCAAGCTCTCCGATCAGTCGGTCTGTGACGCGCAGATTGGTGATTTGAGCTTTGGCATTCTCGTTCAGCGCATCCACTGGATAGGTTTTGCCATCAATAGTGACTGTTTCACCTGATGCTTTTTTGGTGTCAGTTTTGCGCGTTGTCTTTTTTGTGGCCGCAGTGCTAGCCGTTTTTCTTGCCGCAGGCTTGCTTGCCGTTGTTTTTGAGGCTGTTGTCTTGCGGGGCTTTGATGTTGCGCTTGTTTTCTTTTCCGTCATGAAGAACTCCGACTGACTATTTTACTGGGATAAATTGAGGTGCCAGGTGGATCCGCTACTTCAGGCTTTCTTGCCAGCAATTGATTTCAGGCGATCCACGTAGCTGGACTGGGCGGTTCGGGCTACGGCCAGTCTTGCCTCCAACCTCTTGATGTGATCATTTGTGGCAGAGGCCTGGCGGGCCAGAAGCCGCCCTTCGGTTGATAGATCCTTAAGTTTGTATGTCTTGCCATCAACAGTAATGCTTTCCATAAAACCACCAATTCGAATCATCGTAAAAGGTGGAATATAACATAGCCGGAAACGCACGCGAAACGCAGCGGTTGGCAACAGGATTGGCAAAAGTTAATGAAGGTATAATCTGCCGGGGTTGAACTCTGACCTTTTGTAACCATTGAAGGCTATCGTTGCGCGATTTTTAGTGTGGAGACTGGCCAATCAGGCTTCGTTGACACCCTTGGGCACCCTCCCTAGAATGGCCGGCTTCAACTATCCCGGCGCTCTATTGCAGGCGTGTGACGTTTTCTTTCCTGTTAATCAACCGGTACCGCTGTTATGTCGAACAAAGCGAATCCAGAGCAAGCTGAGCCAACTGAGCTGGAGCGCGCCCTCAAGGAATGCAAGCGGGGGTTTCTCTCGGTAGGTCTGTTTAGTCTGTTTATCAACATACTCATGCTGGTTCCGGCTATTTACATGCTGCAGGTATACGACAGGGCTCTGGGCAGCAGGAGTGTCGACACCCTCATCATGCTCACCCTGGTGGTCGTCGGCCTGTTTGTGACAATGGCGCTCTTGCAGATGGTGCGCTCGGCCATTCTTGTTCGCGTTGGAAACAACATTGATAAGAAGCTAGGCGAAAAGATTTTCTCGTCAATGTTCAAGCAAGCAATAGACAAGCCGGAGCGACAGAGTGCTCAGCCTCTCACGGACCTCACCACGCTACGCCAGTTCCTCACGGGGCAGGGCCCGATCGCATTTTTCGACGGTCCCTGGCTGCCGATATTCATTGCTGTCCTGTTTATGTTCCATCCCTGGTTTGGCGTCTTTGCCATTGTGGCTGCGCTCATTCTTCTCGCATTGGCTTACGCGAACGAAAAAATGACCGGGAAGATGCTGGCAGAGGCTGGCCAGGCCAGTATTCAGTCAACCCAGTATGCAAGTTCCTGCCTTCGCAATGCCGAGGTGGTTCACGCCATGGGCATGGAGAATAACCTTAAGAGTCGCTGGGGCAACCGTCACCTGGACTTCCTTCTGAACCAGGGCGACGCCAGTGACCGCGCTGGCATCCTTACCAATGCCTCCAAAACGCTTCGGATGATGTTTCAGTCTCTGATGCTGGGCCTTGGTGCTTATCTTGCTATCGAACAGGAAATCACGCCGGGCATGGTCATTGCCGGCTCTATTCTGATGGGGCGGGCTCTGGCGCCTCTGGATCTAATGATTGGCTCCTGGAAAGGTTTTTCCGGAGCCAGATCGGCCTATGAGCGCCTGCAGGAGTTATTCCGCAGTTACTACTCAGAGCGTCAATCCATGCCGCTGCCATCGCCTGAGGGTTCGGTAAGTATCAATTCGCTGGTGGTTGTGCCGCCTGGCGCTCAGGCGCCCTCCCTCAGGGGCGTGGGTTTTGAGCTCCAGAAAGGCGATATGCTGGCGATTGTCGGCCCCAGTGCTGCCGGAAAATCGAGTCTTGCAAGAGCCATGCTCGGTGTCTGGCCTGTGGCCAACGGTACGGTGAGGCTCGATGGCGCGGATATTCATCAATGGGACAAGAACCAGTTGGGGCCCCATATTGGCTATCTGCCACAGGACATAGAGCTGTTCGAAGGCACAATCAGTGAAAACATCTGTCGCTTTGGCGAGCTGGATCCTGCAAAAGTGGTGGAGGCTGCCAAGCTGGCTGGTGTTCACCAGTTGATTCTTCGCCTTCCGAATGGCTACGACACCCAGATAGCTGTTGTTGGTGGCGTTTTGTCCGGCGGGCAGCGGCAACGAATCGGGTTGGCAAGGGCTGTTTACGGTGAGCCGAGCCTTGTTGTTCTGGATGAGCCGAATTCAAACCTTGATGATCAGGGCGAACAGGCCCTTCTGGTGGCGCTTGAAGAGCTCAAGCGGCGAGAGGTCACGGTGGCTCTGATTACTCATCGTAAGCCAATTCTCCGGCTGGTGGATAAAATGCTTGTGCTGTCAGATGGGCAGGTTGCAGGATTTGGTGAGAGAGACGATGTGATGCGAGCGCTCCAGGACGGGCAGATTGCCATCGGACAGGGGAAAGCCAAAGAGGCGAAGTCCGGACAAACCAAACAAGGGGGCGGGGCTTAATCCATGGCGAACGACAAAGATCTTCGGGAGCAATCGGAAGCTCATAAAGAAACTCAGCCCTCCGAAGCTGAAGCATCCCCCCGTGAGGAACAGGAAGAAGCGTGGGAAGAAGTGGATGAAAGCGCTCTTCCCGGAACCTATACCCGGGAGACCAAAGAAGGTTCGGGGAACGTCTCCAAGGGGATGGAACGCATCCCTACGGATTATGGTCGTCGCATACGAGCAGGCCTGACGGTCCTTCTGGTGACCTTTGTTGGTGCGGGCGGTTGGGCCGCACTGGCCCCGCTGGATGGAGCGGCTATTGCTCCGGGGCAGGTCATTGTTGAGTCCCAGAACCGCGTTGTTCAGCACCTGGAAGGCGGAATTATCGACGAATTGATGGTGCAAGACGGAGATCAGGTTGAAAAAGGTGATCCGTTAATCGTTCTGTCCGACACCAGAGCCCGTGCGGAGCTTGATGTTGTTGAATCCGAACTCCGGGAAGTGCTCGGCCGGGAAGCGCGGCTTCGGGCGGAACGGGTTGGTGCTGACGAAATCGAGTTTCCCGAGGAGCTCTTGCAGCAGGATATTCCTTCAGCGCGTAACATCGTGGAAGGCCAGAGAGGCCTGTTTGAGTCCCGAACCGAGGCTCTGGATGGTCAGATTGATATCTACAGCCAGAGGATTCGGGCACTTACCCAGCAAATGGATGGCCTGCGCGCGATGAACCGTAACCTGAACTCTCGCATCGAGAGCTATCAGGAAGAGCTGAAAAATTGGCAGGAGCTCTTCGAGCAGGAACTTGCAGACCGGAACCGGATAAACGAAATGCAGCGGGAGCTGTATCGCCTGCAAGGCGAAAAGGCGAGCAATGAATCCCGGTTGGCTGAACTGGAAATCAAGATTGGTGAAACACGGTCCGAGTTGCTGGTCACTAAGCAGAACTATGCCGAAGAAGTTGCAGAGCGCCTGAGAGAAACACAGCAAACCATGGCGGATCTGCGGGCCCGGAGAACAGCGCTGCGGGATACGCTTGAGCGAACAACGATTACGGCTTCTGTTACCGGTACCGTGGTCGCTATGGCTGTGCACACCGTCGGAGGGGTTGTCAGGTCCGGAGACACGGTCATGGAGATTGTTCCAAGCAATCAGGAATACACGATCAAGGTTCGAGTGCAGCCACAGGATATTGATCGGGTAGCGATTGGTCAGACCGCCGATGTCAGGCTGTCTGCGTTCAATCAGCAAACCGCCGATATCATTGAAGGTGAGCTGGTTGGCCTGTCTGCCGATGCGCTGGAAGACGAGAAAAGCGAGGAGCGCTATTACGAGGCCAAAGTGAAAGTCACTAAGGCCGGAAGAGAAACCATGCAGCATCAGGGTATGTATTTGTTACCCGGGATGCCCGCCGAGGTCATGATCAAGACCGGAGAGCGCACAGCGCTTCAGTATCTTCTTGATCCGGTTACTCGCATGTTCCAGCGCGCGTTTCGGGAGGAGTAACACAGTATGAAGTTTCAGCGAACGATTGTTTCGGTGTTCTCGCTTTTGTCGACGTTGTCTGTCGCCGCAGAGCCTGTTGGCAGGGTTGGCCTGGCTGACGTGTACCAGAGCGCTTTAGAGAAGAACTTTGGTATTCAGAGTGAGCAGTACATCTATCAGGCAGAAAAAGAAGGCGTGCGGGAAGCCTGGGCAGGAGTCTTGCCACAGGTTGAGGCTACCGCCAGCTACGGTACCTCTGAATATACCCGGGATTTTGACGTGCAAAGCAGTCTTACTGACCGGGATCAGCACACCAGCTATGACGTTAGCCTGGATCAGGTTGTCTATTCGGAAAGGGCTTTCAGGGCAATTGATCGGGCCAAAGCGGGAGAAAAACTCGCGGCGGACCAGCTTGCCGGGCGCGAACTTGAAATCGGGTACTCTGCAATTGAGGCGTTCCTTCACGCGCAAATGTTGCTCGCTGAAACAGAGATTGTTGAAGAAGAGCGGGAAAGCCATGAGCGGCGGCTCGATCAGCTAGAAAACATGCGCGCCCGTGGCTTTGCCACCAAGGCGGACACTCTGGATGCGAAAGCAAGAATTGACGAGGTTTCGGCGGAACTTGCCGGTTTGCGTCATGACTTCCGGGCCGCCATAAAAAACCTCGAGGCGGTTTCAGGTATTCGGGTGGAGGACCAGGAGTTGCAGCCCATCCCCAGGGATATCTGGCGCAGTACGCCGGTTCTTCTGGAAAAGAACTGGGCGGAGCTGGCGGCTCAGAATGCTACGCAACTGTTGCGTGCGAAAGGTGAACTCGGTCTGGCAGAAGCAACACGAAAGGCTGAAAAAGCTGCGCACTGGCCTGAGCTGTATCTGAGTGCCAGTTACACCGATAACGACACCTTTGCGACCACCATCCGGAAGGAAGCGCGGGTTGAGCTCCAGTTGAGGGTTCCCCTGTACAAAGGGGGCGGAACCTCGTCTCGTGTGAGGCAGGCCACCGCCCGCATGTATGCCGCAGAGTATTCTGTGAAAGATACCCTGAACCAGGTGCAGGTGGAGGTCTCTCGGGTCACAGAAAAACTTCGGGGAAGCTACAGCCGGATCGAGGCGCTGCGCACCGCAGAAAGTTCGGCACGAGCTGCCCTTGATGCTGCTGAGCAGGGTTTTCTGGGAGGCGTGCGCGGGCTCAATGAGGTGCTGGACAGTCGCAACAGGTTATCCGGCATACGTCGTGATAAAACCCGGGAAGTATTTTCCAATGCGTTGCTTCAGTTTGAATTGCGCCAGATTGCGGGCACGCTTTCTGTAAATGACATGATCGCGGTAAGCCAGTAGGCCATGATGCCTCTGCCCTGGGGAGATGTTTCATGAACGGCTGGCTTAAGGGAGTCTATCTTTACCGGCATTTTCTGGCCTCTTCCATTCGCAATGAACTGGTAAACCAGTTTGCGCGCAGCCGTCTTGGGGGATTGTGGTTAATCATCCACCCTCTGGTGATGGTTGCGATCTATGCTTTTGTCCTTTCTGCGGTGTTGTCTGCAAAATTTGATGGCATTGACAACCGGTATGCCTATGCCATCTATCTCACATCCGGAATACTCGCCTGGACGCTGTTCAGCGACACTCTCTCGCGTTGCCTGAACCTGTTCGTGGGTAATGGTGATTTGCTCAAGAAAATGCGTATACCGAAAGTAACGCTGCCTCTCATAACCGCTGGCACGGTACTGATAAACAACCTGGTCCTTTTTGCGGCGATCATCGTGATCTTCGCATTTTTAGGACACGCGCCAACAATGACAATAGTCTGGATGCCGGTCATTACTGGAGTGTTGCTGCTGTTTGCATTGGGGCTGGGCGTGATCATTGGCGTCTTGAACGTTTTCCTCAGAGACCTGGCGCAGGTGGTCCCCATCGTCCTGCAATTCTTGTTCTGGTTTACGCCAATAGTCTATCCCGTTGTGATCATTCCTGAAGACGTCAGGGGGTTTCTGTTTTTCAATCCGGTGTACCTGTTGGTAAACGCCTACCATGACGTACTGGCGTATCAGCAATCACCGAACCTTTTCGATTTGGGTATCCTTGGGCTGATCGGGGCCGTGCTTCTGGTGTTGGGGCTGTGGTTGGTTCGTAAGGCCAATGCAGAAATGGTGGACAAACTGTGAGCGTCCTGAGTGTTCAGCGTCTGACCAAAGAGTTCCGTGAGTTCAGCTCGGAATGGAAACGCGTGGCCACCTGGTTTGGCGTGCCGGTCAGGCCAGTGGCCGTATCCAGGATAATCAATGATATTACCTTCGAGGTCGGCGCCGGGGAGGCTGTCGGGCTGGTTGGTCAGAATGGTGCAGGGAAGAGCACGCTGCTCAAGTTGATCACCGGCACATTGCAGCCCAGTGGTGGCAACGTTGTTCTGAATGGGCGGGTATCCGCCATTCTCGAACTGGGGATGGGCTTTAACCCGGAGTTAAGCGGCCGCCAGAATGTCTATCACGCAGCGTCGATCATGGGGTTTGGCAAAGCCGAGGTCGACGAAGCCATTGACCGGATTGAAGCCTTCGCGGAAGTAGGCGCTTATTTCGACGAGCCGGTTCGCACCTATTCCAGCGGGATGCAGGTAAGAGTGGCGTTTGCGGTGGCCACCGCCTGGCGTCCGGACGTTCTGATTGTGGACGAGGCGCTTTCCGTCGGCGATTCCTATTTCCAGCACAAGAGTTTTGGTCGAATCCGCGAGTTCCAGGCCGAGGGAACAACGCTCCTTATTGTTTCTCATGACCGTACCTCGATTCAGGCTCTGTGTGATCGTGTTCTTCTGCTGGAAAAAGGGGCCGTGATCAAGGACGGCGCGCCCGAAGAAGTTATGGACTTTTATAACGCGCTGATTGCAGAAAAAGAAAACAGCACCGTAAAAGTCAAAAAACTCGACAGTGGCAAGGTGCAGACGCAATCCGGCACCGGCGAAGCGAAAATCGAAGACATTGCGCTTTTCAACGCCCGGGGCGAGATGGCGGAATACATTGAAGTGGGTGAGAACGTCGAGCTTCGAATATCGGTCAAGGTTCATAAACCGATCAGCAGCCTTGTGCTTGGCTACGGGATCAAGGATCGTCTCGGACAGGTAATGTACGGTACCAACACATGGCATAGCCGCCAGGCGATTGTTGATCCCGAAGTAGGCAGTGTTCACCGGTTTGTTATCGCGTTTCCCGCCAATCTGGGCGTGGGCAGTTATTCAGTGGTTACTGCGCTTCATGCCATGGATTCGCACATTGAGGCCAATTACGAATGGCGGGATCTTGCGATGGTTTTCAATGTGGTGAATGTCAACAGGATGCAGTTCCAGGGCTGCAATTGGATTGAGCCGAAGATTACCGTATGAACGATCAACAGGATTTTTACAGGGCCTTCGAGGATAAATACCGGGGTTCCCGGGAGTCGATCAAAGGTCGCCTTGATGTGTACCGGCCTTTCGTCGAGCCGTTGTTGGAAGTTGGTGGCGGTGCCCACGCCATTGATCTGGGGTGCGGCAGAGGTGAGTGGCTGGAGCTTCT
The DNA here is from genome assembly GCF_018860425.1 of Marinobacter sp. F3R08. Taxonomy (GTDB): domain Bacteria; phylum Pseudomonadota; class Gammaproteobacteria; order Pseudomonadales; family Oleiphilaceae; genus Marinobacter. Next base: position 29,974 of record NZ_JAHKPI010000016.1, on the reverse strand, counting down.
TGGCGACATTGGTTTTGAGGCGGTTGGCGTTGATCTGAGCTCCGGCATGCTGGAAGCGGCAAAGAGCCGGGGGCTGAAAGTCGAGCTTGAGGATGTTGTTACCTATTTGCAGAAGCAACCGGAAGCCAGCGCTTCCGTGGTGTCGGGATTTCATATTGCCGAGCATCTGCCCTTCGACGTCTTGCAGCGTCTTATCGAGCTTGCTCACCGGGTGTTGATTCCCGGAGGATTGCTGATACTGGAAACACCCAATCCTGAAAACGTCACGGTCGGCGCCAACAGCTTTTATCTGGACCCCACCCACGAGCGACCGATTCCCCCCGAACTGCTGTCATTTCTGCCCGAATATTACGGCTTCTGCCGGACCCGTGTGTTGAGGCTGCAGGAGCAGAAATGGGTCTCGGAGGGGGCCTCTCCACTTCGGTTGCTGGATGTTTTTGAAGGCGTAAGTCCGGATTATGCGGTGGTGGCACAGAAAGCAGCCAGCGAAGAGGTCACCGGGCTACTGAACGATGCGTTCAGCACGGAGCGAGGTGTGACACTCGCGGCGCTGACCGGGCGCTACGACAGCCAGGTTGATACGGCATTGGCTCGGACTGCCGAACTGGCCAACCAGAGTGCGGATTATGCCGAGCGTGCCATGGCCGAAGCCAGGCTGGCGGCAGAAAGAGCCGGGCGCGCGGAAGTGATTGCTGATGAGGCTCAAGCCAGAGCCACGGCGACCGAGACAGAGCTGGCCAGCGTCTACAGGAGCCGCTCCTGGCGAATAACAGCGCCTTTGCGGTGGTCGGCTTTTCAGGTTTCGCTACTGCGGAAACTTGGTCCGGCCGCGCGTGGTAAGGCCCTGATTCGTAAAATCATGTTGCCAGTAATCGCGTTCCTGGTGGCCTTTATCGGTTCCCGGCCACGCCTGCGGACGTGGTGTGTGACCATGGCCCAGCGGCTGGGGTTATACAGCCGCATGAGGAGTCTGTACCACGGAGGTGGTTTTTTCAGACAGGTTGGCACAAGTGGGGGGGCGTTTCAGGAATTCCGCTCCTCGTCAGAAACCCTGGGAGAGCTCACGCCCCACGCCCGTCAAACCTATTTCAAGCTTCGCACGGCAATGGATAGAAAAAGGAAGCAGGCGTAATGCGCATTGTTATTGATATGCAGGGTGCCCAGACGGAAAGTCGTTTCCGTGGTATTGGGCGGCATACGCTTTCTTTTGCCCAGGCAGTAGCCCGTAACCGGGGCGATCATGACGTCATACTTGCGCTGAACGGACTCTTTCCCGACACCGTTGAGTCTATCCGCACAGCGTTCGACGGTTTATTGCCGCAGGAAAATATCCGGGTCTGGTATGCGCCAGGGCCAGTGAGGGAATGCGAACCTGGCAACGAATCCCGACGCCGGTCGGCAGAGCTCGTAAGAGAAGCGTTTCTCGCGAGCCTCAATGCAGATGTTATCCATATCGTCAGCATGTTCGAAGGGTTTGTTGACGACGCCGTCAGCAGTATTGGCTGTTTTGACAGCTCAACACCCGTCAGCGTGACGATTCACGATCTTATTCCCCTGCTGAACCCGGATCACTACCTCACGCCAAATCCCCCGTTCCAGCGCTTTTACAAGCAAAAAATTGAACATCTGACGCGAGCAGAACTGTTCCTTGCGATCTCCGACTCCGCAAAACAGGAGGGCATGGAGAATCTTCAACGCTCAGGCGATTGTTTCGTCAATGTCTCGTCGGCCATCGATCCCGAGTTCCAGAAGCTGGACGTGGACGCGGCGGTGGCGTCATCCGTGCTGGGCAAATTCAGTATCAGGCAGCCTTTCGTACTGTATACCGGCGGCGCCGATGAGCGAAAAAACCTGCCTCGGCTTATTGAGGCATTTGCGAAACTCCCTCAGCAAATCCAGACCGAACATCAGCTGGTGTTTGCGGGGAAAATGTCGGAGGCCAACATTGCGGAGTTGCGCCGGTGCGCCAGGGAGTGCGGCCTGGCCCCCGACAACCTGTGCTTCACAGGCTACGTAACGGATCATGATCTGATACTCCTTTACAACCTCTGCCGGCTCTATGTATTTCCATCGTGGCATGAAGGGTTTGGTTTGCCGGCCCTTGAAGCTATGGCCTGCGGCGCGCCTGTAATAGGCGCAAATACGTCCAGCTTGCCGGAAGTCATCGCGCTGGACGCTGCAATGTTTGATCCATTCGATGTTGACAGCATCAGCGAGAAAATGGCCCGTGCGTTGATGGATGAAGCGTTCAGGAATGAGCTTCGCACCCATGGTCTGGGGCAGGCTGAGCTTTTTTCATGGGACATTACAGCACAACGCGCGCTCAGCGCGTGGGGCACGCTGGATAAACCGCGAGTCGAGGAGTGTTGCGCCCCTCGTCCTGATGGCAAGCCCAGGCTGGCATTTGTTTCTCCCATGCCCCCGGAGCGCACGGGAATCGCGGATTACAGCGCGGAATTGCTGCCAGCACTGGCCGAGTACTACAACATTGAACTGGTCGTTGCCCAGAAAGAAGTTGCCCCTTCCCGGATTGGGGAGCAGTTCCAGGTACGGGACGTGGACTGGCTCAGGGAAAATGCCGGCCAGATGGATCGTGTGCTTTACCAGATGGGTAATGCGCCCTTCCACACCCACATGCTGTCGTTGCTCGAAGAAGTGCCTGGCACGGTGGTCATGCACGACTTTTACCTCAGTGGACTGATGTCCTGGCTGGAGATTCAGGCTGGCCACGAACACGCCTGGACGCGCGCTCTGTATAACGCTCATGGTTATTCAGCAGTGCGGGAACGCTTCCGTGATGTTGAAGCCGCAAAGTTGAAATACCCGGCCAACTTTCAGGTACTCCAGAATGCCCAGGGGATGATTGTTCATTCCGACTATTCGCGCCGTCTGATGCACCAGTGGTATGGTCGCGAACTTGTTGATTCGGTGGATGTCATTCCTCTTGTTCGCCAACCAGAGCAAGAGAACAACCGGCAGCAGGCCCGGGCGAAGCTGGGGCTGGGCGACGGCGACTTCATGATTTGCAGTTTCGGCTTTCTCGATGCCACCAAGCTGAACCACAGGCTGCTCGAATCGTGGTTGCAGAGCGCGGTTTCGCAGAGCTCAAACTCGAAACTGGTGTTTGTCGGTCAATGTCCGGAGGACGACTACGGCAAAGGCTTGCTGAAAACCATTGATGCCAGCGGTTGCGGTGATCGCATTCACATTACGGGATTCGCCTCGGCTGAGCAGTTCCGGGACTATCTTTTGGCGGCCGACGTCGCGGTACAGTTGCGCGCCCATTCACGTGGTGAAACCTCGGCGGCGGTTCTGGACTGCATGGGGCATGGCTTGCCCGTTATTGTCAACGCGAACGGATCAATGGCCGAGCTGGACAACGAGGCTGTCTGGCTGCTGGACGATGAGTTTGCCGATACGGACCTCACAGGTGCGCTCGAAACCTTGTGGGGCGAACCGCAGAAGCGAGAGGCACTTGGGCAGCATGCAAGAGACATAATCCTGAGCCGTCATGCCCCCGCCGAGTGCGCCCGCCAGTATGCTGAATCATTGGAGCGTTTCCATGGTCGCGCCGCTACAGGTTCCGAGAGCCTGATCCGGGCCGTGGCGTCACAAAAATCTGAAGTACCTGACAGTGCCCTGATTCCGCTGTCTGAATGCATTGCGGCCTCGCTACCATTGCCAAAGCCGGCGCGCCGGCTTTTCCTGGATCTGACCGCCACCTGTCGCAATGACCTCAAGACCGGCATTGAGCGGGTTGCCCGATCTGTTTTGATGGCACTGCTTGAGTCCTGTCCCGAAGGCTACCGTGTTGAACCGGTTTATCTGAGTAATACGGGCGGACGCTGGCATTATCGTTATGCCAGCCATTATGTTCTTGGTCTGCTGGGCTGTCCGACCGACGCGCTGGAGGATGAGATCGTGGAGCCGGAGTCTGGCGATATTCTCCTCGGGCTGGATTTGTCCGGTGATGTACTGGTGCAGGCGGCGCAATCCGGGTTGTTTGTCGATTACCGGAACCGGGGGGTGCGTGTCTATTTCACGGTGTTTGATTTGCTTCCGGTGCAAATGCCGGATGTTTTTCCTGCTGGCGCCCGTTCTGGTCACACCGAATGGTTAAGAACGGTTTCACAGTTCGATGGTGCCGTGTGTATCTCCAGAACGGTGGCCGGGGATCTGTCGGAATGGCAGGCGGAAGTGGGTCTGGCGCGTGAGCAAGGGCGAGCCTTTGATGTCAGGTGGTTCCATCTGGGGGCGGACGTTGCCAGCTCTGCGCCCAGCCGCGGGGTGCTGCCTGGTGCAGAGCGCACGCTGGGCCTCCTGGGTGCGCGACCGACCTTTTTAATGGTTGGTACCATTGAGCCGAGAAAGGGCCACCTGCCGGTGCTGGACGCCTTTGAACAGCTATGGAGCCAGGGTGTGGATGTTAACCTGGTGATTGTAGGGCAGGAGGGATGGAAAGGTTTGGCAGATTCGGAGCGCGCCGGGATACTCAAGACCCTTGAGCGACTCAAAGCCCATCCGGAGGATGGCAAGCGGCTGTTCTGGTTGCCCGGCATCAGTGATGAATATCTGGGAAAGGTCTACGGTGCCAGCACCTGTCTGATTGCCGCTTCATACGGTGAAGGTTTCGGTTTGCCACTGATTGAGGCTGCCCAGCATAAGCTGCCGGTTATGGCTCGCGACATCCCAGTTTTTCGGGAGGTGGCTGGTACCGCGGCATGGTTCTACCCCTCGGATAGGGCGTTGCCCGAAGCCATCAAGGGCTGGCTGGCGGCTTATCAGGAAGGCGCTCACCCGAAACCTGATGACATGCCATGGCTTACCTGGAAAGAGAGCGCCGCACAGCTGGTTGACATACTTATCAAAAGCCAGGCGAGGTGACGGGCGGGTCGACAAACGCCCTGTGGCGTCGCCATAACGGCCGTTCGACCCCCAGATGCCCGATCAGAGCCACCAGAGTGGAACCGGCAAGAACCGCTGCCACATTGTGTGAAAGCATCGGTGCCCAGAGTTCCAATAGCCAGATCACCGGGAAGTGTGCCAGGAATACGCCGTAACTGAGGGCCCCTGCGAGCCGTTGCGCCTTGTGAAGCCGACCAGAGAGTTTCCAGCGGGAGACCAGGATCACCGCAGGTAGCCCTGCGGCAAAGCCCAGGGCAACTTCCAGATTGAAGGGCTGGCGCAGATCCGGGTAATAAAGAAGAATGGCCACATACACTGAGATGCCAGACCATAAGAGAGTCAGGGCCAGAGGGTGTTGAATGGCGTGTTTCCTGTCTTCCGAAGTCGCCAGCCAGCACCCGCAGATGAACACAAAGCCCACGCCTGCCAGCAGGCGATAGCCAAAGACGTCGGTATCAAGCAGGGAGCTTTGCGCGGCAACAAAAACCGCAACGCTCATTAACCAGGCCAGTGCGAGCCAGTGCGACCGCAGGAGCAGAATCGGCACCAGCAGATAGAACTGAAGCTCTACGGCCAGCGACCACGCCGGCGGAAGCAGGGTAAACGTATCAGACTGGTTGAACATGTAATAGTTGAGCGGAATGACCAGCACATTGTTCAGCCAGTCTGTTAATCCGGGTGTGGACGACAGAAAGTAGGAGTCTGCCCCGACCAGCCAGGCCGTATAACCCACTATAAGCACATAACCGTACATCGGGAGGATGCGCCAAAGCCTGTCACGGTAAAACCACCGCACCCGCTGTGGGTACGGCAGCTGGGCCTGTCGCTGCCAGAGTCTGCATACCACTTGCCCGGCCAGCAGATAAAATATCACCACGGCCGTGACGCCGGGATTAAGCCCGGAAATGGTTATCCCCATGTGACTTACCAGAACCAACGATGCCAGTATAAAGCGAAAAAAACCCACGGAAACGAATGAACCTCAGTCATTGGGCAGCGGAACAGTGCACAACTGTGACCCGCACGGTATTTTGCGAAACACGCCATGCTGCGGGCTTCAACAGCGTTGCAACCTAACGGAAACGTGCTATATTCTCTAATCGTCAATGTCGGAACGTCATAACAGGTCGCAGCGCATTGGTTGCCGCAGACCATGCGAAGCGTCTGTTCATATAATTAGAAGAGCCGGAAATCATACTGGGTTTCTGTGACGAAATTAAGGAGGATTTTAAAAGCTAGCTGACCGTGCCATGTAACAGCCTGTAAACAGGGATTAAAGTTCATGGTTCTTTGACGTTAGAGTGTTGACTTCGTTTCTTAGCTCGTGCATCTTTGCCCGAGTTGTTTTTTAACAACGCTAAAACTGGTCGTTTTAGATCGCAATCCGATTAGGAGAGAATAACCAATGGCACTAACCAAGACTCAAGTTTCCGAACTTTATGTCGCCATTTTTAACAGGGCTTCAGAAGGTGAAGGGAATCAATTCTGGCAGAGCGAAGCATCTGTTGCTGCTGCAGCTACTGCCATGTTGGAAACGGACGCTGCACAGGATTACTTCGGCAGCTCTCTCGACACCAACCAGGCTTTCATTGAGCACATCTACCTGAACACACTCGGCAAGACTCTTGCTGACGATCCTACAGGCATCCAGTACTGGGTTGACGCTCTCGATAGCGGCACCAGCCGTGGTCAGGTCATTGCTGACCTGGTAGCCGCTGCACAGGATCCAGCCAACGCCGGTGCTGCTCAGGATCAGTTCCTGAATCGGGTTGCAGTTTCTGATTACACCGCAGATAACCTGGCATCTGTTGAGCTCGATAGCCTGGACGACGTTACCTTTGGCGACGGCCTGATCGTTACCTCTGATCCTACAACTATCGCTTCTGCCCAGTCTGAAGTTGATGACCTGGCCGGTTCTGGCGGTACTCCGGGCGGCGAGCCTGGTGACACCCTCCAGCTGACCGAAGGCCGTGATTACCTGACCGGTACTGACAACGACGACGTCTTTGTTGGCTTCGTAGGTCAGAACCAAGATGGTTCGCTGACCAACGAGTTCGCTACTGGCGACAGCATCGACGGTGGTTCTGGTCGTGACACGATCCAGGCGTCCATGATCAACGATAACGAAAGCGATGCTTTCGATGCTCAGGCTCCGCGTCCTTACACCCAGAACGTCGAAGAAGTTTACATCGAAGCTCTGGAAGACGTGGTTCTTGATGCGACTCGCATGGAAAACGTTGAAGAGTTCTGGGCCGATTTCGGTCGCGGCGACTTCGAAGTGAACAACGTTAACCTGCAAGGCAACAACCTGAACATCACCAAGGATGTTACCTTCGGTATCAAAGATACCCAGTTCGGAACCGACTTTACTGCGACCTTCGACAGCCAGTCTCTGCTGCGCGCGCCGGAAGAAGCTTCTAACTCCCAGCTGCTGATCCGCATCGCTGACGTATCCACCGAAACTCCGGCAACTCCGCTTGCCAACGTAAGCGTAACGCTTGGTTTTGAGCTGGACGGCAATGCCTTCACTCTGGATGACGTTGTATCTACCGACGGTTCCTACCAGGGTCTGGTAACTGCTATTGATGCAGCTCTGGCTGCTCAGGGTCTGGGCTCACTGAACGTAACCCTGTCTACTCCGTACGAGCAGGTTACTGTTGCTAACAACACCGTAAACCTGCCGTTCACTGCTCAGGAAATCCTGATCACTGATCCGGATGGTGCAGAGTTCGGTGAAGTTGACTTCACCCAGGCGGCGATCGAGTCTGTAGAAGGTGGCTTCCTGGTAGCGGGTAACGCTGAGCCGGTTGATCCTTCTGTAAGCAGCAACCTGATCGAGTCCAACCTGATTCTGGACAACGCCGGTCGTGGTTCAACTGCTGGTGACGTTCAAATTGGTGGTGAGTCCGATTCTCTTATCGGTGTTGAGCGTTTCAACGTAACCGTTGATCGTAGCAGCAAGATTGAATCCCTGACCCAAACAGCCACAAACAGTGCTGCGCTGCAAGAGATCTACATCGACTCTATGGGTGATGACGGTTCTTTGTGGATCGGTGCCGTAGATAGCGACCTGAACGTGATCAACGCGACTGCGTTTGATGGCGAAGAGCTGAGCATTGGTGAAGGTGCGGTTGTAAGCGACCTGGTTTCATTCAACAGCGCTGGTTCCAACACTGACGTAACCTTCATCGCTGACTATGATGGTGATGGCCGTCCGTCTGACGCACAGGCGTTCACTATCAACACCGGTTCTGGTGATGATCTCATCGTGGCTGATCTGGACGGTACCTCTACCTCTGGAAGCACCGAAGCCAGCCTGACCATCAACTCAACAGGCGGTGATAACGTTGTTACTCTGACTTCAGATCTGAACGATCCTGAGTCAAACACTGCAACGGTTGTTCTGGGCAGTGGCGCTGATGTGGTAACTGGCGGTTCTACCGACCTGATTACCAACACTGGCGGCGGCAACGATGTTGTTTACGCTGAAAACACTGGCGACAAGACTGTTGCTCAGCTGGACGCCGGTACTAGTAATGTTCTGGCTGCAACTCAGCTTAGCTCAACTTCAACCATCAATGGTGCTCAGGTTCTGGCGGGTCGTACCGTTCAGGTAACCGTGGCAATGCCGGAAGAAGCTCCTATTATCGGCGCTGACTCCTTCATTGACGGTATCGAAGTTACTGCGCAGATCGAAGCATCCGACGGTGGCGTGACTACCGAGCGTGATCTGTACGAAGCTGCGGCTGCTGCGATCAACGAAGATCCGGTTGCTAACAAGCTGGTTTTTGCAGAAGTTGACAGCAACGGTCACCTGATCGTGTCCTACCTGATCGACGGCGCATCTGATACTGCTGTTCCGGACAACATGGTTGAGCTGGAAGTACTGGGCGACTGGACTGATGTTTCTGCATCTAACCAGAACAACCTGGTGTCTGCACTGCAGGAGTTCTATCAGGATTCCGACATCGATGCTACTGACGTTGGTACTCTGTACGACAACGTTAATACCATCAGCGACTACGCAGTCACTACCGTCAACGGTACAGACTCCGTTGTTCAGGGTGGCTTCAACGTTGTGAACGCTGGCACTGGCGACGACGTAGTTGTTCTGAGCTCCGATGACACTACTCTTGATACCCTGGTCTTCGACCAAGGTGGATTCGGTAACGACACCGTTGTTCACTACAACGATGTTGCCGGCGGAGACGTTCTGGACTTCACAGCTTGGCTGGATAACGTTGAGTCAGCTTCTGGTTCCAGCACTTCTCAGGTGCGCATCGCCACTTCACTGCTGGATCAGACTGCTGGTCTGGGTGCAATCGGTGAGAACGATGTTGTTATCACTCAGATGGATGAGATCGACGGATCGACTGTCGCTGCTGTAGACTTCGCGACCCTGACTACCGCTCAGGTTCTGGAAGCTCTGAACACTGGCGCCTCGGCTGCCGCACCAACGGCTAACTTCGTTGGTAACATTCAGAAGTCTATCGTGATGATCGAGAACTCTGACTCTGGTGCTGCTGGTGACAACCTTGGTGAATACAAGGTTTATGAAGTGTCTTACGACACTGTTGGCGGTACGTTCAGCTCAGCTTCACTGGTTGGTTCTGTAGACTTCACAGATCAGCTGGCGACAGGCCTGGGTGGAATGGACGATTCCAACGTTGCCTAAGGCATAAGTGTTGGTTAGGCCAAACAGGCGAACAGCTTCGGCTTAGTAGCCTGGATCCTCGAAGCTCCTGGAGCTGGAAAGGATCGAAAGAAAACCCTCGGTTGGTTCGCCAATCGGGGGTTTTTTGTTTCCTGGTGGTTTTATCTGGGTCTTTGGCGTGATGCGGCCTTGAGGTCCCGGGATATGTTATTCTGGGCGTCGTTTTCTGGTTAGTTGATTGAGAGGTGTCATGTCTCGTTTTGTTCCCTTGAGTAAGAGTGCCCACCGTGAGTCAGGGTTGGTTGCAACCGGCCATCAGTTCGCGTTGGAGCAGGCCGTTGTGCCTGTAGTGGCAGAGGAAGTTCCCCATGTGTTGCCAACCATGGCCATGGCTTTTGTGAAGTCCGACAGAGATGACGGGCTGGAGCTGGCGGCGCTGCAATCATTGCAGGCCGGTGTGAACGTCTATGTTCATACCAACGGTCGCTGGATTGGCGGCTATCGACCTGCATGGTATCGGGCGCATCCATTTCGTGTTCTTGTGGATGCCTCATCCAGGCAAGAGGTTGTCTGTGTGGATGAGCAGTCGCCGGCCTTTGAGCAGCGCTGCAGTGAGAAAGGGGAGCGATTGTTTGACAGCCATGGAGAGCTGGCCGAGCGGGGCCGCAACGCCGTGGCGTTTCTCAAAAAGTTGGGGGAGGCCACGGCAGTAACCTCCGCCCTGGTGAAGCAGTTACAAGATGCCGGCGTGATTGTTGCCTGGGATCTCACCGCCCGTAATCCGAATAGTGAAGCGGGTTTTGAGGTAAAGGGTCTGTACCACATAGATGAGCGCGCACTGAGAAGTCTGGATCCAGAGGTGCTCAGCGCCTTGAACGCCAGTGGTGCGCTATCGGTGGCTTACGCCCAGTTGCTGTCCGAACATCGTCTGAAGGGGCTTTCCCGGCTTTACGAGTTGCGTCATCAGGCGAGCGGGCAGTCAAGGTCTGTAGACGATGTCGATCTGGAGGATCTGTTCGGGGAGGATGACGACGACCTGAGTTTTAATTTCTGATGGGTGGAATCACGCCCCTCTGACCACATAGTGTCATTGTTTTGTGATAAAATCGCTGCCTTTTAATTGTTGACCCCGGAACGGTCATTCGAGGAGATGCGGCGCTTGAACGTGCTACAGTTTTATCGCACATACATGCCGGAATCACATGGAGGAGTGGAAGAAGCCATACGGCAGATTTGCATTGCTTCCGGGAAACACGGTGTTCGTCACCGGGTGTTAACGCTGGCAAAAACCCCTTCAGTCGACACGCTGGAACGCCCGGAGGCAACCGTCATCCGGGCCCCGCTGCATTTCGACCCGGCCTCCTGTTCCATGGGTATGGGGCTGTTCCGGTTGTACCGGGAACAGGCCAGGTGGGCCGATGTTATCCATGTACATTATCCGTGGCCCTTCGCGGATCTTGTCCATATGTTAACCGGTGTTCGCAAGCCAGTAGTGTTAACCTACCATTCCGATATCATCCGGCAGCGCCGTCTCGAGGCACTGTACAGGCCTTTGCGCTCATGTTTTTTTTCGAGGGTGCAGGCGGTTGTGGCAACCTCGCCGAATTATCTTGCGTCGAGCCCGCTCCTGAGTCGCCTGGGAGATAAATGTTCTGTTATTCCCCTCGGGTTGAGTCCGGAAAGCTATGCGCCGCCAAGCGCCGAAGCGAGCGCCGCGGTTGAGCGCTCTTACGGCTCGGGCTTTTATCTGTTTGTGGGGGTCCTGCGTTACTACAAAGGACTGGACACACTGGTGCGGGCGGCGGCCCGTAACGGTCTGAAGGTAGTGATAGCGGGGCGGGGGCCGGAAGAGGCCCGTCTGCGCCAGTTAGCCAGCAGGCTGGATGCCCGTAACGTGCATTTTGCCGGTTTTGTAACGGACGATTTCAAGCAGGCTCTGTTAGAGCGCTGTCGTGCGGTGGTTTTTCCGTCGTACGTTCGCTCAGAAGCGTTTGGTGTGACCCTTCTTGAGGGGCAACTGCATGCCAAGCCTCTGATCACCTGTGAGATTGGGACTGGCACCACCTTTGTGAATCTGGCCGATGAGACCGGGCTGGTGGTTCCGCCCAATGACGCAGAGGCGTTAGCAGGTGCCATGCTGGAGATAGAGCGGGAGCCGGCCCGGGCAGAGCGCCTGGGCCAGGCAGGGCGCGAACGGCTGGAATCGGTATTCTCCGGTGATCTGGTTGGGCGTTCCTATTACGAATTATATAAAAATGTGGCTCAGCGTTGAGTCGCCTTCGAGTAAGGTTTTGAGGTAGATATATGAAAAAAGCGTTGATCACCGGCATTACTGGCCAGGATGGCGCCTATCTGGCGGAATTATTGCTTTCTAAAGGTTACGAGGTCTACGGGGCCTATCGCAGAACCAGTTCTGTGAATTTCTGGCGGATCCAGGAGTTGGGGATTGAGTCTCATCCCTCTCTGCATCTGCTCGAGTTCGATCTGACGGATATGGGAGCGGCCATCCGTCTTTTGCAGACAACGCAGGTGGAGGAAGTTTATAACCTTGCGGCACAGAGCTTTGTAGGGGTTTCCTTTGATCAGCCGATTACAACCGGGGAAATCACCGGCATTGGCGCGGTGAATCTGCTTGAAGCGATTCGTATTGTGAATCCCGCAATTCGCTTCTATCAAGCATCTACCTCTGAGATGTTCGGCAAAGTTCAATCGGTTCCGCAGACCGAGCAGACGCCATTCTATCCACGCAGTCCCTACGGCGTCGCCAAGCTGTACGCTCACTGGATGACGGTGAATTACCGGGAATCCCACAACATTTTCGGAGCCAGCGGCATTCTGTTTAATCATGAATCGCCGTTGCGTGGGCTTGAGTTTGTAACCCGCAAAATCACCGATGGCATTGCACGCATTGCGACGGGCAAACTGGATTGTCTGGAGCTGGGTAACCTTGATGCCGAGCGGGATTGGGGGTTTGCCAGAGATTACGTGGATGGGATGTGGCGTATTTTGCAGGCGCCCACAGCGGATACATTTGTTCTTGCAACCAACCGGACTGAATCGGTGCGTCAGTTTGTGAGCCTGGCAGGACAGGCGGCCGACCTTGATATCGTCTGGGAAGGCGAAGGAGAAAATGAGCGCGGTATTGAGCGTTCAAGCGGACGCACCATTGTAAAGGTGAACCCGGCGTTTTACCGCCCTGCGGAGGTGGATATGCTTATAGGGGATGCGTCCAAGGCCCGGGAAGAGCTGAACTGGGAGCCGGCAACGTCTCTGGAAACCTTGTGCAACATGATGGTCAAGGCGGATCTGGAGCGTATCGATAAAGGCGCTTCATTCTGAGCCGGTTGGTATTAGGAGGAAATATGAAACGAATTCTGGTCACTGGGGCCGGTGGCTTCACTGGCCGGTTTCTGGTCCCGTTGCTCCTGGCGAAAGGCTATGATGTCTATGCGATGGGTGCCAGTGGAGCGGTTGGTGAAAAGGTTGTAGACGCAAACCTGCTGGACAGGAACTCGCTCTCGGAGATGGTTCGTGCGGTTCGCCCCGATGGCGTAATCCATCTGGCGGCATTGTCATTTGTCGGGCACGGCGTGGCAGAGGATTTTTACCGGGTGAACACCATCGGTACCCTCAACCTCCTTGAATCCATCGACGAACTGCAGCCCGGTCCGTCGCGTATCATTGTTGCGAGCAGCGCCAACGTCTATGGGACGCCCTCGGTGTCACGGATTGACGAGAGTCTTTGCCCATCACCTGTTAATCACTACGGAACCAGCAAGCTCTCGATGGAGCACCTGGTGGCGGCCAGGTTTGGGCATTTACCAGTAACGGTGACCAGGCCTTTCAATTACACCGGGCCAGGGCAAAACGAGCGATTTCTGATTCCCAAGGTTGTTAACCACTTTTCCCGTGGTGAGCCCATGATCGAGCTGGGCAATATTAATGTGAGTCGTGATTTTTCCGATGTCAGGGATGTGGTGAACTATTACATTGGTCTGCTGGAAGCCAAGAACGAAGCGTCTCCGGTCAATCTATGCTCCGGTAATGCCTATTCGATCTCCGACGTGCTGGATATGATGGCTGAGATTGCCGGCTACAGGATCAAGGTTGTGGTAAATCCGGCCTTCGTTCGCAGTAACGAGATTCCGGTGCTTGTGGGGGACAACAGCCGCCTTCGGGAAACTCTTGGCGGTCTCAGAACGACCCCTCTTCGAGAAACGCTGGAAAGCATGTACGAAGAGACCCGTTGATGAGGGTAGTGCTCAGGCTGGACTCGCTTGATCATCCGAGAACGGGGATTGGTTACTACACGGAGCACCTCTGCAGAGAGCTCGGCCGATTGCCGGGTGTTGATGTAAAGGGCGTTCTCAGGGGGCAGTTGATTGAAGGCGGCGCTCTTGAGCAGTTGCTCGATGAGGAGGGTGGCCAGGCCGGTGGTTCGGGCTCTGCGTCCGGTCTCCTGAACCGATGGAAGCCGTTTTTACGGTCTGTTCCGGGTGCTTACCCGCTGCGCCAATGGGTGCGGGATCAGCGCGCCTCACGAGCGGTCTCGGGCCTGGGCGAATGCCTTTACCATGAGCCTAATTTTGTTCCATTCAGGTTCAGTGGGCCCCTGATCGTGACCGTGCACGATCTGTCCCATCTGCGGTATCCGGAGTATCACCCGGCGGGCCGGGTGCGGTTTCTGAACAAACAATTGCCAGGTGCTCTGGATCGGGCGGATCTTGTCATTACCGACAGTGAATTCATCCAGAGCGAGATCTGTTCCTTTTTTCCTGATGTAGCGCGGAAAGTGGTGCCCGTTCACCTCGGCGTGGAAGAGGACCTCCGGCAACTCGAGGCATCGGAGGCACAGCAGGTTCTGTCCCGGTTTGGCCTGGATTACAAAGGGTATATTCTTTCGGTTGCTACCCTTGAACCGAGGAAAAACCTGGTTGGTCTGGTTGAGGCGTACGACAGGTTGCCTGAGCGCTTTAAGAACGATTATCCGCTTGTTCTGGTTGGTGGTTCTGGCTGGGACAGTGACCGGCTCTACCGCATTGTGGAATCGGTTGGCCAAAGGGGCGGCAAGGTCATTCTCGCAGGTCGCGTTCCGCGCGCTGATCTGGCGGGGCTTATTTCGGGGGCGCGATTGTTTGCTTACCCCTCATTTTACGAGGGGTTTGGCCTGCCGATTGCGGAAGCCCGAGCTTGCGGTACACCGGTATTAACCTCGGACTTCGGTGCCATGGCGGAGGTTGCCGGTAAACAGGCGTTTCTGGCAGACCTGGGCAATCTGTCCGGTAGTCTCGAGGAGGCCCTGGCAACCATGCCGGACCGGTTGCCGCCGTATCGTTTCTCCTGGAAGACCACGGCGGAGAAAACACTGAGTGCTTACCAGAGTGTCTGAAGTATGAACGAGCAACGCAGTGTGCTGGTAACAGGTGCTTCTGGTTTTATTGGCCAGAATCTCATGCGTGAACTCGCCGCTGACCGGGCGTTTACCGCTATCGGTGCGGTGCGGTCCGGGCGTGGTGGCCCGGATGAAAGGGTAGTGGGTTCAGTCGATGGTCAAACCGACTGGTCCGTGGCGCTGGCCGGGGTAGACGCGGTCGTTCATACGGCAGCGCAGGTTCAGGCAATGAAGGATCCCGGTGGAGCCTTGTCGCAGGCGCTTTGGGAGGTGAACGTTGCCGGGACACTGAATCTTGCCAGGCAGGCTGCCAGGGCCGGTGTTCGGCGTTTCATTTTTATGAGCAGTATTAAAGTGAACGGTGAGAACACAGCTGGCGACGACGGTTTTACGGCCGACGATACCCCGGCCCCTGAGGAGCCCTACGGCCGGTCAAAATGGCAGGCCGAGCAGGAGCTCGGGAAGCTTGCCCGTGAGACCGGCATGGAGGTTGTGGTTATTCGGTCACCGCTCGTATACGGTAAGGGGGTGAAGGGGAATTTCGCCAGTATGATCGGCTGGGTCGAGAGAGGATTGCCTCTGCCGTTTGGTGCGGTCCGGAATCGCCGCTCGATGATTGGTGTTGATAATCTGACGAACCTGATTGTGACCTGTATAAACCACCCGTCGGCGGCGAATGAGGTGTTTCTCGCAAGTGACGATGAAGATCTCTCTCTGCCGGAGATTCTTGAACGATTGGCCGGTGCGGCCGGTAAGCCGTCGAGAGTGTTTTCAGTACCGGTCTGGTTCCTGGAAACCCTGGCCTCGCTGGCGGGAAAGAAAGCGTTGGCCAGACGTTTGCTCTTTTCCCTGACCGTGGATATTTCGAAGACAAGGGAACGGCTGGGTTGGGTGCCGCCATTGACCCTGGACGAAGGGTTGCAACGGTGCTTCTCCGGCCACGGAAAACAGACAATCGGGCACAGGCACTAACACACTATGCTCCGGTTCCTGGATATCTGTTTCTCATTGCTTGGTTTGATTTTCGGTTTTCCCGTGTTCGTGGTGCTGTTGTTGATCGGCTTTTTCGATACGGGGTCGCCGCTTTTCAGGCAGCGAAGGGTCGGTCGACATTCGAAGCCTTTCACGTTGATAAAGTTTCGAACGATGACCGTGGGGACTATTTCCACAGCGAGCCATCTTGTGGACAGTTCATCGGTGACGCGATTCGGCCGGTTTCTCCGGCGTACCAAGCTTGACGAGTTACCCCAACTGTGGAATGTGCTTAAGGGTGACATGAGTCTGGTAGGGCCGCGGCCGTGTCTTCCGGACCAGGAAGAGCTGGTCTGTGAGAGGCAATGCCGTGGAGTGTTCAACGCCAGACCAGGCATTACAGGGCTGGCCCAGATTCATCATGTTGATATGTCGACGCCCCGATTACTGGCAAAGATGGATGCGAAAATGCTCGATAATCTGAACGTGCAGGCTTATTTTCGCTATGTGCTTCTAACGGTGATTGGTAAAGGAACGGGCGACCGGGTAAAGGACGCAGAATGATAGATACTTTTTTGCAAATGCCCAGGCTGGTTAAACGATTGATTTCGGTCGCCTCGGACATGGTGGTGCTGTTTTTTGCCATCTGGGCGGCCTTCTCTCTCCGTCTTGAGCAGGATTTGTGGATTCCCACCCGTGGCCACATGCTGGTGGCAGGAATCACGGTTGTTTTAACCATTGCCGTGTTCATCCGGCTCGGTCTGTACCGGGCCGTGATCCGGTTTCTGGGTGATCAGGCGTTTCTGACGATTGTTTATGGTGTGATTGCGTCTTCTTTGGCGCTGATTGTCTTTGGTTACATTTTGCAGGTGCCCGTGCCGCGTTCGGTGCCAATCATATACGGTGCGTTGGCGTTTGTATTTGTAGGGGGAACGCGTCTTGGGGTGCGTGTCCTTGTTAACCATCCAGGACAGCGTCATAAGGAGCCGGTGGCGATTGTCGGAGCCGGCGAGACGGGTATGGCCCTGGCGTCTGCACTGCGCCAGGGGACGGAATACAGGCCCGTAGTGTTCGTGACTCTGGAGCCCGACCACCACAAATCCATGATTGATGGATTGCCTGTGGTGACCATTGATCTTGTGGCCAAGAACATCATCAAGTATGGCGTACGCCGGATACTGCTTGCGCTTGATCCGGTATCTGGCGTGGACAGAAAGCAGCTCCTGATGGAACTCGAAAGTCTGGAAGTGCCCGTACAGACCGTGCCCTCCATGACCGAACTGGTTGCCGGCCAGGCCAGGATCAACGACATACGAGACCTGGATATATCAGATTTGCTGGGCCGGGAGCCGGTACGCCCGGATTCGGCCAGGGTGGCGGCCAGCCTGTTTGGAAAAACCGTGATGGTAACCGGTGCCGGAGGTTCGATAGGCTCGGAACTGTGTCGCCAGATATTGCGGAACCAGCCCCGTAAGCTGGTGCTTTTGGAACAGAGCGAATATTTGCTCTACTTCATTGAGCGCGAGTTGTCTTCGATTAATCGGGTAGAAGGGCTGGGGGTAGAGATACATGCGCTGTTGGGCAGCGTTATCCATCGCAGACGATGTGAGTCCATAATGAGGGCGTTCAATGTTCAGACCGTCTATCACTCGGCTGCGTACAAACACGTTCCTCTGGTCGAGCACAACATCATTGAGGGCGTGCAGAACAATGTGTTTGGTACCTTCAATCTGGCGGAAGCGGCGATAGCAGCCAATGTGGAGCGTTTTGTTCTTATCTCCACAGATAAAGCCGTGCGACCCACCAATGTGATGGGGGCCAGCAAGCGCATGGCTGAACTGGTCTTGCAGGGGCTTTCGGCGAGGCAAACGGCAACCATATTCTCTATGGTGCGGTTCGGAAATGTTCTGGGTTCTTCGGGGTCCGTGGTGCCCTTGTTCCGAGATCAGATTCGGGATGGCGGACCGGTGACGGTGACGCATCCGGATATCACTCGCTATTTCATGACCATTCCCGAGGCCAGTCAGCTTGTTCTGCAGGCGGGAAGTATGGGGCTTGGGGGTGAGGTATTTGTTCTGGATATGGGCGAACCCGTTAAAATAGCGGATCTGGCCCGCAAGATGATCCACTTGATGGGGATGATTGAAAAGACCCCTGACCGACCGGATGGTGATATAGAGATCGTGTTCACGGGACTCCGTCCGGGCGAGAAGCTTTATGAAGAACTTCTGATCGGGGATGACCCGCAGGGCACCGCGCACAGTCGGGTTATGATGGCCAGAGAGGTCTCTATGCCCTGGGAAGAACTTGAGTCTACTCTGAACCGTTTGATGCGGGCCAGTCAGGAATTTAACTGCCGCGACATTGTCGACATTCTCAAGGAAGCACCGACCGCATTCGCACCGAGCGATCATCTTGCGGATCTCGTATGGTGTAACGGCGGCCGCGAAAACGTTGATCAGGGTTTAACGGGAGATAAGGTCCGCCGGCTTCCATTGGGATAACCGGGCAGCCGCGGCCGGGTTTTCTTTGTCAGGCAATTGAGTTTGTCTTTGCGTCTTTCAACAGGGATTGTTGACTATGATTGAGATTTGTCACCACGGAGCTACTGCCGGTGTCACCGGGTCCTGCCACGAGGTCAGGCTTGGCGGGGGGAGCCGGGAATCCGGCGTTTCTGATGCCAGGGCTGCAGGCATACTCGTGGATTGCGGTCTGTTTCAGGGGCATGACGAAGGCGGGGGCGCCTCCAGTTCGGATCTGACGATCCGGTTTCCCATCGGGCACATCCGGGCTCTGGTAGTGACTCACGTCCATATCGACCATGTCGGGCGTATTCCATATCTGTTGGCCGCCGGTTTTGATGGGCCCATCATATGCTCTGAGCCCTCCGCGATTATGTTGCCCGAGATTCTGGAGGATGCTCTGAAGATCGGGTTTACCCGGGATCGCCAGTTGATCGAGCGGGTTCTGGATTTGATTCGTTCACGCCTGGTGCCCTTGCCCTATGGCCAGTGGCATTCGGTGTTTTCTGGCGAAGGCTGTTCCTTGTCAGTTCGTTTGCAGCGAGCCGGGCATATTCTCGGCTCGGCTTACGTAGAATGCGACGCCCGTGAGGACGATGCTGAGGAACGGATCGTGTTCAGTGGCGATCTCGGAGCCGCCCATGCCCCGCTGCTCACCGCTCCCGAATCCCCCGAGCGGGCAGATCGCCTGGTGATTGAGAGTACCTACGGGGATAAGGACCACGAAGACCGGGAAACACGACGCTACCGGTTGAAGTCAGTGCTTGAGCACGCTCTTGAGGATGGCGGGACGGTTTTGGTGCCGGCGTTCAGTATTGGCCGGACGCAGGAGCTGCTGTATGAAATTGAGAGTTTGATTCACGATTTTGGTGGGGCGCTCTGGAGCAATCTGGAAATCGTTGTTGATTCGCCGCTGGCGGCCGAATTTACTCAGATATACCGTAATCTGAAACCCTATTGGGATGCCGAGGCCAGGGATCTGGTTGTTCAGGGTCGCCACCCCTTGTCCTTTGAGCAGCTGACGGTTATCAATTCCCACGAAGAGCATCTCAATACCGTGGAGTATCTGGCTCGTTCCCATCGCCCTTGCGTGGTTCTGGCGGGTTCTGGTATGTGTGCGGGTGGTCGTGTGGTCAATTATCTCAAGGCGATGCTGGCGGATAGCCGCAATGATGTGTTGTTTGTCGGTTATCAGGCGGCCGGGACTCCCGGAAGGGATATTCTCACGTATGGGCCCCGGGGCGGTTGGGTGCAGCTGGACGGCGAGCGCTATGACATCCGGGCGCAGGTTCACCAGGTCGGAGGTTATTCAGCGCATGCGGGACAATCCGATCTTCTGGAATTTGTTGCCGGTATTTCTTCGCCGCCCCGGGAGATCCGGATTGTTCATGGTGATCCTGAGTCAAAGTTGGCGTTGAAAAGATGTTTTCAATCCCTGTCTGCTACAGACATAATCATTCCATCAGAGTAGGGCGGATCGGCGCCGGGCTTCATTTCCTGGGAAAGGACTTCAGATGAAAAAAATTGCAGTCATTGGTTTGGGTTACGTCGGGCTTCCTCTTGCCGCAGCGTTCGGTGAAAAGCGGGAAATCGTTGGCTTTGATATCAACAGTAAGCGCGTTCTGCAGTTAAAGGATGGCGTTGATGTTACTCAGGAGGTTTCCCGGGAAGAGTTGTCGGCGGCATCGGGCTTGTCCTTCACCGATAATCTTGAAGGTATTCGCGATTGCCAGATTTTTATTGTAACGGTTCCCACGCCCATCGATGAGTTTAAAACGCCTGATTTAACACCTCTGGTAAAGGCCAGTGAAACTGTGGGTCAGGTTTTGAAACAGGGCGATATCGTGATTTATGAATCCACGGTATACCCGGGTGCGACAGAAGAAGTCTGCGTGCCGGTCCTGGAAAAAGTATCGGGACTGGTGTTTAACAAGGATTTCTTTGCCGGTTACAGTCCCGAGAGAATAAATCCGGGCGATAAAGAGCATCGGGTAACAAGTATTATAAAGGTGACCTCTGGCTCCACACCGGACATTGCCGATGAAGTGGATGCGCTTTATGCCAGTGTGATTATTGCAGGTACCCATAAAGCTAGTTCTATTAAAGTGGCCGAAGCCGCCAAGGTGATCGAAAATACCCAGCGCGACCTGAATATCGCACTGATGAACGAACTTTCAATGATTTTCTCACGCCTGAAAATTGATACTCATGAGGTTCTGGCTGCAGCCGGCACTAAATGGAACTTCCTGCCGTTCAAACCCGGTCTGGTAGGTGGGCATTGTATTGGTGTGGATCCGTATTATTTGACCCATAAAGCTCAGGCTATTGGTTACCATCCGGAAATTATTCTGTCGGGCAGGCGCGTAAATGACAATATGGGCCCCTATGCGGCAGCTGAACTTGTTAAGGCGATGATTAAATCCGGGCATACCGTAGCTTCCTCCCGGGTGTTGGTCATGGGGCTGACATTTAAGGAAAACTGTCCGGATTTGCGAAATACCCGTGTTATTGATGTTATCCAGGAATTGGAGGACTTCGGTTGCTCTGTGGATGTAACGGATTGTTGGGCAGACAATGCCGAGGCGGAGCATGAATACGGTATATCTCTGGTAGAGTCTCCGGAATCTGGCATTTATGATGCACTGCTTCTGGCCGTGCCTCATCGTGAATATATCGTAAGATCTGCGCAAGAATTGCGGGCTTATTTGAAAGGCAATGGTGTTCTGTTTGATCTGAAGGGTGTTTTACCGTTGGGTGAAGCTGAACTCAGGCTGTAAGTACGGTTTTTGTACAGATGGTATGTGATTTAAAAGCCGATCAAGTAGATCGGCTTTTTATTAAGAAGTTATAAATAAATAATTTTGCCAGGTTACATTTATTTGATTACTATTGTGGCTGACTTTTAGTCAACTCCGAATAAAGTTTTTAAAACCCCTATATGAATAAGGTTTTAATTCCATGGCAAAGATCAACGATTATTACCAGAAAAAACAGCTTATGGAAAAGCTTGCTGCAGAGCTGGAAAAGCTTGAAAAAGACCAGGCTCTGAAAGGTGAACTGGAGTTTGAAAACAAGGTTCGCGCCTTGATGAAGGAGTATGACAAGTCACCCAAGGATGTACTTCAGATTCTTTCTGCAATCGATCCCTCGGTGGCGGGTGGTAAAGGCGATTCAACGTCTGGTAGCCGTCCCAAGCGCCCGATGAAAACCTACAAGAATCCGCACACCGGTGAGGTAGTCCAGACCCGTGGTGGCAATCACAAGACGCTGAACGAGTGGCGTCAGAAACACGGTAAGGAAGCTGTGCAAAGCTGGCAGCAGGACTGATCTGAGTTGGCCCTTCTCCTGTCCGGAGAGGGGCTGCTTAACCCACTACTATCCGGTTCCTTCCGCTTTCCTTCGCCTCATACAGTGCCTCATCTGCTTTCTGCATCCACTGCATATAGTTTTCCGGTTCGGCGGTTAACTGGGCAATGCCAATGCTGACGGTATAGCGGATGGATGCCACGCTGGTGTTCACCACACTCTTTTCTATGGTTTCCCGTATCCGTTCGCAGATGATGCGGGCGCCTTCGGCGTCGGTTTCCGGCAATATGATGCCGAACTCCTCTCCGCCGTAACGCCCGGCGCTGTCCGTCTGGCGAATGGCACCTCGGGTAACGCTGGCGGTGTGTTTGATGACTTCATCTCCGGCCAGGTGGCCGTGGGTGTCGTTCACCGGTTTGAAGTGGTCAATATCGAACATCACCAGGCTGGTGGCATGGCCGTAGCGGCGGAAGCGTTCGAACTCGGCGTCGACCAGGTTTTCCCAGGTACCGCGATTCAGCAGGCCAGTGAGGCGATCGGTCATACTGAGCTTCGCCAGTTGCTCGTTGGCCCGTTCCAGAGCCATTTTGCTGCTGGCAAATTCGGTTACGTCGTACACCATAAGGCACACTTTCTCGACCTGGCCATTGGTGCCGGAAAGCGGGCTGATGGTGAGGTTCTGGAACATGTACTTCTCGGTGCCGGTTATCGGCCGGGTGTTGCGGAACCTGAACAGGTAAGGGCGCTGCTCCCAGGATGTGAAGGCTTTGGTATTCAGAAGGGCTACGGCGTCCACTTTGCGGGTTAGCCAGGCTTCGGGAATATCCGGGAAGGCATCAAACAGGTTCTGTCCCTGGATCTTGCTGGCGGTGATGCCACTGTGGTTCTCCATAAACCCGTTCCAGACTTCAACTTTGAAGTCCAGATCCAGGACCACCAGGCCAACTTCCACTGATTCCAGCATGTCCATGAGCCAGTGAAAAGAGTTGGCTTCAGATTCTTCTATGGCCATGAGTCAGTCCACCAGGTATTGCAGACGATCTTCCAGAAAAGGCACTGAATCCTCAGTTAGGAGGATCAGCATGTCGCATTCAATGTCGCGGTTTTCCAGGGTGTAGCATATTTCAATACACAAAAGCTGTTCTTCCCGGGCACTGTGGTGTTCCAGCAATTCGTTAATTTGCCGATGCTGACCAAGGACGGTGGGGTGGCCAAGGCCGAGGTTCAGATCGAGCTGGTCGCCAATCCCTTTGAGGAAGGCGCCGAACAGAATGCTGGACATATCCATCAGTACTTCGACGTTTACTGCCTCACCCTCAAGGTTCTCATAATGCAGCATCTCGGCCATTTCCCGGAAGCTGGCGTCTGCGAACAGCAGCAGTGCTTCACCGGCAATGCCGGCACCGGTGAACCCCTGGCAAACGGCCGAGTAGGTATCACTGTCGCTGACCGAGGAAATGGCCATGTGCAATTCAGAATTGGCCAGGAAGGCAACCTTGGGAATGGGTTGTTTGACAAAGACTTTCAACAACCTCGCCAGCAAGTCAGAAGACCGGCCCATGGCGACGTTGGAAATTTCCTGCAGGTAGTCGTTCAGAGATACCGAGATTTCAGGACGGTTGCTGGATGTGCTCTTGAGGTTGTTGTCGTGCAGCGCGGTGTCTTCCAGCTCGCCGGGCCGGTACACCCCGTATTCGACCAGCAGATCCAGAACGACCCAGGTTTCTGTGGGTTTTTTGATGAAGTCGAGCGCTCCGAGCTTCTTCACCCGCTCCCGGGCCTCAGGCTGGATATCGCCGGAAACGACAATGGTCATGACCGGCAAATCTTCCTTAAGAACGTGTTCCAGCACCTGATAGCCGTCCATCTCGGGCATGTTCAGATCGAGAAACATCAGCTCGGCTTCGTTCCGGCGCAGTTTCTCCAGAGCTTCAACACCGTCCTTTGCGAAGCTGACATCCCCACGCAATCCCTCTGGCAGGGCCCGGGCCATTTGTTTTCTGGCAAGCGCAGAGTCATCGCAGATCAATATGCGAGTGGTCATTGGCGGGGCCGTAAAGGGTTGGTCATTGGTGGGGCCGTAAAGGGTTGGTCATAAGGTGCGGAAGTATACCAGTAGTATTTATTATGTACACGTTTGCTACAGCAGCTGTAACGTTTCGTAAGATGCTGTAAATATAATAGGCCAAAGGTTTTGTGACTGTATTCAAAATTGACTGAGTATTACTGAATTGTAAATGGTGATTGTGACTCTGCTCACTCTCTTGCCCGGACTGCCTTGGTTATAGTGTGCCTGCGGCTGACAAAAAGAGTGTATAACCCGGCCGCCTGTGAGTACCGGAGAACGAAAACAAACCGGGCCGCAGTGGAGTCTGGCGTCGAAAACCGACTCTAAAAACAACTTCAGAGACAAAAACTATGACACAGCATGCGTATGGATGCGCTGTCGTTACCCTGTTTTGCCTGGGTATTGCGCCCGTTGTCCAGGCCGAACTGAAACCCATTTCCGATGCAAGCATGGGTGAGGTGACCGGGCAGGCCTTTATGCAGATCGAGAACATTCAGGACATTCCGGGAAACCCCCATGAGTTTACGCGCATGACGTTGACCATGGATGTGGAAACCCGGTTGAACGTGGATGATGTGCAGGCTGGTGAGATTAACGGCGGCGTGGACTTCGCGGCTCAGCATGTAGCGCTGGGCCATATTGCCCGTAATGACGGTGAGCAATTCAACGGCGCGACCTACAGTGCCGGTGATACCGTCCATTTCGAAGCTTACAAACCCTATATCGAACTGGCCGAAGATCCGATCGAAGGTAAGCTTTCCGGCTTTCGCATGGGGTTTGAGCAAGCCAGAGGGTCGGTTTCTTCGCTGACCAGCAGTTTCAGTGGTGATATTGGACTGACGCTGACCAGTGGTGGCCAGGAGTACGATGCTACCCTGTTCGACGACAACACGCAGGCCACCAACTACCGCGCGAGCCATATTGGAATCGACGACGGCACGGCAGATTGTGCCCAGGGCATTAATTGTGCGCCTCTGACCCACCTTCAGTCTCTGTACGTTGGCGAAGAAGGCAGCAACGGCGTTACGGACTTCACCAGCGATTTCTTCATCGGTTTTCAGCGGGAAGGCGTAGAGTGGCAGAGCCCGGACGGCGCAACCGTTATCAATGCTGACAAGGGGGTGTTTATCAATCTGCCCACAAGCATGAAGGTCGACATGAGCCAGTTGATTACCCAGGGCGTAGATCGGTTGCAGACCCATCAGGTGGATATGGGTACCCAATTGTTTTAAATGCTAGACTTCGGGCCGTGTATAACTTACCTGGCAGGAGCTTAGTCCCTTGATCCGCTCGTTTTACTGGCACGATTATGAAACCTTCGGAGTAGACCCGGTTCACGACAGGCCTTCCCAGTTTGCCGGCGTGCGAACGGATGCGGATCTCAATATCATCGAAGACCCGTTGGTGATCTACTGCAAGCCGGCGGACGATTACCTGCCATCACCCGAAGCCTGTCTGATTACCGGCATTACCCCGCAGAAAGCGCTGGAAGACGGCTTCCCGGAGGCCGAGTTTATTGCCCAGATCAACGAAGCGTTCAGTCAACCTGGCACGTGTGTGGTGGGTTATAACAGTTTGCGCTTCGATGACGAGGTTAGTCGCCACACCCTGTACCGGAACCTGCGTGATCCCTATGCCCGTGAATGGCAAAACGGTAATTCCCGCTGGGACATCATTGATATGGTGCGGCTAACCTACGCCCTGCGTCCGGAAGGTATCAACTGGCCCCGCAAGGAAGATGGCAGCCCCAGTTTCAGGCTGGAAGAGCTGACAGTCGCAAACGGCATCACGCACGAGGCAGCCCACGATGCCATGTCGGATGTTGAGGCAACGATAGCGGTGGCCAGACTGATCAAGGAGAAGCAGCCGAGGCTCTTTGATTTTGTGTTGCAGAACAAAGACAAACATTCTGCCCGCACCATGCTGGATACCGCCACCATGAAGCCGGTGTTCCATATATCCGCCAAGTATCCGGCCAGCCGCGGATGCTGCGCGATGGTGGCACCGGTAGCCGATCATCCCACCAACAAGAATCTGGTGATTGTTTACGATCTGAGGGAAGATCCCTCGGAGCTGATCAACGCCAGTCCGGCGCAGATTCGAGAGCGGGTATTTACCTCCCGGGCGGAACTGGGGGAGGGCGTGAGCCGCTTTCCTCTGAAAGGTGTGCAACTGAATAAATGCCCGGTGCTGGCGCCGGCGACCATGCTTTCCACGCTTTCTGCGGAACGGCTCGAAGAGCTGGCGTTGGATGGTGACACTCTGCGTGCCAATCTGGCGATGTTACGCAAAGCGCCGGATCTGCCAGCCAGAATTGCCGAAGCCTTTGACCAGCCTCACGAAAGCGATCTTACCGATCCGGATGAGCAGCTCTATGCCGGCGGTTTTATCAGCAAGACTGACCGCGAGAAGCTGAATTGGGTGCTGGAGCAGCCAGTGGAAACCCTGGGTGAGCTGGAAGTAAACTTTGAAGATGATCGACTGCAGGAGCTGCTGTTCCGTTATCGGGCGAGAAACTATCCAGGCAGCCTGATGGGTGAAGAGATGGAGCGCTGGGAGGCGTTTCGCAGCCAGCGGCTGATGCATCCGAAGAAGGGTTGGCGGTCTTTGGAGGCATACGCTCAGGAATTACAGCGCCTGGCGGCGGATCCGGAGCTGACGCCCCAGCGCCGATATGTGCTTGAGGAACTGCATTTGTACGGCGAGTCTTTGATTCCGTACGTCTGAGAAGCAGGGTGGACGGCGGGGTCAGGAGAAAAGCACACCTGACCCCGGAGTGTGCTCAGCGTCGCTTCAGGAAATAGACACTCAAATTCTGCCCCATCAGACTTTGCACCTCACTGCCCAGCGCCTCCGCCTGAATCTGTTTCTGAACCGGCCCGGTTGCCAGGCTATGGCCATCCACATCCCGGGCTTTGACCAGCTTCCATTCCACCTCGTTGCTGACCATCGCCATCAGTTGTTTCAGCTGGGCAGTATCCTGTGCCCGGAACCAGCGGTCCCGGCAGCCGCCGAGGCTGTAAAAATCGGCATCAGCAGTCAGCTCCTGCCAGGTGGCATCGCCCCGATTGGACAGGACCATCCGGCGGAGCTGGCGCAGGGTCTGGCGGGTGGCTTGAAGCCTGTGTTCTTTCACCAGTTTGCGAATCTGTTTGTCGCCCGCCGTTTGTTCGGCAACGGCCGTGTGTAAATGCACCACCGCGCCGGAGCCGGTGGCTTCGTTGGCAAGCGCTGCCAGAGACAGGGTGGTCATGGCCGGTGAGGGCAGGCGACCGACTTCGATCCAGTGAACCTGGTGTCCATCAGCTACGAAGCGCCGGGCAATGGACCAGGGCCAGAATACGATGTTGTCCATGCCCATGTCGTTCGCCATGCGCGTGGCTTTGGCGATGTTGGCCAGGGATTCATCCACCGCGATCACTTCCACATCATCCAGATAGCTGGCCAGCTCCATCGCTCGCTGACCCGACTGGGCACCGCACACCATGATGCGGAGGGTGGCCGGAAGATGCTCGGTGGGCAGTCCCAATTCCGTAGCCATCAGAGATTTCAGACTGCTTTGTGTGCGGTAGGCCAACTGAGACCAGGAAGGCCATGCCTGAGGCACATCGGTTTTCTTCAGGCAGAGTTCTTCCGTTTTTTCTTCGAAGTTCTGTTTGATGGCCTCTTCTTGGGCCCGGTTGTAATAGCTGGCGGCCAGCACGGGTTGCAGAGCCAGAGGCCAGTCCACCAGATTCCACTGGCCGAGCTGGACGGCGAAGGATTGGTGGAAGAGGGCGCCATACATCGCGCTGATCATCAACGAACCGATAAGACCATCCTGTTCTTCGCCAAGGGCGAGCTGGGCCTGAATGCTGTCATTGATGGCACAGACAAGACGCTCCTCATCATCTTCGGCTGCCAGGGCATAACCGGTTCGGTCGGCGTACTCGGCAATAGCGAGTGTCAAGCGCTGCAGTTCGTCCCGAAGTTCAACAGTTTGCGCCACTTCAGCAATGATGGCCCGGCGCAGCATGGTTACCAGCTCTTCAACGGCTGGGTTGGGCATCAGGGTCTTCCTGAGGGCAAGGATCAACAGTTCGTCGGCACTGACGGCATCCAGATAGATCTGTGCGTCCGGGTTATCCAGGCCGTACTGTTGATGAATGATCGTGCCGACAAAGCGGCCGAGCTCCTGGTGTGGTAAACCCTCCTTCTGCAACAGGGCGATCGCATCCCTGGCCAGAGCCGAATCTGCCGAGTTCACTTCCAGGTGTTGGGCGCAGGACAGCATGCCGCTGTACACAGAATCCCACTCAGCGCCAGATTGCAGAAGTTTACGGTAGTGCAGGTAGGCCACATCGAACTGCCCCTGCAAACGTCTGGCGTGGGCAACGCCACAGAAAGCGGCGGCAGATTGCCGGTCGCATTCCAGAGCTTCCACAAAATATTGCTCGGCAAGCGTCGGGCGCTCTGTTTTCAGAGCCCAGTAGCCCAGGTTGCAATGTTGCTGGGCCTGGCCAGGCTGATGCTCCAGGCTGGCGTTAAACAGGGTGTGGGCTTTCTCAAGCTGCCCGTCGTCCATCTCCACCCGGCCGAGCAGGCCAAGGGCTCCGGCGTTCTCCGGCTCCAGGGCCAGCGCCTCGTTCAGGTAGTCCCGGCATTCCTGCCGGGCCTTCAGCCGCTGGATATGGCTGAGGCGGTTGCTGTTGGATTCCCGGTAGGCAAGATTGGCCTGCAAAAGCAGACGAGCTACCTGGGCCTGTTGGGACTGGGATACCTGAATTTGATGCTTGGCTTGCATGTGACACCTCGTGAATATAGCCGCTGTTCGAAGCGGCAAAGGTCTGCAGTTTCTGGGCGTTTTGCCGTGCTTTGAGGGATATGTTGCGAAAGGCGTGCCAGTTCGTTTAACCGGCTGTTTCAAGCGACGGAAGGGGGGGATAAAAAAAGGGCCCGGTTTGCACCGGGCCCTTTTTTTGGGGGAGGCTCTGCCGTTATCCCTGCAGCAGCTGAAGTACCTGCTGAGGTCTGGCGTTGGCCTGGGCCAGTACAGAGAGGCCGGCCTGCTGGAGTACCTGGGTTCTGGCCAGTTCGGCCGATTCTGCAGCGAAATCGGCATCCCGGATCCGGCTGTTGGAAGCCGAGAGATTTTCGGAGGTGGTTGCCAGGTTCGCGATGGTGGATTCGAACCGATTCTGGACGGCGCCCAGCTCGGCCCTGAAGCCGTTGATTTTGTCGATTGCGAAATCAATCGAGATCATCGCCAAATCTGCTCCGTCTGATGTTGAAATGTCAATATCATTAAGAGATACGGTGTTGGCCGCAGAGGTGTAGGTTTCGTCCAGATCGATATCGTTAACGGTATCTCCGTCGAGATCCGAGGTGATCTGGACCGAAATATCATTTCCGAACTGTGAAGAGAAAATGATCTCTTCGTTGGTCCGGTCAAGGTTTGCCTCTACGCCAGTCTCGTTTGAGCGGGCATTTATGGCGCCCACCAGATCATTGAGCGAAGTAATGTCTGTTGAGTTGAAAGAAACTCCATTTACTGTGAAGTCTACCGAAGCTTGTTGATTGCTCTCAAAATACTCTGCAAGCGACCCGCCCTCGACATTGAAGGATTGAGCAAATGTGCTTGGTGTGACAGCAGCGTCAGTGAGAGCAAAGGAGGTCTGGATTGTTTCGCCAGATGGGTTGGTGAATGTAAGCGTGTCAGAGGTCGCATCTCCGGTGACAGTGACGTCTGGGAAATCACCTGCAATCGCTGTTTGTATATTTGCTGCAAGAATGGTGATATCGCCCGGGCTCCCGCCGTCATCGTTGTCAACAGCGTAGTCAGTGCCATTAAGGTTAATGGTACCTGTTATGGCTGTCGTATAATCAAGACCAGTCGGATCTGTTTCAGTCGCAAACGGAACACTCTGCGCAACAAAACCGGTTGTCGCTCCTGCTGTGGCACCAAGCTGGCTGCCTCTGGAATCCAGTCCGCTGATACCGATCGTTTCGCCTGTATTGGCGCCTACCTGAAATGTTTGCGTGCCGAACGTACCATCGAGGACTTTCAAGCCGTTGAATGAAGTCTGGCTGGCAATCCGGTTAATTTCTTCTATCCGCTGCTGCACTTCCTGATTTAGCGCCTGGCGATCCGAGATGCTGTTCGTTGCGTTGGCAGA
>NZ_JAHKPI010000025.1:280523-940380 GCF_018860425.1 Marinobacter sp. F3R08 | reverse complement strand
GGCGCAAGCGTGTGATGTTGCTGGGCGCGATGATGGGCATTGTGGCGGGCCTTGTGGGCGCGTTGGGATCCTGGGCAGGGCTGTTTTCGCTTTTGTGTCTGGCGGCTGTTCTGGGAGGCACCGGCCTTGCGGTAGTCCACCAATACCGGTTTGCTGCCATGGAATCTGTCGCCCCGGATATGGCCGGCTCTGCCGCTGCTCGTGTACTGCTGGGCGGTCTTGTGGCCGCCTGGCTCGGGCCGGAAGTTGCCGGTCTGGGTAGTGACGCATCGGAAGAATACCCATTTCTGGTTAGCTGGGTTGCTCTGGCGGTGGTCCAGGGAGTAGCTTTGCTGATCCTTGGTGCCGGCTACCGGGCCGGGGCTGAGCATGTTCATGCGTCGCGCCCCGGAGGCGGTCGCCCGTTGCGGGACGTTCTGGCAAATCCTCTGGTATGGGCAGCCATCAGCGCTGCGGCCATTGGTTATGCGGTTATGAGCTTCATTATGACGGCCACGCCGCTGAGCATGACCGAGATGGCCGGCCATGACTTCGATGACGCCAAGCGCGTCATCCAGCTTCACATTATGGCCATGTATCTTCCGTCGCTTATCAGCGGTTGGCTGACTCGGGTTATGGGAATACCACTGATGATGGGGGCAGGGCTGCTGGCGTATCTGGCCTGTATTGTTCTGGCCGCCAGCGGTGTTAGTTTTCACCATTATCTGTCGGCGCTGTTGTTGCTTGGTATTGGCTGGAATTTCCTTTTTGTTGGTGGTACCACGCTTCTGCCCCAAGGCTATCGGGATGCGGAGCGCTTCCGTGTGCAAGGGCTTAACGACATGATGGTTTTTGGCTCGCAGGCCATAGCTGCTTTGTCTGCGGGTGCCATTCTGAATTGGCTGGGTTGGGGTGGATTGGTGATGGTCGCGGTGCCTTTCCTCATACTTCACGGGTTGTTGATGATTTGGTGGCTGTTGCGGGAGCGCGCACCGGCAACGGCAAGTAACGGGAGAAAGTAATGCTGATAGATGTCGAGGGTCTCGATCCGAAGGATGCGTACCATATTCTGACACAGACAGTGATTCCCAGACCGGTTGCCTGGGTACTCACTGAAAACCCCGATGGCGGCTTTAATCTGGCGCCGTTCTCGTTCTTTACCCCCATCACGAGTAGCCCACCTTTGCTGATGATTTCTGTTGGCAAGAAACCGGCACAGGCTGTAGCCAAAGACACTCGTGTCAATATCGAGGCGAGGAAGCATTTTGTTGTTCATATCGCCCATCGGGATCTTGCCGCAGCGGTCACCGAATCGTCACGAACCTTACCCCATGGTGAATCCGAACTGGAAAATCTGGATCTCGAGCTGGTGGATTTTGAAGGTTCAACGTTACCGCGTCTCAAAGACTGTCATGTTGCGTTTGCATGTGAGCTATACGATATCAAGGAAATCGGCGATGGGCCCCAGTCGTTGGTCTTCGGGAAGGTTACCCGGATCTGGGTCTCGGATTCCGCTGTCCGGTATGATGAAAAGGATCGTCTGACTTTTGATGGCGCTGCCATTGACCCGATTGGACGTCTTGGCGGAAGCGAATATGTCACGTTTGGTGAGGTATTCAAGATTCCGAGACCATCCTGAAGCGGAGTAGGGCAAAGGAATGGAAGACCTTAACCTTCGCCACCTCTACTATTTCTGGGTAATCAGCCGGGAAGGATCGATTGCATGCGCGAGCGAGGTGCTGGAACTGGCGCCTCAGACGTTGAGCGGCCAGCTGGCTACGTTTGAAGGCGCTGTTGGTGGACGTCTGTTCTCCCGGGAAAGGCGCAAGCTGATCCTGACGGATCTCGGGAGGCTGATCCTCGGATACGCTGACGACATTTTTGCCTTGACTGGCGAACTGTCCGAAACCCTTCGGCTGGACCCCGCTGAGCGTCCCTTGCCTCTGCGCGCCGGCGTATCGGCGTCCATCCACAAGTTGATTGCCTACTACCTGTTGCAGCCAGCCATGGCTGGCGAGCGTTCGATCCAGCTGGAGTGTCAGACTGGTGGCACCGACGATCTGGTATTGAGCCTGAAACGCAAGGAGCTGGATCTGGTACTGACAGATCGCATGCCCCGGCTGCAGGATGACGGGAATCTCACAGTACATCCGCTGGCGGGTTCAAGCATGAGTCTGTTTGCTGCGCCCGGGCTGGCTAAAATCCTGAAAAAGGGATTTCCGGAATCCCTGAATGGCCAGCCGTTGCTCGCTAACGACACCGACGCGCCCTATTTCGCGAGGCTGATGAACTGGTTTTCACTGAACGGGGTTCGCATGAAACTCGTTGCCCGGGTAGACGACAGTGCGCTTATCAAAGTGTTCGGCAGCCAGGGCTATGGAGTCTTTGCCGCGCCGACATCAATCTGCGAGGAAGTCTGTCGTCAGTATGAAGTAGAGCAGATCGCCTCAATCGATGAGGTGATGGATGAGCTTTTTGCCATAACCCGGGGCCGCAAGACCACGCATGCAGGGGTTAGAGCGATTGTCGAATCCCATAGCGACGACGCCTGAAAATCATTGAGGCTTGACCGGTAAGTGGCCGGTTTTTACCCAAATGACAGTTTCCTTGTCTACGAAGGGCGTGTGTTGGCTCAAATGTGGGCTTCGTATCCAGGAAGCCGCAGGATAGCGGCCATGCTCGTCGCAGAATTCTCCGGATAGCACGAAAATTTCCTCGCCCCCGAAGTGTCTGTGAGGCTGGAAGACTTCATTGGCAGGCCATTTAACCAGGGCTACATGTTCGTGCTCGAACTCGTGCAGAGGCATTACCTGAAGACCACCGATACCCTGCAGCCAAGCTGTATTCCTGGTGTTTATCCGCACCGCGGATTGATCCCGTTCATCAAACTGATGAAGCTTGACCAGCAGGGTGCATCCCTCTTTGCTGAACGGGGCATGTCCGCTGCCGGGAGGGTTGCGCAGGTAGGTGCCGGCGGGGTAGTCGCCATTCTCATCGGAAAACACACCGTCCAGGACCAGAATTTCCTCGCCCAGAGGATGCTCATGCCGGTTGAACGATGCGCCGGGCTCGTAACGGACCACGCTGGTGGCGTGACCGCGCTCGGCTTCCTCGCGGGCGAGGGGCTTTCGTAAAACACCGCCGGCAGGGCTGGGAACCCACGCTTGTTCGGCGGTGCGAATGACAACCTTTTTGGAAAAATCCATGTTGAGCATTGTGAACCTCAAAGCCACGGGTCATTGGCTGGAATGTTACGTCTGCACCGGCTTGCCGGATGCCTCTATTTGATCAGCGCCTGGATGTTTCTGAACTGGGGGTGCTTGCAGTGCCGCATCCATTCAAATGCCACCATCTCAAGCGTTACGATTCTTGCACCGCTCTCGTTCAGACGATCCAGTGCTACGTCCCGGTCAAATTCGTTGCGGGATCCTGTAGCGTCCGCCACCACCCAGACTTTATAACCTGCATCAATCAGACTCAGGGCGCTCTGCATCATACAGACATGGGTCTCGCAACCGGCGATGACAATATGCTGCCGTCCCTCCGGTAGCTGGTCGACAAGACCATCCGGGCAAGCATCGAAGTGATACTTCGAAAGAGTCTGATCACATAGTTCCCGAACGGCTTCAACGTTGTGGCCCAGCTTGTCCGGCAGTTGTTCGGTACCCAGAACAGGTACCTGAATAAGCCCTGCAATCGTGGCCAGAGCAGTGCATCGTTCTACAACCTCATCGCCGTGGCTGATAGCAGGCATCAGTTTTTCCTGAACGTCGATGATCACTAGGGTCGATTGTTCGGCTTTCATCAGCATTGTTATATTCTCCTGGATCCGGGGGATCGCCCTCAAAACCCCGATGATAATTGGCCATGGTGGATTACGATAGTCGCGAATCTGTTCAACTTGTATGGGGAAGGTCGTCCGCACATCTTTTTTTGATGATTTTTCTCTTGGGAGTTGCCAAGCGTCTATAAAACCATTAAAGTTTGCGCCCTCAAATGAGCGACGACGTAGCTGATTTGAAACAGTTTATTGGAGAGGTGGCCGAGTGGCTGAAGGCGCACGCCTGGAAAGTGTGTATACGTTAATAGCGTATCGAGGGTTCGAATCCCTCCCTCTCCGCCAATACAGAACCCCAGCATTGCTGGGGTTTTTTATTGCCCGATCTGCAGGATAAAAATAAGCTCTTCAGATCTGATCGAGGCACGGGGGATTCCGGATAATCACATCCGTTACCGGATGTCTGAATCCCCGTAACCGGGCTCGAATCTTTCTCTTTTAACCGACCTTTCGCCAAACCAGCAGGCGATTATTGGCCGGCATATCAAAATCTTCCTCAAGCGCCAGGCCACTGTGTTCGCCGAGAGCCTTGATATCCTCCATGTCCCTTATTCCCATATGCGAAGCCTCAGCGTTCAGGCTGCGGTCGAACCGTTCGTTACCTTCACTGGTATGCTGCCCACTGTAGCTGAAAGGCCCGTACAGGCAGAAAATACCATCCACAGGCATTACTCCGGAGATGCCGCGAAACATCGCCTGCACTTCGTGCCAGGCCATGATGTGGGCTGTGTTGGCGGAAAACGCACCGGTAATGGCGGGCAAGCTGGACCAGTCACCATCCAATACGTTCAGGGCGATAGGCGGATAGATGTTCGTCAGGCCTGAATCCTGGAGCCAGGAATTGGAGAGTTGGGCGTTGCGGGGGTGGTCGCTGGGCTGCCACGTCAGATGTGGTAAATGGCTGGCAAAATGCACCGCGTGCTGACCTGTGCCTGTACCGATTTCGAGAATCGTCCCCGGCTGTTTGAAAACTCCCGCAAGCTTTTCCAGAATCGGCGCTTTATTGTTTTCGCAGGATTGGGAAAACGGCTTGTCTTTGTGCATGGTTTGATCCTCGATACAACGGCTGGTTTTTGGCAGTTCTCATTCCAGGGCTCATTGGCTAGCGCACTCCGAAATCGCTGAATTCTCCGGTGGGGGTTTCGAGGGAAGCATCAACAGAGTCTACCCTCGCAGCAGGTGGTCCGTCCGCACACCAGGTCTTGAGCTGATTCAACCCGTCCTTTGGCCCTTCTGCAATGATCTGAACCCGGCCATCGGGAAGGTTGCAAGCGTAGCCGGTGAGCCCCAGGGAGGATGCCATTTCCTGCGTTGAGGCGCGATAGTAAACACCCTGCACCCGCCCGGATACCAGAAGTCGCCAGCGTGTGTTATCCATGATTTTCCCCCGCTAATTCTGTCGTGTCAGGCTTTAATTCAATCTAACGGTTCGGGCAGGAGAACTTCAAGGCGTGCGCAGAGCCATGGTCGATACTCACCTGAAACAGAGTGCAACCGGGTATTCCGATGCCCTGATCTGTGAGGCGTTCTGTCACGGCAACTCAATCGATTGGGTTATCTAGATCAGTTCCGCACTTCGCAGAATGAAGACTCCGAGGGTTACCGTGATGCTCGCCAGTAGCGTGGTGAGCGCAATGATGTTTGCCGCTAACCGGTCATTTCCGCCCAGTGCTTTCACCATCACGAAACTGGCGGCAGCGGTGGGGCTGGCAAAAAACAGAAACATCAGCCCCAGTTCCGAACCCCGAAAACCTGCCAGCCACGCGGCGACGGTGCAGACCGCTGGCAAAACGACCATCTTGAAGAGGCTCGACCCCAGAGCTGTTTTACTGTCGTTGCGGATGGCGTTCAGGGAGACGGTGGCGCCGATACACAGCAGAGCAAGGGGGAGGGTAAGGGATGCAAAATAGTCTCCGCTGATCATTATCCAGCCAGGAAGAGTGATATCCAGTGCGGCAACGGGAATGGCCACACATACTGCCAGAATGAGAGGGTTGCGGATGATGTCGTGAAAGATCTTTGTCCAGTCTGTGGTTTGCCCTGGCTGATAGGCCACCAGAACGATCACCGACAGAACGTTGTAAGAAATGATCACCAGCCCAAGAAGTATCCCACCGGCCGACAGGCCAAAATCCCCGTACAGGTTGGCAGCAAGCGCCAGGCCGACGATGCCACAGTTCCCCCGAAACGCACCTTGCACATAGACGCCCCGGTCGTCCCGAACAACGCGCCAGCGGGCCCAGAGCCAGGTAATAACAAAGCTCGCCAGGGTTGCGCTGAGGTAAAAGACCAGAAGGCCAGGGTTGAACGCGGTATCCAGGTCTGCCCGAATGATGCTCAGAAATACCAGTGTCGGCAGTGTGGCTTTGAACACCAGCGCTGAGGCGGTGTTAATGAAAGCATTGTCGATCCAGCCAATCCGGCGCAGTCCCAGACCGATAAAGACCATGGCAAACACCGGCAATGTTGTTTCCAGGGTTTGCTGGAACAGTTCGATCAGGTTCATTTGATGAGACCATTAGTTCGGGGAAATGGAAAGAGTGCTCCGGAATTATAAGCGGGGAGAAAGCTAGGATGCTACGGGAATACCACCAAGGTATGGGCTATAAAACGATGAAATGAAGTATTGATGAGGTTTGCGTATCTCTCATTGAAGCCCCGCGAAGCAGGGAGATAAACGGGCAATCTGAATGAAAGGTAATAAAATCGCTTGCGTGGACGCCTCCAGCCTGAGCTATAGTAAGCCCCGGAAACATGAGATGAAGAGGACAAGGATGGACGCTGTGAATCCCGCGACCGAACAGCTGAAAAAAGTGCTGGCGGATACCCCGAAAGACCAACCCGTGGTCATGTTGAATCTGATGCGCTTCCGTGACCGTGCCCATTACAAGGAAGAGGAGCCTGAACGAACCGGGCGGGAAGCTTACAAGCTTTATATGGAAGAGGCCGCTGCCTGTGTGGAATCAGTAGGCGCTGAAGTTATCTGGTCAGGTCGTAGTGTGGGGTCGCTGATTGCGCCTCCGGATGAATCCTGGGATCAGGTGTTGCTGGTTCGATACCCGTCAATTGACGCCTTCATGGCCATGATCGAAAGCCGGGAATACAAGGGCGTTGTCAAACACCGGACGGCCGCCCTTCAGGACTCACGGCTGGTAGCCAATATCGAAAACTGATTCTGATCAGATCCCGGCTTGCTGAATAGCCATATAGCTGATGGTCCCGACTGCGATAGAGAGCAGGGCATTCCGGCGCCATAAATGGATGATAATCACCAGAGCGCCGGGTAGCAGTGCGTCAAATCCCATCCATAAGCCGTTCCAGTCCGCCGAGCGTTGCAGAAACACGGTTGCCAGCAGCGCCATGACCGCCGCCGGAAGATAACGCCCGAGATGACGTACCAGAGGATGTTCCGTGTGACGCGCGAAAAACAGGAACGGAATCACCCGCGTGGCAAAGGTTGCGGCCGCTGCTACCACAATGAACGCGGCGAGATAGCCAGACTCACCCATGTTTGGACTCCTCTTCAGATGGCTGACCATGACTCTTCCGATACTGTACGAGGAGTGCTGCGGTAACGAGGGCTATTGCGCCGATCAACTGGTGTGCTGAAGGAAGCATCAGCATGGCAACACCAGCCGCCGCCGCGCCAAGCCAGATCGGAAATCCCTCGCCCAAAGCCTTGAACTGTTCCAGGGTCAGAACAAGGAACAGAGCTACCAGTGCAAACTCAATTCCGGTACTGTCAAAGACCACGTTCTCGCCAAGCAGTGCGCCAATTGTGCATCCCACCACCCAATAGCACTGGTTGAACCCGGTGATCCTGAAGTCCAGTTCCTGTTCGTAAGCCCTGTCGGTTCCCCGGGGTCTGCTGGTGAGCAGAGAGTAAGTTTCATCGGTCAGCCCGAAAATCAGATAGAGCTTGCGCCAACCGGCGCCCTTGAACTGGCCAAGCAGAGACAATCCGTAGAAAAGATGGCGGGCATTGAGAACAAACATGGCGATGCACACCTCCAGCAGGCCGGCATTTAACGCCAGCAGGCTCACCGCAAGTATTTGCCCGGCACCGGCGTAAATGACAATGCCCATCAGGGGGGCCGTCCACCAGGCATAGTCCAGCTGGGTGGTGAACAGCACACCAAATGCCATCCCAAGCGGGAGGTAGCCGAACAAGATCGGCAGTGTCAGACGGAAAACGGACTGATTCATTAGCATCCAAACGTTAAGAAAGCGGCGATCATAGAGAAATGATGGTTTCTTTTGAAGAGGTTAACCGTCTGGCAGGCCACCAATGTGGAGGATTGGCGCACTTTGGGCCATAAAAGTGTCACAAAAACGACATAGCATTTCGCTATTCCCCGTTTTTGGAGCTGTCATGTTCAGCACAGTAAGAACCCGAATTCTGTTTTTCGCCTTTCTCTCGGTCTTTGCCCTGGCGGGACTTTCCGCTTTGTCCTGGAGCATCATCCTGAAAGCCGAAGATGCGTCCAAAACCCTGATCCGAAACAATCTGCACGAAACCTGGCTTCTCGCAGACCTCGCGCAGGATCACCGACACCTCCAGGATCTCGCCTACAAGATCAAGGCGCAACTGTTGCTCTGGGATGAGATCGAGACCGAATTCAGCCGTCTTGAAACTGCTTTACCCGGGCATTGGCGAAGTCTCGAAGAAGATACCGGTCTTGATAGCTGGGCGGAGGTTCACAGCGAGGATTTCAAACGGGTTCAGGCTTTGATGGCCCGAATGAAGGATGGCATCGCTGAGAAAAGCTATTACCGTGTCGGCCAGGTGGTCGACTTTGATCTGTTTCCGGCCATGGAGCCCATGCTCGGAGCGATCGCAGAGCGTCAGCGTCAGAGTCGCGAATCGGTCTCAGCCGGGGCCGATGAGTTGTTGTCATTCCTTGATGCACAGCAGAATTTCCTGGTGATCGGATCTGTGTCCTTTCTGATGATTGTTGTGCTGATGACCGGATGGTTGCGACAGTCTGTCATCCTGCGTTTGCAGGGTATGGAAAGTGATCTGGAGGCCATGGAGAAGAACGCCGACCTGACCCGGGTTCCGGTTCTGAAAGGACGCGATGAAGTGGCTGGAGTGGCGAAGGCTCTGGGTGGCCTGGTTTCCCGGTTCGAGCATTTCATCGGTGATATCCGCTCCGCTGCTGGCGGTCTGGACGAACGCTCCGGCGCTCTGGATAACGGCGCGGAATCGCTCCAGGCAGCATCCGAGCAAACCCGGAGGCAGATTCATGATGTCAGCCAGTCAATGGCAGCTATTGCGGATCAGGCGTCAGCCATCGAACGTGCGACCGACGAATCGGCCACCACCGTAGAAACAGCTGTCGCGGCCAATAAAGAAGTCCAGAGCCGGCTCTCGACCAGTGAAGAGGCTGCAGATCACACCGTAAACGTTATATCCCGTGTTTCGGGCTCAATTCACGCTCTGAGCGAGTCTACTGGGAAAATCAAACAGGTCATCGGTGTGATCGCCGAGATCGCGGAGCAAACCAATCTGCTGGCCCTGAACGCGGCTATTGAGGCGGCTCGTGCCGGCGAGCATGGTCGCGGTTTCGCGGTGGTGGCTGATGAAGTCAGGACATTATCCCGCCGAACGTCCGAGTCCACCCGGAATATATCTCAATGGGTACAGGATCTCGTTTCCGGAGTCGGCAGTGTAGATGGTCAACTGGAGGAAATGCGTGATGCGGGGAGCAGTAACCGCAAGCACCTGGCCGAGCTCAAGGGGCATCTGGAATCGTTGCAGGGGCAATTCGTCGATCTGGAACGCCACAGTAGCGAGATCAGTTCTGCTGTAGCATTACAACGTGATGAAATCGGGCGGGTGGGGCGCCGGGCTGATGCACTGGACGACAGTGCTGACGTCCTGATCCGGAGTGTCGAGCAAACCCGCAACGTGAGCGAGGCGTTACGGCAGGAGTCGGTTTCGATGCGACAATTGATCGCACGCTTCAAAACTGCCGCAGACTCTGCCTGAGCGACGCACTGTCTCCCTGGTTCCGTAACCGGGCTTCTCACTTACCGATATTATGCTTACCATGGTGTTAACATGGGAGGCAGTATGACAGACAGTACCGGACATCGGCCCGAGCAGGACCCAAGGCAGGAAAAGTTCATTGTTGATGCCGATTTGCTGACGGCAGATCAGATTCAGGGCCTGGTAGAAGAGTACTGTACCCGCTACCACGGGCTGAACGACACGGAGAGCCCGCTGGACGAACAGGGCAAGGTGTTATCTGCGGTTCGCCGGGGCGATCTGGTTGTCTGGTTCGACCCGGTGGAGAACACCGCGGGCCTGGATGTGCCGGCCTAACCGCCATATGCGTCACGGTATTTGGCTTTACACCTACCGGGGGCCGACACTAAACGATACAATCGCCCTGTTTTGAGGCACGTGCGAGGTGGAATTTGATCAGGGTACTGGTTGTTGATGACCATGAGCTGGTGAGATCGGGTATTACCCGAATGCTCTCAGACAACCCGGATATTGAGGTCATCGGGCAGGAGGCATCCGGAGAGGCGTCTATTGATTTCGTTCGGCAGCACCGGCCGGATATCGTTCTCATGGATATCCGCATGCCCGGTATCGGCGGCCTGGAGGCGACTCGCCGTATTCTTCGCATTGATGATTCCATCCGGGTAATCGTTGTCACCGCCTGTGCGGACGATCCTTATCCAACCCGGGTTATGCAAAGTGGCGCCACTGCGTACATCACCAAAGGTGCAGACATCAAAGAGATGGTCCGTGCCATTCGTATGGCCCACTCGGGGCAACGCTACATCAGTCCGGAAATTGCCCAGAAAATGGCCCTGAAACAGCTTGGCGGTGGTGACCGGGATGAAGACGGCGAGCTCTCGCTGTTCGAACGGCTATCCGAGCGGGAAATGCAGATTGCCATGATGGTGGTGGACTGTCAGAAAGTTCAGGATATCTCGGACAAGCTGTGTCTGAGCCCGAAAACGGTGAACAGTTACCGCTACCGGATTTTCGAAAAGCTGGAAATCTCCAGTGATGTTGAACTGGCCCTGATGGCCGTGCGGCTCGGACTGCTTGATGCCGACAAGGTCTGACCCTGAGAGTACACACATCGGGGAGTTTGACAGTAAGAGCTTCCTGAAACAGCTTACCGAACGGCCTGGCGTCTACAGAATGTACGACGATGGCGGCTCGGTGTTGTACGTGGGCAAAGCCCGCAACCTGAAAAAGCGGGTAGGCAGCTATTTCCGCAAGACCGGTCTGGCGCCGAAAACCGAAGCTCTGGTCAGCAAGATAGCCTCTATCGAGGTGACAATTACCGGCAGTGAAACCGAGGCGCTGTTACTTGAGCAGAACCTGATCAAGTCGTTACGGCCGCCCTACAATATCCTGCTCCGTGACGATAAATCCTACCCCTATATCTACCTGTCCTCCCACGACGACTACCCCTCACTGACGTTTCGTCGCGGGCGCACCAAGAAGGGTGGCGGTACCTGGTTCGGGCCATTTCCAAGCTCGGGTGCGGTTAAGGAAAGTCTTAATATTCTGCAAAAGGTTTTCCGTATAAGATCCTGTAATGAAAGCTATTTTAGGAATCGTACCAGGCCTTGTCTGCAGTATCAGATCAACCGTTGCACCGCGCCGTGTGTGGGCTATGTCACGCCTGAGGAATACCAGCAGGACATCCGTCACGCCGCCATGTTCCTGGAAGGAAAGAACCCGGCCATCATTCACGACCTGATGAATGCCATGGAAACGGCGTCGAAGAGCCTGGAGTTTGAAAAGGCGGCGGCCTATCGGGATCAGATCAATCATCTGCGCCATGTTCAGGAACAGCAATCCGTCGACGGTGAGGGCGGTGACGCCGATGTCATTGCCATTGCCCAGGATGCCGGTGTTGTGTGTATCGTGGTGATCATCGTGCGCGGTGGCCGTGTGTTGGGTACCAAGGACTACTTTCCCCGGTACTCCATTGAGCAGACAGAAGGCGAGCTTCTAAGTGCTTTTCTTGGCCAATATTATTTTGGTGGTAACACCCGCCGGGAGATTCCTCGGGATATACTGGTGCCTGTCGAGGTGGATGGCCAGGAGCTGTTGGCTCAGGCCTTAACCGAATCGGCGAACCGTGAGACCCGGATAAGGGGTAATGTTCGTGGCGAACGGCGCCGGTGGCTGGAACTGGCTATGACCAACGCCCGTCAGACACTGCTTACCCATCTGGCCAGCAAAGAGACAGTCTTCCGTCGCCTGCTGGCACTCAGGGATCTCCTCGAGTTGGCGGAGACCCCTTCGCGCATGGAGTGTTTCGATATCAGTCATAGCCATGGGGAGAATACCGTCGCATCCTGTGTCGTTTTCGATGAGAATGGCCCTCTGAAAAGTGACTATCGGCTGTACAATATTGAAGGCGTTACCGCCGGCGACGATTACGCGGCCATGCGTCAGGTGCTTTCCCGTCGCTACAAGCGATTGGTGGCCGGGGAGGGCAAACGCCCGGATCTGGTTTTCATAGATGGTGGTAAGGGGCAGTTGAACATTGCCCGGGAAGTCTTTGAAGAACTTGAGATTTCAGATATTCCGCTGATCGGTGTCGCCAAGGGTGTCACCCGTCGGGCGGGCATGGAGCAGCTCATCGATGCCATGACGGGCGATGTGTTTCGGGCTCCGGCTGATTCGCCAGCTCTGCACCTGATCCAGCACATTCGGGATGAATCACACCGTTTTGCCATTACCGGGCACCGGGCCCGTCGGGACAAGAAACGCCGACAGTCTACGCTGGAAGGCATTGAAGGCGTGGGGCCGAAGAAGCGTCGCGACCTGATCCGGTATTTTGGCGGCATACAGGAACTTCGCAAAGCCGGGGTTGATGAGATGATCAAGGTTCCAGGCATCAGCAAATCACTGGCCGACACCATATACGCAGCATTGCATGACGAGTAAGGACAGTATGAATTTACCAAATATCCTCACCCTCTCCCGCATTATCATGATCCCGGTGTTTGTGGTGATTTTTTACCTTCCCGTGGGGTGGAGTTACCTTGTGAGTGCGGCCATTTTCGGATTGGCGGCGGTCACCGACTGGCTGGATGGTTATCTGGCAAGAAAACTGGATCAGAGTACCCCGTTTGGCGCCTTCCTTGACCCGGTGGCTGACAAACTCATGGTAGCTGTTGCTCTGGCTGTTCTGATCGAAGAGCATTCTGCGATCCTGCTGACGATTCCGGCCACCATCATTATCGGTCGTGAAATTGTCATTTCCGCCTTGCGGGAATGGATGGCAGAAATCGGTAGCCGTGCCAGCGTGGCGGTTTCCTATATTGGCAAAATCAAGACGACAGCGCAGATGGCCGCGATTGTAGGTCTGCTGGCGTTTCCTCCCGGGGTAATCTGGGCGAATGTCGCCGTGGCACTGCTTTATATCGCCGCGATTCTCACGCTCTGGTCCATGGGGCTGTACCTCAAGGCTGCCTGGCCCGATCTGTTTCCTGAGAAGGCATCAGGCGAGACGGATAGTCGCACCTCCTAGCCCATTCAATCACGCTGGCAGCCAGTTTGCTGCCAGCGGTTCCGAAAGCAGTCACTATCTGATCAACAGATGAGCCCGAGGCTGATTCCACGATCCGGACTGTGCGGGTGCACAGTGTGGCCCGGGAGCGGTTGTGAACCATCTGCAGATGCAACTCGATGATCACCTCTGGTCTGGATTCCGGATTTTGCGCGTGGAACGCCGACAGTTCTGTTACCAGGGTCAATTCGGCCTGAGCGGGATTAGTGTCGGTAATAACGGTGGTGTAGGTGCCACTCTGACGGATGCGGTTAACCAACGCGTCCCGAACCACCACCGGTGCCGCATCTCTCCAGCGGGTTTCCGGGTAAGCCCGGAACTCCCGGGGTGTCGGTTTGGCCAATATCAGCGAACTGTTAAAAGGCTCTGAGGCATAGGGTGTGTCAACGCGAAGTGCTGCCCGAATTGGTTTCTGGGCTCCTGCAACCGATTGGCCCAAAGCCAGGTCCATAACTCTGGGGGGCTCCAGGTTTGGAAACACCGTGCAGCCACCGGTAAGGGCAACAGCAAGGACAAAGATGACGTTTCTGATGGAGCTTAATGTCACTGTGCCATCTCCTGCATGGGTTCATTACCGAACAGCGTACCTGAAGGATCCCGCTCCAGACGGTGTGTGAACCGGTTCAGGCTGCGCAGGGTTGCCCTCAGTTCCCTCATGGCAGGCGCCAGCTCACCCATACCCTGGAGACCGGCATCCATCGCACCCTGGTTGCTACGGGCCAGCTCATCAAGCCGTGCAATGGAGGTAGTGATCACCGCCAGGGCCCGGTCCATGGATGCGAGAACCCGCCGTCCGTCGGTTTTCAGCAACTCGTTGGCGTTATCTGAAACGCCGGACACCTTGATCGCAGCCTCCTCGGTGCGAATGGCAGCATTGTCGAACTGTTCCAGCAGGGCAGTGAGCTGGTCCCGCCTGGCGAGGAGTGCATCCGTGGCTTCGCGGGTGTTCTGCAGGATGGCCGTTGCATTCCCGATGTTGTCATCGGATAACAGCTCTGTAGCACTGGTGAGCAGTCTGTCTGCCTTGGTCAGCAGCTGTTCGCCACTGGCAAGCAGGTTATTGAATGCCGAGGGCTCGGCAACAATGACCGGCGGGTTGTCCCGGTCGCCCTGTAACGCTGGCTGGTCCGGACTACCTCCGCTGAACTGAACGCTCATACTGCCAGTGATATTGGCCAGCACCAGGCCTACCCGGGTGTTCTCGCGAATGGGGACCGACTGGTCAACCCGAACCAGCACACGAACCTGACCGGGATTGCGGGGATCCAGTGTCAGTTCCACCACATCCCCAACCTGAACGCCGCTGTACAGCACCGGATTGCCCTCAGAAAGGCCGCCTACCGTCTGGTCAAACACGATGTCGTAATAGCTCCAGTCCCGATCAGCGGACGATTTCGCCAGCCACAGGGCAAAGATCAGCCCGGCCGCAAAGGCCAGGATCGTAAACAGACCAATAATCAGGTGGTGGGCGCGCGGCTCCATGGTTACTGCTCCTGAGTCCGTTGGTTCAGATGTTGCCTGAAGGCGTAGCTGGCTGCGCGGCCACGGGGGCCGTTAAAGTAGTCCTGAATCCACGGGTCCTCCGTGGCGGCAACCGACTCCAGCGTATCAGCTACCAGCACCCG
Organism: Marinobacter sp. F3R08; assembly: GCF_018860425.1. Classification (GTDB taxonomy): domain Bacteria; phylum Pseudomonadota; class Gammaproteobacteria; order Pseudomonadales; family Oleiphilaceae; genus Marinobacter. The sequence continues at coordinate 925,381 of NZ_JAHKPI010000025.1, read as the reverse complement.
GCGTTGCGACAGTACCGCAACCCTGTCACAGGTTGAATACAGGGTGTCGAGGTCATGGGTAATGAGAAATACAGTCAGCCCCAGGGCGTTGCGCAGAGTCACGATCAACCGATCAAATGCCGCCGCACCAATCGGGTCCAGGCCAGCTGTTGGCTCATCCAGAAAGAGGATTTCCGGGTCGAGGGCCAGGGCCCGGGCCAGTCCTGCCCGTTTGACCATTCCGCCAGACAGCTCGGACGGATATCGCACCGCCGCATCGGGTGGTAAACCGGTCAGTGCCAGCTTCATGCGCGCAAGCTGCTCCGCCTCCGGCCGTTTCAGGCCCGCATGCTCCATCAGCGGAACGGCGATATTTTCCTGAAGGTTCAGAGAAGTGAACAGCGCGCCACCCTGGAACATAACGCCGAAGCGTTGTTCAATTCGTGACCGGGCGCGGGCGGAAAGCCGGGTAAGATCTTCGCCAAACACCCGGATATGTCCGGAAGCGGGGGTGCTGAGCCCGACAATGCTCCGGAGCAGAACCGTCTTGCCGGTACCCGAGCCGCCAACCACACCCAGAATTTCGCCTCGGAGCAGATCAAGGTCAAGATTTTCGTGAACAACATGGGTGCCAAAACGGTTGCACAGATCCCGCACCGCAATGACGGGCTCATTGCGAGTTTCAGGTTTCGGGGATGCGGCCATGATCACCATGATTACCAGCCCATTTCCATAAAGAAGAGTGCAGCAATGGAATCCAGAAGAATTACCATGAAAATAGACTGAACCACGCTGGAGGTGGTGTGCTCGCCCACCGATTGTGCACTGCCTGCCACTTTGAAGCCTTCCAGACAGCCGATTACAGCTATCAGAAAAGCAAAGATAGGTGCTTTGACCATGCCGACAACGAAATGCTTCAGGTCGATATCCCGTTCCACGATGGCCATGAACTGGACTGGTGAGATATCCAGCACCAGGGCGCAGACCACCGCACCACCAACCATTCCAGACATCATTCCCACAAAGGTCAGAATGGGCAGGCTGACCATCATCGCCATCACCCTCGGCAGTACCAGCAGCTCAATCGGGTTGAGGCCCAGGGTGCGGATGGCATCCAGCTCTTTATTCACCTTCATTGCACCAATGTTCGCTGTGAAAGCGCTGGCGGTTCGTCCTGCCAGCAGGATTGCGGCCAGCAGAACACCGAATTCCCGAAGGAAGGAGAATGCCACCAGGTTTACGGTATAAATGGTGGCACCAAAATCCTCCAGAACCGTCGCCCCCAGAAAAGCCACCACCGCGCCCACCAGAAACGTCAGCAAAGCCACAATGGGCAGGGCATTCAGGCCAGTGTCATGAACGGCGGCGACGAACGACGTCATGCGCCAACGCCATGGTTTGGGAAGATTCCAGGCCAGAGTGCCCAGGGTCTGGCCAATAAAGCCCACCAGGACCCACACCAACCGGAAGATGCTCTCCACCTTCTGACCGGTACCGATGACAAAACTGAACACCAGAGACGGCGAAGCGCGAACGGGTGTGGGCTGGTCCTTCATGGCTTCGCACACGGCTGCAATCAGGGCGGATTGCTCACGAGGTAACTCCCCGGCGGTGGTCGCAGCTTCGAGCAACCGGGCTGGCCCGACCAGCGAGGCCAGTTGCGAGGCACCGGCGGTATCAATTCGCTCAAGCCCGGCAAGTTCGATCGGCAACCTGGCTAACTCTTTGGCTGAGACCGTCGGCTTTACGGTCGCCAGAGCGCGATAATGTTTCAGCAACCAGTCGCCGGTGACTCTCAGCGCGCCGGCTTCAATGGTCACGGACCCCGGAGCGGAGGAGGGCGCCTGTGGGACGGTCTGCTCGGAAGACAGGGAATCTGGCACGTATTTGTCGAATCCATCAGTAATTTTGTCGGCCACTCATTAGCTTAGAGACTGCCGTGGTTATCCGCCAGTTTGGAATCTGCATTGGCCGGTAACCCGTTATCAGTTGGCCAAAATTTGCTCACAAACCTCAATAAAACAGAAACTTGATAAAAAACTGTTGACGCCCGAACGGTAATCCGTAGAATACGCAGCCGTTGACGAGGCAATGCTTCGGAAACAAAGAGCGGGAATAGCTCAGTTGGTAGAGCACAACCTTGCCAAGGTTGGGGTCGCGAGTTCGAATCTCGTTTCCCGCTCCAATTTCAAGTCTCTCAACGCCCACCTGAGAGCACAAAGATCCGATCCTTCGATCTTTTCCGGCGCGGTGGCAGAGTGGTTATGCAGCGGACTGCAACTCCGTGTACGCCGGTTCGATTCCGACCCGCGCCTCCATTTTGATTATCTTGCTCAACAACACAGTTGTTCGGTGTTGCTTGAACAGTCATCCCTATAGAATCCCAAAAAATCTCATGCTGTGTCTGGTAGGCAATCTTGTTGCCACAGCCAGATCAAATGATTTGCCGTCCAGCATTGTTGTTTGCTGTCTACCCATAGGAGCGTCCACGAGCAGTGGGTTCCCTCCCTTTCAGGACGGTTCTGAATCTTCATTATCCAGTCTTGCTAGAGCCTGTGCCCATGGGGTTTTCTACAGACGCACCTCAGGCTGCGCACCTCAGGCTTACACAAAACCGGCTGTGGTTTGGAGTAAGCCTGGGCGTCTCGGTAATGCGGTTGGTAGATAGGGGCGCCTATTGGCTGAATGGCAGCCGGCTGTTAGTGCGGCGAAAGGAAATGCTATTTGCCATGATCATTCCCCATATCAGGGTGGCTGCAACGGCGAGCGTTATGGCAATGGGCCGATCAACAAATGCTGTCAGGTCGCCATTGGCCTTGATGATCGAGCGCATGAAGTTGCTCTCTATAATTGGCCCAAGAATTACTGCGAGTATTAATGGTCCGAGCGGGAAATCATTTTCTGCCATTACGAAGCCGAGCAATCCGAAGGCGAGCATAATCCATATGTCGAACATTGAGTTATTCGCGGCATAGGCTCCCACCATGCAGAATATGAGGATCAGCGGGAAGAGCACTCCGGAGGGTACCGATAGAATGTGTCGTGCCCCTTTAATGGCTATGAAGCCAAGGGGAAGCAGCAATAGATTGGCAATGATAAAAGACAGGAAGATTGCATTGACCAGCGGTGCTTCACTGACAAAAACATCCGGCCCTGGTGTGATGCCTTTGGTCATCAAAACGCCGATGATGATTGCAGTAATGGCGTCGCCCGGGATACCAAAGACCAGCGCAGGGATGTACGCCCCGGATAGTGAAGCGTTGTTGGCCGAGCTTGCGGAGATCAGCCCTTCGGGGTGACCGGTGCCGAACTTTTCGGGCGAGCGCGAAAGCTTGCGGGCGATGGCGTAGCTAATCCATGAGGCAATGTCTGCACCTGCGCCAGGCAGTGCGCCTATCATGGTTCCCAGCACGCCGCTTCGTGCTACGCCGAACTTGTATTTCCAGAGTAGCGGTGCAGTACCTGAAAAGGGTTTTTTCACGCGCATCTGTACTTCTTGGTGCGGATTGTTCGTTTCCGGCATCCGACGAATGAGCTCTGAAATGGCAAATAAGCCAATCAGTACCGGCAAAATAGAGATGCCTGCGAGCAGGTCATAGCTACCCAGCGTGAAGCGGGCCTGGCCTGAAACGCTGTCCATGCCAACCATTGAAATCGCCAGGCCAACAAACATTGAAATCGCGCCTTTCAGTCGGTCTCCGCCTGAAACCAGAATGGCGCACGATAGCCCCAGTAGCGCGAGCCAGAAATACTCATCGCTGGTGAACTTGATGGCAAAATCAGCAATAAGCGGCCCAACCATGGCCAGGCATATCACGCCAATAATCCCGCCAATCATGGAGCAAACGATATTGAGGCCAAGCGCGACACCAATTTTGCCTTGCTTGCCCATAAGGTAGGCTTCGTCAGTGTAGACGGCAGATGCGGGGGTACCGGGCATGCGGAGCAGGGCACCGGGCAGATCGCCGGCCACAATAGCCATGGCCGTGGCCGAAACGATCGCCGCAATTGCAGGTAGCGGCTCGAGGAAAAACGTGGCCGGCACCAGCAGTGCGGTTGCCATCGTGGCAGTAAGGCCTGGAATCGCCCCCATGAATAACCCGAAAATGGATGCAGACACAATGATAAGCATCACTTCCCAGGTGAACACGAGCGTCGTCGCTGCCAGAAAGCTATCCATTAGTAGACCACCTCTTCCAGAATACCCAGTTCGAGCGGCACCTGGAGCAGGCGACCAAAAACAACCCAGATGACAGCCGTCGAAGCTATCGCTGTACAAGCTGCGAGCGTCCAGTTCTGACGATAAAAGCCGTACAGCAGAAGGCACAACAGAGCCGTTGAGACAATGGGGAATCCAAGGACCGGAACCAGCAATATGTACGCGACAATTGCTGAGACAATGGCCAGCAAGGTCAGGTAGAAGCGTTTGATCGGCACTTCGTTTACCCAGACCATCAGCGGAGCGCGACTGCTTAACCCCCTTAAAGCCAATAGTCCACCAAACGCTATCAATAGCCCTCCAATAACTATGGGGAAGGTTCCTGCTCCGTAGTCCTGCTGGGGCAGGTTATTCAGCCCTCTGGAGTTGGTTATTACCAAAACCCCGAACGTTACTGTCACCAGCCCTGTGATTTTGTCGTTGCTGCGCATGCGGCTGCCCTCTGGGTATTGTCGGCTTAGTTGGCCAGGCCAAGCTTTTGGATCGTTACAGCGTTCTTTTCACTTTGGTCTTTCATATAGGCTTCGAACCCTTCTGCGTCAGCCCAGACGGGGCCGAATCCACGGCTCACCATAAAGGATTGGAATGACTCAGAGTTGAAGACCTTTTTCGCTGCAACTTCCAGACGTTTGGTGACATCGTCGGGCAAATTGGCCGGGCCAACCAGGCCGCGCCATGAACCCTGGGTCCATTCGTCTCCGGTTACTTCTTTGGCAGAGGCGACATCGGGGAACCGGTCCAGGCGTTCGTTCGACAGTACGGCCAGTGTGCGAGTGCGTCCCGACCTGTTCATTGGTTGGGTTTCCGGAAGAGAATTGAAAACAATATCCACGCCGTTAGCTGCGAGTTCCTGTAAGCCCGGAGCTGCGCCTTCGCTCGGAACCAGGTTGATTGTCTGAGGATCTATGCCTTGCTGGTCGATAAAGCCGGCAAATGACAGGTGATAGGCGGCACCCGGGGCTGAGCCCGAAACGGTATAGGTGTTCGGATTGTCTTTTAGATCGTTCAGTGCGTCGTCCAGATTCTTCCAGGGCGACTCTGCATTCACAGTGAATGTGGCGTAATCAACGTTGAGTAGGGAAATTGGTGTGAAATCTGTGTACGAAATGTCTGCGGTACCGATGTGCTTGTACGTTGCGATTTCAGCCGTGCCCAGGCCCAGAGTGTAACCGTCCGGCCGGGCCATCTTCATGTTCATGTGGCCGATAACGCCTGCTCCGCCTGTTTTGTTCACAACGTTTACAGGCTGTCCCAGTTCTTCCTGGAGCCCCATTGCAAATTGTCGACCTACGGCGTCTGATCCGCCACCCGCAGACCAGGGCACAATTAACGTAATCGGCTTAACCGGGTAGGAGTCGGCTGCGTGGGCGATGCTGGCGCCAATGGTGAGAACCGTGGCGTATAGCAGTTTGGATAGTGTGCTCATTTTAAACCTCATTGTTTTTAGATGGTTTAGCGAGTGGCGGGCTGCGTGCACAACGAAAAGAGCCGGGTGTGCTGTCTTGCCCAGATAAAGCCACTGGCAAACGGACGCTCTCAGGAGACCGTTTGCTTGGGGGAGTATCATCGTGGTCAAAAAAATTTGCAAGTATTTACAACATCTATTTTTTAAAATCGTATTCGGCCGTTTTTTCTGCGAACCTGGCGTAAGAGTTTCAGGTTGAAGGGCGTCTTTTGCACTTCTGAATAGCTCTGATTCATAGGTGTTAAAATTATCCAAGTAACTGGATAAAAAGGATAATAAGGAAATTTTCGGTTTTCTGGAGAGGCGTTTTATATAGCCTTAAGTCAGCGCGCCAGCCTTGCTGGGCAAGTCTCAGTTAGGTGATGACCAAGTTGTAAAGATTTGTTTGATTCTCACTGGGTGCTCGTCTATATTGTGAGCGTCTGGCAGTTGCGACAGGGTATCGTTAGCCCTTCTCGCGCCACGTAATGCTTATACAAGAGATTCAAGGAACTGACATGTTTGATGATCTGAAAAACAAGAGAGTACTGGTCACCGGTTCAACTAAAGGAATCGGGTTTGCCGCAGCTTTGGAGTTCGCCAAGCAGGGGGCCGTGGTGGGCATCAATAGCCACGTCATGGACGCTGCGGCAGAGAAGGCAATTGCACAATTCGAAAGCCTTGGTATCAACTTCGCCTACTTTAAGCATGACCTCAGCCGCAGCGATGAGTGTGCAGCACTGGTTAATGAGTTTGTCGAAACATTCGGCGGGCTGGATGTGTTGGTTAATAACGCGGGAGGCCTGGGTGTACGTGAGGGCCTTGAAAACCTTGATGATGCGGCCTACGACCTTGTTTTTGATCTGAATATTCGTTCTGTTGTTATGACCACAAAATACGCTGTGCCGCACCTGAAAGAATCTGCGGTCAAGAGCGGCACCACATCAGCGGTTATCAGTACAGGCTCTATCGCCGGTCGTGAAGGGGGAGGTCCTGGGGCCAGTCTCTATGGCGGGTCTAAAGCGGTAATTCACAACCTGCATCGTACCTGGGTGAAGGAACTCACCGGCAGTAATATTCGCTTCAACGTAGTGGCGCCGGGCACAATCGATACCGCTTTCCACGAAGACAAAAGCCCCGAACTGAAAGAAAAAATCCGCAATTCAATACCTATGGGCCGCTTTGGTACATCCGAGGAGTGCGCTCCAGCCTATCTATTCCTGGCTTCACATCAGGCGAGCGGTTACATCACCGGTCAAGTGATTGACGTGAATGGCGGGCAGATGTGCCCGTAACGGCGTTCACCCGATAGGGAAATAGCGTGTCATAGCGCCCCTGTGGGTTCAGCGGGGGCGACCATTTCATATCTATCTTCAGGGTATTTTTTTATGCACCTCAAGGGACACCAGCTCATTGGGCAAGAATCGTTTGCAGCGACCGGCAACCCGGTCTTCGCAGTTAATCCGGCTACTGGCCAGCGTATCGAGCCTGGCTATGGCACTTGCGGCCAGGAAGAGGTTGATCGGGCAGCTGAACTGGCATGGTCAGTATTTGATCGGTATCGCGAAACATCATCCGCATGCAGGGCGGAATTCCTGGAAGCAATTGCTGATCAGATTGAAGCAATCGGGGATGTATTGATCGAGCGCGCCATGGAAGAAACCGGCCTGCCTCGTGCCAGGCTGGAAGGTGAACGCGGCCGGACATGTGGCCAGTTACGGCTTTTTGCGAGAGTGATTCGTGCAGGAGAATGGCTCGATGTGCGAATTGATCCGGAACTGCCAGATCGCAGTCCGCTGCCACGCAGCGATTTACGTCAGCGGCGCATCGCACTTGGGCCGGTAGCCGTATTCGGCGCCAGTAACTTTCCTTTGGCGTTTTCAGTTGCCGGTGGCGATACCGCATCGGCACTGGCGGCAGGTTGCCCGGTTATCGTCAAAGCCCACTCTGCCCACCCAGGCACCTCCGAGCTGGTGGGGCGCGCTGTGCAGAAAGCAGTGGCTGACTGCGAGCTTCCATCCGGCGTGTTTTCATTGCTCTACGGTGCCGGTAATGAACTGGGCCAGGCACTGGTTACCCATCCCCGTATTCAGGCGGTTGGTTTCACGGGGTCGCGCAGCGGTGGAACGGCTCTGATGAAGGCTGCCAATAACCGGCCACAGCCAATACCCGTGTATGCCGAAATGAGCAGTATCAACCCTGTGGTGCTCATGCCCGCAGCACTGGAAGAAGGGGCCGAAGCCCTGGGGAAAGCCTTTGTTGCCTCGCTCAACATGGGAGCAGGGCAGTTTTGCACCAATCCTGGATTGATCCTGACTATCAAGGGCGCAGCTCTGGATCGTTTCAAGGCTGCGGCAGCGGAAGATATCCGTGAAAGCGCGCCGCAAACAATGCTGACACAAGGCATCTGTTCTGCCTATGGCGCCGGGCTTATGCAGTTGCGTGAGACAGGCAAGGTTGAAGAGGTTGCTGCAAGCAAGCTCGATAGTGATTCGCACAGCCCGTGTCACAGCACTTTGTTTGCGGTCAGTGCGACTGATTTTATCAGCGATGAGCGTCTGCACGCCGAAGTATTTGGTTCCTGTTCATTGATTATTGAATGCGATGAGGTCACTCAGCTTCAAGACGTACTGGAACACCTGGAAGGCCAGCTGACCGCTACGGTGCACATGATTGAGTCCGATTACTCTGCGGTTGAGGGGTTGCTACCTACCCTGGAGCGCAAGGCCGGGAGAATTCTTGCCAATGCGTGGCCTACCGGTGTCGAGGTCTGCGACGCGATGGTTCACGGCGGCCCGTGGCCTGCCACTTCTGATAGCCGGAGTACATCGGTTGGCACCGCGGCCATTCACCGTTTCCTCCGCCCGGTTTGTTATCAGGGCATACCGCAAACGCTACTACCTGATGCACTCAGGGATGGTAACCCTCTGGAAGTCTCACGGCTGATCGATGGCAAACGAGAGTAGGGCGATTCGTTCTGTAAGCAAGGCGCGCCGCAAATCAAAGCCAGCGGACGTGATACTCATTACTACCGAAAAGAGAATAAAGCATGAGCACATCTGAATACGCTCCGAACAAGACTCTATCGAGCGCCGCCAAAGCAGGTCTGATGCGCGCATCTACTGCGACATTGCATACGATTCTGTTCAAGCGTGGCCTGCGCAACACCTACATTCAAGGTGTTAGCAAGATGAATAAGGGTGCGGTTAAAATGGTTGGCCAGGCCTTCACCCTGCGTTACATTCCTGCACGAGAAGATATTGATACAGTGGCTGCCTTCAGGGATCCGAAGCACCCGCAGCGGGTTGCTGTAGAGACCGTTCCGGAAGGTATGGTGCTTGTGTCCGACTGCCGTCAGGATGCCTCTGCTGCCAGTGCAGGGAGCATATTGCTGAATCGGCTGGAGTACCGTCATTGCGCGGGTTTTGTATCGGATGCAGGCATCCGTGACTCAGCGGATGCTGCCGCCATGAACATGCCGGTTTTTTGCGCCAAGGCGAGCGCACCAACCAACCTCACAAAGCATCACGGGGTGGATATTCAAGTACCCATTGGCTGCGGCGGGGTGGCTGTTTTCCCCGGCGACGTACTGGTAGGCGATGACGACGGAATCATTGTCATTCCGTTAGAGCTGGCAGACGAGGTCGCTGAGGAAGCAGAAAAAATGGAAGCGTTCGAAGACTATGTGCTTGAGAAGGTTCGTAATGGAACCCCTGTCATCGGTCTGTACCCGCCCAACGAAGATACTCAGGCGGAATACAAGCGCTACCTGGAAAGTCGTTAATGAGCTAGTTGTGTGGATCTGTGCGGTAAGGCGCCTGAATGAGGTTGCCTGCCGCAGAGTCAATCCCGGCGTAGGCCGTGTTGCCGTTGGCGAGTAAACCTATCTGAAGTGGAAGCTGCTGTCATGAAGTCGTCTGCTCAATTGCCCCGTCCCATTGCGGTGCTGGTTCTCGTAATTCTGGCCTGTTCCTTCGCCGGCAACCATGTAGCTGCCCGCATTGCATTCGACCACGATGCCGGATTGTTGGTAGCCATACTCTTCCGCTCAGGTGTGGCGATGGTAGCCTTGTTTTGCCTGGTGATCTGGCGTCGCGAATCGCTCCGCTTCAAACCACAAGCCTGGGGCTGGCAGTTGGTGATGGGGCTGCTTATTGCCATTCAGAGCTTCAGCATTTATTCGGCCGTGGCACGTATTCCCGTTGCCCTGGTGCTACTGGTCGTTAATCTCGCGCCCATTATGCTTGCACTGCTGACGTGGGCGTTGGGAGGCCCACGTCCAACGCGCACGGCGAGCCTGCTAATGCTGTTTATCCTGTTTGGGTTGGCGTTGGCGCTGGATCTGCCTTCCCGACTCTCTGGCTCCGGTGAAATAGATACCAACTATATAGAAGGGTTGTTGTTCGGTGTCACTGCAGCGGCGGTGTTTGCCTGTGCGCTATGGATTACAGATCATCGTTTGAGCCGTATGCCTGGATTGGTGCGCAGTATGCTCACAATTATGGTGGTTTTTGTTTCCGCGGCCAGTGCCGGAGTTGCTGGGCTGGTTCCCAATGGCATGAGCCTGCCCACGGCTCCAGCGGGCTGGGTTGCGCTGGGCAGTCTGGCCATTTTGTATGGAGCGGCATTCTCAGTATTATTCACTCTCGTTACGCGGTTGGACATCGCTCGCAACGCACCGGTGATGAATGTCGAGCCAGTGGCAGGCCTGATCCTGGGTTGGCTGATTCTTGATCAGGTTCTGGGCGGGATCCAGATTGCAGGCGGGTTGATTGTGGTTATCGGAATCGTCATGCTCGCCTACACCAAAATACCTGACAGACAGCTGTCACGGCCCCCTTGTGAATTGAAAACCGGCAAGCGCGGAGATATCCGCACCGCGGACTCCCAGGTTTGAGACAACTGTTGACAGCTATTCCGGTGCAGTCATTTTTATCGTATTTTCAAAGGCGCATTCAGGGGTCACAGAGTGCGCAATCAAGGCTCATAGCGAATGAAAGTTAAAACTGAAAAGCATTCTTTATCATCAGTTGTATATGAGAGAATTTTGTCCGCCATTATCGATGGTGACTACCCCGTTAATCAGAAGTTGCCGACCGAAGCCGATTTGTGCGTAGCCTATAACGTTTCGCGGCCCGTACTCAGGGAGGCACTTGCGCGCCTGCGTGAAGATAATCTGGTTATCTCACGTCGAGGGTCGGGGAGTTTTGTCATAAATCGTCCCGACAGCGCCGTGCTCGAGTTTGCGCGCATCGCCAGCATCGCAGATATACAGCGGTGTTTTGAGTTTCGTACCAATGTTGAATCCAGTGCAGCGTCCCTGGCGGCAATTCGAAGAACAGATGAGCAGCTGAAACTCATATGGGAAAAGTATGAGGCGATCAACCAGGCAAACAGCAAACATGACCTGGCAACAGACGAAGATTTCGAGCTCCATCTGGCGATTACCGAGGCAGCGAGCAACCACTATTACACGACGGTTCTGAAGTCGCTCCACAAAAGCATTAAGGAGGGCATGAACATAACGCGTGGGCTGTCGTTGCTTGCGCCCGAGAGTCGTTTGAGAATCGTCCAGGACGAGCACCTTGCGGTAGTAAAAGCGATTGCCGATAAGGATCAGGATCAAGCGGCGCAGAGCATGCGCAGACACCTGGAAAATGCTCGGCGAAGAATGTTTGAGGGGGTCTCGGAGTAACGTTCCTGTTGCCAGAGCGCTTTGGTTCCATCTGGCGGCAACATACCCTGATATGCTTCAATGACTTGTAAATAGTCAGGTCGGCCAAAAAGGCTGTCTGTTGTACTTCGGGGCTTGGTCAGAACAATGGGAACAGACGAAAAGAGAGTCAAACCCCGGCGCGCGTCTCTTCGTGGGCGCCAACTGGAACCCGCCGTACTGGCGGAGCTGCGGGACCTGATCGGAGACGAGCGCATTGATCCGGGCCTACGCCGCCGCGATCGCCTGATCGAGCACCTGCATGCCTTGCAGGACACCTACGGCCATCTCCCCATGGCGCGGCTCAGGGCCCTGGCATCTTTCATGAATCTGCCCATGGCCGCCATTTATGAAACGGCCACCTTTTACGCCCATTTCGACGTCGTTCACGACGAACAAACGCCACCGCCTGCATTGACCCTACGGGTATGTGAGTCGCTGTCCTGCCGGATGGCCGGAGCAGAAGCCCTGCATCATGCGTTGGTTGCCGGGACCGATCCCGCCAAAGTACGGGTACGACGGGCGCCCTGCATGGGTCGCTGCGATACATCGCCCGTGGTGGCCGTTGGCCGCCATCATGTTCTGAATGCCAACGTGCGGAATGTGGGGGTGGCCATAGAACGCGAGCAGGTTGAGCCAGACGAGATTCGCTGGCAGCGGCTGGCAGATTACCGTTTGGCCGGTGGCTATCAGCTTCTGATCGATTGCAGGCAAGGCAAGATGACCCTTGACGCGCTCGCCAATCAACTTGAGCTCGCCGGGTTGCGTGGTCTGGGCGGTGCCGGATTCCCCACCTCCCGGAAATGGCAGGCGGTGCGGGCCGAGCCGGGGCCACGCTACACAGTGATCAATGCCGACGAAGGCGAGCCCGGCACTCTGAAAGATCGTTTCTACCTGGAAAACGCCCCCCATCAATGTCTCGAGGGCGCCCTGGTGAGTGCCTGGGCCGTCGAGGCAGAGGCCGTTTATATTTATCTGCGGGATGAGTATCCCGGCCTGCACAGGGTATTGAGCGACGCCATTGCCGAGCTTGAGGCAGACGGAATCGTCGAGCCGGGTTTCGTCATCCTGCGTCGTGGCGCGGGTGCCTACATTTGCGGTGAGGAGTCTGCACTCATCGAGTCTCTTGAGGGCAAGCCCGGCAAGCCACGCCTGCGACCGCCTTTTGTGGCTCAAAAAGGCCTGTTTGGTCAGCCCACCCTGGTGAATAACGTGGAGACCGTCTACTGGATCCCGATTATCCATTCCCGGGGTGCCGAATGGTTTGCAAACCACGGGCGGCGCGGTCGTCGCGGCCTTCGCAGTTTTTCGGTTTCCGGACGAGTGGCGAAACCCGGTGTGCACCTGGCTCCGGCGGGGATCAGCCTCAATGAACTTGTCGAGGAATACTGCGGCGGCATCGCCGACGGGCATCGCCTTCTGGCCTATCTGCCGGGCGGGGCATCCGGCGGAATACTGCCAGCCAGCAAGGCAGACATCCCCCTGGACTTCGACACCCTGCACGAACACGGCTGCTTTATTGGCTCCGCCGCGGTGATTGTCCTGTCCGATCAGGACGATTTGCCCGCGGTGGCCACCAATCTTTTGGGCTTCTTCGCCGATGAATCCTGCGGCCAGTGCACGCCCTGCCGAGTCGGCACTGAAAAGATGCTGACGCTGCTTGAGCGCAATACCTGGGATGAGGAGACTCTGCAGCAACTGGCCAGGGTGATGGCCGACGCCTCCATCTGTGGGCTGGGCCAGGCTGCCCCGAATCCAGTACTAAGTCTGCTGCGGGACTTCCGCAGCGAACTCGCCAGCCACAACCTGATTGCCAAAGGGTAGGGAACCGCCATGAGCACAGCTTTTACCCTGATTCTCGATGGCGTTGAGGTTCATGCCTACCCCGGAGAAACCCTGTGGCAGGTGGCCAGGCGTGCCGGCGAGAAAATTCCTCACCTGTGTTTTAAGGATGCGCCGGGTTACCGGGCTGATGGCAATTGCCGGGCCTGCATGGTGGAAGTGGAAGGTGAGCGGGTCCTCGCCGCAAGCTGTATTCGCGAGGCTGTTCCCGGCATGGTTGTGCGCAGCGCAGAGTCTGCACGTGCCCAGGAGGCTCGCAGGGGCGTGATTGAATTGCTGTTGGCGGACCAGCCTGATCGGAACGACAGCCCCGATCGCGCCAGTCAGTTGTGGAGCCTGGCGGATGAATTGGCCATTGATGCCGGCGCGGTACGCCAACGCCTGCCCGTCCGCAAGGAACGTGACGAGCCTACGGTTCACCACGTTACCCCACGATCGGATTCACTGGCCCATGTCCGGGGCCAGGACGCCACCCATTCCGCCATGAACGTTAACCTGGACGCCTGTATCACCTGCGGCTTGTGCGAGCGCGCCTGCCGTGAGGTGCAAGGCAACGACGTTATCGGGCTGGCGCATCGTGGTGGCGCGTCCAAGGTTGTGTTCGACTTCGATGATCCTATGGGTGACAGCACCTGCGTTGCCTGTGGTGAATGCGTGCAAGCCTGCCCGACCGGCGCACTGATGCCCGCCACCCTGATTGATGAACAGGGCCGCGGGGATTCTGCCATGGCCGATCGCACGGTGGATTCCGTGTGTCCCTATTGTGGCGTAGGCTGCCAGCTTACCTATCACGTAAAAGACGACGATTCCGAGGCAGGAGAGGGGCCGGGACGTATCCTCTTTGTTGAAGGCAGAGACGGCCCCTCAAACCAGGGCCGGCTTTGTGTGAAGGGGCGCTTTGGCTTTGATTACCCTGCGCACCCGGCACGGCTACCCCGGCCGCTTATCCGCAGGGAGGGTGTGCCCAAAGGTCTCGATCCTGATTTTGATCCGGCCAATCCGTTGACTCACTTTCGCGAGGCCAACTGGGACGAGGCCCTGGAGCTGGCGGCCAGTGGCTTAACCCGGCTTAAAGCGCAACACGGGTCAGATGCGCTCGCCGGCTTCGGCAGCGCCAAGTGCTCCAATGAAGAAGCCTGGCTGTTCCAGAAACTGATTCGCACGGGGTTCGGTTCCAACCACGTTGACCACTGCACCCGGCTTTGCCATGCCAGTTCCGTGGCGGCGTTGATGGAGTGTCTGGGCTCGGGCGCCGTGACCGCTTCGTTCAAGCAGGCGCTTCAGGCCGATGTAGTGATTCTCACCGGATGTAACCCGGCGGTGAATCACCCGGTGGCGGCCACCTACTTCAAGCAGGCGGCACGGAACGGCACCAAACTGATTATCCTCGATCCCCGGGGCCAGGCGCTTGATGCCTATGCCTGGCGTAGCGTGCGGTTTTCACCGGGAGGCGACGTGGCGCTGTTCAACGCCATGCTCCATGTAATCATCGACGAAGCGCTGTTTGATCAGTCCTACATTGATACCCATACCGAGGGTTTCGAAGCCTTGGCCGCAAGTGTTGTGGACATGTCACCGGAGGTGATGAGCCCGGTTTGCGGTGTTGAACCGGAGGCCATTCGGGAAGTGGCCCGTGCCTATGCGGGGGCCGACAAGGCGATGATCTTCTGGGGCATGGGCATATCCCAGCACGTGCACGGTACCGACAACGCCCGTTGCCTGATCTCGCTGGCCCTGACTTGCGGCCACACGGGCAAGCCCGGCACCGGGCTGCACCCGTTGCGCGGCCAGAACAACGTTCAGGGCGCCTCGGATGCCGGGCTGATCCCCATGGTGCTGCCCGATTACCAGCCGGTGGGAGATGCCCAGTTGCGCGCCGCTTTTGAAGAACTCTGGGACACCGAACTGAACCCTGAGCCGGGGCTTACCGTGGTGGAGATTATGGACGCCATTACAGCAGGGACCATCAAGGGAATGTACATCCTCGGCGAAAACCCTGCGATGTCCGATCCGGATCTCACCCACGCCCGGGCCGCGCTTGCTGCGCTTGAACACCTGGTGGTACAGGATTTGTTTGTCACTGAGACCGCCCAGTTTGCCGACGTTATCCTCCCTGCGGCCGCCTGGTCGGAAAAATCAGGCACGGTTACCAACACCAACCGGCAGGTACAAATGGGCCGTGCGGCGGTTCCGCCACCCGGAGAGGCGAAGGCCGACTGGTGGATTATTCAGGAGATCGCCCGGCGTTTCGGGCTGGGCTGGAACTACGCCGGCCCGGAGCAGGTGTTTGCCGAGATGAAGCAGGGCATGCACTCACTCGATCATATTTCCTGGTCCCGCCTGGAACGTGAAGGTTCCGTGACCTACCCATGCCCTGCTGACGATGCGCCAGGGCAGGACGTTGTTTTCTCTGATGCCTTCCCGCGCGCCGGTGGCCGGGCCAGATTTTCGCCGACGCGGCCTCTGCCACCGGACGAACCGGTGGATGAGGCTTATCCCATTGTATTAACAACCGGGCGACTGCTTGAGCACTGGCACACGGGTGCCATGACCCGTCGCAGCCGGGTGCTGGATGAACGGGAGCCGGAAGCGGCAGCGTTTCTGGCTCCGGCGGATCTGGATCGCCTGGGCGTAGCGTCGGGTGATGCCATTCAGATTGACACCCGCCGTGGCAACATCACACTGACGGCACGGTCTGATCAGACCATCCCCGAAGGCATGGTGTTCGTGCCCTTTGCCTTTGCAGAGGCGGCAGCCAACGTGCTCACCAACCCTGCGCTGGATCCGGATGGCAAGATTCCCGAGTTCAAGTACGCAGCGTGCCGGTTGAGCCCGGCGTAGACATTCACTTCTTGGATTTTTCAGGAACAGAAAATGCCAAAGTTCTTGCACACGGCCGACTGGCAGATGGGCCGGGCATTTACCCGTTTTGAAACCGAAGACGGTGCAGCACTGGTCGAGGCCCGGTTTGAAGCTATCGAAAAGCTTGCGCAGCTGGCTAATGAACACCAGTGCGATGCGGTACTGGTGGCCGGTGACGTCTTCGATGCACAAACGGTATCCGATCGAACCATTCGCCGGGTGTTCAACGCCACAAAAGGATTTACCGGCCCATGGGTCATGCTGCCGGGCAACCACGATGCCGCCCTGGCAGAGAGCGTGTGGACCCGCGCCCAGCGCCTGGGTGCAGTGCCCGGGAATGTACACCTTGCGCTTCAGCCTGGTGTCATCAATCTGGAGCCTCAGCATCTCAGCGTACTTTGTGCACCTTTGACTCAACGCCATACCTACGGTGATCTGACCGAGCCGTTCACCGGCTACGAGTCGCCGGAGGGTTACCTCAGAATCGGTCTGGCCCACGGCAGTGTTCAGGGCCTGTTGCCGGAGGAAATCGACTCCACCAACCCCATCGCTCCTGATCGGGCAGAGGCCAGCAGGCTCGATTACCTGGCGCTGGGTGACTGGCACGGCACCAAACAAATCAATGAACGAACCTGGTACAGCGGTACCCCGGAGCCAGAACGGTTTCGAAACAACGAAGCGGGCAATGCCCTGATTGTTGAAGTTTCAGGGGCAGGGGCACCGCCCACAGTAACCCCACTTCAAACGGGGCGATACCAATGGCATCAATGGCGGGAATCCCTGGCGGTACAGTCTGACCTTGAGCAATTGCTGGAACGCCTGGACGCCTTGCCCGAATCGGCCGTTGTCGATCTGCGCCTTGAAGGCTCGATAACCCTCGCCGGTGAAGAAACATTGTTGAAGGCGTTGTCGGTTGCAGAGGCGAAATTCCGCAGCCTTCGCTGCGAGCGAAGCGGGTTACAACTTGCACCCACCGATGAGGACATTGCAGCGCTGAAAGCGGATGGTTACGTGGGCGAGGTGGTTGAGAGCCTGCGCGAACGGCAAGGAGAGGCGCAGGATGATACAGCCCGGGATGCGCTGGCCATCCTGGCGGGTCTGCTCCGGGAACGTGAACAGGAGGCCGGCCAATGAAACTGCAGAGAATGCGCGTTGAGCAGCTTCGCCAGTTCCGCAAACCCTTCGTTCTGGACAACCTGCAACCGGGCCTCAACCTGATTCACGGCCCCAACGAATCCGGTAAAAGTACGCTGGTGCGAGCCATTCGTGCGGCGTTTTTCGAGCGTTACCGCTCGACCGCCATCGACGATCTGCGTCCCTGGGGCGATTCTGCAGCGGCACCCACCATTGAACTGGATTTCGAGCACGAAAACCGCAGCTGGCGCCTCACCAAAAGCTTTCTCCAGCGAAAACGCTGCGACCTGGCCGTTGGCACCGAAACCTACAGCGAAGACGACGCCGAAGAAAAACTGGCCGAATTGCTGGGTTATCAGTACCCGAAGCGTGGCGCCAGCAAGGCCGAACACTGGGGTATACCGGGTTTGCTGTGGGTTGAACAGGGCACCGGGCAGGACATCGAACAGGCCATAGAACATGCCGGCGACCACCTGAAGTCCGCCCTGAATTCCATGGTGGGCGAGGTGGCCAGCTCCGGCGGCGATGACCTGATCGAGACCGTTCGCAGCCAGCGGGACACCCTGCTGACCGGAACCGGTAAACCCCGTGGAGACTACCTGCAACTGGAAAAAGACCGCGCCCGGTATGAGGCCGAAATCGAAGAACTGAAGGAGCGGGTGCATAAATACCAGGAACAGGTCGACCGGCTTGGCAAACTCGCCCACGACTATGATCAGACCGAGGCCGAGCGCCCCTGGGAAGAGGCCCAGCGACAGTTGGAAGAAGCTCGCACGCGCTATCAGCAGGTGGAGCGCCTGGAACAACAGCAAGCCCAGGAGAAAGCCACACTCAGCCAACTGCAGCGAAACCAGGGTTTGTTGCAGCAGAACAGGGAACATCTGGCAGGGCTGAGTCGGCAGCTTGAAGAGCGAAAAGCCCAGCTTGAGCGTGCCGAGCGAGACCTCAGCCTGGCCCAGGCTCAAACGCCGGCTGTGACAGGCCGTTTGACCGAAGCCAGAACCGCCTATGAACAGGCAGAAAAACAACGAAAACTGGCGGGTTTGCTGCAAACCCGGGAACGGCTGAAGCAGGATGTCCGGCGGCTGGAGCAGCACAAACAGGTGCTTACCCAGAACCTTGCCAAAGCGAAGGAATATCACCAGCAGCTGGAGCAAGCCAGGCAGCAGGCCAGAGAAAACCGGATTGATTCAGCCCTGGTCAAAAGACTGAGAGCAACCGGGAGCCAGCTAAACGAGGAAACCATTCGCTCACGGACCATTGCCACCCGATTGAGCTGGCAGCTGGACGCCGGCGCCTCATTAACGCTGAACAACGAGTCACTGACCGGGCAGGGCGAACAGCAGCTCCTGGAGGAATCGGCGCTGGTCATCCCGGGCGTGGGTACCCTGGGCATAACGCCCGGCGGGGAAGAGCTGGCCAGCACCCGCAGGAAGCTCAAAGCCCTTGAACAAAACCTGGAAGAACAATTGAAAGCCCTGGGCGTGACATCGGTGGAACAGGCGGAGGATCGTCTTTCCGCCTATGACAGTGCCGAAAGAACGCTGAAGCATGCCGAGGAACTGTTCAAATCCGTGGCGCCGGCCGGGCTTGAGCAACTCGTCTCTGAACAGAGCGAGGCAGAGATCGAACTGGAGAACGTCAGAAAACAATTAGAGGCCACGCCAACACCGGATCCAAAACAAAATGTTCCCGCCCTGGAACAAGCGGAAACCGCTTTCACTCAGGCCGGGACCGCCCTGGATAAAACCGAATCGGATGAGCGAGCGCATCAGTCCCGATTGTCTGCC
Source organism: Marinobacter sp. F3R08 (assembly GCF_018860425.1). Classification (GTDB taxonomy): domain Bacteria; phylum Pseudomonadota; class Gammaproteobacteria; order Pseudomonadales; family Oleiphilaceae; genus Marinobacter. Next base: position 906,398 of record NZ_JAHKPI010000025.1, on the reverse strand, counting down.
CTGACACAGGCCCGGGACAGCGCCCAAACTGAATGGCAGCGACTGGCCGATGAAGAAAAGAGCCCGGAGCGGCTGCAGCAGCTGCAGCAGATAAGCACCGAGCTGGCGAATATCGAAAAACAACAGGCCGAGTTGGAGGCCAGCCTCGAACGCCGCGAACGGGAAATCCGGGAGGCCCGCCCGGACTTTCTCAAACAGGATATCGAGCGCTACCAGAATGCGGCCAATCACCTGCGCCAGACCCAGGAAAACCGGGGCCGGGAACTCCGCGATATAAGAGTCCGGCTGGAAGCCTGGGGGGCGGAAGGGCTGGAAGAACAGCTCAACGAGAAAGAAGCGGAGCTCGACCAATGCAATCGCCGCTACCAGGAACTGCACCGCCGTGCCGAGGCGCTGGATCTGCTGCTGACCCTGCTCACCGAAAAACGCCAGGCCCTCACGCGCCGCCTTCAGGCACCGCTGCAAAAGCACTTCAACCACTACTTGTCGGTGCTTTTCCCGGAAGCCTCCCTGGAAGTCGACGAACAGCTCCGGCCCGGCACCTTCAGCCGGGGCAACGAACTGGGGCAGATCACCGAACTGAGCTTCGGCGCCCGGGAACAGATGGGCCTGATCAGCCGCCTTGCCTATGCCGACCTGCTACGGGAAGCCGGAAGACCGACACTGGTGATACTGGACGACACCCTGGTGCACAGTGACAGCGAGCGCCTGGAAGATATGAAACGCATTCTGTTTGACGCGGCCAGCCGGCATCAGATACTGCTGTTTACCTGCCATCCAGGGAACTGGAACGACCTTGGTGTACCACCTATTGACCTCCAGAGCTTGAAGGTTAATGCAGTTGCACAGGCATGACTAGCGACGCCAAGCAGTGCTTTGCAAGTTACGGACGGCTGACCGGCAAGCTGGATATTCGGTTGTGGCTGTCCGGTGCGTCCACATTGTGCAAGCGCTCGATCTATCTGGTGTCATGTAAGGCTACACCGTAATCGATAGCAATGGCTCAATGGTCAGAAAAAACCTGTCGTGAGGATCGCGGATCTCATGGAAATCCGACACGTTAGGGGTTAGCGTCATTCTGCCGGATTTAGTTAGATTGCGAGATATAAGGAATGCCGGTGGCCACAGCGCCGCTATTCTGGAAGTCATCAATGTGGGACGTACACGATGCAGCAGACCGGAATCTACGAGCAGCTTATTACCCGGCTCGTAGAAAACAGATTGGACCGAAAACAGTTTTACGTAGGTGAGCGCCAGCTTAGCAGTGTGGAAGCATCTGTATGGTTGTCACGATTCCTGACTAACATTCTGGAGTTCGCTATTGGGTCGGTGCCTTCGGGCGACAACCGACTTCAGGAGCAAATCGAGTTATCGAATCAGTTGCTGCTGTGGCTCAGGGGGCAGGTGCAGGATGATGGGTTCCTGGATGAGAACCTGCTCGATAGCCAAGGAAAGATCCTCACCGCCCTTTATGAGCTGAAAAACCCAGTTGCTGCGAACCTGAAGCAGTATGTTGAAGACATTTTCCCGCTCACAGGACTCACACAGAGTGAGTTATTTTCAGGCAGTAATGCTGGCTTGTCACTGGAGTCAGAGCTAAAACGCGAGATTTTGTCAGCGGACCGGATTTACTGGTTGGTCTCGTTCATCAAATGGGCCGGAATTCGGATATTCCGGAAAGAACTGGAAGCCTTCACAGCGAGTGGGCGAGAGCTGAAAATCATCACCACCTCTTACATGGGGGCAACGGATGCCAAAGCCGTTGAGTATCTGGCTAGCCTGCCGAACACCGAAGTGAAGTTGAGCTACAACACCGAGCGTGAAAGGTTGCACGCCAAGAGCTATTTGTTCCTCCGGAACACGGGTTTTCACACCGGTTACATCGGTTCATCAAACCTATCTCGATCGGCGCTGACCAATGGCCTTGAGTGGAATCTTAAGATCACCGCTCAGGAAATCCCTCACATCATCAACAAATCGCTCAGTACCTTTGAAACCTATTGGGCTTCGGAAGACTTTGAATGGTTCGATGGCCGGGCTGAGAGTACAGAAAAGCTCAACCGCGCACTAAAACAACAAAAAGGGTTGGACGCTCCCGGCTCCTCCCACTATTTCGAAATTACGCCGTTTCCGCATCAGAAAGACATTCTAGAGCAACTCTCTGTTGAGCGGGACGTGCACCAGCGTTTGCGAAACCTCGTGGTGGCCGCCACTGGCACTGGCAAGACCCTGATCTCGGCGTTTGATTTTCGGCGCTTTCTGAAAGCAAAACCAAACGCCCACTTTCTGTTTGTGGCGCACCGGGAGGAAATTCTGCGCCAAGCCCGGGAAGCTTACCGTGGCGTGCTGCGTAATAATGCTTTCGGTGAACTCTGGGTAGGCGGCCAGTTGCCGGAACACTACCGGCAGTTGTTTGTTTCGATTCAGACTCTGAATAACCAGCTGGATCAGCTAAAGCTCACTGAAGGCTATTACGACTACATCGTAATCGACGAAGTGCACCACATCGCCGCATCGAGTTATCGGGCGGTATTGGAACACTTCTCGCCCGAAATACTGCTGGGACTGACAGCGACTCCGGAGCGACACGATGGCGGCGATATTCTCAGCGACTTTGGTGGCGTGATTGCCGCCGAACTCCGGTTACCGGAGGCCATCAACCGCCGCCACCTTTGCCCCTTCCAATACTTTGGAATAGATGATGACACCGACCTGCGCACCATTCCTTGGAGTCGTGGGCGTTACGATATTGCTCAGTTGACGAATTTGTATACGCACAACCAGAATCGCGTAAAAAAGATTCTGCGAAGCTTGCGGGAAATCGTCACCGATATAGCCAGCATGAAAGCTCTCGCTTTCTGTGTGAGCCGTGAACACGCGACCTTCATGGTGGAGCAGCTCCTGTTGCACGGCATCAAGGCCGATGTGCTCACCAGTGACAACAGCCACGAACGCCAACAAAAGCAGCAAGCCATTCGCTCCGGGCAAATCAACGTGCTGTGTGTGGTCGACATATTCAACGAAGGCGTCGATATTCCGGAAGTCGACACCCTGTTATTCCTGCGCCCAACCGAAAGCCTGACCATCTTCCTTCAGCAACTGGGTCGGGGTTTACGCCTTGCTGACGACAAAGATTGCTGCACAGTCTTGGACTTTGTTGGTAATTCTCGGCCTGAATATGATTTCGCCAATAAATTCCGGGCACTGGTGGGTAAGTCAGAACGCTCAATTTCGGAAGAACTGAAGCAGGGTTTTCCCCATGCACCACTGGGTTGCCGAATTGAGCTCACCAAGAAAACCCAGGAGATGGTGCTGAGCAACATCCGGCAAGCCACGCTGACCATGAAGCGGCTGGTGTCTCTTGTTCGGCAGTTCCCACAGCATTCCACTCAGCCACTCACGCTGAAGAACTTCATAACCCATCATCCCCACATCGACCTGAACGAACTCTACAAACGGGGCAGTTGGGCCGAGTTGGTGAGCAAGGCAAAAGACGAAGACAGAGCCGATGACTCGTTTAAACTGGCGAAGAAGGCCATCCACAATCGGATTTTGATCTGCGACGATCACCAGTACCTGATGTTTCTTAAGAAGCTATGCCAGGCAGGGTTTAGCTGTGACGACCCGAAAGGTCGCCAGGCACTTATGTGCCATTACGACTTCTGGCAGAAAGCAGGGCCAGAGCTGGAATTTGATTCGCTGACACAAAGCTTGGCAGGACTCAGCAAGCTGGGGCTGGAACAGGAGCTGGTGGACGTGCTCGACTGGAAATTGGCGAAAACCAAACACGAGCAGCCGGCGATGCCGGAGTTGCGGGAAGTCCCGCTACGATTGCACGCCCGCTATTCCCGAGAGCAGATTCTGGTTGGCTTCGGTGCGATGACGTTCGAGCATCAGCCACCATCGAGGGAAGGTGTATATGTCATTCAGGATCAAAATATTGAGCTGCTGTTTGTCACCTTGGACAAAAACGAAAAGCAGTTCTCCCCAACCACTATGTACCACGACTACGCTATCAATGAGCAGTTATTCCACTGGCAGTCGCAAAACAGTTCCCGGCCTGACCGTGGTAAAGGGAAGGACTATATTCAACACCAAGCCATCAACAAGCGGTTGCTCTTGTTTGTAAGAGAGCAGGCGAAAGACGAATATGGTCGCACGATGGGGTTTGTGAATTATGGTGAGGTGGATTACGTGTCTCACACCGGTTCCCAGCCGATGAGTATTACCTGGAAACTCCGAACGCCGATGCCGAACTTTATGTGGCAGCAGGCAGCGAAGCTGGCGGCGGCATGAGTTACGGTCCCTACAACAAAAACGCCCAAAACTTCTTCACCCAATACCAGTCCCTGACCTTCGAACAGGTTCACCAAGACTGGCTCTCCTTCCTTGGCGATAAAGCAGGCCTTGCTCTCGATGTGGGCGCAGGCAGCGGTCGCGATTCCGGCGCTCTTGCAACACGGGGCTGGGACGTTGTTGCGGTAGAGCCGGCAGCTGGCCTACGCGACTTGGGGCAGGCCTCCACTCACAATCAGAGCATTCACTGGTTAGACGATCAATTGCCCGATCTAGGTAAGATCCGGAAGTTGAGCTATCGCTTCGATCTTATTCTTGTTTCCGCAGTCTGGATGCATATCCCGCCATCTGATCGTGAACGTGCTTTTCGAATCCTGACTGAGCTTTTGGCACCCGGTGGAATGCTGGTGATTACGCTTCGGCATGGACCAGGTGACGGCGAACGGCGTTTTTACGATGTCAGCAGGGAAGAGCTGGAGGGTTTCGCCAAACGCCGAGCACTGATCCCGCTTCCGTTGCCGGTCGGGCGCAAGAAGGATGAGCTCCAAAGGGACGAAGTTTCCTGGGAGACTCTGGCTTTTCGCTTGGCAGACGATGGCACAGGCGCATTGCCGACAGTCCGTCACATCATCGTTAACGATAATAAGTCGTCGACTTACAAGCTGGGTTTACTGCGAACCCTTGTCCGGATTGCTGATGGCGCCCCTGGTCTGGCTCTTAAACGTACCGATGATTGGGTGGATATTCCGCTTGGTGCAGTCGGGCTGTTCTGGATTATGCTTTATCACCCACTGGTTCTCCGGCATGAGCTGAGGCAAGCGCCAGGTAGCCGTGGCTATGGCTTTGCGACGGAGGATTTCTTCAGGCTGCAGAGTTTCACGCCTCTGGATTTCAGAGTGGGGATGTCGCTGTCGGCGGATGTTGCTCCGGTAGTCCTGCGCGCTATCCGGGACGCTTGCTCGACCATTCTCAAGAACCCCGCACATTTCACGACCTGGCCCGGCAGTAACCGTCAGATCTTCGAGGCCGGTTCGGCCAGAATGACCATCAGGAAGGCACCTGTGCGTTTGGACAAAGCAACGCTTTCCCGGTTCGGTACCTTCCGCGTTCCTTCATTTCTTTGGGATGCATTCAGTCGCTATGCGTGCTGGATTGAGCCTGCGATTGTTAATGAATGGATTGATTTGATGGGTAGCTGGGATCTGCGTTATTCCATGGATGTCTACCATCGTGGTTTACAGTGGGTTGAAGGTCGGCGCGATACGTCAGCTGTCCGTCAACTGGTTCAACAGCAGCTGCAGACCGGCAAAGTCGAGTGCGTATGGACAGCACAGAGTCTCAAAACGAAGCGGTTTGACGTTGACCACTGTTTTCCTTGGTCGCGTTGGAACAACAACGATCTCTGGAATCTGATGCCAGCAACTCATACAGCGAACGCTTCGAAGTCCGAAAAGCTGCCCGGGGACCTGCTGCTCAAGGAAGCGCACCCTCGAATAGTGAACTGGTGGGAGCAAGCCATTGTGGGCACGCCTCGCGAAGAGCAGTTCTTCTCAGAGGCCGAGGCCTCGCTACCATTGTTGGGGCAGGAACGATCCGTGGAAGGCGTTTTTGAGGGAATGCTTCAGCAGCGATTGAGGCTGAAAGCCAATCTTCAGCTGGCAGAGTGGTTGGGCGTGTAAATCAGATGGGCGATGGACTGTCGTTCTCTCGCCATATAGCGAGCTTTGCGTGGGCTCAATCACGAAAACAGATGTCCTGTTTGTAGGCGAAGCCTCGGGACTCTACCCCAACATTCTCCGCTGCATAGAGCAGGGCAGAAATCGAGTGATAAAAGCAGCAAGATAAGTCTGCGGTGTAACCAGATATCGAGGCTTGGACCGCACAGCTTCTGCAGCCCTGAAAATCTTTTCGGCAACGTCGGCCGCACTGGCTGTAAAGGGCTTCATTTTAGCCCCTGGCGCGAGTGACGCTGCCATTGCTTCGTACTTGTTCTGGTGCTCTGAGCCCGCGTTACCAATCACGGGCTGTAAAGCGGCCAGCGCATGCTCTCTGAACTGTGTCTTCACGGGCCCTGGAAGCACCAGCGAAACACTCTCCAGGCTATTACTGCCCTTTTCATCGAACCAGAAGCTGTCGTGAGCCGCGTTCATCGCGGATTTCGCAGCACAATAGGCGCCTTTCATTTGTTGGGGCACAATGGAGAGCACGGAGCTTACGGCGATAACCCGCAAGGGTATACCGTGTTGCTCGCAGAGCCTTAGACAGACAGCAGCCAGCTTGATCGGGCCGAATACGTGGGTGCTGAACTGCTTTTGCCACATGGATTCGGACAGGTCGCGAAGCGCGCCGAATTGTCCGTAACCCGAGTTGTTCACCAGAATAACCCGTTCGGCGCCCGCAATTTCGGCGTCCAGTGCATCTGCAAGCCACTCAATCTGCTCGAAGGATTCAAGATCCAACGCCAACTCCAGGGCTGCGGACTCTAGGCCACTGGGCTCTCGGGACAGCGCTATTACTCTGTAGCCATTCCGGGCAAAGAGGTCGCAGGTCTCGCGGCCAATGCCGGTGCTGGCACCGGTTACCAGGGCTAGTTTTGTCATCGCACTCTCCGTTCCAGGTTTTTTACGACCACTGAATTGCGGCTGTCTCTGGAGCCAGTGCACTGCATCAAGCGTGAAGCGGGCTATTTATAAAGCCCATATTGCTGAGAGGCTTCCAAAGGTGAAGTTCTCTTTATTGGTTTCTTCTTCTCCCGTGGTTGCTCGAAGGATCAGCGACAGTTGCAGCTTTTCCCAAAGCATCGTGGCACCAATTCCGGCGTGGCCCTGAAACAGGCTCTCCTCGAACCGGTAACGCCCGGAGTTTTTATCGAGATAGGAGTAGGGAACAGCTTCAAGGCCTAACCCTATGAAAACTGACCATCCGGGGCCGTTGCTATCAAGAGCGCCCGGCAACCCTATAGTGGAGGAAGAGCTGGCGTAGTCGGGTAAGAAATTCACTGGTAGATTGTGCCCGGTACGCCAAACGGTTCCGAATCTGAGACTGGTTCGAAAGCTTGAAAGGGTTGCAGAACCAACGAGCGAGAGCTCTTGTTGCAGCTCATCTGATGAACCGTATTGTATCAGTTTGCGCCCGTGGGCTCCCTGGATGCCCCCGATGACATCGGTGCCCAGCTGGGAATCCCATCCCCTTGGCTTTTGGCTTCCCGTCAGTTTGTGGACCCACTTCTGGGAAGCCGCCGCACCGCTCTCGGGGCCAATAACTCCCAAGTGAACGCCATAGCCTGTAATTGTGTCGGTATTCCAGCTCCATAACGTAGCGCTGGCAGAGAGAAAGCCGGCATAGGGCAAATCGTTTGTGTCTGGTGGCGTGGCCGCAATGTTGGCAGGCGTTACCATAAGCTGCCTCAGACTGAAGGCCAGCGCCTGTTGCTGTCCCGGGGAAGAAACTCCGGGCAGAGCGCCCAGGGTGTTTGCAGCTGTGCCAACAAGACCGGAAGAGTGAGCTTCGTGATTCTGGATCGGGTCAGTGAGGTAGGAGATCATGAGGCCGTTGGTGTAACCCCGGTCTGAACCCGTCAGTAAATCATTGTCCCAGGCGACACTCAGCAAATCGGCATGGGACATCCCGGGGAGGGTGACCGAAGCAGCAATTAATACACACAGAGGCATCCGCAGTTTGATCGGGTATCGGCACATCCGCTTTCTCGATGGGGTATTTTCATTAGAACAACAATACAATCTCTGAATTGTCATTGCGTAGCAAGCAATCGATACAATACATTCCCGATAGCGTTTCTTTTAAAACCTGAACCTGATGTTCGTGAGGAGATAATTCTGGATGAGTGACTCCCAGGGGAGCCCAGGCAATTTCAATTTTGGTATCCGCCGTCTGGTGTTGGTGGATTCAGCCGGCTTTTGTTACGTGGAAATTCCGGTGGATAACCACGGCCTGGTTTTGGGTCCCGGGAATCTGGGCAAATCCAGCCTTTTAAACAGCCTGCGTCTGTTCCTGTTGCCGGAAAACAACTTCAAGAACAGCCGCAAGAAATTTGCCTTCCGTAATGCCAGTGCCGGCAGCTTCTACACCAACGAGGAAAGCTACCAGCATTACTTTCCGAGCCAGTTCAGTTTCCTGATCATGGAGGCCGAAAACCCGGCCGGGGTGCATTGCCAGATCCTGTACCGGGACAGCGCCAGCCAGCTTAGCTATGGCCGTGCCTTTGTTCCGGTGGGTTACGACCAGCTGCGGCCGCTGTTCTGGAACGGGGATGATGAGGATGGTATTGGCCAAGCGGTGCCGGAGCTCTCGTTCAGCCGTTTGTCCGAGGCGCTGAAGAAGCTCTCCAGAGAAACCCGGCTGGTGAACGATCCCGGCAAGCTCAAGCAGATGCTCTACAGCAGCGAACTGATGAACGCTGATGCGGTGCGTTATTCCGTGCTGCCCCTAGGTGAGTCTGATGAACGACGGGTGCAGTCTCTGCGCACGCTGATCCTGCTGTTGTTCGAAATGAAGGCGGACGATCAGGCCATGTCTAACGCGGTGGCCAGCATTATCGAGGCGGATAAGAAATTTGCCGATGATGCCTTTGATTTCAATATCGACGACTTCCTGAACCGGCATGACCAGTTGAAGCAGCAACAAACCCAGCTGACACGCATTGAGAAAGAGCGCTCACGGTTTGAAAAGCTGCAAAAGGATTACCAGGCCTACCAGACGTTACTCCGCAGCCAGCATGACTTTGCCGTTTTTCGCGATGGCGTGACTAACGCACTGCAGGACATTGGCGAGCGACGCAAAGGCGCTGTGGAGGCGTTCAATGAACAGAACGAGACGCTGCGCCATGTGCTGCAGGCCCTGAAGAAACTGGAGCAGGAGGCCAGCGGCCTGAAGGGCGAAATCCGCTCTGCCGACCGTCGGATCAAGCAGGCTGAGCAGAACCAGAAAGATGGCGAACTGCTGGTGTCCCAATACGGGGAAATGACTCTGCAGGAAATCGAGGAGATCCAGAAAGAGGAACTCGACAGCAAGAAAGGGCATCTGGCTGCCCTGAAGAGCGCCGCCCAGGCAGAAATCCGGCTGGAGCAGATCAAGAAAAAGCAGCAGGAACTCGAGCGCAAGCTGGAATCCCTCAAAGATCGCGAGAGCAAGCAACATTGGCAGTTGCAGAACCAGCTGGATGAGGCCACCGCTGCGCCGCTGCGGGCCGTGGATCCGCGCCTGGTCATGGCCAGCCCGGGTCAGGATCTGAGCGGCGAGACCAGGGCCGCCATTGAGGCCTTTGCCCGGCTGTTCGTGCCCAATGATAAAGGTTTTGACTGGTTCGATGCCGAATACCAGGGGCAGCCAGCCCGGCAGACTGACTTTGCGGAGCAGCGCCGGCATATCGAAGGCGAGCTTCATGGCCTGGAAAAGGAGCGTGCCGAACTGGCAGACACCGCCAATCAGGAACATGACCGGCCCCGACTGATCGAGCGCACGGAAAAGGAAATCCGTGCCATCGAAAAAGATCTGGAAACACTCCAGCGTTTCCCGGCTGCCGCCACCACCCTGCAGGACGCCACCGAGGAGAAACGGGCCGCGGAAGAGCAGCTGGCCAGACTGGAAGAACAGGCCCGGCTGGAGCAGGAAAAGCAGGATGCTGTGCAGCAGAAGGTTGCCAACGCCAGAGCCGAGAAAGAGCGTATCGAAGAGCGCGAACGGGAGCTGGCAGGCCTCAGCCGCAGCGTGGGCACCGTGGAGCACCGGTTTGCGCATCTGAAAGCCGTGGAAGCGGAGCAGCCGCTGGATATAGAGCAGGTGGCTGTCGCCGCGTTCGACGATCTGCAAAATCAGCTCGACGACCTGGAAGAGCGCCGTCGCAGCATCCTCGACCACCTGCGCCAGTTTGTCTATCTGGGCATTCATGACGATGCCGAAGGTGAGTTGCAGAAAGACAGTCCGGCGTCATCGGTTATCCGGGAAACCTTCAAAAGCCTCGCGGATCTGTTTGCCGGCATGGCCGAGCGATGGAATGTCCTTGAACAGCAGGTTGGTATCCACAACGAAACTGTGGCCAGCTACCGGCAGGCCCTGAAATCCAACCACGAACACATCAGCCGGTTTGAATCGCAGCTCAACCGGGAGCTGGATGGCGTGTGCATCAACGATCTGGTGGAAATCCGCGTAGATATTCACACCGATCCCAAATTCCGCAATCTGGTGGAAGAAGCCAACAACATCGATCCCTATGGCAATCAGCTGCAGTCCGATGCGTTCTACGACCGATTGCGGGTGTTTGTGGCAGACTTCTTCGGCGAGCAGGGCGGCAGCAAGCGCCTGACCATGGACAAGGTGATTACCGGCATTTCCTACCGTACCCGCAAGGAAAACGCCACGAACCTGGACAAAAAAGGTCAGTCCACGTCTACCACCGCACTGATCAACCTGGAGCTGGTTTATCGGCTGCTTAAACGGGTGCTGTACCCGGGTGTGCAGCTGTCGTTTCCCATGGTGCTGGATGAGCTGGCCAGCGTGGACATCAGTCAGATGCCCACGCTGCTGGAAAGGCTTCGCAAGCAAGGTTTCAATCTGTTCTCCGCTGCCACCCACAGTGCCAGCGCGGAGGTGATTTACCTGATCGGGCGCCACCTGGAAGTCGGGCAGATGCGCACGGCACGACCCTATAGCCCACAGCGTACCCTGGTGTTCTGGGGTGGGGCTGAAGGTTTCACCAATGGTGAATCGCTGAGCCAATGGGCGGATCAGACCCAGAACAGCCTGCTGGAGCTGGCGGATGAGTAAACGCTTCAGCACCCTGGACACCACCCGGCTGCTGTTCGAGCACCCGAAGATTCTGTTCCGGATGATTGAACGGATGGACCGGAACGAGGCCAGATTCATCCGTGAGAGCGATCTGGTGACCGAGGTGATGGACTATACCCGAACTCTCGGCAATGCCGACCGGGAGCGGGTGAGGCTGGCGCTGAATACCGAGAATCTGTTCCGCAGCGGCCTGGTGATCGACATCATCAAGGCCGATGGCGAGCGCCGGCTGGTGTTGCAGGATGCCCTGATCAACCTGATGCGGGCCTGTAACGCCTCGCTCTATCAGGAACTGACCGATGCCCGTTTGCGGGGCCATCTGGTGACCCTTAGAGATGTGCGTAATCGACTGGAAACCAGCAGCTTCAGCGATGTGGACCCGGACTACACCGAACTGAGGGACGATCTGAATGAACGGGTCAGCCAGCTCATTGGTCTGTTGCGCCAGAACGTGCTGCGCATGCAGACCATCAGTGCACAGCTTGCGGATCTGTCCGGCGATGCCAGCCGGGCGCCCGAGAAATACCTGGAGTTCCGCCAGAATCTGTTTGAACAGATCGTTACCCTGTACGAGCGTCATATAAAACCGACCCTGGTGTTCCTGAATCCGGATACCCGACTGCCTGATGGCAGCAACCTGTTCGAGACTCTGGAAGCTATGGTGCGGCTGCTGGAAAGCCACGGTGATCACAGTCTTGCGGACCAGTTGTTCCGTTCTTCGATCAGTCTCAACGCCCTGTACAAGCCGATTCAGGCGGTGGCCCAGGAAGTGGAGCACTTTCTGCGCAAGACCCGTCAGGGCATGGTTCAGTACAACGCCATGGAGCATTTCTACGGCAAGCTGCAGGAACTCAAGGGCGAAACCGAAACCCTCAGCCTCAAACGAAAATGGCTGGAGGGCGGCGACTTCGCCCGCAGCACGGGCTTTCTGGTGGGGCTTCGGGCTCAGCAGCGGCCGAAACACTACGCCTTCGGTGAATCGTCCAGCTACTACCAGCTGTTGTTCAGCGAGCTGGACCTGCGCCTGAACGATCTTCGCCGAAAAGCGGAGGTGCCGGTATTGCAGGAAGTGGAGGGCAGTGGTCGCCACACCCGCATTGACGTACAGCGTATCAATCAGCTCTATCAATGGCTGGAAACCCTGGAACTGCGACCAACCAACGATCTTGTGCGGGAGCTGCACGGTCGCCTGGACGGCTTTATTCCCGGCTATCGCTTTGCGGATTTACTGGCGGCCCTGAACCGGCTGGTAAACTCGCCCCCGGACGGAATGCAGGTGGTTACCACCAACCGGTTCCGGATTCTGGATCAGCAATCGCCCAGCGAGCAGTTTGTCTACCGCAAACGCCGTCTGGAAACCCACGCCCCGGTCAATCAAGAAGAGCAACACCATGCCTGATTTTTCTGACGCGACGGATGTCGAAACATCCGTGGACAGTGCCCACACGTCCAGCCGTTTCGAGCAGATTCTGCCGGCCCATAGCGCCGCGATCTACCGGGAATTCCAGGCAGGGCGGGTGATCGTGCGGGACCTATGGGACAGCAACCACTCCGAGCTGCGGGCCAATCCGCTCTACAATCTGCTGTATAACCATCTGTCCCACTTCCGGACCTTCTATGAACACCTGGGCAGCGAACTGGTGTTTAACGAAACCGGGGCGTTCTTCTTCCTCAAGGAAAGCAGTGACGACGAGAATGAGGAGCATGACGAAAACGCCTTCCGGGTGCAGGTAACACTGCTACTGATAGGGCGTTACTTTGCTCGCAGTGGTCGCGACCTGGAATACCTTGGCCGTCCGGACGCCGGACTGAATGAGCAAGACCTCTCGGCACTGGTGAACGATGAGGAATACCAGGACATTCTCAGGGCGGCGCGCTTTGAAAAGGGTTTCACTGAAGCCCTGGAATATCTGGATAAACGCCATCTGGTATTTCGATCGGGTACTGGTCGATGCTTCCTGAGTTCAGCGGGGCTCTATTTCCTGCAGGAGCTGGTCCGGGAGTATGAAAAGGGGTAGCCGCACGCTGCTCAGAAGTTGGTCAGATATTCTTCTGTCTTAGCTGCCGGCATGGGTTTGGCGTAGAGGAATCCCTGAGCGACATCGCACCCCATGTCGGTCACCAGTTTGGCCTGTTCTTCCGTTTCCACGCCTTCAACGAGCACACTTAAGCCCAAACTGTGCCCAACGGTAATCATGGCCTGCATGATGGCCATGTCGGCTCTGTTCTGCATCGCATGTTGAAGAAAACTCCGGTCGATTTTTATTCCGCATACCGGAAGCCTTCGCAGATACACGAGAGATGAATGTCCGGTGCCAAAGTCGTCGATCGAGATGTGCACTCCAGCCTGCTTGAGTATTTGCAGCTGTTTGATCTGGCTTTCATCGCTACCGAAAACCTCGTTTTCAGTCAGTTCCACACCCAGCTGCTCGGGTCTCAGGTTGTAACGTACAAGGGTATCCAGAATGTGGTTTGCCAGGTAAGGATTCGTTAACTGTCGGCCAGAAAGATTGATGTCGATCCGTACGTTTTTGAATTCGGTTTTCTGCCAGGCGCTGAGCTGTTTGCAGGCGGTTTCGATCACCCAGTCGCCAATACGGTTTATGAGGCCGGACTTTTCTGCCACTGGAATAAACGTGGCCGGGGAGACCGCCCGGGGTTGCCCGTGAAAACAGCGCAGAAGTGCTTCGCAGGAGTCGCATCGTTTTTCACCCAGGCCGACCTGAGGCTGGTAAAACAATTCAAGGCCTTCGTTATTGAGTGCGTCACGAAGCAGGCTGGTGATTTCCTGGTAGCTTACCAGCCTGTCGTTGATGTCCGGCGTGTAGAAGCAAACGCTGTTTTTTCCTGCCTCCTTTGCCTCGTACATGGCGGCGTCTGCATTGCCCATAAGGTCCGAGACTGTGGTGCCGTTATGTGGAAACAGGCTGACACCGAAGCTGGCGGTAACCTGATAGCAATCATCGTCCAGTTTAACTTCGTGTTCCAGGGCATTGAGTAATCTGAAGATAAGTTCGTGAATCCCTTCTGGCCCGTCGAAGTCGAATAGAAGAAGAACAAATTCGTCGCCGCCGAAGCGACTCAGAAGATCTCCGCCACGGAGTTCCCGTTTGAGAGTTTCTGCGACGGCCTTCAGGAGCTTGTCGCCGTGATGATGGCCAAGGGTGTCGTTTATTACCTTGAAGTTGTCGAGGTCGATAAACACGACCGCCACTTCCTGTTGCAAGCGGTCAGCTTCGTCCAGTCGGCTTGCCAACTCGGCTTCCATCAAATGCCGGTTCGGTAAACCGGTCAAGTCGTCGAAGCTGGCTCGCTGATACAGTTCATCCCGTGCCCGTTTTTGCTCCTCGAGGCTAATGTCAATGCAGAACATTTCACACTCGCCGGTCTCTTGTTTGAGCATCACGTGGCTTGAATAAACCGGAACCAGATGCCCGTTCTTGTGCTTGAGCTCAAGTTCCTCTGCGGGAATGCTGGCGGTGTTTTGAAGCCATTCGCTGTGCGCCTTGATCACGTCGTCGCGCATGTGGTCTGGAATGATCAGGTCTTCCAGCAGCTGGCCCTGAGCTTCTTCCCGGGAATAACCATACAGGCGGGCGCTTGCCTGATTCCAGTAGATCACCCGACGCTGTCTGTCATAGCCCTGGACAGCCACCATAGGGAGACTCTCTATCAACTCGTAAAACTTGTTTTCACTCTGTTCTGAGGCTGAGAGAATTCCTTTTCTATCATGCATTACGGATGAGGAACCTCCTGTCCGACGTCAAACGCAGCGAATCAAAATGTCTCATAATCATTGAGAATAGCTTGGTATTCTCAGGTTATCTACCTGCGCCTGCTGGTTTCCTGGTTCTGGGTTATTTGCTATGTTTGTTTATGCAGATTGGCAATTATGACCAATCAGACATGTCTGCGGGAGAGACTGAATCGCTTGCGATCAGCGCCGAAGGAGCAACTGCCCCGGAAACTCTCAGGCAAATGGACCGCTGACATGAATACTTTCCGAAGAGCTGTCGACAATCGCGTCAGTCGGCACACCGAAGGAGCAAGCGGCCGGTTTCTCTGAAACGGCTCGTGAATCTCTCAGGTCCCGTGACGGAAGGGGTGCTTTCTGCTATTTGGAGCAGGGAGGAAACCCTGGGCGCTCACGGAGATTGCAATGAAGCGAATCGCAGTAATTGGCGGTGGTATCACCGGTATTACCACAGCTTACACCCTCGCCAAACGTGGGTTTGATGTTACCGTTTACGAAAAACACCGTTATGCGGCAATGGAAACCTCTTTTGCCAACGGCGGACAGCTTTCCGCGTCCAATGCGGAAGTCTGGAATAACTGGCAAACGGTCATGAAAGGCATCAAATGGATGTCGCGCCGTGATGCGCCTTTACTGGTTAACCCCAAGCCCTCCTGGCACAAACTCAGCTGGTTCGCCGAGTTCATGGCCGCGATTCCTCAGTACGAGAAAAACACTACGGAAACCGCCCGTCTCGCCATTGCTGCCCGTGATTATCTGTTTGCCTGGGCGCAGGAAGAAGGCATCGATTTCGATCTCAAGAAGCAGGGTATCCTGCACATATACCGCGATAAGGCCGGATTCGATCACGCGGCTCGAGTGTCACGTCTTTTGTCCGCTGGTGGTCTGGAGCGCCGATCGGTAACGCCGGACGAAATGAAGGCCATCGAGCCGACTCTGGCAGGTGATTATTACGGTGGCTTTTTTACCGAGAGTGATTCCACCGGTGATATTCACAAGTTCACCAACGGCCTGGCGGATGCCATCCAGCGTCTGGGCGTTAAAACCTGCTATGGCCAGACCGTTACCGAACTGGGTGCCGATGAGCGCAATGCCTGGGTTACGGTTGACGATGGCACCGGGCAATCCCGGGATACGTTCGATGGGGTGGTAATCTGTGCCGGTGTCGGAAGCCGCGGGCTTGCGAAGAAGCTGGGTGACCGGGTCAATATTTACCCGGTAAAGGGATACTCCATTACGGTGGAGCTGGACGACGAGGCATCACAAAAGGCGGCACCCACGGTCAGTCTGCTGGACGATGCCACCAAGATCGTTACCAGTCGCCTGGGCGATGGTCGTTTCCGGATTGCCGGTACCGCCGAATTCAGCGGTTACAACCGCGATATCAAGGATGACCGGATCCGCCCGCTGACGCGATGGGTTGAACAGTGTTTTCCTGGAGTCTGTACCCGTAAGGTCGTCCCCTGGGCCGGACTGCGCCCCATGTTACCGAATATGATGCCGAAGGTCGGGCAGGGCAGCCTGCCGACTGTGTTTTACAATACCGGGCATGGCCATCTGGGCTGGACCCTCTCAGCGATTACCGCCGAGATGGTGGCAGAAGAGATGTCCCGGAAGTTCTGAAATTCTGACTGATTAGAGAGACACCATGACAAGTATTCGCCTTTGGGACCTGCCGTTGAGAGTATTTCACTGGCTGCTGGTCGTGGTTGTCGCCGGTTCTCTGATTTCGGTCAAAGTCGGTGGAGACTGGATGGTCTGGCACGAGCGGTTTGGACTTGCTGCCGTCGGGCTGCTCAGTTTCCGGCTGATCTGGGGGGTTCTGGGATCCACTTATGCCAGGTTCTCGGTTTTTTTACCGAGTCCGGCCGCTGTGAAATTGTATATTCAGGGCAAATGGCAGGGCATGGGCCATAACCCGCTGGGTGCGCTGTCGGTTCTGGCGATGATCGGTTTGTTCGGGTTTCAGGCGGTTACCGGGTTATTTTCAAACGATGAGATTTCGTTCAACGGACCGCTTTATCCCCTGGTTTCATCAGATCTGAGCAACATGCTCAGCGGGTGGCACCGGCAATCCGAATATTTCCTTTATGGTTTGATCGCGCTTCATGTCGGGGCGATCCTGTTTTATACCTTTGTGCGAAAAGACAATCTGATCAAGCCGATGGTGACTGGCAACAAACCAATTGAGGATCGTCGTTTCAGCAGTGCAGAAGGGGGTGGAATTGGCGCGTTTATGACGGCATTGTTTGTGAGTATTGTTTTGGTCTGGCTTGCCAGCGGCGAGTTGATTCCCCCGCCACCGGCACCTGAGCCCGCACCTCAGGATCTTGGCTGGTAATCGCCGGCTGGATCAGTCATCCCGGAAATTATCGTGACAGGCCTTGCAGCTTTTACCCAAAGCGGCAAACTGTTTAGCGATGGCTGCCTTGTCGCCACTGGCAGCAACTTCCTGCAGTTTATTTGCTTCGCGTACAAAGTTACCGCCGACTTCCCGTGCCTTTTCCGGTTGCTCAAAAAACTCCGGCTTCAGACGGGTATTGTCTGCCTTGTCCAAGGTTGAGTCTGGGCTAAACAGAGCGCCAAGTCCGGAATTTGCGGTCGCCGCGATGGCGTTTGCTGCCGCCATGATCTGTTTGGCGTTGAATTCCACATCGCCCTCTATTGCCTGCGCCTTGATCTTGCCCATGTTCCATGACATGAACTGGTATGCTGCCTGGCGAGCCTCAATCTGATCTTCAACACTCATCTGTGCCACGCTGGTACCAGCGAATGCCATGCAAAAGATGGCGGTGGTCAGAGTTCCGGTCTTCTTCATTTGTCATCCCTCATCGTCTTTGATTAGTCAACGCAATCCCAAAATAGCATAACCAAATTCAATTTAAACATATCCAAAGGTTGGGGTTGGTCGTCTGAAAATGCGGATGCCTATGACGGATAGCCCGTGATATTCCTGATTTTCTGGTACAGAGGTTGGAGCTGGGGGTACATCTTGAGGTAAACCTCTGAATAGAGCCGCTGATACAGCGCGCGGGATTCTTCGTCTGGATGGAAAACATCGCCGACCCGGGTCATGTTCGCTACGGCAGTATCGAAATCCGGATGCAAACCCAGCCCCACAGCCGCATCAATGGCGGCACCGAGCCCGGAAGTCTCGCTGGTGTGGGGTCTTTCGGCCGGCAAGCCGAATACGTCAGCGGTCAGTTGCATGGCGGCATCACTCTGGGAACCGCCGCCGGCCACCCGTAACTTTCTGATCTTCACACCACTTCGGATTTCGATTTTTTCCTTGCCCTCCCGCAGTGCGTAGGCGAGACCCTCGAGTATGGCACGGTAGATATGGGAGCGGGTGTGAACGTCGCCGAAACCGATGATAGACCCTTTTGCTTCCGGTCCCGGCTGGCGTACGCCCGGTGACCAGTATGGTTGTAGCATTAGCCCCATTGATCCCGGTGGAACCGCCTTGACCAGTTCATCGAACAGGGCTTCCGGCTCAATGCCTCGTTGTTCGGCGATTTTCCGTTCCCGAAGGCCGAATTCCCGTTTGAACCAGCTCACCATCCAGAAACCCCGGTAGATCATCACTTCTGTTGAGTAATGGCCGGGCAGTGCGGAGGGATAGGGTGGCATCCACCGGATCGGCTCCACATAGCGGTCGCTGGTGGTGTTAATGGTGGCGGTGGTGCCGTAGCTCATGCAGCCGATATCCGGTGTCAGCCCGCCGGAACCGAGGATTTCGCAGGCCTTGTCTGAGGCGGCCGCGACCACCGGGAGGCGCTCCACCAGGCCAAGGTGCTGGCGCGCTTCCTCTGTGAGATGCCCCACCGTTTCTCCTGGCGGCACCAGCTCAGGAAGCATGAAAGGCTCGACCGGCATGGTCTGCCATTTGAAATCCCTGGGGCCAGCCCAGCGGTGTTTTTTGTAGTCGAAGGGAAGGTAGCCGACCTGGCTTCCGGTTGAATCCTTGAATTCGCCAGTGAGCCGGTAATTGAGGTACCCGGAAAGCAGCAAAAAGTGACGGGTTCTGGACCAGATGTCGGGTTCATTCTGGGCAATCCAGTTAGCCTGGGTCTTTTCCCGAAACCGGTTAATAGTGGCTTCAAGGCGGGCCAGCTTGAACAGCCATCCCCACGGGCCTTTTACGGGGCCCTCGATTTTTGCGTGACGCTGGTCGAGCCAGATGATCGCCGGTCGCAATGGCTCGCCGTGCTCATCGAGATTGATGACAGTGCCGCGCTGGGTGGTGACTGTGACCCCGGCAACCTGATCCGGCGTTGCTGTTGTGGTGCTCCAGAGCAACTTGCAGGCTTCCCCAAGCTGCTCCCAGAAATAGGCCGGGTACTGCTCGGCCCAGCCGGGCTGTCTGGAGAAATAGGGTTCGATGTCCTGCTTGCCTTTGCCCACCAGATTGCCACGGGTATCGAACAGCAGAGCGCGTATGCTCTGAGTGCCATTGTCGATGGCGAGGATCAAAGGCTCAGCCGGCATCGGAAGCCTCCCCGGATGGCAGCGAATAGGCGTTCTGGTAAATCTTCAGGTAGCGGGCCTGTTCCTGTTTCCACTGCTGGTCATCCCAACCAAGCAGGGGTTGGCAAAGCCGGCGGATCTCCGGCAGAAGAGCCTTGCCGGCTTGTGGCAACACCAGTCCCAATCGTGTCCGGCGCAAAAGCAGGTCATCCAGGTGCTGAACATCTTCTTTCTGGCAGGCCCAGTACAGTTCCGCCCATATCAGGTCCGATCCCTGGCCAGACGTAACAGGGGCGAGCGGGCCCGAAGCGATCAGCTCGTTAAGATCGGGGCCATAGAAGCCCTGCAGTCTCTGCCAGTTCTGATGCCCTACGACTGATGGCCTGGGTACAGTATTTGCCGGCTGAAATACCGGCTCGGTTTCGGCCCGCAGCAGCTTCCGTTTGTTTTCGCCAAGTCCCTGGGTGAGCGCTTCCCGGGCGATTACCCGGAAGGTGGTGAGCTTGCCGCCGGCAATGCTTACCAGGCCCCGGTCTACCCGCAGTTCGTGTTCCCGGTTCTCCCGGGAAGGCGCCTTGCCTGTGCCATCGGTAACCACGGGCCGCACGCCGGCCCAGCTGGAGAGTATGTCGCCTCGGCCCAGGTGAGTGCCTGGAAACAGCGTTGAGGCAATCTCAAGCAGGTAGGAGACTTCCACCTCGGAAATAACGGGTTCCCGATCCAGGTTGCCTTCATGATCCAGGTCGGTGGTACCAAGAACGGTGGTTCCCAGCCAGGGGAAAGCAAACACAGGGCGGCCATCTTCAGGGTGAAACAGGGATACTGAACAGGAAACTGGCAGGCAGGACCAGGGAAGTACGAGATGGCTGCCACGCAGGGGCCGGATGTGCATGGTGGTATCGGAAGGCCCGCCGGATTGCAGCCGGTCGGCCCAGGCGCCGGTGGCATTGATCACCAGGGGCGTGGAAACCTCGATGGGCGTCTCGCTCTCCTCCGGCTGCACCAGCAAACCGGAAACCTGGCCGTCAGTCCGTTTCAGCTCCACCGCCTTTGTGTAGTTCAGGCACAGTGCCTTGTCCCGACGGGCTTCGGCGATCAGGCGCAGAACCAGCCTTGAGTCATCCGTTACCGCATCGGTAAAGCCGCTGGCGCCCGAGAGGTTCTCCCCGGTCAGGCCCGGCACCCAGAGCATGGCCTGGGCCGGGTTCAAGACGCGGCGGTTACGTTTGCGGGCGATAAAATCGTAAACCCGGAGCAGCGCCTGGAATACTCGGGGGCCGGGAAACTGGCCTTTGAAATGAGGCATGATAAAGGGCAGCGGATTGATCAGCCCGGGCGCTTCTGTCATCAGTCGTTCCCGCTCGCGCACCGCGTCACGGGTAAGACCGTAATGGCCACTGCCCAGATACCGCAAACCACCATGAACCATCTTGGAGGAACGACTGGAGGTGCCCCAGGAAAAGTCTTTCTGCTCAACCAGCAGTGTCCGCAGACCGCTGCCCGCGGCCTCTCTGGCTACCCCGGCGCCCGTGATGCCACCACCGACGACGACCACGTCAAATTCGTTGGTCTCTGCACGCAGGGCCTTCAGGATTTCACTCCGGGTCATCGTTCGCCTCCCGTTCTGTCTGGCGCTCATTTCAACAGGGTTTCCGGGTTCAGGATGGCGTCCGGATCAAAGGTGTCGCACAGGGAGCGGATGGCGAGCATACCCAGTTCACCTTTTTCGACCGGCAGGAAGGGGGCGTGATCCTTGCCAACGCCATGCTGATGGCTGATGGTGCCGCGATTGTTGACGATCAGTTCGGAGGTGCTGGTCTTGAGCTTTTGCCAGCGCGCGAGGGTTTCCTCATAGCTTGGGCCCACGCGGAATACATAGGTGGTGTAGATGCTGCAGCCCTGACTGTAGAAATGGGACAGGTGGGTGAACACATGGGTGTGTTCCTGCCGGTCTGCAAGACTTTCCTGAAGATTGGTCTCGATCAGATTCAGAAGGTGATCGACGTTGTCCCAGTCGGTTGCTGTCTCCAGAGTGTCGACGGCATAACCCATCTGCCAAAGCGCCTCTCGCAGGTAGGGCATGGTAAACCGTTTGGCAGCCCATTTGTCCCCTAGACGGGTGCCGGTGTATACCCCGTTATTGCTTTTGCAGATGTTGCGGGCTTCTTTCAGCGCGCTCCGGGTCTGGTTGCGGGTTCCGGTAACACCGAAGGTCATCATGCATTTGCCATCGCCCGCGCCCCGGAGCGAAAGGAAACTCTCGAGCATGCTGATCAGGCGGGGATGGCCGGCCAGGGCAAGCTGGGTTTCAGTCTCAACGGCATTGCTGAGGCGGAGCATGGACAACTGTGTACGGTTTTGCACCAGCTGTCGGCTTGCGGTGCGGGCGCTTTCCCAGTCCGGAAAGAAAACCACATGGAAGCTCTCATGTTTTGGAAGCGGCGTTACGCGAACCTTCACTTCTGTGATCAGTCCGAGGCGGCCCTCGGAGCCCAGAATCATTTCCCGGATATCCGGGCCGGCGCTGGAGGCTGGAATGGTTGGCAGGGTTAGGGTGCCTTGCAGGGTTTCGACGCGACCTCCGGCAAAGAGCTGTTCGATCCGACCATAGCGCAGGGATTGCTGGCCACTGGAGCGTGAAGCAACCCATCCGCCTATGGTGGAAAGCTCGAAAGACTGGGGGAAATGTCCGAGGGTATAGCCGTGGGCGCGGAGCTGGGATTCCACCAGCGGGCCGGGCGTTCCGGCGCCGAATGTGGCAATCTGGCTTTCACGGTCCAGGTCCTGCAGGCGGTTCATTCTGCCCATATCAACGGTCAGCACGGGCTGGCCCTTGTCCACCGGATTGATGTGCCCGGCGACGCTGGTGCCGCCGCCGTAGGGAATCAGATGGATGTTCTGTTCTGCGGCCCAGCGAAGTAGTGTTCGGACTTCATCGTTGTTGGTCGGGTAGGCTACGCCATCCGGAAACATCCCGAATTCACCACTGCGCATGGCCAGCCAGTCGGCCAGGCTCTGGCCCCGGGCGTGCCTGACCCGCTCTTCCGGGCCTGTCTCGATTAATGCGTCAAGGCCTGGCTCGGGACGCAGGCGGCTTTCAGGCACATTAACGCACACGGAGTCCAGGGTAGCGTCCGAAAGAGGATGGCCATCACCGATCCTGGAAGCCAGGAATTCCTGGCCCTGTTCCGGCATTGCCAGGTTGAAACCTTCGTCGCCCCAGCCGTTCCAGCGTCGCATTTTTGTCTCCAGATTCTAAAGTATGAGGCAGAGTTTATCTGTTGTTTGTCGTTTACCGGTGTCACTTGGCGCCAGGGTCGCTATCCTTTGCCGCCAGGGTTTGGCCTTCTGCCACCAACATCGTTCCATCAGGCGAAGTCTAAGCGCCACGACAGCCCAGGCTATACCAGGCTCCATGGCGCAGACAGAAGGCCGGAAACTTGGTGAATCTGGGGTCTTGGCGTTTCCGGCGTGGGCTTCAGTTGTTGTTTCGCAGTCGTTCTCTGAGTTGTTCAAGACGCCGGCGTATTTCTTCCCGACGCTGTTCGTCGCTGGTGGAGGCGGGCGCCTTTGAAGGAGAGGCAGGGGTAATCTGCTGAGGGGGAGGCGTAGGCTCTGTCTGCTGGTTGGCTGTGAAGGATATGCCGCTGCGGTCCTTCAGTTCGGGGAAGTACAGGTTTTCAAGTTTACCGGAGCGCTCAATGATCACCCGGTGCGGGTGCACCGAGCGCAGGGTTGCGTTGCCAGGCAGTTCATCGCCAACCAGATAGGCTTCGGTTTTACTCTTGTCGTCTTCGATAAGCGCGCTGCCTGGAAACTCACCATCGGCGGCCAGAACACCGCGAAGAAACAACCGGAGATTGGTTTCGGGCAGATTTTCAGTATCAGGTTCTGTCGGGGGTGCCTCTTTGGAGGCCGCCCCGAACAAATCCAGTGAAGCCAGCGTCACTTTCGGTGTTTGTCGACCTGTCGTAGGATCCGAAATCAGGGGAGGCATGCTGTCAAACTCCGGGTTTCGGCTTTCCACTTCCCAAAAACGGTAACCCTGGTAGGCGGTCAGAGTGACCATCGCAGCCCCTGCGACGAGCGCCAGAATCAGGGGAAGCCGTTCATTGTTTAGGAGCATCGATCATCCTGAATGCATGTTTGTGAGCCGGGAAAAGGCTCACAGGTTATCAGACTGCAACGTTTTATTGGCAGTATAGTGTACAGAGTTATTCAGCGGGTCCATATCCTGTGGTAGCCTTTCTGAATTAGTTGAATCGAAAAGGGTTTCACGAACGAGGACGACCTTGACCACAGACACTGAACTTCAGCCTCAGGATGCTCCGCTGGGCCGTCTTCCTTTTACTTTTGCCAAGCGCAACGGAGTGATTCTTACCCGATCTGATGCCGGCGAGCCGGTTATTCTGGTGCGCCCCGGTGCATCGCATTCCGCACTGGCGGAAGCGAACCGGATCAGTGGTGGCCGGGCCCGTTTTTCGTCCATTGATCCGGACCAGTTTGATCAGGCACTGAATGTCGCCTACCAGAACGATTCTGCAGAAGCCATGCAGATGGTGGAGGGCATCGGTGATGACATGGATCTGGCCTCACTCGCCGACTCGGTGCCGGAAACTGAGGATTTGCTGGAGCAGGAAGACGATGCTCCGATTATCCGGCTGATCAACGCCATCCTGACCGAAGCGGTTAAAACCAGCGCCTCGGATGTTCACATTGAAACCTACGAAAAACGACTGGTCGTTCGTTTTCGGGTGGACGGCGTACTGAGAGAAGTGGTGGAACCCAAGCGGGCGCTCGCACCATTGCTGGTGTCCCGGATCAAGGTTATGGCGAAGCTGGATATTGCTGAGAAGCGCGTGCCGCAGGATGGTCGGATTGCGCTTCGGGTGGCAGGTCGCGAAGTGGATATCCGGGTTTCCACCATGCCATCTTCCAGCGGCGAGCGTGTGGTTTTGCGTTTGTTGGACAAACAGGCCGGCGCTATCCGGCTGGAATCTCTGGGCATGGCAGGGCACGACCTGAAAGTGCTGCGCAAGCTGATCCACCGTCCCTACGGCATTTTGCTGGTAACCGGCCCGACAGGCTCGGGTAAATCCACGACACTCTATGCTTCGCTTCAGGAAATCAACGATCGCAGCCGCAATATCCTGACCGTTGAAGATCCCATCGAATACAACCTGCCGGGCATTGGCCAGACCCAGGTAAATACCAAAGTTGACATGACCTTTGCCCGAGGCCTTCGCGCCATTCTGCGTCAGGATCCGGATGTGGTGATGATTGGTGAGATCCGCGACCTTGAAACGGCAGAAATCGCAGTGCAGGCGAGTCTGACAGGCCATCTGGTGCTGTCTACGCTGCACACGAATACAGCCGTTGGCGCCATCACCCGGCTGATGGATATGGGCATTGAGCCCTTCCTGATTTCGTCAAGTCTGGTTGGTATTGTTGCCCAGCGATTGGTTCGTGTTCTGTGTGAGGAATGCCGGGAGCCATACACTCCCAGCGAGGAACATTGCGAATTTCTGCAGCAGGATCCCGCCAATCCGCCCACGATATACCGGGCAACAGGCTGCAGTCATTGCAACCAGCTTGGTTACCGTGGGCGTATCGGCATCTATGAGGTAGTGGAAATTTCGGAAGAGATCAGCGCGCTGATTCACAAACGTGCCGGAGAGCTGGATCTGGAGAAGGTTGCCCGTCAGCATGGCCCAAGTATCCACGCGGACGGTGTGCAGAAGATACTGGACGGTGTGACTACGGTAGAAGAAGTGCTTCGTGTTACACACCGGGGTCAGTAAGACATGCCAGCGTATGAATATAAGGCGCTCGATGCGCGCGGAAAGCAGAAGCACGGGGTGGTTGAGGCGGATGCTCCGAGAGCGGTACGCCAACAACTTCGTGAGCGAGGCCTTACCCCGCTGACAGTTGAACCCGCGGCAGAGAAGCAGGCGCGGAGCAATCCACTGAGCAGAGGGGGTGCTCTGGCTGCTGCCGATCTGGCACTGGTAACCCGCCAGTTGGCAACGCTGATACAGTCTGGCATTCCCATTGAGCAGGCGCTTTCGGCGGCTGCGCAGCAGTCCCAGAAACCCCGATTACGCAGCATGCTGATTGCGATTCGCTCCAAGGTCATGGAGGGGTATACGCTGGCCGATAGTCTTGGCGAGTTTCCGCGAGCCTTTCCAAGGCTTTACCGGTCGACTGTCGCGGCAGGAGAGCACGCCGGCCATCTGGACCTCGTGCTAAACCGTCTGGCTGATTACACCGAGAGTCGTCAGGAGGCGCGTCAGAAAATCCAGTTGGCGGCGATCTATCCTATTATTCTGAGTATCGTTGCCATTGCCATCGTGGTGTTTCTGCTCACCTATGTGGTGCCGGACATCATCGAAGTGTTCCTCAAACAGGGGCAGGAATTGCCCACGCTGACCATGGCGATGCTTGCGGCGTCGGAATTTCTGGCAAATTACGGTGTCTATCTGTTTATATTGCTGGTTGGTGCACTAATGGTTTTCCGGTTTTTCCTGGCCAAACCTGCTTTCCGACTTCAATTTCACAAGCGCCTGTTACATCTGCCGTTATTTTCCGGAATGGTACGGGGGGTAAACACCGCCCGCTATGCCAGCACACTGAGTATTCTGACCACCAGCGGTGTCCCGTTGGTCGAGGCGATGCGCATCGCCGGTGAGGTGCTTTCTAACGATTTCCTCAGGCAGGAATTGCGGGACGCGGCCAGGAAAGTCAGCGAGGGTGGCTCGTTGCACCGCGCGCTTGATCAGACCGGGTATTTCCCGCCAATGATGTTGCACATGATTGCCAGTGGGGAGGCCAGTGGTGAGCTCGACAGTATGCTGGAAAGGACCGCTCGCATGCAGGAGAACACACTGCAATCCAGGATTGCCGCGATTGTCGGGCTGTTCGAGCCTATGATGCTGCTGGTGATGGGCGGTGTAGTGCTGATCATAGTGCTGGCCATTATGCTGCCGATATTGAATATGAGTAATCTGGTGGGATAAAACCCGCCTCCGATATGGTCAGAAGACCAATCCGAACCAAAAGCAATCCATGCCAATGACGAGTGAGACAATGACCTTCAAGAACCTCAATACACGCAACTACAGCCGCGGTTTTACCCTGATTGAAATTATGGTGGTGATGGTGATCCTGGGTTTGCTGGTGGCCATTGTGGCGCCAAACATCATGGGGCGGAGTGATCAGGCAAAGGTTACCGTGGCAGAAACCCAGTTGAGCAACATAGCCAATGCGCTGGACCTTTACCGTCTGGATAACAGTCATTACCCGTCAACCCAGCAGGGCCTTGAGGCTCTGGTCTCCAAGCCCAGCGGGAACCCTGAGCCGAAGAACTGGAACAAGGATGGTTACCTCAAGAGCGTGCCGCAAGACCCCTGGGGTTCCGAGTACCAGTATATAAGCCCGGGCACTGAAGGTGCTTATGATCTGTATTCCTATGGCTCTGATGGCCAGGAGGGTGGCGACGACGATGCTGCCGACATCAGCGTCTGGGATACCGAGGGTTAAACCACTGTGCAGGTCAGATCCCGACAGGCCGGTTTCACCCTCATTGAGATACTGGTGGTCCTGGTGGTTGTGGGTCTGCTGGCTTCCCTTGCCGTGTTCACGATGGGAGGGAACTCCCAGCAACGTGAACTGGAGAGCGAAGTCAGGGAGCTGTTTCTGCTGATGCAGACAGCCTCAGAGCAGGCGGTACTCAATAATATGGAGCTGGGCCTGAAGCTGGAAGAAGACAGCTACCAGTTTGTGGCATATCAGGATCAGACCGCGGACTGGAAAGCGTCAGGTGAGCGCCTGTTCCGGTCCCGAAGCCTTCCCGAATGGTTGACCGTTACCGAGTTTATCGAAAGCGATGCGCCCAGGTTGTCCTCATCTGAGGACGCACTGCTCCCGGACGTGGTGTTCTTTTCCAGTGGAGAGACAACGCCGTTCGAACTTGAGTTCACCCTCGGCAACGGATCAGACACCATGCACGTGTTGTCCTCGGATGGTGTGTCGCCCATGGAGTGGCGCAAACCGGGTGACGAGGGGCATGGCGAGTGAGAAAGCAGAAAGGGTTTACCCTGATCGAAGTGCTCATTGCGCTCCTCGTTTTTGGCCTGATTGCGACGGCCGCCGCTGAAGTTGGCAGCCAGTATATTTCCAGTTATGAACGGGTGAGAGACAAGACTCTCGCCAGTTGGCTGGCGGATAATCGGATCAATGAGATCCGTCTGCAGGAAAACCTTCCGGGAATCTCCGAGACCTCCAGTGACACCGATTTTGGACCTTACCGCTGGCGGGTGACCACAGAGGTACTGGCAACCTCTGAAGCCAAGATGCGGCGCGTGGAGGTTACCGTAGCCCGTTACCGGGAGAACAGTGTGGAACCGGCTCAGGTTCATACGTTATCGGCATTTGTGGGGGCAGAATAATGGCGCTCTCCCGAAAGCACAGTCAGAATCAGCAGCGTGGTTTCACGCTGCTGGAAGTGTTGATCGCTGTCACTATCACTGCCGTTATCGGGCTGGGCGTATGGCAGGTTATCAGCGGTGTTGTGACATCCCGTGATCGGGTAAACGAGCTGTCTGAGCAGTTCGACGGCCTGCAACGGGCCATGTTGCTGATGGAGCGGGATCTGATGCAGGTGGTCAACAGGCCGGCAAGGGATATCTATGGGGATTTCCAGCCGGCATTGTCCAGTCGTGAGGAGGATTTCTCCCTGTTGCTGACCCGTCAGGGCTGGCGGAACCCCCTTGGCATTCGCCGCAGCGGCTTGCAGCGTGTTGGCTGGGAATACACCGGCAGTGAACTGAGGCGTCGGTATTGGCCTATGGTAGACCAGGGCCAGGAAGACGACAGCCGCGACGTCCTGCTTCTGGAGGATGTCAAAAGTCTGGAGGTGCGGTTTCTGGATTCCAACCGAAGCTGGCAGTCCGAATGGCCCACCGATGAAGTGATGGCAGGATTAACATCCGGCAGCCGCCCGGATATCCCATTGCCATTGGGGATAGAAGTCACGTTCGAGCACGAGCGTTTCGGAACGCTGGTCCGGACGTTTGCTTTGCCTGACTTTGATCCGGCGATTGCCCAGGGTGTTCTGAATCAGGTGAACGAGGCCGCCAGTGAAGCCGATGAGGAAGATTCTGAAGAGGCCTCTGAGGAACAAAGCGACGCTGATTCCGGCGTGACGGAGCAGGGAGGCTAAGGCGTATGTGGCAGGTCCCCATGTTACCGGGCAAACAGCGCGGAGTGGCTTTGATCATGGTGTTACTGGCCATGGCTCTGGTGGTGATGCTCGCCTCAGGTATGACCCAGCAGCAGAGCCTCAGGGTGTTCAAGGCGGGTCATTATCTGGCCCAGCAGCAGGGACAGAGTATTGCACTCGGAGCGGAGGCTTTTGCCCGTCAGATTCTTCGAAGAGACTTTGACGAGGACAAGGACGAGAATCTGATGGTCGACAGTCTTGATGAATTCTGGGCTGCTAACGCGGCCATTCTGCCGCTTGATGATAACGGTGTGGCCGAGGTGCAGATAGACGACCTTGGAGGTCGGTTGAACCTCAACGATCTGGTCGGCTCTGGTGGCCAGCCGGATCCCGTGGTCAGGGGGCGTTTTGTACAGTTGTTTGCTGCGCTCGGGATTACGGCCGTTTCTGTGGACTCGCTGGTAGACTGGATTGACCCTGATGATCAGACCCTTACTGCCTATGGTGCCGAGGATGGCCAGTACTTGATGGCCGACCAGGGTTACCGGGCTGCTAATCAGCCGTTTACTTCGGTGACCGAACTGCGCTTGATTGAGGGCATGACCGAAGAGATCTATCAAGCTCTCCGTCCCCATTTGGCGGCCCTTCCGGTAAACGGGGCGGGGATCAATGTGAACACGGCCACAGCCATGGTGATCCGTTCCCTCCATGAAGAGCTGACGGACGCCCAGGCTGCGTCTATCCTTGAAAAGCGGGAAGAAGAACGGTTTGAGAACCTTCAGGATTTTCTGGCGTTGCCGGAGTTCGCCGGTCTCGGGCTCAAGTCGGTTGGTTTGGGGCTTCAGACACGGTTTTTTGAAGTTGCCTCACGGATTACCTACGATAACCGAGTTGTGAATATGGTTAGTACCGTGTTCCGGACTCCGGAAGGCGAAGTCCAGACGGTTAACAGGGATGTCGGGCAGAAGAACCGGATCACCAAAGACCCCTTTACGATTTCAGAAGGATAATCATGTCTTATCGCCTTTACGTCCGCCCGCTACCGCCGTTTGCGGACGCTGACCAGAACCCCGGTGCCCAGCTGTTCAACTGGGTTCTGCACGACGCCAGTGGCGAAGTCCAGGCCCGAGGGACTGGCGACGACCGCAATACCATTGAGCAGACCCTGGGCAAAAACGCTCTGGATAACGTTCTGTTGATCGGTCTTATTCCCGGTGAAGAAGCGATTTATTGCCTGGCTGAGATTCCCGCAAAGCAAAGTCGGTTTATCAATCAGGCCTTACCCTATGCCGTTGAGGAACAGATCGCCCAGGATATTGATTCTGTTCATCTGGCTCTTGGATCCCACACAGATCATGGGTACAGGGTGGCCGCAATAGACCGGGAGCGAATGGGCCAGTGGGCAGCGCTGTTCAGGGGCTGGGAGTATGTGCGTCTTGATGCCATTTACCCGGATGCCTCTCTATTGCCGTGCAAAGAGGGAGGATGGTCGGTTTGTCTGGATGGCGAGACGGCCATGCTGGTAAGCGGGAGGGGAGAGTGGCTGAGTATGCAGTCTGCAAACCTCGGTATGTTCGCCCATACCCTCGCGGCACCCTCAGCGGAAGAAGTCGTGGCGGAAATGCCGGTCACGCTTTACGGTACTGACAAGGAATTTGATATCCAGCAATCGGCCATCGCCGAACTGACTGCCTCTGGCCGACTTGCCGTTCACAAAGAGGTGCTGGAACTGATGCCGCTGGAATTGCTTGCCTACACCCACCACCATCACTTGTGTGAGCCGGTGAATCTGTGTCAAGGCATGTTCTCCTTGAAATCCGGGAAAGGCAGCCCGTTCACGCCATGGAAGCCGCTTCTTGCGGTGGCAGCCGTCTGGTTCGTCGTTCAGGTGGCGCTGAACGCCGGAATGGGGTTTTATTACCAGAATCAGGCAGAAAAACTACGAAGTGAGACCATGGCAATCTATCAGGATTCGTTCCCTAATGACCGGCGAACCCATGCGGGCAATGTCCGGCGTATCATCGAAGGGCAACTACGGGTAGCCGGCTCCGGCGGACCGGAGGTCGACTTTATAACTCTGATGAAATACACCGGTCAGCAGTACTCCCGGCTGCCGGGTAGCCAGGGAGTAAATTTCAATTCGGTAAATTACAGCCGCTCAAGGGGTGAGCTGATTGTGGATGTGAGAGCGGATAGCTACGATCGCCTGAGTGCCTTGAGAAACGGATTGGCAAGCCAGGGTCTGGAAGCGCAGATTGGCTCTGTTGTGAATGAAGCCAGCGGTGCCCGTGGCCGCCTCACAGTCTCGGGAGGTTAAGGCTATGCTCTCCCGAATCAAGGACCAGCCAGCGGTCGGAAAACTCATTGCGCAATACGACCAGTTGCCTCGTCGCGATCAACAGGCCCTTGTTGTACTCGCTATCGCGCTTTTTCTTGGCATTCTCTACTTCGCCATTTGGCGCCCAACGGCAACCTTCTATGAGCAGTCGATGGCTGAGCGCGATAACGCCGGGGAATTGCTGGCCTGGATGCAGGCAAACGAACAGACGATTCGGCGACTGGGTCGTGGTGGCGCTAACAGGGCGACAGCAATGGCCGATAAGCCTGCTGATGGTCGTGCTCTGATGGCTCTGGTGACTCGATCCGCCGGTGAGGCGGGCTTGTCGCTTCAGCGTTTTGAGCCCAGTGGCGGAGATGCCATTCGTGTCTGGCTTGAGAATGCGCCCTTTGCAGACGTTGCGGCCTGGCTGGAGCGTTTGAGTGGCAACCATGGCGTGGTCATTGATCAGGCCGCTATGGACAGGGCAACTGACCCGGGACGGATATCCGTTCGTTTAACCCTGGCCATCTGATTCTGAAACACCAGATCCCGGGCCTTTCGTCCGGAAGTGACGCAGGAGAGGGAAGCGATGAGTAACGGCAGCGATAACAAAAACAAACCGGAGCCCGCCATTGTTCGTCTGGATGAAACGGCGCGTAATGAGGCCAGATCCATACTGTTTCATGCTTACCGAAAAGAGCCGACATTCCAATACCTGTTCGATCATCGACGGCCGGGATACGATCAGAGAGTGCGTGCAACAGTGCGTGAGTTGATTGATCTGTACTTCGAACTCGAACAGGATGCTATTGGGGTAATGGTTGATGATACGCTCGTGGCCGTGGCTTTTATTGGAGATCCGGAACTGAGGATGAACCTGGCGGACCAGATCAGCTGGCGGATCCGTATGGTCCTCACTGCCGGTTTTGCCTCCACTCGTCGGTACCTGGATTATCACGAGAAAATCCGTGACATGCTGCCTCAGCCGCTTGCCCATCAACTGCCCTTGATGGGGGTAAACCCTAAGTACCAGAACCGGGGCTACGGTCGCTTGTTGTTAAAAACCGTAGAAAAACTCTGTGCAGAGAATCCACGGGGTAGTGGGCTGGTGCTCGACACCGGAAACAGTCGTTATTTGCCATTTTACGAATCGGAGGGTTTCCGGAGCCTTGGCAAGATACAGCTTGGTGATTTTCAGGATCACGTGCTGTTCAGAGAAGTGCATCCGGAATCTGAAACGGCCAGGCATGGCCAAACCTGATTTATTGACGTTCAACAGGAGAAGCTGTGTCTGACCAGCGGGATTTTGATCTGATTGTTATCGGTGCCGGCTCTGGCGGTGTCCGTCTTGCACGCATGTCCGCCCAACGCGGCGCCAGGGTAGCCGTGGTTGAGTCTCGGTACCTCGGAGGAACGTGTGTGAACGTTGGTTGCGTACCCAAAAAGCTGTTTGTGTACGGGGCCCATGTCCACGATGAACTGGAAGACGCTGCCGGTTACGGCTGGCAGGTCCCTCTCGACGATGTCAGCTTTGACTGGCCGAAACTGGTGGCCAACAAGAACGCCGAGATTGAGCGCCTGAACGGTATCTATGGCCGGATGCTGGAGAACGCGGGCGTCACCATCATTGAAGGCACAGCGTCGCTGTCGGATGCACACACCGTCGTCGTTGGAGACACCTCTTACCGAGCAAAACACATTACCATTGCTACGGGCAGTTGGCCGGTGGTTCCGGACGTGCCCGGCAAGGAATGCATTCTGACCTCCAATGAGATGTTCTACCTGCCGCAATTACCCAAACAGGCAGTGGTTTGGGGCGGAGGCTATATTGCAGTGGAGTTTGCCGGCATCCTGGCTGGCTTGGGCGTTGATACAACCTTGCTGTATCGGGGTGATCTGTTCCTCCGGGGGTTTGATGAAGACGTCCGTCGGTTTACCGAACAGGAAATGCGCAAGAAAGGCATCAACCTGCGTTTTGGTGTGACCATTGACTCGGTTGAAGCGGAGAATGCCCTTTACCGGGTTCGATTGAATAATGGCGAAACGCTGGAAACCGGGCTCGTTATGGCGGCCACAGGGCGCCGTGCACTTGTTGACGGGCTTGGCTTGACAGATCTGGGCATTCAGCTAAGCGCCTCAGGCCATGTTGTGGTGGATGATCACTTCCAGACGGCAGTGCCTTCGATCACAGCCCTGGGTGATGTGATTGGTACACCACAGCTCACGCCGGTGGCTCTGGCGCAGGGGATGGTTCTTTCCAGGCGCCTGTTCGGAGATGGTAAAGGGGCGATGGATTATTCCGCGATTCCAACCGCCGTCTTCTGCCAACCTAATATTGGTACGGTTGGGTTGACCGAAGAAGAGGCTCGGGCAGCCGGGCATCAACTGAAGATCTATCGCTCCGAGTTTCGCCCGATGAAATATACGCTCAGTGGTCGGGATGAACGTAGTCTTATGAAGCTGGTCGTCGACGAAGAGACGGACAAGGTGCTGGGTGCCCATATGGTGGGGCCAGATGCAGGCGAGATTATGCAAGGGCTTGCGGTCGCGATCAAGGCTGGGGCTACCAAGGCCCAGTTCGACTCGACGATTGGCATACACCCGACCTCAGCGGAGGAGTTTGTCACCATGCGGGAACCCGTGGCCTGAAGATTGTCCGGCGCCTGTTTGAGGGCGCCGGAACCCTCCTTTTCTATAGTTTAATCCAGCGGCCAAGAACCTCACGCAGCATTTGCTTGCGGACGGGCTTGGCCAGGTAGTCGTTCATCCCGCAGTCGAGACAGGTCTTTTCGGTTCCCGGGAGTACATCTGCGGTCAGGGCGATGATTGGCGTGACGGACCGGCCGTTGGTTTGTTCCCACTCCCGTATGTAACGAGTTGCTTCGTAACCATCCATTAAAGGCATCTGGCAATCCATCAGGATGATGTCGTAGCTGGTGTGATTTTTGGTGACTTTCTCCAGCGCGTCTTTGCCATTGTTGGCTGCATCTGTCTCAAAACCGAGTCGCATGAGCATGGCAGTAGCCACGCGTTGGTTTACATTATTGTCTTCCACCACCAGAGCGTAACGTGTGTCATCGCCCGTTGAGTTTGGGGGTAGTCCTTCCGGCTCCGGCCGGCAGGTCCGGTTAGCCAGCTCAAAGGGCAATTCAAACCGGAACGAGGAACCTTTACCCAGATCGGTCTCCACCTGAATATGGCCGCCCATGAGCTCAACGAGACTCTGGACCAGAGAAAGGCCGAGACCTGTACCACCATGATGCCGGCTGTCTCCACCATTGACCTGCTCAAAGGAATTGAAGATGTCCTGCAAATGATCCATCGGAATGCCGGTACCTGAATCGCTGACCGAACAGTTCAGAATGACGCAGTCGTCTTCCAGTGCGAAAAAACCGGCCTGAATATTGATAAAACCGTCGTCGGTAAATTTGATCGCGTTGTCAGCCAGTCCGGCAAGTATCTGGCGAAGCCGGGCCGGATCTCCAATTACAATCGGATAGTCTGGCCAGTCACCGTAAAATTTCAGGTTCAGGGCCAGATCCTGTTGCTTGGCCAGGTGACGGTATGTGGCGGTACAGTTGGAAATCAGGTCACGGAGGTCAAACTCCTGACTCTCGAGCTGCAGGGTGCCGCTATCCATTTTCGAGTAGTCAAGGATATCCGCGATCACCGTGAGCAAGTCTTCGGTGGATTGGCGTGCCGTATTGAGATAGTCCCGTTGTCGATGGGTAAGGGGATCTTCCTGAATCAAATCCACCATGCCGAGAACGCCGTTCAACGGTGTCCGTAACTCATGGCTCATTGTGGCAAGGAACTCGGATTTTGCCTGGTTCGCCGTTTCCGCCTTTTCCCGAGCGCCCTCCGAGGCCGCCAATACCTGGTCACGGGCGGTTTGCAAATCGGCCAGATGGCTTGCAAGCTCGTTGAGTTGTTCTTCAATGGCGACAATTTCCTGAGAACTTTCATGGGTATTCAGGGGGCGTTCCTGATAGTCCCCGGCGGTCAGTTTTCCGATCCGGCCGGCAAGGTCACGGATAGGCGCAAGAATGGTCCCGAGAAAATGATTGATTACCAGAATAGTAAATAGAAGCAGAGCCACGCCTACGGCGATGGATGTCCAGAGAATATCCTGAAGCCGGCTGGCCAGCACATCGTGACTAACGCCCACTTGAACAGTGCCGACCCGCAAGGAGCCTGAATCGAAGCCATAGTCCGGTTCGAACCATTCTGCGACGCGCTCAGACTCTATTTCGAGTGGTTGTTGGAGTATTTCGGCCTCATAGATCTGGTAGCGCGTATCCATATCATCGAGATTGACTGTTTCGTGGGAAGCGAAACCGATCTGATCGCCCAAAACGTCAGAAACGCGTATCCAGTCTGCTTTGCTGCGTAGCAATGACCGGGACAGGATCTGATCCAGTGCCAGCGTGTTGCCGGAAACAACGGCATATTCCAGAGCAGGCGCCAGGCTGTCCGCAAATATTTGGCTGCTGTAGGAAAGGTCCTGCCGGGCGTCGTCAAAGCGTGCGGAAGTGAAGAACACCATCAGCACGATGAACATAACAACGGCCGGCAGAGCCCCGAGCAGCAAAAGCTTATGGGACAGGGGGCGCTGCTGGCTATGGGTGCTACTCATCAGACGCCTCCTGATTGATATTCAGTTGTCGATCAACCCGTTCGGAAATTTCCTCGGGATTGGGCAGGGGAATGTTCAGGGAACGAGCAACCTGAGCATTGGTTTCTATTCGGTACTCTTGCAGGTATGAGGGTGCCGGAAACTGTCCGGTATCAAAAAAAGTGGCCAAAAAGTTCCCGGCTTTCTCAACCATCTCCGGGAAAGGTGCATAGCTGGATGCAAGTGAACCGGCTTTCACATAAGCCTGAGTGGGCCCTATTACAATCTGATTACGCCGGTAAGCGGTCAGTAGAATGTGTTTGATCGTTCTGGGGTTGTAGATTGCACTGTCCGGAGCGGCCAGAAGAAAGTCTCCGTATCCCAGTGCCCGAACCAGTGTTGGGATCAGTTTATCGTTGCTTTCCACCAGAAAGAGTCTGGCTGACATTCCGTAAGTAGAAAGCTCATCTATAAGGGGTTCGTAGAGCTCTACCGAGTCAGCGGTGGCCAGCAGGGCTATCTTGGTAGCTTGTGGCAGGATGGCTTTTCCGATCAGGGCCTGACGGATCAGGGGGACGTCGTACAGAACCGCAGTGACCTGGCCAGGTGACCGCTCGGCAAACGCCGATATAAATGACCGGTCAACGAGCATGGCGAGGATGGGCGCCGATCGGTTGGCCTGCCGGGCATGGGAGAAGGCAGTGGGCCCGACGGTGATAATCGGTCCATTATCGAGTGTGGCAAGCTTGTTATCGGGAACTTCTATCAATGACGTTGTTGGTGCAAGCTCCTCCTTGAGGAGCTGGAGCAGGTACTGATCAAGAGGGGCGTTGCCTGAACCGGCAAAGTAAGCGGTTCTGACCTCTGATTCCTGAGCGTTGATGACCGTGGAGCTTACGATCAGCAGGAGATAACAGAGTGCCCTGAGCAAAGGCCTCCCGACTCCGCATCGGAAACGCTCCCGGTGTTTCTTGCCTGTACTTCGTTCCATAGCGTCCAGGGCTCGTGCTTTCCTTGTCAAAATTAGAAACGAATACCAGCCTCAACAAAAAACTGGTTGTGGTCCTCAATCCTGTTATCCGGGCTGACCCAGGGTTTGGCATTCAGATAGTGCTGCATCGTTAATGCAAGGGTATAACTGTATGTGGATTTGTCGACCTGGCGTGCGAGCCTGAAATCTGCCCGCTCGAACCGGGTGTCCCGCACCTCGTTGGTCCAGTAAAAGGCGGCTGACGTCATGAATCCCAGGGGTAGTTCCTGAATCCAGGCCAAACTACCTGAATTCTTGGCAGAAAGGCGGTTTAACAAGTCCACCACCTTGTCTTGTGTGCTTATCGGCAAAGTGGGATCACCTACGTAGCTGCCCTCCTGCTCAAGGTAGGCAAAGGTTGCCCTCAGTTTTGTGCCGGAGAAATCCAGGGAGGTTTCGAGCTCAACGCCCTCCTGCTCCAGGTTTACGTTATTCGCTATAAACCAGTCTTCCTCGTTGATGAAGCCGCTAATCATGTCCCGGAAGTAGTCGTTGAAGTAACGGATTTCAACGGCAAGTACCGCTCTCTCAAGATTGAATTGACCAAAATAGCTTATTTCCCGGGAGGTTATCCACTCTTCTTCAAGTTCATTGCCATAAGTAGAGGTGGTTGGATCCAGGAGGTTCTCGACCAGAATGCGAGAGCCTTCAAACGCTTCAAAAGGCGACTGGACATTCCTCGGACGGTATGACCAGTCGGGGTCTTGCTCGAAGGCGTCAGGTGTCCGGACTGCCCGTGAAAAAACGAAGCGTAAGGCATGGTTGTCCGTAAAAATAAGGTTGGCCGCCGCGCGTGGAGAGAAATAGTCTTCGTTGGTTGTTGTGGTTCTTTCCCAGTTTCCACCTGCGTTGAACGTCAGCCATCGAAATGGCGAGTACTCTGCATTGGCAAACACCCGGGATTGATGGTTGTGACCTTTGCCGTTGAAGTACGTCTCAGAGTTATAGGTGTCCTTGCGATAGCCCAGACCGGAGACCAGTTTGAACTCGTCGCTCAGGATCAGGGTGTCCTGAAATTCAATTTCCCGGCGAGTTTCCTCGATATCTTCATTGAGTTCAGCGATGAACGGGCCCTGATCTTCGGGGAAGGGCGGAACATCCGAAGGCAGGAAATGATTAAATTCCTCGGCCGGGAATGAAACCGTCCAACGGGAACGTTGCCGCTGATTCTGATAGCTCGCCTGAAGGTGGTAGAAATGATCCGGCGATGTTGCACCGTCGAAACGAACGTTAAAGTAATAGTCATCAACCAGCAGGTCCGGATTGGTGGTCGCGTTCAGTTTTCCGGACTTTTCGAGATCTTCCTCATTCACGCCTGAGAGTACGCCGGCCCGGACATCTACAGAGTGCTGGCTGTCAATTCGAAAAACGCTGTCGAAATTGAAGTTGTTTATGTCATGGCCGTCATGGAACGGGAAAATCCGGTCGTCATCGATCTGATTGTCAAAACCGTTCGATTTTCGCTTTTCATAGGAAAGGCGCCAGCTATTGTCCTCATCGGCATCACCCAACGACGTAAACGTACGAACGTGGCCGCGCGACCCAACCGAGGTGTAAGCCTCAACGCCGGCGGTATCTTGCGGTGAGAGGGTAATGATGTTGATGCTGCCAAGAAACGCATTGATGCCATAGGCTGCGGAATTAGGCCCACGACTGACTTCTATGCGCTCAATATTTTCTAGCGCTACCGGCATGCTCAGCCAGTCCACGTCTGCCAGGCTGACCCGATAAGCGGTTCGACCGTCAATCTGAACCTGAAGCCGGCGCTGTTCGTACTGGGACGTCCCATGATAGGTTGCCACCGGGTTAGTGCTACCCGAATAGCCAACCACCATGCCGGGAACCAACCTGAGGGTTTCATCCAGAGTCATGATGCCGAGGTCTCTGATCATGTCCCCGGTGATGATTGTGGTGGTTCCGGGCACCCGGAGCTTCGACTGGCGCAGCCGGGTTGTTGTCAGCACTTCGGGAATTTCGCTTTGTTCGCCATCCAGGGCGAGCAAACCTTGAGAAAAATCCGGTGTGATTGTCTCGCCAAGCGCGCTGGAAGGTAACAGCGTCGACAATGCAAGGCCAAAACTCAGGCACTCTATGAGAGGGCGGCGGTGTAACATTACGGCCGCTTTAGTCGATTGATGCATGATTGACGTTCTATAATCTGCCGAGAGATGGATTACAACCACTTTAGTGTGATTTAGTTCTATCGTAAGGGACTAAAGGCGTTTTGTCTCTCAGAAATGTAATGAAATTCGGCCCGGGAGTTACAGCCGTATGAATTGTTGGGAAATCCTAGGAATTGAACCAACCGGTGACCGCCGGAGAATTCAGGATGCTTATGAGCAGCAACTCAAGTTTGCCTCTGAAGAGGAGGCCCGAACTCTGGAACAGGCCTTTCGGGAAGCCGTTGGTGATGCTCCGGCGCCGATAACAGCGGTTACGGACTCCGGGCAGCCTGAGCGTCAGGCTCACGAGGAGGCGCAGCGCCCTCTGGATGCAAACGAAGGGCAGGTTGTCCGCGAGGTCGTCATACAGGTCAAGGCATTGCTCAATGATGCCTCCCGAAGCAAGGATCCGGGTATCTGGAAAGCGATTCTTGGCGAACCACCCGCCGATGAGCCACCACTGCGGCACGAGATAGGCCGACAACTTGAACCCCAGGTACGTCCGATGGCAGAAAACGGCACCTTCCCGGTTTCGGTAGCCCAGTTCCTCGGAGACTGGTTTGGCTGGTTTTCCGTTGAAGAAGCTTCTGAGATTGAAGATGAAGGCGAGGGCCGGGAACCAGGCGTGGCAAGCGACCAGGCTGAACAGCCACCCCAGATGGTGAATTTCTGGCCCGCGGTTATTGGCTGGATTGTTGGCCTGGTGATTCTCACCACATTGTTTGGCGGGATGGGGGGCGGGTAACGCCGCTGCTCCGTCAGCTCACCTTATCGGCATTAGCCCGCTCAATTTTTTCACGGTATTTCTGGGCCAGAATGGCTCCAACGATCACCTGAATCTGGTTGTAGCACATGATTGGTAACACGATCATGCCAAAACCAGGGTGGCCGGAAAATAGAACCTTGGCCATCGGAAGGCCAGACGCGAGGCTCTTTTTCGAGCCGCAGAACACGACCGCAGCCTCGTCTTCCAGGCTAAAGCCGAAGCGTCGCACCAGAAACCTCGCAAACACCATGAACAGCAGGAGCAAACCAAGGCATAGCCCGATGGCAAACAGGATGGCGTGCAACGGCAGATTTTGCCATAAGCCGCTTTCGACCGAGTGTGAGAACGCGGAGTAAACAATCAGCCAGATGACGCATTGGTCATATCGGGACATCAGCGATTCGTTTCTGCCAAGAAAGCCACCGAGCCAGGGTCTCAGTGCATGACCTACCGCAAAGGGCAATAGCAGTTGCAGGATGATGTCCTTCAGGGCTTCAGCTATAGCGAAGTCCCCACTGCCCGATTTGCTCACCAGCAGCAATAGCAGGAAAGGGGTCAGCATCATGCCGAAGACATTGGAGGCGGCTGCGCTGCAGATAGCCGCGGGCACATTGCCCCGGGCCATCGCGGTATAGGCGATAGAGGAAGAGACCGCAGAGGGAAGCACTCCCAGATACAGAAACCCCAGTCCCAGGTCCTTGGGCATCCAGGACGGCGCTATCTCACTGAAACCGTTGATCGGCAGTACCGCGAGCGGGAAGAATACAAACGTGAGCGAGGTGATCAGGATGTGCAACCGCCAGTGGGTGGCTCCAGCAATGATCTGTTCCCTGGACAGCGCGGCGCCATGAAAGAAGAAGAGCAGGGCGACTGCAATTGTTCCAGCCGTTGCCAGTGCCTCGCCTGCCTGTCCTGTGGCGGGCAGGAACGTGGCCAATACGATGGCGCCGAGCAGTAACAGGGTGAAGAAATCGATCCGGAATTTCATGACTCAGGACTCCCGACGCTTGAGTGCCCGAAGGCTGGGCTTCAAAAGTTCTCTGGCCAGCGCCTCAGCTTTGCCCTCATTCCGTTGTCTGATGGCAGCAAACAGCAATTCATGGTCTTCCTGGGAGGGTTCAGGCAGGCCGGCATCGGTTTCGGTCTGCTCAATGGTCTGGCTGACGGCAT
The DNA here is from genome assembly GCF_018860425.1 of Marinobacter sp. F3R08. Taxonomy (GTDB): domain Bacteria; phylum Pseudomonadota; class Gammaproteobacteria; order Pseudomonadales; family Oleiphilaceae; genus Marinobacter. Next base: position 865,794 of record NZ_JAHKPI010000025.1, on the reverse strand, counting down.
GCGAAAAGTAGTCGTAGAGTTCGACCAGTGCTGAGTTATGGGAGGCAGCTACCAGAGCGTGATGGAAGGCTTCATCGTGGTGTATGCGAGCCTGCAGGTCGGTTCCGGCTCTGGCGCGGGCATCCAGGGCGGAGGTCATATCGTGCAGGTCCTGGTCGGTTCGATTGCCCGCGGCCAGTTTGGCGGCTTCTGTTTCCAGCATGATTCTAACCTCCAGCTGATCCGTCAGCTGGGTGCGAGCAATTCTGCGGAGTGTTTCTCCGGCATCGCGGGTGGCGCGCACATAGGTGCCGTCACCCTGGCGGGTTTCCAGCATTCCCACGTGCACCAGAACCCGAACTGCCTCGCGAACGGTATTGCGACTAACCCCCAGGGAGCCAGACAGTTCCGACTCCACAGGCAGGCGATCGCCAACCGACCAGTCGCCACTCTCAATGGCATGTTTAAGGCTATCGATAGCCGTCTCAACCAGAGATCCTTTGCGGATAGGTTCCAGCATGGTGTTTGTCATCCTTCGAATCAATAACCCAATCATCCTATGAATGTAATTGTGCTTCAAGCGTGAATGCGCAAAGGAAGTTAGTTAGGAGTCTCGGGGTACAGAAACTGGTAATCGGCGGTGTCCACCCGGCGGGTGGCAAACCGATAGGTGAACGTGAATCCCGGCCAGTTGATGGTGTTCCGGCCATTGGCATCCAGGTACCAGGAGGTGCAGCCAGAGCTCCAAACCTTGTTTTTCAGGCTCTGCTGCACGACATGGGTAAAGCGGTCCTGTCGGTCCTGACGTACATCCATGGCGGAATGGGGGTATTGCTCAAGCGATTCCAGGCAGCCCAGAACATAGTGAAACTGGGATTCCAGCATATAGAGGATGGAGTTGTGGGCCAGGTTGGTATTCGGCCCATACAACATGAACATGTTCGGGAATCCGCTGACGGTGATGCCTTTGAAGGCGGCAGCACCGGTTTGCCAGGCTTCGTTCAGGCTCTTGCCGCCCCGGCCGGTAATCTGGATGGGTGAGAGAAACTCCGAAGCCCGGAAACCGGTTCCGCAGATGATGGCATCCACGGCATGATGGTGACCATCTGAGGTAAAGACGCCGGTTTCGTCGATTCGGTCTATCGGATTGGTAACCAGATTCACGTTGCTCCGGTTTATGGCCGGGTACCAGTCGTTGGAGATCAGGATTCGTTTACACCCGAATGAGTAGTCGGGAATGATGTGCTTTAATTTTGTCGAGTCGGTGACCAGCCTCTGCGCATCCCGCTTTGATTGCCTGGCGCGAAATTCCAATAGCCAGCGGAATCTGGTGAACGCTAATGCCCGACTCTCGTTCTTCCAATAGATCAGGTAACGGTAGAGACGGTCCCAGACCGGAATTCTTCTGAACAGAGTGTGCTCCCACCGTTTGAAAGCGCGATCCGGCTTTGGAAGAACCCACGCACCGGAGCGCTGGAAGAGATCCAGTCGGGCCACCTTGGGTGCAATCTCCGGGACGAACTGGATAGCGCTGGCGCCCGTGCCGATAACTGCGACCCGTTTACCGGAAAGATCATAATCGTGAGCCCAGCGGGCGGAATGAAAGACCTTGCCGGTGAATTGTTCAAGGCCATTGAGCCGGGGCCAGGCGGGCTGATTGAGTTGTCCCGTGGCAGTAATAAGGACGTTGGCAGTCAGTTGCTCGCCGTTTGCCAGGGTCACCGTCCATTGGTTGGAGGGCTCGTCAAACGTTGCCTGCTGCACTTCGGCATGAAACCTGATGTGATCGGCAAGCCGGTATTTCTCGACACAACGCTCCATGTACCCGAGGATTTCCTGCTGCAAACCGAACTTCCGTGACCAGTCGTGCTTTGGCTCAAATGAATAGGAGTAGAGATGAGACTGCACGTCACAGGCGGCGCCGGGGTAAGTGTTATCCCGCCAGGTGCCCCCAACACGGTCGGATTTTTCCAACAGGGTAAAGTCCGTGAAGCTGGCCTGCTTGAGTTTGATGGCCATTCCGAGGCCGCCAAATCCGCTACCGATGATCAGAACGGATGGGCGCCCAGACGTGCTGTTGTGGGTCATGATGAGTGTCCGGATTTATTATTGTGATCATTCAGACTCAGTATACGGATGTGAACCGTTCTGAAGGATGACCTTTTAAACCAGACGAACTAGTCAGAAAGACCAATTGGTGTTCGGGTGAGAGAACTGTCAGGCGTTTGGGACAATAATTCCCGTAAAGCCGGAGACTGGAACTGTCGCCGAATACTGATGGCATAGAATTCTTCGAATACGCCGGGCAGGGCACCATAATCTGCAAGGGTTCCGTTCTTCATTTCATCCCTGACCACAACGGGGGGCATGATCGCAAAGTAACCGGTGTCTCGAGTCAGAAGCCGCATCAAGGCCATGTCGTCGACCTCGGCAGCAATGTTCGGCCTGAGTTTGTGGTATTCGCACAGTTGGTCAAACGCCTGACGTACGTTGTTGTCTGGTCCGGGAACGATCAGGCGCCTGTCGCCAAGCACATCGGCAAAATCTCCCTCAACATCCATTCCCGGTGGGCCAATGATGCTCACAGGTTGCCTGGCGATCAGGCGCGAGCGCCAGGGATTCTGTTCGTCTCCGTGAACTGCCTGATTGGCAAGGATCAGGTGCAGCCTGTGGGCTGAGAGGCGTCGTAGCAGGTCATCAATGTGGCTGCTTTGCAGGCTCAGCTCCAGGTCTTCCCGGTTGAGCAGAGGCTGGAGGAAACCCTCCTGAAAGTTCCGGGACAGCGTGGCGACAGCACCGATACGAAGAATCTCGCGATTCGGTTGAGAGCCCGAGTCGAACAGTGCCGTCAGCTCTTCGCCCTGTCTGAAAATGTCCTCTGCATAGGAAAACGCCATTCTGCCCGCCTCGGAGAGCTTCAGGCGCCGTCCTTCCCGGATAAAAAGATCATGCCCCAGGCTTTCTTCCAGCTTCCTGATCTGGCCCGAAAGGGCCGACTGGGAAATATGCAGCGACTCTGCGGCACGTGTGAGATGCCCGGTTCGGGCAACCTTCCAGAAGTAGAAGAGATGGTGATAGTTCAGCTTCATGAGGTGTTCGTTCTCAAAAACAGAATGAAGCGATCAGTATAAACCATTTTCTAAATGAGGCGAGTGGAGGCAAAGTAGCGCCACACAGGAGGTTTGCGACTATGAATCCAATCGCTGAGTTTTCGTCACTACTGGTCTTAGGCATCTGGCTGATGCTGCCGCTGAGTCTATTCATGTTGGCCGGGCTGAGTAGCTGGTTGAAGAGTTCTCTGAAACTCAATCACTGTTGGGCCGTGGCTGGATGGATATTGATGTCCTCCATGGGGGCTTCTCTGATGGTGGCCCTGTTGTTGCTGGTCCAGTCCGGCGCAGGTAGCAGCTCATTGGCGGCGCTGGGCGGTCGCTTCGGACTTTACCCGACAGGGATTTCGGTCTGGATGGCCTTGATGGTGGCCTTCATTGGCTGGGTGATTCTGCGGTTTGCTGACAACTATCTGAAGCAGGATCCAGGTCGCGACCGCTTCCTGCCCTGGTTTCTGCTGACGGTTGCGTTGGTTCTGGTTCTGGTTTTCACCAACCACCTGTTGATTCTGGCGGGCGCCTGGATTGGTATCAGCCTTGCCTTGCATCATTTGCTCACCCTCTATCAGGAGCGCCCTGAGGCTCGCCTGGCGGCAGTCCAGAAATTCATTGTCAGCCGAGTAGGTGATGTACTGGTTGTCTCCGGTGTGGTTGCCCTGTATCTGCATTACGGCACCTTCTACCTGCCGGATATGGTACAGAGTGAGACGCTCGGTGCTGGTGGATCCACGGCGTTGACGATTGCTTCGATTTCCCTGGCACTTGCAGCAGTACTCAAGTGTGCCCAGATTCCCTTCCACGGCTGGCTCATCCGCGTGATGGAAGCGCCGACGCCGGTATCAGCGCTGCTCCATGCCGGGGTTATCAATCTGGGCGGGTTCCTTTGGTTGCGCCTGTTCCCGGTGTTCGATGGATTTACTGCTGGCCATATGATTCTGCTGGTGATTGGTGGAATAACCGCGGTTGTCGCCGTCCTGACCATGATGACGCAGTACTCGGTCAAACATGCTCTGGCTTGGTCAACCTGTGCCCAGATGGGATTCATGCTGTTCGAAATCGGAATGGGGGCCTACACCCTGGCCTTGCTGCACCTTCTGGCTCACTCGTTGTATAAGGCGCACTCATTCCTTGCTTCTGGCCGCACCGTGGGCGTATCGGCGGCAAGCCCTTTCCCTGAGTCCCCGTCGTTCAGTCGACTGCTCTGGGCAGGCGCTACCGGGCTGGTGGCGGCTACCATCCTGGTTCAGGCGCCCTGGATTGTTGAGAACAATCCGGTATTTGGAGCGTTGCTGGTGCTGGCGGTGTCTGCGGCAGCCATGGGTATTCCGGCCGGAGCCACTGTCGCAGTGAAATTGCGGCTTGCGGGCCTGGCAGTGTGCCTGGTTCCTGCTTATTCGCTGCTGCATTTTCTCGTTGGCCCGGCCGTGCCGGTACATGAGGGATTTGATATTCCGGCTGCGGCCTGGGCAGTTGGTTCTGCAATGGTTACCTTGTTGGCCGCCTGTTCCCTGATGATCGTGTTCGGAGCCCGCTTCCCGATATCCCGAGCCCTTTGCTCCCATTTCCGGCAGGGGCTATACCTTGAGGTGCCGTTTGACAGGCTGACACGCTTTCTTGCGGCGGAAGCCCTGAAAGTTCCCACCATGCTCCGTCGGGTTCCCCATCATCCGTTCAGACTGGAGAAGAAATCATGAGTCACGTTTGCGTGTCGGTACCTGAGTTGAAAGCAGTGAACGATAGCTGGCGGGAGCCATTCAGGCAGGCTTGCGACCTGATCGCTCCGGTTTGGCCTCTCGATCAGTGGATTGCGGTGAATCCGTTCTGGGGGATTCGTCACCGGTCTGCCTCACGAGCTGATCAGGTGCTCAGTGAGCGAGGAGGGTTCAGCATACTGATGCCTCGGGATTATTACCTGGAAGCCTGGGAGGGTGGTCGGATTCGCACGGATGATCTGCAGGCAAGCATTGCCGAGCATGGCAGTGGGCGCACTATGGACTGGTATCTCGATTGGCTTGATGGGAAGACAGCGCCAACGGCGCCGCCAAGGATTTCCATTCTGGATACTTTCAGGGAGGAGAGCGGTGACGATGACGTCAGCGGTTTGGCTGATGCGGTCTGTGATCAGGTTTCTGGTGTGTGTGGTGCGTTTTTTGATCAGCGACAAGGCCGCTGGTCTCCGGAAGGCAATAGTGCAGAAGCGAGCCTGTTCAGCTTCTGGCTGGAGTCCATCCGAATGGACTTGGCACTCGATTTCCGCACGGGCCTCAAAGGCGCGAGAGCGTTCTTTAAATTGGTGTCTGACGACAGAGAAGAGGCCATACAGGAAGCGATAAAGCTGATTGGCCTCCCTGGGGCAGAGTTGGAGGCTCTGTGTCACAGTTTGTTGTTGAGGGTAAATGGCTGGGCATCGTGGTGTCGTGGAGAAGACTGGAGGGCTGGCCTTGAGGGTCGTTCATCCGAACGCTGTGCGGAGATACTGGCGATCATGCTGGTATGGGAGTCTGCCGGTGTTGCCCTGGCCTCGATGGGGCAGAAAGCCGCGTGGCAGCAATACAAGGTCCGCGCACGTCAGGGCATAAACGACGAGGATCGCCACAGGCAGTGGGTGTGGCAGCGAGCTTTAGAAATAGGTTACCAGCGTGCTTTGTGGCGGGAGCTTGAGTCTGTTCCGGCAAAGCAAACGCGGTACGAGTCGGAAAATGATACACCGGATGTCCAGGCCGTATTCTGCATTGATGTTCGCTCTGAAGTGATGCGCCGCCATCTTGAGGACGTCTGTCCGGGGGTGCAAACGCTGGGATTTGCCGGTTTTTTCGGAATGCCAATAGACCATAAGCAGCACGGGCCTTATGCTCCGGCTCGCCGCCTGCCGGGCCTTTTGCCTGCCTCGTACCGGCTGATCGATACCAAAGGTAGCCTGAGTAGTGATAGAGCCGAGAATCGAACGCTCGACCAGAAGGAGATTGCGCGGGAATCAGTGAGAAAGGCAAAGTACAGCAGCCTGTCAACCTTCACCCTGGTTGAGACGACTGGTCTGGCCTGGGCCTGGAAACTGGTGAAAGACTCATTGAAAAACGGCCCTGGGGCCTGCCAGAAACAGAACGTTGAAGGACGCTTGGTACACACGCATGGGGGGGATCCGCTGTCTGATGCCGAAAAAGTGACTCTGGTTGCGAACATGCTCCGTGGTATGTCCCTAACCGGTGGCTTTGCCCCATTGCTGGTCCTGGTGGGACACGGTAGTCATACCGACAACAACCCGAATCAGGCGGGTCTGGATTGTGGTGCCTGCGGTGGTAAGAGCGGCGCTGTCAATGCGCGGCTTGCAGCTCGCCTGGTGAATGATCGGGCGGTTCGGGCGGGACTGGCAGCCGAGGGCATCAAGATTCCGGACTTTACCTGGGCGGTGGCAGCGGAGCACTGCACCGCGACGGACAGGGTGACCATTTTGGATCGCGATTTAATTCCCGATTCCCACCGACACAAACTGGCAGATCTTGAGGCGGGATTCGGTGAGGCCGGAATCCGTGTGCGTAAAGAGCGGGCTACGCCGCTCAAATTGAACGGTCTGGACGATGACAGCCTGAAGCAGGCCATGGAAACCCGCACACGCGACTGGTCCGAGGTGCGGCCGGAGTGGGGCTTGGCCAGCAACGCCGCGATTGTCTTCGCCAGGCGTAGCAAAACCCGCGGCTGTGATCTTGCCGGCCGCGTGTTCCTGCATGATTACGATCCGGTCCTGGATGAGGACGGCAGTCTGCTGGAGGCGCTGCTCAGTGCACCAATGATTGTCGCTAACTGGATCAACCTCCAGTACTTTGCGTCGGTAACCGTTCCGGATGTCTATGGTTCCGGTAACAAGCTTCTGCATTCGGTGATTGGTGGCAATCTTGGTGTGGTGGAAGGCAATGGCGCACGCCTGAGAATTGGCCTGCCATTACAGTCTGTCCACGACGGCACTTACTGGCGTCACGAACCGCTTCGCCTGACCGTGCTGATTGATGCACCGGCCCAGCGCATTGAATCGGTACTGAACCGTCAACATGATGTAGCAGCACTGGTGGAAAACCAGTGGGTCAGTCTGCATCGGATGTCTGGCCAGGGCGTGCAGCGTTATGACAATGGCAACTGGGTAGCAGTCGCGTGAGGGAAGGGGTGGCCGTTGCAGGCCACTCCTGTTTTCTTATGCCTGTTCTGAGTTCAGCAGTTCCGGCTTCTTGAGAGCCTTCTGGAACAGGTCTTTGTCCTCGGCGATTGCCATGGCACAGCGCTCGGCAAGATCATCCCCCAGGCCTTCAACCTTGCGGCCCAGGAATACCTGGATCTCTTCAGCCAGTTCGAGCACCTTGTCGCGGGCGTCGGCGTCGGCTTTTGAAGTGAACAGCATCGTCTCAGGATTTTTCAGTGCCATATCCAGGCCGTCCCTATCGGAGAAGTAAACTGCTTGTACTGCCATGGTTATTCCTCGCAGTGAGCGTTGATTGTACTGTATAAAAATACAGTATATCTGACTGGGTGCGCTAAACACAATGAAAAACGGGCTTCAGCAGATGCTGAAGCCCGTTTCGTTTTCCGGTCGGATGGCAATCCTCAAAGAGGAAATCAATACCTTAGCAGCGCCGATCCCCAGGTAAATCCGCCGCCGAAGGCTTCAAGAAGAAGCACTTCATTGCGTTTGATGCGCCCATCTCGGACGGCCACATCCAGGGCCAGCGGAATGGACGCGGCAGAGGTATTGCCATGTTCATTAACCGTTACGACCACCTGATCCATAGACATATTCAGTTTCCTGGCCGTCGCGGAAATAATCCGTAAATTGGCCTGATGCGGAACCAGCCAGTCGATATCCGACTTCTTCATCTGGTTGGCCTCAAGGGTTTCGTCAACGATCTTGCCCAGCGTATTGACGGCCACCTTGAACACTTCGTTGCCCTTCATCTCCACAAACGCGCGTCCGGCTTTTACCTGATCGTAGCCATCGGCAATGCCGCAAGGTACGTGCAGAAGTTCTTCGTACTGGCCATCGGCATGAATGTGGGTGGAAAGGATGCCGGTTTCCTCATCTGCTTCGAGAATCACAGCGCCGGCACCGTCACCGAACAGGACGCAGGTGCCCCGGTCTTCCCAATTGATAATACGGGAGAAGACTTCGGCTCCGATGACCAGGGCCTTCTTGCTGCTTCCGGTCTTGATAAACTTTTCGGCGGTTGCCAGGGCGTAGACAAACCCGCTGCAGACAGCCTGAATATCGAAAGCAGGGCAGCCATGGATCCCGAGCCGGGCCTGAAGGATGCACGCGGAGCTGGGAAAGATCTTGTCCGGCGTGGAGGTGGCAAACACGATCAGATCAATGTCTTTCGCGTCGATGCCGGCCGCATCAATAGCGTTCTTTGCCGCCTGTTCGGCCAGATCCACCGTGGTCTGGCCTTCGACGGCAATATGTCGCCTTTCGATTCCGGTGCGCTCACGAATCCACTGGTCGGTTGTGTCGACCATTTTTTCAAGGTCTTTATTGGTAACAATGTTGTCAGGCAGGTAAGAACCGGTGCCGGTAATTCGTGCAAAGGTCATTCGCAAGTGTCCCGAGGCGTAACTGGATAACATTCCGACATGCTATACCCATGTAACGTCGTGCGTAATTAGCGATTTGTCAAAGACGCCCAGAAACTGGCAGGCTCGTCTATGCTGAAGGTGATCAGCCGTAATCAACACTCTGCAAAGGAAAGGAGAGTTAAACAATGGGCATTTCCAGCCACGAGCTTCATAAAGAATTCCCCCAATTCCGGGATCTTATTCAAGAACTCAAGAGCAACGATGTCAGCTTCAATGAAAAGCTCCGGGAGTACACGGGACTTGATCACGAAATCGAAGGCCTGGAAAAGCGGGACTCGCCCATTGGCGATGACAAATTGCACCGTATGAAACAGAGGCGGGCGCAACTCAAAGACGATCTCTATCAGGTGTTGATTTCAAACGCCGAAGCTTCATGAAACTGCAACAAAGTTAACACGCCAAGGAAACTCGAAAATGCTGGGAGACCCCTGTTTATAGGGGTTTCCAAGTATTCATAAAGCTCCTCGTCAAGCCTAGAATAGGATCCTAATTAAACAAGATCCCGGTTTTCATAGACCGAATTTCCGGATTGACCAAGGAGTTATGAAATGAAAAAAGCTGCATCTCTGTACAAAGGCTGGCGGATGAAACGTAATTTTATCCACTTGGTGCTTACCATGGATCGTCACCTGCTGAATGACGTCGGATTTCCGCCGGAACTGGTTCAGCAGAAACTGAGCACTCCGTTCTGGAAATTCTGATCCGCATAAGCGTTTCCGAAGTTCGAGCTTTCCGTGGCAGCTGACCGCTGCTGTCAGGGCGCATAGCCACGCCACGGATGCCCGACGGTATCCGGTCCTGATTAACGCTCTCCTGACATGGCTAGCAACCGCAGCCATTGTCTGTTCAGGACTCCTCAGAGCGGAAGCGCCTTACCAGAATGTTCAGGTCATCGGCCATGTCCGCCAGAGAGCGGCTTGACTGATTGACGTGAGAAATATCTCCCGCCAGATCTTCTATGGCGCTACTGCTGATTTCCACGTTCTGAGTCATCTCCGCAGCGGTCGCTCTTTGCTGTTCGGTTGCGCTGGCGATCTGAGTGGTCATTTCAACAATGCTGTGGACTGCCGAGAGAATGTCAGTCAAAGCCTCCCCCGACTTGCTCGCTTCTTCGTTGGCTTCCTCGGCCATTTGCCTGGCCTTGCTCATATCCACTACAGCACCGGCTGCGCCACTTTGAAGCTCGGACACGATGCGCTCAATGTCGACTGTCGATTCCTGAACCCGCTTCGCAAGGCCACGGACTTCATCAGCGACAACAGCGAAGCCGCGTCCGGCGTCGCCAGCCCTGGCGGCCTCGATTGCAGCGTTCAATGCCAGAAGATTCGTCTGTTCTGCAATACTCTGAATCACAGCCAGCACATTACCAATCTCGGCAGATTCGTTTTCCAGCTGCTGTATTCGGGTAGACCCTTTCTCGACCTGATTGGCGAGATTGGTAACCGCGCGAATGGCAGAACCGACGGTCTCCTGGCCGGAGTCAGCAAGCGAGGAGGCCCGGCGGGCTGACTCGTCGGTATCACTGGTGTTTGAGGCAATCTCTTCAGATGTTGAAACCATTTCCTGCATGGCCGCAGACACTTGCGTAATCTGATCGCGCTGTTGCTCAGAATTGGCGGTGGTACGTTCTGTGATGCCGGAGAGTGATTCGGACTCTCCCGTCAGTCGGCGAGACGCCGTGACTATTTTGGAGATCGTTTCCTCAAGGGTTTCCAGAAAGGTATTGACCGCGCCGATGAAATCTCCAATTTCATCCGGACGACCCGGTGTGAGTCGGGTCGACAGATCACCTTTGTTATGAGCAATATCATTGAGATAACCCAGGATCTCTGTCTTTGCCCGCTTTACGCTGGAGCCCATCAGACGACTCATTACAATTGCAACGATCAGCCCGAGTACCGCGGAGACGACAAACGCGGTGAGTGTGAACTCAAGCGCAATATCGGTTCCTGCGGTGGCTTCATCGGCTTCTTTCCCAAGGGATTCGAAAATACTGGCCTGAAGCTCGCGGGCCATTGTTGCGATTTCAGGGCCCAGAACATCCAGTTTCTGGGATTTTACGTTTATCAGAACGCTCTGTTGTTTCAGCATCTCCTGAACGGCCGAGCGGTAGCTACCAAGTTCCTGAACCACAGTATTGAGATAAACCTGGACAAATTCGGGGCCATTTTCCGCGTCGATAAGCTCCAGCGCATCGGACAGATCTTCAATGGCCCAGCTCAGTGCTTTTTTCGACTCCTCATTACCATTTGCCAGATAGCGTTCCGCGGTCATGCGCATGATCAGGGCATCGTTCAGGAGCTGTTCGAGTCCGGCTCTGAGGTCACTTTCCGGCTCTCTGTTAGCGATACCGTTGAGCGCAAGCCTGAGAGCCTTGGTGGCATTAGGGCCGTGTTCATCGAGTTTTTGATCAATGATCTTGAAAACCTGACGTTTTACAGGCACCAGCTCATTACGAAAGGTATCGATATATTGATTGGTGGTCTCTTCGATGCGATCTACAAGGTGCGCGCGCTCAGGATCCTGAATTTCCTTCTGGGCTCTGACCATGACGGAATCAAAGTCCGCCTCAAGCTGATCGAATTGGCCAAGTATCTCTTCATGGCCTGTCGAGTAATAGTCGAAAACCCGAAGTCGCATTCTGTACACACTGATCACCGAGTCGGTGCCAATGGCGGTATCTGGTGCCAGATCCCGGGCCACGGTATTCATGCGTTGGTCCAGCACCTGAAACTGGTAGATGCTGAAAAAGGTTACAAGCGCGAATAGTAGAAGGATAAAAACCGGTGCAATCAGTAGTTTGCCGGGAACACCTAATTTTCGTTCTGCGGTTTCGAAGAATGAGGAAGCCAAAGTGTAGCCCTTTAATAGTGTTGTTTTATCGGGTATCGACTGCACCGATTGAATCTTAAGTTCTGTGCCAGATTATCTGGATCGGTGCAGCGATTATCGACGAGCGCAGGGATCGGGCTCAGTTCACGAAGTTTGCCTGACTGGCAATCAGGGGAGACAGGTGCAGGTTCCAGTGTGCCAGTCCGCTTTCACTGTAAACGTAGTGGCCACTCAGGGATTTCAAGTGGGGTATGCGGTCCGGTTTCACGCCGTTGAGAATCAGTGATGCCAGGCGGGCTGCCGTGAGTCCCTCCTGGTGCGCCGAAATAGTGAAGCCCCCGATACTTTGTGCCTCGCCAACAAAGATATCCCAGAACGAAAAGAGTGGGAGTTGAGCCCGATGAAAGGCGTCTTCAAGCAGATCATGAGGGATAACGTACTCGCCCTCTTTGTCACGGATTGTATGATGAGTGCCGAGTACGACCGCATCGTAACGCTCGTGGGCATTAACGACAGTTTCAAGCCAGGTGTCCCTGTCGTTGGTCAGGACGATATCCAGTTCAGAGCCATAGATGGTTGCCTGACGGTCGTCTCCAAAGTACTCATTAACGGCGTTCTGCATGGTGGGTGAGTTGTCCATGAGAACCAGGAAACGCTGTTTTTGCCGGAGTATTTTCCGAAGATGACGGATGCTTTCCGCAAAAAACGGTCGCTCAAGTATTCCGGTAACCAGAGGGTTTTCCAGAGTAGGGTGTTGAGCGGGGCCGCCATTCACACCGAGGAATACCACCGGAATTTTCTGACTGACAAGATGATCGGCCATTAGTGTAAAAGCATTGTCATCGCCGAGAATAGCGACATCGGGTTTGACGTCCGCGATCTTGCCCTGGATTTCAGCCACTTTCTTTGGCCATTCTGATTTTGGCAGACGTTTGGTGTCGAGTTCGAAAACGTGGATGTCGTGCTCCGTGCCGAGCACGGATTTCAGCGCAGCCACATAGTCTGCATCCCATTTGTATTCGAGGTGGTAGCTCTGGATGATGGCAACGGTTTTACCGAAACACAGGGGGCTGGCCAGCAAAAGAGCCAGAAAGACTAAACGCATAGTTGTTCCTTATTATTGTCTGGGCAAATTGAAATACAGAATGCTTAACGATTTGTTATTCAGGCAGTTTTAGTTTTTATGGAAGACCCCGATACAGAATCCGTGCCAGATACCTAACTCACTGTTTATTAGGGTTTTTGGTGATATTCGAAGCCAATATTCAAGGGTTTCTGGTCTTAGTGTCCGGTTGTCGGGACACTGGGTGCCAGGAACCCATGATTGTGTCCGGCTGCCCAGACAAAGGTGTCCGGATGCTCGGACAATGCGCGGGTTGTCTCAGCTCAGCCCGACATGTTTTCAGTTCTGGGATTTCGGGGGTAGTAGCGTTCTGGCAGGCGCTCGATATGGGGGAAAAACCGGGTGTCCTTGTAAGGCATCTTCATGAAGCCCGATACCCCCAGGCCGGTGATTTGTTCTACGGCTAGAAGAATCTGATCCAGCAGTTGCCTGAACGCCAGCTCCTGGCTCGGATCCAGCAGTCGGTAGTGGCTATGGATCTTGAGATGGCGGGGCAGGGCCTCGAAGATAATCATGCCGGTGTGGTGGATGTTGTTCAGGGCTTCCAGAGAGGCAATGATGGCTTCAGGCAGAACGAGGAATTCTTCCGGGTCCGGACCGTCTTCGAAGTAGGAGTGTACGCGGCTTTCATCTTCGACATCTGGTGCCGAGCTTACCTCGTAATGCAGTGTCATCTCCGGCGACACCAGAAATGGCTGGTCCGGCTCGTCTCGCTCAATGTGGAGAGTATTCCGGGCGTTGAACAGGCAGCTCTTGAAAATGCCTTTCCGGTAGATGGCCTGGGCCAGGTAGACCATATTATTGACCGCCTGTACGAAGGCGGACTTCAGGGCGGGATCGTGCAGGTTCAGTGAGGTATCAATATAGATTCCGTCGGTTTCCCACCGGACGGCCAGTCCGCCCTCTACCGGGTAGCGCCCCAGACGGCTGACGGCAGCCAGGAACGCCTTCTCGGTTTCACCCATGCCCTGCATGAAGTTCTTGTAGTATCGATCCAGTTGCACGTCATTCACGTCGTTGAGGGTTTCCGGTGCGCCTTCCTCGCGCAGGAAAGACTTGCGTGAGCTGTACACCACGGTGTCGATTTCCTGATCTGTAGTGCGTACCCATACCGGAACCTGTGGGGCGACAGGTGCCTCTGGCAGATCGATCATCACGGTTTGTGCCATCCGCGGCATTTCCCGCAGGTAGTAATCCCCGGCCTTGCGACGGGTGTCAGGATCCGGAGACAGCATGCCATCCAGCATCCGCGCAAACTCCATCGGCAGGCCCAGGGACGTGGCGGGGATAGCGCGGTGACCAAACCGACAGGATTGCGCCGAAGCCAGCGCATACAGAGTGCCCGCAGCTCCCTGTTCGTCGAAACGCGGAGAAGACAGGCCACCGTTCAGCTGTTCATCGCCAATAAAATACACATCACCGAGCCGCGCGTTGGTTTGCTGAAGGTTGTCGGACATCAGCTCCATCACATTGGCGGTGATGAACTGCTGATTGGCGTCCAGCTGGGCAAACACCGAGGAGCCCCAGTCAATCAGGGCAATTGTCTCGGTGCTGGCGTCGAAGACCAGGTTCGAGGGTTTGATATCACCGTGCACTATGGGGCGTCCGGCCGGACCGTTTTCACGACGCAGACTGCGCAATATGTCGGCTAGCTGATCAGCAATGCGCATAATGAGCCGGGGCTTCAGGCGTCCATCGCGCAGGGACACTTCTTCCAGATTAAGGCCGGCGGCCCGCTCCATCACCAGGATCGGCTGGTTGTTGGCGCGCTGGTAGGAAATCAGCTGGGGCACCCTGGGGTGGCGGACCTGTTCGAGAATGTAAGCTTCATCCTCCAGCCTGTCCTGCAGATGTTGGGGCAGGTTGATGCGGGTGAACTTGAACACGTGCTCCGGGCCCTCAAACCCCGGGCCAGGCAGGCGACCAGAGAAGACAAAGCCATAGGCGCCTTTGCCAATCAGTTCAATGTCGCGGTAACCCAGTTGGCGGAGCTGGGCAGCACACAGTGCCACCCAGTCCTTCAGCTTCTTGGCGTCATCATGACTCAGCAGATAGATCGACTGCTCTTCGGGTATGTAGAACTGTTGCAGTTGAGCCTTCTGCGTCATGATGAACCGTCAGCCCATATGCAGGAGCATGGTTTGGGGCGCTTCAAGGTAGCCCTTCCAGCGATTGCAGAACCGGGCGATGGTGCCCCCGTCGATAATGCGATGATCGCCCGCCCAGCTCACCGTCATGATGGCCCGTTCCACAACCTGGCCATTGGCGTCGAAGCGGGGCAACTTCTGCGTTCGGCCAAGCGCAACAATCGCCACCTCCGGCGCGTTGATGATCGGGGCCGCATAGGTACCCCCCAGCGCGCCTATGTTGGAGATAGTGATGGTTCCGCCTCTGAGGTCTTCCTGGCTGACGCGGCCTGAGCGGGCCGCTTCGGTCAGGCGGGCGACTTCATCGGCAATGCCCAGCAATGACAGGGATTCAACTCCCTTGATATTCGGCACCATCAGGCCCGCCTTGCCATCCACGGCCATGCCGATATTGCACCGGGGCAGGTAGTGGATCTCGGTGACTTCTTCATTGAGCTGGCTGTTGAGCACCGGAAATTCCTGAACCGCCAGGGCCATGGCCTTCATGAAGAAGGGCATGAGCGTCAGTCGCGAACCCCGGGTTTCTGCCTCCGGTTTCAGCTGTTCCCGCAGCGCGAGCAGATCGGTGACATCAATATCCTCACTGTAAATGAAGTGAGGAATGGTGGTTGCCGATTTCACCATGCTTTTTGCCATAGCCGCTTTCATGCCGCGGATAGGCTCTACACGAACTTCCTGCTCAAGCGCAGGTTGCCGGCGCGCCTCGCCGGTGCTGGTAGCTTGTGCCCCGCTAACCGGTTCCTGGCTCTGTGCGGGCTTTGAGCTGACTTCAAGGTGAGCAAGGACGTCGGATTTCAATACACGGCCATCCTTGCCGGAACCGGCGATGTCACCGAGGTTGAGCTCGTGCTCTCGAACCAGGCGGCGGACAGCCGGGCTGGCAGGAATGCGATGCCGGCTGGCCGCTGCAACAGGAGAGGCTGTTGCCGTGGATTGTTCAGTGGAGGGCTCAACTTTCGCTGCAGGCTCATCCGTTTCTTCACGATCTCGGGGAATAAAAGCGAACAGCGGCGCATGGACTTTCGCCATGGCCTGCTGTTGATGGTAAAGCCTGGTGATTCGTCCGGCCTTGGGCGCGGTGATTTCAACCATGGCCTTATCGGTCATCACGTCCACGACGGGTTGGTCTTCTTCGATCTCATCTCCTTCGGCGACCCGCCATTCCACGACTTCGCACTCAACAATACCTTCGCCAATATCCGGCAGGATAAAGTCTTCGGTAGCATTATCGGCGGACTCAGGGCGGGTAGCAGGTTCGGCACTGGGCTCGCGTGCTGGCTCCGGAGAACTTATTTCGGGCTCCTGGCCACCACTCTCGCTTTCATCAACCAGCTCGAACAGCGGGGCATGGACCTTGGCGATATCACCTTCCTGATAATAAAGGCGGGTAACCCGCCCCTTATAGGGGGCCGGAATTTCCACCAGCGCCTTGTCGGTCATCACCTCGGCCACCGGCTGATCTTCGTCAATAACATCGCCTTCGCTGACCAGCCATTTGACCAGTTCACATTCCACGATACCTTCACCGATATCGGGCAGTATAAAATCACTCATATTCGCTCTCCTGTCCTGATATCAGCCTAGAATTCAACGCTCGCCCTGATGGCCTCGTAGACCTTCAGATGGTTGGGCAGGTGCTCTTTTTCCAGCACCAGAGGGAAGGGTGTATCCATCCCGGTTACCCGCGCGATTGGAGATTCCAGATACAGGAAGCAGCGCTCCTGGATGGTGGCGGCGATTTCACCGGCGAAGCCGCCGGTCAGGGGGGCTTCATGGGTAACCACCAGCCGCCCGGTTTTGAACACGGAATTGGCTACGGTTTCCACATCCCAGGGCAGAATGGTCCTCAGATCGATGACTTCACAGGAGATACCGTCCTTCTCAGCCCGCTCCACCGCCTGGTCGATGACTTCCATCTGGGCGCCCCAACCAAGGACCGTTACGTCGGTGCCTTCCTTGGTAATCTCGGCTTCACCCAGTGGCAGTCGGTAGTCTTCATCCGGAACTTCGCCAACAGAGGCCCGATAGAGCCGTTTGGGTTCAAAGAACAGAGTGGGGTTGGGATCATGAATTGCGCCCAGCAGCAGCCCCTTGGCCTGGTGCGGATTACGCGGAACCACAATCTTCAGGCCTGGTGTATGGGCAAAGTAGGCTTCCGGGGATTGTGAGTGATAAAGACCACCGGCAATACCGCCACCGTAGGGTGCCCGGATGGTCAGGCCGCCGACATTGAACAGGTTGCCCGAGCGATAGCGGAACTTGGCCGATTCGTTAACGATCTGGTCAAATGCCGGAAAGATGTAGTCGGCAAACTGAATCTCGGCGACCGGCACGGAACCCTGGGCTGCAAGACCGTTGGCAAAACCGATAATGCCCTGTTCCACCAGCGGGGTGTTGAAACAACGTGCCTTGCCGTATTTCTGTTGCAGGTTACTGGTCGCGCGGAATACGCCACCGAAGACGCCCACGTCCTCACCGAAACACAGAACCCGTTCGTCCTCGGCCATGGCGGTATCCAGGGCATTATTGATGGCCTGGAGCATATTCATCTTGGTCATCTCAGGCTCCTCCCTTGGCGTGTTCGGCACTCTTCGGATATTCGTCCGGATGACGGCGAATATGCGCTTTCAGCTTGTCGAACTGCTCGGCCAGGGATGGCGGAACCTCGTCGTAGACATCGCTCACCAGTGTTTCAAGCGGGGGCGGCGGACGCTTCTGGGCGCGCTTCATCGTTTCGAGCACTTCCCGACGCATGGTTTCCTGAAGTTGCTTTTCGTCGTCTTCGCTCCACCATTTCTTGCTCTCAAGCCAGAGACGCATACGCAGAATCGGGTCTTTCTCACGCCAGACGGCTTCTTCATCCTTGCTGCGATAGCCCGACGGATCATCGGAGGACGAGTGGGCGGCCAGGCGATAGCTCATGGCTTCAATTAACACAGGGCGGTTGTGCTCAACGGCAAGTTTTCGGGCTTCCTGCGTGGCCTGGTACATGGCGAGAATGTCGTTTCCATCCACCCGGATCACGTCCATCTTGTAACCGTAAGCCCGGGGTGCGACGCCGTCGGCCGCAAATTGCTCGGTGGCAGGCGTGGAAATGGCATAGCCGTTGTTCCGACATAGGAAAATCACCGGCACGCGATGCACTGCGGCCATGTTCAGGGCGGCGTGGAAGTCACCTTCCGAGGCTGCACCCTCGCCAAAATAGGTAATGGTGCAATGTCCTTCGCCCCGTAGTTTCTGACCATAGGCATAGCCGGTGGCCTGCGGAATCTGTGTGGCCAGGGGTGATGAGATGGTCATGTAATTCAGCTGTACCGAGCCATAGTGAACGGGCATCTGGCGCCCCTTGCCATAATCGAGCTCGTTGCCAAACAGCTGGTTCATGAATTCGTCGATGGCGAAGCCCCGGTAGGCGAGGGCGCCTTGCTCACGGTACTGCGCCATGATCATGTCGTTATCATCCAGCGCAGCGGCGCTCCCGATAACTGCGGCTTCCTCTCCGGTACATTGCATGTAAAAGCTCAGACGGCCCTGGCGTTGGGCGGCGAGCATGCGCTCATCGAGTATCCGGGTGGTGACCATGGCCCGGTAGATGCGAAGGGCCTTGTCCTTATCGAGATCAGGGGCCTTGGCACTCTTATAGAGTTTGCCGTCCTGTTTCAGAATTTTGAACGTTGGGATGTGGAATTCCGCACCGTCGGTAAATACCGGTGAATACACAACTTTGGATTTTGTTGTTGTCATAATCCTCTTCCTGGGGTGATGGCCTGAGGAACAAAGCACTCCTTTTGGGAGTGTCGTTAATGTCATTGTAGTCAGCCTGACTGAATCTGGTGTGGTTTTCGCCAAGCAATGTTTACCTTAACGTAAACTGCTAACCGGGGGTAGTCCTGGCAGCGAATTTTCAACATTTCTGTGACAGGTTTTCCGTGTTTGCCGGAAGCGTGGTACCTTTTGGTTACAAACTTTTACTGACTGAATTCAGCACATTGACTCGGGTGGATAGAACCTATGAACGTAATTATCATCGGCGCAGGGATTATGGGAACGACGTTTGCCACCCTGGCAAAAGAGTTGGCGCCCGAGCTGGATATCACGATTCTTGAGCGACTGGACACGCCGGGAGGAGGGAATTCGTGGGTCTTCAACAACGCTGGTACGGGACACGAAGCAAACTGCGAACTGAACTACACGCCGGTTGATGAAGAGGTTATTTCGGTTGATAAAGCCGTCAAGATTCACGCCCAGTTCAATGTGGCCAAGCAATTCTGGGCTTATTTGATTCAGAAAGGGGCTATCAAGGATCCCGGTTCGTTCATCAATCAAACCAAGCACTGCACCATTGTATCCGAGTCATCAATTGATGAGCTCCGCTTACGCTTTCGGGAAATGTCAGGGCACCACTTCTTCGAGCAGATGCGGTACTCGGAGGATTTCGACGAAATAAAAAGCTGGATTCCTTACACCATGGAAGGCCGTCCTCGGGATGAGAAAATGGCGGCGACGGTGATTGAAACGGGCACAGACGTTAACTTTGGTGCATTGACAGAGCAGATGGCCGAGTACGCCAAACAAGAACTGGGCGTGAAAATTGAATACGGTACCCATGTTAAACGAGTGCACCGTAGTCCTGCCGGAAGCTGGTTGGTGGAAACCCAGAGCGGTGGAACTGACCGTCGGTACAAGGCGGATGTGCTTTTTGTCGGTGCTGGTGGTGGTGCCTTCCCTATCCTTAAAAAGAGTCACCTGCCATTTGCGAAACGGTTCACCGGGTTCCCGGTTGGCGGGCGGTTCCTGCAGGCACCGATCAGCGCCGAAGAGGCCGAGCAGTATCGGGCCAAAACCTATGGCAAGGCGAAGGTGGGGGCTCCTCCGATGTCTGTCCCGCATCTGGATCTTCGGGTAGCGAATGGCCAATATTATCTGCTGTTTGGGCCGTTCGCCTCGTTCAAGCCGGTTCTTGAGCGAGGTCGGGGCTTTCTGGACTATCTGCGTTCTATGCGTCTGCATGATATTCCGAGACTTCTTAACGTCGCGCTGGAACATTTTCCGCTGGTCAGGTATCTGGTCTCGGAGACCTTCAAGGGTGAAAAAAGCATGCTTGAGGAGTTGGACAGCTTTGCGCCCGGTTTGAGTAAAAAGTTTAACTGGAAGGCGGTCGAGGCCGGCCAGCGCGTGCAGATTATCAAGGATGGCGACTTGCAGATGGGGACGGAGATTCTTGTCTCCACCGACAAGACCTACGGTACGTTACTGGGTGCTTCTCCGGGTGCATCGGTGTCACCGGAGGTAATGTTGCGGTGTCTGGAACAACTGATTCCGTCTGTGTTTAGCACCGAAGAAGCCATCCAGAAGAAGAAAGAGATCTTTCCCGAGGACAATCTGGACGCCCTGGCCAAAAATCCGGAACGTTATCGGGAAATTCGTGATGCAACGAATAAAACGCTGGGAATACACGAGCGCGACAGCGAGTGATCAGTGATCCTTGCGTTCAGGCGGGAAGGATCAGTCCTGACGGATCGTTGAAGCTCAGGTATGGCAAACAATCATGATCTCGTGGGAAGGCAATTCCTTGGTAGTTACCCTGTTCAGAACCTGGGCCAGCTCCAGTATGGACGACTACCTGACCGCCTATAGATCCATGGTTGACCATTATTACCCGCTCGGGAAGTGGGTGAAAATTATCGACTTTATGGATTACGTAGAAGTCGGCGAGCTCCTTGATCTGCTCTATACCGAGGAATTGAAACAGATCAGAAAAGAGGTTGTTGACTGGTCCATCTCGCGAGGCATGATTTCACAGGTCATTATTCTCGATCCGGTCATACCTGATGATGTTATTGAGCAGGTCATCCGTGTTTTCGATAACGAAGGCGCGCCGGCCGAAATTGTGGCGACCCGCGTCGAAGCAAGCTTCCGGGCGGAGGAGACTCTGAAGGGGTACCTCTGAGCATCCAAGGCTTGCCTTGGGCTGGGTGCCAGCGGGATTCCGGGTGTTTGTGTGAGATATAACCGATGCGAGTGTCAGGACAGTCAATGAAGTTTCTTTAGCCTTACCTGTAACAGATTGTCTTCCCGGGCGTCTGTGGAATGCGTGGCATTTGTTCACAACCTCATTTCACACCAGAGACGCATCATGAAGAACCAGGAACTCAATTTGTTGCACGTGTTCAGCACGATCATGACCGAAGGATCGATCACTCGGGCGGCTGATCGCCTTGGAATGACTCAGCCTGCGGTGTCAAACGTCGTATCCAGAATGCGGACGAGCTGGAAGGACCCTATCTTCGTGAAACGAGGGCGGCAGGTAGAACCAACGTCCTACGCCCAAAGCCTCTGGGACCAGATTCGAAACCCGCTTCACGAGTTGTCCAACGCGGTGAATTCTACCCGATTCAGTCCGGGCGAATCGCGGCGGACATTCCGGGTAGCGGTGACCGATCTGATGCTGGAGATGATCTGGCAACCCCTGGTTTGTGAGTTACAACACAGTGCGCCAGGTATTGATCTGCATGCAGTGCCTTTCTCGCCAGCGACCGCAGCAAACCAGTTGCGTGACGCGAGTGTTGATTTCGTGATTGGGTTTTTCGAACAGCATGACCATAGCCTGAGAAGCCACTGGCTGTTCGATACCGGCTATGTTCTGGCGATGAGAAGCGGCCACGCCCTGAGCGGTCAAGAAGTTGATCTAGATTCATTTCTGGATGCCCAACACCTGCTGGCGACCATGTCCGGTGAAGCTCACGGAGTTGTCGACGATACGCTTCAAAGCAGGGGGCTTGAGCGCCGGGTGGCGGTAACCGTAAATCACTTTTCTGCAGTACCGAATTTGCTCAGGAAGTCTGATCTGATTGCAACGATTCCGGAAGTCATAACCGGAGATTGTGAATTCTGCTCCGGCCTTTCGATCAACGATCTGCCTATTGATGTGGAGCCCACCAGTCTCTATCTGGCATGGCATACGCGCCATGACCGGGATCCCGGCATTATCTGGATTCGCAACCTGATGGAACGGGTTGCCAAGGAGTGCTGGACAAAAGCGATGGCTGCGCGTGGACGCGATTGTGGGTCGTTTTCAGTTAACGAGGCAGGTTTGCACGATCGGCCCATTATATAAAACGGCTGTACATTTGTTGGGCTGCTCCAATGGTTACTATTTCTCTCGACGGTATCAAACATTGGAGAAACGAATTATGAAAAACGTAACCACTAAAGCCCTGCTTGTTGTTTCTATCGCCCTGTTCTCGGCCTCTGCCAGTGCTTCTCTGGCTGACCGAAAGTCAGACATCGACAATTACGCCGAGAGTGTGACCAGCCCATACTCTGGTCAGAAAGTTATCCGCGGCGAGATTGCGATGAAGTAAAAAGGGAAAACGGGAAGGGGCAAGGATCCGTAATCCTGCCCCTGTTTCGGGCCCTGACAGTCATTACGCGACGTTGGAGTCGTTTTTGACCGTGGTGTTTTCTGACTCCGTTACGCTTGCATTCAGTTTCTTCCATTCCCTCGGTGTCATACCTGTATTCTTTTTGAAGGCCCTGGAGAAGCCTGATGCGTCTTCATAGCCCACGTCGAAGCAGATTATCGACATTGGCTTGTCTTTGAGGATGAGCCTCTTGGCGGCAGAGATCCGGGCGTTCTGGACGTACTCACCCGGTGCCAGTCCAAGCACATTCTTGAAATGCTGTATGAAGGTTGACCTGGACATGGTCGCTACTTCTGCCAGCTTCTCCACCGACAGATCGCCATTCAGATTGGTATCAATGCACTTCAGTACCTTGCTTAACGGCTTATCAGCCAACGCAGACAACATACCTTTGGGCGTTTCACCTTCCGATACGATGTGCCGCAACACATTCACGAAAATGACCTCCACAAGCCTGTTCATGATGGCCTCTCGCCCTTCCTGGGCGGCTTCGGCCTCCGAGAACAGGACATCCACGAAGGCGGTAAGACCCTGAACTGAGGAAAGGGGCAGTACGACTCTTGAAGGCAGAGCTTCCAGGACAGGATTCTTTGCGCCCGTCTGGAATTTGATAGAAGCGCAGACCATCTCCGCACCCTCGCGATTGGCACCGAACAGCTGGTGAGGTTCGGAACGTACCGAAAAAATCATCGTCGGTTCATTGAGTGTCGTTTGCTCTTTGTTCGATTCGATGATGTCGAGGACTCCAGAGCGGAGTACATGAATGTAGCCGGCTCCCTCTTCTTCAAAGGACGCAAGCCCGCAAAGTTGCCCCTGAAAGAACACGCCGGCGTTCACATTGAGTTGGTCGAGAATGTACGAAAGCCTATCCATAAGCACCCCAGATAATTGGCATAAAAGTTTGAACGATCATACGTATTCAGTACCCCGACACCCTTTATTGTTTCAACGGTAGTCAACAATCATTCGAAGGAGATACTCCATGATTCGCTTCAAGAAACTTCGTGCCCTGGTTGCTGTTGCCTCGATTGGCGCTGCTGCTGTTTCTGCAGCAGATCTCGATATGAACGCCAATGCCAATGATGTCGCAATCAGCGGCTATGACCCCGTGGCTTACTTTTCTGAGTCAGAGGCCACCAAAGGCTCTGTACAGTATACCGCAACCTACAAGAACGCTATCTATCACTTTTCGAGTGAAGAACACCGTGATCTGTTCCGTGCAGACCCCGGCGCTTATGCTCCCCAGTACGGCGGTTATTGTGCATTCGGCGTGACAAAAGAGAAGAAGTTTGACGTTGACCCGGAGGCCTGGCGAATCGTTGATAACAAGTTGTACCTCAACTTGAACAAAGACATTCAGAAGCATTGGCTTAGGGACGTACCGGGCTATATCGCCACCGCAAACGACATCTGGCCGGACATCAAAACGGTTGAAGCCGCAGAGCTTTAACATCAAGAGGGCGTTCTGATCTGACCCTGGAGGTCTTTGCGCTCGCCCTATTCTGAAGAGAGTTTTCTGGAGGTTGTTGGTTGTGGCGATTATTAATCTGAATGCATTTGAAGAACTGGGAGAACTGGCAAACAGCCACGAATGGCTGTTGCTGGATTTCTGGGCTACCTGGTGCCAACCCTGCAAAGCGATGAATCCTGTGCTCGAAGCGTTCAGTGAACTGAATTCGGACGCGGCGGTTGTGAAGATTGATGTGGACGAGAAGCACGATCTTGCAGTGCAGTTTGGTATCAGAGCAGTGCCTACGTTGGTTTTGCTCAGGCGGGATCAGTTAATGGGGCAGGACGCTGGAACCAAATCCTTGAAGGATCTGGAGGGCTGGGTTGAGGGCCTGAAGCGTAATGTGCCGCAGGCGGTGTGAGTGACTGTCGATATTGTAAGTAAACTCAGTTCGCCGGGCTTTAAGCCCGGCTTTTTTATGGGAGAGAATCAGCAGTCAGGAGAATCCGGATAAGGCGCCATCAGAGGCCCAGGTCACTGAGACCAGGATGATCATCCGGGCGCCGGCCAAGGGGCCAATGGAACAACCGGTCGGATTCCTTGATCGGGCTGTCGTTGATGCATGCGAAGCGGCGTTGCATCAGCCCGCTGGTATCAAACTCCCAGTTTTCGTTACCGTAGGACCGAAACCAGTTGCCACTGTCATCGTGCCATTCATAGGCATATCGCACGGCGATCCGGTTGTCGGTATAGGCCCAGAGTTCCTTGATCAGCCGATAATCCAGTTCGCGATTCCACTTGCGGGTCAGGAAGTCTTCGGCCTGCTTGCGCCCTTTTACAAACTCTGCGCGATTACGCCAGTAAGTGTCTTCAGTATAGGCAAGGGCAACCCGTGCCGGATCACGGCTGTTCCACCCATCTTCTGCAAGTCGAATTTTTTCAATGGCGCTTTCCCGCGTGAAAGGAGGAAGCGGTGGACGTTGGTTACTCATGAGTCTTCTCCTGATGTCAGTAATGGGGCATGGCTCTCACGGCCAGGGCTAGTGCCTGACGGTTGATGTGACGCCGCACTGGTATTGCAATCCAGTGCGGCACGGTCGGGACAGATTACCGGTATCGAGAAACGGGAATATCCAATCCTGAGGATGTTTGTCGACATTGCCCGGAAGAACGCTTGCCGAGCATGAACACGCAAAACGGCACGAAATAGGTCAGTAGGGCAGGACCCCACTGAATATCCTGATGTCCGAACAGCGCATCATGTTGGTTGATCAGCAACAGCAGGGTGCCAACCACGAGGGCCACCCTGGTGGCCTGGGCATAATACCGTTTAAACAATTGCGGCAGTGGCATCACGGGATCCTTTGGCATTAGCCAGTTTCAACTGGTCTGCAGCGTCTCTGAATGCCGTCCGAACGCCCTCCTCAATAACCGGATGATAGAATGGCATGGCGAGAATGTTTTCAACCGTCAGAGCCTGCTGCACCGCCCAGGCCAGAAGATGTCCGATATGCTCTGCGGCAGGCCCGAACATTTCAGCGCCTAAAAAGATGCCTGTTTTTGAGTCTGCATAGACTTTGAGCATCCCCTGGTTTTTCGCCATTACCCGACTTCTTCCCTGGTTGTGAAAACTGACCTTTCCCGTTACGTAGGTCTGTGACGATAACTCGTGCGCTCGTTTTCCAATACTGGCAATCTGGGGATCCGAAAAGACAACACCCAGCCCCGCCCGCCGGTGGCCCGCCTCGACAGCCGGATAAATGCCTGCGTTGCGCCCTGCAATGCGTCCTTCATCTGAGGCTTCGTGCAACAGCGGTAGCTCGTTATTGGCATCACCCGCAATAAAGATATGAGGTTGGCTGGTCTGCATCGTTTTCCGGTCGAAGGTGGGCGCGCCTCGTGAATCTGCCACAAGGCTGGCATGCTCCAGGCCAAGTCTGTCTGTATTCGGGATACGCCCGGTGGCAGCGAGAACATAGTCGGTCGATATCGTGTGTATCTCGCCGTCGCCATTGCGATAGGTCACCTCGACGCCCGACTCAACTTCTTTAGTACTGACAATTTCAGAATGAAGTCTCAGATCGAATTCGGACTTGAACGCCGTCGCCGCCATCGCGCGAATTTCGGCGTCCACGATGCCACCCACGGAATCTTTCCGGGCAAGCATGGTTACATTTACACCAAGCCGGCTCAGGGCCTGTCCCAACTCCAGGCCAATGACACCCGCACCCACCACCAATATGGATGCAGGCAGGGTTTCAAACTCAAAAATATCGTCATTTATGACCAGGCGACTACCCGCACCCTCGAGAGCCTTCGGGAGGAAGGGTCTGGAACCGGTGGCAATGACAATGCGGTCGGCAGTAATTTCAAGACCGTTATCGACCAGAATACGATGTGCATCCAGAAATCGGGCATACCCGCGGACTTTGTGGCGGGAATCAAACGCCTCGACATCGTCGACAACAAATCCGACAAACCGGTCACGTTCTTTTCTGACGCGCTCCAGAACGGCGGAGCCATCAGCTTGTACACTGGGTACCTGAATGCCAAACAGTTCCGCATGTTTCGCCGTGTGAGCCGCATCTGCTGCCGCGATCAGCAGTTTGCTGGGCATGCAGCCAACGCGGGCACAGGTAGTTCCATAGTGACCAGCCTCTATCAGGGCAATGCTGTCAGTGTGCTTTCGAGCCTCTCGGTAGGCTCCCATGCCCGCTGTTCCAGTGCCGATAATCGCAATATCAACTTTTCGTTTGAGCATTTTTCTCTCCGGTAATGTGTTTTGTCTGGATAATGAACAGGGCGGCATTCAGTGATGGTTTGCGGCATGGCGCTGCAGGAAGCGGACGATGTCCCGGGATTCGTACAGCCATTGAATATCTCCGTCCGAATCAATTCTCAGACAGGGAACCTGTGCTTTCCCGCCCCCCTGGATCAGCTCCTTTCGGTAGGCCGGTTCCTTTGCGATGTCGCGCTCTTCAACGTTTATGTCGATGTGCTTCAGAGCGGAACGGGTAAATGCGCAGAATGGGCAAGCACGGTAGTGGTATAACAAGAAAACGGCTGATTGTGGTCGGCTTGGCATGGCTGTCTTCTTTGTGGTGACTGTGGTGGCCATTATCCAGGCCGGAAGACAGCGGAAGGTGGCAGAATGGTTTGAATAGTTGCCCATCTGTTCAGGACAGGCAGATTCCCGGGCGGTTCAGGCTGGTTTGGCCCCGAGCCCTAACTTGTGCCAGGCACGGCCTTGTTAAGGACCAGGAATACCCCGGCTACCATCAAACCAAGGCCTGCCATACGTTGCGGTGCCAGACTGAATTGCTGTGCTCCGAGCAACCCGAAATGGTCTATGAGGCTCATTGCTATCATCTGTCCGAGCAGTACGAAAGCAATTGCGTTGGATATCCCGAAACGAGGGGCGACCCAGGTAATAGTCAGGATATAAAAGAGAACGAAGAAACCGCCGAAGTAATAATAAATAGGGGTGCTGCTGTGAAAAATCTTGTCGGGGATGCCTTCGGTAATCAACAGATAGGTGCCCGCCATAAGCAAGCCGACGAGAAAGAGAATGGTTGCGGCCAGTGTCGGGCTCTGAAGGCGGGCGCCAAGCCCTCCGTTTAGTGTCGCCATGATTGGAATACCGATTCCGGCGATGATCATGAGAACGGAATAGGCGAAGGGGTTATTCATGGCTTGTTGATTCCTTGTTGTATGTTGGTTTTTGCAGGTTAACGGAAGCAAGGCGGCCGGCAGAGTCGCGGCCGACCTGAAGGATTCGATCGGATAACTGGCTGGAATCCACGGCTCGTGACAGGGCCATTGAACCAACAATCAGAGACATGAACGCAATAATATCGTCTGCCTGAGCCGGATCCAGTTGATCGAAATCCTCATCGGCGATTGCAGACAGCGTTTTGGTCAGTTCGTTTTCATAGGTAGAGCGGAATGCCTTGTCGCCTCGCGCGGCTTCGGAGCACAGCGTAGCCAGGGCGCAACTGTCCGCCAGGTTGTCACGGTGTTTTCCGGTGAGGTATCGTTTTGCGAGGGTGGATAGCCGATCTGCCCAGGATCCCCGCAGCCACCTCCCTGTCCAACGGTTTCGGTTTAAGCGGGTAGCCTGTTCCAGAGCACGTCTTGCCAACTCATCTTTATTCGCGAAGTGAGAATAAAACGCGCCGTGGGTAAGCCCGGCGTCGTCCATGACCGAAGCCACGCCGGCGCCTCCCAGACCTTCAATACGCAACCGTTTTGATGCGGCAGTCAGTATTCTGCGTCGGGACTCTTCTTTTTTTTCAATTCGGGTTTGCATGCCAATTCCCATGATGCCCATCATGCGAACTAGAATCCCGCATGATGGGCATCATGTCAAATTGTGAATACCCTAAGCTGTTGCAAGGCTATTTCGGGCCTTCAGCTGGATGGCACACAGTATTCCAACGCCCGCGCACGCCAGAAGCGTTTCAGACACGGGCAGAGGTACGAATTCGAAGAACGACGTCATAAACTGCCCTGAGAATACGGCTATACCGAACAGCGACAGGTTTTTCCCCCGATTTTGATCGGTGCTCCGTTCCACTGTTGCATGGTTCAGCAGGGGAATTGTGAATCCAAACCCGATGCCTGCACATAATGCGGCCAGAATCAGCATTTGCGGCATCGTGCTGATGGCGAAGAGGATATGTGCGCAGGCGAAGCTGACAAAGCCGAGCATTAATGTGGTGTTTTCCGAAAATCTGCCTACGACTTTCGGCATCACCATGGCGGTAAAAACGGCCACCAGTGAGATCAGCGACAACAGATAACCTGTTTGGGTTTCGGTGAACCGGAAATCCGCAAGTAAGCCGGGCAGTGTGGTAAAGAGGGTGAAGAACAGAGACATTGCAAGAACTGTGTAGATCATGACTGGGCCAATAGACCGGGCCTTTCCGGCAGGAGGAGTTGCGCCAGAACTGGCTGCGTCAGGGTTTCTTTTCGGCACAGTCAACAGCGTAAGGAGAACGCAGATAAACGCCAGAGCATAGAGCATGAAAGGCACTCGCCAGCTCATCTCACTGAGATGTCCGCCAAAAAACAGGAAAACGACACCCCCGAATTCAATGGCCATTCCCTGCCTGGCAATCATGCTCAACCGGGCTTTTCCTGTGTACCACTGGGAGATCAATGCCGTCCCGGCAGCCATCGTTCCCACAGCAAATCCGCCGAGCAGAATACGATCTGCGATAACCATCACAGGTCCGTAGATGAGCATGCCTCCTGCACCCAGAACGAAGTAGCCCAGCAAACTCCAGAGCAGGGTGGTGCGGGCACCGATGGCATCAATCAGCTTTCCGAAAAGTGGTGCAAAAAGAATGGCACCGAGGGCTGGCAGGGTAATCAATAGGGGTGCATGAGCGTCAAAGTCCAGAGCGCTCGCAATCGAGTTCAGCCCGGGCGCCACTACTGCACCTACCATAATGGTGAGGGTGGCAACCAGGAGCAGTGTGAATTCGCCCAGTCGGGATAACTGCATAGATATCTCGTTTGTTCGTTAAAAATCAGGGCATCACTTTACAAAGCTTCCACTAATACCTTAAATGATTTTTATACCTTCAATTTATCTCAGATTGGCATTAAACAGATGAACCTCAAACACCTGGTCAGCTTTGTAGAAGTGGCGAATTACGGAAGCTTTTCATTGGCCGCCCAGCATTTGCATACGGTGCAGTCGGCTGTCAGCCGGCATATTCATGCCCTGGAAGAAGACCTTGGTGTCACGTTATTGCAGCGAAGCACACGTCATGTGGAGCTTACAGATGCAGGTAAGGCCTTCTTTCGGGACGCGGAAGCGATCCTGCGCCAGTGCTCACAGGCCCGGCAACATGCCCGGGATATCGCAAGCGGGAGGCAGGGCGTACTGCGTATCGGCTACATGGGCTCGGCATGCGCCCATTTTCTTCCCGCCATGTTGCGGCAGTTTGCGGTCTACGCAGATAATGTTGATATCCAGATATTCGAGATGACGGCGGCAGAACAGATAGAGGGATTTTCGATCGGCACAATTGACCTTGGTTTTTCGCGACCGATGAACGCCCATCTGGCCCCACGGATTTGCTCGCGGCACCTTCTGGATGATCCGATCGTTTCCGTTCTTTCCGATACTCATCCTCTGGCAGGCGAACCCAGCCTGAGTCTTTCGCAAATCGCAGATCAACCTCTGACGTTATTTGCTCGCCGGCACGCACCGAGTCTTTTCGATACGCTGATCAGTGGTTTTTTCAAGCATCATTTGCAACCTCGAGTGGTGAATGAGCCTGCCAATATGCAGGCACTCCTGACACAGGTTTCGAGCGGGCACAGTGTAGCCCTGGTGCCTAGTTGCGTGGCAAACCTGCAAACCAATGGCTGCCGTTTTGTGCCGCTGCGTGAGTCCATGCACGTTCCTCTGGAGATGCACTGGCCGCAAACTACCAAGCCACTGACGAATATCTGGCTGAGCTGGTTTGAGGATCAGACATTCCATCTATCGGCGTCACCACTGGCGGCCGGATCTGATCTGTCAAAGATGAATTGAAGTCAGGATCGATAAGCACGGAATAAAAGAGCAAGCGTTTAATGTCGCTAATTGCGCGGGTTCCAATCAGCGCGAAGGGAGGTTTATGATAATTATGTTGAACGAATGCTCAAAAATACCTAGAGTGTCCTTTCCAATCCTGAAAATCACGTATTCCAGAGGTCATAATGATCAAATTCTATTACCACCCGGGCCCCAACCCGATGAAGGTTGCGCTTTTCTTTGAAGAAACCGGTCTCCCGTATGAGCTGATTCCTGTCGACACTCTCAAAGGTGAGCAGCATTTGCCCGAATTCCGGGCGATCAATCCCAACGGCAAGACTCCCGCTATCGACGACGATGGCGCTCGGGTATTTGATTCCAATGCGATTCTGCTTTATCTGTCGGAGAAGAGTGGTCAGTTGGGTGGCACCGCTGAAACCCGTTCCGAGCTACTGTCCTGGATGATGTTCCTGGCCTCAGGCCTCGGACCCTATTCCGGGCAGTGTGTGCATTTCCGGCACGCAGCGCCCGAGCAGATTCCTTACGCTGTCAATCGATACCGGCGTGAAGCTCAGCGTCACTACGGTGTGCTGAATGCGCATCTGGCCGAACGCACCTATATTGTTGGTGAGGAATACAGCATTGCCGATATCGCTGCGTGGGGCTGGATCGACAAGGCCAACGTGGTGCTTGGGGAGGGAGAACTTGCTGAATTCCCGCACCTTGAAAGTTGGTACGATCGGATCAGTCAGCGGCCGGCAGTCGCCCGTGCCCGGGTAATTGGCCAGGATGTTCCCTTTCAGAGCGAAATGGATGATCGTGCCAAGCGCGCGCTCTATCC
Organism: Marinobacter sp. F3R08; assembly: GCF_018860425.1. Lineage (GTDB taxonomy): Bacteria > Pseudomonadota > Gammaproteobacteria > Pseudomonadales > Oleiphilaceae > Marinobacter. Next base: position 834,743 of record NZ_JAHKPI010000025.1, on the reverse strand, counting down.
GCAAAATTTCCCTGAGAACGATACGGCAACCGGCACTCATTAAAGAGGCGATAGAACAATGATAGATCTCTATTACTGGCCGACGCCGAATGGCCATAAGATTACTATCTTTCTGGAGGAAGCTGGGCTTGAGTATACAATTCATCCGGTAGATATCAGCGCTGGTGATCAGTTCAAGCCATCGTTTCTCGCGATATCACCGAACAACCGGATGCCAGCAATTATCGATCCTTCACCAACAACGGGTGAGGGGCCTTTTCCGGTTTTCGAATCAGGTGCCATTCTGATGTACCTGGCCGAGAAAACGGGGTCTTTCTTGCCGTCAGATCTCCGAGGCCGTTTCGATGTTATGCAGTGGTTGATGTGGCAAATGGGGGGCCTCGGTCCCATGGCTGGGCAGAACCATCACTTTGTGCGATACGCCCCGGAGCCGGTGCCATACGCGATCGAACGATATGTAAACGAGACCAACCGACTGTACGGTGTCCTTGATCGGCGACTGGAAGGTCGGGACTGGGTTGCTGATGAGTATTCCATTGCAGACATGGCCATCTATCCCTGGATAGTGCCACACGAAGCGCAGCGACAGAACCTGGATGACTTTCCAAACCTTAAACGCTGGTTCAGTGCCATGCAAAAACGGCCTGCGGTTATCCGAGCCTATGAAAAGGGAACGCCCTGGTCCAGTCGACCAGCGGTGACTGAAGAAGGGAAAAAGCTGCTGTTTGGTCAGAAGGCCGGTAAGTAGGAGAGGGCCATGGTTGTGGCCAAAGTTGAAGGAAAAACGCACCTTCCCTGGTGCCAAGACGCAAATGGAACTTGCAGGGCTCAGCCGTGGCTTTCAGACCTGACTTCACCACGGATCACAATCTGACCGCTGTACGGTGCCGGCTCAGCGGAATTACGCTTTTCGGCACGGTCCTGAATTTCTCCTCGAATCACGATCTGGCCGCTATAGGGTGCGGGCTGGGCCAGCTCTGAGCGAGGCTCGTCGGATTTACGGTCTGCCAGGGAAGCATTTGCAGGCAGAGCAGAAACCGCAAGAAGTGACGCAAGAGTAACCAGTGCAAATTTACGCATAACATAATCTCCAGAGTTCGATGGATTTACGCTCATATCGCAGTCGCCAATCGACTTGATATCAGATGCAGCGAAGTATGAAGTGGGAAGGCAGTGCTGAATAATTTACAAATGATATGCGCTACATCATCTGGAGTGATGAAGTGCCTCTTCCAGGGTTGAAGAGTAAACGACGGAAGATCATGCACTGAAAATAGAGGTTTGAATAAGACGCCTATAAAACAAAAGCATAAAGAGGGAAAATAAACTCATTTCTAGAATAATCAGATTCGCCGCTGAGACGAAATCCTTCGTAAAAGTACGTATTCATAACCAGGGGTGATGTTGTGAATACGAAGCCTTGATTAGTCCGACGGCGCAGATGTTTGAAGAATAGCGGCCAACTTGTTTCCGACCTTTTGTCTTTCGGAGTTGGCTATGCATCATCAACTTTTGGCACTCTTCCTTGTTGCCGGGGTATTTACTTCAGCGGTTCATGCGGAGTCTTCTGGCTCAGTTCTGGCTCTTTCGACGGATAACGACCTTTTCGCACCAACCCAAACCGACCGGGACTATACCGCGGGCGTGGCTCTTACCTACTCATCGGGTGGACCGCATTTTCTTAACAATCCCGTTTCCCGAATGAGCCAGGCTCTGGATGGGATTGTACTGCCCGGCGTCGGAGGCGGCATTGAAGAACCTCAAAGCACGGCGTTGGAATTCGGTGTTTATGGCTTTACTCCGGAGGAGATCAAGGCATCGGAAATTGACCGGAGTGACCGACCGTATAGCAGCCTCGTTTACCTATCCTCGAGCCATAGTTATCAGACACTGGGCGGCAGCTCCGGTTGGACAACATCGATGACCATCGGTGTGCTGGGGCTGGATGTTTTCAAGTCCAGTCAGAATGCCATTCATAAAGTCATCGGCAGTGATCGCGCACGGGGTTGGGGGCATCAGATCTCGAACGGTGGGGAACCGACATTCCGCTATTCTGCGGCTTACCACCAGTATCTGAATGCCAGTGAGCCGGATCAGAAGTTCAAAGTGACGTATTTTGGTTCTGTTGGCTATCTGACCGAATTTGGTGCGGCACTGGTGTTTCGCGGTGGCCTGATTTCCTCGCCGGATAACCGATTCAATCCGGAACTGATGGCATACGGAGAAAGGGCGCCCGGGGTGTCGGCGCCGGGTGGGCGCGAGAATTACTTCTGGGGCGGTATGTCTGTGAAAGCCCGTGCCTACAACGCCTTTTTACAAGGCCAGTTCCGGGATTCAGATCATGAGCTCGGCGCCAACGATCTCAATATTCTGCTGGCCGAGGCCTGGGCGGGTTATACCCATGGCTTCTGGTCGGGCACGGAACTGAGTTATGTGTTGCGGGTTCAAAGCTCCGAGATCAAGGGTGGAACCGGTAACCGAACTCTGGCGTGGGGTGGGCTGGTGCTGAGTAAACGCCTGTGAAACACCGGCGAATATCCTACTCATCATTTCCGGAAATACGTCATATACGCAACGGCAATTGGAGATCGGACCGTTTCAGACGCAGAGTTACAGATAACCTATCAGGCACAGGAGATAAGATATGAGCAACATCATTAACGTAACCGACGCAAATTTTGAAGAGGCTGTGGTCCGCAGTAACCGGGCAGTTCTGGTGGATTTCTGGGCGCCCTGGTGTGGACCCTGCAAGACCGTGGCACCGATGTTGGAGGAAATCGCCGATGAGATGGGTGATCAGCTGACCATTGCCAAAGTTAACGTCGATGACAGCCCGGAGATCACAGCCAGTATGCGTATCCGGGGCATCCCGACCCTGGCGTTATTCCAGGATGGCGGAGTGATTGCCCAGAAAACAGGGGCTGGTAGTCTGAGTGAACTGAAGGCATTTGTGAAAGGTCACCTGTAACCCGGATCCCAAGCCTCCTGTTCAGGGGGGGCTTTCTCATGTTATCCGCAGAAAATGCTGTGTCTTCAGGGTAAGCCGTAATTGCGGTCAACGTGTTTGCGCGCCAGACTTGATTGGCTCTCATTTCCAGGAACGTCGAATGAAAACTCAAGAACTTCAGCTGTTGTACATCTTTGATGCCATCATGACTGAGCGTTCCGTTACTCGCGCAGCGGATCGGCTAGCGATGACCCAGCCGGCGGTGTCTAATGCCATATCCAGAATGCGCCAGATCTGGAACGATCCGCTTTTTGTGCGTAAAGGCAGGAATATCGAGCCCACCTCCTATGCCCTGAGTCTCTGGGATCAGGTGAATGATCATATGTTTGCTCTGACCAACGCAGTCACCGCCACGCAGTTTGATCCAGGCACATCAAAACGGAAGTTTCGGCTGGCTGTAACGGATGTAACTGTGGAGATGATCTGGCGCCAGTTGATCGAGTTACTGGAACGTGAGGCCCCCGGAGTGGATATCCATGCGGTTCCGTACACGCCGGAAGGGACCCACGATGATCTGCGGGAAGCCCACGTTGACCTGGCCGTAGGTATGCTGAATCAGCACGACCATAGCTTGCGAAGTACGTGGTTGTTTGAAGGCGGTTACGTTCTGGCGATGCGCGAGGACCATCCTCTTGCCGGCAGGCCTATTACAATGGAGGAGTTTCTGGAAGCTCGTCACTTGCTTGTGACTATGTCTGGAGATGCCCATGGTTTCGTGGACAATTATCTTGATCAAAAGGGGCACAGCAGACGCATTGCAGCGACGGTCAACCATTTTTCGATCGTCCCGCAGGTCTTGAGGGATTCGAACCTGATTGCCGCGGTTCCGGAACTGATCAGCCAGGACTGCGGCTTTGTAAATGGTTTGTGGATGGGGGAGCTTCCGTTCGGCGTTGATCCTACGAGCCTGTATCTGATCTGGCATGCCCGCCACGATCGTGACCCGGGGGTCGTGTGGTTAAGAGCTCATGTTGAGGCGCTTCTTCAGGAACGTTGGCACGACATAATGACAAACTCGCCGTGTGGAAAGCGGCTCGCCAAACCGGCGGCTTAGGAGCAGGCTTTGTCATTCCGGACGATGCCTGTCGAGCGATGATGGATCAGGGCGGCCTTCTGGACCGCCCTTTATCAAGGTCAGCTTAGTTGCTGATACCCAGATCGACCGTTTCAACTGCCGGATTGTTTCCGCGCTCAATGTCATCCTGGCTAACACCTTCCGCTTGCGCGAAGGCAGAGAAAGCGAGGACAGAGAAAACGAGAAAGAACTTGTTGATTGCGTTCATGTGGTATTCCACCTTTTAAGAGAATTAAGTTAAGGAACATCGCCTCATTGGCTTGATTGGTATTCTCTGTGTTTCCCGCCGCCAAAAAAAATTGCTTTACCGTATACAGCACATCAGTACAAATGATGGGTTCAGAGAGAAAAGGTAAAAGCTGAGTCAGAATTCCGGCACGGAAACTGATATGTTGGTCTGCATCACTGAGGTAAATGCTAGATTAGTGGTATGACAATGCATTTTGGCTAAAGGAAAGTATTAAACCATGCGAACACAATTCCTCCAGGATTTGATCAAGCAGCTGTCGCCAAGACTGGATTCTACGTCCTATGTCTATTGCACGGTGGCCAAAGCAAAATATGGCGAATTGGAAAAGCTCAAGCCCATTGTCAGTATTGCCGAACTGGAAGGCCTTACTCTGGTGATTCCTCTTGAGGAAGCCAAAGCTGAGGGCCTGGACTACTACAGGGTCTTTCGTCGCATCACTCTCGAGGGCCACTCAAGCCTGGAAGCGCTCGGCCTCACATCCGTGGTGACCAGCCTGTTGGCAGAGCAGGGAATCACCACCAACGTCATTGCCGGGTTCTATCACGATCACATATTTGTTCCTGATGATCGGATTGATGAGGCGATGAGTGCACTGAAGCAGCTCGCGAGCAATCCCGCCGGCTAGCTTGGAGGGCTTTTGGTGTTGTTGGTTGGTGTGTCTGACGTTCAAGGCGTTGTCGGCTAAGGCTGAGGGTTATTCCTTGCTTGCGTATGCTGATCTTCCGTGGACAGGACGCCTGCATGGGTCATGGTTGCGATGATGTCATTGCAATACCTTGTCAGAGAGTCCCTCAGTAGTCGTACCGCTGGCGTGATGGATTGCCGGGTGGGGCATATTAACCATAGCTCTGATACCGGTGGCGCATACTCAGGCATGACATTAATGATCCTGCCTGCCAGCAGATCGTCCGAGATGTCCAGACACGACTTCACGGCTATGCCGTGTCCTGCCACGCACCACCGCCGAACCAGATCGCCGTCGTTGGATGCCCGGTTGCCTTTCATTTTTACACGGAACTCGTCGTTGTTCCGTTTAAAGGTCCATACATCGTAAGGAATGTCCTGGAGTTGATAGAAGAGGCCGTTATGCCCGGCAAGATCGTCAGGGTGCGCGGGGATACCATGTTCCTTCAGGTAATCGGGGGTGGCGCACAGCAGTCGTGGAACGTCGCAGATTTTGAATCCATAGAGATTGGAGTCGTCCGGAGAACCGTAACGCAGTGCCATATCGACCGAATCCCGATAAAAGTCCACATTGCTATCGGTAATCTGAACTCGCAAACTCAGCCCAGAGTGCGATGTCATTAACTGATCAATCCAGGGCACGACCCGATTCCTCCCAAGATCGGATGACACCGATAGCCGAATTTCTCCTGCCACAGTTTCATTACCCGAACGAATGTTCTGCCGGGCCTCGTCGAGCAGTGCCAGTGCTCGCTCGCATTGAGGCAGGTATTTTTCGCCGGCAGCTGAGAGTCGCAGTTGACGGGTTGATCGGACGAACAGCTCAACCCCCAAGGTCTTTTCAACACGTTTGACGGCGGCGCTGGCCGTCGCAGGTCGCATGTCGAGGCTGGTAGCGGCAGCGGTAATATTGCGAAATTCTGCCACTTTGAGGACAACAATCAGGTCGTCGAAGGTCATTTTCAAAAACTTTTTGAATATGTTTATGGAATTGGGCTGTTTTTCGTAGTGTAAAGAGCGATCACACTGCTTGCCACTACCTAATGACTGGAGGCTAGAAAATGAAAGCAGTTGGTTACACCAAGTCTTTACCCATAAACGATCCAAATTCCTTGCAAGACGTTGAGCTGCCAGTGCCAGTGGCGCAGGGACGGGATCTGTTGGTCAGGGTCAGTGCGATTGGCGTTAACCCGGTTGATTTCAAGGTGCGTCAGCGGGCCGAAGCGGAGGCGGGCGAGGTTAAGGTCTTGGGCTGGGACGCCGTAGGCGAGGTTGTGGCAACGGGTGAGGGGGTTTCACTTTTCAAGCCTGGGGATAGGGTTTACTACGCAGGCGATGTAACCCGTCAAGGTAGCAATGCGGAATACCAGACCGTGGACGAACGGATTGTCGGCCGTAAACCTGAGACCCTTAGCGATGCGGAAGCAGCCGCACTGCCGCTAACGACCATCACAGCCTGGGAAATGCTCTTCGACCACCTGGGCATTGAGCAACAACCGCCAGGGACTGATACTCAGACTGACAACGTTATCCTGGTCATCGGCGCTGCCGGCGGTGTGGGCTCCATTCTCATCCAGTTGGCCAAAAAACTGACCGGTGTCACCGTGGTAGCAACAGCCTCCCGGCCCGAGTCCCGTCAGTGGGTGGAGTCATTGGGTGCGGATTTTGTTGTGAACCACCGCGAGCCGTTACAGCCGCAAATCCAACAACTGGTGTCCGAGGGTAAGATTGGGCAGATCACACACGTGGCCAGTCTGAATGCCACGGATCAGTATTTTGACGATTATGTGGCGGTGCTCCGGCCGTTTGGCAAGATTGCCATGATTGACGATGCAGACTCTCTGGATGTCATGAAAATCAAGCCAAAGAGTTTGTCTCTGCATATCGAGTTCATGTTTGCCCGCTCCATGCACGGTGCCGATGATATGCAGGTACAGCACGACTTGTTGGAAACGGTCGCGGGTCTGGTGGAGGCGGGCTACATCCGTACCACCGCCGGCAAAAATCTGGGAGTGATCAACGCCGACAATCTGCGCACAGCCCATACCGAGCTGGAGGCGGGAACGGCTGTCGGTAAGATTGTTCTGGAGGGTTTTGAATAAGCCGTGGCAAACGGGGCCATTGAGTTCGTGTCATGCTGATGTCGGCAGGGCCATGGCTACTGATTGCGGTGGCTGTCCGTAAAATCGCTTGAACTCCCGGCTGAACTGGCTGGCACTCTCATACCCCACCATTGTAGCCGCCTGGCTGACCTTGACCCCCTGGTCGGCCAGCAGCTCCCTGGCTCTGGTCAGGCGAATCCGCTTAATGTACTGGATGGGGGATTGAGCGGCGACCTGGCGAAAATTCCGGTGGAACGATGCCGGGCTCATGTTGGCCAGAGCGGCCAGTTGTTCAACATCAAGCGGCTCCGAAAAATGGCAGTGAACATGCTTTAGGACTGGCTCAAGTCTGGACAGCTGGGTGTTATGCCTTACCAGGTCGACCAGTGAGGCACCATTAGGTCCCCTCAACGCGTGCAGCAGCAGCTCCTTTTTGAGCCCTGCACCCAGGGCCTTGGCCGCCAGCGGGTCATTAAGTGCACCGGCAAGTCGCAGGACGCTGGCATTGAAGGCTTCGGTAGCAGGTGCCACATACAAGGTATGTGCATTCAGTGCAGGTGCATGGGCACCGCCCGGTTGTCGGCATTCGTCGAATATACGGACCAGCTCATGCAGGGCCGAAAGATCAAGATCCATTACCAATGAGAGCAGGGGACCGTCCTGCGGCGTAATGGCTTCGCAATCAGCCGGCGTGGGCAGGGGCAGCACCAGGTAGTTGTCCGGGTTGTACTCGTAAACGTGATTCTCCAAAAACACCCGTTTGGTGCCCTGGGCCATGACAATGATGCCCTGACTGTAGCAGAGAGGTTCCCGGCCGGTGGTTTGATTGCTTCGATATACACCGACACCTTCGATTGGTGTTGGGTTGTAGCCTTCGGCGAGAGCCAGAGGGGTCAGTAGATCGGCAAGTGTCGGCATTGGAGTGTCTCCTGAACGATTGGGCACAATATTACCTGGCCACTCTTCTACTGCCTAGTCATCTCATCAATGATAGAAAAAGGCATGACCGTGATCGAAATGCCCATTCGAATCTAGCCTCACGGGGATACAATCTCTCCATGCCTAAATAAGGAGAGAGAAATATGCAAAATTTTGACTTCTACAACCCAACGCGCATTGTGTTCGGCAAAGATCGCTTGCAGGAACTCGACCAGTTGATTCCGGCCCAGGCAAAAGTGCTCGTACTTTACGGTGGTGGCAGTGTTAAACGCTTTGGCACCCTTGATAAGGTACTTGCCGGGCTGGGGGACAGAACGGTCTTTGAGTTTGCCGGTATTGAGCCGAATCCGCGCTACGAAACCCTGATGGAAGCGGTGCAACTCGTTCGCCGGGAACGCATCGACTTTCTGCTGGCCGTTGGTGGTGGTTCTGTGATGGACGGCACCAAGTTCGTCGCCGCGGCCGCACCTTTTGAAGGCGAAGAGGAAAGCTTGTTGGGCCACGGATTTGCTGGACTTCCGGTTGATCAGGCGCTACCTCTGGGCACTGTTGCAACCTTGCCCGCTACTGGCTCCGAGATGAACATGGGCGCAGTGGTGTCCCACAATGGTGGTAAGTGGCCGGTGATGAGCCCGCTGCTGTATCCCAAGTTCTCATTCCTGGACCCATCTTTAACATTCTCATTACCGACCAAGCAAGTGGCCAATGGTGTCGTTGATGCATTTGTTCACGTGGTCGAACAGTATGTGACCTATCCGGTAAACGCTCAGATTCAGGATCGTACTGCCGAAGGTATCCTTAAGACATTAATTGAAGTTGGATCGGTAACCCTCTCTAATCCCGAAGATTATGATGCTCGGGCTAACCTGGTCTGGGCGGCTACATCGGCACTGAATGGTTACATCGGTGTTGGAGTGCCCCAGGATTGGAGTACCCATATGATCGGGCACGAACTGACCGCGATGTTTGGCATTGACCATGGGCAAAGCCTCGCTATCCTTTTGCCCTCAGTCTGGAAGTTCAGAAAGTCACAAAAGCGCGAGAAACTCTTGCAGTACGCCGAGCGGGTGTGGGGAATCGTCTCTGGCTCCGAGGATGAACGCATTGATCAGGCGATTAATCAGACCCGTGCATTCTTTGAGAGCCTGGGTGTCCCGACCCGACTTGATCGGTATGACGTGAAGGAAAGCCAGCTCGATGACGTTGTTGAGGCACTTAAAGCCCATGGCATGACCGAACTGTCGGAACGAGGCGATATGACGCCGGAGGTCAGCCGAATGGTGTTGCTGGATGCGTTTACCGGATAGTAAGCGAGGCGGCTAAGGCCGCCTCGTTGCTCCTATGTCAACAATGACACGGTGTATGTTCTGGTGGCGATCGGACGTGTAATGCCACCCAATGCGCTGACTAAGCGTTGTCGTAAGCTCCAGTCCAAGCCCATACCCGGTGATTTCTGACGGATGCGCTGGTGTATTCTGCTCCTCCGGCTCAGCAGGATTGCTGATCATAACCCTGTTTCCCTGCTGTTCAATCACTACCGTGCCTTCCCAGCAGTGCTGATAGGCATTGCGGATCAGGTTGCCCAGAACGATTCGCGCTGGAACCCGGGGAACCGCGCAGCTGAAGGGCTTGGTACTGATTTCCGTGGTCACCGGTTTACCGGCCAAGAGGTACGTCATCTCTGCTGCCAATTCCCGTATCAGCTCTGGCAGGTCAACAACCTCAGACTCTAGTGGTGTATCTGGTTCATGATTCAGCCATAGCAAGGTTTCGGTCAGGTGTTTCATGGTCAGACTGGCGCGATCAATGCGATCAACAATGTTCTGTTCGTCCTGGAGCTTTTCCCGTGTCTGAGCAAGTTTTCGTTGCAGCTCGATGTTCGAGCGGATCGTGCTGATGGGGGTTCGGAGTTCATGGCTGGCATGCCTTAGAAATCGACGCTCTCGTTCCACCGCCTGTTGAACCGAGGAAAGACTGTTGCGAATTAGCTCTGCCATTTCGTTAAGCTCAGGGTAAGAAAAGTCCGGAGCCGGGTGCGAGAGCTTTTCGTTATCAAGGGAATGAGTCCAGGCCCTCAGGGCTGCGATCGGGCGGGATACGTGCCGTAATAGCAGCCAGGTGACGGTCGAAATGAACGCGATCACCAGAATACTCACGGCGAGCGTAAACATCCGGTTCTGGCGCGCTGCCTGGGGGATAAGTCTGGATGTTGCCGGAGGCGTCAGTTCCTGGCTCAGGTACAGTGGGCCATTAGCCGAATCGTAACGCATTGCGAAGATGATAAAGCTCGGCCGCTGGAACCAGGTACTGTCCTCTTTTTTAAGCAATTGGCCAGATTCGCCCGGCCCGTTCGGAAAGGCACTGTGGGTATAGGCGGGCAAGTCGCTCCATTGGGTCCGGATGTCAAAACCACTGAATTTTCTGACCTGCTTGCTGTCCGTCGCCCCGATCACCTCGCTGAACGTTCGGGCTGTCTTTTCCATATTGCTTGCCATCGCCGCATCGAGCCCACGTATGAAGTGCTCTTTGGAAACCAGTGAATAGGCGGCGACCAGAATGAGCCCCAGTACCAAAGAGGACGCGATGAGTACTGTTCTCAGGCTGATTCTCGAATCAAACATCGGGAGTGTCCGCCTCGGGAGGTTTGATACAAAATCCGGCTCCGCTGATGGTGTGCAGGAGAGGACCGGAGAATGGGCCGTCGACGGCCTTGCGAAGGTTATACATGTGAACCTTCAGGCTGTTGCTGTCCGGGTGATCATCTCCCCAGACAGCGTCCATCAGTGCCTCTCTCGATACCGGAAAGGGTGAGGCACGCATCAGGCATTCCAGCAAACGCCAACTGGTAGGTGAGAGCTTCAATACCTGCCCGCCCCGAATGACGCTCCGTTCACTGAGGTTCATTTGGAGATCTCCGCACGAGAGCTTCTGGATCTGACCACTACGTCGGTGCGAGAGGGCCCGGACCCTGGCAACCAATTCCTCCATGTCGAAGGGTTTTACCAGATAATCGTCGGTCCCTGCATTGAACCCCTGGAGTTTGTCATCCAGTTGATCGCGGGCTGTCAGCATCAGTACAGGGGTATCGTTCCCCTCGTCCCGTAATCTTTGGCAAAGTCCCAGTCCGTCCAGGCGGGGCATATTGATATCCAGTAACAGGACGTCGTAACTGTGCTGTTTGATCAGGTTCAGCCCGGCAATACCGTTGCTGACGTGATCACAGATGAATCCCTCCAGCTCCAGGTATTGCACGAGCGTCTGGGCAAGGTCCAGATCGTCTTCTGCCAATAGCAGCTTCAACATGATTCTGACTCGTGTTTATCTTGCTTCAAGGTAAACCAGTGGCGAACCTCTGTGAATCTTTCGACCACGTCGTGCTGAATAGCGATCAGTACAGGGATCAGAATGAGGGTGATCACGGTTGCGAACATAATCCCGTATCCCAGTGCCACGGCGGCCGGTATCAGAAACTGTGCCTGCGATGATGTTTCAGACAGCAGGGGTGCCAGACCGGCAAAGGTTGTGAATGACGTCAGAAGAACCGCACGGAGACGGCTTCTGCAGGCTTTGCTGATAGCTTCGAGCTGATGATCTGCATCAGGTTTCAGTTCATTGAAACGGGATACCAGCAAAAGGCTGTCATTCACCACGACACCACTGAGGGCAATAATACCATTGAGCGACAGAATGCTGATGGAAAGATCATTCATCCAGTGTCCCAGGATTGCTCCGACGATTCCGAACGGAATGGCGGTCATGATCAGGACGGGCTGAATATAGGATTTCAGGGGGATCGCCAGCAGCATGTAGATGACCAGCATGGCGATCATGAACACATGAACCATGGAGTTCTGTGTTTCAGCCTGTTGCTCCGCTTCACCGGCAAAATTGATATCCAGCCCCGGGTATTGGCGCTCCAGTGTCGGAACCAGATCCTGCTGCAGGTTGGCGACCAGCTCGGACGCCGACAGTATGTCCTTGTCTACTTCGGCGGAGAGATACAGTGCCCGCTTGCCGTCAATGCGGGTAATGGTGTCTCTGGAGTAACCATAGGTGACTTTGGCAACACTTGACAGGGGAAGCACCGTGCCGTCATCTGTGCGGATGTTGGCACTCAACACGTCCGTTGGGTTTTCCCGGGCGCCTTCCGGATAGCGGACTTTAACCTCTACTTCGTCGTTATTGCGCTGGAAGCGCTGGACCACCTGACCACTGAAGGCCTGAAGCACTTGCTGGGCCAGGTTATCGGTACTCAAGCCCAGGGCTTTGCCTTGTGCGTTGAGTTCCAGGTACAGGCGGGGCTGGCTGGCTTCGATATTATCTTCGATGCCACTGATCGCGGGGATTGTTGATAGCTGCTCCTTGATATCCCGTCCGGCGGCTGTCAGCAATTCATCGTCAGAAGCCCTCAATTCTATACGGAGTGCGTCTACCGTTCCGCGCCGGCTGGCAATGCTAAGGGTTCGTACACCCTCAGGGGCGCTGGTGCTGCGTTTCCATTGGTTGGAAAAGGTGGTGATGTCGTAAGGGGCGTCTTGTGCCAGCTCGACCGTGATGGTTCCGGACTGGTCGTTTGCAGAGAGCACCTGCAGGTTGGCAATGCCCGTCTCTGAATCGACATTGGCGTGTCCAATGAGTCGCTTGTCAACGAGATAGGCCTTTTGCTCAAGAGCGAGCAAAGCGGAGTGAGTCAGGCCAAAGCTGGCATCGGTTTCCATGGTGATGTTTGCCCGGACAGTGTCTCCCGGTATGTTCGGGAAAAAGCTGGTCTTGACGGTACCGTTGAAAGGCATCGCCATGACCAGCGCAAACAGAGCAAGAAACAGAACCAGAACGGCGTATCGGTAGGCGAGTGCCCAGTCGATAACCGTTTTATAGATCCGGTCGTTGAACCACTGAAGTCCGGAATCTGCGCCGTGTTGGATGCGACGCCAGATTTCAAGGAACGCGTTTTGACTGGTTCTGCGGTGAGTGTTCAGGTGTGCCAGGTGCGCCGGAAGAATGAGTTTCGATTCGACAATGGACAACAACAGGCAAATAGTGACAACGGCCGCGAACTGGGCGTAGATCTGTCCCAGCTTGCCACTGAGATTCGACAGGGAATAGAAGGCCACCACGGTAGTGAACACGCCGAAGAGTGTGGGCACCGCTACTCGCAGGGTGCCTCGAATGGTGTTGCGAAGGGTGTCGCCTTCCTGTTTGCGCACGGTATAAACACTTTCGCCTACCACCACGGCATCATCCACCACAATTCCCAGAGCCATGATAAAGCCAAAGGTGGTGAACTCGTTCAGTGAAAGACCGGCAAACCGGTCGCCCATGAAATACAGTGTTCCGAAGAAGATAAATGGCAGGCCCATGGATACCCAGAACGCCACCGTCAGATTCAGGAACAGCGCCAGAAGAACGAACACCATCACAATGCCGGTAAGTGCGTTGGTGACGAGCAGGTCCAGCCGTTCACTGATAGAGGTGCTCCGGTCGTACCAGCTGGTAAGCTCTACGCCCTGTGGCAGAGCTCCGTTGCCATGCCATTCTTCGACCACCTGTTTGGCGGCTTCAACCGTCTCTGTGATGTCGTCCAGGCCGGTGGTGATCACCTGCAAAGCCACGCTGTTTTCGCCGGCAAAGCGGGACAGCACCGCGGTATCATCATCGTAGGTGTCGTTAATGAAAGCGACATCACCCAGGGCTACAATCACGCCATTGCTGTCGGTAATCAGAGGAATGGCTGCAAATTCCTCCTTGAGATAAGCCTGTTGCGACGCCTTCAGTTGCAGATAGACCTGTTCATTTTTCAGGACCGCCGTCATCGTGCTGGACGAACCCTGATTGATCGCATCCTCGACATCAGACAGAGACAAACCGTAGGCCTGTAGACGCCCCTCATCAATCTCTATCGACATCATGGGATCAAGCCAACCGGATTTGCTGACCCGGCTGATGTCAGCCTTTGCAAGCAGATCAGATTTCAGCTCTTCGGCCAGTTGCTGCAGGGTGTGGCGGTCGGTGTCGCCATGGAGCTGCAACCAGAGCGAGTGCTCCTCACGTTCCGCTTTTTCAATAACCGGGCTCTTGGCGTCGGACGGGAAGGTGGAAATCGCATCCACTTTGTTCTTGACGTCTCGCAACAACACATCCAGGTCGTAATCACTTTTCTTTTCGATAGTGACTTTGGTGCCACTGGAGGTAGACGTACTGGTGATGTCATCAATGCCGTTAACATCTTCCAGTTGCTCTTCGATCTTGATAGCCAGTCCTTCTTCCGACTGCTGCGCTGAGCCACTGTTGTAGGTGACCGAGACAGAAATACTGTCTGGTTCTGTGCTCGGAAATGCTTCTTTGCGCAGGTCCCCGACCTGGAGAACGCCAAGACCAATAACCAGGATCAGCAGAAGATTGGCAGCAACCGGGTTATTCGCAAACCAGGGGATGATTCCTCTGTTCCAGCTCTGGTCAGTCATCGGATACCTCCACCGGGTTGACGGCCATGCCAGGCATATAGGTGCTTAGTGGGTGGACCAACACATTCACCGACTGGCCATGGAACGATTCCGGTGGACGGATATAGATGGCCTGTTCATCGCTGGCGACCGGCTCGGTAGAAAACCGGGCAAGAACGCCGTCGGTTTCGTACCAGATTTCGCCTCGCTGGCTGAGAGAGGAAGAGGGCAGGCGCCAGATGTCACTCAGTACACGACCCTGGATTTCGGCACGCACAAAGGTTCCGGGTGTCAGTATTTCGTCCTGTTCCAGCGGCCTGTCAACGGCGGCAATCAAAGATTGCTGACGGGTAGTCTCATCCAGATGACGCTCCGTGCGCTGGACATAGCCATCCCACTTCTGTCCGGTTTCCACCGACGTCAGGGAGACAGGCCAGTCACCCCGGCTCAGTACCTCAAGATCGGGAAGGTTTTGCCAGGCCGTTTGTGACAGAGGCAAGGAAATTTCTACCCGGTCGGCGCTGTAGAGTTCTGCTATGTCATTGCCTGACTGCAGGTAGCTGCCGGGCGAAACGCTGCGGCTGACAACCAGGGCATCAAATGGTGCACGGACGCTGGCTTGTTCCAGATCTTTCCGGGCGCTTACAACAGATGCCTCGGCATCGGAAACCGCCGCTCTGGCTTCTGCTACCTGGGGTTCATGCAGAACCAGTAGAGAATCCGGCTCACCGGTCATTCCGGAGCTCTGCCACTCCGTAAGCGCCTGTTCTGCCTCGCGCTCGGCTTCAAGAAGATCTACCCGGGCGCTGGCGAGGTCGTTCTCTGCGCTGGCCAGTGCGGATCGATAATCGCTGTCTTCAAGTTTTAACAGAAGCTCCTCTTTCTTGATGAGCTGTCCGGTTTCAAAACCGTCAGAAAGTTCTGTAACCCGTCCGGAAACCTGTGCGGTGAGGGTCATTTCATAACGGGATCTGGCTGAACCAAACGCTTCAACAGCAACGGAATGCGGCTCTGTAGAAACCCTGATCACACTGACATCGGCCGCGATCTCTGCTGCTTCTTTTGCGGGCAGAGGGCGTTTATCCTGCTGTCCTATCTTCTGGCTGTTGTAGATGAAAACAAAAACCAGCAAGCCGATGGCTGCCAACAGGACAAACCATTTCGAGTACTGTCTGATCATGACTGATCGGTCTCCTTGATGCCCAGTCCCAGTGCGAGGCCGAGAGTGATGCGGTTGTTCAGGCGTTGATAGATAAGGTCGTTCAGTTGCGATTCGAGATTGAAGGCGCTCTGCTGCACATCCAGAAGATCCAGCACCGACACCAGGCCATTCCTGTATTTCTGCTGGTATTGCTCAAAATTCCGCTGGGCGCTTTGCAAGGCACTTTCAATGTGCTCTTGCTGCTTGGCCAGACTGGACTCCTGACCAATCGCATCCTCCACTTCCTGTACCGCGGTCAGCAGGGTTTCCCGGTATGCCTGGTAGCTCTGAGCCGTGGTCAGCTCGGCTGCGTCGGCGTTGGCCTGCAGTTCACCACCCCGGAACAAGGGCGCCGTGAGTTGACCCAGCAGTGACCACAGTGGATTAGTTAGCAGGGCTTCGCCGGGCGAGGTGCCGGCGTCGGTGAGGGCGGCTCCAAGGCTGATCGAGGGCAGCATTTCCTTGTAGGCTACCTTGGTGCGGAAGTCGTTCGCCTGAATCGCCAGAAATGCAGCTTTCAGATCAGGCCGTCGCTGCAGAGTCTGCTCAGGAAGCTCGGTCAGAGGCAGTAAAACCGCAGGATAGTCAGCGACGATCAGTTGGGTGCCCTGGCCGCGACCCAGTAAAACATTCATGGCACGCTGCTGTTGCTGCAGGGATTCCCGTTTTTCTTCCAGTGTGGCCCGGGCACTGGCTGCCGAACTCTTGGCGCTGTCCAGATCCTTGAGATCACCCAGTCCGGAACGGTAACGCTGGATAACCCACTGCTCATTCTTTTCAAGCAGGTTGACCCGCTGTTCTTCGATAACGATAGAGCGCTGTAGATTCACCAACTGCAGCCAGCCTTGCATCACTTCTGCAGTGAGGGTGTCCCGGGCAGATTGGTAGAGGGCCTGCTGCTCGGCAACATCGCTGGCAGCAGCTGAGGTCTGGTTGGCAATTCTGGACCACAAGTCCAGCTCCCAACTGATCTCGACGGATCCGCTGTAAACGGTGTCTGCATTCTCGGTTTTGGAGGCACTAAAGCCCGCATCCACGTCAGGTAGCTGATCTGCCCGGGTAGCCTGATATTGCGCCTGGAGAATCTTCAGGGACAGGAGCGTCTGTTGCAGACTCGGATTGCTTGTCTGTGCTTCTGCAATCAGCACATCAAGGTCCGGGCTGTTAACAAGGTCATTCAGATAGGCAGTTTCGGATCCTCCACTGATCTGTGACCAGGCTTCAATATCCTGTCGTTCCTTTTCGGTGGCGGAGAGATAGTCCGGCTGGGCCTGAAAGGCCCCGCAGGCGGTCAGTAGGAAACTGACAAGCAATACAGGTGACATTTTGCAGAGATCATGACTGCACATAGACCGTTTCCTGAAAACGAAGAGTTCCAAATCGGCTGGATTTCCTTGCCAGCGTATAGAGGCGTTGGTTAATGATGGGTTAAGGGCGAGATTAACAATCTGACGGATTCCGAAAGGGTTGTCGGGAACGACAGGAAGAGAACGCTTGAATAGGAGACCACGCAAAGGAAGCAGGTTGGCTTATTAATTGCTTTTCACTTGAGAGTTATCAATAGTAACCACCCCCTGGTTCAGACCAGAAATGAAGAGTGATTTGACTTTGCGGGATCTCACCGGAAACCAGAAAAAAATCAGTCTATGGCGCAACAGTCTGGTTCGGCGTTACCTGGTACTCGCGCTGTTGGTGACGGTCTTACCGCTCCTGGTGGTTACCTGGCTCTATGATCGCTTTACAGGCGAACTGCTGGAAGACCTGGGCGAACAGCAGGTTCAATATTCCATGAACGCGACCCGCGCTGCATTGTCAGGTTTCCTGAAGGCCCGGCAGTTTGAGCTGGAAACGATCGTGGATTTGCCCAACATCGAGCGGTTCGTGCTGGAAGATCCAATGTCATCGGATTTGGAACCCACCCATGCTCTGATCAGTTTCGAGACGGACAGTTTTGATATTTATGGTGTGCTTTTTTTCGATGCTCAATGGGAGTTGAAAGCGGCGTTGCCGGGTGTGGCTTCATCAGGCTCTCCTTACTGGGGAGAGATGGAGCTTTCGCTGGCCGGTTTGCCCAGGAGAAAATTCGCCAATTTCTGGCTAATTGGCCCGCAAGAGCCCCGTCAGGGGCTTTCGGGCTGGTTTTTGCTCGCTGCGCCTTTGCCGAAAGGTGCCGATGACACCTCTTCTCCCGGATTCGTAGCCCTGCACATACGTTTTGCCAGCCTGACAGAACTGCTTAAAAATCAATCCAGAATTGATGGGTTTACGCCATTGGTAAGTACCTCCGACGATCATAGGTTTACGGTTAATGGCCAGATCGCGCTGGATGAGACTCCCAGTTGGCTAAGCGAAGAATTTGCACCGGGTTGGTCCATCGAGGTGGTCAAACATGATCCCGCCGTTGATGTGACTGAAGAACTCAGGCGCCCGGTTTTTCTGCTGGGGGTGGGTGTATCGGTGGTGCTTGTCACAGGCTTCTTCATGACCCTGATAATGCGAACCAAAAGACGGTTTGTACCCTTGATAGAGGGGGCTGAAGCCGTTTCCCGGGGTGACTGGAACATTCATATACCCCCGGAAGGGAACGATGAAATTACTCTTCTGGCCAAAGCCTTCAATCGAATGGGGGGCAGGCTTCAGGCGTTGATTGATTCCCGTCTTGACGTGGAGAAAAAAGCGGTGATCGGAGAGTTTTCGGCCAGCATCGCCCATGAGGTACGCAATCCTCTGGCCACCATCAAGGTGTGCGTTCAGAGTTTCCCCCAGGATGGTGATCCACGAAACACCGAGTTGATGACCCTGGTTCTTGAAGAGATTGACCGTGTAAACGGGGTTGTTGAAAACCTTCTGAGCTTTGCCCGGCCTATCGATCCTGAACGTGTCCGGGTGACGGCCGGCGATCTGCTTCGGCGTCTGGTCGCTTTGATCGAACCTCTGGCGGTCCGGGAGAATGTTCTCCTGAGTCTGTCGGGCGACCAGAATGCCATGTTGTGTGTTGATGAGAATCAGATCCAGCAGGTACTTATGAATCTGGCACTCAACAGTATCCAGGCCATGCCTGACGGCGGGGAACTCAACTTTGATGTCAAGTCCGACCAGGACAGTACGGTGATTGCAGTCAGCGACACGGGGGTGGGTATGGCATCTGAGGCACTGGAGAGAGCGACGGAGCCTTTTTATACCACCCGATGTCAGGGAACGGGCCTGGGTTTATCGATTTCCAAGCGCCTGGCACAGCTCAATGGCGGAGACCTCCAGATCAGCAGTGAGCCGGGAGCCGGTACCCGGGTTTCGCTGACCTTCAATGCTCCAGGGGACAAACATGGATAAGGCACTCATTCTGATCATTGATGACGAGCCACGTCTGGTGCGCTCGCTTCAGTTGGCTCTGGAAGCCGAACACTACCGGATAGCGATCGCACATGCCGGTAATTCCGGAATTGAATCAGCACTCGATCTTCAACCCGATCTGGTGTTACTGGATCTGCGGCTGCCTGATATCAGCGGCCTTGAGGTGCTGAAGCAGTTACAACTGCAGCTACCGACCTGTCCTGTCGTGATGTTTTCCGCCCATGGGGATATCAAGGTCGCCATAGAGGCGGTGAAAAGCGGCGCTCTGGATTTCATTACCAAGCCGTTTGATATTCATGAGCTCAAGTCGCTCATTGCCCGCACGCTCGAACGTTGCCGGCTCGATAAGGAAGTGCGTTTTTTCCGCGAACGGGAGCTGGGAGAAGCTCGTCTGATTGGTCGAAGTGATGCGATGCGACGGCTGCATGAGGACGTAACACGAATTGCCCGCAGCGGTGCCAAAACCTTGCTGTTGCAGGGAGCTTCAGGGACCGGTAAGACAGCCGTGGCGCGGGAGGTGCATCAGTTGTCGAAGGTGGCTTCTGGTCCTTTTGTGGAGGTGAACTGTGCCGCGTTGCCGGAACAATTGCTGGAAGCCGAGCTGTTCGGGGCAGAAAAAGGCGCTTATACCGGCGCCCACCAACGCCGCTCAGGGTTAGTTGAGTTAGCCAATGGGGGGTCGCTGTTTCTGGACGAGATCGGGGAAATGCCCCTCGCCCTGCAGGCCAAATTATTGAGCTTCCTTGAGGACCATACCTATCGTCCGATTGGCTCCAGCCGTGTTTACCAGGCCGAAGCCCGGATTATCGCGGCCACAAATCGGGAGTTGGAGCAGGCGGTGGAAGAGGGCAGTTTCCGTGCAGATCTTTACTATCGCCTGAACGTCATGCCGGTCCGGGTTCCGGAACTGGCAAAGCGACGGGAGGATATCCCGTTGCTTATTGAACATTTCAGCCTGAAGATGGCTGCTGGCGAAGGGTGCTCGCCGGTGTTGTTCGAACCACAGATTCTGGGCCATCTCACCGAATACCAATGGCCCGGCAATATCCGCGAGTTGAAGAATCTGGTTGAACGACTGACAGTTCTCTATCCGGGCGAAGTCGTTACGCCCTCCATGTTACCGCCGGAAATGCAACTGACTGATACGCAAACTCCTGTTCCGGATGGTTCAATCGAGGATCGTCTTGCGGAAACAGAGCGGGACATTATTGTCAGGACTCTTGAGCAGGCTGGCGGGCGAAAGGGTGCCGCGGCAGAAAAGCTTGGAATCTCGCGACATGCACTGAAGCGCCGATTGCAGAAACTGGGGATTGGAGAATGAGGATCCGGGCTCTGGTCGCAACCCTTATGCTGTGGTTATGGGTGCCTGTGGTCTATGGCCAGATATTGCTGGCACGAGAAGCTCTTGAGGAGCCTCAGCTAAGCGTCGGCTGCCTGTATCCGTTGACCGGCCCAATGGGTTTTTTCGGTCGTGATGCAAATGTCGCGATAGGTATGGCACTGGACCGGATTCACAAATTGAATCAACAGTACGAGGCGATTGGTGAAAAACTCTATCCTCGTCTGAAAGTCCTCCTTGAAGACAGCAAAGGCAAGCGCCACCGCAGCGCAACCATAGCTCGCCAACTGGTAGAGGAGGAGGGGGTCAGTGTCCTGTGTGGTGTGGTGTACTCAAGCATTGCTCTGGAGATCAGTGCCTACGCGCAACAGAAGGAGATGTTGTTCATTGGCGCAGGGCACAGTTCATCAAGACTGACTCAGGAGCCCGTGAATCCCTGGTATTTCAGAGTCAACAATGACAGCCGCCAGTCGATGCGGGCCGGAGCACGCTACCTGAAAGAAATGAAGCTGGAGCAGCCCTGGACCACGCTCGCCTATGTCGGGCCGGATTATGATTACGGCCATCAGGCACTGGAGGATCTGTTGGAAGGGTTGGAGGATCTTGGTGTGCCTTTCAGGATCAGCGGTGAGTATTACCCCAAGCTCTCTGAACCCGATTTTTCAGCGTACATTGAGGCACTTCTGGTCTCGCCACCAGACATCGTAATTTCCAACTTCTTTGGCGATGACTTTGCCAACTTTGTCCGCCAGGCGCATCTCCAGGGCTTGTTGAAGGTCAGCCGTCTGGCCAACTTCGACACTGGCGGCGGATACGATGTGATTGCCGCGCTGGGAAATGACTTGCCACCCGGAGTCATTCTGTCGGGGCATCACCATATCAACTGGCCGGACACGCCGAGAAATCGTGAGTTTGTAGCCGAGTTTTACCGGCGCAGTGATCGGTATCCGAACTTCATGGCAGAGAGCAGTTATGCCGCGATTCTGGCGGTTGCTGAGGCGTGGCGGGAAGCAGACACGCCCGACGCGGAAGGGATGCGCCGTGCCCTTGAAGGAATGAAGCTGCCTTTACCGGAAGATCCGCCAGGCTTTCAGTCATGGATCGACCCGGTCAGTCACCAGATAATGCAGGTGACTGCCATTGGCGAATCGCAACCCAATGACGACTATCCGCCGGCCAAACGTATGTTGGGCAACTGGAAGATCTATCTGCCTGAAATTCAGCCCTGACCTGTTGAGGCGTCAGGAATCCCGCTTCGTAACTTTGATGATCCCGATGCCATGAGCGATCTCCGCTCGTGGCCAGCGGATTTATGAGCGGAAACCGCTCACTGATCCCGTTAAACGTGAGCGGTTTCCGCTCGGTTTTTCCTGTTTCCCTTATGTGTCCCGGTTCTACCACCGCGAAAACAGCGGATTATTCGTTTTCCTCAAGGTTGGCACCAGGCTTGCTCTAGCCCGTTAAAGCCCAAATAAAAATACGAGGCCAACGATGAAAAAAACCAAATTGCTACCTTCTGCCGAAAACGCTTATCAGTACCCTCTGTTGATCAAGAGCCTGTTGTTATCGGGCAAGCGATATTCCCCGGACCGCGAAATCGTTTACAGCGACATCACGCGTTATGACTACGTGACATTGAACGAGCGTATCGCACGACTTGCCGGTGCATTGGAAAAAGCGGGTATTGGAGCCGGCGACACCGTGGCGGTTATGGACTGGGACAGCAATCGGTACCTGGAAGCCTATTTTGCCATTCCGATGATTGGTGCTGTTCTGCACCATGTAAACATCCGCCTGAGCCCCGACCAGATCATCTACACCATGAATCACGCAGAAGATGACATTCTCCTGATTCACGATGACTTTATCCCACTGGTGGAACAGGTTGCTCCCGAGCTCAAAACCGTGCGTGGTTATATTCAACTGACAGACGCGACGGAGGCTGCTCCGACCAGCTTGAACGTGATCGGTGAGTACGAGTCGATGCTTGCTGAAGCGGACGCCGAGTACGATTTCCCGGATTTTGATGAGAACTCGATTGCGACAACCTTCTACACCACGGGTACCACGGGCAACCCGAAAGGGGTGTATTTCAGCCATCGTCAGTTGGTGCTGCACACGCTGGGAACCGCAATAACGCTGGGCAGCTCGGACGCAAACGCTCTTTTGCGCAGCGACGATGTCTATATGCCCATGACACCAATGTTCCATGTCCACGCCTGGGGCGTTCCGTACATCGCTACCATGCTTGGAGTTAAACAGGTTTACCCGGGACGTTATGAGCCGAACCGTCTGGTTCAGCTGTTCCGGGAAGAGGGCGTTACCTTCTCCCATGGTGTCCCGACTGTTTTGCAGATGGTGCTCAATTGCGAAGAGGCCAAGACGACGGATCTGTCGGGCTGGAATATGCTCACGGGTGGGTCTGCTCCCACGCAGGCTTTGTCCGGGCAGATGGCAGAACGCGGTATCAACTTCGTAACGGCTTATGGCATGTCCGAGACCTGTCCTGTCATCACGATGGTCAACCTGAGCGATGAGGAACGTGCGCTGCCAATCGCTGAACAGAGCGCCTCCCGAATCCTCGCGGGTATCGCGACACCCCTGGTTGACATTCGCATTGTAGATGCCGATGGCAACGATGTTCCCCACGACGGTGAAGCCGTTGGTGAAGTGGTCGCCAGGGCCCCCTGGCTGACTCAGGGCTACCTGAAAGAACCGGAGAAAAGCGCCGAGTTATGGGAAGGCGGCTGGCTCCACACAGGTGATGTAGGTTCGATCAACCGCAAACACACTCTGCAGATCAAAGACCGGATCAAAGACGTGATCAAGACCGGTGGCGAGTGGATCTCGACCATTGAGCTGGAGAACCTGATCAGCAAGCATCCTGCCGTGTTGGAAGTGGCCGTTGTTGGTATTCCTGACGAGCGTTGGGACGAGCGACCAGTAGCAACCATCGTCCCGCGGGACGGGGAGCAGCTCACCGCTGATGCGATCAAGGACCACCTCAGACAATTTGTCGACAGTGGTGAGATTGCGAAGTGGGCGATTCCGGAGCGGATCGAGTTTGCCGTCTCGATTCCGAAGACCAGCGTTGGAAAGATCAATAAAAAGGTGATTCGCAGCGAGTTGCTGCCCTAAAACCGAATCTTGCTTCATGCCTTTGAGTGCGGTCGGCTCGCACTCTGCCCGTCAGGCCGTTCGCCCTCACCTCACCGTGTCAACGACAGTTGAATGGTGAGGTGAGGGCGACGTCCGGCAACCAATAAGAACAAGGAATACCTATGAATCAGGATCTGATCCTCGAGACGAGAGGCCTCGTCAAAGAGTTCAAGGGCTTTACCGCCGTCGACGATGTCAACCTGAAAGTCGAACGCGGCACTATCCATGCTTTGATCGGCCCCAATGGTGCAGGTAAAACAACCGTCTTCAACCTGTTGACCAAGTTTCTGACGCCTACCCGTGGACAGTTGTTGTTCAACGGCCAGGATATTACCCGGAAGGATTCAGCCTCTATCGCGCACATGGGAATTGTGCGTTCATTCCAGATCTCGGCGGTATTTCCGCATCTGACAGTCCTCGAGAACGTTCGGGTTGCACTGCAGCAAAAACGAAAAGACACCTTTGCCTTCTGGCGCTCAGAGAAGATTCTGGACGAACTCAACGACCGTGCTCTGGCGTTGCTGGATTCGGTAGGGCTGCGAGAGTTCTCCCACGCACTGGCCGTCGATCTTCCATACGGTCGTAAACGCTCACTGGAAATTGCCACCACCCTTGCGCTGGATCCGGAACTGCTGCTTCTGGACGAACCTACGCAGGGTATGGGCCACGAGGATATCAGTGTGGTTGCCGATCTGATCAAAGAGGTCGGAAAGAACCGCACCATCCTGATGGTCGAGCATAACCTGAACGTGGTTGCCGATCTCTCTGACACCATTACGGTACTCCAACGCGGTGCAATTCTGACCGAGGGCAACTACGAGACCGTGTCGGCGGATCCCAGGGTGCGCGAAGCCTATATGGGGGTTGAAGAAGACCCGCTCGAAGGCGAGGGCGGCGAAGGTAATGCCCCCGTCGTGGAGGCGTCGGTATGAGCAAGGCGATGGCAGTCAAATCCAGCCGGGAAAAGCTCCGGATCAATGATCTGCACGCTTTTTACGGTGAATCACACATTCTCCACGGCATCGATATGAGCGTTAACCAGGGCGAACTGGTGACGTTGCTGGGGCGCAATGGGTCAGGGCGCAGTACCACCCTGAGAGCGATCATGAATATGGTTGGTAAACGCACGGGATCGATCGTGATCAATGGCCAGGAAACCCTGGATATGCCGGCTCACAAGATCGCGCACCTGGGCATGGGGTTCTGCCCTGAAGAGCGCGGCATTTTCTCAAGCCTGAATGTCGAAGAGAACCTGATGCTGCCACCGAGGGTCCGTTCTGATGGCATGTCGGTGGAAGAGATTTACGAGATGTTCCCGAACCTTGCCGAGCGCCGGAAAAGTCAGGGTACCCGTCTCTCCGGGGGCGAGCAGCAAATGCTGGCAATGGCACGAATCCTCCGAACCGGAGCCAACATCCTCTTATTGGATGAAATCACCGAAGGTCTTGCCCCGGTCATTGTTCAGAAGCTTGCTGAAATCCTTAGGAAACTCAAAGAGCGTGGCCTGACGATCGTTCTGGTCGAGCAGAATTTTCACTTCGCCGCACCGATTGCCGACCGTCATTACCTGATGGAACACGGCCATATGGTGGACGAAATCAAAGCCCACGAAATAGGAGCAAAAACCGACCTGTTGAATACCTATCTCGGCGTCTAGAACCCGGGAATCTGTTCCTCAACGAAGCACAATCCGAAACAAAAACAATGAGTTTGGAGATAATCATGAAATTGATGTTTAAAACAGCTGCTGCTACTGCGTTGATTGCCGCTGCCGGTCTGGCACACGGGAGTTTTTCTGACGACAAGGTCAAAATTGGTGTCCTCACTGATATGGGCGGTGTCTACTCTGATATCACCGGTCAGGGCAGCATTGAGGCGGTCCAGATGGCTGTCGAGGATTTCGGGGGTCAAGTGCTTGGCAAGCCTATCGAGGTGGTTGGTGCAGACACCCAGCTCAAGCCGGACATCGGGTCCACGATCGCTCGTCAGTGGATTGAAAGCGAGCAGGTTGATGTTATTAATGGCGCTGTTGCCAGCTCGGTAACCGGTGCTGTTACCAAGCTCATGAGCGACGCCGGCAAAATCACCTTGATTGCCGCGCCGGCCAGTCATGCATTCACTACCAAGGGTTGCTCTCCTTATAACGCGCATTGGAGCTACGACGTGGTCTCCCTCGCCAATGGCACCGTTAAACCCATGGTAGATGCTGGCAAAAACCGCTGGTTCTTCATTACCGCTGACTACGGTTTTGGCCATGCCCTGGAAGCGGTCGCAACGGGTGTAATCGAGGCAAACGGTGGTGAAGTTGTCGGTTCCGTACGTGCACCTCTGGCCACTACTGATTTCTCATCCTATATCCTGCAGGCCCAGGCCTCCGGCGCAGATGTGATCGCACTGGCGAACACCGGCAGCGACATGGTTAACGCTCTTAAAACGGCGGCGGAGTTTGGCGTCACCGAGATGGCTGAAGTTGCCGGTTTGCTGGTGTTCACACCCAACGCACAAGCTCTGGATCCTGCTATCGCAGGTGGCATGAAACTGACCACCGGTTTCTATTGGGACATGGATGACCAGACTCGTGAATGGTCCAAGCGTTATATGGCCCGTATGGACGGCAAAATCCCGTCTATGGCCCAGGCAGGTGCTTACTCTTCCACCATGCATTACCTGAAAGCGGTAGAGGCGGTCGGTACTGACGAGTCTGATGCTGTCATGGCAAAGATGAAAGAAATGCCAGTTGAGGATTTCTTCTCCCGTAACGGATATCTGCGCATCGACGGCCGAATGGTGCATGACATGTTGCAGGTTCGGATCAAGAACGCTGATGAACGTAGCAATGACAATGACATCTTCGAAATTGAAAAAGTGATCAAAGGTGAAGATGCCTTTTTGAAGCTTGAAGATGGCGGTTGCGAATTCGCACTGAACCAGCAGTAACCTTCCCGGGGCAGGGTTGCCTGCCCCTTATCCCTGATTTACGACAAGAAAGGGAAGCGCCTGCTTCCCTCTAAAGACTGTTGGGTGTGGTTATGGCGACTATTTTCGATATCAATCTATTTGCCCTTTTTGGACAACTGCTGGTCGGATTGATCAACGGTTCGTTCTACGCGTTGCTTGCTCTGGGCCTTGCGATCATCTTCGGTTTGCTGAAGATCATTAATTTCTCTCAGGGTGCGCTCTACATGCTTGGCGCTTTTGCCGCGTGGATCGGCCTGAATTATCTGGGAATCAGCTATTGGTGGGCGCTGGTATTGGTTCCACTGGCCGTGGGTGCATTCGGAATTTTAATGGAGCGCACGCTGATTCGACCCATCGCGAACGAAGACCACCTGTACAGCCTGCTGCTTACTTTTGGTATTGCCCTGATACTGCAAGGTCTCTTCAGCCACGGATTTGGTTCCTCCGGTTTGTCCTACCCGATGCCTGAAGCGCTCAGGGGCGGGACCCGACTGTCCTTCATGTACCTGCCCAACTACCGGGCCTGGATCATCGTCTTCTCATTGCTGGTGTGTGCCGGAACCTGGTTCATGATCGAAAAAACCAGGCTGGGCGCCTATTTACGTGCCGGGACCGAGAACCCCCAGCTGATGCAGGCTTTCGGCATCAACGTACCGCTGCTGGTAACCCTGACCTATGGTTTCGGAGTTGGCCTCGCGGGACTGGCCGGTGTATTGGCTGCCCCTGTCTATACAGTGTCCCCGGACATGGGAGCGAACATTCTGATTGTAGTTTTCGCAATCGTAGTTATCGGCGGCATGGGTTCCATCGGTGGTGCCATTCTTACCGGACTGGCCATGGGTATCGTCGAAGGGCTCACCAAGTACTTTTATCCAGAGGCCTCCAACACTGTGATTTTCCTGGTAATGGTGCTGGTACTGATGGTTAAGCCAGTCGGTTTGTTTGGTAAGGAAGCGTAGAGATCCCTGCGCTTCGTTTTCGCCGCTGTTTCGTTGTGAGGTATTAAACATGTACAACAAAAAGCTCAACCTGGTGTTGCTGGGCCTGGCACTGGTCGCGCCTTTCGTTCTTTATCCTGTCTTCCTTATGAAGGTGCTTTGCTTTGCCCTGTTCGCCTGTGCTTTCAACCTTCTTCTGGGGTTTGCCGGGTTGCTTTCATTCGGCCATGCAGTATTTCTGGGCACCGGCGCTTATGTCACAGGCTATGTGATGACAACCTATGGCCTTACGCCGGAACTTGGCATTCTTGCAGGCGTTGCCATGTCTGCGCTGGTTGGTCTGGTCTACGGAAAACTGGCAGTAAGACGTGAAGGCATTTACTTCGCGATGGTGACCCTGGCGCTCGCCCAACTGGCTTTTTTCTTCTATCTTCAGACTCCGTTCACCGGGGGCGAGGACGGTCTCCAGGGTATCCCGCGCGGTAACCTGTTTGGTCTGATCGACCTGACCGACAACATGACCATGTACTACTTTGTTCTGGCGGTCTTTATTGGCGGATTCCTGACCATTTATCGCACCATTCACAGCCCCTTCGGCCAGGTCATGAAGGCGATTCGAGAGAATGAGCCGCGCGCTATTTCTCTGGGTTACAAGGTAAACCAGTATAAGCTGATGGCCTTCGTGATCTCCGCGACTCTGGCTGGCCTCGCCGGATCCACCAAGGCACTGGTGTTTCAGCTCGCATCCCTTACTGACGTCCACTGGTTCATGTCGGGCGAAGTGGTTCTGATGACGCTGCTTGGAGGGATGGGCACGATCTGGGGACCGGTTCTCGGTGCAGCCAGCATCATCTCAATGCAGAATCTGCTCGCCTCAGGGCCTCTGGCAAACTACATACATGTGGTGATGGGGGTTGTCTTCGTTATTTGCGTACTGGCGTTCCGCAAGGGGCTGGTTGGGGAACTGCAGAAGGTACTTCGGAAGAACTCGGGCTGAGAACCACCCGAAGGAAGACTCGGATGTAGACGGCCAGAGCGCATTGGTGGTTGCAGGAAACACTCACCAATGCGCCTGATGGGTTGTGAAGCCTCAGGTCTCCTGTGAGAGATCTGACCATTTATTGAGCATTCCGAGAAGCGTATTTTTCACCACGGGTTTGGCCAGATAGTCATCCATGCCTGCTTTCATGAATTTCTCCTGGTCACCCGGCATGGCATTCGCGGTGAGGGCAATGATTGGTAGATTGCTCGCACCCTGATATTCACGAATTTTCCGGGTTGCCTCCAGACCATCCATTTCAGGCATGAAGATATCCATCAGGACCAGTTGGTAATCCATATGGTGTATTGCTTCAACGGCTTCCAGTCCATTTCCAACGATATCCGGAATATAGCCAGTGTCCTGCAGCAAGGCTCTGAAAACGATCTGATTGGCCGGCGAGTCCTCGGCAATCAATATGCGAATCGGTGCATGCCCCAGATCGGCAGGCGTTCGTTCTTTTAAACACGGGTAACTGGCCTCAGGCATGGCCTTCAGACTGATATCCAACGGAATGCTGAATGCGAAGGTTGCGCCCTGTCCAGGCCGGCCATAGGCCTTGATCTCGCCACCCATCGCCTTGACCAGCCGTTTGCAGATCGCCAGTCCGAGTCCGGTACCTTCATGTTTACGGGACGCTGTAGAGTCCAGTTGCCGGAAGGGCGCAAACAGGGTTTCTGCCTGGGCATCGGTAAAGCCTGTACCGGTGTCGGTCACCTCGAATCTTACCCAGGTTTTGTCGACCTGGCTGTCGTCTTTGCTGACGGTCAGAGTAACGGAGCCCTGTTGGGTGAATTTAATAGCGTTGGAAAGCAGGTTGAGAAGGATCTGCTGAAGGCGACCGGCATCTCCTTTAACCATCAACTCGGTTTCCGGAGCAATGGCATCAACAAGTTCCAGTCCTTTCTGATGAGCTTTTGCCTCGGACAGTTTCAGCGTCTTACGGACGATCTCCGCCAGATTGAAGTCACCCGGTTCAAGTTCAAGTTTACCGGATTCCATTTTGGAGAGGTCCAACAACTCATTGAGCAGATTCAGTAAGTGCTCCGCGGATTCGTGTGTTGTGTCAATATACGCCTGGTCTTGCGCGCCAAGCCGGCCACTGATCTGAACGAGATTGAGGAGTCCAAGTATGGCATTCATTGGTGTCCGCAGCTCATGACTGACAGTTGCAAGAAATGCTGTTTTGGCCTCATTGGCCCGCTCTGCGCGCAGGTTTTCTTGCGCCAACTCAAACTCCTTGGTTTTCAACATCCGAGATGTCGCTGTAGGAAATGACTGTGCCGCCAGAAGGGACTCTGGATTCAATTGTGCGTATCCAGCGCCCGCAGGAGAGCTCCATTTCCATGCCTTCCTGCCGGGGGTGACGGTGATGATCAAGTCGTTGGTGTAGAAAGGCCTCTTGAGCTGTTTGACTGTCATCCAACAAGCGATATACACCGGATTCGAGTCCCTCTTTGACCAACTCTGAAAACGGCACACCCAGAGGCACCGGCTGATTCCGGACCTGGAAAAACTCCCGGTATTTTTCATTGCAACGTACCAGCCGGTCGTTGGAATCGAAAACGGCGAAACCATCAGGCAGGGATTCGATGGCATCTTTGAACCGGGCATTGCTTTCACTGAGATCTTCTTTTGCGTTATCGACCGCCTGCTGGAAACGGAAGGGCAACCTGAGCAGCCCATACAGGAGCATTGCGACCAGAGTTGCCAGGGCAAAGCCAAAAACGTATTTCTGCAATGCAATATCCCGTAGTCCGGGTTTTTCTGAGGTTTTGATCCCGATGTTCCAGCTGCCGGCAGGCAATGCCACTTCAGCGCTCAGGTGTGGCCCGTTGAACACGGCCTCAGTACCCTTGAAGGTCTCTCCGTTCTCGCCAAGACCATTGCGACCACGAATGGCAATAATGGTGCCGTTTGGTAGCTCGTTGAGGCCAGATTCTTCAAGAAGGTCGGGGAGGTCGACGAGTACCGTCGCAAAGCCCCAGAAAACCTCTGGCTGAACGTCACCGGAAGCAGAATTGCCGGTGACAAATATAGGAGCCCGGCCAATCAGGGCAACACCGCCCTGAAGCAGCTCATGGGGCCCGGCCACCCAAAGGCGGCGAGACTCTATCGCCTTCATCGCCGCCTCACGGCGCGCGGGATCAGTCAGCAGGTCGTGTCCCATCGCAGGACTGTTTGTTGCTTCCGGCCAGAGGTAAGTTACGACCCCCTCGGGTGCCAGTTGCAAGCTGCGAACTCCTGTCAGACTTCTGCCCAGATCGCTGGCGAATGCCTGAAAACGCTCGTTGTTGATTGAATCAGGGCCGGCCCGAACAAAGCCAGCTAGACCGTAGGTCAGGTGTAGTCTGGCATTGAGCTCTGTTTCCAGCCGTCCTCTGATGTTAAATAAAGTCTCTGACTTCGCTGCCTCCATCTCAAGGTGCCTGCTTTCGAGATCCTGCAAAAAATGATGACCACTCACACAGAGAAGCGAGAAAAAGGTAATTGCGGACAGCACCAGTGCGACGGACTTTTTTGAAAGAGCCGAGCCTGCTTGCTGCAGACACTTCCCCCAGCGGCTTCCGGGGCATAGGAGCGGATCATTGGCCGGAGGCCGGGTAGCCCGAATTTCCTCTTCTACCATGGTTACAAGGGTTCGAAGCGCAGCCAGTTCCCGGGTTCCGAAACGTCGTGGCTGATGGTCGATAAGGCAAAGCGCGCCGAGCGGAAATCCATCCTGTGAGTGGATGGGGTATCCCGCATAGAATCGAAGGCCAAAATCACCAGCAACCATGGGATTATCACGAAAACGGTTATCTTTGGACGCATCCTCGACCACCAGTGGCGTGTCGTCTTCGAAGGTATGGGCGCAGAACGAAGTACATCGGGGGGCTGTTGTCTCAAAGGTACCGATTTTGGCTTTGAACCACTGGTGATCCTCGTCAACCAGCGTAATCAGTACGATGGGAACATCAAACAATTCACGAGCCATTGACACGATTCGGTTGAATCGGGCCTCGGGAGCTGAATTCATCAGTCGGGTGTCAGCCAGCGCTTTGAGACGTTCTGCCTCATTTGCAGGAAGGGCTGCTTCGCTCATGACTGGACTTCCTCCACAGCGCAAGAATGGTTGGAGTACCGGGAACCAACAAACATGGTGCGAAATCCACGTTTCAGCAGTGTTCTCAGGGATGATCGGTCATTCAGCTCTATCTCTGCCAATGACAGTAGAACCGGATCTGTGGCGTCCGGATAGACTAACGAAGCAGGACTCAAGGCACCGATTGGCAGGTTTTGGAATTGCTCGTGCCACGGGTAGTTCTCCCCGGCCAACTGGTCGCTGATGCGCGACGATTGAGGCCGGCCAAACAACCGTATCTTACCCAGAAGGGCATGTTTCAGGTCCTGGTGTGCCTGAACCCGTTCCAGACTTTGCCGGCGGGGTTCCTGGCGGATTCTTGACGTGATGAATCCTGCTATAAGCAAAAGACCCGCCAGCACACGTTCAAGCAACTGATAAATTGTGTTCTTCGCCGCCTTCGACCGGTTTGGCGCAAGGAAAAAGCTGTCACGTATATCGAGTGTGGCGTTCAAATCGACCCGGATAACGCGTTGCTGGACAACAATGGCGTTTTCCACGCGCATACCCGCACCCACAAAGGTGTTGTCAAGGATCACCGCATTTTTCAATGCTGCGCCCCTGGCTACGAAGCAATGGTTTCCTATTGAATTGAGCCCGGAAAGTTCAGCACCCAACTCAATCATGCTGAAGTCCCCGACGCAGGAAAAGCCGTCTCTGAGGCTGACGGGATGAACCCGTGTCAGCGCGCCGGAACGGAGATCCTCGCTGCGTCCTGCAGATGACGGCCACCAGCCCGGATCAGCACTGGCGGTTGCCAATTGGTGATACTCGGTGAGACTTGTCAGGCCCCGGAATCCGCACTGGCTTGATGTGCTCTCCGTGCTCTGGCCAGCAGTTTTTTCCCAGACCAGTGCCTCCAGAGAGTTATTGGTGTTGTGCCAGAGTTCGTACTGATTGCGGTAGCCCTCTGAAATTCCGCAATAGGGTGCTGATTCATCCTGGCCACTCGACGATGGCGAGCGCCAGACGTCGCCTCGAAGAGCCGCAA
The DNA here is from genome assembly GCF_018860425.1 of Marinobacter sp. F3R08. Taxonomy (GTDB): domain Bacteria; phylum Pseudomonadota; class Gammaproteobacteria; order Pseudomonadales; family Oleiphilaceae; genus Marinobacter. Next base: position 802,143 of record NZ_JAHKPI010000025.1, on the reverse strand, counting down.
AGGGTGCGTTAAGCGACCCGCCCAAACGGGCCCGAACACGGTCAGGAGTGTCATCGGAGCGAGCACTCAGGTATTGAATGCTCAAGCTCCAGCGGACACCGGTTTCAAAATAGTGCCGAATTTGCGTGTCATTGGCGGGGACGATAAGGAAAACCTGCTCAATGCCCCTGGATTGGAGCCGATCCAGTGTGTATTCCAGAACCGGGTGGCCTGCCACAGGGAGCATCGCAGGACTGAAATGCTCGTTGAGTGGGAATAATTCGTCACCGGAACGATCGGCAAACACCAAAGCCTGTTTCATTGGAAATTCCTTTTGCTGGGCGTTAGCTGGCGCCTTGGCCCATTAGCAATGCCGGTATGGTTTTGATCATGAGTTTTAAATCCCCCCAGAACGAACGCTTATTGCGGTAAGCTACGTCCAGTGCAGCCTGCTCAGCGAAGCTGAGATTGTTTCGACCGGCAACCACCCATTCGGAAGTAAGCCCCGGCTTGATATCCAACCGTTGCCGCTGTTCCAGGTCATATTTAGTCAGTTCCGCATACAGCCCAGGGCGAGGCCCGACAATAGACATAGACCCACACAGCACATTGAAAAGTTGCGGAAGTTCATCAATCGAGTATTTTCGTATGAAGGCGCCAACACGGGTGATCCTTGGGTCCTTTTTAATCTTGAAGGTGACACCGTCGCTTACCTCATTCAGCGCCTCCAGCTCGGCGCGCAAAGCTTCCGCATTGACCACCATGGATCGGAATTTCCACATCTGAAACGGATGGCCACGTCGGCCTGCACGGGTCTGGCGAAAAAGAACAGGGCCCGGGTTGTCGAGTTTGATGGCCAGCGCGACAATCAGAAAAATCGGGGTGAGAAACAGCAAGGCTGCCAGACTTAATGTGATGTCCGTAGCCCGTTTGGATGAATCGAGGCTGGTTATCCGGAATTGGTGAGTGGCACGCTGAATCCGGGCACGCCATGCCAGCCTCGCCCGACGGGAATGGTCAGCCAGTTGGGTGGGTATGGCTGCAACATAGTTCCTGGTGCGCACCTCGTGCTTTAACCTCAGAGCAAACCGGGGATTACCGAGAATATAGCGGCGCCACATCCGGCGAGGTTCCTGTAACAAACGCCAAACCCATTCCAGCCCTCTGTTTCGAAGCCATAAGGGCGCCCGGGACACGTTCCCTGCGTAAAAATCAAATAACCCACCAACCGCTACGTTGAGCCTGGTTGCAAGTTTGGGTTGCATGCGGTCCAGCCACAACTCCTGCGTTGGAACGCCCATGGCAACCAGCAGAATATCGGCGCCGCTGGCGTTAATCGCCTCAACCACGCCAGCTTCTTCGTCGGCACTGAAATAGCCGTGTTGGGTACCCGCGATCTGCAGTTCAGGGAATTCTGATCTGGCCCAGTCGGCAACTCGTTCGGGTGTGCCGGGTTTGGCGCCGAGCAGGAATACCCGTTTACCTTTTGTTGCTGCCAGTTTGCAGATGTGTGGAAACAGATCGGTACCGTTCAGGTTGTACTTCAGCGTTTCACCATTCATGGTGCATCCCATGGCCACACCGCTACCGTCAGGGAAAACCAGAGGAGCCCGCGCTAACGCCCGCCGATAGGCCAGGTTTTCATAACTGACATTGAGGCAATGGCTGTTGACAAAAAACAGGTTCACTCCGGACTCCTGATCCACTGCATCACACAGCTGTTCTATCGCTGCATCCAGGGACAAGTTGGCGAAAGAGACACCCAGCAGAGCGCTGAGATCGTTTTCGGTGTCTGAGGTGCTGTCTGCAAGGATCGTTTTGGTTCCCAAGACCATGCGGGTCTCCATGTATAAAAAGCCATTTGGAGATCCATTTCACATTCCGTGCCAAGATATAAAAGGCTGAGTATCAGTGGTCTGGAGGAAGACAGGCGGGGCTGGAGGAACCTTAGTGCAATCGGAGTCGCCGAATGCGTTGCATATTGCAACGCATTCGGCGGCGCCGGTCAGGAACTGGCGAGATCCCTTTCAATGCGCTCCTGCTGAACACGACCAATCAGCGTGGCTGCGGTTTTTTCGGTTTTGCGATAAAGCGTCGGAATGGTCCAGAGAAGATAGGCAGCCACACCGGTTACAAGGGTTCGACCGAGCTCTTCAAACGCGGGCCTTAAACTGCTTTTCAGCGACCGGTTGAAGAACCTTATGGCCGCCGTGCCGTCACCCAGACGAATAGCCTGTCGAGCGAGGTAACGTAACTGATACGCTCGAGCCCGACTGGCGTGCCTTTCGACAAATTCCGGCGCGTAACTGGCGGTTATTTCAGCCACCTGCTCCCAGGAGCCAAGCTGTTTGTGCAGTTGGGCCGAAAGACCACCGGCGTTCAAACGGTAGAAGGTCAGTGGTTCAGGAATACCCTCAATACACCAGTCGGTTTTCAATGAAATCCTGAGCCAGCATTCGATATCTTCGGATTGGCGCAGGCTTGAGTCAAAGTAACGGATTTCGTCTATTCCACCGTGATTACCAGGGAACGCAATGTCATTAAATACGGCTTTTCGTATGACCGGGGCCGAGCCATTTCCGATCGGGTTGCGACAGAACAGGTGACTTGCGGTAATCCCCGACAATTTGGGCATCTGGTAGAAGTTCGTTGGCACTCCGTCGGCATCCACAAAGGCTGAACGGCTGAAGGAGATGCCCACCTCCTGATGAGCGTCCAGGTGACTGACATGGCACTGGAGCTTGTCATTGCGCCAGAAATCATCGGAATCCAGAAAGGCCAGATACTCTCCGCGGGCATGATGTATGCCGGTATTTCTGGCGCCGGCCAGACCACGATTAAGCCGGTGACGAATGATCCGGATTCGTGAATCATCGAATGATTCACAGATTTCAATACTGTTATCCGGCGAACAGTCATCAATGATGAGAAGTTCGAAATCAGAAAAGGATTGAGAGAGTACAGATTGTATGGCCTGTGATACAAAGGCGGCCACGTTAAAGACGGGCATGACAACACTAACCTTGGGCACGATGAAACTCCTGAATGATGGTATTACTTGAATAAAGAACAGCGAAATTCATGCCGGTTTCGGCGTTGCGAGCGCGAAGGCATAAATTTCCTGGTGTTTTTGGACAATTGAAGGCCAGGAATAGTCCCGCTCCAGTTTGTTATGCCCGGCCTCACCCAAATGCTGGCGATAAGCTGGTTCTGCAAGCAGACGGATGACTGCCCTGGCAAGGTCAGTGCTATCGGACCGGCACAGCAACCCATCCACGCCGTGACTGATGACGGATTGCAAAACCGGGATATCGAGCGCGACCACCGGTTTCCTGTAGTGCCAGGCCTCCAGATAAACCACGCCCAGAGATTCTTTGTCCGAGGGAACACAAAGTAGCTCGCACCCGGCCAGAGCTGCGTTTTTATCGGCTTGACTGATCTCTTCAATAACGGTGATCCGGGGGTCTGTGTGCTCTTGGAAACTGGCCCGGGAAAGCTCGGTCTGTGGGCCTATAAAAACCAGGCGCGTGTCTGGCCGGGATCGCCAGATAAAATCTGCCGCCTGTAATAACCGCTGGTAGCCCTTGGCTTCATCGTGTCGGCCGAGAAAAAGTACATACGGATCGTTGCCAATGCTGTGACGCTTCCGAAATTCCCCGACAGGTGAGGGCGAAGCAACCATTGGCCCCATAGGACAGACGAAAGTGCGTTCCTGAGGAGCACCCTGGGCAACCAGCCATTCCTGTTCATGGCGAGTTAACGCGATTAATGCGTCAGCCTCCTGGTACAACTTGCGAAAACGCCTTGAAGACCAGCCCAGGCCCTGTGGTAGATCGGTATTGGCAAGAGGCGACCAGATGAATGGCACACCCTGGTTCCTGGCTGCGGCTAGCGATGACTCAGCAACAGAGGTCAGACCGTTGTATATAGAGTGAATCACCTGTGCGTTGGCGGAACGCCGCTGGATTGTCCTGGTGCTGAAGGTCCTCAGTAACTGATCAAATAGAGGGCGGACCGAACGGAATCGCTGATGATTGAGGGCAAGAAGCCGCAGAGCCTGTCGTTTTGGCCCTGTCGGACATTCGCGGTACACCATGCAGTGGCCGTCCTGTTGTGCAATGCTGCTCTCTCGGGTCAGGGCCAGTTCTGTTGGTTCCGTGTCCGTAGAGCTGTGACAGATCACCTGAATATCATGACCGGCGCGGGTCAGAGCGTGAGCCAGTTCCCGGGAGTGCATCTCGGAGCCTCCGCGGGCAGGCCAGAATCTGGAGACAGTCAGCGTGGCGTTGATTTGAGTTGTCATGCAGGGGGCCCTAGAGTTAAAGGTTGAGCCGGACGCGGCTCATGTTTATGTGCCAACCCGATGAACATAAGACCGGGCCAGATCAGATAGGCGAGAATTTCAAGGTTTTCGCCGAAGGTATACAGCAGCAATAACAGAGCGCAGACGAAACCTGTCCGCTCTGTGATCCCACCCCGGGCAAGCTTCAGGCCAAGAAACAGCAGAGAGGCAGCCAAAGGAATGGCCAACGCGGCAAACCCAACCAGACCTTTGACAAAAAGAAGCCCATACCAGCTGTGATGACTACCGATAGGCATGTACTCAACCAGGTGGGGACCACGTTCAACGACCCCGTGCCCCCAGACCGGCGCTTCGGTTTGCCAGCGATGCAGAGCAATGCGGGCCAGTGCTTCGCGAACCCGGGTTGAATCTGCACGGGCCGATTTGATGGATTCATATGCGTTTTCGGCGCTCTCAAGGAACCAGCTTCCGGCAAAGGCAAACACCAGACTGGCGGCCATCACTGTGAACGCCATGACGGGGCCCCGGAGATATCTGAGAGTAAACAGAAGACCCACCACGGCCAGAAGTACCAGTATGGCGAGCCGGGATTGGGACATAAGGATCATAAGCACACTGGCGCAGATGCCAATTCGTCGCCAACGTGTATCCTGTTCGACAAACGCCAGCAGGAAGAAGATATTGGCAACAAATCCCAATGCCGGGGCCCAGGGAGTAAATAGCCTCCACCGCGGGAGTTGGCTTTGAGGATCAAGTTCGTAAAGAGAGACTGCAAAGAATTCGGGTCCGGGGCCGCCAATTGCTTTCAATGGAGACACATATGCGGTCTCGGGTAACCGAAGCAGCCAGGCACCCACGAAAACAGGCAACAAAACCAATGTATGCAAACACACCCGCATGGCCGCACGGGCTATCAGCTCGGCCCGGATGTTGAGGGTGGATCCGGCAAGAATGAACAACGCCATCAGGGCCCAGCCTTTAGCCCAGCCAATGGACGATTTGATCAACTGCCCGGTACCCAGGCCCTGTAGCAAGTGACCAACCACGATACAGACCAGCATCAGCAGCATACCCAGCAGCCAGAGCGTGACCGGACCGGGCACCCTGAACTCCTGACCAGGGTCGAGCAGCCGACTGAACACCAGTAAAAACAGAAGCCAGCCAATAACCGGTCCGACCAGATACAGAGCGCCCAGGACGTAGAACCCGTAGGTCCAGCCCAGTCCGTACCAGATTATGCGTTCTTCAGGAGTTTCTGGAGCCATGGCTTTCTGATCCACAGTAGGTAGAGGCCAACGACCAGGGCCAGGGTTGCACCGACACCGCCGATCAGCGCTATTTTTGTGGCCGTGCTATTGGCCCGTTCGGGACGCGTAGGATGTGCCAGCATCTGAACCAGCGGATAGGACGAGTAGCGGTCGGCATTACCGATATCCTGTTTTGCCAGAGCAGTTGAAAATACGGCGGTGGCGACCTGTTGTTTACGACTCAGGTTTTCCAGTTCCACGGAATCGCCGGCCGAATCCTCAATACGCCGAGACAGGATTTCGATAAAGGCAGCATCGGACTGTATTCGTTGCTCAAGCCCATTTCTTTCAGCGATCAGAGAAAGAAGTTCAATCAATACCTGATCGTGTCCGGTCTGGTTGCCCAGATCGATCAACTCTTTAGTCGACCAGCTGTTGTCCTCGGTAACCTGACGACCGCGACGGGTAAGCTCTGTATCAACAGTATGATGAGCGGCATGCAGCTGATTGAGTTGCGGGTGGTCATCGCCCCAGATGCCGTCGATAGTGGACATCTGGGTGTGAATATCGGCGTGTCGTTCGAGCAGTCGCTGAAACGACCGGTCGCTACGGAGCGCGATGGCGGCCTTGAGTCCCTCATCCGTCAGGCTGAGGCCCTGTTGCATGGTTGCAATGCGTGATACCAACGCCTGGTGTTCCGAAATCAATTGTTCGTGGCGGTATCTGCTGTCTTCCAGCCGTTTGATAAGGCCTTGAAACTGGTCAAAAGAGACGATGTCTGACCTTACCTGATACGCGAGCTTTCTCTGTTGCGCCTGCTCCAGTTTGTCGTTGAAGCCGGCGATCATTTGAAGGCCGGATGCCGTCAGATGATAGGTTTCATCGTCCCGGAGCTTGTCCAGTTGGGACTGCAGGGCCTGGTACAGTGCGTAGGATTTACGTTGAGCGAGTTCTGCGGAACCTGCGCCCATCTTGAACTCCATCAAAGAGGTCTGATCCACCAGTTTGATCTTTGGAGCGCCGAATTCTTCGACCGACATGTTCAGGTGTTGAGCGGCAACGGCGAGTACGGGTTTGCTGGTAGCGATGGCTTTGTAATTCACAACCGGATCAACAGAGCTGTTGGTAAAGGGCGAAGCGACACTGGCCGTGGCCTGGCCGATACTTTCAAGGCTGACCGCCAGGCCATTTCCGGTACCGGGCAGAATCAGTGTCCATTCACTGGTGTAGGACGCAGGCTTGAAAATGATCAGGGTTGAAATTGGTCCCCAGATCACAGCGAGACACGCAAACATCAGTGACAGATACAGTAACCGACGTTTGGCTTGCGTCAGGCTCAGCCCATATACCGCAAGTCGAACAAGCGGCCCGCGCCTGGGTGTCTGTTCCGTATGGTCAGGCTTCATCGAAAGAGGCCAATCGGTGACAGGATGTCGCTGATGGCTCGGCCAATATCGCGAAGATTGCTGATGTCTGAGTCATAGCAGACCACGCTGTCATTCGGCATCAGGTAGGGGTTGACGGACCTGCTCTGGGGCTGACTGAGCACTTGCTCAACGCGACGCTCCACTGTTACTGGCCGACGGGTGACCGGATCTGTGGTAACCAGAACTGCATAACGATCACTGTTGGTCGAGGCCGCACCGCCGGCGCAGTTGCCGGACACTACAGCCGTGTGAAGCTGAGCACCGTAAGGCAGGCTGGTCGCATGGCGACCTATGGCCGAGGACGCATTGTTCAGCGCCGGGACCGTCAGATTGGAGATGAAAACCCGGATTCCTGGTGGTGTGATCGCCGTAGGCCGAATGATGCGCGGATCCGGAAGGCCCCGGCTGGGTACACGAATCTGATCCCCCTGAATCAGGGCCATATCCTCAATTCGATGTCCGTCGACAGTGCCGCTGAGATTGAGGCGATGGACCTTGTTGCCGCGCACAAGTTCGATTCGCTGAATATCAGCATCGGGTCTTACGCCACCTGCGGACAGCAATGCTGTGGTCAGGAAACGCTTGATCGCGGTGCTTCCGCCGCGGAGCGTAAGTTGATCACCTGAGGTCTGCTGGCCTCGTGGATTTACAGAAACAATACCCGGGTAAAAGACAGCCCCGGCAACCGATACCTGAACCGGTGCCCATTCCTGGATAGAGAGATTCAGCCGTGCCATGCCAGGCCTGAAATAACCTTCCGTTTCTAAAGCACGGTTTACGGTGATTTCAGTCTGATCAAGGGACAAACCCGCTACCTGAATCGCGGCAATGTAAGGCAGCTTCAGTCTGCCATCAAAACCTATTTCGTATACGCCGGCCAGCGCTGAATCAGAGGAATCAAACACCCCCTGGAAAAATGCTTTCGGCGGCAGATCAATGCGAACGCGGTCTCCGGGGGAGAGCGGGGGTGACACCGGGAGCCCTGCGGTGAGCCCCGGTTCCTCCGCGGTGACTCTATCTATGGTATGAAGCAGCTCTTCTGCGGAATGATCGTAAGCAACAAATGCATCCCTGGGGCCGAGGTAGGTTGTCTCAGTGAGCTGGCCCCCGCGAGACTCGTTTAGCCAGTGATTCCCGTTCATTGCACGTTCATCGCGATCGCTGCTGAGGTTCGGAGCAGCACAACCGACCGCCGCAAGAATACACAGGACACTCAGACTTCCAATAACGATTTTCATGGTGACGATCTCCGTTGTGACAACAGACCGTCCTCTGACGAACTGCACACTAAAAAAGGAATTTAAATATCAGGTATCAAAAGACGTGCCATGATTGGGCAGGCTTTAACCGATTGTTTTAATTGCAGAAAAATGCGACGCACTCTCAGGATGGGGTCTATTCGCAAATTGCAAATCAGTTTGGAGGTAAGTGCAGGCCGGAATGGTGGTGGTTGTCGCATTTTGCAAACAGACAGAGAACATGGCTGTGCGCTCTGGCTTGCCAGCTCTTTCTCTGGTGATGTGCAGTCTTCGGGCTGATGAAAAACCCGCGTTTATCGCGGGTCTTCTTCGAGAAGTGGAGGCGCTTGCATGATCCCGTTATGGGTGTACAAGGTGCGGTTGAGGGGAGGTTGAAGGTTCACAGAGGGTCGGTTTTCGGCAGTAGTGCATCATCACTATGGCCCCGACACCATAGGTGACGAACGTTGCAAAGGCGACGGCCCAAAGGCCGAATGGAACGCTGGCCGAGACACTGGCGACCAGAGTCAGTGTGAGCCACGCATGGCACTTGAGATCTTCTGCAGGCCGGTCGAGTGCCCGCAAGTACTGACTGCTGGCTTCAAACAGAGTTTTCGGCAATGCGGTAAGGCATAGTAAAACGATCAGTGGAATGCTGCCTGCTGCGGCCCAGGACGTGCCAAAAATCAGGGGCACGTAGAAGGGTGCGGCGACAGACTGCAGGCATACCAACCCGCCAACGACAATGGCGATCATCAGAATACCGGCACGATACCGTTGATTGCGCTGCGCGTCAGAGTTGTCTCCGTCTGCGTTGCAGAGGTGCGGCAAGAGGGCACTGTTAATGGCATTTGCAAAGGTGCTCGCAATTCCCAGACCCGCATTGAACGCGAAAAAATACAGCCCCAGAGCTTCAAGGCCAAGAAAATACCCGATCAACAGATAGTCCAGGTTCTGTCTCACCACGTGAAGCCCGTCAACTAGCAGCAGGTTAGAGCTGTAACGAAGTATTTCACGCCAGGAAGAGCCTTCAATCGACCTGTCGAATCGCCAGGTATTTTGCGCACGGTGACCCAATACCCAAAGGAGGGGCGCAATAATTTTAGGTATCACCAGAGACCAGATACCCATTCCTGCAGCAATTAGCAGCAAAACGCCCGTCGCTTCGGCGACGGTCTGGGCAACCTCAATTTTTGCTACCAGTTGAAGTTTTCCGGCTCGAACGTTAAGCGCAGCCTGAACCATGCCGGCGGGTAGCAGCAGATGCGACAGCCCCAGCAAACTGATCGGAAGCCAGAGCTCGGGAGTGGCGTAGAACGTGGCTACCAGGAACCCGGTCAGGAACTGTGCCGCGAGCAGGCTAAGGCTCAACACCCAGTTGAGCGGGTAGGTTGTTCGACACAGAGAGGGCAGGTCTCTGGTGGGGGCCTGGATCAGCTTGACCTGAGTACACCGCTGTATAAACAGCCCGATAATCTCATGAGCTGTGAAGATTAACGCGATCTGTCCATAGTCCAGTGGTGTAAAGGTTCTGGCTACCACCACGGTTATTCCGAGGCGCAAAATCCGCGTGGCTAACATGCTCAGAGTCAGCCAACCCACATTGCGAACAAAATGGTTAACCCTCAAAGCCTGGCCGGCTCCATCAAGGTGCCTCCGAATCCGATCTCCCATAGCGCTACTCCTCGCCAAGTGATGGCATCAAGCCGCCATGTCAGCCTGTGCTGCATCCATATCTTCGTAAATTTCGAAGATCTCGTGCAGGCGGGTAAGCTCCAGGAGAGCCCGTACACTGGGTGCGGGAGAGACCAGGATCACTCGACCGCCGAAGGGCTTCACTTTCTTCCAGGCCGACATAAGCACTGAAAGACCGCTGGAATCCATGAACTCTACCGGTTGAAGGTTCAGGATCAGCCGATGCAACCCGGCCGAAATACGGGACTCAAGTTGCTTGCGAACAGGATCACTGTTACCCATCACCAGAAGCGGCGGAAGGTCGATGATTTCAAAATTACTCGTTGGGCTTGGCGTTTCCATAAAATTCTCCGTCTGTATTGATCTGGTTGGGCGAAACTGGGCAATTGATATTGCAAGGTTCGGTGGATACACCAACCGGGCTATTTGCAAGTGCCCGTATCAGTGTGAGACGGGTGGCACCATTGACGCTGCGGTGCCGTACCCGATCCATCCAGGCCTCCATGATGGGCCAGCCCCGGCCAGACAAGCTGTCCAGAGGCATGGTGTCAGCGGTATCCGGTCTCGGCACAAAGCCGGGATGGCTGAAGGTGACAAACAGAACCTTGCGCCCGCTTACTCGTGCAAACCGAAGTTTTGTTGAAAATGAACGTTGGCCTGAGTGTTCGACAATGTTATTCAGGGCCTCTCGGCAACAGGTGCTGATCTCGAACAATTCATGGGGAGACGCCAGCCAGGTTGTCAGAGTGTTTTCAATAATCGACAGTATCTGCTCAATGGAATCCAGGCTGACAGGGCTCGATATGGTTGAGTTCTTCATGCCGGTACACACTCAGACGGTGTCGATGGGCAGGCTGGGGTTGCCGGCTCCAGAGCGCGCTCAATCATCATGGCTGAGATATCATCCTCAAGTTCCTGGGCGGCTATAAACGAATCCAGAGTGGATGAAAGTTTCGTCTGCTGATGGGCCGAGGGTAATTGCGCAATGCGGTTGAGCAATCCGGCCAGATGTTCTTTTGTCAGCAGGTTGCCTGACTTCATCCTGCACGAGAAAAGTCCGTCGGACGTCACGATCAGTCGCTGCCCGGGTTTCAATTCAAAAGGCACGTCTTCGTAGGTTGCCTCTGCCAACATCCCTATCGGAAAACCCGGTCCTCCCAGTATCGCCGGAGCCCCCGATTCTGAGCCAAGAACAAACGGATTGGGGTGTCCTGCCTGGCAAAAGCACCCTTGCCCGTTCTCCAGGTTGAGAATCCCGTACACCATGGTCAGATAATCACCATCATCGAACTCCGCCAGAAATCTCTGGTTTAGCTCTTGAGCCACTTGACTGGGTACCGGCGGCAAATCACTCCCATTGACCGGTTTGCTGGTGTTCGAAAGCAGTTGGGTTGCATAAAACGACAGCATCGCTGAACGGATACCGTGCCCTGACACGTCAATCAGATAGAACGCGATCATCGTTGGTGACAGAGCAATGACGTTATAGGCGTCTCCGGCAACTCCACTGGCGCCCTTGAAATAGTGGAGCATGGTGATGCCATCCGGGAGACTCGTCGGGTCAGGAAGAAGTGCGCGCTGCAGTGTTTCAGCAGCCATCAGATCGTCTTTAAGCTGAACCAGAGTTTCTGACTCGCGGGCAAGGGAAAGTCGCAATTGTTGGTTTTTTTCGCACAGCCGGTGGCGCAAATTGATCACCCGACGGCCCGCGTTCATGCGGACACGGAGCTCCTCGACGGCGAAGGGCTTGGCAATAAAGTCATCTGCTCCGGCATCCATGGCCGCAACCAGATCATGAACCGTCTTCTGTCCGGTCAGAAGAATGAAATAGGGCGCCAGATCTGCTGTTGCCTTGACTTGTTTACACAACTCAAAGCCATTCATTCCAGGCATGCGCCAGTCACTGATGACAATGTCAACGTGCTCTTTCTCAAGATAGGCGAGAGCTTCGAGACCATTAACGGCTTCTATAACCCGGTAGTCGAGCTTTCCAAGCATGGCGATCAGGCGAACACGTTCCGAGATGGAATCCTCCACAACGAGTACTGTGCTTTGGCGCTCCTGGTCGTCTTCAATCTGTTGCTGGTTCCACATGGGCTTTGGGCCTTTGACCGACGTTCATAATAGATTTTCTGTGCCTCTGAGCTTGTACAGGGCAAGTTTGATGCCAACGCTCGAAATGCCCGGTAAACAGGGGAGTAAGGGGAGTCCTTGTCGCTCTGATGGCAGATTGATTCGCAATTTGCGATTCAAATCTGTAAATCATGTACTTAACTTTAGATTTAATGGCTACTCATTTGTTATTTAAAGTCTTAATAAACTTGGACCGAATCCTGCTTCAGAGAGTGGCACACACGTCGTACTCTATTTAAAAACAAGGGAAGCGCCATGAAGGTTCGTATACCTAATTGCAGTATCAAGATTCTGTTTGCTCTCGCGCTTATACTTATGACTCGATTGGGTTGGACAGACGTGCAGGAAGACCAATCTCTCGTTCTGGGTGTGGTTCCCCAGCAGGCCAGCGAGAAGCTCGCCCGTGAGTGGCTTCCTCTTGCAAAATATCTGTCGGAGCAGGTGGGATTCACTGTGCGTTTTGCGACAGCGCCGGATATTCCCGAGTTCGAAAAACGGATGGGGGCCGGGGAGTACGACCTCGCTTACATGAACCCCTACCATTACACGGTGTTCAGTATGAATCCGGGTTACGAGGCTCTGGTCCGTCAGCGTGACCACCAGATACAGGGTATTATCGTTGTGCGGTCTGATCGGATGATTGAGTCACTCGAAGAACTGGACGGTACGTCGATTGCATTTCCAGCTCCAAACGCTTTCGCAGCAACACTGATTACGCGCTCTTTTCTCGACAAGGCAATTGCTGATTACAACCCCAGTTTTGTCAGGTCACACGATTCGGTGTATCGCGCGGTGGCCAATGGGCTTTTTGAGGCGGGTGGCGGGATCGTGCGTACCTTTGAGAATATGTCTCCAGAGATCCGTGAAAAACTGGAAATACTTTGGCTGTCACCAGGTTTTACCGGCCATGCTTTTGCCGTACATCCGAGAGTGCCTGAAGCTCTCAAGGCAGAGATCAGAGAAGCGCTGGTCGACTTTGACCGCTCAGAGAGGGGCCGGGAAATTCTGGAAGGGCTTGGCATGAGTGGTTTTCAAAGCGCTTCCGACAACGACTGGGACGAGGTCAGGGCGCTGGATATCCGGGGGCGCTGATAGAAAAAACGCCTTCGACGACAGGGAGTTCGGGCAATGTCATTTCGTTGGAAAACCATTCTGGGCATCGCCCTGATTGAAGTTATCTTCCTTTCTCTGCTGGTATGGCAAGCATCTACCTACCTTCAAAACACTGGAGCCCAGGCCTTACATAAGCGAGCGAACGATACTGTGCAAATGGCAAGCTCAGTGCTTCTTGACTCGTTAATTGCCTTTGATCTTGCATCCCTAAACGAGCAGGTAAACGAATTGGGGACGCTCTCAGGTGTATCTTATGTTCGGGTTCGTGGCTATGGTCGCTTACTCGCCCAGACTGGTATGCCGGTCAGTGACTCGGTGTCACCTGATGGCTCCTTTGACGACGTGGACGATGGTATCTACGACGTACAGAAAGCAATTGAGATTGATGGCGAGGAATTTGGCACCCTCGAGATTGGATTCTCTGTCCGCGAGTTGCGCCAAATCTGGTCAGAAGCGCAACGTCGTCTGCTTCTGATTGCGTTGTTGGAGCTTGTGCTCGTTGGTATCTGTTCCTGGCTATTTGGCAGCTATCTCAGCCGACGTATTCTCGCGCTGCAAAAGGCCAGCCGGGATCTGCAGGAAGGCAAACCTGTCAAAGCGCTCAACAGCAGGGGCCGTGACGAGGTCTCGCAAACAATCCAGTCGTTCAACACTATGTCTTCAGTGCTTACGCAGCAAAAAGCAGAGCTGACGGCGACCAATCAGCGACTTGAAACCGCAAATGCGAGCCTGCGACAACGCGAAGCGGAGTTTGTAGCGCTGTTGGAAGCTGCCCCGGATGCTATCGCCATGTTGAGCGTTGATGGTGACATCGTTTTCGTGAATCAGGCGTTCGAGCACCTGTTCGGTTGCGCACGGAGTGCCTTGAACCACACCCTGTTGACGGATCTTCTTGCGAACCACTCGCCTGAATGCAGAGAGCAGAGTACGTTGGACAGGTTTACTGAGAATGACTGGCAGCCGATAACGCTTGAATCAGATACCGGTAACCGGTTTGTCGATGTTCGCCTGAGGGGCTTCGAAGCAGGCGAGGAAGGGCGGTCGCTGGTTATTATTCGGGACTACACCGATGAACATAACCTTATACAGGCGGCCAAAGTCAGTGAGCATCTGAAAGCGAACCTGGTGGATTCCAGCCTGGATGCACTGATCACTGTTGATCATGAAGGTTTGGTGACGGATTTCAGTCGTTCGGCGGAGACGCTTTTTGGTTGGCGCCGATCGGAGGTGCTGGGCGAGCCCATGCACGAATTCATGATACCCCCTGAGTTCAGGGAGGCTCATGCCAAAGGAATGGCGCACTTTCAGGCCACAGGCGAAGGCCCCCTCATTGGCAAGCGTGTAGAGACGACAGCGCTGCGGAGAACAGGAGACAGTATCCCTGTTGAACTGGCGCTAACCGCCATCACGGTGGAAGGGCAGGTATTTGTTACGGCGGCCATCCGCGACATTTCCGAGCGAAAACAGAAAGAACAGGAACTGATTGAATCCAGAGCGGAGGCGGAGCAGGCATCTACCGCAAAGTCTCGTTTTCTATCTTACATGAGCCACGAGATCCGATCGCCAATGAACGCCGTTCTGGGCTCTCTGTCGCTGATGTCTGATGACGGCTCGATGAGTCAAGCCGCGCGTCGGTACCTGAAATTGGCCCAACAATCCGGGGAATCACTGCTTCAGGTAGTCAATGAGGTGCTGGATTTTTCAAAGATTGAGGCCGGACAGATGGAATTTCATCGCGTCCAGTTTGAACTGAATCCATTGATCGATGGTGTGGTAAATGCCGTCGGTTTACACCGATGCAAAGATACCGTCACACTCACGTCAACGACGGATCCCGCGCTGCCTGCCCAGTTGTCTGCTGACAGGGATCATCTCAGACAGATACTCACCATTTTGCTGGACAACGCCTGTAAATTCACAACGGAGGGTGAGGTCACGGTAAGGGTTGGTCATCAGGACCCGGCTGGACCGGGGATGGAACCGACTCTGGTCATTGAAGTGAGTGATACCGGTCCGGGAATTCCCGCCCATCTGTTAAGTACGGTTTTTTCTGAATTTGAGCAGGTAGATGCGCTCAGGGACACGGGTTTCGGTGGCTCTGGACTTGGTCTTGCAATAGCTCGCAAGCTCCTGGACGGTATGGACGGAAGCCTGTCGGTGGAAAGTGAGGAGGGGGTTGGAACCACCTTTACCATAAGGCTCCCCTACGAAATGCCAGATCCGGCGCTCAGGTGCTGCGATCCCATGGATCCAGGCCAGGACCAGCCGGGTGCTGCGGCTGAATCGTCTGTTCTGGAAGCGGTCACTGAGGTCAACCCCGTAAATGATCAACCAACAACCGATAAGGGACATTTACTATTGGTTGATGACGTCGAAGCCAACCTTCTCATTGGTTCTGAAATGCTCAAAGCCCGGGGTTACGTGGTTGACCTTGCTCATGATGGTGAAGAGGCCTGTCAGCGGGCTGGTGACAAAAATTACGCGGCGATCCTTATGGATATGAGAATGCCCCGCATGAATGGTATGGAGGCAGCGCTCCAGATAAGACAGGGTAACGGGCCCAATACGCAAACACCGATAATAGCCTTGACCGCCAATGCGGAAAAAACAGAAGTGGAGCGTTGTTTAAAAGCGGGTATGAATGATTTCGTCAGCAAACCGTTTAACATAGAAAAACTGGTTGGATCGATTGAGAACTGCCGGTTTGCAGCAGAGGCAAGCGCCATGAACTCTCCCGAAGAGGAAGCACAATACGAACTGTTATCTGATGCCGTTCTTGATCAGCTTGTAGCGGACACGTCGGCAGAAACATTGCCAATGATGATTTCTGTGTTCATCAATGAGGTAAAAAAACGAATACAGGCGCTTGAAAATGCCGAGGCTACAGGAGATGAAGCCGAGATCAGGGAGCAGGCGCATGCGCTCAAGAGTTGTGCGGGCACATTTGGAGGGGAGCGTCTTCAGGACAGCGCCCAGCGACTCGAAGAGTTGGCCAGTATGGGGCGTTCGATTGAGGATTCAGCAACAATTCAGTTGGTTAGAAAAGTGGCAGGGGACACGCTGATCGCATATTCTCGATACCATGAACAACTTGAGAAACCACCCCTCTAGTTTTCAGGAGACAACAGCAAAAGGAGCTGCTGATGCTGCATGACGGCCAACCCAGAATACTTCTGGTTGAAGACAGTCCCTCGAATGCACTGGTTTACCGCAGTTATCTCGACAAACAGTACGACGTGGAAGTGGCCCACACCGGGCTGGATGCTCTTCAATGTCTGTCGGAGCGGGAATTTGACGCCCTGATCACTGATATTCGGCTGCCGGACACCAGCGGACTGGACATCCTCGACAAGATGCAGAGAGAAAAACCGGATTTGCCGGTGGTTGTGATCACCGCGCACGGCTCGGTCGATATGGTCGTTGATGCCATGCAACGGGGTGCCAGCGATTTTATATCCAAACCCTTCGACAAAGCTCGCCTTGATGTAACACTGACGAATATATTAAAGAAACAACAGCTTAAAGAAGTTGTTGAAGAGTATGAAAAGGTTTTTGTCAGGGAGCAGTTTCATCGAATGATCGGCGCGTCTCTGCCGATGCAGAATGTTTATCGCATTGTTGAGAGTGCTGCGAAAAGCCGTGCTTCTGTGTTTATCACTGGCGAAAGCGGTACGGGTAAAGAGCTGTGCTCTGAGGCCCTGCACGCGGAGAGCAACAGAGCGGACAAGCCGTTCATTGCCTTGAATTGTGCCGCAATTCCCCGGGAATTGATTGAGAGTGAGATATTTGGCCATGTGAAGGGGGCCTTCACTGGAGCCGCCTCAGCCCGGGATGGCGCAGCCTTGAGGGCGTCGGGGGGCACGCTGTTCCTGGATGAGATCGGTGAGATGCCCCTTGATCTGCAAAGCAAATTGTTACGCCTGATACAATCCGGAAGCTTACAGCCGGTGGGCAGCAGTAAAGAAGTCAACGTCGACGTGCGGTTTATCTGTGCCACCAACCGCGACCCCTTAAGAGAAGTTCAGGAAGGGCGCTTCAGAGAAGATCTTTACTATCGCTTGCATGTCATTCCCGTTCATATGCCTCCTTTACGTGAACGTGGTAAGGATATTCTGCTTATTGCCCAGTCATTGCTGCTTCAGTACGCCATGGACGAGGGAAAAGGTTTCAAACAACTCCATCGCGACGTTGAAGCTTTCTTTTTACGGTACAGCTGGCCGGGCAACGTCAGAGAACTCAGCAATGTGATTCGGAATATTGTTGTCTTGAACGACGGCAAAACCGTGGATATGACAATGCTCCCTGATTTGACGCGATCTCGGCATGAGTATCCTGAGTCCGCGATGGCTTTGGACTCAGAGCAAACACAACCTGACGGCCCCATGGACCTTCCTGCGAATGCCAGTGTGGAAGCGCCCCTCCGGTCATCACCCTCATCCCGGGGCAGTGAGGGCATTATGCCCCTCTGGCTGGAAGAAAAGAGGATTATAGAATCAGCCATCGAACGGTGTAGTGGCAATGTCCCGAAAGCCGCCGCCTTTCTCGAAATCAGTGCCTCAACGATCTATCGCAAAAAGCAACAATGGGACAAATTGCAAGACCAGCGCTTTTCATTATGAGTTGCAAATTGCGAAGCCGAAATTCCCCCTGAATTCATGGGGGTTTAGTTGTTGATTCACAAAGAATAAATATTGTTGGCACGGCCAATGCTATATCTCTCGTAAATGATCTGAAATAGGGAGAAGGGCATGCTTGGCTCAAGCCTTGATGACGAAACCGCCACTGACGGAAGCCAGGATTCCGATACTTTCCGCCTGCTGGTCGTGGATGACGATCTGGTTGTTCGCCTCGTATCTCGTGTGGCGTTAGAAAAAGCCGGATTCTCGGTCACAGAGGCCTCTGATGGGTATACAGCCTTGAGTTGGCTCGGATCCCATCGTTTTGATGCCATCATTCTGGATGCGAGAATGCCAGGCATGGATGGTTTTTCAACCTGCAGAAAAATGCGGGAATTCCTGGAAGATGATCCGGTCCCCATTATCATTGCTACCGGCCAGGACGATGATGCTTCTATTGATGCCGCTTTCGAATGCGGTGCGACGGATTTCGTTGCAAAACCCCTTAATTGGAAAATTATTTCACAACGGCTTAACTCCCTGATTCGGGCCCGCAACATAAAAAAGCATCTCAGCAGTCGCAGTTTTCAGATTTCCTCGATGCTCAAAACCTCATCAGAAGCCATGCTGGTACTGGATCGGGATGGTGTTATTCAGGCAGGGCACCAGATAGAGCGTCTGCCGTCCGTCATTGGCCAGACGTTCTCCGCGGGGCAATGTTTTTTCGAGTGCCTTCCGAGCCATTGCGTGAGCGACGCGTTTAAAACATGGAAGACAGCAACCCCGACTGAAAGCGTTAATAAATTTGTATTGAATTACGATTTGAACAACACGTCATTCACTATTCAGGGCCGATTTATCGCAGGTGTCGAAAATGAAATCCTGTGTTTGTTGCAGGATCACAGCGAAGCATTTGTGTCTGAACGACGGATGTTTGAGCTGGCCTACACCGACACAGACACTGGCATCCCCAACGAAAAGCAGCTGGTTTCAGAGCTGAATCTGCGTCTGAAAAACGACCTGGAAACGGGGCGCCATACGCTGGTAATTCGATACTCTGCGTCGGACCTTAGCGGTTTCGAACCGAGAATTGGACGGCGAGGGCTGACAAAACTGGCCTGTGCTGTTGTTGAACGCCTGGATATTGGGCTCGACGGTTTCATGACAGCGTTGCCCCGGGATCTGGTCGGCACGCCGGCTCTGATAGCCCGGCTATCTGACACGGATTTCGTCATTGTTCTCTCCGGACTCCGAACTATTGAGTTCGCCGAGGATCTGGCGGAGGGGCTGGCAAGAAGACTGTCCTCGGCGTTTGAGGTGGATGGTTTTTCCTGCATGATTGACTGGAATGTAGGAGGGGCGGATAGCTTTGAGACAGTGAGTTCTGCTGATGGCCTGCTGAGTGCTACAGCCTACGCATTGCACTCTGAACCAGAATCCCTGGGCCTAAAACGTGTGCGCTGGTTCAATGCAGAACTGCGAAATACAATTTACAAAGACATTGAGCTGGAACGTCTACTGCGCCGTGATATCGCGGACGGAGTGCTGGAGATGCACTATCAGCCCAAATTCGACCTTTCGGGGCTCGAGCTGATCGGTGTTGAGGCTCTGATCCGCTGGACCAATACTGAGCTGGGCTTCGTCTCGCCCGCAAAGTTTATTCCCATTGCCGAGCAGGCGGGACTTATTGTCCCTCTTACCCATTTGGTGACCGAGCGCGTTTTCGATCAGATGGTGGCCTGGAGGGAGGAGGGGCGCAAAGAAGTGCCCATCTCAATCAATATTTCGGGCATACATTTAAGCACACGAACCATTGTGGAAGAGCTGCGAGCCGGAATTCAACAACGAAATATCAAACCTGAGCTGGTAGAGCTCGAGGTAACAGAGAGCATCATGGTCGATGGCGTCAGTAAGGCGCTCCAGAATCTCAATGACCTGAGAGAATTGGGTATCCGCGTTGCGATTGATGACTTTGGCACAGGGTATTCCTCGCTAAGCTATCTCCGGAAATTGCCAATTGATTGCCTGAAGATCGACCGTAGCTTTGTCAGTTCCGTAAATTCCGACCCAACAGCCCAGGCCATTGCCCGCGCCATTACAACGGTCGGGCACGATGTGGGGCTGCATGTCATTGCTGAAGGGGTCGAAACCGCTGAGCAATTCGAGTTCCTCAAGCAGATTGGCTGCGATTCCGTTCAAGGTTATTTCACTGGCCGGCCAGTTCCCAGCAAGGATTTTGCGACGTTCTTCGATGGCGCCCAGCTTGATCAGTGGGAGTTAAAGAATCCAGCCTTTGGTTGAAACCCACGAAACACAGCAATATCACCCTCAGTGATAATCCCAATACCGCATGGTGATTATTTTCACTGTCTTGAAGCTCAGATAATTCCTCGAACCCGGCATCAGCCCAGGAACCAGAATATCCGTTCCGGCGCTAACGTCTCCCTCATGAACATAAAGGGTCGAGTCCATGAATTATCGAATTCTTGCCGCACTGGGTGCGGCAGTTTTTATTCTTGCGGGTTGCGAAAGCGCAGCCCAGAACAACGGGTCCAAAGCGCAACCGCCCTCGATTGAAGTTGTCGCGGCCTCCAGCGTCGGAGTACAACCCCAAAAAACGTACACCACACGTATTGAAGCACCCGAGACCGTGGAATTGCGGCCCCGCCTCTCTGGTGTAGTCGATCGGGTTCATTTTCTGGAAGGCCAGAAGGTTGAGAAAGGCGACATGCTCTTCCAACTGGATGACCGCCAACTGACGACGCGTGTGGAACAACTTAACGCCGAACTGGCCCGGGCCCGCGCTGCGCTCCAGCAAGCCGGAGCCGAAGCCCAGCGCGCTGGTCGTTTGCTGCGCAGCCATTCCATCGCTGAAGAACAGGCAGAACTTCGAGAATCGATTCGCCGCCAGGCGGAAGCAGAGGTTTCATCCCTTGCGGCCCAGCTCAAGGAAGCTGAACTTCAGCTGAGTTACACCGTCATCCGGTCGCCGATTAATGGTGTTGTTTCCAGGGCTGATATCACCGCAGGGAATACCGTCATCGCTAATCAGAGTCGTCTCACGACGATCGCCTCGAACCAGGATCGATACGCCTACTTCGATATGGATGAGGGCACCTGGTATCGCTTCTTCGGTGCCCGTGATGTTGCCTTGAGGGCTCCGGTTCGCATCCAGTTGACCGGTGAGCGGGATTTCCCGCACGCGGGCGAAATCGATTTTGTCGACAACACTATTGATACCAGCACTGGCACCCTGCGTCTGCGGGCAGTGCTGTCGGGATCTGGCGAAGCTCTGGTTCCGGGGGCATTCGCTCGGGTAAAGATTGCTGTAGCCGAGGCTGAACAGAAAATTCTGGTTCCCGACCGGGCCATTGCCACCGATCTTGATAGCCGGTTTGTTCTGACCGTGGACGACCAGGGACAAACCCGCTACACCCCTGTGGAACTCGGTGAGCGCTTCGGCAGGTTTCGGGTGGTAGAGCAGGGCATAGCGGAGGGCGATGTACTGGTCGTTAATGGTACAGCCAAGGTTGGGCCAGACATGACCATTACACCGGTCTTGCTCTCGGAAACGCCGTTGGATGTTGCTTTCACCCTTGAAGATCAAGCATTCGATGTCCAGCATTCCGCTGGCATCAAGTTCTGAGGCCTGACGGATGAAATTCCCCCACTTTTTCATCGATCGGCCGATCTTCGCCGCCATGCTGTCCCTGGTCATACTGATTGGGGGCGGCATCTCTCTTTTCCAGCTGCCAATCAGTGAGTATCCGGAGGTGGTACCACCCACCGTTGTGGTTACCGCGAACTACCCGGGCGCCAATCCAACCGTTATTGCGGAGACGGTTGCTTCGCCCATTGAGGACGAAATCAACGGTGTTGAGAACATGCTGTACATGTCCTCTCAGGCGACCGCAGACGGGCGCATGACGCTTACGGTGACATTCGCCCTGGGCACCGACCTTGATAAAGCTCAGGTTCAGGTGCAAAACCGCGTTGACATCGCTCTGCCGAGACTACCGGAAGATGTTCAACGCCTGGGCGTGGTGACGGAAAAATCGTCTCCAAACCTGAGCATGGTTGTACACCTCCATTCTCCCGATGAGAGCCGGGACATCACTTACCTGGCGAATTATGCCGAGTTGAATGTGAAGGACGAAATCGCTCGTCTGGGAGGTGTCGGAGATGTCCAGTTGTTTGGCGGCGGCGAGTTTGCTGTCCGTCTTTGGCTGCGTCCTGACGAACTGGCGGCCCGTAACCTGAATGCGTCGGATGTCGTGAACGCAGTTCGCGCCCAGAACCAACAGGTTGCGGCAGGCACTCTTGGCGCCCAACCCGCCCCAAATAACAGTCAGTTCCAGCTGATGCTGAATGTACGGGGTAGACTGACTTCTCTGGAAGAGTTTCGGGATATCGTACTGAAAACGGGAGAGAACGGCGCTGTCACCCGCCTGGAAGACGTGGCCCGCGTAGAACTGGGGCAGAATACCTACGCCCTGGAAGCCAGACTCGACGGAAAACCCGCCGTCGCGATGCCTATTTTCCAGCGTCCGGGAACCAACGCCATTGATCTCTCCGACAGTGTCCGGCAAACGATGGCGAGGTTGTCGGAATCCTTCCCGAAAGGCGTAACCTACGACATTGTCTACGACCCGACCGTATTTGTTCGTGGTTCCATCGATGCCGTCATTACCACATTGCTGGAGGCCATTCTGCTGGTCGTGCTGGTCGTTGTGCTGTTCCTGCAGACCTGGCGTGCATCCATTATTCCGTTGGTGGCGGTCCCCGTATCGCTGGTGGGTACCTTTGCTGTGATGCAGTGGCTTGGAGTGTCGATCAACACGCTGTCTCTCTTTGGAATGGTACTGGCCATCGGTATCGTGGTTGATGACGCGATTGTGGTGGTGGAAAACGTGGAGCGAAACATTCATCGCGGATTGTCGCCCCGAGAAGCCACCAAAGTCGCCATGAACGAGGTAACCGGACCAATCATCGCCATAGCCCTGGTGTTGTGTGCAGTCTTTATTCCGACTGCATTCATCACCGGGCTGTCTGGTCAGTTCTATAAGCAGTTTGCGTTGACCATCACCATTTCGACGATCATTTCGGCGATCAACTCGTTGACTCTGTCTCCGGCTCTGTCTGCACTGTTGCTGAAGGGCCACGATGAAAAACCGGACCGACTTTCCCGCGCACTCGACAAAGTGTTTGGCCGCTTCGTATTCCGGCCCTTCAACCGATTCTTTGATCGGACCGGTAAGGCCTATGAAAGGCTGGTCAGGAAACTGATTCGCTACGGCGCCATTGTAGGGTTGGTGTATGTGGGTCTCACCGTTTTCTCTGGCCACCTGTTCAATATCGTCCCGGGAGGATTCATTCCGCAGCAGGACAAACAGTATCTGGTTGCTGTGGCTCAGCTGCCGGATGCCGCCAGCCTGGATCGTACCGTTGCGGTGGTGGATGAGATGCAGGAACTTGCGCTGGAAACGGAGGGTGTCGCCAATACGGTTGCGTTTCCGGGGCTCTCGATCAATGGCTTCACTAACAGCCCGAACAGCGGAATCGTGTTTCTGCCACTGGACGACTTCGACAAGCGCACAACGCCTGAGCTCAGCGCCGGCGCCATTGCCGGCAAACTGAACGCCGCCTTTGCCGGCATTGATGAGGGCTTTGTGGCAGTGTTCCCGCCACCACCCATTCTGGGGCTTGGCACCACCGGCGGTTTCAAGCTGCAGATAGAGGACCGCAGCAGTAAGGGCTTTGAAGCTTTGTTCGCCAGTTTGCAGAGCACCCTGAACGAGGCCCGCAAGCATCCGGCGCTGACCGGCCTGTACTCCAGTTTTCGGGTTCAGGTTCCACAGTTCGACCTCGATATCGATCGGGAACGTGCGATGCTTCTGGGCATTCCGCTAGAGTCGGTGTTTGATACCCTGCAGGTGTACCTGGGCTCGGTCTACGTCAACGACGTCAACCTGTTTGGGAGTACCTATCAGGTGATTGCACAGGCAGAGGCCGAAAAAAGGTTGGATCCCGAACACATCCTGAACCTGAAGGTTCGTAATCAGCAGGGTCGGATGATTCCGCTCTCCGCGATTATGGATGTGCAATCAACCATTGGTCCGGACCGGGTTATGCGCTACAACGGTTACCCTACGGCCGAATTGAACGGTTCGCCAGCTCCGGGTTTCAGTTCAGATCAGGCCCAGTCGGCAATTGAGGACGTGCTGGCGCAGACACTGCCAGAAGGCATGGCCTTCGAATGGACCGAAGTGACCTACCAGCAAGAGTTGGCCGGTAACACCATGGTATTTGTGTTCCCCCTGGTTATCCTCCTGGTATTCATTGTACTGGCCGCCCAGTACGAAAGCCTGCGGTTGCCGTTTGCCATCATTCTGATCGTGCCAATGACCCTGTTGTCGGCATTGGCAGGTGTATGGTTAACCTCCGGTGACAACAATATTTTCACCCAGATTGGTTTGATCGTGCTCGTAGCGCTGGCGAGTAAAAATGCGATTCTGATGGTGGAGTTTGCCAGAGATCTGAACCTCAGAGGCTACACTCATTTTCAGGCAATCATTGAGGCCTGTCGTCTGCGCCTGCGCCCGATCCTGATGACCTCCATCGCCTTCACGGCCGGCGTTGTGCCACTGGTACTGGCCACTGGGGCCGGGGCGGAAATGCGACATGCCATGGGTATTGCCGTATTTTCCGGGATGATCGGGGTCACTGTATTTGGTCTTCTGTTTACACCGGTGTTCTATGCGGTGATTCAACGGGCGAAGGCGGGCGCTGAAACGCCTGAGAGGACAGCGGTAGCAATGCAGCAGCAAATCACAGAGAACAACCGTGCCTGAGATCGCCGGCTGGCAAAGACCTTCAGGGCCTGTTTTCGGGAGGTTCAAATGAGGCCGCGTGGACGATTTCTGATTTATGAGGTATGACTATTTTACCAGGGCAGGGGTAGGCAGAAGATTTTTCGTCCCGCTCAGGAGCGGGTGCTCTGGAAATGAAATGCTAATCGCCACCGGAGAGGACCCATGAGTAACGTTCTTCAAGATGTCGAACAGGAATGCAGCAGCAACAATGCAACCTGCGACTCAGTTCAACTGATACTGACGCCCCGGATAACCGATTTAGGTGGATTTTCGGTCAGGCGACTTTTACCGACCGCAAAACGGAAGATGATTGGACCCTGGATATTCTTCGACGAGATGGGGCCCGCTGATTTTCAGGCCGGCGAGGGCATTAACGTGCGGCCGCATCCTCACATTGGCCTTGCAACGGTAACCTATCTTTTTGAAGGCGAGATTCTGCATCGGGATTCCGTTGGCAGCGTTCAGCCAATCCGTCCCGGCGATATCAATCTGATGGTCGCAGGCAAAGGCATTGCTCATTCAGAACGAGAACGGCCGGAAGTAACCAATGCCAATCACCGGGTTCATGGGCTTCAACTGTGGCTCGCCTTACCGGAACATGACCAGGAGGCAGAACCTTCTTTTCATCACTATTCGAGCGAGGACATCCCGAAAGCGGACATCGACGGCGTGACCGTGCGAGTGTTGATTGGCAGCGCCTGGGGCCTGACTTCTCCCGTCCGCCAGTTTTCCCGCACACTGTATGCCGAAGCTGAACTGGAATCGGGACAATCGTTGGATCTTCCCAACGCCTCCGAGCTGGCCATCTATGTCGTCACCGGGGATCTGGAGATTGCTGGCACACCCCTGTCTGCCCATTCCATGGCCATCCTGACGCCCGGTTCTTTTGCGTCTATCACAGCCAGACAGGACACGCGGATTGTGTTGATCGGCGGAGAGCCTTTGGGTAAACGTTTCATCGAGTGGAATTTTGTTTCCACACGGAAAGAGCGCATAGAACAGGCCAAAGAAGATTGGCAGTCGGGTCGCTTCTGCAAGGTTGTGGGTGACGAGGAGGAGTACATTCCGCTTCCCGGATAGCTGGCAAATGCACGTCCAGGTTGCGTTAGGTTCCCATCTCGCCATCAAGGGGAAGGTTGCTCAAGACGCTGTCCCATGCTCCTGAGAAGATCATTGAGCGAGGAAAAGAATCGGTCGACATACGGAAGTGCGTGCAGTTTCATGGCTTATGCGACTCAAGAGCATGCAAGATAAACCTGACAGGTTGTCGCGGGTTCCCGGTATCCTCGAGTGTCTCATGGGACGTCATGTTAAGAATTGACGTCCCAGTTCATCCAGATTTTCCGGATAATACCGGGCCGCTACCCAGGCTGTTGTGCAGGGTAGGGGCCGGTCATTCCTGCTTTTCCCCCCGTACATCGTTTCGCCTGGTTTCACGTCAAAGTCGGGCCTTTATTTGGTGCATTGCTCAGTATACTGAGCGTTTATGAGGCATTCTTCGAGTTTCCAATTGGCAAGCCACAAAAACTTCACATCAATCTTATTAGCTTTTAAAACAATACTTTAACGATCTTCCGCATTCAAAAAAGCCGGCTTGGCACAGCTTGTGTATGCAATACCGTAACGATCAAAAATTCAGTTGCGAAATGTCATGAGCCTTATAGATACCGACAGACACAAAAAGTTTATTGGGATTTTTCTTGAGGGTGTCAGCCCGCTGGGTGAAGTTCTTCCCAATTTCGACACCACCATTTTACTCCACGCCGGACCTCCGTTTTACGATTCTCCAATCCCGGCGGCGGTTCGTAATGCAGCCATACAAGCCTTGATGTTTGAAGGACTCGCTACGACACCGGACGACGCGGCAGTACTGATTGATCAGGGTAAGGTCAGCTTTCAACCTGCACAGGACTGGGGGGTGGTCACACCGTTGGCTCAGGTTGTCTCCGCATCAATGCCGGTTTTCGTGATTGGCGACGGGGATCGCGTTGCCTTTGCGCCAGTTGTTGAAGGAGCCCCCACGGGACTCAGGTTTGGGTCACGAGAGTCTGTGTGTCTGGATAACCTGGAGTGTCACGCCCGATTTGCAGAGCTCGAACTAAAACCTCTGTTGGCCGAATCGCCCGTTAACCTGGAAACAGTTATCGGGAAAGCTCTGGCCGAGGGTAATGAGTGCCACTCCTCAACCGATCGCGCGAATGCGGCCCTGCTTGAACAGTTGCGAGGGTTGTCTGACGACTACCGGTCACTGCTCGAAAACAGTCCAGGTTTTGTTCTTCCAATTCTTATGGGTGCCTGTGGCTGGCTATTGCAGTTTGGCCAGTCTTCAGCACAAACCGAACCTGAGGTGGTCGCTGTAGGTGGCAATGGTGTGCAGTTTGGCCTGCGCCTGAGAGGCCAGACGTCCTGGGCCACCACTCCTGCTCAGCCGCCCGAGGGTAAACGGTTTGCCGGTCAGGAACACCGGCCGGTTCTTGGTGCGATAGGCGACAGTGCGGTCATCGATTTCTGTGGCCTGGGCGGTCAGGCACTGGAGTTTGCGCCCGAGGTCGTGTCTGACTGGCAGGCACTTTTGCCGGATGACTGGAAGTCCCGGCCTGACACCATTCTTAACCCCGATACAGGCGTTGTCTGTCCCTCCCGAGTACTCGCTCAGCATAAAGCTCCGATCATCAATCTTGCCCTGGTAGGCGAGGACGCTATGGCCGGAATCCTGGGGAAGGGGTTCTATCAACCGGACCTGAGTGTTTTTGAAGCAGCCACGGACGCGGCGGCGTCATGAGTGACACGGTTTTCGTCATGTTTCATCACCCGAATCATTGCGCGTGAATCAAGCGCGTCTGATGTTCAGTTAACCCAGTACCACAACGTAAAAAACGAGAGGAAATTCAATGGCTATGTCTAAGCGCTTGTTAACTTCGCTGCTCTTCGGAACGCTGGCTGCGACGCCAGTTTGGGCAGCTGATCCGATAAAAATTGGTGTGTCACAGCCGCTGACTGGCGCCGTGGCCGCATCAGGTAACTATGTAACCAACGGCGCTAAAATCGCCGCTGCGAAGATTAACGAGAACGGGGGGCTGCTGGGTCGTCAGGTTGAACTCGTCATCGAGGATAATAAATCCAACCCGCGAGAGGCCGTCAACGCGGCTGAAAAGCTGATCCTGAGTGACAAGGTGCCGGTCATCATGGGCGCGTGGAGTTCCACATACACGCTGGCCACCATGCCGAAGCTTGAAGAGTACGGTGTCCCGATGGTTGTTGAGACTTCGTCGTCCAGCAAGATCACCAAAGCGGGTAATCCCTGGATCTTCCGAATCGCGCCCACCTCGGCAATGGAAGCACAGGCCTTTGCCAAGACTCTGGACAGCTTCAATCCGCCAATCAAGAAAGTCGACTTCCTGTCGGTGAACAACGATTGGGGCCTTGGCGCATCTCAGGAATTCGAGAAGATGTTCAAGGAACACGGTATTGAGATCGGTCGTAAGGAAACTGTAGCTCCAGCCACCGTTGACCTTTCTGCGCAGTTGTCAGCGCTGAAGGACACCGGTAGCGACACCTTGATTATGACCTCTGGCGTAGAACAGCTGACGCTTGGTATTCGTCAGGCCGCTGAGCAACAGTTGCCTCAGCGTATCGTGACCACGGGCGGTTCATTCCCGGAACCTCTGCTGGAATCACCGGGACCGAAGGGTTACACGAGTTCCCACCTGCTGTTTTTCTCTCCCTGGACACCTGAAAGTGCCGTTCATCCTGAAATTGCTGGAGCTTTCGTGGATGCATGGAACGAAGAAGGCTACTCATTCCCTGGCCTGAGTGAAGGCTTCCGTGGTTACGACGGCATCATGACTATTGCGGCTGCTATTGAAGGCGCAGGTTCTACCGAATCGGAAGCCATTCGTGCGGCTCTGTGGGACGTTCAGGTTAAAGGCGTAAACGGCGACATCTCGTTCTTTAAAGATGGCCCAGAGGGCAAGGAAAGCGCACAGAACGAGCCCAACGTTTACGTTGTTCAGCTCAAAGACGGTGAAGTGACTGCTCAGTAAACGAGTTTAAGGCGAAAACCATGGTGGTTTTCGCCTTTTAAACGCATGAACAATCCCGGGAGGGAGCAAGTGCAAGAGATTCTACAACACACCGTCAATGCCATGGTGCTGGGTTCTACCTATGCACTGCTGGGTATTGGCCTGACCATTATTTTCGGCATCATGCGCGTGGTGAATTTTGCACACGGTGAGCTTTATACCCTGGGAGCCTACGTTGCCTATGGCATGGTGGCACTACTTAATCTGGATTTTTTCAGTTCGATTCTGGTTGCCGCTACCGTCGGGATGCTGATCGGCGCGCTCATAGAATTTGCCTTTCTGCGTCGCAAGGATCTGAAAAACATTGATGAAGTGATGCTAATCATGATCGGTATCATGATCATCATGCAGAACCTTGAGCTGATGGTTTGGGGTGGCGTGGCCAAGATTATTCCGACTCCCTTCTCACAGGACCCTATTTCTTTCGGTGATGTATCCATATCGCCGACCCGCCTGTTCGTTTTCAGTATTGCTGCGATTTTGTTGTTCATCTTCTACCTGGGCATTGAACGTACCCGGTTTGGTCTCGCCATACGAGCCACCTTCCAGGATCAGGATGCGGCGCGGATCGTGGGTGTGAACGTAAAGGCTATTTATACTCTGACATTTGCTCTGGGCTCTGCCATGGCGGCGGTCGCCGGGGCGTTATTGGCGCCCATGTTCGTTGCCACGCCGCTGATGGGCGACCTGGCAAGTCTCAAGGCATTTGCAATCGTTATCCTTGGTGGTTTGGGAAGCCTTGGCGGCGCCGCCATCGGAGGATTTCTGCTGGCCTTCATTGAAGAGTTCGGCGCCAGCTACATATCCAGTGCCTACCGTGATGCGTTTGGATTCCTGGTCATCATTATCGTTATGTTGTTCCGCCCTCAGGGCCTGTTCGCCGCAAAAGAGAGGGTAGGCTGATATGAACTGGAAATTTTTTGGAGTCTTTGTTGTTTGTCTCGGGCTATTCCCTCTGGTCTGGCCGGATCCCTACATTCTTTCTGTGATGGGCTCTGCAGGCATCATGATCATTGCAGCCATCAGCCTGAACCTGCTTCTGGGCTATACCGGGCAACTGTCACTGGGACACGCGGCGTTTTTTGGCATTGGCGCCTACACCAGTGCATTGATGTCCCTCGGTTTCAATGTAGACCTCGGCTTCGGAATCACCGTGCAAGTGGATCCCAAGCCGGTCTGGGCAGCCTTTGCAACCGCCATCGTTGTGACTGCCTTTTTTGGCTGGCTGGTTGGTAAGCTCGCCTTCAAGGTCAGGGGTGCCTATTTCGTCGTTATCACCATCAGTTTTGCGCAGGTGATGCGGATGATTTCCCTGAACTGGACTGACCTGACGGAAGGACCCATGGGGATGATCTCCATACCTCCACTCAGCCTGTGGTTACCCGGCGAAGGCGTGGTTAACCTAACCTCAAAGGCCGAAATCTACTGGTTGGTTCTGGCGGTTGGTGTGATCGCGTATCTGCTTGTCGCCATGCTGGTGAAATCCCGCCAGGGTCGGGCCATGATTGCCTTGCGTGAAAATGAAACCCTGGCCACTTCGGTTGGCATTCCGGTGACTTACTTTCTCGCACTGGCAGCGGTTATCTCTGCTGCGATTGCCGGCGCTGCCGGGGGGCTATACGCCCACACCGTTCGGATCATAGACCCGGATGTTTTCCTGTTCATCTACACGGTGACTATGGTGATCATGGTGGTCGCAGGTGGCAAGGGCACTCTCGGCGGCCCTGTCGTTGGAGGACTGATCTTTGGCCTCATGCCTGAACTGTTGCGGGGTGTTGTTCAGCCGGAAGTCCAGTGGGTTATCTACGGAATCACCATGATTCTGATCCTGCTCTTCCTGCCACGGGGATTGGTTCCTGCCATTTACGATTTCATCGCATGGGTACGTACTCCCATTGCCATACCTGTACGTGAATCAAAACGTGCACTGTCCGCGGGGGCGAAATCATGACTCTGGCAAAACAGGCTTCAGAGAAAGAGCAGATTGTTCTGTCTCTGGAAGGGGTAACCATGAAGATCGCCGGGCTGGTGGCGTTGAACGATGTCACCTTCAGCATCCCGGCAGGTAAGATTGTCAGTTTGATTGGCCCGAACGGTGCCGGGAAAACCACAGCCTATAATGTAATTTCGGGCTATATGGCACCAACATCCGGCATGGTCAGACTGTTTGATGAAGATATTACCGGTCATACGCCCCACAGCATTGCTGCACGTGGCCTGGTTCGCAGTTTTCAGCGTACCAGCGTCTTTGATGATCAGACTGTTTTCGACAATCTGCTGACCGCCTACCACCTTCAGGGGCGTGCTTCTCTCATCCAGTCGTTGTTGCGATTGCCGGAATTCCGTCGTGAGGAAGCCAGGCTGAAAAAACAGGTGTGGGAGATGCTGGACTTTCTGGAGCTCCGGCACCGTGCCGACGAACGGGCAGCGTCTCTGTCGTACGGTGAACAGCGCATTCTTGGAGTGGGAATTGCCTTGGCAGCCAGCCCGAAGATTCTTTTGCTGGATGAGCCGGCGGCGGGCTTGAACCCTTCGGAGACCGATGAGTTCAAAGCGATGATTCGTCGTATCGGTAACAGCGGAATAACCGTGCTGCTCGTCGAACATGATATGCACATGGTGATGTCTATTTCCGATCAGATTGTCGTGCTCAATCAGGGACAGGTGATCGCTGAGGGCGACCCGCAGGACATTCAGAACAACCCGGCTGTCATAGAAGCCTATCTGGGCTCAGGAGTGAAACGTGCTTAAGTTGGAAAACGTAACTGTCTGTTATGGCGCCACCGAGGCTGTCAAAAACGTTTCAATGGAAGTGATGGAAGGCGAGTTCGTTACGCTGATCGGTGCCAATGGAGCAGGAAAGTCTACGACGCTCAGAGCCATCAGTGGTTTGGAGCCGGTGCGCAGTGGCCGTATTCTGTTTGAGGGAGATCCGATTCAGAATGCGGCGCCACAGGATATTATTCGTCTGGGAATTGCCCATTGCCCGGAGGGGCGCCGTGTATTTCCGCAGCTGACTGTCCGCGAGAACCTGGAGATGGGGGCCTTCCGGCGAAATGATCGCCAGACAATAAAGGCCGACATTGACCGAATGCTCGGTATGTTTCCCCGACTTGCGGAAAGGATTCGACAGTCAGCCGGTACCTTATCGGGTGGCGAACAACAAATGCTCGCCATTGCACGGTCGCTGATGTCGCGGCCCCGTCTGGTGATGTTCGATGAGCCTTCGCTGGGGCTGGCCCCGAATTTTGTGGAACAGGTGTTCAAGCTTGTTTCGGAAATCTGTGAGGGTGGTACAACCGTGCTTATGGTGGAGCAGAATGCCTACGCAGCGCTTGATCTGTGTGATCGTTCCTATCTGCTTAGCACCGGCGAAGTAATGCTAAGCGGGACCGCCGATGAGATGCTGAATAATCAGGATGTCCGGCGGATATATCTGGGCGGCGATGCCGCCTGAGCCTACGATAATTTAAGTGAGGCTCGCCCGTGATCATTGTTGGCACTGACAATTTTGCTCATATAGCGGATGAAACGCATCCGCTCTGCTTTTGTCAGTGGCTCCAATGTGCGGTCATGGGCGCGAAGAGCACTCTCTGTCACCTGACTTAACAGTTCTTCCCCTCTGGGGGTCAGTCGGGCCAATTGGCGCCGTCCATCTTCAGGGCATTTCCGCCGTTCGATCCAGCCAGCCTTTTCGATCCGCCGAAGCACATCCGTTGTTGAAGCTCTGTCGATTCCCACTTTCTGGCCAAGTTGCTTCTGATCGAGCTCCAATCCTTCGAGCGCGCTTATGGCACTGTATTGCACCGGGGTAAGGCCGAACACAGCGCATTCTTCGTGAAACAGGGCAACATGAATTTGATGCAGGCGCCGGATCAGAAATCCCGGACGCTCTGCAAGAATGCTCAGACGATCCTCGTTTGTCTGTTTGGCGGTCGTGGTGGACTTCGATTTAGACATGGGAAAACACTCTCTTTTGGCTCTACACTGACGCAAGGAGTGCATTGTTACTCATCACACCCAGGCAAAGCCAATCAGTGTGGCGTACCGGCGCCTTAGAATCAGCGCCTTAACCACCGTCGGAATGCCATCCAGGCCAGCTGGAAAATGCCGAGAGACGCCTGCTTTACCGGGGCCTCACCAGCCAGATGGCGACTGAAATTCGTTTGGAACTGTTCTATCAGTACACCGATTATTTCTTCAACCAGGCCGCCACGGCTGAACTGGGCCAGAGCACCACTCATTTCGAAACTGATTGCGACGGTCATTTTACTGTTCGACGCATCCAGTTCTGCCAGTGAAAAGGAGAGGGTACCTTGTGCTCGTGAGTTGGAACGGCTGTCGGAACCTTGACCGCTCACCTGGCCTTGCCAGGAACTGTCGTCAAAGGTTGCTTTGCCTTCGCCTTTTATGCGGGCAGATACCGGTCCTAGTTTGACGTTGAAAAAGCCTTCTAAGGTACCGTCATCGTTCAGCGAGGACAGTTCTGCACCAGGAAGGCAGGCGACGACTGCGGGCAATTCTTCGCGCAGGATGGTCCATACCGCCGCGGCTGGATAGGCTAGCTCAAACTGTGTTTCGATTCGTCGACCATTGCCATCGGCCATGCTGCGAGTCGCCGCCGTGCGGCTTTCCTGGTTGGCATTCTGTTCCAACGGAATGGTATCCAGGGCGGGCAGGTTCAGCGTCTCTACTGTGTTGCAAATCATGGCTTCCGGTTTGGGCCCGGTTTTATAGCTTTCCAGCACCTTCTGGATGGCCCTTACAATTCCAACGTATCCCGTGCACCGACAAAGATTCCCGCTCAGTTCGTAGCGAATGGTCTTGTCGCTGATGGTTTCGCCTGCGAACCGGCGGACAATATCCTGAGCGGTGATCAGCATCCCGGGCGTGCAGAATCCGCACTGTAACGCATGCTCCTGTGAGAACGCTTCACGCAGACGGATCATGAGGGCATCCCCGTCAAAGGATTCAATGGTTCTGACCTCACTGCCTTCACAACTGCTGGCCGGGGTAAGGCAGGAACGCACCGGACGGCCATCCCGAACCACTGTGCAAGCACCACAAATACCTTGTTCACATCCCACGTGGGTGCCTGTCAGCAACAGGTCTTCACGCACATAGTCAGCAAGATTACGCCGGGGTTCGACGTTTAATTCTTCCGCGCGACCGTTGATTGTCACCGTTTTGCCGTTCATTGGGTGTTGCTCCGCTCAAACGCTTTTTTCATGACATGGAGTCGCACGCCGATTTCTGTGCCTTCCATATCCGGATACCGGTCTGCCAGCGCCTGTTGCCAGGTAGTCGGGTCTAAAGCGTTGGCGCCAGTCTGAATCATCGGCGCTCCCGGAAGTGCTCCGAACACGACACGAAGATCCGCAGAATCTGCGCCGCCAAAAACCGCTGCCATGGCATGCGCCAGTTCCCCTGTCTTGCGACACAGTTTGAAGTAGCCGAAACGACTGGTTTCCGGAACATCGGGCACAAAGACAGCGGTCAGTAATTCATCCTCGGCAATGACGGTTTGCATGGCCCCGGTAATGAAGTCCTGCAGGTGGAGCCGACGCCTTGAAGGGGCGCCTTCAGACGGGCGCTGAAGGATGACCTGGGCATCCAGTGCAATCAGAGTAGTGGCCCAGTCCGCCGATGGATCTGCGTGCGCAAGGCTGCCTCCTATGGTGCCGCGACTGCGGATAGCACGATAGGCGATGCCACGGGCGATTTGGGGCAAGATGCCACCCGTGTTGTCGGGTACCAGGCCGTCTTCAATTTCGGCATGGGTAATGGATGCCCCTATCAGTAAGCCACCCTGGACACGTTGGCAGCCTCGAAGCTCACGTAAAACTGCCACGTCCAGCAAAGCACCGGGACGCGCCAGCCGAAGGTTAAGCATGGGCCCAAGTGACTGACCGCCCGCGATAGGACGCGTCTCGATGTCTTTCATTTTCTGGCACGCCTCAGCGACAGCCTCTACCCGGTGATAGTCGAATGCCTGGGGTTTCATTACGCTGCCTCCTCAGATTTGGCCAGTTGCGCTTTAAGGATGGCCCCCAACATTCGTTGCGGAGTCACCGGCACTTCGGAGATTTCCGCGTTCAGCGGCCGTAAAGCGTCGTTGATGGCGTTCACAATGGCCGCTGGTGGTCCAATTGCACCACTTTCGCCAATGCCTTTCTGACCAAACTCGGTGTACGGTGACGGCGTTTCCATATGGTCAATCGCTATTTCCGGTACTTCCGTTGCGCCCGGTAACAGGTAGTCCGCCAGAGTCGAGGCCAGGGGCTGGCCATTTTTATCAAATGGCATTTCCTCATAGAGAGCACTGCCTATCCCTTGGGCTACGCCTCCATATACCTGGCCATCAACGATCATTGGATTAACCAGAACACCCCCGTCCTCAACGATGGCGTAATCGAGAATTTCCGTTGTGCCGAGCTCCGGGTCAACGGCGACCACGACAGCATGACAGGCGTAACTGAAGGTGCCGCTGTCCCGTTCCGGCTTGTAACCCGCAGTTACCTCCAGACCTCCGGCATCCACATTCTCTGGCAACAATTGAGGCTTGAGGTACCAGGTGCGGGCAACATCCTGAAGTGTCACAGTTTTAACAGACTGGGGGGAAGACACGGTGCCGTCTGCAACCACCACGCTTTCAACCGGCACTTCCAGCAAGTGAGCGCCGATGGTGGCAACCCGAGCAGACAAGGATGTGCAGGCACGAGCTACCGCACCTCCAGCCATTACCATGCAGCGAGAACCCCAGGTGCCGGTAGAGTAGGGCGTCAGGGCCGTGTCTCCGTGAACGACCCGTACCCGGTCCGTATCGATGCCGAGCACTTCCTCGGCAACCTGAGCCAATGTTGTTTCCAGGCCCTGGCCATGAGAGTGAATGCCAACACGAATTTCGAGAGAGCCATCCGGCGTCAGCCTTACCTCCGCCTGCTCGTGCCCTGGCACCATGGGAATACCCCAACCAGCATAAACCGAGGTACCGTGTGCGGATTGCTCACAGAATATGGACATACCGACCCCAATCAGCCGGCCGTCTGCTTCCGGCGTTTCCTGGCGTTGCCTGACTGCCTTGAGATCAATAGCTTCAACGGCACGACGAAGGCAGTCAGGATAGTCACCGCTGTCAAAGTGCTTGCCGGTAATGTTATCGAATGGCATGTTTTCCGGTTTCACCAGACAGTCCAGGCGAACATCTGACGGTTCGCGCCCAACCGCTCTTGCCAGCGCATCCATGGTGAGTTCCATGGCAAAACAGACACCCGTTCGGGCCACACCGCGATAGGGCAGAATGGGGGGCTTGTTTGTTGAGGCAGAGACCGTACTGCATCGGTATGCCTGGAAGTCGTATGGGCCCGGTAAAATGCTGGCTACCTGAGCTCCCTCGAGACAGGCAGAAAAGGGGTAGGATGAGTAGGCGCCTGCGTCAACAACAGCATCCGTATCCAGCGCCAGCAAACGACCAGTCTCATCGCCATAGGCGGTAACACGGTAGTAGTGCTCCCGGCAGTTGGCATTTGCCGTCAGTTGCTCGCGACGATCTTCAAGCCAGCGAACAGGGCGCTTGAAATGCATAGCCAACCAGGCAACGCATACTTCTTCAGGCAGAAGTATGCCTTTATAGCCAAATCCGCCACCAACATCAGGGGCTACCACTCTAATTTGTTCATGGTCCAGACCCAGGCATTCCGAGAGCCCGGTCCGCACAATGTGAGGCATCTGGGTTGAGGTATAAACCTGAAGCTGTTCCAGGCGACTATCCCAGAAAGCCAATACCCCTCGACCCTCCATCGGTGACATACACTGTCGGGCGGTTCTGTACTCTCTCTCTATCTTGATGGCGGCGTTACTGCGTATGGATTCAAGATCGCCGTCCACAAGAGTGTGCTGAAAAACATTGTCGCCCCAGTGTTCGTGTACCAGGGGAGCCTCTTCGTCGAGGGCCCCAAGCATGTCTGAAACCGCGGCAAGATTCTCAATATCCAACTCGACATTGTCGGCGAGATCTTCAGCTCTGGCTCGGTCGGGTGCGATGCACGCAGCTACCAGCTCACCAACATAGCGAACTTTTTCTTTCGCAAGAATCGGCTGCTCTGAAGATTTGAAGCCAGGAAGGGCAGAGTTCGCAAGAATACCTTTAACACCAACAAGGTCCTCTGCCACAAAGACACTCTGATCGGCATCGGTGGGCTTGGTGACATGCTTAAGATACCCATGTGCCACCGGACTTCGGAGGAAGGCTACTTCCAACATGCCCGGCATCTTCATATCGCCTACGTAATCGCCAAGCCCGCGCATGTAGCGGTCATCTTCTTTACGCACTTTACTGGCGCCGACGCCGCGCGAGACCGACGCGTTGTCATCGTTTTTGCTCTGCACCTTGGAAAACCTCCGGCAAGTCGAAATTAAACGATAAAAATTCAGTTTAAAAACGCCAACTTACTGTTAAATAGGCGAATACACACAATATTTATTCAGTACACTGTATATTTATGGAGGTGTCACTGTATACTATTGATTCGTGTACTGCATATTTTTTTCACACTGGCGATGGCGGGCAGGAGAGAGCAAGCAATGCCCATGCCGGTCACATGAGACAGAGGAAAGAAGCGAATGGAACCGAGACCCTATGATCTGCTGTTGAAATCGGGGCGTGTCGTCGATCCTGCCAATCGTACTGATGGAATTTTCGACATTGCTATCAGCGGGGGACGGATTGCAGCTGTAGAGGCGGATATAAATCCAGCCCTTGCCTGTGAAGTGTTCGATGTAGAAAACAAACTGATCACCCCGGGACTGATCGATACCCACGCTCATGTATTTGAACACGTTACCGGGAGCTTCGGTCTCAATCCGGACAGTTGCGGAATCCGTGCAGGCGTCACCACGCTTGTGGATCAGGGTGGTCCCAGCTTGATGACACTACCGGCCTTTCGTAACTACGTAGCAGACCCGGCCGATAGTCGCGTTCTGTGTTTTCTGTCCGCTTACCTCGTGGGAGGCCTTGAAGGGCATCACTATCCCCAGTTGTATGGCCCGGAAGACGTGGACGTTAAAAGGACTATCGAAATCGGCCTCGCGAACCTTGATCTGGTCAAGGGCATCAAAGCCCACGCAGAAGTTGGCGGCAAATCCCGGTGGGGTATGGAGGTTATAAAGCAGGCCCGGGATATTGCTCGTGGTATCGGTGTGCCGCTCTATATCCACCTGGGCCAGATATGGCCGGAGGCTGGCAAAGGAATTGAAGATCCAGATACGGTTATTGAAGAGCTTGTCCCTCTGATGAAGGAAGGTGACATCCTGGCTCACCCCTTTACCCGGCATCCAGGGGGATTCATTTCAAGCAAAACCGGAGAGCTTCACCCGATTGTTCGTGCCGGCCTTGACCGAGGACTGAAGGTTGATGTTGGCCACGGTTCGCACTTCAGTTTTGACATGGCACGGAAGGTTATTGAAGCCGGTATCCTGCCTCATACCCTTGGCGCAGACATGCACGGGTACAACACTGACGCTGGCCAGGCCAAAGCGACAGATTTCGAATCCAGCCCATTCTTTGGCAAGACCCGCTTCTGCCTGACCCACGCCATGACAGAGTTGCTGGCATTGGGTGTTTCTCTGAACGACGTCGTTTCTACAGTAACCAGCAACGCTGCAGGGATGCTGGGAATTGATGATGAATCAGGCAGTCTTTCGGTTGGCAAGATTGCGGATATAGCGATTCTGGAACACCTGACAGGGCGCTTTACGCTGTCTGATAACAGTGGCGCAAGTGTCATTGGAACCGAAGCGATCAGGCCGGTCTTCTCATTGCGCGAAGGCGTTCGTTTTGATGTGGACAGCCCTGTCATTGTAGACCCTATGGAACTGGCAGGCTGATTTTGGACGGCATTACTGTACTTCGGGCCGCACTGGATTATCAGACCCGGGACGTTGCGATTGCTCTGATCACATTGATCCGTCGCGATGGGTCTGCCCCCCGGCCACTGGGTAGCCAGATGGTCGTCACAGAGCGGGGCGACTGTGTGGGCAGTCTTACCGGCACCGGTTGCGCCGACAGCGTGATCGTTCACGAAGCCTGCGCCGCCATCCGTGAGGGGACAAACCGAACGCTGCGCCTTGGCAATGGATCACCGTATCTGGATATCCGCTTGCCTTGTGGGAATGGCATCGACCTCTACATTGATACCTGTATTGGTGCTCAGACTCTGGCGACGTTGCTTGAGGCCTATGAGGCCCGCCGTCCCGTGGCCCTGGAAACCAACACCCTTGCCCGCAGCCATCGGTGTGTCACGGATCAGACCGCTTCAAAGCTGCATTCCGGTATGTTCCGGAGCTGGATTTATCCCCGCCAACGTCTGATCGTCATCGGTCAGGGACTCAATGCTCTGGCACTGTGTCAGCTTGCAATTGCCAGCGGATATAGCGTGGAAGTTCTCTCTCCCGACCAGGAGATGCTTGCAACGGCGGGCCAGGCGGGTGCGCAGATTACCCGATTGACTACCGCCAACGGCTTCGTGTGCCCTGAACTAGACCCCTGGACTGCTGGCGTCACGATGTTTCATGACCACGACTGGGAAATTCCGGTTCTGCGGGCCTTACTGATCAGCCGTTGTTTCTATCTCGGCGCACTCGGCAGCAAGAGCACCCATGCACGCCGACTCGCTGCATTGAATGACCTGGGACTGGCGGATGCCGCACAACGCCTGCATGGCCCGGCCGGACTTGATATCGGCGCCCAGACGCCCTCGGAGATAGGCCTATCAATTCTTGCCGAAATGACCAGCACCTATCGATCCTCGAACCGTGCATTGCTGGAGATAGGAGATGTCGCAGGTGAGGATATCGTCGGAAACGAACTATCACACAGTGTGATGAACACCATACGGTAAAGGAATTATTCAACCTTTCGACAACTCACAATAATGTCCCGCAGGCCACCTCTTGAGAGGTAACACCAGAAGCTGTGGGAGAGTAAACGGGTGAGTGAGAGCGATTGCGCGACTTTGGGTAGTCTTGAACTGCAATCCTGTCGGGAGGAGAGTGCCCCCGGTCAGAAGTGGTACAAGCCCATCATCTGTATCAATACAAAGACCAACGGCGAGAAGCGGTTGTTCAAAACCTACCGGTACCGGCAGGGCCCTTTGGGTCAATATTTTCGGCTTCTGGCCTCACATGAATATCGAATGCTTACACGAGTTAGTGGGCTGGCGTTCACCCCCCAGGGGGTGGAACGCGACGCCACGTGTTCAAGCACGATCAGCTATAGATACGTTGACGGGGCTCCTATTAAAGAACAATTCCGGAAGGGTGATATTCCGGATCGCTTTTTCTTTCGGCTCTATCAGGCGGTGAGTGAGTTGCACGAAAAGGGGATTGCGCACCTGGACGTGGGCAACTCTGGCAATATTGTGGTGTCGCCTGAGGGCAACCCGGTGTTGATTGATTTTGGTTCGTCCATGCTGCTGAAGCGGCTCCCGGTTATCACCCGGGCCTGGGCCCGGAAAAGAGATCTACTGGGGGTGCTGAAGCTCTGGCGCCGATACGATGACGAAACTATGCCTGACATACTGCGTCAGTATTACGAGCGCTATTACCGGAAAAATATATACACACCAAAACGCTTCTTTAAGGCTTGTAAGCGTTACTGGTTAAGCGACGGCGAAGAAATGAGCGAGCTTGGAGCCGTCGCGGGCATTTTCTTTATGCTTTGGTTCCTGATTACCATCGTCTAGCAGCGCGACAATCAAGAGCCTGTGACCTGGGTGTCGTTTCATTTCTCGACGGTCTGGGCGAGGCCGACCGCAAATCTCAACGTAACAGCCAATGTAAAAAATGCCGCCAGACCGCCAAACAGAGTAATTACAGGGATAATGTTCATAGCTTATCCAACCTCCAGTCGTTTTTCGTTCGGATGTTCGCTACGTAAAAGCTGAGCCAGCTTTGCTGAGCTGCGAACCTATTAAAAGATACGACCAGTTTAAGGGCTGGGGGCGCTTCGGGGCGTATGCAAAAACCAGTATCGCCCGTCTGGAATTACCCGTATTCAGGGTGACTGGCAAGCCCTATTTTGCAGGGCTGTCTCGCCAGAAAGGACAGTCTGTTCAGTTTTTTTCTCATCTTCCCAGCCGATCTGCCGTTATAATCTACATAGACTTCCCGGCATTCCACCTTTTGCTCAAATGGCACCGTTTGCTGACGCAAGCGCAGGAGACCTTATTCATGAAATTTTCGATCCGGAACCGATTGATGATCATCGCTATCGTCCCGGTAATGCTTATGGCTGTGGTGTTGTTCATCGACTTCAACATGGCTAGCCAGCAAATGACCAAAGCCCAACTGGAAATTGCCCACCAGGAAGTCACAGCGATTAAAAAGGCGGAACTCAAACTGCTGATGGAAACGGCCAGCAGTGCAATTAAACCTCTGTATGAAAGCGGTGCCTCGCTGGAAGAGGCTTTGCCATTGCTGAAATCTATTCAGTATGGCGATAACGGCTATCTCTTCGGCTATTCAACCGACGGTATTCGCAGGCTGTTGGGAAGCAGCGAGAAAGGCATTGGGGATAACTTCTGGGATTTGCAGGACAAAAAAGGCAATTATCTTGTTCGTGAAATCGTTGATGCAGCCGTAAACGGCGACGGATATTTCACCTACTGGTTCCCAAAGCCGGGCAAAACCGAGGCCGAACCCAAAACCTCGTATAACGTTTACCTACCCGACTGGGATCTCGTTATCGGGGCCGGATTTTACTTTGACGAAGCCGAGGAAGTTGTTGGTCGTCTGGATGAAAGCGCTCAAAGAGAGTTGGCTGACGCCGGAATCACATTTGTTGTACTGGGAGCGATTACTCTCGCAATCGTGGTTGCCATCGCGCTTGTCATTCGTGCCACGATCATGAAGCCTCTGACAGCCATTCAGGACTCGGTGCGCAACCTCAACGGCGGCGATGCAGATCTCACAGCCCGAGTCGACGTAAAAGACAAGCACGAACTCGGGTCACTGGCGGGTGATATCAATACTTTTATAGGACAGCTCGAAACACTCATTGCCGACATGAAAGACCACGCCAGGCTGCAGGGTTCAACCAGCAAAGAAATCTATGAGCGCATGGGCCGCATGGTTGGTCTGCTTTCCGAGCAGGGCGATGAAACAACTCAAGTGGCGACCGCCGTCACCGAAATGACCGCTGCAGCAGAAGAAATCGCCACCAATGCGGCCAATGCCGCAAGTTACACCAATGAATCTACCACCTCCATCAATCACGCCCAATCCAGCATCACCCAGGGTGCGGAGGTTTTACAGGATCTGGCCGATGAAATTGAAGCTACCGCAGAACAGGTAGAGTCACTAGGCGCTGGAGTCTCCAATATCGATACGATCATTACGACGATCAACGGCATCGCAGATCAAACGAACCTGCTCGCACTCAATGCCGCCATTGAAGCCGCTCGGGCCGGAGAGCAGGGTCGTGGTTTCGCCGTTGTTGCAGAAGAGGTTCGTAGCCTTGCGCAGAAGAC
The DNA here is from genome assembly GCF_018860425.1 of Marinobacter sp. F3R08. Lineage (GTDB taxonomy): Bacteria > Pseudomonadota > Gammaproteobacteria > Pseudomonadales > Oleiphilaceae > Marinobacter. Next base: position 759,912 of record NZ_JAHKPI010000025.1, on the reverse strand, counting down.
TCAATCAAGCACCACGGAAATCTCCGACATGATTGAGGACCTCAAGTCCAAGACCAATTCAACCGTCGAATTCATGCGTTCTTCGCAGATCAAAAGTTCCAAGGCTGTTGAGAGCAACAACGAAGCCGTTAATGACATGAACTCGGTCGTAGGGTCCATGAAGCTGATCTCTGAACAGAGCGAACAGATTGCTTCTGCCGCTGAAGAGCAATCCAGTGTTTGTAATGATATATCAGAGCGACTGGAGAAGATTTCAGATCAGTCAGCCCGCTGCACGGAACAGGGGAAAGAAACATCGGAAGCCGCTGACCGAATGGAGCATGCTTCCGAGGATCTTGGTTCGATGGTTGATCAATTGAAGACCACACCACGATAACTCTCATGAACCTGGAGTGCGGTGAAGTTGGCTCGCACTCCAGGGGTCTCTTTAGTTGCAGGAATCAAGAAAAAGCCGTATCTCGTTGACCACGGCACGCTGCTTATTATAGCCCATCGATGCCATCGCCGTAGCGGCGTTCGCGCCGTCTGCGGTGAGTATCTGAACGACCCCGGCATGAGAAGAACCACCTTTTCCTGTTCTGATGGTCACGCTTTGTATAGCCGACAGAGGCACCTCAACGACGTTGGTGCCGATGATGCGCGACGATCGTATTCTGGCAGTCTGATTTTCCCGTGAAAAGATAGCCACTCGATAATCCAGCAAACACGCGAATACAGACACAGCAAAGAGGAAAATTCCCAGGTCTGTCAATTTGGCCTGTCCTGCAAGCCATCCATACACAGCTCCGGCAGTGACAACCACGCAGAATCCTGCCAACAGACCGGGAAAACTTTTAATCACAAGCTCTTGGCTTGAAGCATGGACGTTAATCATTTGAGCCTGCGTATCGATTTGGAGATGGATATCCTTGCCAGGACAATCGTGAATGAACCATTAATATCCTTGTTTGGCATGATAAAGATATGTTCCACCCGTGTTATGACAGATCGGATTTTCGCTCTTAGATCGCTCTTTTGCCTATTTTTTAAGGCTAAATACCTGATAAAGTCAAAAAATCACGCAATATGTAGCCTGTTACTCACTCGACGTTTTCCCGGGGTAAATGAGCTGGGTTCAGGCTGCTTTGCGAGATACTAATCACAATAAGGAGCAGTAAATGTTGTACAGAATAAAAGCGAGCGCTCGGATCTCTTCCCCATTGCTTATGGGGCTGGTTTTGGCCGCTTGTGGTGGCAGTGGTGGAGGTGGTCTCACATCAGACACTCCAGACCAGCCGACAATTGAGCTTAAACCGGGTGGGTATGCGACGACTATTGCGTTTGACGATGGCAGCACGGTTGATGCGGCAACCCTGCTAAGCCCTTCTGGTCGTTTCGTGGTTCTTGTCGACTTCGATGACATCACAAGTGGCATTCTGGAATACGGTTCCGGTGGGACAATTACAGGGATCGGTACAGACTACGTATTTGACGGTCTCTCCTGGCAGACCCAAAGCGGCACGATCTCTGGCGAAGCGGCTTCTTCCAGCAGCGCCACAATTACGGCCATTGCACCGGGATACGAGTCTACTTCGACCCTTGAGCGAGATGATCAGTACAGTGATCTCGGCGTGACGCTGGCCTCTCTGTCAGGCACATACACAATGGATGTACCTGGTGTCACCCTGACATCTGTGACGATCGCTTCAGACGGAATAATCACAGGAAACGACGAAACCGGTTGTGTTTTCAATGGCAATGTTGCGATTCCGGACCCCCGCTACAACGTTTATGAAGTCACTTATAGCGCCAACAATTGCGCTGACTCCCAACGTAATGGCGATTACTCTGGAATAGGGGCCTACGACCCTGATCTCGGTGAGGTTCAGTTTGCCGGTACAGGCAATCAGGTGGCCTCGTTCTTTATAGGCACGAAGTAAATAGAACCTCAGCCGGGACAGAATGGATGTCCCGGCACTATCGAGATCTAATGTTGTGACATGGCCCTCCGATCCCCGATCGTTGTTGCTCACAGGCAATCTCCGGTTATCTACAATTCGGACTCAGTTGAATGACGCATTATGCCAAGACCCGATCCGGAAAATTGATGGAGTGAAGCAGTCAATTGACAACCGGGCCTACCTTCAGCGGATTACACCAAGAACAGCCCGAAGCATTTGGTCGAAAAGAAATACAGAGCTTGCCGAACGCCTGATTACCGAAAGCCGGATGCAAGAACCTGGTCTATCACAGGTTCGCGCTGCCAAAATCGAGTCGCGGATGGCATCAATAACTTAAAGATTTTTTCGGCACAAAGTGCTAAACAAACTTAAAGTAGATTCGAGAATAGGGTGGTCATTCCGGTTTCCACACAAAGTGCTAAATCGTCGTCCAACTCTGAGTTCGGAATAGTCTCACTGGAGCCGAAAGACTGGAGGCGAGCAACAGACCTTGTTTGAAGGGGCGCTATAACTGAGAAGCAGATGCCTCACACCATAATGGAAAATCTGGATCTGTTTTACTCGGCACGAGTACAAAGCGAAAGCATGGAAGTGTTGTTTTGAAGCTTGCCAATCTACGTCGATGTGTTGGCACAAAACCCGAATACCAGGCTTCCGGAGCTGGGCATGCTGGTTGACCAGTCATACTCGCTTGAGCCGGGGACATTGCTCGATCGGTTACGGGCGCTAGCGGCTTTAAGGGCGCTAACATTTGATATATCGGATAATAAAAAAATCTATCGACGCTGCTCTTGAAGCAACCTTCTCCGCATTTCGATTGGCGGGCTGAAATAACCACATTAGAGCAACATTTACTCAGGAAATCATGGAACTGGCCAGCTTCTCACCTAAAGTTGGTGTTTCCTGACCACCACAAGCGCATCCCGCATCCCAGAACGTCGTCAGAAAAAAACTTTAGAGCCAGGTTCATTGCAACATTGGGCAGATAGGGTACTTGCGGCGTTAGCATGACCCTCAGAACACGCTTTATCGAGGGTTTGCCATTTTATGCATATACTCGATAATAACGTTTAAACGGTAATGGTAACCATTAGCATTTTTAGTTACATTAATGGCTGGATGCTTTTCGCCCCAAAATGCTCACACTCAGCTCAAGGTAACACTATGCCTCCTAGCGCATGTCAACGTCGCCCTCTCCCAAAAGCCATATATTACGCCGCGCCTATAGCGTGGCTGGGCCTTGTGCCTTTGGCCATGGCACAAACTTCCGACAGCGACACCGAAGTACTCACTCCGCTTGTTATAACCGGGACTGCGCTGAAAGTGGAGGCTCCTATTGCTGAAACGCCTCGGCCGGCTTCTCTCGTCACCCGAGAAGAGCTGGAAGAGCGCAACGTTCAGTCTCTTGATGAAAGCTTCCGCTACCGTGCGGGCGTTTTAACGGGGCAATATGGCAGTGATAACGATACCGACTGGTTTAAAGTGCGGGGTTATGATCAGTCGACGTATCAGGATGGTTTACGGATCTACCGAGCCGGTTTCTACCAGTGGCTACCAGAGCCATATGGGCTTGAGCAGGTAGAGTTGTTGAAGGGTCCAGCCTCGGTCCTCTACGGTGAAGCGCCTCCGGGCGGGGTTATAAACGCGATCAGCAAGCGCCCCACAGAGGACCGGCAGGGGGAAGTTATTATCGAAGGTGGCACGAATGACCACCAGCGGATTGGGTTTGATAGCTCTGGTCCGGTTAATGACAGTAACGATGTGCGTTATCGCCTGGTGGGCCTTTACCAGGACACTGAAGGTGACATCGATGACTCGGAAAATAAACGCTACTACCTTGCTCCCAGTCTTGAGTGGGACATTAGCGACGACACCTCACTGACACTTCTGGCTAGTTTTCAGAAGGATGATGCGGTGCCATACAACGGTTTCAAATTACCCTATGGCACCATTGAAGACACGCCCTTTGGCAAAGTCGACCCCGAGGTAAATTACGGTGAGCCTGACTACGATGTGAATGAGCGTGAGCAGACTTCACTGGGCTACCAGTTCTCGCATCAGCTTAATGACACCTGGCGCTTTGAGCAGGACCTGCGTTACAGCAAACTCGACATGCTGCTGCGCAGTACCTATATCTTTTTCCAGAGCGCGCCGAGAGAAGGTACCCGGGGCCTGGTATACCGCGATGGTGACATTACCTCCTGGACGATTGATAACCGTATGGTTGGTAAATGGTTCACGGATCGCACCGAAAATACGCTTCTCGTAGGTGTGGATTACCAGGATCTGGAAAATTCGGGAAAAGAGGCGGATCCCTTCCCTTTCGGGACTGTGGATCTGTTCGAGCCCCAGTATGGAAACTACACGCCGGTGGCTGAAAGCGATCTGACGCAACGAACAATCAATAAACAGCAAACGGGTATTTATCTTCAGAATCAACTCCGGCTGGATGATCGGTGGATCTTTCTGGCTGGGGCACGCTATGACAAAGCTGAAACAGATAACCTGGCAAACGGTACCAAAGACCGTGCCGACGACAACGAGGTTTCGTTATCCGGTGGCGTCATGTATGTAACGAATAATGGTCTTTCGCCCTACATCAGCTATACCGAGTCATTTCAGCCCATAGTAGGTACCGACTCCAATGGCGATTTGTATAAGCCCAGGGAAGGAAAGCAGATTGAAGCAGGTATCAAGTATGCGCCCGAAAGCATTGATGGTTATCTGAATACCTCGGTGTACCAGATCGAAGAGAAAAACTCTCTGGTGACTGATGGTGCTGTTCAGGTGCAAGAGGGTGAGCGCAATACCAATGGTTTCGAGCTGGAGGGGGTTGCCTATCTGACTAACAACCTGCAGGTGACAGCGGCTTACACCTACAGCGATTCAACGACGCAAAACCGGGCGACCGGCGCTGATGAGGTTCGAGCGGCGCTGATACCGCGCCATATGGCCTCGGCATGGTTGGACTACGCGTTCTCGCAAGCCGTTCCTGGTTTGAAGGTAGGGGCGGGTGCACGCTTTGTTGGTGAAACCAAGGACGAGACCTATGGCTACGAGGTTCCTTCCTACACAGTGTTTGATGTCATGGCGAGCTATGATTTTGCCAGGAATTGGCGGGCGCAACTGAACATAAACAACGTAGCTGATAAAGAGTATGTCGCGAGTTGTGATTACTGGTGCTATTACGGCGAAGCAAGACGCGCCACTGCGAGTGTAAGTTACCGCTGGTAAGTCAGTGATCGTTATGGGTGGGCATGGTGCCCACGAGGTGATTACTTCATCCTTTTCCCGAGGTGTTATGTTCGAGTTGCAAGCGGCCAGTTGGCAGATCAACGGTAAAGTGCTCTTGCACCCCATAGATCTGGTTATTGACCCGGGGAAAGTGCTCGGGTTGATCGGTCACAACGGTTCACGGCGGGCGTCAATGTCGAGTCGCCGCGGTAGCAGGGCCGGTAGGGACGGTCCTCGGACTCGGCCTGCAACAGGTGCGGAACATCGTCGGCGGTGAGGCGGCAGTGCTTGCGTAGCGCCGGGAAGACCATGACGCTCGCGGCCAGCCGACAGCCACCCAGGTGGGAGCTCTCCCAGACATCGAACGGGTGCGCATGCTGCTGCGCGGCGTTGCCCTGTGCCTTGTAGCTGCGGTAACCGAACTTGGCGCAGCACTTGTCCTTCTTGCCATGGGTGCAGCTAAACAAAAGCGAACAGTTGCCGCCACATAAACTGCTCGATCACTTGCCCCCTGAGATGTGTAAAATCCAACCCAGCCAGAAATTGGCAAATGACCAAAGGGGCTGTATGTTGAGGACGCGGCGATGGCAGACTCGACAAATGAATAAATTCGCTTGATTGGTGTTGGGATGCATTGAAAACGGCTACAGGGAAAAGGAAAGGATCATTGACAACCAATCGTTTTCGTAACGCGACACGCAGTGGTGACGAATCTCGTCGGATTTCTGAATTGATCAAGCTTAGGGTTCTGGATTCGCCTCCCGAGCGTCATTTTGACGATCTGGTTGAGCTAGCCTCACTAATTTGCGACAAGCCGATTGCGCTGGTGTCTTTGGGGGATCGAGATCGCCAGTGGTTCAAGGCGGCCAAGGGTATTTCGTTCCAGAAAACAGGTCGTGACATACCGTTTTGCGCCCATGCGATCCAGGGTCCCAGCTTCCTTGAGATCGTTGATACACAGAAAGATAAACGCTTTGCCGAGAACCCTTTGGGCACCGGTGAACCGGGTTTTCGGTATTATGCAGGGGTGCCGCTGATTGGCCGTTCCGATTTTACGTACGGTACATTGTGCGTGCTCGATACCGTACCGAACGCCCCTTTGACCGAACAGCAGCGAGTCGGTTTGGAGCGGCTTGCCCGACTGACCGTCGACCGTCTAGAGGATTGGTCTCGTCAGCAACAGGCAGATTTAGATTCAAAAACCCTCGCAACCCTTCTCGAATTCATGCCGGACGCCGTTGTCTCCTGTGATAGCGAGGGAAATCTTGCAGAATTTAATCGTGCCGCCCGCGATTGGCACGGCGTTGATCCACGTTCGTTGGCGCCAACGAAATGGGCCGAACACTTTGACCTGTACAAGCCTGATGGCAAGACCTTGCTTGTCACTGAAGAGATACCGCTTTTGCGAGCATGGCGAAGGGAGCCGGTTCGCAACACTAAAATAGTGATACGGGCAAAGGAACAACCTCCGCGAGTAGTGCTTTGTAATGGTGATCTCTTAGCGGATGACCTCGGTCGACCGCTCGGTGCTGTTGTTACCATGAGCGACATTACGGAACTGCAACATGCCTACAGCAACCTGAATGATACCCGTGGCTCTCTGCAAGCCGTGATTGATGCGTCTGTGGGCGTTGCCATTATTGCAACCGATACCGAAGGGCGCATCACGCTTTTCAATTCAGGTGCAGAGACGCTGCTTGGCTATCGCGCCGCAGAAGTGGTGGGGACTCATACGCCGGCACTGTTCCATCTGGAATCTGAAGTGGTTCTCTCGGGGGAGCGTCTGTCTGAAGAGCTTGGTAAACAGGTGGAGGGGTTCGATGTTTTCGTCGCTAGGGCCCGAGACGGGGTTTCAGACACATCGATTTGGACGTATGTGCGGAAAGACGGTGAACATCGCACTGTTCGATTGTCCGTGAGTCGCCTCAAAGATGAAGACGATGCGACGATGGGCTACCTCGGCATGGCTGTGGATATAACGGAGCAAAGGCAGGCTGAGAGAGAAGCGCGGCTTGCCAGTGAGCGATTTGGAGAAGCATTCAACTCCGCTGCCCAAGGTATGGCCCTGGTCTCATTGGAAGGGTGCTGGATGGACGTGAATGAGGCCGCAACCAAACTGTTTGGCTACTCACGTGAGGAATTGTTGGCGACCGATTTTCAAACGCTCACCCATCCCGACGATCTGGAATCGGATCTGACCTTGCTGCACGATTTGCTGGCTGGTCGAATTGAACAGTACCAGATGAAGAAACGCTACTATCGGAGCGACGGGACGACTATTTATGCCTTACTGTCTGTCGGCCTCGTTGTCGACGAGGAGCAGCGTCCATTGCATTTTGTTTCGCAGATTCAAGACGTTTCGAGCGAACATCATGCGCTCCAGCAGCTAAAAGCGAACCGTGCATTCTTGCAACAGCTGTTTGATTCTTTGGCTGATGCGGTGCTGGTGCTCGATGTTGATACAAGAATTGTTGGGCACAACTGGGCCGCCAGTGAACTTTTCGAGTTGCCTTCCGATGCCACCGGTTCACCCTTGAGTGCTCGTTTACCTGAGTTGGCCGCTCGGCTATCCGCCACCGAAGCCGAGCAAACAGATGATATGAAAATCGCTGGGTTGCTTGCCAGGTGGAATACGACGCTTGCTGTCGCTGGTAAAGAGCCGTTGTCGTTAGAACTCAGCCTGTCTCAGGTTCGTGGGGCGGAAGAACCTGCTTTACGTTGGGTGTTAGTCGCTCGGGATCTATCTGAAAGTGAGCGAAATGAATTGCTTAAAAATCAGTTTGTTTCGACGGTGAGCCACGAATTACGCACTCCTTTGACCTCGATTTCAGGGTCATTGGGGCTGATCGCGGGAGGAGCTTTGGGTGAGTTGCCCGATCGGATGGAGGGGATGCTGCGCATTGCTCAGCAGAATACTCGGCGATTGATTCAACTGGTGAATGATCTGCTCGATCTGAACAAACTGTCCGCCGACGAGATGAACTTCAGTATACAGCGTTTGGATGTATCGACGGTCCTGGAACAAGCCATCGAGCAGATGATGAGTTACGCCGAACCCTACGGCGTGCGACTTCGAATAACTGGCGATACGTCCGGACACATCAAAGCCGATCCGGATCGGTTGTTACAGATATTGCTCAACCTTATCTCTAACGCCTGCAAGTTCTCTCCGCAAGGCGAAAGCGTAGATATCCATTGCGAGCCGGACGCTGAAGATGGCGCCCTGATAAGCGTTGTGGATCGAGGTTCGGGTATTCCTGAATCTTTCCGAAGCCGAATTTTTGAGCGTTTTGCGCAGGCGCAGGCCTCTGACAACCGAGCCAAAGGCGGCACAGGGTTGGGGCTCGCGGTCACGAGAGAACTGGTTGAGCGAATGGGCGGTGTGATCGGGTTCGAGTCACGGGAGGGTGAGGGCGCGCGCTTTTGGTTTCGCTTCCCGCGTGCTGAGGTTCGTAAGGTGCAAGAGCCAGGCATTGCCCGCGTGCTGCACGTTGAAGATGATGCGGACTTAGCGGCGGTTGTTCGGGGACAGTTGGCTTCACTGGCAAGGGTCGATCGGGCGGAAACATTGCGGGAGGCACACGAACGACTCAGACAGGTCTCTTACGATTTGATTCTGCTTGATCTGAAACTGGAAGATGGCAACGGGCTGTCATTGTGGGAAACGATACATCGATCTCAACCTAGTGTGCCAGTGGTAATTCTTTCCGGATACGAGGTACCGAGGGCGATCGCCTCTAAGGTCGCGGCGGTGGTGCAAAAAGCATCGGTCACGCCGGGTGAAATTGAAGCCCGGGTTTCGGAGTTGCTGAAGGAAAGGAGCCTGTAAAGGGACTCTTTCGAGTCTCTCTGTGTAAACAAAGCGAACACGCGAGTCAGGGCTTGAACGAGCGCATTACACCTTTGTCCCGAGCGCTTATGCGTGTGAAAAATTGCTCGCCCCGAACGGCCCAGTAACCGGTTGACCGCGTGACCTTTTAACAGCGCATCTACCAATTTATGACTCTTAGCAAAAGGAGGATAATCTGGTAGCTGTCTAATCGAAGAATCAACAGGCCGGATCTAGTCAGGCGCTGCAGCTATACTTGGATGGGCCCCGCCCCTCGATCACCTTCCCAGATTTGTAGTCCACGCTCTGTGTAGGCAACAGATCCGACTCGTATACCCATTCAGCCCCCTGGTTTGTGAGAAGATAGTTTTGCCTCTGGCAATCACGGCCATCACTGGTTTCTACATTGGCAGCGGCTCGGCAACTTGCCTTGTCAGCCGTCTTGGTCAGATAACATCGAATCGATGTGCCTCGCGTATCGCTGACCAGCAACAGCTGTTGCAGATGGCTTTCGAAACGCTGCCCTGCGACATGCGCAGCTTTAGCGCCTTCAACAGTACGGAGGTTTCCTTTCAAACTTCTTAATACCGGATGAGCTGGATGAATCTGATTGGCAGCGAGTTCGTTGACGACTTCCCAGCCGTTTTGCTCCATGAGGAATTGAAGCTTAAGAGTTATAACGTGGTCATCAGAAGCTCGCCCTTCAAGACCCACAAATGCAGTCGACGGATTAGCAGTTCCAGAGGTATGCAGTGTTGTACCAAAAGTCTTCTCAACAGTGACATCAGGGTAGCTTTCCGCGGCATACTGCCTTGCTAATAAATTAAGTGTGTCCAAGCTTTCGTAGCGGCGATTCAGCCTGCCATTGCTAACCTTGATATCTCCGAATGTGGCAAAGCCTGAGCCTTGCAGCTCTGTCTGATTCTTTGCTGCAGTCAGCTCAATGGTGAACGGAACACCCAACGCTTCAGATTCACCAAACACCAGCTTTAACTGGTAGTCACTCACTAGGGTTTGCTGGTCAGGTGTGCTCTGGTCCTCCAGCTTTTTATTGAGTCGCAGGTGAGGAGTTATGCCCGTGCCATCAGTTGGCACCGTATATGTTTTCTCGGCCGGGTTTTCATCGAAGATCACGATTTCCGCTGCAAGATCGGCGAAGAATTCCGAGCCTTGCCGAAGCTCCAATGTTCCGTGAGTGAGGATCGCTTGTTCCGCGATGAATTGACTGTCGCGGATCTGGCCGGCCACGGGCTGAACGTTTGCGGTGGGCGCCGATGAGCTTTGGACTTCCGAGGTGGGTTCTGGAGCCGGTTCGGTGGCTGCGGTTGAAGCAGGCTCATCACTGCAGCCGGTGGCGATCAGGACGATGGAAACAATCGCGGCCATACTTCTACGCGTTAAGGGATTCCAATCCATAATTGTGCTCTCATAAATGTGCTGGGCGTTTTAGCGATCTTTATACCATAGTTATCTATGTAAATGAGGCCCGTGGAAAGCGCTGTTTTGGTTGGTGTAAAAGGTCCGTTTTGTGGTCAAAGCGGACAGATTCTGGCGTTTGTCCATTTCACACCAAAACAGCAGTAGCGCGCGCAAGATAGAGACCAAGTCACTTCGACCCGTAGTCAGGCTCCAGCCCTGGACGATCAATGACGTGAGCGATGTCCATGGCATGCGCAGGCTGGCGAGCCAATTCGATGAAGGCGCGCACGTAGTCGATGGTGGTGTCTGCCTCGCGCGTGCCCAGGAATATCTGCTTGGCAATGCCGCGCGGCCCCAGTCGCACGGGCACCACCTCCATCCTGGTCGCGTACTCGTCGACGAGCCAGCGCGGCAATGCCGCCACGCCACGGCCGCTGGCCACCATTTGCACCATGATGTCGGTGGTTTCAATGGCTTTGTGGCGCTTGGGCGTGATACCTGCCGGCAGCAGGAACTGGTTGTAGATGTCCAGGCGCTCGATGTCCACAGGGTAGCTGATCAGTACTTCCCGCGTCAGCTGCTGGGGCTCCACATAGGCGACCGAGGCCAGGGCATGGCCCTTGGCCACGAGGAGCACCTGCTCGTAGTCAAACACTGGCTCGAACTTCAGGCCTGGCTTGAACAGCGGATCAGGTGTTACCAGCAGATCGATCTCGTAGCCAAACAGGGCGCTAATGCCACCGAACTGGAATTTCTGTTTCACGTCCACCTCCACGTCCGGCCAAGCCGTGAGGTAGGGCGAGACCACCTTGAGTAGCCACTGATAGCAAGGGTGGCATTCCATACCGATGCGCAGCGCACCACGCTCGCCCTGCGCGAACTGGCCCAGGCGTTCCTCAGCCAGATCAAGCTGGGGCAGCACACGGTTGGCCACGGCCAGCAGGTACTGGCCAGCCTGTGTCAAGCGAAGGCTGCGGCCTTCGCGCAGCCAGATGTCGGTGCCCAACTGCCGCTCCAGCTTCTTCATGCTGTGGCTCAGTGCCGACTGGGTCAGGTGCAGCACGCCCGCAGCGGCCGTCAAGGAACCTTGTTTCTCGACCTGCTGGACGATGCTGAGATGGATGCGCTCAAGCATTCTATGATTCCTGCTCATGGATTGGTGAATTAATACCATTTTACTTCATTGAATCAGGTCGGGACAATGCCGCCCATCGTTTGTTTACATGCATCGGAGCGGCTATGACACTGTCTAAAAACTCGAATTTCCCGGAGACTGGGGGGATGGCTCGCCAAGCAGCGTCGCCCTGGTCGGCTGACCTGAACTCCAAAGTGACACGTCCACTTCGCGTCGTGGCGGTTTCCGGCGGACTTCAAAGCCCCTCCAAATCGGCAGGCCTGGCCCAGCACCTGCTTGACTTAATTGCTGACCAGGTGTCGTGCCTCCCGCACTTGGTCGATTTGGGGTTGATAGCGCCACAGCTCACCGGCTCGGTCTGGCGCACTCAGGTACCTGCCTCTGTGGAACAGGCGCTGGCAGCGGCCGAGCAGGCCGATGTACTGGTCGTCGTCAGCCCGGTTTTCCGTGGTTCGTACACGGGCCTGTTCAAGCACTTCTTCGACCTCATTGAGCAAGAGGCCCTGATCGACACGCCGGTGTTGCTGGCCGCCAATGGCGGCAGCGAGCGCCACTCCCTGGTGATCGACCACCAACTGCGGCCGCTGTTCAGCTTTTTCCAGGCACGCACGTTGCCCCTGGGCGTCTACGCCACCGACAAGGATTTCGTGGATCGCCGCCTGAGCGACGAAGCCGTGATCGAGCGAGCCAGGTTGGCGGTTCAACGGGCATTGCCCCTGTTTGAACTGACGCAACACAGCATTTCCTCCAACGCTGAACGCTCACTGGCAGTCTGAAACATTCAACGTCATTTACTCAGTTAATCCGTTTCGAGAATAGTCATGAACACAGATTTTACTTATAGCCTCAAGAGCATCCGTTTCGATGAGCACTATGTCCCGTCGGCCAGTACCCGCCTGACGACTAATTTTGCCAACCTGGCACGTGGAGAGAGCCGGCAGAAAAACCTGCGCAGAACGCTGAAGATGATCGACAACCGTTTCAACGACCTGGCGCATTGGGACAACCCCACCGGTGATCGCTACGCCGTTGAGCTGGAGATCATCTCCGTCGAGCTGGATATTGGTGTACGGACCGACGCGGCATTTCCCTTTTTCGAGATCCTGAAGACCCACATCGTCGATAAGAAGTTGAACCGGCGTATCGACGGCATCGTGGGCAACAACTTCTCGTCGTATGTGCGTGATTACGACTTCAGCGTCGTGCTGCCCGAGCACAACGCCGACCGGGCCGAGTTCAGCCTCCCCGACAACTTTGGCGTCCTGCATGGCACGCTTTTCAAGCACTTCGTTAACTCCAGCGTCTACCAGGAACGCTTCAGCAAGCTTCCAGTCATTTGTCTGAGCGTGTCGACCAGCAAAACCTACCGGCGCACGGCCAATCATCACCCCATCCTGGGCGTGGAGTACCAGCAAAACGAGCTGTCCTTGACCGATCAATACTTCGCGAAAATGGGGATGCAGGTTCGCTTCTTCATGCCGCCCAAGAGCGTGGCCCCCTTGGCCTTTTACTTCTTTGGCGACCTGCTGAGCGACTACACGGATCTCGAGCTGATCGGTACCATCAGCACGATGGAAGCTTTCCAGCGCATCTACCGTCCCGAGATCTACAACGCCAACTCCGTGGCAGGGCAGGTTTATCACCCAAGCCTTAATCGTGACGATTGCTCGTTGACGCAGATCGTCTATGACCGGGCGGAGCGCAGCCAGTTGGCCGTCAAGCAGGGCAAATTTACGCAAGAGCAGTTCATCAAGCCGCACCAGCGCATCCTTGAGCAATGGGCCGCCGAAGCCGCGCATTGATCTGACCACTATTTACCTTGTAAGGAATCCTACATGTTTGAAACTTCCATCGTCGGCAGCCTGCCCAAGCCCGCCTGGCTGGCTGAAACCAACAAGCTCTGGCCAAAATGGGCGGCTGAAGGCGACGCACTCATCCAGGCCAAGGCCGACGCGACCCTCTTGTGGATCAAGGCCCAGGAAGACGCCGGTCTGGACATCGTGTGCGACGGCGAACAATCTCGGCAGCACTTCGTGCACGGTTTTCTGGAGCAGGTCGAGGGCATCGACTTCGACAATAAGGTGAAGATGGGCATCCGCGACAACCGCTACGACGCGATGGTGCCGCAGGTGGTATCAAAGCTACGCATGAAGGGCCGCGTGCACGCCTTCGAGGCGCAACTGGCGCGCGCCCACACGAAGAAGAAACTCAAGTTCACCCTGCCGGGCCCGATGACCATCGTCGACACGGTGGCTGACCGCTTCTACGGGGACAAGGTCAAGCTGGCCTTTGCTTTTGCCGAGTTGCTCAACCAGGAGGCGCTGGCGCTGCAGGCCGATGGCGTGGACGTCATCCAGTTCGACGAGCCCGCCTTCAACGTCTACATGAAGGATGCCGCAGACTGGGGTGTGAAGGCGCTCGAGCGCGCGGCGCAGGGCCTGACCTGCAAGACTGCGGTGCACATCTGCTACGGCTACGGGATCAAGGCCAACACCGACTGGAAGAGCACCTTAGGCGAAGAATGGCGTCAGTACGAACTGGTGTTTCCCGCGCTGGCCAAGAGCCGCATCGACCAGGTGAGCCTGGAGTGCATGCATTCGCATGTGCCGCTTGAGCTACTCAAGTTGCTGGAGGGCAAGGACGTTCTGGTCGGCGTGATCGATGTGGCTAGTGATGTGGTCGAGACGCCCGCGGAAGTGGCTGACGCCATCGGCCAGGCCTTGCAGTTCGTGCCCAAAGAGCGGCTGTTTCCCTGCACGAACTGCGGCATGGCGCCCATGCCGCGTGAGGTGGCGGAGCGCAAGCTGCAAGCCCTGGCCGAAGGCACGAAGCTGGCCAAGGAGCGCTTGACATCGAGGTGAGCGCGGGCCGCAAGCACCAGGGCGGCACAGCCGACTGGTTCCTGATCGGCATGGGCCTGAGCACCGACAACTTCAAGCATGGGGCATCGCGCTGGAAGCTGCACCTAATGGTGCAGCTCAGCACCTTTGCGCTCTTCCGCTGTGGTGGCTGTTGCTCAATGCGCTGGTGGAGCCAGCATGGCCTTAGCCTGATGGTGATGACGGCCGTGGGCGTGTGCCTGTTCTTGTTCCCCTTCCTGTGGCTGACCAAGAGCATCGCCAAGGCCCTGAACTTTCCGGTCGAGGACGAGATCGTGGCCGTGTTCTGCGGCTCCAAGAAAACGCTGGCCTCGGGTGTGCCCATGGCCAAGCTGCTATTTGCAGGCAACCCCGCCATGGGCGTGCTGGTGCTGCCCATCATGTTCTATCACCAGCTTCAGCTGTTCGTGTGCGCGGTGATGGCCAAGCGCTACGCGGAGCTCCGGTCGATGGTCACTCTCGGGTTTCGATCAGGCTTCTCCAGTCGTAAACAAAAGCGAACGTTCAGATCTCTCGCGTTTTGGTCTATTTTCAGCCTTCGAGACGTCTGATGTGATCGTCGCTCGATTATGAAAAATCGGCATCTGGTGGTAGACGAACTTAAAGCAGGAAACTCAAACTGGTTCTAGCGCCCAGTCCCATATGCGCAACAAGTGGTCCATGGACTCTCTTAGAGTCTTCAAGTGCTGATCTGTATGGGGCAGAGGACGGAAGAATGGGCTCGGAAGTATTGCGATTAATGTGTGGCACGTACAGAAGACTCAACAATCACAAACACCAAGTGAAGTATGGCGGGCACCGATGAGAGTGTTCGAGACGGGTGTATAGCCTAAAAAAGGCTTTTAAATAGAAATCCGTTACAAACTCTGACGGAAAAGACTCTTTTGAATGGGTATATTGACGCTGATGTTTTTGGAACTCTGCCTCAGGGATAAAATCGCTCCATGAATAGTACAGACCTTGTATTTCAGAGCTACGGACGCTGTTGTCGTAATGACGCCTTTTTCATCGATTTCTATGATTATTTCATGTCCAGCTCGGAGGTAATCAAAAATCGTTTTATTGATACTGACATGGCGGCGCAAAGGCACTTGCTTCGTAACGGAATCATGCAACTGATCCTCCATGCCAGAGGCATGTCAGACCGCAAGTTACGTGCTCTTGGCGAGAGTCACAACAGGAATCATTACGACATCAAGCCGGAATGGTACGAGCGCTGGCTGAGCTCTCTGCTTAAAACCGTTCGCAAACACGACCCTGAGCATACGCAAGCGCTTGAAAGCGCCTGGGTTGAGGTCCTGACACCCGGTATTCAGTTGATCAAGGGCGCTTATTGAGCTTCACAGCTCCCTGAGCATCAATCTGGCTACCTATACAGGGGGAGGCCTACGTTGTTCGTGCCCGAGGACATCACCAATCATGCTTCTCTCATGAATTGGTATCGAGAGTGGCAACCAACCGAGGCCATTGGAGAAAGCCGAACCTATTCGAACCTCAGCATCGGTCTTCTGGGACTTGCCACAGCCGCACGTTTTGATGACGACTTTATAGCAGTGATGCATTCCGAAGTTTTCTCGCCTTTGGGAATGTCCCAAACCTGGTATGAAGTACCTGACGCTCAAACAGACCACTATGCAATGGGCGAAGATAGAGAGGGTAAGTCGGCACGTGTTTCGCCTGGCATGCTCGATGATCAGGCCTAGGGCATCAAAACCACCGCAAATGATTTAGCAAAGTTTGTTCAGGCTAATCTCGGACTTCTAAAGCTAGACGAAACGCTTCAAGCGGCAATCTATTCCACCCAAAGAGGGCACTACCACGTTGGTGAAATGACCCAAGGATTGGTCTGGGAACAATACCCGCTACCAGTGAAGCTCCAAACGCTGCTTTCCGGTAATGGCTACGACATGATTCTGGAACCGAATGTCGCTGAGGCTATCGTGCCTCCTATGGAGCCCAGAGACGATGTTTGGGTCAATAAGACTGGCTCGACTAACGGGTTCGGCGCATATATCGCAATGGTTCCCGGTAAGCAGGTCGGAATAGTGATGCTGGCGAACAAGAATTATCCTAACGAAGCGCGAGTGGAGTCTGCTTTTCGCATTATGGTCAGTCTTGGTGTGATTGAGTGAATAATCGAAAGAGAATAGCGTGATGATCTGGCAATACGGGCGGCACAGAACCTCGATCCGTTAGATTGTGTGCCGCCCAAAGACCACTAATAACTCAACATTTCCTGAATGTTGAAGTTCATGCCGGACTTGCGGTCGGTCGAACGACAATATCGCTGGTGTCTACGTCGGCAGGCTGGTCGATGACGTGGGAAATGGCCTTAGCGATTGCGTCGGCTTTCAGAGCGATTTCGCGGAAACCCCTCATCGCTTCGGCAGTGCCGATATGAGTAATGGTATTGGCCAATTCCGATTCGACTACGCCAGGGTAAACACAGGTAACACGGAGGTTGTTGTGTTCCTGCCGTAAGCCGTCAGAAATGGCCCGCACTGCATATTTGGTTGCACAATAGACCGCGGCAGTTGGCACAACGTAGAGCCCCCCTATCGAGGATATGTTGATAACCTGACCGCTGTGCTGAGCCTGCATGGTAGGTAGTACGGCTGCGATCCCGTGAAGCACGCCGCGGATGTTGACGTCGATCATGCGGTCCCATTCGTCAACCTTGAGCGAAGCCAGCGGTGAGAGCGGCATGACGCCAGCATTGTTGATGATAACGTCGATGCGACCATAAAGCGTCAGCGCCGCATCGGCGAAGGCTTGGAGATCTTCGCGCCGTGTAACATCCAGCGCACGATACTCCACGTTGCCGCCCTCAGAGCGCAAATCATCGGCCAACGCCGCGAGCCGCTCAGTACGTCGAGCGCCAATAACCAGCCGATGACCTTGTTTTGATAGAAGTCTTGCTGTGGCCTCGCCAATACCACTGCTGGCGCCAGTTAGAAGAATAACTTTGCTCATAAAAGAATCTCCGTATGGGTGTTTTGCAGCGCGCCTGGTTCACGGACTGACTAACGATCAATGAGTTTTTCCAAGGGCGCCTTCTAAAATCATAGGGAGAGGGCGGAGATGTTGATATTCACGTTTCTCTGAAATTCTTGCCTGTTTCTATTGAGAGGATTGCTTTTAGAAAGGCTTTCGTGAACGATCGTTGCCTATACCTTTGCCGATTTGGCAGGACGACGGAGAATCTCAATATGCTAGGACAAACGAATTCGGCTGCGCAAGAACGGATGGTCGAATTGCTGTATTCGCTGGCACCTGGCGAGGGTTATACCCAGTCATTGCTCGAGGGCGTGCGTTTCATGCGGTCAAACCGTCCACTGAAGCTGACTCCAGTCCTCTATGAACCAAGCATCGTCATCGTATGCCAAGGGCGTAAACGAGGGTATCTGGGCAACGAAGTCTACGTTTACGACGCAATGCATTACCTCGTGCTGTCCGTGCCGCTGCCCTTTATCTCAGAGACGGAAGCCACCCCTGATGACCCTCTGTTGGCGGTTTCGATTCGACTCAACATGGCGACGGTGGCAGAACTGGTCAACATGGTGGCGCACGGGGAGACCCGTTCCAGCAACTCGCCCCAGTGTATGTTCTCAACACCTCTCAAGATGACTATGGCGAATGCAACTGGCAGGCTGCTTGAGACGCTTCGCTCTCCCGAGGAGGCACAGGTCTTGGCGCCCAGCATCGTGCGCGAGATCTGCTACAGGGTTTTGGTTGATGAACAGGGTGGGGCAGTACGAACGGCCTTGGCACAACAAGGCCAGTTCGGAAGAATCGCCAAAGCGCTAAACCGTATTCACGCCGATTTCGCAGAGCCTTTGGAGGTTAGTCGGCTGGCCAACGAAGTCGGTATGAGCACATCAGTATTTCATGTGCACTTCAAGGCGGTGACGCAAAGCAGCCCTCTGCAATACATCAAGTCCACCCGGTTGCATCATGCTCGCATGATGATGATACGGGATGGTTTGCCCGCAGCGGCCGCCGCCATGCGGGTGGGCTACGAAAGCCCTTCGCAGTTCAGCCGTGAGTTCAAGCGATTCTTCGGGCGTCCACCTGGAGAGGAGGTGCGTGAGATGAAGGCCTTGTTGACGCTGCTTCCGCCCGAACGGATTGAAGGCCTGGCCGTGCCGCATTGAGAAGCGCCCTGATACGCCAACCTTGTAAATATTTGCCTGGCGTATCTCCGACGACCTCTCGGAAGTTGGCAGCAAATAGACGTCCACATAAATTCCTTCATCAACAGAGAAAAAATTCAATAAGTTAACGACCTTTTTCAACGCAAAGTACTTAAAGCACTTGCTTCAAACTTCCTTGGGGCGACTGTAAGCAATTTTCGACGCAAAATACTTAAAATGGCGTATCAGCCCGTTCTGGTAGTGTTGCCCTGGACAGTTGAGGATTCGAACCTCAAGAAGCTTAATAATGGTTAATCAGCGGGAGAGTGGGGCAGCAGTTTCGCATTGTGTTTGGGTAGCTCGCGAATGAGCGGAGCTAAACAAAAGCGGACATTCAAGAATCACCCATTTCCGCCCCTTTTTTCCTCCAGCGCCTCTCTGATACCACGATTTCCAAAATTCAGAAACGTTCGATCGACCCGATTGCGGCCGGTGAATCTCGGTGGCGATACGGCCTGTCGCTATAGTGGGGGTATAATGAAAAACACTCAAAAGCGCGCCAAAAGTTCTGCGGTTTAGTGTGCACGTCTCTGCACACTTTTCACGAAGCATTACTGTAGGTATCTGTTTCGGCATGGGGAAATTCTGTCCCTCTGGATTTAAATTGCAAAAACGTGCACAAATATCCCGCGTGCACTCTTTTCACAAGATCAGGATCTCGAAAATCCTCTGGGATAGAAAAGTAATGCTCTGAAAAATCGCGCTTATTCGGGTTTTGAAGCAGTGTTGGACGGGGTGATGGTGTTGGGGTTTAATAAGAATGCAAACTCATAAGCTGTTATAAGCCTCTACTAAGTTGAGAGTTATCAATGAGTGATTATCAAGATTTATGTGAAAGGTACGGTAGAAGCCCGAACGATCCAGAGTTTATCGATGATTTAATTGATGATGTTTCGAGAGAGACTAGCCTCGATCAATATGACTACGAATGGTATGAAGAAAACGAGAATAAGAAACACTATCAATTGTTAATTGAGCAGCTTGATAGTGTTGATCTTATTCTAGAGTTAGAGCCTCCGGAAAAGGCAAAGTTTAGCTTCTTGGTCATGGTTCATGCCCATGTGGTTTCTACAATAGAAGCTTATTTGGCGGGTGTGTTTATTCATCAGGTTTGTAACTCTGAAGTGCTCACTAGAAAGCTAGTCGAAACAGATCCTGAATTCTCTAAACGAAAATTCACGTTGCGTGAAATATATCAAGAAAAAGATGCATTAAAAGTAACTGTGGCAAGCTACCTTAAAGGTTTGATATTTCATGATATTAAGAAAATAAAGCCTATGTATGAATCTGTTTTAGGTCATAAATTTTCAGATCTATCATGGTTGTTCAAAGCGGTGGAAACTCGCCACCATTGTGTGCATCGTGCAGGCTATGATAAAGACGGGAATAAAGTAGATATTTCTGCGGAATCCAT
Source organism: Marinobacter sp. F3R08 (assembly GCF_018860425.1). Taxonomy (GTDB): domain Bacteria; phylum Pseudomonadota; class Gammaproteobacteria; order Pseudomonadales; family Oleiphilaceae; genus Marinobacter. The sequence goes on along the minus strand of NZ_JAHKPI010000025.1, from coordinate 739,869 downwards.
CGTAAATTTACTAGAACATGTGACTAATCTAGCCAATGAAATCGATTCAACAATTGAAACGGTTGATTCTGGCTTATAACAATCGCGTCAATCAGGACGCTCGCAAGCTCCCGCCTATTACGCGGGCGTTATGCCTTGAGAGATCTGTCCAATGTTCAATGAATACGCAGATGATGAACACCAGAAGCAAGCCGAAGAATTCATAACGGAGCTTGGGCGGTTTGTACTGACTTTCGAACGCGTCTGTGACGCTATGCGCTACATCATTATGTTCATGCTGAGAGACCAAGGGCTATCAAACCAACGAATGGAGCAGGTGTTGGTTGGAGATAAGGCAGCGGCAGAACTCCAAATACTCTTGGGTGCGCTATTTTGTGAGCTCCCAAATCAAGACGCGAATGATAAAAAGGCTGTAAAGGTGCTCCTCAGTGATATCAAGAGCATGACGGAAATAAGGAATGTCCTATTGCATTGCTCCTGGAGCCTTGGCACCTCAGCCGCTGCTGACGACAAAGAGCTTCACGCAGCAACAGTGCGCTACAGAGCCAAGCAGAATTCTGGTGCAGGTACAGAAGTGCGTGGTTACACCGCTTCGTACGTGAGAGAACAATCGAAAGAATTGACTCGAATTCAGGTTTTGCTTGGCCGCCTGCAATACTGTGTCGATCAGTCCGGCTTCAAAGTTGCGACAGAATTCGGGAAATCACTTTGACTGGGCATAACCAGTGCAGGCACGGCGACGCCCACTACATTGCGCCTATGGCTCCATTCCGTGGGCGCGCATGCTGCAAGCGTTATCCCCGATTCTGAATGTTCGCTTTGCGACCAGGCCGGGCTCCTCGAACTCCTAAACAAAAGCGGACGTTCGAGTCAGGGCTTTGCTCCGAAGCCTTCAAGCCTGAGGCGGACCCAATCCGTTGGACAATAAGTTGGTTGAGGGTCGAGGAATCCTCGGATATATCGCCTCAAATTGAATGCTTATCTGTCCACGCTGGTAACTCCTTAATCGAAGTCGCAAACGCAGCGAGACTGTCTTAGTTCATTTTCTTTGAATTTCTGCAGAAAAAACCTCCACCAAATAATCAATCATTGCCCGGACTTTAAGGGGTAACCGCCGATCTGGTGAGAACAGCACGTATAGCCCGCCGGGCTCCAGAGGTGGGTGGTCCAGGCTCAGGGATATCAGTTCGCCGTTGGCCAAGGCATCTGCCACGATGAACTCGGGTTGATAAATAATGCCCTGGCCCCGAATGGCGGCCGCCATCAAGGCATCGCCATTGTCGGCTCTGAGGTTGCCCTTTACTGGAACCTCTATTTCGCCATGGTGACCAAACGCCCAGAAACCCTTGCTCTGGAACGGAGACAGGGTATAACTCAGGCAGTTGTGGCTGGATAAATCAGACACGCGTTGAGGTGCGCCGTGCTTGGCGAGGTAAGTTGGAGAGGCACAGACTTTCATGGGAGTATCTCCTAGGCGCCGCGCCCTGAGATCGCTGTCCGCCAGATAGCCCACGCGGAAAATCAGGTCCCAGCTACCATCAAGTAGATTCTGCCGCGAATCACTCAGTCCCAGCTCAACGTCCACCATCGGGTAGCGCTCGGTAAACCCGGGGATCAGTGGAGCAATGAACCGAAGCCCGAAGGAGAGCGGAACATTAACCCGCAAACGCCCCTTTGCTTCTTGCCGCTGGGCGGAGATGTCAGATTCCACTTCGTCCAGATCCTGAAGGATACGCTGGCATCCTTCCAGATATTCTCTCCCAGGATCGGTAAGGGACAGCCCTCTGGTTGTCCGATGGAGCAGCTTGACTCCAAATCTCGCTTCAAGGGCATCGACATGTTTGGTCGCCATAGCCGGAGATATTCCTAGCGTCCGTCCCGCAGCCGACAAACTGCCGCGAGAGGCCGCCTGGACAAAAACGCGCATACTGGTATACCGGTCCAATGTTTACTTCCTACTCTCAGTTAAAGCTCTGCTGTGATTATAGCCGGTTCTGAGACATTTAGGTGGGAGCTATAATTTTGCACCTTAAACGACTTACCACTTTTCCGGGACGAAAAAGATTGATGATTAAAGACAGCAAAACTCGATATGGAACCATTAGCAGATTTCTGCACTGGTCTATGGCGTTACTCGTGGTCTGGCAAGTTCTAAAGTTCGGGGATCGCTTTTCTGATGGCGAGCACTGGATCGGGCAAACGCTGGTTCCGTGGCACATATCGATCGGAACTTTGCTACTGGTGCTCATTGTCGTGCGCCTGTTCTGGGCGATTCGTCAGAGCGCTCGGAGACCTGAACCAAGCGCATCTATGGCAAGGCTGGTCAAGGCGGGCCATGGATTGTTGTATCTGGCCCTTTTGTTGATGCCTGTTACCGGCATGTTGGTGATGCTCGGTGGGGGCTATGGGGTGACAGCCTTTGGCATCGAAGTTTTTTCCAGAGGTGATGGACTGGACTGGGCAAAAGCCCTTGGCCGGTTGCACTCTCCATTGGCCTGGCTTCTTTCAGCGCTGATTGTAGGCCACGTTGTCATGGCACTGGGTCATCACTTTTTGAAGGGCGACGATACCCTGAAGCGCATGATGTGACCTGATCAATGAGGAGATAACGGTTTGGCTAAACCCCAGGCGAGAGAGCTTCAAGTAAAAAAGCGTTCGTGGGTGACGAAAAACATGCTCCGAATCACCCTCGGCGGCGATGGGCTGGAGGATTTTCCACAGGGGCAAGAGAGTGCCTATATCAAACTGCTGTTTCCTCAAGGCGGTGACGCTCGCCCCTTGATGCGTACCTACACTATCCGCTCTCAGCGTTCCGAGGAAATCGACGTCGATTTTGTTATGCATGAAGAGCATGGTCCGGCTTCGGCCTGGGCCAGTGAAGCTGAGCCCGGGGACAGGATTCTGGTGGCAGGCCCCGGCGCGCGGAAGCTGATCAGTCAGGACGGCGACTGGCTCCTATTGGCAGCTGACATGACGGCACTTCCGGCCCTCACCGTCAATCTGGAACAACTTCCCGACGATGCTCGTGGTTACGCGGTGATCGAAGTTCGAGAGAAGGCCGACATTCAGACTCTGAAGCATCCGCCTGGACTGGAAGTTCACTGGGTCATTAATCCAAAACCATGCCTTGAGGGCCGTCCTCTGTTGGAGAAAGTGCAGTCTTTGGCTGTTATGCCGGGCACACCTTCGGTATGGGCAGCCTGCGAATTCGGCTCTATGCGTGCCTTAAGGCAGTATTTTCGCCGGGTTTTTGATGTGCCGAAAGCCCAATTCTATGTGTCCAGCTATTGGAAGATCGGCCAGACGGAAGATGGTCATAAGAAAGCAAAACAAAGTGATAGCCAAGAATCTGCAGCTTCACGTTAATCCAATGCGTTATCAAGATTCAAAGAGGATAACCCGTGTCGGGATGTAAAAGTACCAAGAGCGTTCAACCCGTATTTTTTATCCCCCATGGAGCGGGCCCTTGCTTCTTTATGGACTGGAATCCCCTCGGCACTTGGCATGGCATGGAAAGTTTTCTTCGCAGCATAGAGACTTCTCTCCCGCAGCGGCCGACAGCGATTGTCCTGATTTCGGCTCACTGGCAGGCACCGAAGTTCAGCGTAACGGCAGCGGAGCAACCGGGCTTGATCTATGACTATTACGGGTTTCCGGAGCATACCTACCAGTTGAAATACGTTGCTAAAGGCTCGTCTGCATTGGCTCAGCGTGTAAGTGATCTACTGCATGATGCCGGCCTGGAGGCTCATCAGACGGCAGAGCGAGGATTTGACCACGGCATGTTTATTCCACTGAAGCTGATGTTTCCTAAGGGAGATATTCCTGTTATACAGCTTTCACTCAGGCATGGGCTGTCTCCGGCTGCGCACTTGGAGGCCGGCAAGGCGTTGTCCCCGCTCCGCGAAGAAAATGTGTTGATCATTGGTAGCGGAATGAGCTTCCACAACATGTCCGGGTACGGCGATGAACGGTCTACCGCAGCCTCTGAGCGGTTCGATGCCTGGTTGAAGGAAACGGTCAAGTTAGAAGCGGATAAGAAATTCCAGCGCTTGCAAGACTGGACGCTTGCTCCTCATGCATTGGAGTGTCATCCCAGCGGAGAGGAAGAGCATCTGATTCCGTTAATGGTTGTTGCTGGTGCCGCTAATGAAGCCCCTGGGATCCAAGTTTACTCAGAACGAGTTATGAAAACACAGCTCTCAGCCTTTCGGTTTGGGTGAAGCGAACTGTCATCGAGGCTCTACTTAACGTCACGAGGAATTGGATAATGCAAATTGAACTTTCAGGCAAGCGGGTGTTGGTCACGGGTTCCACGACTGGCATTGGTCTGGCAATTGCCTCTGGGCTAGCTGCATCCGGTGCTACGATTACAATTGTCGGACGTGATCAGGCCAAAATTGATAAGGCACTTGCTACGGTCGCCGAATCCAGCGGTCATGTGGAGGCCGCAGACGCTACCGGCTCGGGTCGATGATCACCCTCGACCCTCGGGGTTCGATCAGGCTCCTCCAGTCGTAAACAAAAGCAAACATAAGTAATCCCCTTTTAAAAATCTACGCTTCCATCGGAACGCGGACCTTTTTACGGCCCCACGAGAGGAACTCCACAGCCGTTTTATAATCGTCCTTGGATATGGGGCATAACCCCTTGATCTAATAGCGAATATTGAGCTTCACAGCTCCCCGAGCATCAATATGCTGCGACCGGGCACCAGTAACAAAGTTGCTCCAAAAATATAACAATCCGCACTGATACGCTTAAAAAGCCGATATCCGGTTGTCCTTGAAGAGAATGTTTCGATCAACTTCCCGGATGTCTGTTTTGCCGCAAAACGCCATCGACAAGTCGAGTTCGTTGTAGATGATATCCAGAGCCCTTGCGACACCCTTTTCGCCTTGTGCGCCCAGCCCATAAAGCATGGCCCGGCCAATAAAGGTGCCTTTGGCACCCAGTGCGGTTGCCTTGAGAACATCCTGGCCGGAGCGGATACCTCCGTCCAGGTGAACTTCCACTTGTCCGCCAACCGCATCAACAATAGCGGGTAATGCGGTGATAGAGGACGGTGCACCGTCCAGTTGTCGGCCTCCATGGTTGGAAACTACGATAGCATCGGCACCGGCTTCAACTGCCCGCCGGGCATCTTCGGGGTCGAGAATGCCCTTGACGATCAGCTTGCCGCCCCAGCGTTTTTTGATCCACTCCACATCCTGCCAGGACAGGGTGGGATCAAACTGCTCTTTGGTCCAGTCCACCAGTGAGGAGATACTGTCGACGCCTTTAGCATGCCCGAGGATATTACCAAACTGACGATTTTTTGTGCCCAGCATGCCGATACACCAGCGCGATTTAGTGGCGATGTTCAGGATGTTGCCCAGTGTGGGTTTTGGTGGCACGGAGAGTCCGTTCCTGATGTCCTTGTGCCGTTGCCCGAACACTTGTAAATCCATGGTAACCATCAGCGCAGAGCAGTGGGAACGGCGGGCACGCTCAATCAGGTCGGCGGTAAAGCTGCGATCCCGGGTGACGTATACCTGAAACCAGTAGGGGTGTAATCCCGTTGCTGCAGAGACTGCTTCGATGGAGCAGATGCTCATGGTCGAGAGGGTGAAGGGGATGCCAAAGGTCTTTGCTGCCCGTGCAGCCAGCATTTCGCCATCGGCATGCTGCATTCCGGTCAGGCCGGTTGGTGCAATGGCAACGGGCATGGCTACCGGTTGGCCAAGCATAGTGGTTTCGGTCGTGCGCCGGGTGATGTCGCAAGCCACGCGTTGCCTAAACCTGATGTGTTGAAAATCCGTCTCGTTGGCACGGTAAGTGGATTCGGTCCAGGAACCACCATCGACATAGTCGTAGAACATGCGTGGCACGCGCTTTTTCGCCAGCACTCGCAGGTCTTCTATACAGGTGATCTCAGCCATAGATTGGCGCTGCCTTTTGAAGCGTGGATAAGGACAAGCCGCTAAACCATGAGGATACAGCGGCTTGTGTTTGACGGGCTGGTGCAATCGTCTTTAGTGGGAGCTCAAGGTTTCTTGTAATTCATGTAACCGTTTTGAATGACGATGTGGTCAGCGATGTATTTTGCGTCATGCCAGACGCCGTAAATAAATGAGGAGGCGCGGTTGACCAAGTTCGGCAGGCCGAGAAAGTAGATGCCACTTTCGGCGCTGATACCACGTTTGTGGAATGGCTGACCGTTTTCATCGAACGCATTCACCTGCAGCCAGCTGTAATCAAACTCGAAGCCTGTTGCCCACAAAACGGTGGTGATACCAGCTTCTTCGGCGTCCAGACTAAGGATCGGCTGTTTGAGACAGTCCGGGTCTGGCAGCAGTTCCCAGGCTTCAGGTTCGGTGGGGAAGGACAGCCCGTTCTGTTCGATGTAGGCGTCGGCCTCACGCAGAACATCAAAATAAGCCTCGTCACCGTCGGCGATATTTTTAGTCAGACCCTCTCGGAATTCGAGCACGCCCTCGTTCCAGGATTTGGTGATTCCCACAAGATTGACACCCATATGAGCCAGTCGGCGGAAGTCCACGGTACGGCCACCCTCGTAGCCACTGACTGCAAACGCCACATGCTGTTTTTTCGGTGTGATCTTGACTTCATCCCACAGGCCCAGGGCTCCGAGCCACCAGACATAGTCACGGCCGCGGTAAGAGCGGGGCGGGCGGTAATGCTCACCGACCGAGAGGTAGACTTTCTTGCCTGATTGCCGCAACTCTTCAGCGATCTGAGTACCGGAGGCGCCGGCTCCCACGACCAATACAGCACCTTCGGGCAGTTGTCCCGGGTTTTTGTAGCTGGATGAGTGCAGCTGATGGATGCCGCTGCTCTCGGGAATGATGTCCGGATATCTGGGGCGCTGGAACGGGCCAGTGGCGGCCACCACATTGTCGGCTTCGAAGATGCCTTCTGAGGTGGTTACGGTGAAGCCGGGGCGGCCCTCATTGTGGACAACCTTTGTGACATTTACGCCGGTGCGAACAGGAGCGTTCAGCATTTTCGCATAGTCTTCAAAGTAATCCGCTACACGCTCTTTCGGGGGAAATGCCTCCGGATCCACTCCTTCAAATTTCAGGCCGGGAAAACGGTCATGCCAGGCGGGGCCATTAGCTACCAGTGAATCCCAACGCTCTGAGCGCCAGCGTTCCGCGATCCGGCTGCGCTCAAGTACCACGTGGGGAACGTCCATCTGGGACAGGTGTTCGCTCATAGCAATTCCCGCTTGTCCTGCACCGATCACTAAGGTGTTAACTTTTTCCACTGACATGTGAATATCCTAAAGGTGGTTGCTCCTGACCATTTGGCTGATGTGCTCTGTATCGCCAGCCGCTCGGAAAGGACTGGACAGTCAGAGTACATCTCGCATCGACAGGTAAAGTTTGAGCAAAGCCGCCGCCGTTGAACATCATGCAATTCGAAGCCAGAGCTTAGGAAAAAACAAACCGTGTTTTTCCAGTTTCCATGGCAGTCCGAAAGGTCGACAGCCTTAATGGCGCCGTTCATTTTGTCCGTTCAGCGGAGCGTGAATATTTGATTGGGACAGATCAGGCGCGCAGCAGTTTGGTCAGGCGTGCCAGCATCGCGTCACAGGCTTCAAGTTGTTCAATGGTGATGAATTCGTCTGGCTTATGCCCTTGATCCATACTTCCCGGGCCGCAGATTACCGTGGGGATGCCGATCGCATCATAGAGTCCACCCTCGGTACCGAAGGCAACGGTCGAGAACTCCTCGGATTCACAGACTTCGGCAATCAGGCTGGCCGCATCGCTTTCGGTACTGGTGACCAGTCCTGGATAGGATGACAGTTCCGAAAACTGAATATCGGTGCTGGCATTCACTGCATGCATTTTCGGCAACACCTGCTCACGGGCGTATTGCTCCAACTTTTGCGCAACCTCTTTGGGGTTTTGCGCAGGCAGAGCGCGTATCTCGAAGTCGAAACGACAACTGTCGGGGACGATGTTCAGTGCTTTACCTCCGTTGATGACTCCGGTTTGTACTGTAGTGAATGGCGGATCAAAGCGGGAATCGCACAGCTCTGGATTACGAAGTTCAGTGCCAATGCGTTTTAGCTCGCCGATGAGGTCGGCAGCATTCTCAATAGCATTGACGCCTTCGGGTGCGTAGGCCGAATGACAGGCCACACCATGGACGTCACAACGCATTGCCAGCTTGCCCTTGTGGCCGAGTACCGGTTTTAGTTCGGTGGGTTCGCCGATAATGCACAGTTTCGGTCGATGGGTGCGCTGCTCGAGTGTCGCCAGCATACTTCGGACCCCCAGACATCCCACCTCTTCGTCGTAGGATAAAGCGATATGTACGGGCACCTTGAGAGGACCTTCATCGAGCATCCTGGGGACGGTGGCAAGCACGCATGCAATATAGCTTTTCATGTCGGCTGTTCCACGACCGTAAAGCTTGCCCTCGTGTTCTCTGAGCCTGAAGGGTTCGAAAGACCAGTTTTGTCCATCTACCGGTACCACATCGGTGTGACCGGACAGCACGATTCCCGGTCGGTCGTCCGGCCCCAGCGTCGCAAACAGGTTTGCCTTGGTGCGCTCTTCGTTGAAGATCAGCTCGGAGGATACGCCGAGCTGATCAAGGTAGGCCTGGACAAACTCGATCAGTTTCAGATTGGACTCGCGGCTGGTTGTATCGAATGCGATAAGCTTCGACAAAATATCTTTGCTGTTCATTTATACCGCTCCTGGAACACCGTAGCCGGGAGCCTCGGTAGGATCCAGGGCACGAGTGATATAGTCTTGCATCTGCGGTTTGTAGTTTTCCCAGAGCTGGGCCAGCACATCAATCGGGTTTTTGTCTGCCCAATCCACACGCAGATTGACCACCGGCCATTCGACCTCGTCCACGATCATAATTGCGGCGGAGTGCACGGGACCGGCTTCGCCCCCGGCTGAAGCCGCCGCCTGCATGGCCGCGATCAAGCGGTCGGCCAGGTCACCTTCGCTGTTCTCAAAGGTTTCTACGAGCGTAGGGATGACGTTTTCGTTGGCCAGTATGTTGCCGGCACCAACGCATTGTGTTCCTTCAACGGCGGCGTGGCATCCCAGTGTTTCGCTGCCGCTGAAGTGAGCGGTATTACCTTGATGATCAAGTACCGTCACCTGTCGGTAAGCGCTGTAAGCATCTCCGGAAATAGCCTTGCTTAGAGCCTGTTCGGGGGACAGACCCTTTTGCAGTAATTGGAGCACATCCGTACCCAGCGACGGCAGAGTGATATTCTGTGTGGAAACGGCACCGACCCCGGTGCTGAGCCAGGGACACCGAGCACCCACGGCAATGCTGGATGAGCTGATAGCAATGCCGATTTGACCTGTCTGTGCGCATCGCCCGACGATTGAGAAAGTCATACCTGTCTATCCTTTTCTATTTCGTTTGAGCGCCACTGGTATGGCTATGGCGCCGGGTGGATTAAAACAATTGACCGAAGTGCAGCTGCTCCTCTGCCTCAGCGTGATGCCTCCACATTCAGCACTCGTCCCAGGCCCAAAAAGCGATTGGCCAGGATTAGCAGGGTGGCAGTAACGGCAATGTAGATAACTGAAATCGCGGCCAGGGTCGGGTCGGCAAATTCGCGCACGTAGTTGTACATGGCTACAGGCAGGGTCTGTGTTGCCTGTGTAGTTACGAACATCGACGCGGTGAATTCGTTGAATGACAGGATTGCAGCAAAGAGCCAGCCACCGAATAGTCCGGGAATCATCAGAGGTAGGGTCACCGTCCATACCACTCGCAACGGCGATGCGCCCAGGCTGGCTGCGGCATGCTCAAGGCGCAGCTCCAGATTGTGTAGCGACACAAACAGGCTACGCAGTACGAACGGCAGTACCAGCACGATATGACAAAAGATCACTAGTGGGTATCCGCGCCCCAGATCGAGCTGAGCGACCAGCATCAGTAGTCCGAGACCAATAGTGAAATGAGGTATGAACAGCGGTGACAGCAGTACTGCTTCGAGCGTGCGCTTGAAGCGGAATTCGTATCGGGTAATGGCAATAGCCATGGTGGTGCCTATCACCACAGCAAGAGTCGATGCCCAGGCGGTGACGATCAGTCCCGCGTAAAACCCCTGTTTGAAGTCGTTGTAACTCACTGCCCGCTCAAACCAGCGCAGAGACCAGCCCTTGGGTGGGAAGAAGAGGACGGACGTGCTGCTGAACGAGGAGAGTGTTACGACCACCGTTGGAAGTAACACGAACACCAGAATCAGTGCCACGAGCAGGCGGCCAGAAATTCCCAGCCATTTTTCGTATTGTGAACCGGTCATATCATTGGGCTCCTACACGTTGCAGTGAGTGGGTCATCCATTTGAATACGGCCAGCAACAGAATCGTTAGTATCAGGCCGACGATGCTCAGGGCAGCGGCAAACGGGAAGTTCAGAGATGAAAAGCCGAGCTGATACACCAGTGTGGCAACGGTGCTGACTTTGCCGCCACCGATCAGCTGTGGTGTGGCAAAGGCGCTGAAGGTCCAGGCGAAGGCAGTGGTAAGACTGGCGACAATGCCGGGAAGTGACAGCGGCAGGGTGATGGTCAGAAAGGCGCGAACGGGGCCGGCTCCCAGACTGGTGGCAGCCCGCCGGTAGGCTGGATCTATGTGGGAAAGTCCGGTTGCCAGCATCAGCACCATTATGGGCATGGTGACGTGAACCAGAGCCAATACTACACCGGTCTGGGTGAACATAAGCTGTAGAGGCTTATCGATCAGGCCAATGGCAAGCAGGGCGCTATTGATGAATCCGCTGTTGCCCAGCACGATGATCCAGGAGTAGGTGCGTACCACCTCACCCAGAAATAGCGGGGTGATGGCGATGATCAGGATAGTGGATTTCATCCAGCCGGAGCGTGTTTGTACCAGGGCATAGGCCAGTGGGTAACTGAGCAGAAGCCCGAAAAATGCGGTTTTGATACTGAGCCATGCCGTAGTGACAAAGGCGTTGATATAGATGCTTTTGTGCAGGTCCTGAAAGTTGTCGAGGGTATAGCCACCAACGTCGAGTGAACCGGGGATATGTGCGCGTATGCTGAACTGAAACACGGTTAGCATCGCGACCATCAGGCCGAGTGCTGTCAGGACCGAAGGTAGCACGAACCAGGGGACAAAAGCGGGTCTTTGAGTCATGGGGCTTCCGTAAGAACAAAGGCCATCAGGTATGGCAGCTGGTGTATGGGGTTACTGTGGAAAGGGCGCGAGGGCAGGCCCCGCGCCGAGTCCGGTGCTTAGTTCGACATAATGTTTTCCGAAAACCACTTGCGCCATTCGGCGGTTTTTTCGGCTCGCAGTCTGGCATCGGTGTCCAGGGTGGCTGCCCACTGGTCTGGGGTTGTCAGCATGCCCGGTAGTTTGGCGATCTCGGGATCCACTTGTGCATTGTCAACAACCGGGCTGCCGCGGTTGATTCTGGCAATGTTGGCCTGAACTTCGGGGGACAGTGCGATGTTCATGAACTGATAGGCGAGGTCGGCCTGTTCGGTGCCCTTGTTGATACCCATGGCATCGACACCAAGTACCGCGCCTTCCTTGGGTATTGCCAGCTTGATGTCCACACCTTCGTCCATCATGTGGTAGGCGTTCATCGACAGCAGCAGCTGTACAGACGTTTCGCCGGTGGCGATCAGTTGTTGGCTGTTGGCATCATTGGTGTAGAAAGCTTTGATATTGGGAACCAGTGCCTTGAGCTTGTCTTGCCCCTGTTCCCAATGCTCGGCATCTGTACCTGACAGCTTGGCGGATACGGCAATGATGTGGCTTGGATCCCAGTCCGGAAAGGCGATCATACCTTCCAGTTCCGGGCTCCACAGGTCGTTCCAGCTGTCGAAGGTGATGCCTTCAGGCATCATGTCCGGGCGGTAGCCGATGGTGTAGACATAACCCCAGACACCGAGGTGGCTCGGGCTGAGCTTAGCCTGATCCACCAGGTGGCTGGCGTTGGGGATCTTGCTCATATCGAGTTCTTCAAACAGGCCGTCGGTGGCGTAGAGCCAGCCCACATGGGAGGTGGTGAATGTAACATCGCTCTCGGCTGTGCCTGCCAGCTTAGCCTTGTTCAATCGGTCGATGGTGCCACCGGTCACATATTCGACTTCAACACCGGTCTGCTTTGTGAACTCCTGACCAATGGCTTTGTCGATTAGATCCTTGAAGCTTCCTCCCCATGTGCTGACGATGAGCTTGTCGGCGGCATTGGCGTTTGTTGCAATCAGGCTGGCGCTCAACAGCGACAGTGCAATGGTTTTACGTAGCATGTTGTTACTCCTAATGGGTGGTACAACGTTTAGCGTTTAGGTCTGCTGCAAAGAGAAGACTGTCCGACTGAGCAGTTCATGCTCTCTACTGATGTTCGTCGCCCTGTTATGGGGCATGGCTCAAAGTGTCTTGATGCGGATCAATAATGTAATGGCGGAGGCGATGGGTAAAACAGGCTTTGCCGTTCTTCTGCGTCGGAATTCCTGATGTAGCCATTTACTGCTGTTTGGCGGGGTTTCTGTTAATCCTTATAGGCAACGAGCGGGTGGTGGCCGGAGGGCAGAATTGATGGCGCGATCCTTGCTCATGACTTTTGAAAATATATGCCCACGTGTATGTATTGCGTCGCCTATTTCTGGAGTGCCGTTATGCTCAGTCGAATAACTCAAAGACAGCTCGAATACTTTGTCGCTTCAGGTGAAGCGGGAAGTATTCAGGGTGCGTCGGAACGCATCCATGTTTCTTCGCCGTCTATCTCGGCGGCCATCACCCATATTGAATCAGAGCTGGGTGTGCAGCTATTCGTCCGTCACCATGCTCAAGGTATTTCACTGACGCCGATCGGACGGGAGATCGTGAAAGAAGCCAAGACGATTCTTGATCAGATGACCAGTCTCTACACCATTGCGTCGGAGTCGCTGAACACGGTACGTGGTCCGCTGCGAGTGGGCTGCATGGCATCACTGGCACCCATGCTGACGCCGGAGTTGGTAGTCGGTTTCGGGCGTGCGTTCCCTGGCGTTCGTATTAGCCAGGCCGAAGGTGATCACGAGGAGCTGTTATCAAAATTGCGTAATGGGGAGGTGGACATCGTTCTGACCTATGACCTTGTCTCCAGTGACGATACTGAATTCCATCCATTGGCCCGACTACCGGCGTATGTCATGGTCGGAGAGAATCATGCACTGGCAAACCTGTCGGCGGTGACGATAAACGATCTTGAGACGCATCCGATGGTACTGCTGGATATTCCCAGCAGCCGAGACTATTTCCTCAGTCTGTTTCGCCCGGCTGGCGTGACGCCGAATATCGTCATGAAATCGAGCAACCTGGAGGTAATTCGCGCGATGGTAGCCAACGGTGTGGGCTACAGCATTGCCAATGTTCGTCCCAAGGCGAACCTCTCCCTGGATGGCAAACGGCTGATCCGCCTGCGTCTGGCTGGTGATCATCAGTCACTGCGATTGGGCTATGTAACATTGAAAAATGTTCAGCACTCACGGGTGGTGAATGCCTTTGCGGAACGCTGCTGTATGTTTGTTTCCGACCAGTACATTCCCGGAATGGCCGCGCCCAGTTTCTTTGATCCTCACACGGTTCGATCGCTGAAGGGCGTGGCCTGATTCGTTTAATAACCGCGGGCTGGATCGACCTGGTGCAACACGGGTTCATCACGATCCAGCCGCTGAATATTGTCAGCGATCTGCTGTGCCGCTGAAGCCGGAATGGCAACGGATGCTAGGTGCGGCGTAATAAGTACATTCTCCATGGCCCAGAGCGGATCCTCCGGCGGTAGGGGCTCGCGGTCGAACACGTCCAGAGTGGCTTCACCGATCTGACCGCTGGCGAGTGCCGAGGTCAGTGCCTGCTGATCGACAAGTGCGCCGCGGGCGACGTTAACAAAACTGCAACCCCTGGGCAGGCGTGCCAGCCGGTCAGCATTCAGCAGACCTCTGGTTTGTTCCGTTAGCGGTAGCATCACCACCAGAATGTCGCTGTTGGCGAGAAATTCGTTCAGACGCTCCATTCCGTTTACGCAGGTGACATTCTCCAGGTGTTTGGGTGAGCGTGACCACCCCCGTACATCAAACCCCTGGCGAGACAATTCTTTCGCCGCGAAGGTCCCCAGCTCTCCAAGCCCCAGTACGCCAACACGCACACTTTCCGGCAGGCGCGGGTGCAGGTAGTGCCAGCGGCGTTCGCGCTGGGCGCGCTCGAAGGCAGGTATGTCGCGTGCATGGCGTAGCACGGCAAACAGCACATAGCTGGCCATCATCCGGCTCATGTCGGGGTCGGATATGCGTGTGATAGGTACTGCAGGCAGGTCGTCGCGATTGACCAGCGAGTCAACACCGGCGCCGAGGTTAACCAGCAGTTTCAGATTCGGGTACTGCACAAAGAAGCCCTGAGGCGGCTTCCACGCCAATACATAATGCACGCTGTCGGGATCTTCTACTTCCTCCGGGCGACAGATACGCAGCTCCGGCAACCGCGGTGCCAGCAGGGCTTTCCAGTCATCGAAACTATCGACCTGACTATAGAATACCAGCGTCGGGATCATGATGAAGCCTCGTCCAGCAGTTCGGCTACGGCGCTCAGAGCCATGCGGTAACCTTGTGCTCCGAGACCGGCGATCACGCCGGTGGCCGCTTTGGATATATAGGAGTGGTGGCGGAAGCTCTCGCGTTTCCAGATATTGCTCATGTGGGTCTCGATAATGGGGCCTTCAAACGCAAGCAGGGCATCCAGTATGGGAACCGAGCTGTAAGTCAGACCGGCCGCATTTATGATGATGGCATCTGCCGACTGGCGTGCTTCCTGAATCCAGTCCACCAGCACGCCCTCGTGATTGCTCTGGCGAAACTTCAGCTCCAGACCAAGGTTCTCAGCATGTTGCTGGCACCCGCTTTCGATGCTGGCGAAGCTTTCGCTGCCATAGGTGCCATTTTTGTCTAATCCATAGAGGTTGGCATTGGGGCCATTGAGAAAGAATACGGTAGGGCTCATTGCGACTCCATCAATCAGGCAAATGGACGGGTTTCGAGCATGGCAGGATGCTCATCAAATTCTGCAAACCAGTCAGCGGCTTGCGGATAGAGGGCGCGCCAGTCCATCCCGGGAAAGCGGAAGTCCAGATAGCCCAAAGCGCAGCCGAGTGTGATCAGTCCGAGATCATCGGGTGTACGGCTTAGTTGCGGCGCCTGGGTGTTGATCTCGGCCAGCGCCGCATCGATCCTGGACAGCTGAGCCTGGCGCCATACCTCCCACTGTTTTTCCTCCGGGCGCAGGGTCAGCTCATAGCGGGCCAGAAGCGCCGCATCCAGAAGGCCATCGCCCAGCGCTTGCCGGGTAAGACAACTCCAGCGCGCACTCCCATCGACCGGTATCAGTGTGTGTTCACTCTGAGCATCGAGATATTCACATATCACGCGGCTGTCGTAGAGCAGGGTGCCATCATCCGTGCACATGGCTGGGACCTTGGCGAGCGGATTGAACCGGGCGATACGGTCATCACGTTTGACCGGGTTTGCCGCAGATTCGAGCTTTTCGATCTGAACGATAAGTCCCAGGCAATGGGCAGCGGCCATCACCTTGCGAACATAGGGAGAGGTCGATGCGTAATACAATTGAAACATGAAAGCTCCATGACGGGCCGTCTGTGGGGATGAGCTAGTGAGGCGACATCGTCAGCAGCACTTTGCCGATATTGGCGTTGTCTTCGAGTATCCGGTGGGCCTCAGCGACCTGATTCAGTGGCAGTTGAGCATGGATCAGAGGGCGTACCTCGCCCGATGTCAGCCAGGGCAGAAGACGCTCGCGAATGGCGGCGGCCAGCCGGGCTTTTTCCTGATCGCTTTTGGGGCGCAAGGTTGAGGATGTGAGGGTCAGCCCCTTCTGCATCACCTGAAGCAGGTCCACCTCGACATTGGCACCCAGCAGAAATGACAGGCTGACGTGGCGACCGCCTGGTGCCATTGAGGTGAGGTTGCGAGCTACGTAGCTGCCGCCAACGTTATCCAGCACCACATCGACACCGCGGCCTTCGGTACATTCAGCCACCACTGAGACGAAGTCTTCCTGATAACGGTCGACAGTTCGCCAAACGCCCAGCTCCTGAAGCGCGGTGATCTTCTGATCACCTCCAGCGCTGGCAATCACCCTGGCGCCGGCGGCGTGCGCACACTGAATTGCGAAGCTGCCAACACCGCTCGCGGCGCCGTGGATCAGCAGTGTTTCGCCGGCTTTCAGGCGGCCAAGCTCAAACAGATTGTGCCAGACAGTGAACGCGGCTTCCGGTACGCCAGCTGCGACCTCCAGTGGCAGATTTTTCGGTACTGGCAGGCAATGTGCCGCTTTCGCGGTACAGAAGTCGGCGTAGCCGCCACCGCTGAGAAGCGCCATTACAGCATCGCCCGGCGTGAAATCAGTGACATCCGCACCGACTGCGGCGACGATACCGGCGGCTTCCAGGCCAAGAATGTCGGTGATACCGGGGGGCGGCGACATACCTGCGCGTTGCATCAGGTCTGGACGGTTGATTCCGGCACCGACGACCTGTATTAGCACCTCATCAGCCATCGGCTGTGGCAGACGGCGTTTAACTGAATGCAGAACCTCTGGCCCGCCGGGCTCGCGGGCAACGACGGCATCCATGGTTTCGGGGTGTTGGATCATGGTTGGTAAGGCTCCGTTTCAGGTTTGGTCAGCCGCGGTGAAGGCGCAGACACCTTCGTCATCAAAAGTTAGCCCGGCGACAGCGCCGACCGGCCAGCGGCTTAGGGCGTTAAGGCCTGACTGGCGTACAAATAGACGGGAGTCTCCCAGTGCGGGAACATGCAGATGGATATCCACATGGTCACCCTGAAAAGCATGGGTCACCACCGTTGCGCTTAAAAGAGAGTGAGGGCCAAGGTTACTAAGCTGGATGTTTTCCGGACGCACATGGATGTCGAGGCGATCACCCACCGTGGCCTGTACCCGTTCCTTCGGAAGACGCAGGGAGTTGCCGCTGATTTCCAGAGTGGCATGATCGTCATGGCTCATGTAACGCCCGGGCAGGATATT
Source organism: Marinobacter sp. F3R08 (assembly GCF_018860425.1). Lineage (GTDB taxonomy): Bacteria > Pseudomonadota > Gammaproteobacteria > Pseudomonadales > Oleiphilaceae > Marinobacter. The sequence continues at coordinate 722,806 of NZ_JAHKPI010000025.1, read as the reverse complement.
GATGTCGCCAACGAAGCTGGCCACGAACGGATCCTCTGGACGACGGTAAATGGTATCTGGGTCGCCGATCTGGCGAATATGGCCGGCAGACATGACCACAACCCGGTCGCTCATGCTCAGGGCTTCGCTTTGGTCGTGGGTCACGAATACGGTGGTTACGCCGAGCTTTCGCTGTATCTCCTTCAGCTCGATCTGCATAGATAAACGCAGATTTTTGTCCAGAGCCGAGAAGGGTTCGTCCAGCAGTAGCACCTTGGGCCGGATGACCAGAGCACGGGCCAGAGCGACGCGTTGCTGCTGACCGCCGGACAGCTCACTGGGCTTGCGCTCGCCGTAGCCTTCAAGTTTGACCAGCGCCAGTGCTTCGGCTGTTCGCTGGCTGATCTCCGCCTTGGGTACGCCACGCATGCGCAACCCATACCCCACGTTTTTAGTAACGCTCATATGTGGGAACAGCGCATAATTCTGAAACACTATGCCGATCTCGCGTTGATAGGGCGGCGTATCGGTGACCAGCTGGTTGTCGATGAAAATTTCGCCGGTATCAGCTTCAGCGAAGCCTGCAATCAGGTTGAGTAAAGTGGTTTTGCCGCAGCCGGACGGACCCAGCAGCGTGATGAATTCACCCTCCTTAATTTTTAGCGATACTTTTTGTAGCGCTATGGAATCGCCAAAACGTTTCAGTACGCCGTCCAGCTGAACGGCAATATGAGGGTGCGGTTCGGACGATAGCGTATCAGCAGTCGCGAAGTCGTGTGCCTGTGCAGTGACCATGGTAGCTCCGGTATTGTTAAACAGTGGATTCGTCATCGGGGATTACTGCGATCACGTCGATTTCCATCAACCAATGCGGCTGTCCCAGAGCCGATACTACGAGCCCGGTCGAGATCGGGAACACGCCCTTGAGCCATTTACCGACCTCTTTATAGACCGGCTCGCGAAAACGGGCATCGGTGAGGTAGGTGGTTGTCTTGACGATATGGGAGAGGTCGGAGCCTGCCTCTTCCAGCAATTGTTTGAGGTTCTTCATTGCCTGCTCAGCCTGCGCCCGCGGGTCGCCGAGGCCGACCAGGTTTCCTTCAAAATCGGTACCGACCTGGCCGCGAACATACACGGTGTTGCCGGCACGCACAGCCTGGCAGAGATCATTATCCAGAGACTGGTTTGGGTAGGTGTCCTTGGAATTGAACATACGGATACGTGTATGAGTAGGCATAGTCTTGTAGCTCATTGATAATAGGTAGTTGCGGATCAGCTTCACATCGTCGCGGCCGTGAAGAAACCAGTCTTTGGATAGGGTAGTGATTAGGAAAAAACGAAGCGTAAGGAAATGACTGATTTTAGGGGGTAGCTCTATGGCCTGTAATTCGCGGAGTAACAATACGATGGCTGTCGCCACAAATGTGGTGAGTGAAGTGCGTTTGACGATACCTCACTGATTTCCGCGCTTTACCTCGTTACTGCAGGCTCTTGTGAAAACAGGTTCCATACTGCTGGAAAGCTTGGAATATCGGTTCGGCCATTACAGCGGGTGCCTCATCCGCTGGAATGGCTGACAGATAATGGCAGCTGCTACATTGCCAAAGAAACGCGGGCCTTGACAATCAGTGCGACATACAAAGGGGAGTGATTATTCGTATAAGCATGCTAAAACGGGAAATACGATTGATGTTTATATGAAGAGATCACGCGATTGATTGGGAGTTTCATTGTTCGTTCGACGGTCCTATCCCGACCTGACGGATAATATGTGAGTTTAGTCAAATCACTGCAAGCCAAGCGGTCAACCGGATGCCCTAACGGCCCCACCGGACCACCTGTAACGCGGCACTCCAGGGCAGCCACTCAATATTGGTGTTATCCCACCATCCGAATGTTCGCTTTGCGACCAGGTTATGCGCACTGACCTCAGCTAAACAAAAGCGAACATCGGCAAGCCCTTTTTAAATAAGCTCGCTTCGCATTGAAGTTGGCGAACCGGCCGTGCAGTGTCTATAGTTTTCTTGTCTGCCAAGTAATTTAGTTCTCTTAAGGAAGTGAGAATCGCATTTCGACGCGCGGCCAGACATTGCCACCCCCTGACGTACGCGAGCAATTCCAACGAATCAGCACAAGGAAGCACTGTGATGGCCGCCTGGTACCACGTTTATATCAAAAATTCGACGACTTATGATTTTGTTTACATGGGAGGCCGTGTTGATGCCGCGAGTAACTTCGGCAACGGCAAATGGAACAGGCATCCCCATGACATCAAATCCCAACTGGGTGCGCCCGGCCAACATACCTATGCGTTTGACTGCGAGGGAACTGATGGCTGCCAGGGGAGTGCGAGTTTTGCCATTCTGGACCCAGAGGCGGACGAAAAAATCGGTACTTTAAGCCTGAGCTGGCTCGTTCGGGGCATCGGTTCTAGTAGCGCTTCAGCTTCGGTAGACAGTGAAGCGGTTCGTATCACGCGAGATGAGCGGGATGACAAGGGATTCGAAGAAGTCATTCACCACGTCGAGGTCAAACAGGGTATATAGGCCTCGCGACGCCCGCCTTAAAATCACTGAGAAAGGATCTCGCACGTGAATGAAACTACTAGCGTTGATTTCAGGCCCGGTCTGGACGGGCTCAATGGTAAGCCAGAATCAGCGCCGTTGGTGTCGTCCTCTTCATTCCCTGAACTGCTTTACCATGGGTTTGTCCCTGTGGCCTATGACGTTCCGCCGGCATCGATAGCGGATCCGGCCGATGAGTCAATAGATGACATCGTCCCCGCAGGCGCTCAGGTTTCAGCGAACGCTGATCTGGCCTCTGATGTTCCAGATAGACAGGCGAAAATTAAAGCGTTACTGGATGAAGTCCGCCAGTTTGAGGCTGCGATCAAATCCGGGGAAACATCCTACACCGAACATGTTCGGCATCTGGAGCGTCTCGAGAAAGAACTAAACCACCGCAAGACAGATCGCATTGCCAGCAAGCAGCCCGAGGAGTACGCGGGTTACCTGAAGAAGATTCGCGAGGATTACACTACAGAGCTGAAGCGCCTGGTCGGGGAGCAGACGCCGTCCCCGCCGGTGAAAGAACCCGGCCCCCAGCAGGGTGAGCCGACTGGCCCGACAAAGCCCAAGCCGGACCCTGTTGCAGTGCCGCCGGAAACCGCGTCACCGGCTGATTTCCTGAAGCCAGCCACATCATCGACCGCCCATGGCGGCATGTTGGGGTACGGTGTTCTGACTACCTATCGCCAGGACTGGAAAAAACTGGGCGTTTGCCTGGGCCGGCTGATCAGCACCATCTGTCTTGCGCCGGGAGAGGTGACCCGTCTGGCGATTATCGACTGGCAGCGAAGATCAGCCGGGACGAGCCACGAATCCATCGATCAAACCGACACCGCTGAGGAGTTTTCTGACCAGTCCCGGCAGATTGATGAAATCAAAGCCGGCACAGCCAGCCGAATTCAGAAAGCGAACAGCAACAATACCCAGATCGGAAGTAACACCACCGTGAGTGCTGGAGTAAGCAACCCTACCTGGAATGCCGGGGTGAAAAGCTCACTAAATGTCAGTCATGGAGTGCAGGCTTCCTACGCATCGGCAACGTCTGATCTTAACGCCAGCGGCAGCAACCGAATTGATCAGATTACCCGTGAACTGACGCAGACCCAGCGTTCAAAGCGCGCGACTATTGTTAAAGAAGTCACGCAATCCGAGGCCGAGCGGTTATCCACCCGCGTGGTGGCCAACTATAACCAGCGGCACTCGCTAAACCTGCAATACTTTGAAATTCTGCAGAAGTATCAGATTGCTACGCAAAGCGAGATAGGCCAGGGCTGCGTGTTTGTGCCCATCCAGCCACTCAACTTTAACGCAAAGGCCGTTCGAATCGCCTTCGCACCACAGCTGTTTTCGATGTTTCAGGAAGATCCGACGCTGTCCGAGCGAACCGCTGACCTGATCCAGTTTCTCTATGGCGGTGAAACAGAACAGGATGATCTGATAAAAGGCATTCAGGAAGCCATCTCCAGCGATGAAACCTTTATCACAGGGCATCAGGAAGAGCTGGATAAGCTCACCGGCATTCTGAACAAACTGGATGATCTACGCTTGAAGATCAGTACCCGCTCCTCGTTACAGGAAACGCTTGCAGCGCTTAAGTCCGTTATTGCATCGGGAGATTATCGCGAGCTGATTGCCGGCCTGGGGAGTGGTCACACCGTCGATTACTACACCTCAACGGTCCTCAAGCTTCGAGAGAAGTACGAGATTGCCAGCAAAGATATTGTCCGCGCGATCGATGACAGGCGGTTGACTGTTCAGGCTCGCAGGCGGCGACTGCGTAATCAGCAGGTATCCATCCAGACCATTTTTGTCATGAATGCCCGGTACTTCACTCAGCAGATCATCATGCGGCTGGATCCGATCGAATTGTTTCGCTTTCTGAGTGCGGTCAGCATCACCGAAGCAGGGTCGCAAAGTGCTTCCTCTCTTGCAGACCTGGGAGTTCAGCCAGTGCCCGTGGGCTATTCGGGCAATATGATCGCTTTCCTGTTCAAGTCCCCTGTAGAGAAGGCCAGTGAAACGATCAGCAAGGTAACTCAACGGTTGCTCGGCCTGCTTGGCAATCAATCTGACTCAGCGGCTGAAACCAGCGTGATCACGTTGCCCACCTCCGGTGTGTTTATGGAAGCGGTTCTTGGAGCCTCCATGGCTGCGGAGAATACGGAAACCGAGTACAAGGATTGGCGACACCACGAACACACCATTCCGATTCTGCCACCGGATATTGATAATCTGGCCTCAAGAGATCGCAGCCAGGAAACCTTCACCCTGGAAGAGGCGGGCTTTGGTGCGCAGATGCAGTCCATGCGTCAGCGTGCGTTGGACAGTATCTCGAGTCTGACGGATTTTGTCAGCCAGCTTGATGCCCGGCCTTCACTGCCAAACCAAAAAATCACCGCTGCTCCAGCAACCGAGGAGCCCGACGACGAGTCGGAAACAACGACCAAAGCGCCTGATGGCGGAGAGGGCGACGGTAAGGGCAAAAGCGACGGGGATGGCGAGGGTATTGAAACCATCGAGTGACTATTTTCATCGGAGGAATAGATATATGGCTACGCATCTGAAGTGTTACAAAGACCCAAAGGGCGTCTACCTGGATAAGTTGAAAGCCTCTGCGAAGAACAGCGTCTTTTTCGGCGGAATGAAGAACTATAAAAATATGACGGTGTTCGACAACCAATATGCCAAGGATGGAGATACAGGTGGGCAGAACCCGGACTGGGCTCTGTTTTGGTTAAAACGCTATTCCAAGAACGACGTAAATGGCAAAAAAGTGTACTTGGATGCCTATCAGAAAAACTATGAGGAATGGAAAAACGGGCGCCGGGTGGAGCAGGCACGCCAGCATCATGCACCGTATGTGCTAACCGGCGTTGTCGGCGATGGAACCGTCAATCACCCGCCAACGGTTTACCTTTATGAGGGCTATCAGGGAGCTCAGGCGAAATGCCGGCTCTGGAAATTTACTCCCTAGAATTGGTTGATTCGTGACTTGTAGGAAATGAAAAAGGGCCTGCGTTTTCACGCAGATCCTTTTCCAGGTTGGACGAACACACACAAAATCACAACCTAAACTGCGCATAATGTATATTATGTTAAATTGGATCAAGCAGAGACTAACCGAAACCTCATTTGGTAATTAAACTTGGCGGCGAAATGTTTCAATTTAGAGGAAATCCAGGCAACCCCCTGTCCGAGCTAAAGATTCGCTGTTCAGCTAAGGGTTTCTCTAGTAAATCTTGACGTCGTATCCCAAGGCACGGAGAGATTTGCTGGTTCGCCCATTCCTTGGAGGAAACCAATCGGGCTGGGCCCACCCGGCAAGTTCTGCCAGTTGATTTATTCCGATGTGAGGAATCTTGAGAGCTGGGTCATGTTGCGCTTCGAATAAACGGACTGGTAGTTCTTGCCTCGGTCCTCCATATAGTACGTGCCTGACAAGCTCCTTAAAGCTCTGTCCTCTTCCGTTGCGTTGGTCATTCAACCAACCTGCGAAACGCTCAACGCGATCAGCCATCTTGGCTACCGAACCTTTTGGCAAGTTAAGCATCGACGCAGGAAGTTTGGATACATGGTCTTTCGTTGAGTGATTTGCCCAGATAATTTCAATGAGATCCTCTTCGTTAAGGCTCTCTATTCTTTCAGGATCCAGCAGTGATCTGATAACCGGTGCTCGGTCATAGAGGTTAATATCCTCCTCTGATGGAGCTTTCTCTTGGGACTGCCACCAATTAAGTGCCCGTTCCAGCGCTGCTCTCGGATTGGCTCGGTGGTCCACATAATATTTTTCATATGGGTGCCCGCCACTTCCAGTCACCTCGTTGTAGTAATAGGCATGAAGAAATTGATCCGCCTGCCAAGACGCGGGTGTGTTGGGACGCAGCCAATCTGGTTTATGGTCCTCTACTACCGATGCAATTTCGCGTAGAACCGTCAGCCCGTTCTCCCATTCTTTAAGGAAATTTTGTTTTCTTTTTTCGACCGTTTTCTTTCTATCTACAAAGGCAGGTCCTTCCCAAATCGGCTTCCGTCTCTTTCGCTTTGCCTCGTCTTCGAGACGCTTCAGAGCCTTGCGGCGCTCTTGGTACAGCTCTGTCTGCTCATCGATAATTTCCCGAGTCAATGGAAATGCTGCCTCCAACGATTCAAGGTAGTCGAAGAAATCAGAGACTTGCTGTAAACCACCAGCGTTTTCTAGCTCTTCCTCAGTGAAAAAAATTCCGGCTTCGAGGTTCGTCACCCAAGCCCTATCTGTAAGGTTTGCAGACCCAATATAGATACCATAACCTTTCCACCAGATGGTTTTTGCGTGGTGAACGTCAGGGATCAGGTAGCAGAATATATTCTGACTGGTGGCTTTCAACAGATTTTCGAGTAGGTCCGGGGATACGGGTACCGTATGATCGTATCGCATCCAAATATCTAACCTACGTTTATGTTGAAGGCAATTTTCAATCAGGGTGTCTGAGTCACTTCCATAAGCAATAGCGGCTTTAACCCAGTCAACTTCATGGTTTGGTCCTGGTAGCTCACTTCTTAGAAAGTTGCTATTCGCATGGTTTGCGATGAGCTTCATGTTTCTCCCGCCATGGCCTGAAATCGAATGGGATCGTGGGTATCCGCCGACACCTCACAGCTAGTGCATTGCCCTAGTTCGGGAATCTGTGATTTGTGTCAGGACAATAGTCTTCGCAAACCGATTGATTCAGCTGGCCATCCGCGCTGCAACTACACCGATCTCATCTTCTGAAAGTCGATTTAGAACCCAACCTTCGGCAAACTTCGCAGTTTCCGATTTAGGTAGCTTGTTCTTTGGTAGATCTCTAATGCGCACACGGGCTGGCATCGAAGCACCTTCGCCTACGAAAATCGCTTCTTGTTGTGCAAGGTTCGGCAAAGCTTTGGTCATTCCCGATAATCCATCCGGGAGAAAACGTGAGACGTGTTGTTGATCGGCGGAATTCGTAAGCCTAAGTACTAGCCATGTTCCACATTGGGAAATTACAGTGCTTTCGATATCCGCAGGTCTCTGGCTGACGAGCATAAGACCGATACCATACTTCCTGCCTTCCCGCGCAATCCTTCTTATTGCGGTTTGAGCGGCAGCGTATTCGGCATCCCCCCGGTCAGGAACGTACCTGTGAGCTTCTTCGCAAACCAGAACCACCGGATCTCGTTTTCTCTCATCAGAGCTTTGATAAACCTTATACTGAAATAGAAGACGAGCAAGCATAGCGGTGAGAGGCCCTGCGACTTCATTTGGGAGGCCCGAGACATCCAGAATTCGAAGGTCCTGATCGATCCCGTCCGCGTCTTTTTGTTGGCCAACCAACTGCGCGATCACCTTCTGGAGAGAAGGATTATTGTCATCCCGTTCTTCCATCATGAAGCGAATACGAGGGTCTCTTCTGAGAACGGTAAGCTTATCCAGTATCGATCGAAAGCCCTCTTTTGAAAGATCAGTTGCTGATTTAGCCCTTGTTTTTCGGGCAGCTATTAAGTTAACCCCTTGCGCGTATTTGATATGATTCACCAGTTCTTCAAGCGAAAAAGGCCGAGGTTTGTCCGTATCAAATTCAGCTATCTGAGCTTGACTCACGCCCTCCCTTGGGCGAGGCGCATCTGCATCAAGACCGTCATCGGGAATAACTACATCATACTCTTTGGGAGCTTCCTCCACTAAGCCAGCTCCTACCATCCGGGCATGAGTTAGTGCCTTGTAAATTATGTTGTTCTGAGAGGTTGCCTCATGTTCGGTTTTTCCAATGGCGAGGAGTCGGAATTCATCGGAACTCATTAACCAATATGGTAAGCGTATTGGGCACCCTGCCCCATCTTCGTTCCCGAGGGGATCGTAAGCCCGATAAACTATCGAATTATTATCGAATGCACTGCCGTATTCTCCATGTGGGTCAATAATGAGAATTCGCGGGTGGCTCACTTTTCCTGGTTCAGGAGCGTGCTCAAGTAGACTATGAAGGAAGGCGGCGACGGCTCCAGACTTCCCAGCTCCCGTGGACCCCAGAATCGCACAATGCATTCCCAGCATCTTGTCGATATTTGCACTACAGACTGCATTGTCCGAACCGACATAGTGGGCGAATGGAACAAGTGGGCTGTATTCGCCCTCCTTTTGTTGACCTTCTGCTGCTGAATAAATAATGGACGTTTCTTCTCGGGTAAGAAGGTGAACGCTCTGCCTTGGTAGCGGATACGTGGTAACACCGCGGATGAAGGTCAGCGTTTCTTTCGCCACATTCCAGACACCCTCAGCGAAGAGTTCAACTTCCATAATTCGTTGATCTGCATCGGGTGGAACGGGCTTTCCACTCTCCTCTAGTTCCTCGGAGCGCATTCGCAATAACGTCACGAATCCAAATATCAGACGCCTGCCGAAATGAACCTTAACCATGCTGCCAATCTGCCCAATAGGGTACACTCGACCTTCATGAGTCCTGGTAAGTTCCGTGACATCTCCTGACAACTCGACCCGAATGGAAGTACCGGATACTTCGACTATATGCCCTATCTTTAGGTCTGGGATGAAATCAAAGTCGTTCATTGAGCACTGGCCTCCGCTCCACTGTCGAGTATCCGTGTCGCTCCTGCAAACGTCCACCAGTCGCGCTTTTGGTCGTTATCAGGTGGTGCATACGGTCCGTTAGCTCCAACGTACAGACCATCTTCAGTAAGAATGTAAAGTCGATTGCCCCATGGTCTCTGTCTCCATTCGTCAAGAGTAGGATTGAGGGTTTTAGCGAAGGCAATTATCGTAGTTTTGTTTTCGGGGCGATCTAATGATAGTTCGATTTCTTGGTTAATATGCTCATCACCGAAACTGTATCCGCAAGTTACAAACACATTTTCATCACGGTCACCAAGCGCACGGCGAAAAAGATCAAATTGTGCTGCAAAAGGATCTCTCTGGGTGGCTAAGTATTTAGTAGACTGTGGGTAGATCAATACTCTGGAAGCTTTTTTGGGATAAATGTCACCATCCCTTACTCGCCAGATGCGCCCATCCTCCCCCACATGCCAATCTATTGATCCGTGTAGTTTGATAACGTGAGCCCTTTCCCTCGAGACTGGCTCATCATCGCCATATCGATGCGTGCGGTAAGCCACGGCTCCGCCGGAGAAGCCGTCCCAATAAGAAAAGCCACCTAGCGCAAGTGCATCTTCAATTAGCGTGTCATAGTTTGTTGTAAACAAACGTACAGCCCGACGGCGCTCTGCGACTCCAGCTTGGTTTCTATTGAACAAAGCAGAGACAAATACCTCATGGTGGTCGACAGTGACAATACGATTTTCGAGAGTTCCAGCTTCTTCCGGTGTGCCATCGGATTGGGCTGGCCTATAACCCCACCGAATTGTCTCGGCGATCCAAGTAAGGATCCGTTGGTGGAGTTGATCCAACTCCTCAATTGATAACGTCACATCGTCGAACGCTATGTTTTGATCTTTAGATCTTTCTGCAATCGCACGATAATCTCCCAATTGACTCAAAATATGCTCTATATGAGAGTCGTCTGCGAGCTGGCTGCTGACGTGCTCGAGGACGCTAAGGTCATTGGGTTGTCCCTCGTCGCGTGCTTTTGAGAATACCCTGGCGGTTAATGGCCACATCAGTGGAATTCCTGCATCAAGGCTTATGCCCGCTCCAAACAGCCACGACTGATTGGTTGTGGCCAAGAGGTTATCAAGCTGATTCAGAGCATCTCTAGTTGTCGGATCCATCCTCTACTATCTCCTATTTTTGTGGGGCGCGTGGCCACCGTATTGCATCCCGATGACATCACTTACTGCAGATAGCTCTAGTCCGTTCATGGATGGCTGTGAAAATGCCTAGAAAGTGGGCATGATGGGCAACAGCTCATAAGTAATTTGACGCAATGTCACTGCTATACAGCTCATTTATAGAAGTTGCAGAATCAACTGCCTGACGTACTTTGGTTTCCTTTAGGTCAAGCACTCTGTAGACATCCCCGACCTTGGCTACAGCTTCAACGCGGCGATAGTGTTCGCCTGATGTCTCCGCATATCGTGCCAAACCTCTTAATTTCGGAATTGAGTCACTAAACTGCGTTCCGTGGGGATCAACAATGTCAGCGGCAGTGGTTCCGTCCGCAAGCTGAGCAAAGAAAATAAAGTCTGGCCGCATCATTTTGATAACACCTGCATCCTCATAGGTAACACCTAGAGAATCCTGACTTGCGCGTGCAGGGTTGCGATACCATGCAACCGAATCGTTTCGATTCAATTCAGCATTGAGGACGTCAATTTCCCAAGAATTGAAGTCTTCGGGAAATAAACCATCTGCATCTGAAAGCATGTGCTTCTCGTACTTTGGCAACGCTGTTTCTGTTCCGTCCGCCTCTCGGATTGTGGTTGGCTGCATCCAAGAAGTGGGGTTCGCCAAGTCAACATCCATCGGTTCAGTGCTCATCTCGCGGATTTCTCGGTATACGTCTTGGCGTTCGTCGGACAAGGCTTTAATGTCAACTCTATGCTGAGTCAGCCATTGTTTAGCGAGTTTGTCTGCTTCGGCTTCCAAATATTCTTTTATTTCAGGCACCAAACCCAGCGCAGCGACTGTTGCATGGGCATCCAAGAGAGCCTCCTCGTAATCTTCAAGTTCACCCTCACTATTTGCCAGGAACTCGCTATAGGTAGTTGCAAGATCTGGACTTATGGCGCGGCTCGCTCGACGATAGGCGTCTTCGATTACGGCGTAGTCCGCCGCCTCAAGGAAATCATCAAAAGTCATTTTTTTGTCTGCTAGGCTCGCATTAAGCGTTTTACCTTCGACCGTAAGAACGGCCTGCCTAGCTTCTGAAATCTGGTCCTCGTAACGCTGGCGCGCTGCATTCAATGCTTTATGCATCTCAAAGTGAGCCGACGCCCCTGCTCCCGGTAATATTTCATCGAAGGCAAGCTCATGAGCTAAAGAGGTCAATCTTTTGATTGGTTTAGATTGTCTTTTTGGCAATGTCTGCGATGGTAACGAAAGCAACTTTTCGCGAGCTGCTTCAGGAACATACGGATTGGCCAGAACCTCCTCAGGATTGATCAGTACTCTTCGGCCTTTGAGGCTATCTCCACCATCACTGCCCGTCATAAGAGAGTTGGCGACTTCCTTGACGGAATTTGCATCAAAAAAAGGTAGTAAACAATCCACTGAGTTTAGCCGGTCGTTACCTGGAATACGCCGTGCCAACGGCGTTCTTACCATGCGCCCGAGTAACTGAGTAATGTGTGTTTTGTCCTTTGCAGGACGGAATGACACCATTACTTCTGCTCTTGGGCAATCCCAGCCTGTGCTAATGGCGTCCTTGGCAATAAGTACACGAACCCAATCTGACTCCTGTACTCTCTCAGGCGAAATGTAGGGAACGCTGTATCGTCCAAACGTTTGCGTAGTGTGCTGGCCAAATACGTGGGCTACAGCATCATCCGGAAGGTCTGGCCAACGTTGGTAAATCGTGTCGAGTAACTGGCCAATCTCGCTCTCATCCGGCGTGTTAGGTACTTGAAGCACCATGAGCGGAATCACTTGCTCCACATCACCTTGTTTTTCTTGATACGCTTCCCAAGCAGAGGTGATTTCTTTTAGTTTATCCGCACCTCTGCGTACCAGAACGGTATCAAACTGACCTGATTCACTTGGCACATCAAGAATAATGGTATCTTTGAGCAACCCTGATGCTTGAACCTTTGAAGAGTCAACGACCACGTTTGGCAAGGTCGCTCGTCCCTGCATACCAGTAATCGCACTATCAAATCTTTCTACCGTTGCTGAAATCCCCCACACAACTGGTATACCAGGCACAGAGCCACTCCCATTAATCAATCGTTTAACAATAGTGGTTTTCTCTCGCTGCCTAGACCCTGCGCCCATCCCTCGGTGAGCCTCGTCCAACACCAAAATGAGAGTTAAAGCAGGGTCGTTGATAGTGTTTTGGATAGTGTCCCAGATGGTAAAGGCCCTGAGGTCAGGCATCACTTTTTGACCAGACTTGGTGTAACCTTCATCATCCTCATCTGAACCACGAACCAATAAGCTGTTTTTGCTTAGCTTCTGAGTGTTAAGGAAGTAAACCTTCCCCGGTTCAAAAACCTCTCGATTAAAAGTATTCTCGACGACGACAAGGTCGCTGGGCAACACTCTATCTGAGGTCTCGAGCAACCGGAATTTTGATTGTTCATTTAGCGAAGGATCATCACTGAACCAAATAACCACTGCGCCAGGATCTGGCTCAAAATCGAAATTATCATCACCGTGGAATAGTGCCTCAAAAACGGCAGCTGCCATAACGGTCTTTCCGGCACCAGTGGTTGCTGTCAGAGAAAAAGCGTGTTTATCGCCGTCTTCTGTCCAGCGTCTCGAAGCTTTTCTCAAATTGATAAGTACGTCCCTGACAGCATCTTCTTGATAGTCTTTAAGAGTAAACTTCATATTTAGCGGCCCATCGAAAAGCGAAAATTAGACAGGTAGGACTCATATAAACGCACCGACTCTACCGAGGCTGGTAAATGGCGTGTTACTGCCTGGAAACGGCGATCGTCATCTGTGACGATAAAGGCTACTCGGATCTCTGGGTTTAATTGCACAGCCTCGCAGAAAAGATTTGCTTGATCGAGACTCACCAATACGCCATACGTTTCTACTACATCCCAGCCTTGAGCGGGGATTTTCTCTATCCGACTGCCTTGTGAACCGGCTCGCATCCAAAGGAGCGGCGCAATGCGTTCGAATGAAACGTTGTGTCGAACCGAAACAGGGGTTTCGTAGGTTAGGGTGAAGAATTCAGCATTCTCCTGAAAGCCGTCCGCCATAGGGAAACAGTCTGAAAACTTATAGTCACCTTCAATATCTCCGCCGTCCGGAGTCTTTCCAGTTATTACAGCTTTTATACGCGGCTTCGTGATGTAGTCGCAGATCCCCCACTTCTCCCACTCGGGATCCCCAGGCCGAAGCTTCGCCTTTCTTAGGTTAGACTGTTCATCCGCTGCTACTTCATTATTGGTAACAGATATGGATATTCTTCTCCCTCCATCTTGTTTATTTAATCGCATAACTGCATGCGCTGTTGTCCCAGAGCCCGAGAAAAAATCAAGTACGATGGCCTGAGGATTTTTACCAATAAAAAAACGCAGGGCGTCTTCTACAGCGTAAATAGATTTCGGAAACGGAAATCTACGATTCGGAATTATTTTCGAAAGTAAGACTGAGCCACCGGATTCTGCATTATGGGATGGCATATTCCATACACGTTTAGGAATAACCCCTTTGGCTTCTTTGTGGACAGCCTGTACTGCGCCGTCTGGGTCATGGCCCACTACCTCTATTCGGCCCTCAAAGATTGCTTTCACTGTTCCACTAGGCAGATAGTTAATCGAGGAGGTTCCCTTTTCTGGCTTATGGTTCCGAGAGCGAATAAAACCTTGTTCATGATATTTTCGAGACGTCTCAGGAGTGATTCCCCACAACCCTTCGTCACCATTTGGCCGCAGCGGCCATACTGCAAAACAGCCCTCAGGGACTTTAACTTCATTGCGATCTATATCATCAGATATTGGGTCCCCTATAGAGTGAATGTAACCCGTTTCAATATTTACAAATATTGGATAAAACTGGTTTGGTCTTGCGCCACGCTTAGCAGTAGGCTCCCTTCTTCTTAACCCCAGCCAATTTACATTCTTTCCAATTTCAGAGCTTGCACTACGGGAATCGTCGAGCATGTTTTGCTCGCCAAGTTCGACGAACGAATCACCCACTTTTACGAAAAAAATGAATTCCTCAACCCGAGAAAACTGACCAGCACGTGCTACTCCCTTGGCGCTGATCACTGATGTGACCATTTCGATCGCTGCCTCCGGAAAAACCTGCTCTAACAGTAGGCCTAAACGTAAATATTCCTTTTCATCAATCGTGATGATCAGAACAGAACGGGAAGGATTCAACAGTTCTTTGGCAATCCTCAACCTTCTCTCTATAAATGCCAACCACTTGGAATGTCGATATAAATCTTCTGATTCAACATAGTCGTTGTTGTATTTCCAATCTTTTGCCCCAGTGTTGTAAGGAGGGTCGATGTAGATCGCATCAACCTTTCCCCGGTGTGTATAAGTCAAAGCTTCCAAGACATGAAAATTCTCTCCATTTATCACTGAGTGATAAGGTCTATCTCCACCTTCCTCGACCTTTCCCGTGCTCTTTAGCCCCGGATAGATATAGTCTCTAAATTCGGCAACAACTACCAAGTCAGCGACTGCTACTTCTTTGATCGTCGGCTCTTCAACGTTAAGCTCTGCTACCTCAGCAAATTTTACATCGTCAACTTTGCTGATAGTAAGAACCTTCCATAACGTTGGATCCCCTTTCTGTAGGGTTCCTCGTTTCGGAAGAACCCGTACCTTGTCTCCTTTTCGTACAGGTCGTCCTGGTAGCTCAACAGTTTCCGGTTTGTGACGCTCAAAATTCAATCCGAAGGATTTGCGTGCCGAAAGTGCTTTAAACTCTCTCTCCAGCTCATCTCCTAGAGCCGCGTCTTTAGCTCTAGCTCGGGCAATTAAATCGGTCAGTCTTGACACGGATAATCCTTAGCTCGTGGTACTGTTAAGCGGCAATTTGTCTCTGGAAGCAAAACCAAAACTGCCAAACGAAGCCTACTGTCTTGGCATATCTCTTTCTATTGGCAGCAGGCCATGCTGCTTTGCATAATCTAAAATCAAGACTTCAAGCATAGATGCTTGTGAGCGATGTTCTTGGTGGGCCGCAGCCTTCAATAACATCTTGATTTCTTTCGATGTCCGGAAGGACAAAGTTTCATTTTTCAACCTTGCCATTGTCAGCCCCAGTGGAATTGTTTATCGACAATGTACTGCCTTCTACTTACAAGATCTAGACCGCCAACCATAGCTAAAGGTTTAAGAAAGCGGAGGTGCGGATTCACGCTCGGAATTGGCGCACGTCTCTGTATAGATTTTGAACGAATCATCACGGTATCTAGTGGCTTTTCAGCCGTTTGATCAAAGTTGGTGCGCTGTCTAAGAAAGCAAGCTATCAACTGTAAAGCGAAAAGAGACGTAGAAAATGGAACAGTCAGACGTGAGTCGTAAAGAGCTTTATTACCAAGTGTGGAAATCTCCAATGATAGAGGTTGCCGCAAAGTATGGCGTATCCTCGAGCTATCTTGCCCGAGTTTGCAATCAGCTCAATGTCCCGCGTCCGGAGCGTGGGCATTGGGCCAAACTCGCTGCCGGTCACACAGTTAAAGTGCCTCCTCTTCCCCCAGCTAAGCCCAGCCATGATCTCGTTTGGTGCCGATCAGGCATCCTGGACCCGACTAGAAACGTCATCCCCCCCAAACCTCTCTCTCCAAGAAGGCGTTCCTCACATCGAAAAAAATCAGTACCCAAAGACGAAATTCATCCACTCATTCGGGGAGCGCGCGAGCTGTTTCTAAAAGGGAGGGAAACCGAAAATGGTTACCTTAAGCCCTACAAGTGGAACTTAGTCGATATCATCACATCTCGGGAGAAGCTAGATACCGCGCTGAATATCGCGAATTGCCTATTTTTGGAATTTGAAAACCGTTCCTGGGACGTAAGGCTAGAAGCATTCAATAAACAGTTCCGAAGACCAGAGGCGGACGATAGGCCCAGAGGCGGAAACATCCGATACGGGGTCAGGCACTGGTCGCCGGGGCGATCAACACTCGTTTTGCTTGGAACCGTAGCAATTGGTTTGACGCTTATCGAGGACAGTGAAGAAATTGAAGTTGTGTATGTCGATGGGAAATACGTTCCGACAAGTCGGCTCAAGAAAACTCAAAGCCTGTCTAGGTGGCCAACCAAACGTGATCTCCCATCAGGCCGTTTTCGACTCCGCGCCTACAGCCCTTATATAAGGACTCAGTGGCAGAGAGAATGGTCAATTCGTGAAGGGCAGGATTTAACGAACTTCGCTCAAAAGGTTGCAAGGGAATTGAGAAAGGCGACTTCTGACATCACTGAGGAATTTGCTGTTGCTACGGAGCAAATCCGCAAGGAGAAACAGGAATGGGCTGAGCAGCGTGAAAAATGGCGGATTGAGGAAGACAACAAGCTTAGACGGGAGGCAATGACGAAAAGCACGGAATCACTGGATGGAATAATTTCCGACTGGGGGCGTGCCAAGACAATCCATCAATTCTTTGACGAGTTGGAGACCGCGATCGGTCTCTCCTTGGATGACGACGAGGCTCTACTGCATGACCGATTACGTGCAGCAAGAGATTTGATGCGAATTCCTGACGCCTTGGAGGCCTTGAAAGCCTGGAAGAGTCCTGAAGAAATCTACGATGAGAAGAGGAAGCCCAGTTGACCGAACAATAGTGAATTCGGGGCCATGACTATGAATCGGTCGTCTAGTGAATAATTCTATTGTTGTTAGTGACTTGGAAAGGTTTCTTCCAGTACCCTTGTCAGCACGCCTTCTAGTTTGCTAACCATCTTGGCCGGGCGATCAATTTTTAACAACTCACAAAATCTACTGATGCTCACATTTCTCAATAACTTAAGCCTCGCCATTGGCCATATGACACGTGTCCTTTTTTTCGGCATATTTTCGATCGCTACTGCCGTAATCGCTGTATTCAGCTATGTGCTTCTGGTTTCAGCGACGTTTGAATACAGTTATGGGCAAGACGATCTTGCTCTGGCTGATTTGATCGCTCTAGCGCTGCTTGCAATGGCCACGTGGCGTTACTTCCATCGCGGGAGACAAAGCCAGACCGCACTTTGGCCCCTTCTGAAAAGATTCGCCTTCACGCTTACCTTTATTACATTGGTCCTGCTTTCGATAGTGGGAATTTTCGCCTCTATTACACTCGTAGAACCCGAATTGGCAAATGAGCATTTAACCGGGGGAGCGGATGATCTGCTGCTTTATGGAATTTTCGGCACCTTCATTGTCGCGATTTACGGTGCTACGCCCTTACCTCCGCTGTCTTTTCAAACTCCTGTGCCAAGCAAACAGTTCTCTGGGCGACAAGACGATAGGCACGCAGGCAACAGCTGCTCAGAACCAGAGCCCCCAACTCTTGACCCGTCAGCCGAAAAACAAGTGTAAGGACGCAATGTGAATTTAAGATCCATAATTCTGGGGTTATCCATCCTGGCCGCTTCCCAATCCCTTTTCGCCAAGGAAGGGCCATTCGAATACAAGGATGCCAGTCTGCTGGTCCAATCATGCCAGGAAGCGGTGGACGTATTTTCATCGCATGAGAAAACAGGCTATTTGGCGGCTTACAGGACATCGCTCTCCGAGGCGCTCAGAGCTGGCTATTGCATCGGTGTTCTTGAGCAATTCGCAGATGCGTACGATCAATATTGCGTGGGAAGCGCAGACTGGTTCGAAAATGCAAAGCGCATTGCATCGTTGAATTTGACTGCGCGTGAAGCCGTTACAACATCGACAATGGACATTCTTGAAGAGTACGCCTGTGGATACTGAGGGGCTTACTGTCCCGGAGGCGATTCGCAAACTCTTTGGCGTTGATGTGGCGAAAGAAAGCCACTTACTTAAAGACAAGGCCACGTCTTTCGTCCGCAATGGACTGATCGCCGTACGAAAAGAGCAAAAGGTCCAACGGCCTGCTGTCTATTTGGAGAGTGGCCAGGGCGTCACCCTTCACAATGCTCTGGTTTTGAATGCGGTGTTTTCAAATCCCAAAGACGTCAAACGAATCTTTGAGGATGACCAATACCGCAATGAGTGCGCCAATGTTGTTAAGAGTTTGCTGACCAATCGGGAATCGGTCGTGGGCCAAGCCCTTCAATCCGGGGCCTCAGAGCAGATGGTCGCGTTCCTTGCGGATACCGAACGAAACTTGCGAGAAGAACCCATCCCTAACCCATTTCAGGTCCTGCCCCAGGTCGCTCTTGGGGAAAACACCACCCTTCTCCACGCCCTCCTCGTTCAGGCTGCCTCGTTGGAACCTACAGATTCGTTTCTGCTCGCCTATCTAAACGGAGACTGGGACGCCGCCCAAGAGCTGTCCTCTCAGCTATCTTCCGGCAGCGCCGAGTTGCTCGCCCTCAAAACCGAAGTAGATCGGAAGCTGGCAGAAGCCCATGAGTTCAGTGAGTTACTAAGTTTTTTCCGAAAAAGATAGAAATTTTCCTGATAGCGGTTGGTAGTGCATTGCACTGATTGATTCTGATCACCGGGCCTTAAAGCCCGCTTTGATCAAACCAATCGTGTTGAGGAAAATACTATGAAGGTCAAATTTGTTGGTGCTATTGATGGTGTAACGGGTTCTTGTTCCTGGCTCAAGCATGAAGCCACGAATACCCAGTTATTGGTGGACTGTGGCATGCATCAAGGCACCCACGATACCCAATTCAAAAACCATGAAAAGTTTCCGTTCCGTCCTGCCGAAATTAAATACGTCCTGCTGACTCACGCCCATATCGATCATTGCGGCCTCTTACCTCGATTGGTCAAAGAAGGGTTCCGTGGCCACGTGTATTGCACGGCAGCAACGCGAGATATCGCAAAGCTCCTTCTTGCCGATTCCGCCCGACAGCAGAACGACTATAAGCAGCATCACGTGGATCAGATTAAGTGGCATGCCATCGACCAAAACGACTTTTCGTGGAGAAAGATGCTGCGATTAGCTGATGGACTCAGCGTCAATTTCATGCGCAGCAGTCACGTACTGGGTGCTGCCATGGTTTCGATCGCTTGGCAGACCAGCGAAATCGATGAAAGCGGTAAACCACTCCTGAAGAGCATTTGTTTCAGCGGCGATATTGGTTGCCAGGATAAAACTAATTGCTACCTTCCCCTGATGAAGGACGGTTTTGAGCCCTTCCCTAATGCGGACTACTTGGTTGTCGAGTCCACATATGGCGCTACAGTGCGAATTCCAGAGTTCAAGGTCGCTCAGAACAGACAGGCTGCTCTTTCAGATGCTGTTGAACGCACCGTTTTTTCTAAAGGCGGAAAACTCTTTATCCCAAGTTTTTCGTTTCACCGGGCTCAGGAAGTTATCGCGGACTTCATCTGGCTGGCTGAGCAAGAGGCTTCCGAAGATGAGCCAATGTTTGACCAGGGTCGCCCACTGAGGGTGGCACTGCACAGTTCCCTGGCAACAAAGCTCTGCAAGGTCTTTGGTCAGTATTTGGGCGCTCGAGTGTCCTCAGGAAAGTACCAATATCTGAACAATGAGCTTCCAGAGCGGATTGGCATGAGTGGCGAGCAGCTTTCCAAAGTTTTCAGAGAGTTGGGATCGGGACGAACAGTCAGCCTTCCGGGCCTCGAAATAGAGCCGGTATCAGGAGGTCGACAAGATGCCGATCGGGCTCGGGATTGGGCCGATGTCATCATTGCCAGCGCCGGTATGTGCGATCACGGACCAGCCAAGCAACATTTGGACGAACTCGGGCACGACCCGAAAAATACATTGCTCACCACTGGATTCATGTCGGCAAGCTCAGCGGGTAAAAGATTTGTTTCCCACGCACGGGATCCTGATAGTGATTGGAAAGGGGCGGAGGTTGTTGAGATGTCCCATTACTACTCAGCACACGGGGATCAAACAAAGCTTCTTGACCACATTTTCAACTTGGAAGGCTACACCTCATTCATGAGAGAGACGGTTGTTTTCATTAACCATGGTGAAAGCAATGGTAAATCAGTCTTCAGGGAAGCCATTGAAAAACGTGCCAGCGAACGGAAACCAAGTGACCGACGGGTTTCCGATATCCAAATAGCCAACGGACAATGGTTTAACCTGGATACCGGGTGTTACGAGGATGGCCCAAGGCCCGAAGACGAGCTGAAGAAAGCGATGTTCGAGAAGGGGCTGAGCGCCGAGGATGTAAAAAAATTGATCGAGCAGCTTTCATAGTCGACAAGTATGAAGCAGACTTGCGTTAAGCTCGCATTTTAATTGGTGTTTTAAGTGAGTGGCTAAGCATTTGGCCACTCACCTCTCTGCCGAAAACAAGGACGGAATCATGAAGGCTGCACCAGAGCCACCCAACCTCGATAACAGGGTCGAGTCTTTTTTTGTCGACGAAAATGCCAACTTCTTCCGCCCATTGGTGGGG
This sequence comes from Marinobacter sp. F3R08, assembly GCF_018860425.1. Lineage (GTDB taxonomy): Bacteria > Pseudomonadota > Gammaproteobacteria > Pseudomonadales > Oleiphilaceae > Marinobacter. The sequence continues at coordinate 702,158 of NZ_JAHKPI010000025.1, read as the reverse complement.
CGCTATCGCGAAGTCGTGGTTTCGTGCCTTCGTGAATTGTATTCCCGGCTATACAGCTGGGATGCTGACTACAACGTGCACCTGAACCGAGAAGACGTCCTGACCATTTTTCAAGGTGCCATAAGCCGTACGGCGATACTTGAGAGCGATCCGGATATGGATGCTTCTGATGAGACAGATGACAACCTTTCTGTTCAGGATCGGGCCGCAAAAGTATTAAGAAGACTGATGGAGTGCGGATGGATCACCGACTATATGGATTCGGTGACTATGCGGAAGTCCTATCAGCTATCCCCCACAGGTAGGCGCTTTTGTGCTCCCTTTGTACGAGATTTTGAGGAGTTACTGCCGCAAACCAAGAACACCCGAACCACCCTTTCTCTACTCAATAACTTCTATAATTCCGTCCTGACGGACAAACCAAATCCTCAGGATCTGTTGTTCGCTGTCCATAGCTCAAGCAAGGTAGTCATTGACCTCAATAGCCTGATTGAAGAGTTGGACGAGAAAAAGCGCTACCTCATTAAAGTCGTCAATAAAGACCTCGAAGAAGCGAAGCAAGCCGGAGACGACATCATGGGCTATGTCCGTAACCGTCTCGTCCCTGAGCTGAGAACCCGAATTAAAACCGACTCGATCGAGCGGTATAAGAGTGAGATCCTCGGCATCATCGACAGGCTCCATGCCCTACCAAACGATAAGAAGGCGCTCATCGAACGAGCCCTTCGCAATGAGACATACAGAGAGCGCCTCCCTGGGAACCCAGCATCAATCCTTTTATGGGCTTTGGACACGATTGACACCTGCCTCAATAAAGCCTGCGAACTTAAGGTTCCTGAGCTTCGACACCAAGCTGACTCTTTCATGCGCCGAATGCAGTTGCTCATAGACCACTTGACCACCATTTCCTACGGAGAGCACGAACACGAGTCGATCTTCAAAGTAGTCAGCGAACTCAAGACTATGGCCGAAGAAGACTTCAACAGCGTCCTCGATGGCAGCCTTAATGATCTTGGGCATGTACGAATGGGGCTTATTAACCCAAGTAAGGTCAGGCTTCCAATTCAACGCGAAAAGCAGGTGATTGACGATACAGTCACGGAGCCCGTCGAGGAAACCGCTGAACAGAAGCGACAGCGATACATCCTGAACGCGCTCGAGAGACTATTCGCTGTGAATACCACCAGGATTCGGGAAAGCGCGATCAAAGAGTTAGCGAATGGGCGAAAACTCCAGGCCAGCGATGTGTTAATTGGCGATGTGGACTCGTTGCTTTTTGTGCTAAACGGTCCGGTAGTAGGCAGCATTGCCAATGAGAAGAACGACTTTATGGTGCACCCAGTTGGTCAGACTTACGAAAATCCCTACCTGATTGCCGACGATTACGAGATTGAATACGTTGGACCCGAGCTAAAGGAATTTGAGGCGCGGCATGATTGACTACATAGATAAGGAATTGAAGCAGGCCAATGCCGATTTGTCCGACTTCCGGCGCATCGTCAATCGGCTTTTGAACCACCAAGCGATCTACAGACGCCAAAGTCAAGTCGAGGGTGAGGACTACGATTTATACCTCCGGCTCGAAGCACTCGTTCGAGACTACCTTGGGGTTTTAGGTTTCACCCTCGTTCATCATTCGAGCCAACGCTATGTGGTCTGCTACCCACCAGGAGCTGAAATTCCCGGCGTCTATAACGACGATACCGAGCAGCATCATTACCAGCAAACGCTTAGACGTAATGAGAAAATAATGCTCATTACGGCGCGCTACCTTTTCGAGGAGCTTCTGAGGGAAGGGAAAGTGAGCGATGAGGGCGTGGCGTTTATTGACGTGGAAAAGTTAAGCCACACCTTTGCAATGATCGCCAAGCAGCCACTGGACAAGGAAAGTGAACGCGAGGAATTACTGAGGTTTCTGAAGCGTTTGCGTATTGCTGAATACAAAGACGCTTCTGAACCTGATGCCTATATCGGTATTAGAAGCACCATTCTTTGCTACACGCTCAATTCGGTGCTAGATGAAGTCAATCGACTGCTAGGTGTCACTGTGGATCAAGAGGAAGTCTATAGCGTTCCGGATGATTTCTCTCTTGAGATGACCGACGACGAGGATGTCGAAGGATGAAACTGCATAAAATTGGACTTATAAACTGGGCTAATCTGCCAATCGGAGAATACGAGTTCGACCCCCGACTCAACCTGATTACGGGGCACTCTGCGGCTGGAAAGACCACCATTGTAGACGCTGTTCAAACGGTGATGACAGCTGCGAAACGCGGTCTGTTCCAGTACAACCCCGGTCAGGACGAGACGAAGCAGCACAGCCAGAAAAAAGAGACGCGATCGCTCGCTTCTTACGTTCTCGGTTGTGACGACGGTCGATACGCGAGACCTGATGGAGCTTTCTGTCATTTGATTGCAGTTTTTCGCCCGGATGTCCCCGGAGAAAGAACGGAGGTTCTCACAGCGATTGTCAGTGTCAGCGCCCGGTTGGAGAAGTCAGGGGCCAAGATGGCTGCCAAGGAGGATGTCCAGAGTTTTGCGTTGGTGAAGGGTGAAGCCCTTTCTTGCGACCACTTCATGGTTTCAGAAGGCAGCCGAAAAACCGTAGTTGCCCCCGAGCGGGTTAAGGAACACTTCAAGAAATATTACCCAGATATCGGCGTCCAAGTTTGTTCAGGCAAAGAAGACTATCTGGTGCATTTGTATGGGGCGCTTCAGGGCAAGGAAGTCTGCAACCGAACAGAAGCTAAGGCTTCCGCGAAGCAGATTTCTAAGTTCATGGCCTACAAGCCGATGGACACGGGCCTCGATGAGTTTGTTCGTGAGGAGGTTCTTGAAGAAAGCGATATGAGCAAGGATGTTCAGAGAGTCGCCAGTATGATGAAGTCGATTTATGAGATGGAGCAGGAAGCTCATTTGATCAATGAAGCAGTAGCCGATTTGGAATCCATGCATTCCGCCTCCAGCTCACTGATAAAGCATCGAATCAAGGAAAGCTTGCACCGCTACGAAAGCAAAAAACGTGAAGAAGCCCGTTTGCAGCGTGAGTATATTGGGCACACGACGACGCGGAAAGAAAAGCTTCAACAGCAAGAAGAAGCTCGACAGAACGCTAGTGAGTTGCGGTTAGAGTCTGAGCAACTGACTGAAAAGCTCATTACCCTGAGGGCCCAAGCGAGAGGTATAGATGTTCTTCGCGAGAAGGAACGCCTTGAACAATTACTCGATGACTTGCAGTCACGTCTAACAACGCTCACCAGCGCTGTCATACAGGCCGATCAACTTCGACATCAGCAACGAAAAATTGCCGACGCAGGGTTGCAGGCGTTGAGTCTGCCAGGTGCCAAACCACCTTCCGGCGACCCTCAGCGATGGCAGGCCGTATTTTCCAGTGCCATCGAAAAGGACAGCTGGGATCAAACTACGGTTCAACAGTGGCTTCAAGAAAGCAGTCTAGATGACATAACAAAAGCGAAGACTGCCGGTCGGCAAACCGATGCTGCATACTCTGAAATGGCGACGCTCCTTCAGTCCGCCAAGGACGACATTGACCAAACGTTCTACGACGTCCGCACTCGAAAACAGGCTCTTGATGAGGAGATAAAGACCCTCACCACTGAAATCGACAGACTGGAAACCGCTGGGCAAATCACCCTTCCCCGTCATGTCGACACCATGGTTAAACTCATACAGCAGGAGCTGCCCCAAGCCAACGCCAGTGTGCTCTGTGATCATATTGAAGTCCGGGACCCAGAATGGCAGCTAGCGATCGAAGGTTTTATGGGCAACAACCGCTTCGTCATACTGGTCGACGAGGAGTATGAGCGCGAAGCCCTATCGCTCGTAAAGCGTGAAGCCGATGCTTTGTCGAGACGAAATTTTCAGTCATCGAACGCCATCATCCAAGGCAAAAAGGCCCGGCGTGACAGTGAAGGGCGCAATCCTCCGTCTGACTCTATTTTTCACCTTCTTGAGTTCTCCCATCCCACAGCTGAAGCCTACGTCAAAGGCAGCGTTGGCAATGTTGTCACGGTAACCGATGACAACATTTTGACCCAGACGCCTCGTGGCTTGACCCGGGACGGTAAAGCTTCTGGGGCCTACAAAATGTTCACCGTAAGGATGAACGATGAAGAGTTGGTATTTGGGCAGAACGCAAAACAATTAGCCCTCCAGGCGAAAAAGAAACGGCTTGAGGCTATGAAAGAAGAACAGACGGACGTCGATCGCCTGAATCGTAATGCCTCATTTTGGCGCAGTTCCCTAGAAGACTGCCGCTCACCGCAGATCGAGTCCTCTTTGCAGAACTTGGAGAATGCTCTAAAGGAACAGCTTCGTGTTAAAGGCGAACTCGACGCTTTGGATCTGTCCGACGCACAAGAGCTGGAAAACGAGATTCAGCAGACCAGCAATGAGAGCAACAGGGTTAATCGAAAACTCGAAGAAGAATCTAATCGGGACGCTGTTTTAAACAGCGATTGCGAAAAGCTTCTTAGTGTTATCGATTACGTAAGTGATCAAAAAGAGCAAGCCAGTTCAGCGGTTGAGAGCGAAGAGGAATCAATAAGGCGAATGGTGAAACACTGGCCCGCCATCGATGTGGATGAGGAATTGGAGGCTATCGATGAGGCCGCCACGGACGATGCGGACTTGCTGTTTCACTTCGAGACGTCTTACTTCAAGCGGATTGGTCAGGCTACACGGGTCCTTCAGGATGCTTCGCGTGAGTTCAACCTGAAAAAGGTCCGGCAACGAGTTGTGGATGTCTCGGGATATTTTTCAGCGAGCACAGATGAAGATGAAGTGGAAAGCGTTATTCATGAGTTCGTCCTGCTGACTGATCTGTATCGACAGGTGGACTCTTTGCTCTCCCAATTCCGTAACGACATCCTGGCAAAACACAAACACGATCTTGCCAACATGTCCAAAGAGTTTCAGGACATCTTTGTCAACGAAATATGCTACAAGATGGTCAATGCCATTCGGGACGGAAAGAGTCGCCTCGATATGCTGAACAGGAGGCTCCAGCACATTAAGTTCGGTGACGACCGCTACAAATTCACTTCCGAAATGGTCCCTCAGTACGACGATTATTTGCGTTTTTTCAAAGAAGTTACTGAGTCTGACTTCAATGATGTATTGCTCATGGAAAGTGATCTTACAGACGAGAGCAAACAGATTTTTGAGCGGATTCGAAACTTACTGATCAGTGACGAGCTAGACCGATCCCTGGTAGAGCTGAACCGAATTACCGACTACAGAAATTATCGGTCATACGACATTCTGAAGATTATCGACGACACGGAAATCTCCCTGAAAAGCTATGGGACAGGATCCGGTGCACAGATGGAGACGCCCAGCTACGTCATCAAAGCGGCTGCGCTCAGTTCGGCGTTGAAGTTCGACCAGCAGGCGCAGAGCTTACGCATGGTTTTGATTGATGAGTCATTCGCCAAACTGGACGACTCCCGATCGAAAAAGGTACTGGATTACCTGTGCACGAGCCTCGGACTGCAAGTCATTTTCGTCGCTCCGAACAAGAGTGCGTCGATCTACTACGACCAGGTCAACTTGAAGTATGACGTCTCCAAATCTTACGTACCTGAAAAAGTTGGCGAACTAAGCACGCGAGTCTACGTGCACACCGCCTGGCTTAAGAAAGAAGCTATTAACGATTTGTACGATAGAGAAAAGCAGTTCGTCAGCAATCGTGCGGAAAACGGTGAACTTGATTTTTTGGACGAGCTTGAAGAACAAGCTTCGGGTGGCCGTGAATGACTGATCGCCCACCGTGTCTCAAAAACACCTGTGTTCGACGCACGCTCAATCGTTATCTCGATATGTTGGACAAACAGCCTTTCGAAGGACGATCTAAGCGACTTACGGATCGCATTCTGCCGAAGCACTTTCCTGAACTGTTCTCACCACGAGAGCCCGGCGAAGATGACGTCACATGGCATCACCTTACCCAATTAGAAGCACTTGGCATTGTCACGTTTGAGCGAACCCGCTCACGCGGTATCGGAAGCGATGCCCCCTGGGAGCACACTCGAATCGTTATCGCCCCTGAGGGCGAACCGTTAATGCGTGATTGGCTTGACCGGCCCGTGGTAGACGAGGAATCGCTCCGATGGCAGGAGGCGTTAGTCCCATTAAGGCATGCGTTCAAAGCGCCAGAGCTTATTAAACCAGCAAACCTTGGTAGGCTCACTCAATACAAACCTGCGGCTGTAGTAGAGCGCCTAGCAAGGATTCCAGAAACGCTGGCCGCTAGTCCCCTAACCCTTTATCAGCTGAGTGCTCAATTATTCTGGGGAGACTCAAAAGCGCTTAAGGGAAAAGAAAGGCTTCTTGACCAGTTGTTCTCGATCCAGGTTACGCAAATGCTCTCACGCCCTGTACTCATCGAGGGCACCTATCGTCCAGGCGCTGAAGGTATCCTGCTTGTGGAGAACATGGATACTTTTCTGGCAGCTTCCAACGGACAAATTAAAAGTGCCGAAAATCTGACGATTCTCTTTGCCCAAGGGTTCAAAGGCACCACCTCGCGAATACGGACAAAAGGGATGGCCCGGTTTTATTGGTCCGATTCCCCGTTCCCCGAATCTGATTGGCTTAACCACTTCCACGAATCCTGGTTCGGTACTTCTAAATTTCTCGGCCCCATCTACTATTTCGGTGACCTCGACCCGGCAGGCCTATCCATATATCGCCAGATGCGCACGACGTTCCCGGAACTCGAACCATGGAAGACCGGGTATAAGGCTTTGGTAAAGGCTCTTGAACGCGGTCACGGCCATCCCTTGGCTTTGGCGGATAAGACCAACCAAGGCTCGCTTCCAGACACAGGCTGCGCTTGGATGGAGGCACACGTGATTCCCGTCATGAGAGAAACGGGATTGTGCATTGATCAGGAATTCTTTCTCAATTAACGAGTTGCTCGGCCTTGTCGGGAACAAAAGGCATTCAATTGAATTCCACCATGGACACATGTGGTAGGAACCACCGAATGAGCGGAACTGGAATTTTTGAGGCTTCTGATAAGCTTGCTTCTGAACTGCAACAGATAATTGATCTGCCGCTCTATGATGATTCATCCAGGGTAAGGGTAAGTGACGTCGCGTGCTCTCTCTCATTGGAACATTGGCATGCCGCACGCTCGCTTCTCCGCGCGGGACGGCTACCGTCGGCGGTAGTTATTCATCGCGCGCAGTTTGAAGCGTTGACGCGTTCAGCCTGGGTCTTATTCGGGGCATCGAACGAGCAAGTTTCAAAACTTACAGCGGATCTCTCCATCGAATCAGAGCAAGCAGCAAAGAATATGCCCCAGATTGCCCAGATGATTAAATCTCTCGAGAGCAACGGGCCCATTCAACTTCACACGGCGCTTGTCCGCTTCAAAGAGAACTCCTGGAAAGCTTTGAATTCTTATGCACATGCTGGAATTCACCCTATCCGGAGACATCACGATGGCTACCCCTTAAAACTGCTTGAAGATGTGCAACGCAATGCGAATGGTCTAGCAGTGATTTCGTGCATGCAGGCTGTGGTGCTTGGTGGTAAAGAGCAGTTACAACGTGATGTTCTCAGCCTGGCGACCAAGTATCCGACGTGTATGCCGCCTGAGCTTTAAACTTTTGATTCGGGCCATCAAGCTCAAGAATGGCTGAAGGATTTCATTGTTTAGTCTCCATCGTGGTTCTGCCAATGCGGAATTGTGCAAGAGGCGTAAGACACTGAAACTAATAAACTCTTGGTCCGACCATCTCTTCACCTGCCTGTTTTCGACGTTTTCGTGACGCTCTGTCACTGTACCTTCTCGGAACATACCAGCTTGACGAAAAACTGTCACCAATAAGAATTACACACTTCGATGGGCCTACCGCTCTGCTTCCCAGTACTTCTTGATCCAAACAGCTATCATTTGGTCAAGCATTTCCCTTGGGATGCCTGCCAGAAAGCCTCTTGACTCAGACTGTAGAAAGAAGTTTTCACTAACGACGAAATCGTCTGAATTGAGCACTATGAGCGTCCCGTCATTGACAGCCTTTGCAAGCAACTGATTGAGGAATCGTTGGTGGGTATTACTCCACGTGATGGACATTCCTGCGTTCACATTATGTTTAGATTCCATAGCCTTACCCCGTGGCGTTCGTAGCTGACGCCAAAAAAAGCTGGCCGCTCGCCTTCTTCAAGGCTCAACGTCTATAACGATCGGTGGATTCACCGCCCGGTAAGCTTTCGAGCAACTACACGCGTTCACAAAAACCGCCCCATCCTTGGCCCGAGTGCCCGAGCCGTAGCTCTCGTGAATGTGACCAAATATGTGTGCCTTGAGGCTTAGTTGGTCGATACGCTCTTTAAGATCCTCACACCCTACCTCAAGCTCTATATCGTTCTGCACGACTATATCCAGAATCCCATGAGGTGGCCCATGGGTGATCAAAACGTCTGTATCGCCTGGAATGAGTGCCCAATGCTTTGCGATTTCCGAGCCGCGATCGCGATTAAATGCCCAATTCAGAAATGTAGGTGTGACAGGACTTCCCCAGAACTTAAGTCCGCCTATCGTTACTCCCGAATCCTCAAGATAGATTGCGTTCGTGACCATGCCCCGAGCTTCCTCGGGACGTGTTTGGAAGCACCAATCATGGTTGCCAGCGATAAGAATTTTGTGAGGATGAGGCTGTTCCCCTAACCAAACATTAAAATCTTCAAGCTCAAAAATGGACCCGCGTCCGAGGCAGTCCCCGGCGTGAACGAGAATTTCTCCGTCCGGAATCTCTGTGATGTTGTCGTGCATGCTGTGGGTATCTGAGATGCATACAATTCGCATAGTGTGATCCTCTCTTCATTTCCAATCAGGAAACTGGCGATTGAGGTCCACTAAGACCTCCCAATCATCTGGGGAATGGCCTGCCCTGATGGCGTTAACTGCTTCCACAGGCAAAACAATCCGTTTCCCATCGCCCTCGGCCTGATAAATGCTGTTTTTGGTATGGAACACCTGCCCCTCGTACTCGTGGAGGACCAGGCTCGTGCAGCAATAGTCCCCCTCGATCCAGCGATTTTTGTAGTCTATTACGACGATTCCCCAAAGCACCCTCTTATCCATTGGCTCCTCGTTATGCGTAAAGTCGATCAAAAACCAATTTTTTATGACGGTGTCGACGCCAATTTCAGATTTCATGATCAAAACTCCCCATCTGATTCCAGAATATTTTGACTTATCGATAGCTTGCGCTTAGAACCAAAGGTGATATGCATTAATTTATATATAAATAATGTTTTCTAAGAAAATCATGCTTCTCTAATTAAATAATCAGATTTCTTTAATATAAAAAAATTAAATATCTGTTTTTTAACGTTTTTTCTTGAAAAAAGAGTATGGACGACCATGTTCTTCGGCGCTAGTCTTTTTCTCAAATTGAGGATAAAGAAATGCCAACCAAAAACAGAGACAAGTATTCCCGTATCAAACCTGCCATCGAGTTCTACTCGAAGAAGAATCGAGCACAGATGTTCTGTGAGAGCAGGACTGAAGTGGGTGCGTTATACGAATTAGAGTTTGATCCAACGGTCCGTCGCTACCTAACCCAACCAGACACGTTCACCTACCGAAGAAATGGAGCTAAGCGACGGTATACGCCGGATGTTCTTTGCGAAGGAATTGATGGCAGGTTTTGGTTTGAAGAAATCAAGAGCTGGAGGGGAGCAAATCGACCAAACTTCCAGGCCAAGCATCTTTTTCTGACAGAACTCTTCGGTGATGTACTTGGCGTTCCGCTGAAACTTCGAATCTCAACAGCGCCCTACAACTGCAACTGGCGAGGAAATCTTGCGTTCCTCTACAGATACCTTGGCCATGCGTTTAACGACGCAGCCCACTCCGCTTTTGGACGTGTTCTAACACCCACTCCGATTGAAAGCGTTATCGCCCAATCGAAAGAAGCCAAACTAAATGTGAACACCGTCTACGCTGGCCTTGCCCAAGGATTACTTGCTTTCGACGACCGCCAAAAAATAGGCCCTTGGACAGCAGTATGGGGGACAAACAATGACTAAACCTTTGTTTGGCCCTGGTAGCCGTATTGTTTTGGACGGCAAAAATGCACTCATTGCCCATGAGAACGGCGATTCTTTCGTCCTTTTCACTGAAGATGCGGTACAGCGGGAGGTTTCGAAAAAAGTTCTTCAGATTGCTTACCAAGAAGGGCGCATGCGATTTAACGTCGACAGCCCTGATTCAGAGGTCATTCGGAAACCGTTTTTGACAAGCACAGAAGCAAAAAAAGCCGAGTATCTGTTGGCTTATCTAGAGCCCATGACCCATTACGAAAACACAGGCAGTAAGAGGACTGCTGCCAAGGTCATAAAAGACGTGGTAAGGAAGCACGGGGACGCCGTAATGCCAGCGCCAAAACCCGACACTCTGTACAAATGGTTCAGGAAGTGGACGGAAGCTGGCAAAAATATCTTGGTCTTTTTCCCTGCTGGCCGCACATCGAGAAGAAAATCATCAATCGCTCCCGAGTATTTGGAGCTGATGACCAACACAATTGATGAGCTTGTGCTCACGCGTAATCACTGCACCATTGCGAGAGCCTACCGAGAATTTCGGTCTCAGGCAGAAGCACTTGAATCCAAGAATCGGATACCCAGCAAACAAGCTTTTTACGATCACTACAATCGCATCGACCCGAGAATCAAACTCAAAACGCGGCAGGGTAACTCCGCCCTTGTTCAAGCAACTCGTATTGCTCTTCGTACCTATGAAGTACGTCATCCCCTTGAGCGCGTCGAGATCGACGCAGCCCATTTGACGATGTACTTGGTAGATGAGTATCTGAACTTGATTGCCAACAAAGTGATCGTCTACCTCGCCATAGACGTCTATTCGAAAGCAATCGTCGGCTTTGCAATGGATTACGGTATCAACATTGCCGAAAAAAGTGAGGGTGTGACCGAATGCTTGAAGTCAGTACTTCGGGATAAACATCATGATCTCTCCTACCTGACGAACCCTTGGCCAGGCGGTAAGCCGACAACGATTGTCGGCGACCCAGGTACGGCCATCATTTCTGAAGCTTTTACTACCCTGGCAGGTCAACTTCAGATTCACCGGGAGGTAACGGAAGCCCGTCAAGGCTGGAAAAAACCACACATCGAAAGCTATTTCAAAGTCCTGAGGGCAGATTTTCTGAAACGACTCAGAGGATATGTTCCGAAGCGATCTCCCCTGCTGAAGTTCGACCATAGCCTGAAAGACCTGCGGTGCTTTATGGCCGCCGAGTTCGAAAAAATGATGATTACCTACCTCGTCAATGGCTATAACCATGCCGCTCAACCAAAACTCAACGGTATGTCGCCGCATGAAAAATGGCTGGAAGGGATTGAGAAATATGGCGAACCGGAGATGGTAAATGATCTCAGCTTTGCCAACTCATTTGGCGGAAACTTAACTAAACGGGTGCTGAATCCGACCAAAGGCATTCACTTAAATGATCTCAAGTATAACTCTGTCGCGCTTCAGGACCTTTATTTCCGCTTGGTCAAGAACTACGGAGACAGACTTAAAGTCGAAGTCCGTTGGTCTTCGCAGGTTTTGACGAAAGTGATGGTCCTTGATCCAGAAACGAGGACGTACCTGACAGTTCCATGTACCAAAGATCTGCCAGAGGGGATGACGCTGTCGAAATTGAAGGCCCAGAAAAAACTCATAGGAAACCTGCGACACTCCGACACACTCAAAGATTCCGAAGAATTTCAGAATGTTCAAACGAGGGCTCGGGACGTCGGGCGCTCCAAGCGAACTCGAAAGCAACCACCGGCTACCGACGCGCAGCCAATGTCGAATGATCAGTTGGAAGCGTACTTCAGACAGTCCGACATGGACTCGAATTCTGATCCTGCATTGTCACCCGCTGCAAACGTTTCTGACGTGATGGGCAGTGATAATGAACCGTCCAGTTCTCCTAAGCCACGCCGTGCCCGTGAATTCAAAATCAGGGAGCGTGGATAATGGAAATCTCCGGTAAAGAAAGAGAGGCATTTCTGGACACCATCGTGGAGCATCCTGCGTTTGGCGAGGCTCTAGACGCCGTAAGACGAGCGCACTCCACACGCGGCTCACGAGTTAGGGGAACCATTGTTTACGGTGATTCGGGTGTTGGAAAAACCACCCTTATTGATGAGTACCTTTTAGAGCACCCTCGGGTCGACGAGAGCGATCGGACACGTATCCCCGTCATCACGATCGAAACCCACAGTGGTCAAACCAACAAAATGTTAGCTCAAGAGATACTGCATGCTCTTGACTGGCATTATCCCGCCACAGCAACGCTTCCCAGGCTGATAAATTTGATTAAGAAAGCCTTCGTAGAGCTGGGAGTCGAGTTGATTTTTTTCGATGAGTTCCAGGAGGTCCTTCCTCAGAAAACGAAGGAGTTCCCAGAGATCGTGCGATTCATTAAGCGGGTGATGAACATAACCGGTGTGCCGTGGGTTTTGGTTGGTACCGATCCAGTCAAATCCACATTCACGCTGGGCGGGAACCACATACGCAGGAGATTCAAGGGAGCATACCAGCTTAAGCCGTTTTCCATCAGAACCCCTGAAGATCTCTCTGATTTTCGGAGTTACATTGAAATCTTGCAGCAGGCCTTGCCGTTTCACTGTAAGCATCTGACAGAAGAGAATAATCTCCTTCGAATTTATTGCGCGACACTTGGCGTACCAGGATTCATCGCAAACCTGTTCGGAGAATTGATCGACCTCCACGAAGAGGACGAAATTGTTACCCTGGACGTTCTTGCCCAAGCACACCAACGCGCGTTCATTGGTTCTGGAGAGACCACAGAGGGCGCGTTGATATCGGACAACCCTTTTCTTCTGCCTCTTTCGAAAATCAAAAAAATAGTGGGGGATCTCTAATGCTTCTACCTTACCGCCCTCTCCCCCATCCGAATGAGAGTTTGCCGGGATACAGCGTCAGGTTGACGTCAAGCTATGGCTTTAGAAGCCCAGACTCGTTCGCTCGACAGGTTTTTGGCTATACGCTCCCCTCATCGCTATCAGACAAATTGATATCCATGGACAGGTGGCTGGACTCGTTGGAGGTGTCACTTGGCTCCTCTCCAGGCAAGCTCGGCAATCACTTTGCTCAGTTGCGAGAGCAACGCCGGTGCGAGGATCCGCGCCGAATCATCAGAGATATTGTCGTCAGTTCCCCCAGAGTTTGCGAATACTGCATTTCTGAGAAGCGTTACCATTGCTTTGAGTGGCAAGTTGCTCACCATATCGTATGCGACTCACACCATAGCCCCATTTTGGATTGTTGCCCTGAATGCGACAGCACCTTGAAGTGGGATGAAAATCTTCTTCATGGTTGCGGGACCTGCGGTTACAAATGGGGGGCTCGGTCGAAAGCGCTTGGCGATGAAGATTTCACTAATTATTCATTGGCCCAGCAAATTACTCCAGATTTGGACGGGCTCTACCAAGCGTATCTGCACTCAACATTTATGGAGGGTCACTCCATCTGGCCGAGGGCGAAGGTACCGTATCATCCGCATAAGCACTTTCTAATGATGCAGAGCGCATACCGGCTGGTCTGCGACAAGTGGTGGAATCGACATGTATCCGAGCGATTTACCCCGACCGATCTCACAAATCCATTTCGACGGTCCTTGGCAGGCGTACGTTCCGAGAGACTCGAAAAACTGTTAAATCCAGTAGCCTCTTCCCAGTTGTCATTCGAGGAGATTGAGTTAACTGTCGTCAGCGATCCAAGCTTGGTAATCCCAAAAAAGCATCAAAAGCACCTAGACACCGTGGTTGCCGAGGATATCTCCGAGGCTGATACGGTCGCCGAAGTGCTCGGCATTTCAATCCATCAGGTAAACCAATTAGTTTTCAGGGGCATCCTGCACTGCCAGTCCAAAACTCAAATCCTCCGAGATCGGGCATTCGATCTTAGTCGAGTGGCTCAGGACATCTCTGATTTGCTGTCGAAGGCTCATACAACCTCGATCGATGATGTCACCGATCTTGATCTTGAAGACGCGGAGGGAGTGGCCAAGAGATTCGGATTTGACCTGGTTGATTGCATTGATTGGCTGCATTCAGAGAGTTTGCGGTTCGCCCTGGTTGAGAACTCCGCCTGTTTGGCAGGAATCAGGGTTAGGAGGAAAGACTTGATCGATTGCTGCGAATCTGAACTCTCCAAGCGGGCAGACGATGAACAGTTGGATCGCTTAACTGTTATGAAAATGCTTGGCGTTCCTGAAGGGGTACTGGATTTCCTTGGAAAGGAGGGGGTGCTTCCCAGTGAGCGGTGGTATGGGCCCGGTATTCGGTACGAACTCAAAACGGTAAAGGAATTGTTGAATCGCTACCGCATCGCAAGGAGAGAATCTGCCATCTGGGGAATACCAGTATCGGATGTCTGGAAACAACTGAACCGTTCCGGAACAAATGTTCTTTTGGAGGAACTTCCAGGAGGGCATTTTGTTGGAATTGTCGAATGCGACAAGTTCGCATTGAACGAGGCTGCTTAAATGACCGACGACAAATCTAAGAATCCCGTGACCTCAATGTCGTCTTATAAAACTCGACGTGGGTTTCGTTGTCTGATTGAAGCATATTCCGCCTCACTACCTCCACCCTCACTCCGATTCCAGAACCTTATTTTTCTGTATCCCGAAGAATTGGCTGTGGGGTCTCACAATCTCCTTTTCGAACAGCTCAACCGCCGTGCGTTTAAATTCAACCAAACGCTGGTCATTACAGACGTTGGGTTCGATCGCGGTGGGCTGTATGTGAATTTTGATGAGATCGGTTCCTGCGACGAGGATCCAAATTATGATGACCTGATAGACAACTGGAACCATTGAATTTGAGTTACGTCCGCGACCACGAACCGAATACGTTAGTCCCTCCTTCGCAAGCAACCCTCCAGAATTGACACATCCCTGATCTCAACAGCCTGACCCTTCTAGACTGTTTTCCATTCCACATAGCCATGCTATATTCAGTAACACTGGATCGTGTATATCTCTGTTTTTAAATAGATTTGTGGTTGAAAATTTACGTTTTAGCTTTATTTTTGAAAGGAATTTACGACTTAGCTTTACGCAAAAATTTACGCTATCTGTACTTTTGTTTTAAGTCGCTGATTTCACGAAAGTCAGAAGTTACGACCCGGCTTTAATCACCACATTCAATACCAGTCTTACCCACAGGATCCATCGTCCAGCATAAGATCATCCATGATGCAGGCACGCTATGGCGGATTCCCGGAAAACACCGATTCACTTACCTGATTCGTTTCTTTGCATACATTGTTATCCAGCCAGGTAAAAAATTCGTCGAGTGCTAAAGGCTTTGAGATGAAGTAGCCCTGAACGGTATCGCACAGATTCTGGGACAGCCATTCATACTGTTCCGCTGTTTCAACTCCCTCGGCCACCAGCGGCATGTCTAAGCTGTGTGCCATTGCGATAACTGTTGAGACAAATGACGAATGCCGACCGTTTTGTGGAATCGGATCGATAAACGACTTATCGAGCTTCAACGTGTCTGCGTTGATCGAAGCCAGGTAGCTCAAAGACGAATAACCAGTGCCAAAATCATCTAATGCGATCCCCACGCCTAATGCTGAGATTCTCTCGAGCGCCTGGTTTACCTCTATTTCATCCGTAATCATCATAGTTTCGGTAATTTCTAGCTCCAGAGAGCGGCCAGTACCATGAAGTTGGCCGGTAATCTCCTGAACAAGCGGGACAAATTGAGGATCAGTCAGTTGCTTGACTGACACATTGACTGCAAGCGAAAACTTCTCGGGCAACGTCGATGAACCTATCAAGATACGAGCGGTTTCTTCGAGCACCCATTTTCCTAACGGGATGATATCGCTGGTTGATTCAGCTATGGGTATGAATTCTGCCGGACTAACCATCCCCATTGACGGGCTATACCAACGAACCAGCACCTCCCCACTCTCAACAATATTCTTTTGAACATTGATTTTTGGCTGAATATGTACAGAAAACTCCTTCCGTTTGATTGCAACGGATAGCTGTGATCGGATAAACGCGCGCCGATTCATTTTCATGGCCATGTCTTCCGTGTAGCGCTCCAACCGATTGCCTGAGTGCTTATCCGCCTCTTTGAGAGCAGCCAACGCAAAATTAACCACTTCTTTTTTGTCACTGGAATCGTCGGGAAACGCTGAGCAGCCAATCAAGAGATTGAAGTTCATAGGTCCCAGGAAGGTTGTTACTGGTTCCTCGAACAGGCCAAATAAATCCCCTCCCAGTGAATGCGACATGTTCCCTTCTACTCCGGGAACCAGGATCAAAAACTCCCCAAGGCCGAGGTGGGCTATTATCTTATGGTCAAAGCCGCTGGCCTGTAGGCGTGAAGCAAGGTCGCGAATAATCTCGTCGATGGAGGACTTACTATGGCTTGAATACAGCGCATCGACATCCCGCACCTTTAAAGAAAAAATAATAAACGATGATAGCGAAGCATCAGTACGGTTCAGGTATGTAGATATTCCCTCACGATTCAGTAAATCGGTCACCGAATCGTGATATTTATCATGCCTTAGTCTTTTAATTGTTATCCCGCTTGTCTTTAATAGATCTTTATCATCAACAGATTTTAGGATTTTTTTAGAAACTCTTCTCTGCTCTAACAAATACATTATGCAGGCAAAAAGAAGAACAACCATAAAAGCTAAATGCTTATCAAAACCATCATGATAGATTAAAAATGATGAACCACCAGATATAACAATTATGGCTGAATAGGTAAAAACCAGAGGTGAACAGTGTGAAAGTGCAGGAACAGGTACAGAAATTATAGCAAATAACATCATAATAAGCGCAACCTGGTCCGAATGCCCCAGGCTGGGGAAAACAATAAATGGGAATATCCCCCACATTGCGGCGGCAATGCAGCAAGCCAGAATAAAGCTCCAAGTCCAATAAATGTAACTTTCTTCTTTAGGCTCTGCACCTCCATCAAAAAAAAGAACATACATCAAAGCATAGATTATAGAAAAAACCACAGCCCAAGTAGTGATAGAGGTAGAGATTTCAGATGAATAAAAGTAGATTGAAAATAAAACTACGGCAATAAACCCGAGAGGAGGAATAAACTTTGAGCGCCAATATAGCTCACGAGAGAGCTCCAATCGGAAAAACCTTTTTTGAACTTTATTTTTATATTGCCTTAAGAGTTTCATTAAAACCTGCTAATTCTGATCGTTTATCGAATTAAATATTTCCTGATCCCTGATGAATGTCAGATGGTCCCTTGGCCCAAAAACACCTGCTGCCTCGAAGAGAGTATGATTGTCCTTAGACAACCATACTCTCGATAAACCCGACCTTCCAGCATACAAGTCTGTTAATCCTTGGTTTCGTCACTACAAACGAAAGCGATTGACTTGAGTGCTCAGACCGTCGGCCAATGACGCGAGCTCACCACTGGATACAGAGACCTGCTCTGTGGCCGCGGCGGATTGAGTGGATATGTCTCGTATCAGAGTGATGTTCTTGTTGATGTCTTCCGCGACACTGGTTTGCTGTTCGGCAGCTGTTGCGATCTGACTATTGTACTGGCGAATATCTTCCACTGCTTCAACCATTTGTTTGATCGTTTCGCCCGTTTTCTGCGCGCTTAGCAACGTTTCCCGGGCAAGCTCTGTGCCCTCTTCCATCTTGTTTACCGAGCTTTCAGCACTGCCAACCAAATTGTGAATCAGTGTTTCTATTTCGGTAGCCGAGGCCTGTGTTCGTTGTGCCAGGGAACGAACTTCATCTGCAACCACTGCAAAGCCACGTCCATGCTCTCCCGCTCGGGCTGCTTCTATTGCCGCATTCAACGCCAGCAGGTTGGTTTGTTCCGCAACCGTTTTAATAACTTCGAGTACAGATCCAATATTTGCAGTATCCCCTTGAAGGTCTCGAAGCTGCTTCATTACGTCGTTACTTTGCTTATCCAGGTCTGTTACGAGAGCTGTGGTTGCCTCAACTGCCTCTGAACCTTCAGCTGCTTTCTCGTCTGCTCGTTGAGCGCCAGCAAACGCCGACTCGGCACTCTTGGCGACTTCACCAACGGTGGCCACCATTTCGTTCATCGCCGTTGCAACCTGATCAGTATTATCGCTTTGCTCCGAAACGCCTTGGCTGGTTTGCGCGGTGACTGCTGCCAGTTCTTCCGACGACGATGCGATGTTCGTTGCCCCCTGATCAATCTGGCTGATTAAATCCCGAAGGCTGGTGACCATCGTGTCAAAAGCGGCAAACAGGTGACCGAATTCATCTTCCCGGTCACTTTTGATGGTGGTTGATAGATCACCAGATGCAACGCGATTTGCAATAGCAACCGTCTCACGGATGGGGCGGGTAACCGAACGAACCAGAAACCAAGCAACAAGACCCGAAACAAGGAGCGCAACCAGGCCAATAGTCAAAAAACTCGCTATGGCAGTTTTGTATTGTTGCGCCATTCGGTTTAGCTGAATTTCCTGAAGCTCAACTGCAATTTCAATATTCGCGCGAGCTGTTTTAACCAATGCTGCCTCAATGTCCTGCAGATTTCGGCTGCCACCTCGCATGCTTTGCTGGACGCTCTCTTCCAGGTCATCGAGCAGGGCTTTGTATTTACGGACACCGTCTACAACGTGATTAACACGCTCGTCGTCTTCCTTCAAAACCAGAATGTCTTTCAATGGAAGAAGGACGCTAACAGCCCGCTCAGCTCTCTCCTTCGCGGTTTCAATATAGTGGTTATCACCGCGAATCTGAAAATTCTTCTCGCGAATCCTGGCATCCAGCAAATACGATTCTGCGGAGCTCGCTTCACCAACGATAAAAGAACGTTGCTTGTAGGCACTCATGGTGTTCCATCCGTATGCGATAATGGCTACGGAGAATAAAAGCGTAATGGTAAAACCAATACCCAGCTTCTTTCCGACAGATATGTTGCTGAGCGCTGAATCCACTGACATTTAAAGACCTTTCATTTTAATAATAGACAAGTAACTAATTATACGTACATCGTTTCTTTTGAATTCGCTGATCAAAGCATAACTGTTAAACCACGAACTCCTAGGAACCTATTAGTTTAAAGTGTTTTTGTTAGGAAAAGTGATCTTTAATGTAAAATTAAGTCATATGTCGATTATATCTATATATCGCTGAGCGCCTGGTCATATCTAGCGTTAAAAATTAACGAGCATTATATAAATCAACCAATATAGAGCAGAAATGTGTAAACAATTGTGTCTGGTTGCAGATGACAATCATTGCTTCAATGAACACAATTGTATTGCCCTCACCACACAAACCGACGCTTGCCGGACCTACGCAAGAACCCAAGGGTTATATTCGAACTGGAATAAATGTGATCATTAGTTCGGGCTTTTCACCGACCGGTAAGCCTTACCCTACCCCTGGAATCGCTAAACACTGGATGATATTTGACCTACTTGGATTTTTTCGGTGAAAGTGATGACGGAAGGGTGCTCTAAATTGCATGAGTCCTGAGCAGATTCAGTACTTTGCGTGGCCTCCCCTGCCTCAAAGACTTGCTTCTCAAAGTAATGAAGCTAAACTCCTATTCAGTCAGCATTTTTCGTTTTTGCGTGATGAAAACACGTAAATTTTTGCCGTTTGTGCAGGTGCATGTTTGTCTTGAGCTACTCCTCAAGCGCAAACGACCCATTAATTCCATCTTATCCAAAGATATGGAGCCCAGAAAATCTGTTATGCACCACTTACTGTTGCCCTTGAGACGAGTTACACCAAGGCCCTTGTCCCTACAGATGGGGCTCGGTGCCGTTTTTTTCGTGGTGTCGGGTGCAGTAACGGCAGAAGACTCACTCTGGGATATCCCTCTTGAAGAGCTCGGCCAGATACGAGTAGTTTCTATCGCATCTGGAACAGAAACGCCCCTTGATAAGGCTGCTGCTGTCACTTCGGTAATAAGTGCCGATGACATTGCAGCCATGGGTGCGACAGACCTCGACCAGGTACTTGAAACGGTGCCAGGCCTTCATGTGAACCATTCAGACCAGGGTTTCTCACCCAAATACGTTTTCCGAGGCATTAGCACAAGCAATAACGCCCAGGCACTGCTGCTTATCAACGGTATTCCAACCACCACGATGATGTATGGAAATCGTGGCAACGCCTGGGGCGGCATGCCTATCAAGGCAATCGATAGAATTGAGGTTATCCGGGGACCTGGGTCGGCTCTCTACGGAGCAGACGCTTATTCGGGAGTGATAAACATCCTGACCAAAGGGCCTGAATCGATAGACGGTCAGACCGTTGGCGGCCGCCTGGCCAGCAATAACACCCGTGGGGGTTGGCTCGAATCCGGTCATGAGATTGGCGGGTTGGCACTGGGTGTGGTGCTTGAATACCAAACCACGGATGGTTGGGACGATATTATTGAACGCGATGCCCAGACAGGTCTTGATGAGGCATTCGGAACCTCAGCATCCCTGGCTCCCGGCTCTGTGAATACCGGTGTAGACCAGCTGGATGCCCGATTTGAAATCGAGGATGACCGCTGGACGTTACGTGCAGGTGTGCAGGACCGGAGTAATCTGGAAACAGGACCGGGGCTTGCGCAGGCACTGGATCCGGAGGGCCAGTACTCTTCGCGGAGGTTGAATCTGGATTACAGTTACAGGTGGACCGATATGGTTGAAGGCCTGGACGCAGAAGCTCGCGTTTCCTACTTCAATATCACTCAGGAACCTGAGAATGACATCCTTCTGTATCCGGCAGGTGCGTTTGGTGGTGATTTTCCAGATGGCCTGATTGGCAGTCCCGGCTACAAGGAGAATCAGGTACGGTTAGATTTGAGTGCGGTTTACCGGGGCTTCCGCGATCATCAGATTCATACCGGGATCGGTACACTCTGGGCTGATCTTTATGAGGTAACTGAGCACAAAAACTTCAACCCTGATTTCAGTCCCAAGGGCCGTGTCGTTGATGTTTCTGAAAACCCAGATGAAGTTTGGATGCCTGAAGAGGATCGGACCAATTATTACCTGTTTGTTCAGGACGAGTGGAAACTCGCACAGAACTGGCAGCTAGTCAGTGGACTACGCTTTGATGACTATTCCGATTTTGGCAGCACCATTAACCCCCGGGCGGCTCTGATCTGGGCAACCACCGATACGATTACAACCAAGCTTTTATACGGACGAGCATTTCGCGCCCCGTCTCTGAACGAGCTTTACGTTGCGACTAACCCCGTGTATTCCGGAAACGAAGAACTGGATGCCGAAACAGTCGATACTTATGAAATCGGACTGTCTCACCAGGTAACCCCTCGCCTGTTCTACGCCTTGAACCTGTTCTATTACGAAATCGACGATCTCATCAGCGCCGTTTCTATCTCCGAAGTGATCGCTCCGGAATATCAGAACGCAGGCAAAAGGACCGGCCGTGGCGGTGAGTTTGAGGTGTCCTTCGACGCATTGGATAATCTCGCTTTGAAGGCGAATTACGCTTATCAGAGGGCAAAAGATGAACGTACCGGGCAGTTAGTCGGCGATGCACCGAATCACCAGGTTTATGCACGCGCTGACTGGTCCGTATCGTCGGATTGGCTTCTGAGTTCACAGGTTAACTGGGTGGGAGAACAAAAAAGGACGGCAGCCGATCAGAGAGATCCGGTGGCAGACTACACCACCGTCGACATAACTCTCCGGACCGAAGATCTCCTGCCTGGACTTGGTATTTCGTTATCAGTAACGAATCTGTTCAATGAGGATGTGAGAGATCCTAGCCCCTACGCACAACCAAGCGCCCCTATTCCAAACGATTTCCCGATGCCGGGACGTCGTTTGGTAGGGGAGCTCTCCTACACGTTTTAACGGTAGCGCAGGTTCATTCGTCCCAGTCTCGCTTACCGCGCCCATGATAAACAATGCTCTCACAACGAATCGGGAAGAAGCTTCCCTCGGGGCGTTCTTTTGCATCCTTGAAGCAAGGAGCCATGCCAGTTGAGAAACCGGGCGACAGCAACAGCTGGTATTCCACGCAGGTGAACCCCATATCTGCAGCCAGAGCGGCATGGACAGCAGCAACGTTCATAGCGTATCCATGCTTCTCATTCAGATGCTCGTATACCTCGAACGCCATCTTCAGATGACGACCGTCAGAGAAACCATACTCCTTAGCCTTATCCAACGTGAACGCTACCCGTTCATCCGTTTTCGCCAGTGGACGGCCATAGCCATAGAGAATCCTGCCCTGGGCTTTTTCCTGGTCGACAAAGTCCACCAGTTTACCGCCCTCATCGCACCACTTACCTGCCCTGTAGAAGAAGTCCAGGGCACGTACTTCCGGGCGGCGGCCGTATATGGATGCCTCCGAAATACTTAAGCCGGCCATCATTCCGAGTGATGGAGTCGTTCGAACCGACCCAGCCAGAGCAGCAACATGATTTGGCCAGATTGAGGGATCAGGATAGCTGCTGCCTACCCAGTAACAATTCAGCATATTTGCGACATTCTTACCGGGATCCCTTCCGAGAATGGCATAAAGATAAAGGTGCAACCATTCCATATGATCCAGTTCATGGTGCAGGTCCTTGCCATGCATCACGACCCGTTCGGTGAGAAAGGCCTTTCCGATTCGAGTTACCAGCCGTGCCTCGGTTTCATAAAGTCGTTCATGATTCATGACTGGTCCTCCACGCCTTTTTTCTGAACGGGGCCGGGATCATCTTCCAGCTCAATAGCAGGGCTGTAAAAGGGAAACTTTTTCCAGCCCATCTTTCTCTGTTCCAGCGCATGGACTGCAGCTCCGGGTAATCGAAGTATGAGATAGAGCATGCTGCCCTGATCCTGATCCAGACCTAGATCGACAAAGGCAGCAGCGGTTATGGCGGTTATTGAAATTGGACAACTGAAAAATTCCTCGAGGTCACAACGATGCTTTTTCAGCCAGCTCAGAGCGCCATCGTCGGGAGCAAATTTCACCAGGAATTCCAGCGCCTGAAGCACAGTTGTTGGTATCAGATCTCCGTTAGGGTCGAAGCCAGGTGGATGCTCCATGGCAGGCCATATATCTACCCTTTCGTCCTGCTCAGGCGCCTGCAGGCGAGCTTTCCATCGTTCAAGATCCTGGCCACATTCCCGCCATAACCGCATACAGATCTCAAGTTCCTGAGAGCCCCCGTATTGCCCTGAACCCACCGCAAGTGCTGCCATAAGCGCCGAGCTGTGGTTCGTACCGGCGACGCCACCGTTCATGGCGGCACGAATACTTGCTTCTTTGGGACCCAGGTTTGCAAGAACCAGGGCAATTTTTTCCAGGAATACTGTTTCCCGTGGCTGTGGCCTGTCGCCCTTAAACATCAACAGAAGATATTCAAACCAACTGGCTTTCTCGATTATCTGACCATACACATCATAGCCGTGGCAGTAGCAGGCTTTGGCAGCGAATGGATTGGCTTCTTCCGGTTCTTCGAGCCAGAAATCTGAGTGGTAAACATAGTCTGATGACACCGTCGTTTCCTACCCTATTGATCAGTTTGTTTTGAACTGGTTAGTACTTTCATTCGCGAACCCAGAGGAGGAACCTGGCATTCGTCCACGACAACGTCGATAAGGCATGGGCCGGGGCGAGACATTATTTCACTGATGTCCAGATCTTCCAGCTGTCCCATTGATTCAACCCGATAGGATTCAACACCTAATGCTCGTGCGAGCATCGAAAAATCGACAGCAGGCAACTGGGTTGCGACTTCCTCGCCTCCGCACAGCTTTTGCCCGTGCCTTACCATCCCGAGGGACGAATCATTGAGTACCATCATAAGTATGTTCAGGTTTTCCTGACGCGCTGTGGTCAACTCCTGCCCCGACATGAGACAACTACCGTCGCCGGTAAAACACAGCACCGGGCGATTGCGGTTAGCGCTTGCCATACCTACAGAGGTGCCGATTGCCCAACCCATGGCGGCAAACCCAAGCCCGATATGGAAGAGGTTAGCCTCGGCTTGCACCTGGGTGGGACGGCGCACGTTCCAGTAGTGAATCCCCCATAAAAAGCTATTTCCAGTATCCATCAGTACCGGAGTATCCTGCGGGCAAATTCTGCTCATATAGGTCATCAGAGTCTGGCCTTTGATGGGGCCGGATCTGTCGAAACACTGATCAGGATTGTCGAAACTGATATTGGAAGGGAGACCGCTGTCATGGACGTTCGACGGCATTATCTGAGAAGACGGTTCAATGCACAGTTCTCTGGCCAGTGATTCGAAGAGCAGTCTGGGTGATCCCAACACCACCAACCGGGCCATGATGGAACGACTCAGGTGTTCGGGGTTGCTGGAAACATGTATCAGTCGGTTGGAAAGGATGGTCGTTGGATCCCATCCGCAGGTAGAAACCTCATCCAGTGCGGTACCGACAGCGATAACCAGATCTGCATTGCTTTCTTTCAATGCGTTACTCGCGCTTTCGTGGCCTGCAAACCCGAATACACCTCGATAAAGAGGATGGAAGCTATCCACCAAGCCTTTCCCACACGGCGTTGTGACCATTAACCAGTTCTGCGATTCAGCCGTCTTTACCAATAATTCACTGGCCTCTCCCGCCCCCTTCCCCAGAACCAGAGTTACCTTCGGTGCCGCCTTCAGATAACCCAGAACAGACTGTACAGAATGGGCGCTAGGAGCCACTTCCTGGTTCAGAAAAGCTTTGAAGGCACTGTCCACTGCATTGTCGGGCACCCTGTGACGCATTACATCTAGAGGAATGGCGAGATGCACTGGCCCAGGCTGGTTGCTCATCGCGTGGCTTGCGGCCTGAAGTAGTTTGGTGGGGAGCTGCGCTGGATGTGACACCAGAGTGTTGTACCTTGTACATTGGGCAAACATCTCCAGGGTGTGTATGCCCGTGCAGGATGTTTCCTGAAGCGAGCCCTGCCCGAACCTGTCCAGTGCAGTCTGCGCGGATATGACCAGGATAGGTATACCGTCAGCATAGGCAGATGCGACGCCCGTCAGCAAATTGGTTGCGCCCGGGCCGGCCGTTGAGCAACATACGCCCAATTTTCCAGTCGCTCTTGCGTAACCTTCCGCCATAAAGGCCGCACCAGTCTCATGGCGCGCGGTTATAGCCCTGATCCCCCCGCGACGTTCGCTTCTGGCGAGCGCGTCGTAAAAAGGCTCGATACTTCCGCCCGGGACGCCAAACACATATTCGACGCCAAGTTGCTCCAGGTAACGAATTATCAAGTCACCGTTTTCGAGCATAATGATTCCTTACAAGGGGTTGTTGCAGAGAATAGCGATCAGGGAAAAATTCAGGTTGTCTTAATCCAAAGGACACGGTTTCGAAATGCCATACCCCTGGGCATAATCAAGGCCAAGCTCCATGAGCCGATTCTTGACGTCATCATTTTCAACGAACTCTGCCACTGTTTTAAGACCAGCAGCGTGACCTATGCGATTACAGGCATCTACGATACCCAGGTCAATAGGGTCCGTCAGGAGGTTGCGCACGAATCCTCCATCTACCTTCAGATAATTCACCGGCAATGCCTTTAGGTAGGAGAATGAGCTCATACCTGCCCCAAAATCATCCAGGGCAAATTGAAAACCTCTTTCCCTGGCATTGATGATGAACTGCTGAGTAACGTTAAGATTGGCGATCGCTGAGGTTTCGGTGATTTCGAAGCATACCCTTTCAGGGTTCAGTTGATGCTCGCTCGCCTGCTCGCAGATATAAGGAAAGAGTTCCGGATCATTGAAGGAACTACCCGACAGATTAATGAAAAACGTGCCAGACCGCTCTCTTCCCAAACCTGTTTGATCGAGATAACGAAAGGCAAGCTCGATGACTTTCCGATCAACCTTGTTCATCAGGTCAAAACGTTCCGCAGCCGGGATGAAAGCTCCAGGCAGGATAACGTCATCGCCTTCCTGCAACCGAACCAGAAACTCTGTACGGTAGCCATCGGCCGAGCCCGGCTGCAAAGCCACCATATCCTGTTTCCAGAGCCGAAAACTGTTGTTGCGCAAAGCATCCTGGATACGACTGGTCCAGTGCATATCAGTTTGTCGCTGCTGCATGTCCCTATCATTCGACTGATAGAGCTGAACGTTGTTTCGGCCCCGGTCTTTGGCGGCGTAGCACGCCAGATCGGCATGCGAAAGCAACTCGCTCGCCTTGTCGTAATGATTGCTGATCACCACCATGCCAATGCTCAGCGTTACAGAGAAGGTTTTGTTCTGCCAAACAAATCGAAATTCACTGACTTCCTGACACAGTTTTTCGGCTATCCGTTGCGCGTAGAATGCATCGCAGCCGTGCAACAGGATGCCGAATTCGTCGCCACCCAGTCGCGCCAGAGTATCATCAGACCTCACGTGATCAGACAGCAGGATGGCCAACTGCTTGAGCAAATGATCGCCTGCAATGTGGCCGCAGGTGTCGTTGATGATCTTGAACTGATCCAGATCCAGATAGAGCAACACATGCTGCTGCCCCTGATCATGAGTATCCTCAAGCGCCTGAGCCAACCGACGTTCGAATTCCCGACGATTTACGAGGTCCGTCAAACTGTCGTGGTATGCGAGGTACTCAAGGGTCGTCTCCGCCAGGCGTTTAGCTTCCCTGACCGAGCCCTCGCGAACCTCACGCTCAATGGCTGGAATAAGGCGGGACAGATTGTCCTTCATGATGTAGTCCTGCGCGCCAGCCTTCATGGCACTCACGGCAACACCCTCACCTATGGTTCCGGAAACGATGATAACCGGCAGATCAGAACAGTATTCGCGGGCCATCTCCAAAACCCGGAACGACGAGAAACCCGGCATATTGTGATCAGTAATCAATATTTCCCAGTTACCCTCGCACAATGCCCGGCGTAACCCCTCCTCATCTTCGACCAACTCATGATAGGGATTGACGCCACCTTTACGCAGCTCTCTCAAAAGGAGAAAAGCATCGTCTTCCGAATCCTCGACGATCAGCATGCGAAGTGGATTTGTTGGGCTCATCTCAGTCCCCACCTGTTCAAAATGATCGAACCGAGCCGCAATCGGGCACTTTGTTAACCTGCAACCAATAGCGGGCAAGAACCGTCATCTGATCAACAAATTCCCGGTAGTTGATAGGCTTGGTTATAAAGCTGTTGGCGCCGAGTCTGTAGGCATCCATAAGGTCTGCTGGTTCGTCGGAAGATGTCACCATTATCACAGGTAGCCACTGGGTGGCCGGAGATGAGCGAAGATGCCGTAACACTTCAAGGCCGCTTACTTTAGGTAGTTTCACGTCCAGTAACACCACACCCAGCGATTCGACGTTTTTTGTGGCTTTCCCGTCCTTATCAAACAGGAATTTGAGTGTTTCTTCCCCGTCCTCCAGAACGACTACCGGAGTCGTTGAACTGGCGCTGTTCAGGGCACGGACCATGAGGACCTGATCGTCTGGATTGTCTTCAACCACAAGGATTGAACGGCTGTCCATTTTTTTGTTTGCTCTTCAATAAGTTGGAAGATGTGCTCTGCTTCGACGGTCAGTTTAGCGTTGTTTTCCCGAAACAGGCAACGTGACCACAAAATGGGCACCTTTTCCAACTTCCGATGTCGCCGAGATCTGTCCACGATGGCGACGGACGACGCGGTATACAGTGGCCAGACCGATTCCCGTGCCACTAAACTCTGAAGGGGTATGAAGGCGATTGAAGGCCACGAACAATTTATCGATGTAGCGCATGTCAAACCCGACGCCATTGTCTTTGACTGCAATCTCTATCGAACCGTTTCTGGTAACTGCAGAGACATCAATCTTTCGCTTCTCGCCTTTCGCGCTGTACTTCCAGGCATTCTCGAGAAGGTTTTGAAATGCCACTCTCAGCATCCGGCTATCGCCTATAACCTGCATTGCCGGCTGTATATTGATCTCTGTTGGCAATGTATCGCCAATCTCAAGAAGTTCGTCCGCGATTTCCTGCAAAAGGGCCGTCAGATCTACCGGTTCTTTCTCCATGGATTGCCGGCTGACCCTCGACAGTATGAGCAGTCCATCAATGAGATTGGCCATACGAACGCTGGCGTTGCGAATTCTTCGCAGATAGTCTTTGCCGGCATCATCAAGCTGCTCTCCACAGTCTTCTTCGAGCGCTTGCCCAAAGCCTTCGATAGCCCTCAGTGGCTGTCTTAAATCGTGGGAGACTGAATAGCTGAAAGCCTCAAGTTCGCGATTTGCCATGCTCAACTCCGATGTGCGCGCATCGACCTCTCGCTCAAGACTGTCCCGACTTTCAAGAATCCGGCGGTTTTGCTCCTCGATCGTCCCGATCATTTCGTTGAAGGTGTTGCCCAGTCTGCCAAGCTCATCGGGACCCGAAACAGGCGCACGAACCGTGTAATCGTGGTCCCGGGCAATGCGTTCAGCGGTGTCCGAGAGGGTCACGATGGGGCCAGAGACAATCTTCTGAAGCTTTATGGCAAGAATGAACAAGACAAGAAGAATGCCGATCCCAACAAATGCCGTAATCAATACGAACGTCCGGATGTGTTTCCTCAGTACCTCAAGATGAGAGGTAAGAAACAACTGACCAACAGTCTCCTGGTCCAGTGTTATGGGCATCATCATCCGGTAGGCATTTTTTGCAAACCCTGTCTCTGGCGCTGGTTCAAGCTCCGGACACGTGCGGACATCTTCACTTTCCAGGGCAGCCATGATGCTCCCTTGCGAATTGTAGATGCAGACCTGACGGATATTATCGATTCGTCTGAGACTTGAAATAATGCTGCTGAGTTGTTCTTTGTCGTCAAAAATCAACGCTGCGGCTGATTGTTCGGCAAGTATGCCGCCAATCACGTGAAGCTCTGATTCGAGCTGTTTGCGGTAGTTCTGATTCTCAACGAAGATCAGACTGATGCATACGAGCGATATGCCCAGGGCGCTGGTGAACAAGGTAAGAAACAGAAGCTTGGTTTTGAGTCGCCAATAACGCCATTGTCCGATCATCGCATCACCTCCACTGCAAGTTCCAGAAGTCGGGAATTGATGATCAGACCCGCCTCATCGGCGGCCTTCAGGTTTATCTCAAAACGAATAACATTGCCCTGCTTTACGTAGCCAATCATACCCCCTTTTCGGGCAAAATCCGGAAGATCGCTGACCGTCAGAATGTTGCGCTCATTGGCCAGATCGAGAAGGCTCTGGAGGCCACGGGTGAGGGATTGGTCGATATAGAGAACATCACAGCCGGATAAATCTGACGTCACGTCTGAGTACCGAAGTGTCAGATTTCGGCCCTGAGACTGTCGACCGCGAATAGGATCGAGCAAACCACCGAACGGATCTGCTCCATACACGCAGATCTCAAGTGGCGACGCCGTTTTACCAAGATTGGGCCACGTAACAAGACGGGTAAAATTATAGAGGAAGGCGGCCTTCACCTCATGTTCGGAGCGAATAGATCCCGAGACAGGCAAAATCAGACAGAGATTAATAACCAGGAAAAAAAAGAATTTCAGGTGATCCCTCACAAGTCGTCCGGAATGCAGGAGGTTGGAATAAGGAACAGTAACCCAGGGGCCCAACACCCTCGCAAGGTTAGCACTCAGTCAACTTTCGTCAACTGTTACCTGCACTTTCAATCTATTTGTCACCTCGGGGAGCCATACAGATAAAGGCTCCCCGAGACGTCCGTCAGGAGGGATCTTCCAGCTCTATCATACGATCCTTATGGGCGTCTGCCAGCTCCTCCAGCGTCAGATGTTCACATTGTCTTTCTGCAAGGAAGCCTTCGGATGAGTCCACAAGTATATTGTCGTCCCGCATGAATCTTCGCCCGAGCAACGCTGGATAGGAGAACCTGCCGCGGTCTGTCAGTGAAAACTGGGTGGTATGCGGCATTCCTGCGATGCAAAAGTCCATCATCACCACATATCGCTTTTGGGATGGAGCTCCTTTTCGTTTGATCAAAACGGTCCGTTCTACTGGACGTTCCAGTTCAAGGATGACGTCCTCGTGCTGCAGTTCACCGTCTGCTGGCTGGTCCTGATGATCTCCTAGCGGAATCTGAAAATTGACCCATGGCACTCCGTCTTTCTCGAAGGGTTCGATGTTGACCGCGTGAAGAGACGAGGTTTTTGCACCGGTATCCAGCCGTGCCTTGAGGCGGAGGCTGGTATCCTGCATAACGACCCACTCAACGTAGCCAAGCACTTCGGATGGATGCTTGTCGCTGGTGCCATCCGTCTCCGCTGAAACCGTCATAGCCGATGAAAAAAACAAAGCGGAAATCCACAGCGCTCTGTTAACAAACCTCATTCAATTCCTCCTGCAAATTTTTGTAACTCAGGGAAAAAGTCTAGAAACCTCTGCTCAAGATCCTGCTGGTGCTCCTGGATCTCGGTGATGATGCCGCCAAAGTCATTTGTGAATCGTATGCGTCGGGCAACCCGGTCCAGTGCATAACCAATGTTTTCAATATCCTGATAGGCTCCGAACCAGTCGTTCAAAACCATCAGTCGAGTCACCCGTGCCATCTGCTCGGGCATCAGATGCTCTTTCTCCTGCAATTCGTTGTATACGTTATGAATGAACGTTTCGCGCTCAACGTTACTGAAGCGATCCCAGTGTTTTAATAAAAAGTGATCGTACAGAACATCGAGTGCAACGCCGGCAAATCGCCGTCTTTGGCGGGAAAATACCTGCTTGCTGGCAAGGACCTCAGGATGCTTGTCGGTAAAACTATCGACCGCTCGGTGATGGCGAACTCCCTGATTCACCTGGTCCGGGAGTGCCGAAAGATCGACGCCCCGGGTAAAGTCTCCAAGGATGCTACCTACCCGTGCTTCGGACGAGTCAGGTGCGAGAAATACGTGAGCCAGGTGATTCAAGTCGTCTCCCCGGGTGAGCTGGTGTCAGAAGTTGAACTGGAGGCCGACACCCAATCCGTCGACAGTTGCATCACGGTCCTCATAGTACCGCATGTACTCGAGGTTGCCGGACAGGTTCGGCGCGAACTCCATAGTCATACCAATACCATAGGACACATCAGTTTCATCTTCCGTCACAGTGCCCAGATGAGATGCCGCTTCAAGTTCGACGCGAGTAAAACCGAGGATGGCGTAAGGCGTAATTGGGGATTGGTTGGCAAGATTGAATGTGGCGTAACCTCCAAAATAGTTATCCAATGAATAGTCGACTCCACGAATGCGATCATCGTCGACACCGAATCCGCCTCGGGCTTCTATGCCCAGAAACGGAGTCGCCATCACACCCACCTTGGCAGACAGCGTGCCGGCATTGGCATTTGCGTCGCCGCTCTCTATATCCATGAAGGTATAGTTCAGACCGGTATAGAGTCCGCCTGCGCCTGACTTGTACATATCCTGAGCCGAAGCGGAACCTGCAGCGGCCAGACCGGTAGCAAAAACAACGACAATTGAACGTACGTGATTCATCTTGGTATCTCCTCAGCCGAAACATTCGGTGTCCTGTGAACTTGCATCAGCTTCACGAGTTTTACCATCAGAAAGATCCGCATTTACGCGTTATTTACACCGAATTAATCAGCCGGTAATTTCAGCATCCGCTGGCTGTTACCTTGCGGATGACCTTACCCACAGGTATTCTGACGCCGTCTCCCGGTATCAGCTGGCTCGAGCTTCCATTGAGAAATCTCTACCCTGTCATTTTCATTGTCAGCGTCATGTTCATGCTTCTGAGCATTTTCATGACATTGCCCGTTATTCTTCTTTTGGGTTCCGAAACGCCAAATGCGATGGCGTTTGCGGAATCGGCAGCAATTGTATGCGGTCTCGGAATCCTGGGGATGGCTGCCACCTATCGCAAACCGCGAGACCTGAAACCTCGCTTTATGTTTGTGCTGACGGTCTCGTCCTGGTTCATCATTGCGCTCTTGTCATCCCTCCCGTTCTATCTGAGCGATCTCGATATCTCCGCTGCAGATGCGTTCTTTGAAGGTACGTCAGGCATCACCACCACAGGCGCCACAGTCCTTAGCGGTCTCGATGACATGGATCCTGATCTGTTGATCTGGCGTTCCATACTGCAATGGATTGGCGGTATCGGGATCATCGGTATGTTCGTTGCCGTGCTTCCGTTTCTGCGCGTAGGAGGTATGCGTCTGTTCGCCACAGAGTCCTCCGAGTGGACCGACAAGGCATTGCCAAGGATGAAAACTCTCAGCCGTGGTCTTCTCGTGGTTTATTTGGGGTTTTCGGTCATAGCCGTAGTGACCTACTACTTCTCCGGCATGACGCTTTTCGACGCCTTCAACCATGGCATCACCAGCATATCCACCGGGGGCTTTTCAACCTCTGATCTGTCCATGGGTAAGTTTAATGACCTGATTCTCATGGAAGCGACACTATTCATGATCATCGGCAGCCTGCCTTTTTTCCTTTTTGTACGAGAAATGCATGGCCAGCATGGTGTTCTGTTTCGGGACCAGCAGGTACGCCTGTTCCTTGCGATCCTGTTTTTCGTGCCGCTGTTACTGACCCTCTACCGCTGGCTCGTCTCTCCGGTACCGTTTGACCCTATTCATAACTACGCGGCAACCTTGTTTAATGTAACGTCTGTCGTAACCACGACCGGCTATGCTTCCGAAGACTATTCGGCCTGGGGACCTCTGGCGTTTGTCCTCTTCTTCTTTCTGATGTTTGTGGGTGGCTGCTCGGGCTCCACTGCCGGCGGAATGAAGATCTTCCGGTTTCAGCTTTCCCTGATCATTCTGCGCGAACAACTGATGAGGTTACTGCATCCACGAGCAGTGCTTACCAGAAACTACAACGGCCGTGCCGTAAGCGATGAAATTATCTCGTCAATGATTGCTTACACCTTC
This sequence comes from Marinobacter sp. F3R08, assembly GCF_018860425.1. Taxonomy (GTDB): domain Bacteria; phylum Pseudomonadota; class Gammaproteobacteria; order Pseudomonadales; family Oleiphilaceae; genus Marinobacter. The sequence continues at coordinate 669,276 of NZ_JAHKPI010000025.1, read as the reverse complement.
ATTTTTCTCCTATGCCTCCTGCTGATCACGGTTGCCCTGGCCGCCATGCAACTGGATTTTGTGACTGCATTGTCAGGGGCCCTCACCGCACTCACCAACGTGGGCCCGGGGCTTGGCGATATAATTGGTCCTGCCGGGAACTTCGGAGCCCTGCCCGATGCTGCCAAATGGGTATTGTCAGTGGGTATGCTCATGGGGCGTCTGGAGATTCTGAGCGTTGTGATTGTCCTGTCTCCGGCATTCTGGCGAAGCTGAGTATTACTTGAGCCAGAGTATGGCGGGGTTTTCAAGGGGAAGATTCAGGCGATCATCACGCACTCGAAGGCGGGGGGTATAGTGTCCTCCTGGCCGAGCAGGGACAGTACATTCGTATAGAAAAGTATGGGCGGAGCCACTAAGCGGGTGCTTCATAGCCATGGCCGAGACAGTTCTGGGCCCATACCCGGAATGTTCTGCCACAAGCTCGACAGCGATTCCTTCCTGGTCTATCCCGTCCAGATAAACCTCCACCGTCACGATCTGCCCTTCTGCCGTTTCACAGACATTAAAGCTGTTAAATCTCAGTCGCGGCCAGTGCTGCCTGATCATCCTGCAATCGTTTAGCAATTGCTCCGCAGTGTCTCTGTTTCGCAGGCGACCTTTTTCGATCATGGGCAGATAGAAGTGCTCAACGTACTCACGAACCATGCGATTGGCGGAATACGTTGCGGTTAACTGGTCCATGCTGGATCGTATGCGTTTCAGCCACTTCCGGGGAATGCCTTCGCTATCAACATCATAGAAGCCCGGGATCACCTCACTTTCCAGCAAGTCAAACAGCTCTTCCATGTCCGACCTGTCCTGGTCGTCATTGTTCGAAGCATTCAGTTCATCAAAGGTGGCTCCGGGGCGAATGGCCCAACCCACTTCCTTGTTCCAGGCCTCCGCCCACCAGCCATCGTACTGGGACACGTTCAGACCGCCATTTACCAACACTTTCATTCCACTGGTACCACAGGCTTCCCAGGGATGCCTCGGGCAGTTAAGCCAGACATCGACACCCTGGATCAATTGGTTGGCCACCCCCAGATCATAGTCCTCGATGAACACGACCTTGCCCTCCACTTCCGGGCGCCGGGAAAACGCTTTCCATTGACGAATGATTTCCTTTCCGGGGCGGTCGTAGGGATGAGCCTTACCCGCAAGAACAATTTGCAGGGGGCGATCCCGATTTGTCAGTAATTGGAGTAGTCGATCCTGATTCCTCAGCAGCAGGTCAGGACGTTTGTATTCGGTGAAACGCCGGGCAAAACCCAGAGTCAGGGTTTCATTATCCAGCAAAAGCCCACAGGCAGCCGAGTGATCAAATCCTGGGTTCTGTTCACAATGTTGGCTTGCGAGCCGTCGCCGCAGGTAGTTAACCAGCCGCATCCGCTGAAGACGCCTCATCTCCCATAAATCGTCGTCGGTGATGTCGGTCATTGGGCAGATTTTCTGAAGCGGACGTAACCAGCGATCTTTGCCACAGGCTCTTGTCCAGATGGCGTCAGATTCCGGTGAGTCCCAACTGGGCGTATGGATGCCATTGGTAATGTAGTCCGCAGGAATATCCTCTGCCGGCCAGCGCGGGAAAAACGGCTGAAAAATAGTCTGGGTGACCTTTTGATGGATACGGCTGACGCCATTGAACTGACCGCTCATATTGAGTGCCAGCAACGCCATGTTGAGCGTCGGATTGGCATGTTGATCAATTGCCGAGGTGCTCTCATTCCCCAACGCAAGCAATTGATCGACATCCAGTTCGCGGCTTTCCAGCCATGGAGTAACATAGAGGCGAAGTAGGGAACGGGGAAAATGGTCGAAGCCGGAAGCCACCGAAGTATGGGTGGTAAACAGATTGGTCGCCCTTGTTGCGATACGGGCCACCTCAAAGTCGCTGTTGTGTTGATCCTGCCAGCTGAACGCCCGCTCTATCAGTGCCAGGGCGCAATGCCCTTCATTGAGGTGGCAGACTGCCGGCTTTCGTCCCAACTGTTCCAACAGGCGCCATCCGCCAATCCCGAGTACCATTTCCTGTTGCAGGCGCTTTTCCGGGTCACCGGTGTAGAGCTCACTGGTAATGCCACGGTCGCCGGGTTCATTGAGGGGTTCATTGCTATCGAGCAGCAGCAATTCGCAGCGCCCAACCTGTGCTTTCCAGACACGCAAACGTAGGTTTCGTCCGGGAAAAGGAACAACCACCCTCACCCATTGGCCATTTTCGTCTCTGAGAGGAGAAACAGGCAGCATTGTCGGATCGTTGTAGGGGTAAAATTCAAGCTGTTCGCCATCGCTGCTGATGGCCTGGCGGAAATATCCCTGCTGGTACAGGAGCCCTACGGCCATAACAGGCACACCGAGATCGCTCGCAGACTTGAGATAATCCCCGGCGAGTACGCCAAGCCCCCCGCTATACAATGGCAGCGATTCGCTCAGCCCATATTCCATACAGAAATACGCAATGCCCTCGCCAAGATCCCCCGGGCAATCGGATGAGTACCAGGTGCTGGCCCTGATGAATTGCTGTTGGGCCAAAACCTGTTCCCGGTAACGTTCCAGAAAGCCGGGGTCGGCGGCAAGCTCTTTCAACCTCTCGCCAGACACACTGTTAAGCACCAGCCAGGCGTTTCGGGTCGTGTCCCAGATTTCGGCATCAAGGGCACGCCAGAGTTCGTCGGTGCCATGGTGCCAGGTCCAGCGCAGATCCAGGGACAGCTGGAACAAACCGGTCAGGGATTCCGGTAAAGACCTGGGGCTGTAGGCTGCCAGGGTCAATTTTGAGCTCCGCTCAGGGTAGTCAGGACAATGCCCCTATGCCTGACGACCGACAGGAAAGCAGGTTACCGGGAAATGACGTTTTTTCAGCCACAGAATGAGCGTAGAGATGGTGAAGCTATCGTTCACTACACCTTCAAAATCCACTCCGAGACCCTTGTCTGATTTCCTGACAACGTGGGCTTTCAGTTTCCTGAACCGTTTTTCCCGTGCGTCAGGGAATCGAAATTCCAGTTCTACGGTCTGATTCAGCTGAACGTCCGTGTAGTCTGTAGCAATGAACAGCCCACGCTTGGAGGCATCCCGAATTTGTCCCGTAGCCACCGGCATTCCACGTTTATATACCAACAGGCCAAGCTTTCCTTGTACGCGTTTACTGAGTCGGTGTTCCATGCTTCCCCCTCGTGACTCATCAAGACCGTCATTTGTTGATACTGCCCATGTGTTATATCGGAGGTTGGGCGGACCTCTCTTGACGCTGATCAAAAATTACTCAGTTGGTCGGCAGACGGCTATGTCGCTTTACAGCTTCGACAATCCGTTTTGACAACTCCTCCTCCGGAAAATTCCAGTCCAGATGCCAGGTCCAGTTATTGATCCTTGTACCCGGGGTATTGAATCGGGCTTCTGTTCCCAACCCCAGAAAGTCCTGCATGGGCACAATAGCCAGAGCACAGACCGACTGAAACGCAGCCTCGATAACCGGCCATGGCATACCTTCGCCAGTGACACCAAGGTAGTCATTGACGTAGTGCCTGGTATGGTCATCCAGGCTTAGATACCAACCGAGTGTGGTGTCGTTGTCATGGGTGCCTGTATAGACCAGATCCCGGACATGATGATTGTGTGGCAGATGAGGATTTTCGGGGCTGCCATCGAAGCCGAACTGAATGACGGTCATACCCGGTAAGTGAAACCGTTTTCGCAGTTCCTCAACATCGTTTCCAATAATGCCCAGATTTTCGGCAACCAGGGGAAGATCCGGAAACCGGTTGAAACAGGCCTGGAGAAAGTCATCAGAGGGACCCGGAACCCAGTAACCATATTTTGGCTCCGGTGTTTCTGCGGGAATTTCCCAGTATGCCTGCAGCCCACGGAAATGATCTATACGGATCAGGTCAAAGAGTCGTTGTTGGCTCTCCAGCCGCTCCAGCCACCACTGATAACCGTCCTTAGCCATCATCGACCAGTCATACAAAGGATTCCCCCAGTGCTGTCCGTTCTCTGAAAAATAATCCGGAGGTACACCGGCAACGACCGTAGGTTCACCTTGTTCATCCAGTTTGAAAAGATGACGATTGGCCCACACGTCGGCGCTCTCGTGTGCGACGAAGATAGGAATATCACCAAACAGCAAGACGCCCTTTTCTCTGGCATAGTCTCGCAGTTTCTGCCACTGGTAATGGAACAAGTACTGTTCGAACCTTATACGAGCCAGGCGCGGCTGATTGTTTTCTGCGAACGACTGAAGTGCAACCGCATCGCGATCTCGCAAGGGCTGAGGCCATTGCGGCCAACATTGCCCCTCCTGAACCTCTCTTACTGCACTGAACAGGCAAAAATCGTCCAACCAGGCGCCATTTCGGGCCTGAAAGCTGTTGAAACCGGCCAGGTCAAAATCGTTCTGGATCAGACCACGCCCTTCGAAAAACCGTTCAGCTGCAAGGCTCAGTAGTTGCTGACGGGACCGCGCTATAGACGGTCTCAGTTCGTTTTCTGCCAGCAAACCAACCTGAAGCAATTCCGACAGGTCGATAAACTCCTGATTGCCTGCATGAGCACTCAAAGACTGATAGGGAGAAAGGTCAGTATGTGTCGGACCAATCGGCAGAGTCTGCCAGACAGTGATGCCGCTGGCGGCAAGAAAATCGACAAACCGATTTGTATTGGCCCCCAATATGCCAAGAGAACGAGCCAGACAGGTTGGGTGCAGCAATACGCCCGCCCTGCGCGCACTGAAAAGATCTCTGGCGTTGGCTAATGTCATGCCTGAGGGTCCGTCTCATGGCCCGGTCGCATAGTTCCGCTGCGGGTCGGCTCACCGCTTCCCTGGCTGAGCTTCTGGAACACGGAAGGCGGCGGCTGATATTGAATCAATTCATAAAGATTGACCAGATGGCGGCGGAACAGATGCTCGAAGTCGCTGACGATCTGGGCCGGGTTATAGTCGCCAAACCACCAAAACCAGTCCGACCCTTCGCAGATCGCCAGTTGCCTCAGGGCGGCTTGTTTTTGCTCTGTGTTCAGGCTGCCATTGTCCATCACCCGATCGAAGTGTAGTTTCGCTTCACAAAGCAGATCCCAGGCCCGGTTCTTGTCCGGGTCGCCGATCCAGGTGGAAAAGGTCCCATAGATCCAGCTACCAGCGACCAGGTGTGGAAGATGAGTTGCAGCGGTTTCCGGCTGGGCAGCCAGAGCTTCGTAGGTGGCCAGTCTCAATCTTGGGTGGTGGGCCAAGACCCGGTACAGCTCATTCAGGAAATGAAAACCGTTTTCCGGGTAGTACTCCCAGGCGTTTTCGCCATCCATGATCACCGAAATCACCTGCCCGGGTTTGCCATCACCCTGACCGGCAATATTCTCCATGTGATGTACCAGGTCACCAACAGCGTCCCTGGCGTGCCAATCTGCGTAGGTAAATCCGATAAGGTCAGACAGACCATCATCCCTGAAGAATACAGCTGTGGAAGCATCGCCAAAGGTAAAAGGCTGGTGTATGCCTGCATCGACCCCATTCGGGTTATCTTTTCTGGCGAGGTTAAGACTGTTGTGAACCACGGAGTCTCCGCTGGCGGTCCAGCGGAAGTGTTCTGCATCCAGCAGTTTCAGCGTTGCCTGACTAAGACCGCCTTCGGAGGCCCAACAGCCGGCGGGATCTACCCCAAAGAACCGATGGAACACCGTCTTCGCCTGCTGCAACTGCCAGCGCGCACGCGCCTCTCCTTGCGGATAACTGGCGTGTTCCGGAAGGTCAATATCGGGCATGGCCTCACGGGCAGACCCGAGATCAATAAGTAACGGCAGCATGGCATGTGTGTATGGACTGACCGAGAGCTCAACCTGGCCCTTCTCGGCAAGATGACGATATCTGGGCCCGATGCCCGAGAGCACCTCAAAAATCACATTCAGCAGCGCCAGTCGATCATCCATCGAAAAGTGATGACCTTTTTCCTGAAGGCTTTGTATGCAGTGACTCTCCCTGCGGATGGATTCTCCCATCCAGCCGAGGTGGTACCAGACCAGAAGATCAGACAAAAAACGCCTGGAGATATACCTCTGAAGCTCTGGTTTCTGGCGGTAAACCTCCGCCAGCTCTGCCAGTTGCGCGTATGCAGGAAACCGGCTGATAATTCTTTCCTGATTGGCCCGGAGAGATTTCTCCATCAGCCCCAGAAAACCGGGGGTACCAGGGTCAGGTAGATCCCCGGCTACTAGCGCAGAAAGCAAGGGGTCACCAATTGCTCCGGCGCCGTGGCGCCATCGCTCAATCTGGATCAGGTAGGTTTCAATCTGCTCAAGCAGTATCGGAGCAAAGTTAACCACAGCCCGCGCATCGGGGTTTGCTTCGAGGTGCGCTGCCATGTCGCTGTAGTCCTTAATGGTATGTAAATATACCCAGGGAAACAGGAATTTATCCGTACGCATGTCCTGATAGGACGGCTGGTGCATGTGCCAGCAAAGTACAACCGGCGTTTTTTTGTCAGAGGCCATGGGGATAGTCCTGCCCGAGCATCTCAGGTGTGATCAGGACTGTGCCTTTGGGAGAAACATAAAACCGCTTGCGGTCCTCTTCATCGTCGAATCCAATCTGTGTGCCTTCCGGTATTCGGCAGCCGCGGTCGATCAGGGCGTTACGGATGCGACAATGCCGTCCTATATCAACATCCGGATAGATTACAGAATCTGATATTTCACTATAGGAATGCACTGTAACCTGCGAAAATAAAAGAGAATGCCTAACAAGCGCACCCGAAACGATACACCCACCGGCAACCATGGAATCTACCGCCATCCCGCGTCGGCTATCGTCGTCAAACACAAACTTTGCTGGTGGTAACTGTTCCTGATAGGTCCATATCGGCCAATGTGAATCGTAAATATTCAGCTCCGGACTGATACCGATCAGTTCAAGGTTCGCTTGCCACAGTGCATCAACAGTGCCCACATCCCTCCAATAGGCCTGCTTGTTCTCAATAGGGTTATGGAACGGAAACGCTGCCACGCGCAGACGTTTGATCGCAGAAGGAATAATGTCCTTGCCGAAATCGTGGGAAGATGCCCTGTCCATCTGTTGATCCCGCATCAGTTCATCGAACAGCACCTGGGTACTGAACACGTAGATACCCATGGAAGCCAGGGCTTTGCCAGGTTGGCCCGGCATTGGTTTGGGCTGCTCCGGTTTTTCCACGAACTCCCGAACTCGGAGTTCATCATCCACGGACATGACCCCGAATGCAGAGGCTTCATCAATCGGTACTTCAATGCATCCAACGGTAATATCAGCATCATTTTCCACGTGATGGGCCAGCATGGTGCCGTAGTCCATCTTGTAAACATGGTCGCCCGCCAGAATCAGCACGTACTCCGGTTGATGGCTTCGTATGATGTCAAGGTTCTGAAGCACTGCATCGGCCGTTCCTTCATACCAGGAAGTTTCAATACGCTGTTGCGCAGGCAGCAACTCAACAAATTCATCAAGCTCCCCGCGCAGAAACCCCCAGCCTCGCTGGATGTGCCGGATCAGAGAGTGAGATTTGTATTGCGTTATCACACCAACCTGACCAATGCCCGAGTTGATACAGTTGGAAAGCGGGAAATCGATAATCCGGAACTTGCCGCCAAAGGGCACCGCTGGTTTCGCGCGCCACTTGGTAAGATCGTGGAGGCGGGAGCCTCGGCCACCGGCAAGAACCAGTGCGAGTGTTTGACGAGTGAGACGACTGACAAAACGTTGGGCGGTTTGCATATCTGCTTCCCTGAAGAAAACGTTCCCTTTGACCGGTCGTTCATCGGCAAGGGCCTGCCACATTTTTGACGCCTTAAGCTATATTAGAACATTAGCACGGATTTATGACGTAAAATTGTTTTGGGTCATTTTTTAAACAGTCCCGTTCACGTCCAATAAACGGACGCCCAATACGCTCCATCTGGTCAGGAATAACCCAGCCTATGGACAGTCCAACACTCAGTGAATTCGACCTCCATCTTTTTGCCGAAGGCAGGCACTGGCACATCTACAACGTGCTGGGAGCCCACGTGTGCAGTAACCGGGGGGTTGAGGGCGTTCGGTTTGCTGTCTGGGCGCCTCACGCCAAAGCCGTCAGCGTCACCGGAGACTTTAATCAATGGGGTTCCACATCCCACCCTCTGGAGCTTCACGACGGAACCGGTGTCTGGTCCGGCTTTATTCCTGGCATTGGCACTGGAGCTCTCTATAAATTTGCCATTACCACGGAGGCTGGTGACCAGCTTCTGAAAACCGATCCGTACGGCCAAGCCTTCGAACTACGCCCCTCGACGGCGGCGATAGTGACCGAGCGGGGCCCTTTTGGCTGGGGCGATGGCGAATGGCTCGCTCGGCGGAGTCGCTGGAATTGGCAGGAATCCGCCATTTCGATTTATGAGGTTCATGCGGCTTCCTGGCGTCATCACGGATCCGGGCGATGGCTGACCTATCGAGAACTCGCCGACCAGCTGATTCCCTATGTTCTGGAGATGGGGTTCACCCACATTGAGCTTCTGCCGATAACCGAGCACCCTCTGGACGAGTCCTGGGGCTATCAGACCACAGGCTATTTTGCTCCAACCAGTCGTTTTGGCAGCCCGGACGATCTTCGTTACCTGGTCGATCAGTGCCATCGGCAAAACATCGGTGTCATTCTCGACTGGGTCCCTGGACATTTCCCAACCGATGAACACGCCCTTGCCCGCTTTGATGGCAGTGCGCTTTACGAGCATGAAGACCCCCGAAAGGGGCGCCATCAGGACTGGGGCACTCTCATTTACAACTATGGACGGCATGAGGTACGCAACTTCCTGATTGGCAGCGCGCTTTTCTGGCTGGATGCGTTCCATATCGACGGACTGCGGGTGGATGCCGTGGCGTCCATGCTGTATCTCAACTATTCGCGCAAGGACGGTGAGTGGTTACCCAATGAGCATGGAGGGCACGAAAACCTGGAGGCCATCGATTGTCTCCAGGAACTGAACCGGGTTTGTCAGAGCCGGTTCCCGGGCACCCTGATCTGTGCGGAAGAATCAACCTCCTGGCCACGGGTGACCCGCCCCTCGGAGATCGGCGGCCTGGGCTTTAACCTGAAATGGAATATGGGCTGGATGCACGACACCCTGGATTACATGGCACAAGACCCTGTGTACCGCCAATATCACCATGACAAACTGACGTTCGGGTTGCTGTATGCTTTTTCGGAGAATTTCCTGCTACCTCTGTCCCACGATGAAGTGGTGCACGGCAAAGGCAGTCTGATCAATAAAATGTCCGGGGATGATTGGCAGCAGCGGGCGACATTGCGTTTGCTTTTCACTTACATGTTCAGCTATCCAGGCGCCAAACTGCTGTTTATGGGCGGTGAGTTCGGTCAACGCCGGGAGTGGAGCGAGTCAAGAGAACTGGACTGGTTTCTGCTAGACCGCCCGGAGCATCGTGGCATCAGAAAGCTGGTCCAGGATCTGAACGGGATATATCGGCGGGAGGTCTCGCTGCACGGTGCAGGCTTCACCCGGGAAGGTTTTGCATGGATCGACTGCCACGACTCCCCCCAGTCAGTAATCAGTTTTCTGCGCACAGCCAAGGGAGAGACATCCGTCATCCTGGTCAATTTCACGCCCATGCCCAGACACCACTATCGGATCGGTCTGCCACAAGGGGGTATCTGGCGGGAAATTTTCAATTCAGATTCGGAGTACTACGGCGGCAGTAATCTTGGTAACCCCTACCCTATGACAGCTGATCCACAACCATGGATGGACCATGCCTGGTCGCTGGAATTGACCCTGCCTCCTCTGGGCGCGATCATCCTGAGGCCAGCGTTATGATCCGGGTTCTTTACGTCACGAGTGAGGTTTTTCCACTGATTAAAACCGGCGGTCTTGCTGACGTGTCTGCCAGTTTGCCGGAAGCACTGTGCCGACTGGAGTACGATGTTCAGATTCTTCTTCCGGGTTATCCGGATGCCCTCAAAGCCGCAAGAAAGACAGGTTCCAGCCAAAGAGTAAGCTTTCAGGTAGGCCAGTACACTGTCAGTCTGTGGCAGACCAGACTACCCGGCACTGCAGTCACACTCTGGCTGGTAGACTGCCCGCCTCTGTTCGACCGTCCCGGCAATCCCTACAAGAATGAAGAGGGGAAAGACTGGTGGGACAACGCCCATCGGTTTGACCTGTTTGGGCAAGTAGGCGCCATGATTGCCATGGGTGAAGCGGGTTTGGACTGGAAGCCCGATCTGGTGCACTGCAATGACTGGCAAACCGGACTGATACCTGTATTCCTGGAAACCTATCAGGACAGGCCCGGCACCGTATTTACCATTCACAACCTTGCCTATCAGGGGCTGTTTCCCCACGACACCTTCCATGCCCTGAAGCTCCCGGATTCACTTTGGCGTTTGGAGCAACTGGAATTCTTCGACCAACTTTCATTTATCAAGGGCGGACTGGTATTCAGTGACCGGATTACAACCGTCAGTCCCGGATATGCACGGGAGATTCAGACACCGGAATTCGGTCATGGTCTTGATGGCCTGCTCCGACATCGGCAGCAAGCGCTGACAGGTATTCTCAACGGAATCGATACAAGGGTCTGGAATCCGGAACAGGATCCGGCACTGGCTTTTCACTATGGCCAGGATCACCTGAAAAACAAGGCTCACTGCCAGGCCAGCCTGCAGCTAGAGCTTGGTCTTGAGCTAAAAGGAGGCCCAGTACTGGGGTTTATCGGTCGACTGGTAGAACAGAAAGGTGTGGACTGGTTGATTGCTGCGATGCCGGAACTACTGGAGCAAGGTTGCCAGTTCGTCATTCTCGGATCAGGGGAAGCTTGCTACGAGGAACCTCTTAAGGAGCTGGCACGGCAATGGCCAGGGAAGATGTCTCTGACATTGGGATATAACGAGGCTCTCGCACATCGCCTCACGGCTGGCTGTGACCTGTTCCTGATGCCTTCTCGGTTCGAGCCTTGCGGTCTGAACCAGATGTACAGCCTGAGGTACGGCACTGTCCCCGTGGTTCACCGAGTTGGCGGGCTGGCCGATACCGTACAGGACCCACAGGACGTTGGTATCGACAAGGCTAATGGATTCAGTTTTACCGGCGCCAGCGCGGAGTCACTGTTAGACGCGTCAAAGCGGGCATTGCAGCTTTTTCAAAACACCAAGCATTGGCGACAGTTGCAGAAAAATGGCATGGCAATTGACTATTCCTGGAAACAGAGAGCTCGCACCTATGCCAGCTTATACCAGCGCATTCTTAAAGAACGTGATCAACCACAGCTGGATTAGTGCGAGCGCTTGCCCAATTGGAGGCATCCAATATGCATAAGGCGACGGAATTCAGACTTGAGGCACATCCCATCATTCCAGAACCCCTGGAGCGACTGGAAGACCTTGCAAACGATCTCTTCTACAGCTGGGATCATGGGGTACGCAGCCTGTTTGCCCGAATTGACCTCCGGCTCTGGCAAAAGGTAGAGCACAACCCGAAACTCTTCCTCCGGAGAGTGGCCCAGAACAGGCTTGATGAAGCCTCCGGAGATCGGGCATTCCTGGCTGAATACCGCCGGGTACTGAGTAGCTACGATGCCTATCTGGAGGTTGGGCCCGGTCCGGAAGTCACGGAAAAGCTCGACCCTGAACAGACTCTGGTGGCCTACTTTTGCGCAGAGTTTGGCTTCCACGAAAGTTTCCCGATCTATTCCGGAGGCCTGGGCATTCTGGCCGGAGATCATTGCAAGGCTGCAAGCGACCTCGCTCTGCCGTTTGTGGCGGTCGGCCTGCTTTACCAGCAAGGCTATTTTATCCAGAGTATTGATGCCCACGGCCAGCAGATTGCCCGTTACCAGTCCCATTCGAGCGATGAACTGCCAATCTCGCCCGTAACAATTGATGGCCAGCCACTCAAGATTACAGTCCCCTTTCCCGGCCGCGATGTTGTTGCCCGGGTATGGCAGGCCCGTGTCGGCCACATACGCCTGTATCTGCTGGACAGTAACACCGGGGAGAACAGCCCTGAAGATCAGAACCTGACCTTGCAACTCTATGGTGGCGATGAATCTACCCGTATCAGCCAGGAAATGCTCCTCGGTATCGGTGGCACCCGGGTACTGGAAGCATTGAAGCTGACACCGACGGTCTGGCACATCAACGAGGGGCATGCCGCGTTCCAGATTCTCGAGCGTTGCCAACACACAATGTCGTCGGGCCTGAGTTTCGAAGCGGCCCTGGAAGTCGTGGCTGGTGCGACCCTGTTTACCACCCATACCCCTGTACCCGCAGGGCACGATATTTTCCCAAAGGCTTTGGTTCAGCACGCCCTTGGCCGCTATCTGGAAGAGGCGGCGCTTGATTTCGAGCAAGTGTTTGCCCTGGGAACAAAAGATGGCGGTGACAGCTTTAACATGACCTGTCTTGGCTTACGAGGATCGCGATTCCACAACGGCGTCAGCCGGATACATGGCGGGGTTGCGTCGCGCATGGAGGGTGATATCTGGCCGCAGGTTCCTCCGGAGGAAAACCCTATTGGCTTCATCACCAATGGCGTGCATGTGCCCACGTTCCTTGCACCTGAATGGTCCAGTCTGTTCGATATCCAGGCCCCCACCTGGAAAAGCGAGCTTAGAAATCCGGAGTTCTGGGAATTTATCGACCGGATACCGGATTATCACTATTGGAGTGTCCACAAAGCACTCAAGCAGCAAATGGGCGAATACATTGTCCGGCGCCTGAAACGCCAGCATCAACGAAATGGCATCGGGCACTCAGTGACAGAGCGGATGACCCAACAGCTCATATCTACAGACAAAGACACACTGATCGTCGGTTTTGCCAGACGATTCGCCACCTACAAGCGCGCAACACTCATTTTTTCCGATCTGGACCGGCTTGAAAACATATTGACCGCCCCGGACCGTCCCGTGGTGCTGGTTTTTGCGGGCAAGGCACACCCGAGAGACAAACCAGGACAGCAGCTGATCAAAGTCATCCACGACCTGTCGATGCATCCGTCCCTGATGGGGCACCTGATATTGCTTGAAGACTATGACCAGGCCATGGCGCGCCGACTATTGAGTGGCGTGGATGTCTGGCTGAATACACCGGAATATCCAAAGGAAGCCAGTGGCACTTCCGGCGAGAAAGCTGCCCTGAACGGTGCCCTGAATCTCAGCGTCCTCGACGGTTGGTGGGGAGAAGGATACAACGGCAGGAATGGCTGGGGGATACCGCCCAGGGATACCGACTTGGACCAGGAGTTCCGGAACGAAGAAGAAGCCCGGGATCTGATGGATCTGATCGAGTACAAGGTTGTGCCTTTGTATTACGATCGGGCTTCACAAGGCTTTTCGAAGGGCTGGGTTAACCGCTCGAAAGCCTCAATGAAATCGATTACACCGCGGTTTAACGCCCGGAGAATGGTGATGGACTACGTAAACACCTATTACCAGCCAGCGTCTGACCAGGGCGCATTGCTTAAGGGCGATGGCGGAAAGGTTGCCACCGAACTGGCAGATTGGAAAGCGAAAGTTCGACAGTGTTGGAGTGGCGTCAGCCTCCGGGTGGTTGACTGCATTGAATGCCGTTGCCCCCATGATGGAACAGTGAACGTCCGCGTAGAGACCTCTCTCAATGGCCTCCATGCAGATGATGTGCGTGTGGAGTGCCTTGTGAGCCCAGAGTGCACCGGTACCCACAAGCAAACCGGGCCCGGCAGCTTTTTTCTGGAGAAAGAAAGTGAAACAGATGGGCATACCGTGTTTGCAGCCCGCCTGCAGCCACCCTACCCGGGCCTGCAGACACTGAGGCTGCGCATGTACCCCTATCATGAGTCATTGACTCATTCGTTCGAAATGGGCGCCATGCTCTGGGTCTGAGACCTGGCAGGGTCGCCGGCACTTCAGAGCAGGTGCCGGCGAATAAACTGACCGATATCCTGTATTTGCTCAAGACACACACTGTGTTCCATGGGAAATGTCAGGTACGTCGGGTTGTAGCCCATGTCTTTCAGAGTCTCGACACTGCGCACGCCCAAAGATTCGGGCACTACAGGGTCGAAGGTTCCGTGGTACACGCTGATCGGCACATTCGCATTCGCCTCGGAGCGTTGAACAGTGTCAGCCGTGGCGAAGTAGGTTGAGAGCGCCAGAATGCCGCCAAGCCGTTCCGGATAACTAAGCCCCATCTCGTAAGCGACTGCTCCGCCCTGGGAAAACCCGGCGATGACAATCCGATCGGCAGGAATACCCTTTTCTTTCTCGCGTTCCACCAGTTTTGCCACGGCATCAGCAGATGCCCGCAATTGTTCGGTATCTACCACGCGATCAATGTCCATAGCCTTGATGTCGTACCAGGCCGGCATGGACATCCCGCCATTAATTGTAACTGGCAAGTCGGGTGCATGGGGGAAAATGAAGCGCACCGCGGCATCGTCCGGCAGGCCCAGCTCCGGCACCACCGGCTCGAAGTCGTGGCCGCTGGCACCCAGGCCATGAAGCCAGATAACGGCTGCGATCGGATTTTCTCCGGTTTCAATCGTGATGTACTGAAGGTCCTGCACGGTCTACCTCTTGTCGGAAATTAGTTAGGGTGCCGGCTTACCCGGAATGGTCGATATTCTCGGCATTGGCTTCAAGCGACGTAACCACGGGATTGGCATACATATCGAGAAGATAAGGACGGATAGCCGTATCGCAGGCTTCCAGCCGCCGATCCATCTCGGCCTCAGCGGCTGCCAGCTCGGCCGGCGACCAGGTTTCAGCGGTGACCACCTCATCGCTTACTGTCTCCGGCGTTACGTGTGAATCCGGATGCAGACCGCGTTGCTGATAGGCCACAAGATTCGAGGCATGCAGGTGATAGTTCGCATGCATTTCTCTGTCTATGCGGGCTGCCAGGTCTTTCGGGTTTTCGGGTGAATCATGAATTGGCGCACCGAAATGAACATGCACGTGCCCTTTGAATCCAGTCAGGCCCCTCATGATCTGCTCGGTGTCTTCGCCTTCCCGTTTGATGTACTGACCGGTTCTTGCCCGGGTTTCCAGTTCCTGAGCCTTGTCGGCATCACAGGGATCGTATTCATAGGCGATAGAGACCGGCACAATATGCAGGCGGTTCATGGCCTCAGCAAAACTGAGCCCGCTTTTTTTACGGCTCATGTAAAACATCTTGATGATTGCCGGGTCAGTGAAATCAAGGCCGTCTTTAGCGCGCCCCTCCCTCTGGGCAATCCAGATGCTGTGATTGGTATCAATGCTGTGGTTGATGAAGCCCGAAAGCGTGACATAGGCATCACGCATTTCGCGCGGACTTGTCATACTTCTGCGAACCACAAAACTTTTGTTCAGTCGCATCATTTCGGCAAACACCCGATTCGCCAGCAGGTTGTCACCGATGGCAATCCGGGTGGTGTGGAAGCCATTCTGAAAAAGCAGGTAGTTCACTACCATGGGATCAAACACAATGTCCCGATGGTTTGAAATGAACAGATAGGCGTTCTGTTTGTCCAGGTTTTCCAGGCCACTGCTGGTGACACGTGTGGTGGTGGTGTCAACCAGTTCTCCCACGTACCCGGAAAGTCCCGCCTGAAGATCGTCAACACGGGTGTAATGGCCGAAACGGTTGCTCAGCCAGCGACGGGTAAACACCCGCAACATGGCCGGAGCCCAGCGTGCGAGTGTCGGTGACTTGAAGCGACCGACCATGTCCAGAAATTCCTGATCATTGACCAGGCGGTGAATAGCAGTGCCTGTTTCGTCGTCCGAATAAGGACGGATGGCATCAAATTCCTGCATGAAAGCCCTGTTATTATCAGTGTCTGTCAGAAGATGACGTGAAACGGTGGTCCAAAAACGCGGTATTGTAGCGTTTCTCTCTCCTTTTTGCCTCCACCCGGCACACGGGTTTGTTGGCCAATCCCCGGAGCTATTCTGGTATCATTGGCAACCTCGCAAAACCCGGCAGTCTACCTGCCATAAACACAGCGGCTTCCAGCCGATGAACCGGTTATTCTATGTATCTTGATCAGGACTTCGACCAGCTTTCCACGGAGCGCCCCGCCACTTCGGGCCGAGATCCGGAACAGGTGCTGCACGAAGTCTTCGGTTACGAATCGTTTCGGCCCCTGCAAGGCGAGATTATACGGGAAGTATCTGATGGCCGGGATGCACTCGTACTCATGCCTACGGGTGGAGGCAAGTCTCTTTGTTATCAGGTCCCGGCACTGGTTCGATCAGGTACAGCGATCGTCATTTCGCCTCTGATAGCCTTGATGCAGGATCAGGTTGCAGCACTGAAGGAGCTTGGCGTAAGGGCTGCATTCCTTAATTCCACTATGGATTTTGAGACCGCCCGGGCCACCGAATACGCCTTGATGACCGGCGAACTCGATTTGCTGTACTGCGCGCCAGAACGGCTTATTCAGCCGCGTACAATTGAATTGCTTCATGATGCCTCTATCTCGCTGTTCGCTATTGATGAAGCTCATTGTGTGTCGCAGTGGGGACACGATTTCCGATCCGATTACCTCCAGCTCAGCATGCTCGCCGAACACTTCCCCGGTGTTCCACGCATTGCATTAACGGCAACCGCCGATGAGCGTACCCGGAAGGAAATTGCAGAACGTTTGTCGTTGACCCACGCACGGCACTTCGTCAGTGGCTTTGACCGCCCAAACATCCAGTACAGAATTGCACCAAAGATTAATGCAAACAAACAGTTACTGGACTTTATTAAAAGCGAACATGAACATGACTGCGGCATCGTTTACTGCCTTTCCCGGAACAAAGTCGACGCGACTGCCAAAACCCTTGCCCAGAAAGGGTATACCGCTCTGCCCTACCATGCCGGTCTACCTCCGGAACAACGAGCTCACCACCAGGAGCGATTCCTCCGCGAAGACGGCGTGATTATTGTCGCCACCATCGCGTTCGGTATGGGCATCGATAAACCCGACGTGCGCTTTGTAGCTCATCTTGATTTGCCCAAGAGCCTCGAAGCCTATTACCAGGAAACCGGACGGGCCGGACGGGATGGCAAGCCATCCACAGCATGGATGGTCTATGGTCTGCAGGATGTAATCAAACTTCGCCAGATGCTGGAAAGCTCCCAGGGCAATGATCATTTCAAGCGGGTGGAACGCCAGAAGCTCGATGCCATGCTTGGACTTTGCGAGGTCACCAGTTGCCGACGTCAGGTATTACTGCGTTACTTCGGAGATCAGCTTGAGAAACCCTGCGGTAATTGCGATACCTGCCTGAACCCGCCTGAGACCTGGGACGGGACCGTCGCGGTTCAGAAAGCCCTGTCCTGTGTTTTCCGAACGGGTCAACGTTTCGGTGTGACCTACCTGATTGATGTGCTCCGAGGCTCGGCAAACGAACGCATTCTGCAATCCGGTCATCAGCAGGTCTCAACCTTCGGCATCGGTACCGAACTCAGTGCCAGCGAATGGAAATCTGTATTTCGGCAACTTGTGGCCAACGGCTACCTTCGCGCCGATCCCGAGGGTTATGGTGCCCTTCAGTTAACGGAAAAATGCAGGCCCTTGCTCAAGGGCCAGGACACCATCGAACTGCGTAAAGATCCGGTGGTGAAAAAAGCGGCAGGCCGGGCTTCTGGCGCCTCGGTCAAAGACCAGATTACCGACCAGACAGGCTGGGAAGCCCTTAGAGCGTGTCGCAAAGAGCTGGCAGACAAACAGGGAGTGCCTCCCTATGTCATCTTCCATGACACCACCCTGTTGGGAATGCTTGAGCGCAAACCGGCCACCCTGCAGGAACTGGGTGAAGTCAGCGGCGTTGGGGCCGCCAAGCTCGAAAAATACGGCGAAATCTTTCTGGCGACTATTGCCAACCTTGATCAAGCGTGATCATTACGCCTCAGCCTTGAACCCCTTCTTTCGAACCCGATAATGGGCGATCGAGGACGCCACGTGGTTGCCTTCCCTGTCTACCATTTTCCCCTCCAGAGTAAATTTGGCCCGCCCGGTTTCATCGGCATCCGCAAGAATGCCTGCCAGAGTTTCCGGCGGCAGAGTGAACTCTACAGTGACATCGCTGTTGGCTGGCTGTAGAAACTCAAGTGTCATTTCTTTGAGGATCGGTGTGTATGCAGGCCCCAGATCGAAAAGGGTCAGCACACCACCCGGTATCTCGGCCACCAGAAAATAGGCTCCCGCATAGAGGCTGCCAAAGTGGTTCTTATTACCTTTCAGGAGAATTTTGGCCCGGACATAGCCAGGACTAACCTCTTCAACTCTGAAGTTATTCCGGGGCGCAAAAGGAATGGACATTCCGATAATTTTATTAACTGCGGCGTATCCTCCGGTTTTCTTGAGCCAGGCGACGGGGCTCGCCAACGTGGCCCTGGGGTCTGCACTGGCCACCCATTGACCGGTGGCACCGATGAGGTTGTCGATAATCGCCATAACCATACTCCGTTGTTGGTTCGGAGCCGATAATTACAAGGGACTCCGCCAGCCGCAAGAATCTTTTGCAAAGTTTTTCGCCAGCGCTCGATTTATTTTTGAATTTGTGTTCTAGAATGGAGAAAGCCTGTCCGAATCACGTCAGTCAGTCGGGTCATTTTCCAGGATGAAGAAAAGGATTTCTGATTTGGAACGTTATATGACCGCCTTCAAGGCCTGCACAGGCCATTGGAAACCAATTTTTCGCATCGCTGTTCTGTGTTTCTGTGTCATTGCATCCCCTCTCTCAGCGGGCACGCCAACCGTAACCAAGCTGCAATCCACCAGCCGGGATTACGTGCTCTGGTACAGGAATTTCGACAGTCCTGCGATCCGCGCGCTGGTCGAACTCGCCTTGCAAAAAACTTCCGAGTACGGGGACTTTCAGGTTATCCGGAGTGAGGCGCTAAGCCAGGGACGGGCACTCAGAGAACTCACCATTGGCCAATCCCATCTCGTCGATATTGCCAACGTCGCCACGTCAGCAGAGCGTGAGAGCGTTATGATTGCAATTCCATTCCCGGTGGATGGCGGCCTTTTGGGGTTTCGGGTTTGCGTGGTTTTGCCGGAGTCTTTGCCGAAGTTCGCCAACATCGAGAATCTTGAGGATTTTCGCGCAAGCCAGGTTCGAATTGGCCAGGGCGCACACTGGCCAGATGCGGATGTACTCGGGGCCAACGGGATTCCGGTCGTCTCCCATTCCCGATACGAAATCCTTTTCAGGATGCTCCAGAAGGAGCGCTTCGAGTGCTTTGCGCGAGGCGTTAGCGAAGTACTTTATGACCTTGAAATGGAACAGAATCCTGATCTTGTGATTGAACCCAATCTGTTAATCGCTTACCCCATGCCTTCTTATCTTTTTGTTGCTCCCGATGATCAGGAGACCGCCCACCGCCTGCAACTGGGGATCGAACGGGCCATATACGACGGTAGTTTCAGCGACTTTCTTGAAAGCTATTACGCCCGTGCAGTAAAAGATCTCAATCTCGAACAACGGGTCGTGATCGCCCTCGAAAACCCTCTCCTGAGTGAAGAGTCCCGGAATGTTGGGCACCGGACGCTAGAAAACCTGCGCCGGCGACTCAACATTCTCAGCCGATAACCCTCCCCCTATACCCGGAAGCGCGATACATTCTCGTTCAATACCGTGCCGATGCTTTCAATCTGACCACTGTATACGTCATTTTCGGTGGC
Source organism: Marinobacter sp. F3R08 (assembly GCF_018860425.1). Classification (GTDB taxonomy): domain Bacteria; phylum Pseudomonadota; class Gammaproteobacteria; order Pseudomonadales; family Oleiphilaceae; genus Marinobacter. Next base: position 649,599 of record NZ_JAHKPI010000025.1, on the reverse strand, counting down.
TGCTGCAGCCGCCTCCTGTCCCTGATCGGCAATTCGCGTGATCGACGAATTCAACTCTTCGGTTACCGATGTCTGTTCTTCCGAAGCGGTGGCAATCTGCGAGGTCATTTCACTGATTGAGGTAATGGCTTCGGCGATCCGGTTGAGTGCTTCCATGGCGTCCTCAGCTTTTTCCATACTGACATTGGACACCGACGTCGACGCTTTCATCACATCAACCGCATCGCTGGCACCTTTCTGCAAACGCTCGATCATGTTGTTGATTTCCTCGGTACTGGACTGGGTGCGCTGGGCAAGATTGCGCACCTCATCAGCCACAACCGCAAAACCTCTACCCGCCTCGCCGGCCCGTGCAGCTTCGATGGCAGCGTTCAACGCCAGGAGATTGGTTTGTTCTGCTATTCCCTGTATGACCTCAAGCACGCTGGTAATAGAAGCAACGTCTCTGCCCAGGGTGTCGATGACTTCAGCAGCGGCATTCACCTCTTTTGACAGCTTCTGAACCGCCTCCCTTGAAGCCGCAACCGTCTCCAGAGAGGCCCTGCTGTCGCCATCGGCAGTAGTGGCAGCATCCGCAGTTTGTTGTGCATTCTGGGCAATTTCTCCCGCTGCGGCCGACATCTCGTTAATTGCTGTAGCCACCATGTCGATTTCGGCTTGTTGACTTTCAACACTTGATCGACTGGTACTCGCGGTGTCTCTGAGAGAACCGACATTCCGTCCCAGTTCTGTGCTGCCCTGCTGTACGTCTCTGACGACGTTCTGGATATTCTCGACAAACCGGTTGAAGCTTCCGGCCAATTCACCGAATTCATCTTTCGCTTTGTCATCAAGGCGTTGAGTCAGGTCTGCGTCACCGCTACTGATATCAGCCATGGCTTTGTTCAGGCGACGCACAGGTATCATCAGAAACTTGATACCAAGGTGCAGAATCACCAACGAAATGATCAGACCGGTAACCGCCATGATCAGCCCTGTCATTCGGGCACTCTGTACCGGAGCATTTATCTTGTCAGTGTTGATGAACGTACCGAGATACCATTCTACGCCCCGGGCCTCACTGATCGGGTGGAAACTCGCTTCCCAGTTGCCTTCATCATTACTGTATTTGTGGGCGCCGCCGTCAAAATTCGCCGTGGCTCCGATGAGGGTGCTGATGTTCTTGCCGATAAGACTCTGTGTCGGATGAAAAAGTACAGTGCCGGCCCTGTTCACGAGGGCGGCGTAACCGGTGTCTGCCAGAGTTACGGTCGACAGGGTTTTCGAAATGGTCCCCAGACCGATATCTGCACCGGCGACACCTTCATACTCCCCGCGTTTCACCGGAGTAAGTGTCGATATGATCATGTCATTGGTACTGGCATCCTTGTACGGCTCTGTAAAGGACGCTCGCCCCAAACTCATCGCTTTCTTGTACCAGGGCCGTTGTCGCGGGTCATAGTCGGACGGCAGAGTAGCGTTGGCCTCCGGGGATTTCATCAACATGTAACCATCGGTTCGACCAACATAGACATCCCTGAATCCGCCCCCGGTGGTTATAGCCTGCAGAACCACCTGCGCTTCTTCGTCACTTTCGGCATGTTCCAGAGCTTTCGCCGTTGCTTCGGTCATCACCAGGCGGGTGTTGAGCCATTCGGCAATGCTCGACGTACTTTGCTGAACTGCGTCGTCGATCAACGCGTCTACGTATGTCTCTGTGGTATTTTGCAGCCTTAAATCGCCTGAGAGCGTGAAAGCTCCCATGACCAAAAGCAACAGAATACCGAAAGCCGTCAGGAGCTTTTGCCCGAATGTCAGTTGCACGGTCGAATATCCTCTGAAAAATTGATGCAGATTACCCTATCTTTCGGCTCGCGATGCGAAGTCTTTAGTACCTTCTGGTAAACTTTTGCAGTAATGACACATACGTTGAGCTTGTCCTCACTCCAAACCGAACGGGAGCCGATCTGAATGGCCCACGAAGAACTGCATCTCAACCTCCGGAATCTGAATCTTGAAGACTATGACCAACTCCAGAAACTTATGGATAGAGTCTACGACGATATTGGAGGCGCCTGGCCCAAGGACACTATCAAGGCGCTTGTGGAGCAGTTCCCTGACGGTCAGATCTGTATCGAAGAAAGTGGGCGATTAGTAGCGGTTGCGCTTACCGTATGCGTGAAATACGAGCGCTTCAGCAACCCGCACACCTACGACGATCTGATCCTCCGGAACGAAAAAATCTGGCACAACGCCAACGGTGACTCGTTATACGGACTGGATGTATTCATTCACCCAGATTACCGGGGATACCGGCTTGGACGGCGGCTTTACGAAGCCCGGAAAGAGCTCTGCCGTTCCATGAACCTGCGAGCGATTCTCGCCGGGGGACGTATACCGAACTATTTCAAGTATGCCGAGCAATACTCACCTGAAGAGTACATCCAACGGGTGGATCGCAAAGAGGTCTATGATCCGATCCTGAGTTTCCAGTTGTCCAACGATTTTCAGGTAACCCGGTTGTTGCACAAGTACCTGCCCGAAGACGAAAAGTCCCAAGGCTATGCCACGTTACTGGAATGGCGGAACATTCTCTACACGCCACCGTCCCCGGTTCTGAGTGTCAAGAAAACCCAGGTAAGGCTTGGTGCTGTACAGTGGCAGATGCGGGAGTTCACGTCCGTTGAGGCGGTATTGGAGCAGGTGGAATACTTTGTTGACGCATTGTCTGACTACAAGAGTGACTTCGCTATCTTCCCGGAGTTTTTCAACGCGCCGTTGATGGGACTGACCGACCAGATGGACCAGACTCGCGCCATTCGTTTCCTGGCGGGCTTTACCCAACAGTTCCGCGAAGAAATGTCCGAGATGGCAGTGAGTTACAACATAAATATAATTACCGGCTCCATGCCATTGATTGAGAACGACCGGGTGTATAATGTCTCGTACCTTTGCCACCGGGATGGCCGTGTGGACGAACAGCGCAAGATTCACATTACGCCCCACGAACGCCGCGACTGGGTCATTGAAGGCGGCAACAGTTTCGAGGTCTTCGATACCGACGCGGGTCGGATCGCCATCATGATCTGCTACGATATCGAGTTCCCTGAACTTGGGCGCATCGCTGCGAGTAAAGAGGTGGATGTCATCATGGTGCCCTTCTGGACTGACACCAAAAACGGCTACCTCCGGGTACGGCAGTGCGCTCAGGCTCGAGCCATCGAAAACGAATGCTATGTGGTCATCACCGGCAGCGTTGGTAACTTGCCGAAAGTTGAGAATCTGGACGTACAGTATGCCCAGTCGTCTGTATTCTCACCGTCAGATTTCGCCTTTCCGCACGATGCGGTAATGGCCGAAACCACACCCAACACGGAGATGATCATGTTCTCCGACATGGATCTTGAAAAACTGAAGCTGGTTCGCAACGAGGGATCTGTCACCAACCTGAAAGATAGACGCGTTGATATGTACGAACTGAAGACCAAATAGCATCGACGGCCACCCTGCGTTGATTGTTAAAAATTGTCTTAGGGTTTAATCGTATGGCACTGACGGCGTTGCAAAACTTAAGCTCAGTGTCTATTGTTTAACCAAGACTCAGCGGGTCGCTCAGAGAGACCCGCTGTTGTCGATACGGAAATCACCAGAGAACCTGATACATGAACGAAGCATTGCCGGACCTTGTCGCAAGATTCCGAATCAGACATGGACTTTTTCGAAAGGAAAATGTCGAGGCAGCCCTCTATGAGCTGGACGGTTACGGGTGCGTGATGAAAACCGATAAAGTATTCAATCCCGGCGATACCGTAGTGTTAGAGCTGGTGATGGATATGCCGTTCGACAAAATCCGGGCAGAAGGCATTTCCGGCCTGGTGACCGAACGAAGAAAACACTGCAGTAATTTCTTCTATTCTATCGATTTTGTAGAGCTTGACTCTAACGGTAGCTCCTCCTCAGAAAAGCTCCGCAGAATCCGTGAAGTACTATCTAAAAAGCAGTCACTCAAATCACGTCGTTCCCCAGGCCCCATATCCGGTTTCCGGCAAATGGCATGATTCTGATTCTTTTGTTGAAATCTGTCCGTAAGGAGACATTCCATGGCGAAGAAAGCCAAACAGAACGTTGATAAGATCGTCAAAAAGGTCAACAAAGAGTTCGAAAAAACATCCTCTCAGATCGAAGGCCTGGTGAACGATGCGTTGAAGCAGTTCGACAACCTTCAGAATCAGGTTCAGGAACCGGTGCGCAAACTGCTCAAGGAAATTGATGAAGTGCGCGATCGTGAAATGAAGCGCTTTCAGGAAGAGTTTGAACGCCGCCTCGAGGAATTCCACGAACTGCAAAGCAACATTCTTGATCGACTTGGTGTAGCCGCCAAAGAGTCCGGCGCCGATGTCAAGAAACTCACAGACGAAGTCAACAAAGAAGCAAAAGCTGCAGCCAAGAAATCCGCGCCAAAGAAAACCGCGAAAGCAGCCCCCAAAGGAAAAGCAGCCAGCAAGCCGGCCGCCAAGAAACCTGCGGCCAAGAAGCCTGCTGCCCGCAAGGCGCCGGCTGCCAAAGTGGCCAAGCCGGTAGACAAGAGCGACCTTACCCTGGTCAAAGGCATCGGCCCTGCCACCGCCAAGAAAATGAAGGACGCAGGCATCACATCCATCGATCAGATTGCCAACCCATCGGCAGCCGATCTGGAAAAACTGAAAGCCTTCTCAAGCGTCAAGGGATACAGCCAGTTTTCTGCTGAAGCCAAGAAAATCAGCTGATGCAAACGCCTGACCAGCCTGTATTACGGGACATTGTCCTGATTGGCGGCGGGCACAGTCACGTCGGGGTACTGAAGCGGTTCGCCATGAACCCGGTCCCCGGCGTGCGCCTGACCTTGATTTGCCGCGACACCCACACCCCTTACTCCGGTATGCTTCCCGGCTATGTGGCTGGCCACTACAGCTACGATGATGTTCATATCGATCTGAGCCGCCTGGCAGAATACGCCGGTGCACGCTTCTACCGCTCTGAAGCCACAGGCATCGATCGTCAAAAAAAACAGGTTATATGCCGCGACCGCCCCGACGTACCTTACGACGTACTTTCCATTAATATTGGTTCGTCCCCTCAGGTCAATGAGGTTGAGGGCGCCTCAGACCACGCTGTCCCGGTAAAGCCTATCACTGGCTTCAACAATCGCTGGCTTGCCCTGCTCTCTCGCATTGAAAACCATGAGGGGCCGCTTACCGTGGCCGTCGTTGGCGCCGGAGCCGGTGGCGTCGAACTCACCCTGGCTATGCAGTTTCGCCTGCAGTCCGAGCTCAAACAACGCGGCAAAGACCCCGGGCAACTCCATTTCCACCTCTTTGACGCAGCCAACGACATACTGCCTACACACAACCCCGAGGTTCGCGAGATATTTCGCAGGACCTTATCCGAGCGCAATGTCACCGTTCATCTTGGATCGCCCATAAACAAGGTGGAAAAAGGACTATTGACGTCAGATTCCGGTGAAGTCCTGCAAACCGACGAAGTCCTCTGGGTTACCCGGGCCGGCGGCCCCGAGTGGCTCAAGGAAACAGGACTCGCGCTGGATGAAGGTCTGTTCCTGAGAGTTCGCGACACCTTACAGGTCGAGAACGATGACAGCATTTTCGCAGCCGGTGACATCGCCAATGTCGTGAATCATCCGCGGGAAAAGGCCGGTGTTTTCGCAGTCAGACAAGGTCCGCCACTGGCCGGCAATCTGAAACGTATGGCCATCGGCAAGAGTCCGAAGAATTTCAAACCCCAGAAGAAGTGGCTGGCATTGATCAGCACTGGTGATAAAAACGCTGTCGCCTCCCGCGGAGAGAAGCAGTTCAGTGGCGCACTGGTCTGGCGCTGGAAGGACTGGATTGATCGGCGGTTCATGAAAAAATTCACAGACCTTCCGCCTATGGAGGAAGTATCCAGATTACCGGATACCGCTGCAGCACAAAACGCCGAGGAAGCGTCTCAGGCCATATCGGCTGTGGCCATGCGCTGTGGTGGTTGCGGAGCCAAGGTAGGCAGCAATGTTCTTTCGCGGGCATTGGGGCAACTCCGTCCCATTGAGCGGGATGACATTCTCATTGGCCTTCACGCTCCGGATGATGCGGCCGTTCTGAAAGTACCGCCAGGCAAAGCCGTGGTGCATACCGTGGACTTCTTCCGCGCTTTCATCGACGACCCCTATATCTTCGGTAAGGTCGCAGCCAATCACAGTCTGGGAGACGTCTTTGCCATGGGTGCCGAAGCACAGAGTGCTACCGCCGTGGCAACGGTGCCCTATGGCATAGAATCCAAGGTTGAGGATGTTGTTTATCAGATGATGTCCGGTGCTGTTGAAGTACTTAATGAAGCAGGCTGCGCACTGGTTGGCGGACACACCGGCGAAGGCAAGGAACTTGCTTTGGGCTTTGCCGTCAACGGGCTGATTGAACCAGAACAGGTCATGAGCAAAGGCGGACTCAAAGCCGGAGACCTGTTGATCATCACCAAACCGATTGGCACAGGTACGCTCTTTGCCGCTCATGCCAGACTGGCCGCCAAGGGCCGCTGGATTGACTCTGCCCTTGCCTCGATGGTCCAGTCCAACAAGTCTGCGGCGGATTGTCTCCGTAAGTTCGGTTCAAAAGCCTGTACGGATGTAACCGGTTTCGGACTGCTTGGTCACCTGGTTGAAATGACAAAACCCTCTGGTGTCGATGCCGAACTGTCTCTCTCTGCCATCCCGATCCTTCCGGGGGCAGAAGATACCGCAGCAGCGGGCATTCTAAGCTCACTGCAACCGGCAAACATTCGGCTTCGCCGGGGCATCCGGGATCAGCAAGCCTGGGTCAACCACCCACGATACCCATTGATCTTCGACCCCCAAACCGCAGGTGGTTTACTTGCCAGCGTTGGCGCAGACAAAGCCGAAGACTGTGTTCGGGAGCTACGAACTCTGGGTTACCCTCATGCTGCCATTATTGGCCGAATCACTCCCCAGGACGAATCAGGTCCTATCGAGCCCATTACTCTGCGGGACTAAAGACGCTCTGAGCATCCCTGCATTGCAAGGCGTAATGCCTGCTCCAGGGATGCCAGTTCCTTTTCAGGTACAAAACGTTCGGCCAGCTTTCTCGTCTGATTCTTCAGAGTAGCGAGGAACCCGGGATCGATCTCGGCACGATAAAGTAGTTCACACAATGCCCCTTCGTCGCCCACCGGGAAATACCCGGCATAGTCCCGCCCCAATAGCCCTATATTTCCGGGGATATCCGATGCTATTACTGGCAAACCAGCCCGGCAGGCTTCCGATATCACATTCGCCCCACCTTCCATCACAGAACTGATCACCATTACCTGACTTTGAACCATCAACTGCCGGATGTCTGCCTTCTCAATTTGTCCGAGCCATTGAAAGCGCGGATTTTCGCTCATTTCAAATTCGGCTTTCTGTTGCCAGTCTTCATTGTGGGCTTTACCGGCACAGACTACCCGTATCGCCGATGTCTCCGGTAACAACCGGGCTGCATAGGCAGCGCGTAACGAATCCTTTTCATCTCTGAGATGGCCAATCACGCATACAGTGAATGCGCCAGCATTCCTGGCAATATCCTGCACCGGAAGAAACTGGAACTCATCGGTCGACTGGTACAGACAAATCAATTTCTCTGCAAACTGATCGGGAATGTCATTGGCGACCAGATCATGCAGACCAATCAGCGCATCTGCCTCGGTCATGGAAAACCGGGTGTCATCCGGATATTCGTATTGGTGGCGGTAGATATCCGTTCCAGTGAGGGCAACAATCAGGGGCTTTCTGGGCCAGGTGTCACGGAACCTGCGAATGGCATCTATGCTTCGCCAGGCATGCAGCGCCAGTAGCATATCGCAGGTTTCGCCGTGATATTGAGTAACGACCTCAACCGTGTGACCAGCCTTTTCGAGAAGCATTTTCCAACGCTCTGCGGTTGCCCGGTTTCCCGCTTTCGAATCAGGCTGTGACGGTGTGTTTATGATGAGTTTCATAGCCTTCGCTCAGAGCCATGTTGCTGAAAATTTGAGTGTCGGCGTACAGACTAATCGGTACCGCAAACCGCAAAGCTGTTCAGAGTTAACGTAAATCGATGTATCCTTCAGGGCACCGGGAAGCACTGACTCCCCTCAAAGCACAACCCTAACAGTCCGGCAATCTAAGGAACTCCTATGGCTCATAATCTTATACGGAAGTTGTTGATTACCAGTTTTTTCTGTTTCACGGCCGCATCGGCATCTGCAGAAACGTTTGTGTTCACTGCGATCCCCGATGAAGATGAAACTAAATTGGTGGAGCGGTTCCAGGGTGTTGCCGATTACCTCTCCGAAGAGCTTGACGTGGACGTCCGTTACATACCGGTGAAATCCTATGCTGCGGCGGTTTCCGCATTCCGCAACAATCAGGTCCAACTCGCCTGGTTTGGCGGACTTTCCGGCGTTCAGGCACGACGTCTGGTACCGGGATCCGAGGCAATTGCCCAGGGTGTTGAAGATGAAGCATTCCAGACCTACTTTATCGCCAATACCAACACCGGTATCAAGCCAGCCGATGAGCTTTCAGAACTCAAAGAGGACCTGCAGGAAAAAACCTTCACGTTTGGCTCAAAAGGATCCACGTCAGGCCGCCTGATGCCCGAGTTCTACATTCGAGACGTGTTTGGTGCTCAGCCTGAAGACTTTTTCAACAGAGTTGGTTTCAGTGGCAACCACACCCGTACTCTGCGCCTGGTTGAAGCCGGCACCTATCAGGTTGGCGCCCTGAACTTTCAGGTTTGGGAAAAAGAACTGGCCGACGGAAATATTGATACCGACGCCGTCCAGGTAGTCTGGGCTACCCCTCCTTACCCCGATTACCAGTGGACCATCCGGGGTGACGTCAACGAGCGTTTTGGTGATGGCTTTAAAAAACGGGTAACTGAAGCGCTGCTGAATCTGGACGATCAGAAGCTGCTTGAGAGTTTCCCCCGTTCCGGCTTCATCCCCGCGTCTAACGATGACTACGAGCCCATTCGCACAACAGCGGAAGAGATCGGAATTCTGGACTGATGTCGGGCTTCGATCTTTCAGGCCTGACGGCCTCTTTCGGCGGCAAGCGGGTCATTGGCCCGCTGTCGCTGAGCGTGAAACAGGGGGAACAGGTCGCCCTGGTTGGCAAAAGTGGTGCTGGCAAATCGACACTGATCCGACTGATTCATGAACGGGTAAACCGGGAGTCTTCTCTGGTGCCCCAGGACCTCGGCCTGGTAAATGCTCTGCCTGTGTTTCATAACGTCTTCATGGGCCAACTTGATAAGCACTCCACCTGGTACAACATCCTGACCCTGATCCGTCCACGTTCCGGAGACCGTGACAACGTACGTGAACTGATGAAGGCTCTGGGAATGGCAGAGAAATTATGGCTGCCAACAGCCTCACTCTCCGGGGGGCAGCGCCAGCGTGTGGCTATAGCACGCGCCTTGTATCGAAACGCCCCGGTACTTCTCGCCGATGAACCCATTTCAGCCCTCGATGGTCCCATGGCCCATCAGGTAATGGGGTTGTTAAAGGAACGCTTTCAGACAAGTGTTATCGCCCTTCACGATATCGAGATTGCTCTTGAATACTGCAACCGGATTGTCGGGGTTCAGGATGGTCAGATCGTCCTGGATGAATCCAGCGAGCGCCTGTCGGCGACCGACATTACGTCACTGTACTAGGTAGGCGGCCACTCTGATGTTGTCATCGCAAACGGTTCGAATCAGCCTTGTTTTTGTAGCCGTCGCTCTCGTCAGCCTGCTGTTTGCGGATATTGCCATCACCGCATCAAACCCCTGGCGAGACCTTGGCAATTTTTTCCTGGGCGTTGTCACGCCCAACTTCTTTAGCAGCGAGGGCCTGATGACCGCCCTGCTGAGAACCGTTGCGTTTGCGTTTGTTGGTGTGGCATTGGGAAGCGTCTGTGGCTTTATACTGTCCCTGGTCTATCGCTTCCTGCCGGTACGAATATTCTGCGCCTTTGTGAGAGCGATTCATGAACTCTTCTGGGCCTTGATCTTTCTTCAGTTTTTCGGTTTTCATCCATTAACTGGCGTGTTGGCGATCGCCATTCCTTATTCCGGGATTTTTGCAAAGGTGTATTCCGAAATACTGGATGAGACCGACCCGGAACCGGGACGCCTACTGCCTCCGGGCACCGGAGTTATTGCTGCGTTTCTCTACACGCGGATTCCCGACTGCTGGGTGCAGCTTCGCACCTACACAGCCTATCGCCTCGAGTGCGGTCTTCGCTCCAGCGCCATTCTCGGGTTTGTAGGGCTGCCGACCCTCGGCTTCTATCTGGAAAGCTCGTTTTCCCAGGGCCTGTATTCGGATGCCGGCGCTATGCTGATCCTGTTTTATGTATTGATCGCCACCATGCCTCTCTGGGTCCGCCCCAAACTTCTACCAGTCTATATTCTGGGTGCGCCCTTCTTTCTGGGCGAGGGGCTACCCATTGTCTGGGGCAATGTGGAGCGCTTTTTCACGGAAGACATCGTTCCCAGCCCCCTTCGGGACGGTGAAGGCCTTTCAGGCATGATCCCATGGTTATCCGATCTCATGGTCAATGAGGCCATGCCTGGCATCTGGAATACAGTCATACTGACCCAGATTGCGCTTGTGGTCACCGGCATACTTACCCTGCTCGCCTTCCCTTTGATCTCCAACCATTTTGGAGGTCCGGTGCGGCGCACAACCGGCCATGTCTTTCTGGTGATCGTACGATCAACACCGGAATATATCCTGGCGTACATTCTGCTTCAGCTCTGGGGCCCTTCAATGCTTCCGGCAGTGGTTGCGCTTGCGTTACATAACGGCGGGATCATTGGGCACCTGATCGGCCGCCAAACCAACAGCATTCATCTGCGACCAGACGCACCGACCGGTTTCAACCGTTACAGCTGGGAACTGGTACCCAGAGTTTACCGATCGTTTCTGGCATTTTTGTTTTACCGCTGGGAAATTATCATGCGAGAGACCGCGATACTCGGCATTCTCGGAATCTATACCCTCGGCTTTTTTGTCGACAGCGCCATCCAGAACATCCGCTTTGACCGAGCCATGGTCTTGATACTGATTACCGCCCTGCTGAATATTGGCGTCGATGCTCTCGGTAGATATATTCGACGCAGACTTGCCCTGCAGACCATGCCCACCTGCTAGCCAGCATCAGTGCGATCTCCGTCACAGTTTCATCATTTCAGTGAAATCGGTAGTCGTTTATGGCGACCTTTTGGCGGGATTGACCGGACACATTCCGTTACACTTTGATCACCTTCTGAAACATTTAGAGCTTCTAGATGATTGTTGACGGATTGATTGTTTGTATTCAGGCGGGGCTTTTGTTGCTGCTGGCGTTGCTGGCAATGCGGATGATGGCCCTGGTGCGTTCAGAGCCCCTGGTAACTGGCCCTCAAAGAACCTGTTCAAACACGGGCAATTCCATCGCGGTTCATCGCTCCGACAGGGCTTACCGCATCGCTAAAGAGCCTACGGCGGATAAAAAGCCGGTTGTCGATACCGCCCCAGACCGCGCTGAGCTTCTTACACGGCTCCATATCCTGGCCGGTCTTCAACACAGGGACTGCCGGGCGAACTGCCTGGATCTTTCAAACGCGCCGGAGGCGGTTAAGGTTTATGGTACTGCCTGGCTGTACGGTGCCGCCTCTGTGCTCTGCGCCAGAAGCACGCCCCACTCCGAAATGCTGGTTAACATTGTTGCCCAAATCGCCAGTCGCAAACTCGGTATTCGGCAATCGGAGGCTATCGAGGCCATGGACACATTGACGGCGAGTGCTGTTCATTTGGCTTGTTTCAGGGCGGGAGTCGAGGGTGCCGAATTCTGGTTGCAGAACAAGTACGTCCCGACGTCGGCAAGCCTCTACGAAGTCATCACGGCGAACGCGTTTATTTAGCGGCCTGCCTGGGTGCGGCTTCCAACTCCCAATCGGTACCCAGCGCCACAGGCTCGAACTGATCCTGATCATCCTCACGAGTTCCGGTGATCTCGGGCCGGGTAAACCCTCCGTCGTCGGTATTGGCCATGCTTTCTACATCTACAGAACGGACCACATAGGTCACGCCTCCAGCCAGTACTCTGGACCGGTGTGTCAGTCCAAAGACAAATCGGCAATAATCGAGCTTCAACTGCATCAGATCCTGCTCTGCCTTGCGGATCTTTCTCAACAGTACCTTCTGAACGCTATCTCCGTAATCCATCACGTTATCCCTGATTGTAGCGGTATAGTGTTTTTATATTCGGTAATAGTCCTGGGTGATTTTACACGTTCCCCGCTGATTGTCAGCCGACAGATTCAGTGCGGCTCAGCCTGAAAAACCAATCCTACCGGGATGTTACTGATGGGCTCTTGCCCCTCTTGCAGATCAATTCGCCATGTCATGGTGGCATCTACGGTACAAAATGGTGCCGTGAAGCGCGCCGAGTATTGATTGCCCGAAACCTTGCCTAACGGAACTGGATACTCGCCCATATACATGGATTCTCCCCGTAGAACGGCGAGAAACCGTTCGGGTCGTTCCGGAGTTTCAATCGTGAGACGGTACTCCGTGCCCTGGACACCCTCCCCCAGATTGCTGAGAGTAACTTTCCAATCTCCTGACCCGGTGGACCAAACACAAGGCCCCTCTTCCAGAAGATCACACGGAACAACGGCGTTCTCGTTCCCGCTCTTCCGGTCGCCATCGTTGTCATGGAGCATACGCGAACCGAAAACGCCGGCAGTAACGAGCACGGCAATCAATCCTGTAACTACTATTGCGCGTAACATAGCGGCACCCCGAACAAACCTGCCGGGCATTATGGAGATTTCTCCCGCCAAGGCAAAGGTTTCTAAATGAGTGTCAGTCATGAGAAAATACTGCGCCTTCAATTCGACCCATTCTGACCACAGGACACGCCCGTGCAGCCGGATATTTCCGTTAAGCACCTGAGCAAAGTATATGGCGACGGTTTTCAGGCCCTGAAGGACATCAACCTGGAAATCCGCCGTGGCGAAATCTTCGCCTTGCTTGGCCCTAATGGTGCAGGCAAGACTACGCTTATCAGTATTATCTGCGGCATCGTGAACCCTTCCTCCGGTGAGGTGAAAGCCGCTGGCCACGACATCATCAAAGACTACCGCATGGCCCGAAGAACCATAGGGCTGGTGCCTCAGGAACTGAATACCGATTCCTTCGAAACCGTCTGGAATGCGGTCTCATTCAGCCGTGGTCTGTTCGGCAAGCCGCCCAAGCCAGCACATATCGAAAAGGTGCTGAAAGACCTCTCTCTCTGGGGCAAACGTAATAACCGGATCATGTCTCTGTCCGGCGGCATGAAGCGTCGCCTGATGATTGCGAAGGCACTCTCCCATGAACCGCAGATACTGTTCCTTGATGAGCCCACGGCAGGGGTCGACGTTGAGCTACGCCGGGATATGTGGGAAATGGTGCGTAAACTTCGCGAGCATGGAGTAACCATCATACTCACGACTCATTACATCGAAGAAGCCGAGGAAATGGCAGATCGAATCGGTGTTATCCGTAACGGCGAAATCATTCTGGTGGAAGACAAGGCCCGGTTGATGACCAAGCTGGGCAAGAAAGAGCTGCGACTTCAGCTGCAGCAAAAGCTGGACAAGATACCGGGTGAGCTGACTCTGGAGCCTGTCGAGTTATCCGACGATGGTTACGAACTGATATACACCTTCGATTCCCAACAGGAGCAGGCTGGGGTTGCCCGGTTGCTCCGGACACTTGGCGACCTCGGTATCGACTACCGCGACCTGCAAACCCGGGAAAGCTCCCTTGAAGAGATTTTTGTCGGCCTGGTGCACGAGTAAAGCAGCCGGCTATTTTGGAGAAAAGCATGAACCTGTACGGTATTCGCGCAATCTACAATTTTGAAATGGCCCGCATGAAACGGACAGTCATGCAGAGCGTGCTCTCGCCGGTGATCTCAACCTGTCTGTATTTCGTGGTTTTTGGCTCCGCGATCGGCTCCCGGATGGGTGATATCGACAATATCGCCTACGGAGCGTACATAATCCCCGGGCTGGTGATGCTGTCACTGTTAATGCAGAGTATTTCCAACGCCTCCTTCGGAATCTACATGCCCAAATTTTCGGGCACTATCTATGAGGTGCTCTCCGCGCCTGTTTCCTACGTCGAGGTAGTGCTTGGCTATGTAGGTGCGGCCGCAACAAAATCCATTATTCTGGGCCTGATCATTCTGGGCACAGCCAGATTCTTTGTGGACTATGACGTACTGCATCCCTTCTGGATGCTTTCATTCCTCGTGCTCACCTCCATTACCTTCAGCCTGTTCGGTTTCATTATCGGCATCTGGGCCGACGGCTTCGAAAAGCTCCAGATCGTGCCGATGATGATCGTCACCCCACTGGTCTTCCTCGGCGGCACCTTTTATTCCATAGACATGCTACCGGAGGTCTGGCAAACAGTGAGCCTGTTCAACCCGGTGGTCTATCTGATCAGCGGCTTCCGGTGGGCATTTTACGGCGTGTCTGACGTTCATATTGCCATCAGCGTGGGGATGACACTGGTATTCCTGACAGCCTGCATGGTCGGAATCTGGTGGATTTTCAAAACCGGCTACCGGTTGCGCTCGTGAACGTAAAAGTGAGGCATCGCCCTGGCAAGCAGTTCTGGGCCCTGTTGGTAGCCAGTGCACTGATCCACGGTTGCTCCTCAGTTGTCGCGGCATCCGAGAGCGGCTTACCGGTCATTGAAGCCTGCTTCGTGTCTTCAGCAGGGCCGATTGCGGTAAAACTCGAGGTGGCCAGCACCTCCGCGCAGCGCCAGAAAGGACTGATGGGTCGTAACACGCTGGGACAGAATGCCGGGATGCTGTTTGAGTACCGCGAGCCAAGGCAAGCGACCCACGGCTTCTGGATGCACAAGACCCTGATCCCGCTGGACATTGCCTATCTGAACCGCGATGGAGTGATCGGCAACATTCGCCAGATGGTGCCCTGCACATCGGCCAGCGGATCTGGCTGCCCGACCTACCCCGCCGGTGTGCCTTTTATCAAGGCTGTGGAGATGAACGCTGGCTTTTTCCGGGAACATGACCTCAGATCTGGAGACCGACTGTACCTCGGAGCGGCTGACTGCCCGGCGCAATAGGCCGGGCTGAACCGCGCAAGTGCATCTAGCTGTCTTTCCACTCCGGCTTGCGCTTCTCCAGAAATGCACAGATACCTTCCTGGGCATCGTTCGCCATCATGTTTTCTGCCATCACCCCGGAGGTGTATTCATAAGCCTCCGGAAGCGGCATATCCAATTGCCGATAGAACGCTTCCTTTCCGACTTTCAGGGTGTGTCCAGATTTCTCGGCAATGGTACGGGCCAGTTTGTAGACCATCTCATCCAGGTGCTGCTCATCGATAACCTGATTGACCAACCCGATGCGTTCGGCCTTCGCGGCGCCAATCATCTCACCAGTAAGCAGCATTTCCATGGCGTGCTTGCGAGATACGTTCCGCGACAGGGCAACCATGGGCGTGGAACAGAACAGCCCGATATTAACCCCGGGTGTGGCGAATCTTGCGGTATCCGCAGCCACTGCCAGATCGCAACTGGCAACCAGCTGACAGCCTGCAGCCGTTGCAACACCGGCAACTCGCGCAATCACCGGCCGGGGCAGGTTTACAATCTGCTGCATCACTTTGCTGCACTGATTAAACAGTGCCAGCTGGAATTCATGATTATCAAACTCTTCCCGAACTTCCCGAAGATCATGGCCAGCGCAGAATACGTTGCCATGGGCTGCCAGAACCACAACACGGGTTTCAGTATCACAGGCAATACGATCCAATTCCTCAGACAAGGCCTTCAGCATGGCCATCGACAGGCTGTTTTTCTTCTCCGGCTGGTTCAGCGTGAGCGTGGTAATGCCACTTTCGCTGTACTTATGGACCAGATTTTGTATTTGTTCTGTCATAACAACACTCCAAAGTGAACTTTGCTGCACCAGGCAACCCGCAAACTAAACCAGAGTATTGCTGACTGGGTCCAGACTGTCGAAGCGACTTTTGTAGGATGCTCAATTTTAAGGGCTTTAAGGTTGTTATAGCCTTCTGCTGCCCATAGGCTGTTGGTAGAAGCCACCAAACGCAGAGAGGAAGAACCATGTCGAAATCGATCATCCTCAAAGCAATCTTCGCCATCGCCGTCATTGGCGGAGCTATCTTCATCATCATCGAAGACGAACCTGCAACACCAACCGGCGATATCAACAGCATCCAGCCACTGCCGGAGCAGGACAACCCATAAGCTGGAACCAGAACAGGCGACTCCGCAGTGCAAACAACTCGACTGAAAGGCCTTACTATCGCAGCCCTGGGCGTACTTTTTATTGTTCCGGATGCACTGCTGGTAAAAATCACCTCCGTGGAGCCTGTGGTGTTCCTGTTCTGGCGGGGCCTGTTGCTGGCTATCAGCTTTCTCGTGATCAGCTTAGCCCGCTACCGGACCCGGCTGGTGCCGGAAATCCTAAAGTGCGGTCTCAAGGGCTTGTTCTGCGCCACCGCCTTTGCCATCAGTACGCTGGGATTTGTGGTGGGTATGAAGAACACCGCAGCCGGCAATGTACTGGTGATTCTGAATACCGCACCCGTGATTGCAGCGGTTATCGCCTGGGCCTTCTGGAAAGAGACCCTTCCACTGCGAACCTGGGTGGTAATCCTTGTATGCGTCTCCGGCGCCACCATGATGGCTATCGGAGAATTGGGCAAGGGCGATCCCCTGGGCCTGCTGATGGCTGTGGTTGCTGCCACAGCTCTGGCTTCGAATCTCAACGTGGCCCGCTCGAAACCGGACAGTGATATGAGCGTAGTGCTCATGTTCGGCGCCCTGGCGCTTGCCGGCGTCGCTGCCCTGGCTGGTGGAGCGCAATTGCCATCAGGCAGAGACTTCTTTTTTATCGCCCTGCTCTGCCTGGTGTTCCTGCCAACCGCCTGCGTCCTGATCCAGATCGGACCACAGTATATTCCGGCGGCCGAAGTCAGCCTGATGCTCCTGTTGGAGACCGTACTGGGCTCTTTTCTGGTGTGGTTGTTTCTCGGAGAGGTTCCGCCAAAACTCAGCCTGATGGGAGGGCTTATCGTGTTCTCCGCCCTGGCCGCCCACGGCTGGGCTGAGGTAAGCCGTTACCGAAAGGCGCGACTGGCAGTTGATTAACCCGGTTCCGGCGCGCGAAGATACGCGCTGATCAAAAACAAGGAACCGCAATCATGACCACCGTACCCACACTTACCGACGCACTGCTCACCCTGGAAAACCGGGTGGCTACCCTGACATTGAATCGTCATGACCTGCGCAACGCGCTTACCGGCTCGAATCTGATTGACGATATCGTGACGACAGCAGAGTGGGTAAACCAGTGCGACGACGTCTCGGTATTGGTGATCACCGGAGCTGGCTCTGCCTTCAGCGCCGGCGGTAACATCCGGGACATGGCCAACCGGGGTGGTGATTTCGCCGGCGACGTGGCCGAGTGTGCCGATCGCTACCGAAAAGGCATTCAGCGCATTCCCCTGGCCCTCCAGAACATCGAAGTGCCCATCATCGCGGCCGTAAACGGCCCCGCGATCGGCGCAGGCTTCGACCTCGCCAATATGGCGGACATTCGAATTGCCTCAGAAAACGCAAAATTCGGCGAAACCTTCCTCAATCTCGGCATCATCCCGGGTGACGGTGGAGCCTGGTTCATGCAACGCCTGATTGGCTATCAGCGCGCCTTTGAGCTGACCCTCACTGGGCGAGTGATAGACGCCTCCGAAGCCAGGGAGCTGGGCATCGTTCTTGAGGTGGTACCTGCAGATGAACTACTGACCGCAGCGAATGCCATGGCAAACCGCATCGCCAGCCAGCCACCAAAAGCCACGCGCCTGACCAAACGACTGATGAAAATGGCACCCAGGATGGAGCTGAAGGACTTTCTCGATGTTTGTGCAAACTTTCAGGGCATGTGCCACAACGAGCCTGAGCATCTGGAGGCCGTGAATAAAATGCTGGAAGCTATGGCGAAGAAGTAATGGTGCTCCGGGCCGGAATCGAACCGGCACGACCTAACGGTCGAGAGATTTTAAGTCTCTTGTGTCTACCAATTTCACCACCGGAGCATTCGGGGGCAGGTTTAGAGGGGCAGAATTGTATAAGGCTGCGTAGGGTAACGCAATTCGGATTCTGTCTTTGGTCATCAGGCTTAGGAATCGGACTTGGCCGGCTTTGTTGCCCTTCCCTTGTATATGTATCCGGCGATCTTCGGTGCCTTGGGGATATAGAGGTTTTCCAGTTCCTGGATTTCGAAGCCGGCATGACGAATCAGGTCTGCGATGTGACGGTTCAGATGGCAGCCCCCAGCGAGTTTCTTCCAGCCCGGAGTCATTCTATGTTGCCATTTTCGGGTACTGTCGTTGGGTGATTCGCCGTGTTCCAGGAACAGCAGTTCGCCGCCCGGCTTCAGCACCCTCCACATCTGTCGGAGGGCGGTGTTCCAGTCGGGAATGGTGCACAGGGTAAAGGTGAGCAGCACGGTGTCGACCGAGTGATCTTCCAGGGGGATTTTCTCGCCGGGCAGATCCAGCCACTCGACCTTGATTGGCGATTTTGCGAGATTGGACTGAGCCTTTCGACGCATGCCCTCCGAGGGCTCCAGACCGAAAACCATATCAACACGGTCAGGATTGTAAAATGCCATATTGATGGCAGACCCCATTCCCACTTCCAGAACAACACCTTTTGCTCGAGGCACCACTTGGCTGCGCAACTTCATTACCTGGCCCAGGGAACAGGCACGGTCTATGATGTGTGGCAGGATTCGGTCTTCGTAAAAACTCATTAGCCTCACCCGAATTGTTTTAGATCAAATACTGCGACAATGTGACCTATCAGCCGCGTCGGCAACTTTAGTATCATTAGCAGCATCTGCCGGTAATACCAATATAACAAACAGAGCTTAGGCAGCGGCTGAACGGGTTTCCGCAATCCGTTTGTTATGATGTAACGTTACCGGAGGGTTCCTATGGAACTAGATCCTCTCATTCTGTCGCGAATCCAGTTCGCGTTCGTGGTGTCATTCCACGCCATTTTTCCGGTCTTTACTATCGGTCTTGCTTCTTTCATTGCCGTCCTTGAAGCCCTGGCCTTCAAAACAGAAAATCCGGCATGGGTTAAGCTCTCTTCTTTCTGGACCAAAGTGTTCGCTGTAGTGTTCGGCATGGGCGTGGTCTCGGGAATCGTGATGTCATTCCAGTTCGGAACCAACTGGAGTAACTTCGCACAGGCCACGGCCAACTTTCTGGGACCAATTCTCAGTTATGAAGTAATCACGGCTTTCTTCCTTGAGGCGGCTTTCCTTGGCGTCTTGTTGTTCGGCCGCAGCAAGGTCCCGCCGGGCGTGCACCTGTTCGCAGCCGTTATGGTAGCCACCGGCACGTTCATTTCATCATTCTGGATTCTCGCCGCCAACAGCTGGATGCAAACCCCCGCTGGCTTTGAACTGCGTGAGGGAGTTTTCTATGTAACCTCATGGAGCGACGCAATTTTCAATCCTTCCTTCCCGTATCGCTTCATGCACATGGGCCTGGCCTCATTCCTGACCGGCAGCTTTGTGGTAGCAGGCGTCAGTGCCTGGTACCTTCTTCGTGGCCGCGAAGTAGAAGCGAACCGAAAGGCCTTGTCCATGTGTCTCTGGCTGATCCTGTTTATTGCCCCCGCTCAACTCGTGGTGGGGGACTTTCACGGCCTGAGCACTCTGGAGCACCAGCCCACCAAGGTTGCTGCAATGGAGGGAAACTGGGAAACCTCCTCCCATGTGCCTTTACTGTTGTTCGCCATTCCTGATCAGGACGCCCAGACCAACCATTTCGAGATCGGCATTCCAAGCCTGGCCAGCATGATCCTGACTCACGAGTGGGACGGTGTGGTACCCGGCCTGAAAGACTACCCGCGTGAGGAGCAGCCACCGGTGGCCATTGTGTTCTGGTCCTTCCGGACGATGGTAGGCATTGGCACCCTGATGATTCTGGTTGGCCTGACGGGGCTCGCATTACGCCGTGGGGGCCGCTATTTCCAGACCACCTGGTTCCTGCAACTGCTGCGAGTGATGAGTATTGCGCCATTTATTGCGGTACTGACCGGCTGGTTTGTGACTGAGGTTGGCCGTGCGCCCTGGCTTGTATACGGCATCATGGACCAGGCCTCGGCGGTGACGCCATCTCTTACAGGCGGCATGGCCCTGTTTACCCTCATTGGCTATATCGTGGTCTATGCGTCCGTCTTCTCAGCGGGTGTCTATTACCTGATGCGCGTGCTGTACGTGGGGCTTGAGGACCGTCATGACGACGAAGAGCATGAGGCAGAACGCCCGGCAAGGCCGTTCTCAGCTGCTCACGTGCCTTTCGAATACGGCGAAGACAAACACACCAACCCGACCAGCCAGGGAGGTCACTGATTATGGAACTGTTTGATCTGCCTCTTATCTGGGCATTCATCATCGGATTCGGCGTCATCATGTACGTACTGATGGACGGCTTCGACCTGGGTGTCGGTATACTCTTCCCCTTCGCGCCAAGTGAGGAGGATCGGGATACCATGATGAACTCGGTAGCCCCGGTATGGGACGGCAACGAAACCTGGCTGGTGCTGGGCGGAGCTGGACTTCTGGCGGCCTTCCCGATGGTGTATTCCATATTCCTGCCAGCCCTGTACATTGGTGTGTTCCTGCTGCTGGCCGGATTGATCTTCCGGGGCGTGGCCTTCGAGTTCCGTTTCAAAGCCCGGACCTCCCGCTATCTCTGGAACTGGGCCTTCGCTGGTGGTTCCACCATCGCTTCCTTTGCTCAGGGTGCTGTTGTCGGGGCCTACATACAGGGCTTCGAAACCGCTAACGGGGTCTACGTGGGCGGAGCGCTGGACTGGTTAACGCCATTTACGGTGCTCACCGGTCTTGGCATGCTTGCGGGTTATGCCCTTCTGGGTTCTACCTGGCTGATCATGAAAACGGAGGGTCATCTGCAAGCGTGGGCATACAAGATCACCCTGCCACTGCTGACAGCCGTATTGGTCATTTTCGGGATCATCAGTGTCTGGACCCCGTTTGTAGACGACCTGGTGCGCGAACGTTGGTTCTCCAATCTTAGCGTTATCTGGATACTGCCAGTGCTTACCTTGCTATGCGCGTTCCAGATTTTCCGGTCGGTGCGCAATCGCTTCGAGGGCATGCCGTTCGTAGCCACCATGGGCCTTTTCATAACCACCTACCTGGGTCTGGTGGTAAGTCGTTGGCCGTATGTGGTTCCCCCTGAATACACCCTCTGGGATGCAGCATCCGCCTACGAATCCCAGCTTTTCCTGCTGTTAGGTTTGCTCTTTGTGATTCCGATTGTCCTGGTTTATACCGCCTGGACCTACTGGGTATTCAGGGGCAAGGTTCGCGCTGGCGAGGGATACCACTAAGTGGTTGAGCCACGAACGATGGGCGGCGGAGACGATAGTCCTGCCACCAATCAAAAGGCTGTCAGGGGTTGGCTTTCTCAGCTCGCCCGTGGCAGCCGCTTCTGGATCCGAAGTACGATTATTGCCGGCACGGTTGCCGGAGTTGCCACCATCATTCAGATGATTCTTTTTGCCCGGATTGTTCATCTGGGCGTCATTGATAATGTTCCGATTGCCGAACTCACTCCCCTTTTTATCAGTTTGATCCTGGCCCTGACTGTACGGGCCCTTGGCCAGGGATTTCAGGCCCGATTCGCAGCGCGTTGCAGCGAACAGGTACGCCGGGATGCCCGGCGCCAACTGCACAAACAGTGGCAGACCCTGGGTCCGGTTGAACTGGGGCAGTCGTCAGCAGGCGCCTTGGCCCGGGAATGGATAGACCACGTCGATGCACTGCACGGCTATTTCGCCCGATTTCTTCCGCAAATGGGCCTGTCTTTAATCGTCCCGTTTTTAATTCTAGCGCTGGTGTTCTGGCTGGACTGGCTGGCCGGCATCTTCCTGTTGTTATCAGCGCCCCTGATTCCTCTGTTTATGGCGCTTGTTGGTATGGGCGCAGAAAAACTTAACCAACAACATTTTGAAACCATCAGCCGGCTTTCCGGGCAGTTTCTGGACAAGGTTCGCGGACTGACAACCCTCCAGTTGTTCGGCCAGACTGAGGGCGCCGCCGAACTTATTCGGATGCGCTCGGACTATTATCGCCGTATCACCATGAAAACCCTGCGAATCGCCTTTCTGTCTTCCGCCGTTCTTGAGTTTTTTGCCTCCGTTGCCATTGCGGTAATCGCCATCTACATCGGGTTTGGCCTTCTCGGATACATCACCTACGGCCCATCCGAAGACCTCACCCTGTTTTCCGGCCTCCTGATCCTGTTGTTGGCGCCGGAGTTTTTTCAGCCACTTCGGACCCTTTCCCAGCATTACCATGACCGGGCGGCGGCCATGGGTGCAGGTACAGAACTCCTGGAGCGCCTGAATTCACCTGCAAACCCTATCGACGTCGCCCCGACAGGTTCAGCCACAGGTGAGACAGACGTTATCGAGCTTGATTCCGTTGTGAAGCACTTTCGGTCTGATCAACCGGTCCTGTACGACGTTTCCCTGACCATTCATAAAGGCCAGGTAATTGCCCTCACCGGTCCTTCCGGCGGAGGAAAATCGACTCTACTCCACCTGTTAGCCGGGTTTCTGGCTCCTGACGAAGGATCAATGCATCTATTTGGCAACACACCAGGCAGCTTTCAGTTCGGGTGGCTGGGCCAGAAAGGCTTCCTGGTTCAGGGCACCTGGGCCGACAACCTGAGGCTGACCACTCCGGATGCCTCTGATATAGCAATCGAAACGGCCCTGCGAAATGTTGGTCTTGGCTCCCTTCTCAATAACCGCACCCAGGGGATCTACAGCCCGGTTTCTGAAGACGGTCAGGGTCTTTCCGGCGGACAGGCCCGTCGGCTAAGTCTCGCCCGCATTTTTTTAGCCGATTACGACCTGATCCTGCTGGATGAGCCAACTGCCGGCCTGGACAGCGACAGCGAGGTGTATGTGCTTGAGGCGCTGCACAAACTGGCAGTAGCCGGTAAAACCCTGATTTTTTCCTCTCATCACCAGGCCCTGTTGACGCTGGCTGACAGGGTATTACTGGTGTCCGGCGGGGAGGTTCGCGATGCGTAATCTGAAACCCTGGCTGGACCTGATCTTCAAGCGCCCCGGTCGACTGGTCATCGGTGGCCTTCTGATTTTGGCCACCCTGCTTTCCGGAATCGCCCTGCTCGCGGTTTCCGGCTGGTTCATCACGGAAACGGCACTGGTCGGGCTGCTGCTTGCGGCAGGTGTTGCAGCGACGATCAACCTGTACGTACCAGGTGGTGCTATCCGGTTTTTCGCGGTGTCCCGAACCGTGTTCCGTTATCTGGAGCGTGTCTACAATCACGATACCGTCCTGCGCCTGCTCACGGATATCCGTGTCGCCCTGTTCCGGCGCCTGTCTTCGGCGAGTCGCGCCCGTCGTGGAAAGTTGAGTGGTGCTCAGTGGCTATCCAGGCTTACCAACGATGTCGACGCCCTGGACACACTGTATCTTCGTTTGATCGCGCCCACGGCCCTGGCTGCCCTGGTCACTGTCTTGGTCGCCCTGGTGGCTTCTGTCCTGTTTGATCTCCGCACAGCACTACTGACCGGTGGGGTTCTGGTCGTTGCCCTGCTTGTCGCGACAGTGGGTGTGTACCTGAGAACCTGGCGCCTGGCCGCCCGGCAAAGCGACCGGCAAGAAGAACTGCGCACGGCTGTTATTGAACACATTGAGGGCTTTCCGGAGCTCACAGCGGCCGGACGCACGGGAAAGCACGCTGCGTGGCTCATTCGGCAAGCGCATCAGGTTACCGCTGCGCAAACCAGGACTGATTCCAGAATAGGCTGGCACCTTGCTGGTTCGCATTTGCTGGTGAATCTGTCCGCTGTTCTCTCCCTCTGGTTGGGCTTTGTTCTGTTTCAGGCCGGCATTGTATCCGGGCCCGTGCTGGTATTGCTGCCTATCGCCCTGCTCGGTCTGGCGGAAGTATACGCCATGCTCCCGGACGCATTTGGTAAACTCGGTGCAACCATCGCATCTTCAGGCCGGCTGAATCGCGACTGCCGGGAGGATGCCCCCCATCCCCAAGCAGCGGCTAATGAACTGCCCGCACAGACGGCCCTCATTGCGGACAATATCACCGTAAAACACCCCGATTGTCCGCCACTATTCAGTCGGTTTAACCTTACGGTCCGTTCTGGCGAACGTATTGGCATCCTGGGGCAATCCGGTTCCGGCAAATCCTCTCTTGCAGATGCTCTTGTCGGTCTTCTGCCACTGTGTCAGGGCCAGCGAACACGGCAGAACTGCGTCTACCTCACCCAGAAAACCGTGCTGTTCGAAGATACCCTGAGGGCAAACCTTTTATTGGGCTCGCCAGAAGCGTCAGATACCGAGCTCTGGAGCATGTTGGAACAGATGGAACTTGCCGAACGCTTCGCCACAGAACCGGACCAACTGGATACCTGGCTGGGCAACGCGGGCAGCCGGCTATCCGGCGGCGAGGCGCGTCGGGTCGCTCTGGCACGGGTATTGTTGAACCCTGCTCCGCTGGTCATTCTGGATGAACCCTTTACCGGTCTGGACGCCGAAACCCGTGCACGGATTACACTGCGGATGCAGTCGATACTGGAAGGAAAAACCGTGATCAGCCTTGCTCACGGGTCCGATGCCCTTCCGGACACCGACCGCGTGCTTCATCTGACTGGTTAACGGGTTTCGAGAACCTCGAACGTAAGGCCTGCCTTGCTGGTCAGCCGCTCCATCAATTTGCCGTCGAGCAAAGACGATGGCGTCCAGAACCCGCCCGGCTGACCCGCCGGAATATCGAACGCCAGACACATGCCTGCCTCACCAAGCATCTTGCCGGTGGAACCGTAGCCGGGATCCTGATCGCCGGTCACCTTGGTGATGATGGTTTTGCCATCTTCTGTACGACCCACAAAACGCAGATCATAAAACCCGGCCTTTTGCGCTTCAGGGCTGGGCCCCTCACCAGGCTGGGGCACAAATTTCCCAACCAGCCAACGGGTTGGCTTAATGGCCGAGGCAGTAAAGAACGCTGCCAGGCCGCCGGTGATGGCGTACGCCGCCAACCGACCCTTGGTTCCACGGCCGGTCATCATTGCTTCGTCGTAAGTGAATTCCTTGCCGTACCGTGCGTTCTGCATAGCGTTAGAGCGATGTACCACCCGCGTATTGATCGCCCCCATCACGAAAGGCGCCAGCCAGGCGTTAAAGGTTTTATCGAACTCGGCACCCTTCAGGTTGGGCTGACGGGTCTGTGAGCGATGGTCCGGTGGGCAGATAGAGAAAGGATTAGCCAGTTCTTTTCGTAGCTTGGGATCAGCCGCGGCCTCCTTCGCGATGTTCATCATGGAAGCGACGGTGCCACCAGAAAACTCTCCCTTGGCCACTTTCACCCGCATGCGAACATCCTGACAGGGCTTACCGAAGGTTGCTTCTGCCTCATTCTGCAGGAACCAGACCCCCATATCCGACGGAATTGAATCGAAACCGCAACAGTGAACAATGCGCGCACCAGAGGATTTCGCCTCCTCCTCGTAACGTTCCACCATCTTGCGGATCCATTGCACCTCGCCGGTAAGATCGCAATAATCCGTGCCATTGCGGACACAGGCCTGCACTAACGGCTCTCCATACAGCGCATAAGGGCCAACGGTGGAAATGATCACCCGGGTTTGCTCGCACATGGCATTCAAGGCTGCCGCATCAGACGCGTCAGCCAGTATCACGGGCAGATCTTTGGCCTTCTCACCAAGCTCGCCTTTCAGAGTGTTGAGCTTGCTCTCGGACCGGCCGGCAATCGCCCACTTCACCGATTGACCAGTTCCATAAGAATCGAGCAGATAACGGCTCAGAATCTGGCCGACAAAACTGGTGGCACCGAATACCACCAAATCATAGGTTGTTTCTTGGGATTTGGTCATTACTCTTCCTTAGTCCACAGTATTGATTGAGTATCGCCTGAGCGTTTAACGAAGCGCAGCGGGCGCTTTGGCGCCCATCAGGCGCATAAACGCAGCCACACCCAGGCCCCAGAAACCGTTGAGAAGCAGTCCGCCGACCCAGGTCTGGGCAGACACATCGATCCCCTTCAGCGGGAATACCAGCAACATGGCAACTGCGGTGGGACCTACAGCCCCCACAATGACATGCCCCAACCAGAACTTCACCCCGGCAAGCCGACCAAGGACCAGCCACAGAAAAACGCCCCAAAGCCCGCCAAAAAATGCCAGTGATACAACCTGTGGAACGCCAAGTGGCGGCACCGGAGAAAGGTTAAAGGGCGCGACAGGAACAATACCACCGAGCCAGAACAGCGCGAACAGGCCCTGATGGAACACAAGCGTTGCGAAAAAACCACTGGCAAATGCCTTTAGCCAAACCATGAACAATCCTCTGTTAGTATGAATAGTCGGCCTTAACTCTCTGATTCTGCGCAGCCCATTTCACAACTTCAACTCATATTAACCGTTTTGAGTGCCTGTTCTATTTTCCTGACCGCGTCCGGGAATTCGTCGTCACGGCCAATCGTTTTTCCCTCGTCGTCAGTCACACTTCAAGGCAATGCCCGAAACGATTTCCGGAGGCTCAAATTGATCACATTCTTGATGGTAGTGAGCATCTCGCTTGTCCTGTTCGGCAGCTTTGTTAGCTGGCAGGTTCTTGAACAGCGCAAAGTGATCGCCCGAATGATGGAAAACGACGACATCTCCTGCCCCGGGCAGGAGCCGGAGCTGTTTCTTACGCTGCGGGTGCTGGATCCGATTACCCTGGCAAAGCGGGAATCACGCTCTGCCCGTTTGCTTGCTGATAAGCTCCCGGTGATGGTGCGGAAAATGGTGTATCAGGAAGTTATGAAGGAACTGGAGGAAGAAATGACCGAACGCGGTATTGATGTGGAAATGCAGATCGAATATCGGTAACCGATAGGAGCAAAGCACCATGATCACCACTGTAATCGTACCGTTACTGCTGCTTCTGGCCTTCAGCGGATTTTGCTTCGCCTACTGGCAGCTTTTGCTCTGCCGCCGTGAAACACTGATCGTCAATTCCCATCGCTTAGCGGCACACAATGCCATTCAAAAGCGTAGAATGGAGCTTCTGGAAGTCCGTAATCGCGCCAGGTTATTGGAGGATTCCGTCTCCGGTGGCACCAGTGCCGTAGAAAAGCTTCACAAGGCAATTTCCAATACCACGTTCGGGCTGATCGATCGGTTCTCGAAGGATGAGGCGTTCCGGCAAAGCGCTCGCAAAGCCCGGACGACCCATGACCAGACCAGCCAGCAGATCTATCGAACCGTACGCACTACCAACAAGGCATTGCACATTCTCGCGGACACCCTGATCATCGGAAAGGCCGAAAAACGACTCGCATCCCGCACACGCGAAAAGCCCTCGGATTCAGGCAACAGTCGCTAAACAGGTAGAGTTAAGTCTTTTCCAGACGTTTGAAAACCAGATCGACAGTCAGATCCAGTGACTCAAGTTCCGCGGCCTTCGCAAGCCCTTCTGACGTCGCCCGGTATAAATGTGGAGTCATCGCAAGAAGATCAGCGATACTGTTCCGGTCCGGAAGAGTCATTGGAAAACGCAGCACGGTCGAGCTCAGTTGCCGGAAACCCTCGGGTACCGAGGCCCCGTTGTCTCCTGCCGGTTTCAGTTCAGGATAGATGATCTGACGCAGTTCCCGGAGATGGTCTGCTCCGGCATCCACTTGCAGTACCTGCCCACCTGACTTCAGCACCCTTGAAAATTCGCTGTAAACCGGAAACCCGAAGAGACACAGCACCAGATCCAATGACTCTGGCATAACCGGCAGGTTTGCGTTACTACCCACCACCCACCGGGTTTGCTTGTCCTTTTTTGCCGCTGCAAGAACTGCCCATTTCGAGATATCGACACCAATCGTGGCAAGATTTCTGTCCCCGGCGGAGCCTGTCAGATGTCGAAGGTAATAACCTTCTCCGGAGCCGGCATCGAGCACAGAGCCCCTCGCGTCTCCCGGAAGAGATCGCAGCGCCTGCTCACTCACGGCGTCGGCAATCTTTTCATAGAAGCCCGCACCCAGAAACCGTTGCCGCGCAGCGACCATCTCTTTGCTGTCACCCGGATCCAAAGAGCGTTTCTTCTGCACCGGCAACAAATGTATATAGCCCTGCCGCGCGACATCAAAACTGTGGCCATTCTCGCAACGCCAGGTGTTATCACTCGGGGTCAGCGGACAGCCGTCCAGTGGACAGGCTAAAGCATCAAAGGGCATGGAGCTCATGGTTCGGGTATCCGGTTCAACAGTCAGTGCCAGGTATCATGGCAGGTATTTTAATGTCACCCAAAAGAAAAGGCACCCGAAGGTGCCTTTTTGCAAGTCTGACAGAAAGTTACAGAACTTTCTTCAGCTCTTCTTCCAGTTGCGGAACTGCTTCAAACAGATCCGCCACCAGGCCGTAATCGGCAACCTGGAAGATCGGCGCTTCCTCATCCTTGTTGATCGCAACGATCACTTTGGAATCAGACATGCCGGCCAGGTGCTGGATGGCACCGGAGATGCCAACGGCGATGTACAGTTGTGGCGCAACAATCTTACCGGTCTGACCAACCTGCATGTCATTCGGTACGAAGCCCGCATCAACAGCGGCACGGGAAGCACCCACTGCGGCACCCATCAGATCAGCAACCTGCTCCAGCATCTTGAAGTTGTCGCCGTTCTGCATGCCACGGCCACCGGAAACCACGATACCCGCGCTTCCGAGATCCGGACGGTCCGACTTGGCCAGCTCTTCGCTCACGAAGGTAGACAGGCCTGCATCCTTAACCACGTCCAGCTGCTCAACGGTAGCAGAGCCACCTTCAGCAGCCACCGGATCAAAAGCGGTCGGGCGAACGGTGATGACCTTGATGCTGTCGCTGGACTTAACAGTAGCGATAGCGTTACCTGCGTAGATCGGACGAACAAAGGTATCGTCAGATTCAACACGCATGATGTCGGAAACCTGGGCAACGTCCAGAAGCGCAGCAACGCGCGGCATGAAGTCTTTACCGGTGGTGCTGGCAGCGGCCAGGATGTGGCTATAGCCCTTGCCTACTTCGGCAACCAGTTCGCCCAGATTTTCACCCAGAAAGTGACCATAAGCAGCGTTATCGGCAACCAGTACCTTGTTCACGCCTTCAGCCTTGGCGGCTGCTTCAGCAACGGCGCCACAGCTCTCACCGGCAACCAGTACGTCGATGTCTCCGCCGATGGCCTTGGCAGCCGCTACAACATTCAGGGTGGCCTGTTTCAGGCTGCTGTTGTCATGTTCAGCAATTACAAGGATGCTCATTTAGATCACCTTCGCTTCGTTCTTCAGTTTATCGACCAGCTCGGCAACGTCGGCCACTTTCACACCCGCCTGACGGGAAGCAGGCGCTTCAACCTTCAGAGTGGAAAGGCGTGGAGCGATGTCGACACCCAGATCGGCCGGGCTCATGTTGTCCAGAGGCTTCTTCTTGGCCTTCATGATGTTTGGCAGAGAAGCGTAACGCGGTTCGTTCAGACGCAGGTCGGTGGTAACAACCGCCGGGAGGGTCAGGGAAACGGTCATCAGACCACCGTCAACCTCGCGGGTCACGTTAACCTTGTCGCCTTCAACAACCACTTCGGAAGCGAAAGTGCCCTGAGCCATGCCGCTCAGCGCGGCCAGCATCTGGCCAGTCTGGTTGTTGTCGGAATCGATGGACTGCTTGCCAAGAATAACCAGCTTCGGCTCTTCTTTCTCAACAACAGCCTTGAGCAGCTTGGCCGCTTCGAGAGACTGAACCTCCTCGTCTGTTTCGACGTGGATACCACGATCCGCACCCAGCGCCAGCGCAGTACGAATCTGCTCCTGGGAGGCTTTCGGTCCGATGGATACCACCACGATTTCACTGGCAACACCCTTTTCCTTCAGGCGAACGGCTTCTTCAACCGCGATTTCGCAGAACGGGTTCATTGCCATCTTGACGTTAGCGAGGTCAACACCGGTGTTATCCGGCTTGACGCGCACCTTTACGTTGTAGTCGATTACTCGTTTTACAGCGACCAGAACCTTCATAGATTCCTCGTTCTTCTACGATGGGTTTATCTTGCAGTCCTCACGCGAAGCCTGCCGAAAATCAGTGCGCACAACAGATAGAGGCAACACCCGGCAGAATCAACAGACTCAAACGTCGCGTCAGAACTGACCTTTCAGCCAGTTTCCCGGTATTGACTGGGAATGACAGTGAGACGATACTAGATTTCGACTCAAAACACACGTTTTTCAGTGTGCCCATACAATGCCAAAGGATAGAGCAAATTTCAAACAAACGTTTGTTTGATTCTTGAGATGCGTTATCCTTACTTGCATTCGAGTCAGCTTTATAAGCTTTCAGCAGTCGTCCATAGGCATTTTTACCGGTATGATGGCGACCAGAAAAACTCTGCCCGCGGGCACATAATATTCATTAAAGATGTTTGAGGAGACCAACGTGGAACGCGAATCGATGGAATTTGATGTTCTGATCGTCGGCGGCGGCCCGGCAGGCCTGTCGGCAGCTTGCCGTGTCATGCAACTGGCACAGGAAGCAGGCGAGGAACTCACCGTGTGCGTGGTGGAAAAAGGTTCTGAGATCGGCGCCCACATTCTGGCCGGTACCGTATTCGAGCCCACTGCCCTCAACGAGCTCTTCCCTGACTGGAAAGAAAAGGGTGCGCCTTTGAACACGCCGGTGACCCGTGATGATATTTTCCTGTTGAAGAATCAGGAAAGCGCCACCAAGATCCCCAATGCATTTGTGCCCAGGAACATGCACAACCATGGCAACTATATTATCAGCCTTGGCAACCTGTGCCGCTGGCTTGCCGAGCAAGCTGAAGGACTTGGCGTTGAGGTTTATCCGGGGTTTGCAGCAGCTGAAACCATTGTTGAAGATGGTCAGGTAAAGGGCATCATCACTGGTGATATGGGTGTTGCCCGGGACGGTTCTGAAAAAGATGGCTACATGCCGGGCATGGAATTGCGTGCCAAGTACACCTTGTTTACCGAAGGCTGTCGCGGCCACCTTGGGAAGCGTCTGATCAACGACTTCAAGCTGGATGAAGGCAAGGATCCCCAGCACTACGGTATCGGCATTAAAGAACTCTGGGATATCGATCCCGCAAAACATGAGCCGGGCCTGGTGGTGCACACCACGGGCTGGCCCCTGAACGAAACCGGCTCCACCGGCGGCTCGTTCCTGTATCACCTGGAAAATGGCCAGGTCTATGTTGGTCTGATCACCGATCTGTCCTACAGCAACCCGCATCTGAGTCCGTTTGAAGAGTTCCAGCGACTGAAGCTGCATCCGGAAATCAAAAAGTATCTTGAAGGTGGCAAGCGTGTTTCCTACGGCGCACGGGCCATTGCAAAGGGTGGCTACAACGCCCTGCCGAAGATGAGCTTCCCGGGTGGTCTGTTGCTGGGTTGCGATGCCGGCACTCTGAACAGCTCCAAAATCAAGGGCTCTCATACCGCCATGAAATCTGGCTTGTTGGGCGCCGAAGCCGTGTTCGAGGCACTGAAGGGCGGCAAGAGCGGAGAGGAAATCACCAGCTTCCAGCAGCGTTTCGAAGACAGCTGGCTGTACAAGGAACTCTATGCCGAGCGTAACTTCGGACCAGCAATGCACAAGTTTGGCAACGTGGTTGGCGGCGCGATTGCCTTCGTAGAGCAGAACATCCTGCGTGGCAGCCTGCCAATCACCTTCCGCGACACCACTCCGGACTACGCCACCCTGAAGCCGGCGTCCGAGTGCAAAAAGGTGAGCTACCCGAAACCGGATAATGCGCTGACATTCGATCGCCTGTCCTCGGTGTTTATTTCCAACACCAACCATGAGGAAGATCAGCCGGTACATCTGAAGCTGACCGATCCGGATTTACCAATCCGTGACAACCTGCCCAGATTCGATGAGCCTGCGCAGCGGTATTGCCCGGCCGGCGTCTATGAGGTTGTTGAGAAAGACGATGGCAGCGGTCAGCGATTCCAGATCAATGCCCAGAACTGTGTTCACTGCAAGACCTGCGATATCAAGGACCCTGCCCAGAACATCAACTGGGTAACTCCGGAAGGCGGCGGTGGCCCGAACTATCCGAATATGTAAATTCGGATTGCGGAAATCAGAGCGGCCCCTCGGGGCCGCTTTTTTATTGGCCTGGGCACAGATGAAAGCGTTCATCTGTGCCAATTTTATTCTCAACGCACAAAAAAACGGCTCCCGAAGGAGCCGTTTTTAACACCACATCAGAAAAGCTTAGTGAGCGTGGCCGTGCTCTTGCTCTTCGTCGGTCGCTTCACGAGCTTCTACCACTTCTACGTCGAAGTGCAGTGTCTGTCCGGCAAGCGGATGGTTCGCGTCGATAGTGACGGTCTCATCGCCAACCTCAACCACGCGAACAACCTGAGGGCCGCCCGGGGTCTGAGCCTGGAACTGCATGCCCGGCTCGATGGTGTCAACGCCTTCAAATGCAGAACGCGGAACCGGCTGAACCAGCTCTTCGTTAACTTCACCGTAGCCTTCAGAAGGTTCTACAGAAACCTTAACCTGATCGCCTGCATTTTTTTCGTTCAGCGCACTTTCCAGTCCACCGATAATGTTCTGTGCACCTTCCACGTAAGACAGTGGCTCACGACCTTCTACACGGGAGGAGTCAAGCTGCTCTCCCTGATCGTTGGTGAGCGTGTAATGGATGGTAACAACACGAGGTTGGGCCATGTGATCTCCTTGCGTGTCGCAATGACTGTTTAATTGATTTAGGCAATCGAAAGTAGTCATGAACAGCCAGACTGCACAGAGGGACTAACGACCACCGGGCCTCGTTAGAGAGCCAGGCTCATAACAAGTATGAAAACACAGTCTAACAATTGGGCGCTTGCGTTTTCTACCGTCAATTCTGGGGCCGCGGTAGGGGTTTTCAACCACCCTGCCCGATTTTGTAGAAAATTCCGTGACTGAACACCCCCAGAACCGGCTGGCCATCTTCATTTCGCTCAACCACATGCTCAGCCAACTCGTAATAGGCGGCAGTAACCACTCGCGCTTCGATGCCATGACGAACCGTCACAATCGGTCGAGGTTCGTCGGAGTCCGGATAGACACCAACTTCCAGAGAATGATGCTGTCCAATCTCCAGGGTCTCGCCCATATTTGTTGTCAGTGAAATAACCTGCCGATCGCCCTCACCCACTACCTGAAGGGAGTGGGCCAGCAGCGGCGCATCCTCGACCTTTATGCGCCACTTTTCAGCCGGCGTAACCAGGTAATATTCGCCATCCTGTTCCCGTCGAAGAATGGTAGAAAAAAGGCGCACAATGGCTTCCCGAGCCAGAGGTTCGCCCTTGAAAATCCACTGGCCGTCCCGGCTGATGCGAAGATCCATATCGCCCGACAATGCCGGATTCCACTGGTCGAGTGGCGGGTTTCCGGAATTTTTCACGGTTTCGTCCACCTGCTGTGCGAGATTTTCGGGCTTCATGCTCATAACGGTGGCTCCAGCTTCAGGAAATTACAATCCACGCATCCATTCCGCACGAAGCGGCGCCGCGCCAGGATTGCTTATGGCCAGATTTACCTGGTCCAGCATTTTCTGCTTGTCGCGGCCCAATGTACCTTTGAGCACCAGGTAGTTGGAGGCGTGGTCACTGCGAAAGATGGTTCTGTCGAGCTCAAGATGCTCCAGAAAGAGACGAATCTCTTCAAAAAGCCCCTGCTGGGAAAGCTGGACAAAATCATGACCAAAGCCTTCACGGAAACGTTCCTCACCTTGGGGGAAGCTGACTACGAGGGTCGACAGATAATCCGGCTGGGTTTCATTGCACAACGTGGCGGTATTGATCGCATGCTGGCGTGAAAGGCTTTCACCTCCAAGCCCGTTAAGCACCATCACCGAACTGGTCAGGCCCGCTTCACGGATCTTCAGCAGAGCCGAACGGGTGGATTCCCAGGATTCACCCTTATTCACCCGGCGGAGGATTTCATCG
The DNA here is from genome assembly GCF_018860425.1 of Marinobacter sp. F3R08. GTDB lineage: Bacteria > Pseudomonadota > Gammaproteobacteria > Pseudomonadales > Oleiphilaceae > Marinobacter. The sequence goes on along the minus strand of NZ_JAHKPI010000025.1, from coordinate 615,441 downwards.
TCACCCGATTCCATACCTACATACAGAATCTGCAGGCCTGCTTCCTTGAGCTGGGCAAGTTCTTCCACCGTTTTTTTCGCAAGATTCCGGGGCAGGCAGTAGCTGGATACCCGCTGAAGATCCGGAAAAGCCTCCCGTAACTGTCCGAGAATTTCCAGAAGTCTGCGGGTAGGCAGCACCATGGCATCGCCATCCGCAAGGAAAACCCGACGCACACTACCCAGGCTTTGGGCTGCTTTTTCGATATCACGAAGCACGTCGTCAGGCTTGCGGGCCCGGAATTTCTTCTGGGGCTGGGTGTACATCTCGCAGAATGTGCATTTATTCCAGGAACAGCCATTGGTAACCGGCAGAATCAGCGACTTTGCTTCACTGGGTGGCCGAAAAACGGGTTCTACGTAGTCTATCGGGAAGCTGTACATAGTCAGGCTCGAATAGTCAGGATTTCAGAAGTCGGGGGACGAAGGATCAGGGCAGAAACTGTGCTTTCAGGTCAGCGCAGCCGGGACCGACCACAGGCATGTCCAGCAACACGGCCTGAGATGTCATAAACGGGATTCCCCGCCGATGAGCATCCACCATCAGAGTGGCCAGAGCCCCTACCAACGGCATGTGGGACACGATCATCAATGGCGATTCCTGATGCTCGATCAGCGCGTCAAGACATTCCCCCGGGTCATCGTCAGGGGTAATGAACCGTTTTTCCTCAATCGGACAGTTGAGAATCTCGGAAACGATGGCCGCCGTCTGCCGGGCACGGACGTAAGGGCTACTCCAGATCAGCTTTGGGCGCCAGGGCGACTCCGCGATACGGGCTGCAACTTCAGCGACACCCAACCGGCCATATTCGGTGAGTTCTCGCTCCCGATCCAGCGAGTGCCAACCAGCTTCTCCGTGACGCATAATAAGCAGTTGCAAGAGCACCCTCCGTTTCCTGGACCTTTACTGGCTGATCGTCCGCGGCAAAATAAACTCAACATCAGAATTCTGGACCGACATCATCAGGCTATTGATGACCGCTTTAATCGACGCCGTGCCATACAATATTTCATATAGCCCCCGTACGAGCGGCATGTAGATACCGACAGCCTCTGCTTTTTCCTTGACCAGTTTCAAGGTATAGATGCCTTCGGCCACCTGCCCCAGCTCAGCCACGGCATCGTCCAGCTTCTGTCCCTGCCCAACGGCAAAGCCAACGCGGTAGTTCCGGCTCTTGGGAGACGTACAGGTTACGATCAGGTCACCAACCCCTGCCAGCCCCATAAACGTCATGGGATTGGCACCGAGACTGACCGCGAAACGGCTCATCTCGGCAAGACCCCGGGTTATCAGCATGGCCTTGGCGTTCTCCCCCATCTCCAGAGCAGACGACAGACCGGCAACAATGGCATAGATATTTTTCAGCGCACCGGCCAGTTCCACACCGTAAATATCCACATTGGCATAAACACGAAAATACTCGCACCCCAGAAGATCCTGAACCGTGCGGCGCACCTCAGGATCTTTTGCGGCAATCACGGTGGCTGTCAGGTCGCGGTTTGCAATTTCACCCGCAAGGTTGGGGCCACTCAGCACACCGATTCGACAACGGGGAATCTCCTCCTGGAGGATTTCGCTCATCAGTTTGAAGCCGTGCGCTTCAATGCCTTTGGTCAGACTGATAACGATCTGTCCATCACGAAACTTGTCGCTATTTTCATGGATAACGGCCCGAAATGCCTTGCTGGGGATCGCAACAAAAACGATTTCCGCCTTTGCAACAGCGTCGGCAAGATCGGTGGTCGGCTGAATGTCTCCGATCAGTTCGACATCCGGCATGTAACGGCTGTTGATCCGGGTGGCGCGAATTTCTTCCGCCTGGGCTTCGCCGCGCATCCAGAAATGAACGCGATGGCCGTTTTCGCCAAGAACCTTGGCCATGGCGGTGCCAAAACTACCCCCGCCAAGAACCGCGACATCGTGCATTGGTCCGTTTGCCTCATCATCCCGAGGCATCGTTCGTTCAGACATAGTTCTTCCATTTCTAAGATCGGGTGTGAATCCGGATTCGCCTTGCGTAGCAGACTTTAGGTGTTAACCGGGTTCCTCACATTCCAGGGCACGTACCAGATTCTTGAACTCTTCCCTGTTCCTCTTGTTCAGGCCCATTAGCACCCTGTGGGCATCGAGAACCTTGTCCCGAACCTGCTGCTCACTGGCCCTGAGCACCGGGATTTCTTCAAGTTCTTCAATACGGGACGCGGGTTCTCGAACAATGATGAAGATCTTGTCGAACCCCATGGAAGTGATAATGCGGGTAATATCAGGATTGGTCGAAATCAGTGTAGGCAGGAAATGGCTCTGTTTCTGGGCTGCCATGGCAATCTTTGCCAAAAGCCCGAGCGTGGTACTGTCAATAATCTCGGTTTCGGTGAGATCAATCACCACCGTTTTAAACTCGGGGTCCTGGGTAATGGACTCAACCAGATTGTCCAGCGTCGAACACAGGTTCAGCCGGATTTCCCCAATAAACTTGAGGACATAAATGCCCTGTTTCTCAGCTTGCAGGATCTTGTAACCAGCCATGTTTCACACTGCCACTATTTCGACGAAGTGTTGTCTGACCCAATCAGGGTATCAGTTACCGACACAACAGCGATATCGTCCGGCAGCTCTGAAATCTCATCGAGATTCAGAGCCTCGTTAAATGAGGCGATAGTGTGACTACCTCCTGATACGAGTTCAAGTAGTGTCCGCTCCTTTTCATCCAGACCCTTTTCCCGAATCACCTCCAGGATGCCATCCGAAAACAGGATCAGATGGAAAGGTTTATTGAGGAACACCTCGTAAACTTCCCACTCGGGGGCCTCAAACAGACCTACCGGTAAACCGTTGCCTTCCAGAAAAGCCGTTTCTCCTCCTTCGAAAGACAGAATGGGCATCGGGAAGTGTGCGCCCACCGCGTAACGGAGTTTACGCTCACTCAGGGAAATAATGCCAACGAAGACGGTTACATGCTTCCCAAGGCCCGTATCGAGCAACTCTGAATTGATCCGCTCCAGGAAACGCTCAGGGTATAGAATGTCTTCGCTGGATCCCCGCCGAAGGTTGCGCTGCAGGCGATTGGTGAGGTTTTTAAGCAACACGGTCACAAAGGCAGAACTGGCCCCGTGACCTGACACGTCGGCGATATAGACCAGAACCTTGTCGTCGGAAATGCGAAAATAATCCAGGAAATCACCGCTCAGATAGAGCGATGGTTTGATCATATGATCCACCTGAAGGCCACTCATGACCTGCTCGTGTTCAGGCAACATCCTTAACTGAACTTTTCGGCCGGCCCGTTGATCAGCGCGCAGCTCTGCGATCCCGTCCCGGAGATCCCTGTTCGCTTCTTCCAGTTCCTGCCGGTACAGCTGGTTCAGGCGGTGGACCCGAACCCGGTCAAACAGTTTTCCGATGACATCATCCAACGCGCCTTTGTCGTCGTTGCATGGTTTGAGGACAAAATCCGCCGCCCCTGCCCGCAAAGCACTGACAACATCGGCACTGGACACTCCGGAAGAGCAGGCCACGATGGGCGTGAAGGTTTCTACTTCCTCCAGCCGATTGGCAAGGTCTCTAATGGCGGAGGGACGCAGATCTGCAAAGATAACGTCAGGGGTGTTATCGTCGAACAGTGCCTTTGCACCCGCAAGATCCGGATAGCCGGTCACGTAGAACCCCCTCGCTTCAAGGTAACGGGCGAGATCCGTACGGGCCTTTTCATCGGCGTCGATTATAAGTATGCGCTCGGTGCGCGAGGTCATGGCAACTGCCCTAAACTACCAGCGATAAACGATAAATTGGCTTGAATAAGCCTATTCTGGCACGACCCTGTGATATAACAAGGCCAGTTTTACGAATTTGGGAGATTCCATCTGATGCGACGTGCCGTTAATGACCTTCTCGGAGCCTATGACAAGCTGATAATGGATCCGGTTCACGGGGGTATTCCGCTATACCGGCACGAGATTCAGGTGATCGACCACCCGCTGTTCCAGCGCCTGAGAAATATTTGCCAGAACGACATCCTGAGCCTGGTGTTTCCTGGAGCGACCCACTCCCGGTTTCTGCACAGTATTGGCGTGATGCACGTAGGCACCCGGATGTTCCGATCGATGATCGACGCCTATCTGAGGGAACGTCAACTCAGTGAACAGACAGATCTGAGCCTGAGCCAGCTGGATGCCATCGACTATCTGGCGAAAACCATCCGGTTGGGGTGTCTTCTGCATGACAGCGGACATTCCAGCTTTTCCCATCAGTTCACCCAGGCCCGTCGCATCCGGGAACTGATGTCCCGGCCGGGCCGATTCAGGGATCTCTGGCGAGGCGTGGACTACTCCACGTATCATCCGGAAGACCCCGAAGAACTCGAGCATGAACATTATTCGGTACGTGTTGCCCACGACGTACTGATGGCGGTGGACCTGGACAGCGCCGGCCTTCATCCCCGGGACGTTATTGGCATCATGGAAACCACAGAGGTAAAGCCCAGCGACACGTTTTGCCGCCATGCACGAACCTTCTGGGCCTTTATCGCGGGTGAAGACGCTGCCGCCGGCTCGCCCTTGAGCGACAATATTCCGGGCCTCGTGATGGACCTGCTGTCGTCGATTGTGTCCGGAGAGATAGATGCTGACCGGGCCGATTATATGCTGCGAGACGGCTTTCACTCATCGGTCACCATCGGCGGATTCAACCTGGACCACCTCCTCAGCAACCTGCGCTTTGGCTGGGATGTCTCTGAACCCTGGCTCGGGCTTGCCATCACCCAGAAAGGGCTTGGCGCTCTGGAAGACTTCGTTTATAGCCGTCACCAGATGTACCGAAAAGTGTATGCTCACAAAACAGCCCTTGGTTTTGACTGGTTACTGAGAGAGGCCATCAATGAGGTCCTGGATGATCCGGAGAATTTCGACTGGGTCGATACGTGTTTGAGCGATATGAGCTACTTTGCGGAACTCACCGACAACTTTTTCTGGGAGGCGTTTCGGAAAGTGGCTCGCAAACATCCGAAGAGTTTCTCCTTCTGTATTGTAAACCGCGTAAAGCTGAACCACCTGGACACCCAGGAAGATCTTTCGGCCGCTGGCATCGAGAGCCATAGTTCATGGCTGGCAAAGGAACTCGCGCTCAACCCGGCGCAAGTGGTTACCTGCTCAATGCGTGCACGATTCTCCAACATCCAGGACAATTTCAACGGTATCAAGGTTCTCGTGCGAGAGCCCATTCATCGCGCGCGCTCTCTGGAAAAGATCAGCGATGTCAGCGCCTTCTTCAGCAAATTCAGTGACGGTACCATCACCCATTTTTACACGCGCCCGGACGTAACCACGGGAAAACAGAATCTGCTCACCGAGTGACAGCACTGGCAGTCAGTTCGGCAACCAGACCGCTGGCGCTGTCGAACGCGCCCTCAACCCGTCCCCCGCTGAGCCAGTCGCCTGCAAACCCCAGCCCACAATCCGGGAACCACAGGTGACCAGGCTGTTCGCCGCCTTCCGAGCGGGCATAGAGCCAGCGATGCGTGACAATGTCATCCGGACCGACTTGAAACCCTGTCAGTTGCCGGAAGGCTTCAAGCAGTCTGTTCGCAACCTCTTCTGCGGGCGTGTCCACATGCTCCTCCGTCCAGGACGGACCGGCGTGCAAAACCCACCACTGCCCATCATCTGGCCGATCGGGCTTGCTGGAATTATTCGCTACCCAGAACAGGGCCGGATGCTGGCAGCGCATGCCCTCATGATGTAGCCAGGGTGAAACCGGAAAGTGAGCTGCAACAGCCCAGCAAGGCAAGACTCTGCTGACCGGATCATCAAGATATGAAGCCAGCCGATCAAGGCCACTATCCGCCAGCAAATCTCTCGCCTGAGCCGGCGGCGTGGTGATAATAATCTGATCGAAGTCTCCGAGAGGATTGCCAGCCGTATCGTAAACAGTCCAGGACTGGTCATTACGAACCAATGAGCCAACCCGGGTTTCGGTAACGACGTGGGTATGAGCAGACAGCGCCCGGGTGATGGCCGTCATTCGCGGCGTGCCCACGAATCGGTTTTCCTGAGGAAATGCCTCCCACTGCCCGGTACTGGTCTGGAAGCCAAATCGCCCGTGCCATGGTGCAAAGATACTGTCACCGCCGAATTGGCGAAGAAAAGGCAGAAACTGCGGATTTCTGGAGGTGAAGTATTGGGCGCCCACATCGACTGACCCATCGCTTACACGCTTTGATGCCAGCCTGCCCCCGGGGCCCCGGCTTTTTTCAAACACGGTAACGTCATGGCCAAGTTCCTTCAGTTGTATGGCCGCAGTCAGTCCTGAAAGGCCTGAACCAACAATGGCAATACTGCGTATAACAGGTGTATCAAAGGTCTTATTAAACATGGGTTAGCGTGCATCCAATTTCGGTAATGAGATCGTACAACGTCCTGTGATGGATGGCTCAGCCACCGTGTTGTCCGTTCAACCAAGCTTCCATTGAGAGAAAAGGCACCCTGGGTATGACCCGAAGGCAGCATTTGCTTACAAACATTCGGAGATGGTTCGATTCCGAGGCGGGTTCGGATCACATAGACACCACCTCAAGATCATTCAACATTTCGCGGGTTATTCCGTTCATAGCGCTTCATCTGGCCTGTTTACTGGCCTTCTATACCGGAGTAAGTGCATTTGCGATCGGGTTCGCACTGGCCTTCTTCCTGATTCGCATGTTTGCGATTACTGGATTCTATCATCGGTATTTTGCCCACAAGACGTTCAAGACCAGCCGGCCTGCCCAATTCGTGTTCGCCGTTCTGGGTGCCAGTGCCGCGCAACGCGGGCCGCTTTGGTGGGCTGCACATCACCGACACCATCATCAGCACTCCGATCAGGAACTTGACCTTCACTCGCCACATCAGGGCGGATTCTGGTGGTCTCATATGGGCTGGTTTACCTGTGAGGCAGGCTTCGCGACCGATGAACGGCGGGTCAGGGACTGGCTGAAATTCCCCGAACTCAAACTGATCAATCGCTTCGACTCTCTGGTGCCTGCACTGGCCGCCGTTGGCATCTACAGCCTCGGAGAGATTCTGGCGAACTGGGCACCAGGCCTGGGAACCAACGGCATGCAGTTGCTGATATGGGGATTCTTTATCTCGACTGTTGTGCTGTTCCACGCCACGGTATCAATCAACTCCCTGTCCCATGTCTGGGGCAGACGCAGGTTCGAAACCTCAGACGACAGCCGTAACAATTTCTGGCTGGCTCTGCTTACCCTTGGTGAGGGATGGCACAACAACCACCATCGCTGGCCCCAATCCGTGCGCCAGGGGTTCCGATGGTATGAAATCGATATGACGTGGTATGGCCTCTGGCTGATGTCAAAGCTGGGAATCATCTGGGAACTGAATCCTATTCCCCGGCACATTCAGGAAGAAACACGCGAGATGGATGAACGGAGGAGGAACAGGCAATGACAACCGCCTCACAGAAGATTGAAGTGGGTAAACGCAATCCTGCCATTCCGGTGACGCTCGACCACTTCCGGACACTGTTTAACGAACTCGACAAGGGAAACCTGAACAAGCTTTCTCAGGTCTATAGTGAAGATGTCCGGTTTCAGGACCCGCTGGGAACGGTTCACGGCCTTGACGAACTCACCCGCTACTTCGCCGGGGCCTACGCAAATGTGCTCTCCTGTCGGTTCGAGTTTGGCGACGCGGTGGTTCAGGGCGAGTCGGCAGCGGTGCCCTGGGTGATGCACCTGCGACACAAACGCCTTCGTAAAGGCCGGGAAGTACAGGTTCAGGGTATCAGCCACCTGGAGATCAGAGACGGCATGGTGTGTTACCACCGTGACTACTTTGATGCAGGAGAAATGCTCTATGAAAACCTGCCGCTGGTTGGCAGAGTTGTTCGCTGGATCAAGGATCAGGCCGGATGAGTGATCGCCTACAGGAAACCTCTAACATCTGGATTACTGGTGCCAGCTCTGGCATCGGAGAGTCCGTTACCCGGGCCCTGACCCGGGGTGGTCACCGGCTGGTTATTACCGGGCGACGCAAGGCAGCACTCGAGGAGCTTGTCTCTGATGCGCCCGAGCGGATTATACCGGCCGCAGCCGACACCACCAGCAAAGAAGAATTGCAAGCCATTGCCGGGACGCTGGAGAAACACGGCGACCTGAACATGGTTATCCTCAACGCCGGCACCTGTGAATACCTTGAGATTGCCCAGTACAGCAGCGATGTCATTGAAAAAAACATCCATACCAACGTCATTGGCACGGCGAGGTGCATCGACATAGCCCTGCCTGCGCTCCGGCGCACCCGTGCCAAAGGCCAGCCTGCGACGCTGGTCATAGTCAGCTCATCGGCCTGGTGGTTTCCCTTCGGCCGGGCCGAAGGTTACGGAGCGTCCAAGGCCGCGCTGACCTACTTTGCCCAGGCGCTCAGGGCAGACCTTGCAGCCGAAGGCATCGATGTGGTGGTCGTTTCACCGGGCTTCGTGAAAACCCCGCTGACCGATCGCAACGATTTCCCCATGCCGTTTCTGGTATCAGCAGAGGATGCTGCGGAGCGGATAGTCAGCGGCCTTGCCCGTGGACATAACGAAATCGCCTTTCCCAAACGTTTCACCTGGATGTTGAAAGTACTCGGCGCCCTTCCCCGGCCCCTGATTGATCGCATGGCAGCCTCGATGGCCAGCAAAAACAACGCTGAACAGGAAAACAATGGATGAATAGCGAACGTCAGCGAATTGCTGTCATCGGAGCCGGTGTCTCTGGCCTCACGGCTGCATGGCTTCTTGCCGAAAAACACGAGGTTCAGATTTTCGAGGCCGGCGACTACGCCGGTGGTCATACCAATACCGAACAGATTGAAGCCGGTGGCAGGACCTGGCCGGTAAACACCGGATTCATCGTATTCAACGACTGGACTTATCCGAATTTCATCCGACTGATGGAGCGCCTAGGAGTGGCCTCTGAAGTCAGTGATATGAGTTTCAGCGTGGACTGCAGCAGCACTGGACTGCAATACAACGGCACCAGTCTGAACACGCTGTTTGCGCAACGCCGGAACCTGATCAATCTGCCCTTCCTGAAGATGGTGCAGGAGATTCTCCGCTTCAATAAGGAGACCCGCACCGAACTTGAAGCAGGCAACATCAACAACGAGGAGACCCTGGGTGAATACCTGAACCGCAACGGCTACTCCCGCTATTTCAGAAACTTCTACATCGTCCCCATGGGCGCGGCGATCTGGTCGGCGCCCGAGATTGTTCTAGAACAGTTCCCGATCCGCTTCTTTCTTCAGTTCTTCAACAATCACGGCATGCTGTCCGTTGATGACCGCCCCACCTGGAGAGTCATTACCGGAGGGTCGGCCCAGTATGTGACCAAAATGATGGAGCGACTTGGCGACGCCACTCATCTGAACAGTCCGGTAGACAAAGTTGTAAGAACTGAAACCGGCGTAACGGTCTCTGTGAAAGGTCAGGAGCACCATTTCGATCAGGTTATTTTCGCATGCCACAGTGATCAGGCTCTGGCCATGCTCGGAGACCCCACTGACAAGGAACAGGATATTCTTGGCGCAATGGCGTTCCAGAACAATGATGTTGTGCTCCATACCGACAGCAGCGTTCTGCCAGGCAACAGACGTGCCTGGGCCGCCTGGAACTATTTCATTCCCGCGCACAACACGGAACCCGTCTCGGTCACCTATAACATGAATATCCTGCAGAACTTCCACGACGCACCGGAAACCTTCTGTGTGACGCTGAATCGCAGCCGGGATATCGATCCCGGCAAGGTGCTCAAGCGTTTCGAGTACGCGCACCCGTTATTTACCCTGGATGCGGTCGCTGCCCAGGAACGCTACGACGAAATTGGCAACCAGAACCGGACCCACTTCTGTGGCGCGTACTGGTTCAACGGCTTCCACGAGGACGGTGTTCGCAGTGCTCTGCGCGTAACCCGGGCCTTCGGGGTGGAGCTTTGAATGTGAACAGCCAGTGGCTGGAAGGCACCGTCAGGCACAGACGCAAGTACCCTGTGGCGCATGAGTTCAGCTACAGCACGGGTATGCTTGCCCTGGACACCGATGAATGGAACCAGGTCGCTGCTGTGAGCCCGTTATTTTCTCTGGAACGGCGCAACTGGCTGTCTCTGAAGCGCAAAGATTACTTCCGCCCGGACATCCCAGACCTGTCGGACGCAGTGAGAGATCATGTCGCTGAAGCCACCGGCTGGCGTCCGGACGGGGAAGTCGAGCTCATCACCCACCCCCGCTATTTTGGCTATGTGTTCAACCCGGTCAGTTTTTATTTCTGCTATCGGGCCGGAGACTGCCCTGCAGATGGTGCGGTTCCCAGAGTCATCGTCGCTCAGATTACCAACACGCCCTGGCATGATCGCCATGTCTATTGTCTCGAAACCATCGGTGCGGAACCTAATCAGGCCGGCTGGCGCACCGAACAGTTCGGATTCAGCAAGCGCTTTCATGTATCACCCTTCAACGGCATGAACCAGCACTATGAGTGGTCTTTCAGCTTTCGTGGCCCGGAGCTGAGAATTCACATGAATGTTCTGGAAGAGGGGCGCAAGCATTTCGACGCCACTCTGGTAGTCCAACGTACCCCCCTGACTCGTAAAGAAATGCATAGAAGTCTGCGAAAGTTTCCCCTGGAAGCTTTCAAGGTGGTGGTTGGCATCTACTGGCATGCCCTTCGGCTCAAACTCAAGGGAGCACCGTTCTACACCCACCCGGACAAACTGTCTGAAGACGATACCACCTACCGCCGTGGGCATGATGATGCCGGGCTGGATGTCTCCGGCTCCAGGACTAATGACAAGATTCGTGGAAGGGTAAGCTCATGGAGAACCTGAATACTTCTGTTAAAAACGCCACCCCCGGTTCCGGCAGTGTGCCGGCCCTCAGCCGATTCGCGAGAACCCTGGTGATTCAGCAGCTCTGGCTACTGGGCGAAGGTAGACTGACAATCCGGGAATCCGGTTTTGAGGATCTGGTGTTCGGCGATGGCAATACCAGGTATGAGCCTGCCGAACTGATTGTCCATGATCACAGCACCTGGCGAGACCTGCTCACCGGAGGCAGCGTCGGCGCAGCAGAGGCGTTCGTAGCCGGCGATTGGTCTACTCCCGATCTGGTTGCACTGCTTCAGTTCTTCACCCGCAACGTGGACCGGATGAACGAGTTCGAGGACCGGTTCAGCTGGATTACCAAGCCGGCGCTGAAGGGTCTGCACTGGCTTAACCGAAACACCAAAGAAGGCTCACGGAAAAATATCAGTGCCCATTACGATCTGGGCAATGACCTCTTCGAGGCGTTTCTGGACCCTACCATGATGTACTCCTCGGCCATCTACCCAAGTGCCGAATCCACACTGGAAGAGGCTGCAGTGCACAAACTGGATACCATCTGTCGAAAGCTGAATCTGCAACCTGACGATAAGGTGATTGAAATCGGTACTGGCTGGGGCGGCTTTGCCGTTCATGCGGCCAAAAACTATGGCTGCCACGTGACCACCACGACCATTTCCAGAGAACAGCTGGAGCTCGCGAGGGAGCGGGTTCAGAAGGAAGGCCTTGAAGACCGGATCACCCTGCTGTTTGACGATTACCGTGACCTGGAGGGGCAATTCGACAAACTCGTCTCCATTGAAATGATTGAAGCCGTTGGCCCGCAGTTCCTGGACAGCTATTTCTCCCAGATAAACGCACTGCTCAAGCCTGATGGCCTGGCTCTTGTACAGGCTATCAACATGCCGGAACAGCGTTACCAGCGTGCGCTGAAGAATGTGGACTTCATTCAGCGCTTCATCTTCCCGGGCAGCTTTATTCCCTCCTTCGGGGCGATTCTGGAGTCGGTTCGCAAAGAGAGCAAACTGGTTCTGACCCATGCCGAAGACACCGGCTTCCATTATGCCCGAACGCTCAGAGACTGGTGTGACCGCTTCATGGCCCAGCGCGACAAGCTGGAGTCCATGGGCTACGACGAGGCATTCCGACGCCTGTGGCACTTTTACTTTGCCTACTGCGAGGCAGGCTTCAGCGAGCGAGCCATTGGCGTGGCACAGCTGATTTTCGCCAAGCCCGGCAACAAGCGCGAGAATATTCTGAGCGTATGATCAACTCGGAAACGGTCCGTAACGTTCTGAATTTTCTTCTTTTCCAGGCCGGCTGGTTTGCCTGCGTGTTCTATCCAGGGCTGATCGGCGCGGGGATCGTAGTGTTATTTCTGGTCTTTCATTTCCTGCTGATAAGCCAGAAACGGATGACCGAACTGCAGTTCATCGGCCTGGGAACCGTGGTTGGCTCAGTTCTGGACGGCATCTGGTTTCACACCGGGATTCTCGACGACGGTACCGGCCAGGTAATGTTGACGCCACCCTGGTTGGTGGCCATCTGGGCCATTTTCATGACCACCCTGAGCCATTCGCTTGACTGGATCAGTAAGAAGCCGTGGCTACCTTTCGTGCTGGCGCCCTTTGCCGGCCCGTTCGCTTACTGGTCTGCAAGTCAGCTCGGTGCGGTAGAGCTGCCCGAACTGGTGCCCTCACTTTTTGCACTCGGGATTGGCTGGCTGGTTGTTTTCCCGCTACTCCTGTATGCCCGCAAAACGCTGTATCCGGAGCTGGTGGGGTGAGTAGCCCGTCCGGACTCGCTGCCCTGGCCCTGATGGCGGTAACCCTCCAGGCCTCGGCCCAGGAATTCCGGTTTACCGGTATGGCTTCCACCAAAGATGGCACTGGGATCTACGAGGAACACCACCAGGTTGATGGCACTTGTACAGGCGGGGTATTTCGCCCTCAACAGCATAGGGTTGCCTATTACAAGCCCGGGGAAGAGGCGTCGTTCGCCTATAAAACGCTTGATTACAGCGCTTCAGTGCTGCGCCCTGGCGTCGATTTCATTCAGCCGACCTTCGCTGAACAGATGCAAGTAAACTACCCTGAACCGGAAACCCTGTTAATTGAATGGCAGACGCCCCAAGGCGATTCAAAGCGCTTTGAGGTTGCCTACCCACCAGATACTGTTGTGGACTCCGGCTTTGATAACTTCGTCCGTCAGAACTGGCAGAGTGTGGTGGCTGGCGAATCTGTTGAATTTCGATTTCTCGGTCCTACCCGTGGCGAGCACTATGGCTTTGTGCTGGAGCGAGCCGAGAATAGCCGGCTGAATGCAGACCACATAGTGCAGATACGCCCAACGGGAATGGTGCTGAGGTTCCTTGTGGAGCCTATTGTCCTGGGTTACAGCGACTCCGGCGCCCTCTCTGATTACCTCGGACTGACCAATATTCGGAAAAATCGAGACGAAAACCATACGGCCCACATCCGCTATTCGGTGGATACCTACCCGAATTGCGAACTGACCCCCTAAAACGGCCTCCCGAGCCAAGGCAGACCCTGGGGGGCAATATGTTAAACTTCGGCGGGAATCAACGCCGGAGAGTTTTTTGCAATGATGTTCGTGTCTTTCAACGTCAACAGTATCCGCACACGCCTGCACCAGCTAGAGGCTGTCATTAATAGCCTTGCCCCCGATTTCATCGGCCTCCAGGAAACCAAGGTTCAGGACGACGACTTTCCCGTCGAGGCGATCCGTGAGCTTGGCTATCACGTGCATTTCCACGGTCAGAAAACCCATTATGGTGTTGCTCTGCTCTCGAAACTCGCACCGAAGGAAGTGATCAAAGGCTATCCCTGGGACGACGAAGATTCCCAGCGCAGACTGATTACCGGACATTTCACGGTTAACGGTGAGAACCTGACCGTAATTAATGGTTATTTTCCCCAGGGAGAAAGCCGCGACCATCCGGTGAAGTTTCCTGCCAAAGAAAAATTCTACGCTGACCTGATGCGCTATCTGGACGAGCTCGGTGAACATGGGGGCCATGTAGTGGTCATGGGGGATATGAACATCTCGCCAACCGACAAAGACATCGGTATCGGTGCAGACAACGCCAAACGCTGGCTGCGGAGTGGCAAGTGCTCTTTCCTTCCGGAAGAACGGGAATGGCTTGGCCAGGTAGAGTCCAGGGGGTATACCGATATTTTCCGGTATCTGCATCCGGATGAAACAGACACCTTCAGCTGGTTTGATTATCGCAGTAAAGGCTTTGACCGGGAGCCCAGGCGGGGCCTGAGAATTGACCTGATCATGGCCAATAGCAGCCTGCTGCCCAAAGCCCAACAAGCCGGTGTTTCCTACGACATTCGAGCCATGGAGCGGCCGTCCGACCATTGTCCGGTCTGGGCGAGCTTCGAGCTATAGAGGCCGGCCCGGCGCGACATGAAAAAAATTAAAACCCGCGACCGTATTCTTCAAACAAGCCTGGCGCTGTTTAACAGCGTCGGCGAACCCAATGTCACCACACTCCTGATCTCCGATGAGATGGATATCAGCCCGGGTAATCTTTACTACCATTTCAAAAGTAAAGGCGACATTGTCGAAGAGCTTTTCGACCAGTACGAGCACGAAATGCTGGATCTGCTGTCGGTTCCGAACGACGCCGATATCACGCTGGATCAACAGGGATTCTTTCTTCATCTGTTATTTGAAACAGTAGCGCGTTACCGGTTCCTCTATCAGGACCTGGTGAACGTGCTATCCCGCTACCAACCGTTGCAGGTAAGGTTTAAGCGGATCAAGAGGAAGAAAACGTTCGCCTTTCGGACAATTTGTGAGAGCTTCCAGCGCCAGGGAATCATGGAAATTGGCACGAAGGAACTTGACCCACTCTGTGAGCAGTTAACGCTAACCTCTTGTTACTGGAGTGCTTTTGACACGCTGTCGCACTTGGAAAACCGCGAGACAGTGGATCCAGGTCGCGGTGTTTACCAAATGATGCACCTTGTGCTTCCCTACCTGACTCCGGATTTCCAGGAAGAAGCCCGACTGATGAGTCGGGACTATCTTTGAACACCGTCGTTATTCTTCGTCGTCGCCCGCACGGCCCCGAAGGCGAGCAAGTTCAGACTCCAGCTTCTCGATGCGACGCTCAAGAGACTCAATGTCTTCGCGACGATGGATACCAAGCCGCCTGAGCGCACCGGACACCCGCTCATCAAACAGGTGCTCAAGTCGGTCCCAGGTGCCGGTGGCGCGCTCACGAACCCCCTCAACACGATCCTCAACCGATTTGATCTGCTTTTCTACGACACCCCGGGTCTTGTTTTCCAGTTGCTCACCCTCTTGGACAAGGCGATCGAAAAAGCGGCCGGTGTCTTCCTCGGCCTTGGTGTAGGCGCCCAGCCCTGCCAGCCAGATCTGACGGGCAGAGCCCTTGATTTTTGCCGCCAGCTGCGGATCGTTCTCTGGCTTATTGTCACTCTCATCCGACATAAAACATCCTCGGGGGTACGGATACTTCTTACAGAAGCCCATTGTATTACAGGTTTCGTCGCATTTCAGTCAGTCCGAAAACCGCATAGTGAAAGGCGGCAGTATAAAGACGCATCCAATATGAAAAAATGTTTTCAAACGAGAGACGCTCTGGCTTGAAGTGTTCAAAATATGGTCAATACTTCCCAATACCGGTGTCCCAGCTGATGCCGGTTTGTCTGGAAGTCTTTCATGGATACTACTCGCACGCCTCCGCCCGGCATCCTTTGCCGGGCTTTTTTTTGGTATTATTGCCCCAAGATATATGCTTATTCCAAATCGAACATCCGTAATATGGGGACTATCAGATGATTGAAATCGCGTGGAATGACTTCACCCCCTGGTCAGCGCTGCTGGGCGGGATTTTGGTGGGTATTGCAGCGGCCAGCTTCCTGCTTCTGAACGGCCGCATTGCCGGCATCAGCGGCATCCTTGGCGGCCTCCTCGCCCCAGCGAAAGGCGATGTCATCTGGCGGCTGGCTTTCCTGGGCGGTCTGATCTGCGCACCGGCACTCTGGCTATTGGCAACGGATCTGCCAGCCATCGAAATCAATGCCGGCTATCCCGCGTTAATCATTGCCGGTGTGCTCGTTGGTATTGGCACCCGTTATGGATCTGGCTGCACGAGCGGCCACGGTGTCTGCGGCCTGTCACGTCTTTCTCTCCGATCACTGATGGCAACCCTCAGCTTCATGGGCGCCGGTTTTGCCACCGTGTACGTTATCCGTCATCTTTTGGGAGTCTGATGCCATGAAATATTCCCTAGCATCGTTGTTCGCCGGACTTGTGTTCGGCATTGGTTTGATTGCCTCCGGCATGGCGAATCCCGAGAAAGTGCTCGGCTTCCTCGACCTTGCAGGCTCGTGGGACCCTTCCCTCGCCTTTGTCATGGGTGGTGCCATTCTGGTTGGCGTGTTCGCCTTTGCGATCGCCCGTAAACGCACGTTATCGTTCCTCGGTTTCGACATAAAAATGCCAGCAAGCACGCATATCGACAAACGCCTGATCCTTGGCGGGCTCATGTTCGGTGTTGGCTGGGGAATTGCCGGTTTCTGCCCTGGTCCGGGGCTTGTCGCACTGGGCGCCGGTGAAATTAAGGCCGCCGTCTTTGTTGCCGCTATGATTGCCGGCATGGCCATTTTTGAAGTGATTGAGCGTAACCGCGCAAACGCCTGAACGGTTTCAGAAAATTTCCCTGCGGTCACTCTGACACAGCTCTGAGGCTGTGCGATGATAGTGACAGCGCCATTACCCGACCCGGAGACAACGTTTCATGGATATCAGAAAAATTGACGATCACATCTCGGTAACTCCGCAGATTTCCGTCGACGACGTGGCTGAGGCCGCAAAACTGGGATTCAGAACCCTCGTAGCGAATCGCCCCGATTGTGAAGAACCTGGCCAACCGCCAATGGCCGAGATTGAGGCCGCTGCCCGTGAGCAAGGGTTGACCTGGGTATATATGCCGGTGGCGTCAGGACATATTACTGATGACGACGTAGAGCAGTTTGCACCCATGATCCGGGACGCCGAAAAACCCGTATTGGCATTCTGTCGGTCCGGGACGCGCTGCACCGTTCTCTGGGCGCTGAGCTCGGCTCGCTCCAGGCCAGCCTCTGAAATCTTCACCAAGGCTCAGAACGCCGGCTACGACATTTCCGGTCTCGCCCCCCGGATGGCAGAACAAGCCTCCCGCAAAGGCTGAGTTACAACCGATCAATCAAAGCTCAGGATCCACTCTATGCAATTCAAAGGTTCACAGAACTTCAGCCACAACAGACCTGACCGTTTAGGTGTACTGGTAACCAACCTTGGTACTCCGGACGCGCCCACAACGTCAGCGCTCCGTCGTTATCTTGCTGAGTTCCTCTCGGACCCGCGAGTAGTCGAGCTGCCCCGACCTCTTTGGTGGATGATCCTGCATGGCGTTATTCTGCGCATTCGCCCCAAACGCAGTGCAAAAGCCTACGCCAGCGTTTGGCAGCCTGAGGGCTCTCCACTTCTGTTCCACACCGCCAGGCAGGCTGAGGGGATTCGGGAAGCGCTCAAGCATAAATATGGCTCAAATGTTGTGGTCGGATTTGCCATGCGCTATGGCAATCCCTCGATTGCTCGAGTTCTGGATGACATGCAGGAACAGGGCGTTCGCAAGCTGCTGGTACTGCCGCTATACCCTCAGTATTCAGCGTCTACCTCCGCGTCAACCTTCGATGCCATTGCCAAAGATTTCACCAGACGGCGGTGGCTGCCGGATTTTCGGTTTATTTCCCACTATCCGGATTTCCCACCTTATATCGAGGCGATGGCTCGCCACATCGAAGGACACTGGGCCAACCACGGGCGGAATGAAAAACTCATCCTTTCCTATCATGGGATTCCGCTGAAGTACCTCAACAAGGGCGATCCATACCATTGTGAATGCCATAAAACGTCACGACTGCTGGCGGAACGACTTGGCCTGAACAAGGAAGACTACATGACCACCTTTCAGTCGAGATTCGGCAAGGAAGAGTGGCTCAAGCCTTATACGGATGAAACCCTGAAATCCCTGCCAGGAAAAGGCGTAAAGTCCATCGACGTGTTCTGCCCCGGCTTCTCATCGGACTGCCTGGAAACCATTGAGGAAATCGACGAGGAAAACCGCGAATACTTCATGGAGGCTGGCGGCGCAGAATTCAGCTATATCACTGCACTCAACGCGACGCCAGGGCATATCGAGGCGCTCGTGAAGTTGATTGAAGAAAATCTGGAAGGCTGGCAAGTGCCAAAAAACGAGCCTGACACTCTGACCGCACGACAGCAAAGAGCCGACGAGCAAAAAGAGTTCGCCTATCCGGGCCGGAATCTCTGATACAGGCCATCTCTAAACCGGACGACGTCAGTTGCTCCGGTTTACTCTTTCTCCCCACCATCGTCCGAAAGATCCGGAACAGACTGGCAGAAGGTACACTCCTGTGTATCGACTGCCGCGCCACCCGCTTCCACATACCGGACCTTATGATTCGCCTTGCCCCGGTTTGCGGACACAGCGAACTTGCGGTCCCGGCGTTCTGTTGAACGGGGTTCAGTTGTCTGGGTTGTTTGAGAATCAGTCATAGGAAACCCTCGCGCTAACAATACCTGAATAATGAGGGTGAGACGGCGCTAAACCAAGTACGAATAAATACCGGGAGATAAAACAGAAGAAATACTTAAGAAGAGAGAGGAAAAATGGCGGTGGGCCAGGGATTCGAACCCCGGGAAGGCTACTAACCTTCGGCGGTTTTCAAGACCGCTGCATTCAGCCACTCTGCCAGCCCACCGTTTTTCCATTCACTGCCGTGCGACAGCGATGTGCATCATACCGGATTTGCTTGTGCTGTCAACGCTCTGCATAAAACCTGCCGCACTTTTAAACATTACCAGTTTTTAATGGAATCCAGCAGCGAGTTTCCGGTCGTAAATGATTGAAAGTCTGGAAACTGGCACTATGATCTGACCTAGATTCCTCAACCTGTTTCATTTACAGTTCAAGGCTGTTCCGCGATCAAAATCCTGGAACCCAACGGAGAGAAAGATGGAAAACAGACAATACAGTTACCAACAGAACCGAGGGAATACCATTGCCCGCGGCTCTGCGACAGATGCAATTAGCCCGGAAGCTTCCAAGGTTCTGAAAAACACCTACACACTGCTTGCCATGACTTTGCTGTTCAGCACGGTAATGGCCGCAGCCTCAATGTATGTGGGACTGGGCCGGGGCGCCAGCCTGATCTGCAGCCTCGGCGCATTGGCGCTGGTCTGGTTTGTTCTCCCCCGGACAGCGAACAGCAGCGCCGGCATTGGTGTTGTTTTCGCCTTCACAGGGCTCCTTGGGCTTTCCCTCGGGCCAACGATGAATTACTACCTGCAGTTCTCGAACGGTAGTCAGATTGTTATGCAGGCGCTGGGTGGAACGGCACTGGTCTTTTTTGCCTTGTCCGGCTATGTTCTGACCACCAAGAAAGACTTCAGCTTCATGCGTGGCATGCTGGTAGCAGGCTTGGTTGTTGTGCTGGTTGCGGCTGTTGGCGCCATGGTTGCCAGCCTCTTCGGTGTAGAAATCACAGCGTTCAGCCTCGCCATCAGTGCTGCGATCGTTTTCCTGATGTCTGGCTTTATCCTTTACGATACAAGCCGCATCGTAAATGGCGGTGAGCAGAACTACATTATGGCCACGACAGGACTGTACCTGAACATCTACAACCTGTTCCTTGCCCTGCTTCATCTGATCTCCGCATTCAGCGGTAACGATTGATGCAGCCATAGGCTCTGGCCTTTGGAAAGCCCCGGCACTTGCCGGGGTTTTTGCTTTCTGTAAACTGAAAAGGTTCTCTGGTAAGACGCGACGGCATGACCGACACAAGCACTCAATCGTTTACTCTGGTGATTACCGGTGCCCCCTATACGTCCCAGGCCCCGCAAACGGCTCTCGCCTTTGCCAGGGCTGCTGTTAATCTGGGCCACCGTCTTGATCGGGTTTTCCTCTACGGGGATGGGGTTCATCTGGCCTCGGCACTGTGTGCACCGCCATCTGATGAACCCCATTGGCCGGAAGAGTGGTCGCGTTTTCTCACCGATCACAGCATTCCCGGGGTTGCCTGCATTGCCTCTGCTCTGCGTCGTGGCCTGATCAACGAAACCGAACAGAAGCGCTACGAGTTGCCGGCCGCGAATCTGCGCGCTCCGTTTGAAATAGCCGGGCTCGGAGACTGGGTCGAGGGGCGGATAAAGTCCGCGCGCACGCTCTATTTTCACGCTGGAGACTAACCATGAGTACTCTGATCATGATTGATCATCCGCCTTATGGCACATGGATCGGGCGGGAAGCACTCGACATGGCGTTTTCCCTTGCAGCTTTCGATCAGCCGGCATCGCTTCTGTTCATGGGGGCTGGCGTTAACTGGCTGAGAAAGCCACAGGAAGCCGGCAGTATTGGCCAGAAGTCTGTGGAGAAGAACCTGTCAGCGGCACAGATATTCGGTATCGATGCAATCCTCGCCGATCGGGCAGCATGCGAGATCTACGGACTGGATGAGAATTCCCTCATCAAAGGCGTGACTCTGGCGGATGCCGATGCGGCCCTGCTATCCGATTATGACCACACAACGTTCGCAGGTTAGCCTGAATGACTGGCATTCACACATTGCACATTCTGAATAAAGCCCCCGACCACCCACGGGCTACCCGATGCCTCGAGATGATTTCTCCGGACGATGGCCTGTTGCTCATAGGTGGCGGGGTACTGTTTCTTTCCACCGGGTGCCTGCCTGATGCAGCCAAGGTATTTGCTCTGACTGCGGATGTCGATGCCCGCGGAATCGGGCATCTGAGTGGCAATACCAGCATGGTGGACTATACGGAAATGGTAGCGCTCTCACTGCAGGCACATCGGGTTATCAGTTGGTGAATCATGACCAGTAACGCAATACCACAGCGAAACAACGAAGGATTTCTTGAAGACGCCGAGGAGTGGACAGAAGGGGTTGCGACCGTGATTGCTGCCCAGGATGATATAAAACTGACTGAAAAGCACTGGGAAATCATTCAGTTTCTTCGCTCTTTTTACAAAGAGCATGAGATGTCACCTCCATCCAACCGCCTATTCGTGAAAGCCGTCAAAGAGGCATTGGGCGAGGACAAAGGCAACAGCATTTACCTGATGCAGCTATTTCCTGGTACGCCGGCAAAAACCGCCTGCCGGATTGCCGGACTGCCACGCCCCACCAATTGCCTGTAGCGCGCCCCTCTGCAAAGATGCCTACGAGCTCCGCTACCTTGCCGCCAAGAACCAGATAGGCGCGCTCTTGTTGCTAAAAACTCAAATAACTTAGCGAGAGGAACTGAATCATTCCCGTCAGGGCTCCGAACAGACCTCCCACAACCATCAACTGAATCTCCTCCTCCCGAAACGCAGGCCGAAGAACATCCTGGAATTCACGAGGTTTGAGTGCTTTCATCCGGTGGGACAGAATCTCTGAAACCACTGCCGCCTGATTTCGGTTGAAGCCCGGATCGCTGAAGACATCACGGGTAGCGAATACAGCCTTCTGGTTCATAACCTTTTTCAACTCTGTATAGCCGGTCATACCCACAGCCACCTGCGCGGTCAGCTTCATGACGACAGCATTATCCAGTAATGGTCGCAGATGTTTCTGGATAAGGGCCCGGGTTCTGTTGGCATGACTTCCATTGATCATCGCATCCGCAACCTTCTCGACGGTGATCAACTCCTCAGCAACAAGCCGTGCCCAGACCTCACTGATCTCGGATTGCCTCCGAAGAAACAGGCCCTGAAGATTCCAGAACAGGAAGCGTCGGGGTTTCAGCGGGGCGAAGATCAGGCTGATGGCAATCCAGTTGGTAACAAAGCCAATCACCAGGCCGCCTGCGGGTAGCAGCCAGGGCTCCGGATAACGGATCCATAAAGGCACAAGTAAGGCACCGAGAGCGCCACCGATAATCGCACCGCGGTTGATAACAGACTGCAGCTCCACCCTGCCCGCCTGCTGAAACATGCGGTTCATCATATCAGGGTGCTTTGCCAACTCGCGGCTGAGCAGCGCTTTGAGGTCGACCAGTTCGTCAAGCTCGTCGCCAACATCCTCCACCAACTCTTCTATGCAGGACGGAAGCTGGTCCCGGCCCCACCGGTAGATCCGGTTTTTCAGGAACTGTGGCAAATTATCCCAAAGCACCGGGTCGATTTCATACATGACCTCATCGATGTACTCGTCCATTCTGGGCGTAACCTGGGATATGACCTGTTGAACGATGCGCTGGGGTTCCAGCTTCTGATACACCGTGCTCAAGTCACCCATGCTCTGGAGGGTTCTGTCGATGCAAATGTGTGCCATTCTCTCGGCTTTACGCGGAATGACCCCCTGCCAACCAAACACTCCCACGCCGATATACTGGATCGGATAAAAGGACATCTGGATAGCAAGCCAGTTGGTTAGCCAACCGACTACCGCCGCCATCAGAGGCACGGACAGAAGCACAACGTCGAACAATTTTGACCCCGGCTGAAGAGTGTAAACCGGTCAAACCGGTAATAACGCTATGAACGAGGACAGGATGGTACCTGTGCGGTGTTACTTTGATGCAACCAATAATAGAGCATTCATACCACCGCAGCATTGGCAGTGTTGCAAGACAATATCTTGCGGTAGGGCCTTGCAGCCGCTGCCGCGCCCGAAGAGAGCGCGGTACAGCGGAGAGAGAAGGTTTTACTGGTAGTAGGCGTTTTCAGTGTTGGTGTGGTCGGTCACATCACGTACGGCCGTGATTTCCGGTACGCGCTCTCTAAGCGTGGTTTCAACGCCCTGCTTCAGGGTCAGGCTGACTGCAGAACAGCCCTGACAACCACCACCAAAGCGCAGTACCGCCACCGATTCATCGACAATTTCTACCAGCGAAACCTCGCCACCGTGAGCTGCCAGGTTCGGATTGATCTCCGAAGCCAGAGTGTAATTCACGCGGTCGGGCAAAGGCGCATCATCATCGATCTTGGGCACCTTGGCGTTGGGTGCTTTGATAGTGAGCTGACCGCCCATCTGGTCTTTGGAATAGTCTACGTAAGCCTCTTCGAGGAAGGGCACGGAATTGTGATCCAGATACAAAATGAACTTGTCCAGATCCACCTGCTCGTCCGTAGGTACCACTTCGTTGGGCGGGCAATAGGCCAGACAGGTCTCGGCATTTTTGGTACCGGGCTGGGTCACGAATATACGGACTCCCATGCCTTCCACGTCCTGCTTCTCGATAAGTTGTGCAAGATAATCCCGTGCGGGATCTGTCACAGTAACCTGAGCCATGTTTTCAACCCGTTTGAAAGTTTCACTTCATTTTAAGGGAGATCGTCGCAACATGAAAGACCAAGTAAAATAGTCGGGTAATGAATTTCCCGTATTGGCAGGTATATACGAAAGGCAATTGATAATCGTCATTCGTACTAAGACGAGCCTGGGCATTTTTGCTATGATCCCGCGCCATTGACACTATTACAGCGCTATTAACGACATCCGGATATATTTATGACCGATCGCACAACCCGTCTCGACCAGCTCCACAAGGCCTTGCAGGAACGCATAGTAATCCTTGATGGCGGCATGGGTACCATGATCCAGAACCTCAAGCTGGACGAGAAGGCCTTCCGCGGCGATCGGTTTGCCGATTATGAACGTGAGGTTCAGGGCAACAACGATCTTCTGAACCTGACTCAGCCGGCCCTGCTCCGCAACATCCATGCGGACTACCTGGACGCCGGCGCGGATATCATCGAAACCAACACCTTCAATTCCACCCAGCTTTCCCAGGCAGATTACGGCCTCGAAGAAATTGCGAAAGAACTGAACGTAGCTGCCGCACAGCTTGCGCGACAGATCGCAGATGTATACACCGCCAAGACTCCGGAAAAGCCCCGTTTTGTGGCCGGCGCCGTCGGACCCACATCGCGCACCGCGTCTATCTCACCGGATGTTAACAACCCTGGCTACCGAAACGTCGACTTTCAGGCCCTGGTAGACAACTATTACGAGGCGGTTGAAGGCCTGGTTGAGGGTGGCTGCGACCTGATCCTGATCGAAACCATTTTCGATACGCTGAATGCCAAAGCAGCCATCTACGCCACCCAACAATACTTTGAAGACAGCGGTACAGCACTGCCGATCATGATTTCCGGCACGATTACCGATGCGTCAGGCCGAACCCTGTCGGGCCAGACCACCGAAGCCTTCTGGAACTCCGTAGCGCACGCCAGACCTATCTCCGTGGGGCTCAACTGCGCGCTGGGTGCCGATACTCTTCGGCCATACGTCGAAGAACTGTCTGCCAAGGCGGAAACCTATGTAACCGCACACCCGAACGCCGGCCTTCCGAACGAATTTGGTGAGTACGACCAGACACCTGAAGAAATGGCCGAGATTATTGAAGGTTTCGCTCGCGATGGCTTCCTGAATATCATCGGCGGCTGCTGCGGCTCACGCCCCGACCACATTGAAGCCATCGCCCAGGCTGTAGCAAAGTACCCTCCCCGGAAAATTCCTGAACGACCGAAAGCCCTGCGCCTCTCCGGCCTCGAGCCATTTACTGGCGATGATAACGTTCTGTTCATCAACGTAGGCGAGCGCACCAACGTCACCGGCTCCAAGCGTTTTCTGCGCCTGATCAAGGAAGAACAGTACGAAGAAGCTCTCAGCGTTGCCCGGGACCAGGTAGAAAACGGTGCCCAGATCATCGACATCAACATGGATGAGGGCATGCTGGAGTCGAAGGACGTGATGGTTACCTTCCTGAAGCTGGTGGCCTCGGAACCGGACATCTCCCGGGTCCCGATCATGATTGATTCATCCAAGTGGGACGTGATCGAAGCAGGGCTACGTTGCATCCAGGGCAAGGCCGTCGTGAACTCTATCAGCCTTAAGGAAGGCGAAGACGAGTTCATCAAACGAGCCCGGGATTGCATGCGCTATGGCGCCGCCGTTGTCGTGATGGCATTTGACGAACAGGGGCAAGCAGATACCTATGAGCGCAAGACAGAGATCTGCAAACGCTCCTACGACGTGTTAAAGGGCATCGGCTTCAATCCGGCCGATATTATCTTTGACCCTAACATCTTCGCCATTGCTACTGGCATAGAAGAACATAACAACTACGCTGTGGATTTCATCAACGCCACACGCTGGATTCGGGAACACCTTCCCTACGCCTCCATTTCCGGAGGCGTGAGCAACGTGTCCTTCTCGTTCCGGGGCAATGATATGGTCCGGGAAGCCATCCACTCCGTGTTCCTGTACCACGCCATCAAGGCCGGGATGAACATGGGAATCGTGAATCCCGGACAATTGGTGATCTACGACGAAATCGATCCGGAACTCAAGGAACGGGTGGAAGACGTTGTCCTGAACCGCCGCGATGACGCCACCGACCGCCTGCTTGAAATTGCCGAACGCTACAAAGGCAAAGGCGGAAAAACACAGGAAGAAGACCTGGCATGGCGGCAATGGCCCGTTGAAAAAAGACTTGAACATGCTCTGGTGAAGGGCATTACCTCGTACATCATTGATGACACCGAAGCCTGCCGCCAAAACGCAAGCCACCCCATTGAAGTGATTGAAGGTCCGTTGATGGACGGCATGAACGTGGTTGGCGATCTGTTCGGCGACGGGAAAATGTTCCTGCCCCAGGTGGTCAAGAGTGCCCGCGTCATGAAGCAGGCCGTCGCCCATCTGATCCCTTTTATCGAGGCCGAGAAGACTGAAGATCAGAAAGCCAAAGGCAAGATCCTCATGGCGACAGTGAAAGGCGACGTGCACGATATTGGCAAGAACATCGTCGGAGTGGTGCTTCAGTGCAACAACTATGAAGTCATTGACCTCGGCGTCATGGTGCCTTGTGACAAGATTCTGGACGCCGCAAAACAATACGACGTCGACATCATTGGTCTCAGCGGGTTGATCACACCCTCCCTGGACGAAATGGTGCACGTGGCCCGCGAAATGCAGCGGCTGGATTTCAAGATCCCGCTTATGATAGGCGGAGCCACAACGTCGAAGGCTCATACTGCCGTAAAGATCGAGCCCCAGTACAAAAACGACATTGCACTGTACGTATCGGATGCGTCTCGCTGCGTGAACGTTGCCTCGCAACTTCTAAGCAAAACCGCCAAGCCGGATTTGGTAAGCGCTGCACGCACGGAATATGATGAAATCCGCGAGCGCCGCAAGAACCGTGGCGACAGGACCAAGCTGGTTTCTCTCAAGGCGGCACGGGATCGTGCTCCGGAGATATCGTTTGAAGGCTACCAGCCCCCCAAACCGGCATTTACTGGAATCCGGGTCTTCGAAGAATACGATCTCAATGAGCTGGTTGATTACATCGACTGGACGCCATTCTTCATATCCTGGGATATTTCTGGCAAGTACCCGGCCATCTTTGATGACCCCAAGCGTGGTGAGGCAGCACGAAATCTCTTCGACGATGCTCAGATTATTCTGCGCCGGATGATCGACGAGAAACGGATCACTGCCCGCGGCGTTATCGGTTTCTGGCCAGCGAATCGCAGAGGCGACGACATCGTGCTGTACAAGGACGAATCCCGTAGCGACGAGTTGACCACCCTGCACCACCTTCGACAACAGGATGAGAAGGCTCCCGGAAAACCCATGATGGCACTCTCTGATTTCGTGGCACCTGAGGGCTCGGACAACGTTGATTACGTGGGTGGCTTTGCCGTCACTACAGGCATCGGCGCCGAGGAGTTCTCAGTGGAGTTCAAGGACGCCAATGACGATTACAACGCAATCATGGTGAAAGCTCTGGCAGACCGTCTCGCAGAAGCTTTCGCTGAGCGCATGCACGAGCGTGTCCGACAGGAGTTCTGGCGTTACGCCGCTGACGAAGAACTGGCCAATGACGATCTGATCAAAGAACGATACCGCGGAATCCGCCCTGCTCCAGGCTACCCTGCCTGTCCGGATCATACTGAGAAGGCTGCCTTGTTTGAACTTCTCGAGGCCACCGATAAAATCGGAATTGAGCTGACGGAACATTTCGCCATGTTTCCAACCGCCGCCGTGTCCGGCTGGTATTTTTCGCACCCGGAATCCAAATACTTTTCAGTCGGGAAAATTGGCGCTGACCAGGTTGAAGACTATGCTGAACGCAAGGGAATATCCCGAGCCGAAGCGGAACGTTGGCTTGCACCAAGTCTGGCCTACGATCCAGCTGAATAATCTGCACGCAAGACAGAGACCAGGGGCGGATCATGACTGAGTTGTTAAAGGCAAATAAGATCGATCAACAAAAGCCTAAAAGACCCGGTATTTTGAAGGTCATGCAAAGTATTCTTGCCGGCGCCATCGGTGTGCAGTCCGACAAACGCCGGGAAGAAGATTTTTCAAGCCACAGCCCCTGGCCATACATCATCGCAGGAATCCTGTTTACCGTCAGTTTCGTGGTGGGGCTGATTGTGATTGTGAACCTGGTTCTGGCCAGTCAGTAGCGTTACTGACCTGAGACCCAGACAACTGCGAAGGTCACCGCAAGCATTACCAGAACAACTGCGGCAACGGCATCAGCTTGGCTGTCAGAGCGTACGGTCTTCTTCATGTCGATTCCTCTTTGCGGGTGATTGCTCGTCTTGTTGTTATTGTCATGGCGGCGGTAACTGACACGGCGCCAATCCCCCCTAAGTTAAGCAGGTAATTAATATTCGTCCAGTGCCTTGTTCTTTCTGCTTATCACCTGAATCGATAAACATATTTTGAAATAATCATTTTAAGAATAAAAACCCGCTGTTATCCTTCCCGTCAGATATAAGGCCGCCGGCCTGAATATGACGCTTTCAAGCAGGATCTTCCCACTATGTACGTATATGATGAACACGATCGGCAAATGGCTGCCGAGAGGGTTGCCCAGTTCCGAGACCAGACCGAACGAGCTCTGGCCGGTGAACTGGCTGAAGAGGAGTTTCTTCCCCTGCGCCTGCAGAATGGGCTGTACGTTCAGCGTCTTGCCCCTATGCTCAGGATCTGTGTTCCCTACGGCATGATGCGCTCGAATCAGTTGCGCAGACTTGCCCGTATCACCCGCGATTACGACAAAGGGTACGCCCACTTCACGACGCGCCAGAACGTCCAGCTCAACTGGCCAGCGCTTGAGGATGTGCCCGATATTCTGGCCGAACTGGCGGAAGTCGAGATGCATGCGAACCAGACCAGCGGTAACTGCATACGAAACACCACAACGGATCAGTTCTCCGGCGTCCAGTTTGACGAAATCGCCGATCCCAGGCCCTACTGCGAAGTCATCCGTCAGTGGTCTACGTTCCATCCGGAATTTGCCTTCCTGCCCAGGAAATTCAAAGTGGCGGTGAATGCCTCGGAGCACACTGACCGTGCCGCTATTCAGGTTCACGACATTGGCCTGCAAATGGTACGCAATGACGCCGGTGAGCTTGGCTTCCGGGTTCATGTCGGTGGCGGCCTCGGCCGCACTCCAATGGTCGGCCCTGTCATTCGCAGCTTCCTTCCCGAGCTGGACCTGCTGACCTATCTGGAAGCGGTGCTCCGCGTTTACAACCGATATGGCCGGCGGGACAATAAATTCAAGGCCAGAATCAAGATTCTGGTCAAGGCACTGACGCCTGCCGGCTTTGCAGAAAAGGTGGAAGCCGAATGGCAGCACATCAAGGATTCGCCAACCAAACTTACACCGGAAGCCATTAACCGGATCAAGACCTACTTTACCGAACCGGATTACATGGCACTGGAAAACGCCACGGACACTCTGGCCTCCCAGCGGTTCGAGCACAGGGGCTTCGATCAGTGGCTCACCCACAATGTTGATACTCACAAGAAGCCGGGCTACGCCATCGTAACCCTGACCATGAAGAAAACCGGAACACCTCCGGGAGATGTGAGCGACAGGCAACTGGAACAGATTGCAGATCTGGCCGACGAATTCAGCTTCGGCGAAGTCCGCGTAACCCATCAGCAGAATGTGGTTCTGGCCGATGTCCGTCAGGACCGCTTGTTTGAATTGTGGCAAGCCATCACACCGATGGATTTTGGCACCGCGAACCTGAACACTCTGACCGATGTGATCTGCTGTCCCGGGGGCGACTACTGTGCCCTCGCCAATGCCAAGTCAATTCCGGTAGCGGAAGCCATCCAGCGACAGTTTGATGACCTGGACTACTTGTATGACCTGGGTAACATTGATCTGAATATCTCGGGCTGTATGAATGCCTGCGGTCATCACCACGTTGGCAATATCGGTGTTCTGGGTGTCGACAAGAAGGGCGAGGAGTTCTATCAGATCAGCCTTGGTGGCTCCTCCCAACATGACGCATCGATTGGGAAGATCCTTGGCCCGTCGTTCGCCCGTGACGACATGCCCAGCGTGGTCTCCAAAATTATTGATGTCTATGTTTCCAAACGCACGGAAGAGGAAACCTTCCTGGACACTTATCGCCGTGTAGGAATTGAGCCTTTCAAGGAGCGCGTGTATGCCTAACGTAATTTCCCGGGATGGCAGCATCCGCCAGGACAACTGGACTGTGATACCCCGCCCGGCCGAGGGTGAATCTCTCGACATCCCGGCGGACCAGCCAGCATTGATTCCAGCAGATCTTTGGCTGGCCGGATACGATCATTTCAGCGGACGTCAGGACATCGGCGTATGGTTCGATAGCCACGACGAGCCGGAAATTCTGGATGGCCACGTGAACGAACTGCCGGTGATCGCCGTCAACTTTCCGAAGTTCAGTGATGGACGCGGATACAGTATTGGTCGTTTGCTGCGGGAACGCTTCGGTTACGTTAACGAAATGCGGGCAATCGGGGATGTCTTGCTGGACCAGCTTCAGTTCATGAAGCGCTGCGGATTTGATGCGTATGTGCTTCGGGCTGACAAAGATATCACCAAAGCTGAGAAATGCCTGAACTTCTTCAGCCAGGGCTACCAGGCCGCTACCGATACCGACATCCCTCTCTTCAGGCGTCGCGCCTCCTGATCTACCTGAAAGAGAGGGGCTACCCCTCTCTTTCATTCAGTCTACAAGCTCTCAGCCATTAACAAGCCGACTACTGGAACTTCTGGTTCCGGAACGCCCCCAGGACTCTCCAGACAGTGTGTTCAAGCGCCGAACTGGTTGCCAATCCCAGTTTTTCCGGAAGACTCCGTTTGCGCTGGTAGGTCACCGAGACCACATCTGCCCGCTCACAGGCTTCAATTAGATATTCATCGGACGTCTTGATCTCATCAATCAGCTTCACGTCCATTGCCCGCTTGCCAAACCAGATATCGCCGTTTGCTACAGCGGCAATATCCAGATCCGGCCGACGTTCGCTAACATATTCTTTGAACAATACATGGGTATCTTCAAGATCTTCCAGAAACTTTTGCCGTCCTTTGTCGGTATTTTCTCCGAAAACAGTCATCGTGCGCTTGTGTTCACCTGCAGTCAGAACTTCAAAGTCCACGTCGTTCTTCTTGAGTAACCGATGGAAGTTGGGCAGTTGGGCGACCACGCCGATTGAACCCAGGATCGCGAACGGGGATGCCACGATCCTGTCCGCTACACAGGCCATCATATAACCGCCGCTCGCTGCGACCTTATCGACGCAGGCAGTCAGCTTGACTCCCTTGCTACGAATACGATCAAGCTGGGCAGCTGCCAGACCGTATGAATGAACCAGTCCGCCGCCACTCTCAAGGCGGATCACAACCTCATCTTTCTCAGGATCAGCGACGCTCAACACTGCCGTAATTGCACGGCGAAGGGGATCTGTGTCGCTTGCTTTAATATCACCATCGAAGTCGAGAACATAAACATGACCGGGCCTTTCGTCCAGCTCGCTTGCGTCGCTTTTCTTTGCCTTACCTGCCTTTTTCTCGGCTTTCTTCTCTTTTTTCCGCGCCTTCTCGAATGCCTTGCGTTCCTGCTCGCTCATCAGCCTGGCCTGGATGACCTCACGCAGTTTTTGGTATTTTTCATTCAGTTTCTGGATTTTGAGTTCTCCTTCACCCTCATGATCACCCCGATCCTTCTGGGCCGCGGACATGATGACAGAGATCACCACCAGCGCCGCTACCACAAAGGTCACGATCTTGGCCAAAAACAAACCGTATTCTGTCAGGAACTCCAAAGTGCTTCTCCAAATGTTTATACAAAGACAAGAGTGTAACTTACCGAAATTATGGTGATAAAGAGAGCAAAAAAATTAAAACAAGCGTTCGATCGACCTTGACAGAACGGACCACTCACCATAAAGTCGGATTGCGAGATCGGCTCTACCCAGGCACCCGATCAGGCTCGTGCAGCCAGGGACATCACGCCATCGTGATCATGACCAGACAACCACTAAAAGGGGATACCAATGTCTGTAGCTCAGGTATTTGAACAACTGGAACAGAACTTTAACGCAGACGCAGCTCAAGGCCTGGACCTGGTGTTCCAGTTTGACATTGAAGACGACAAGACTTACCACCTCGTCATCAACGACGGCACCTGCAAGATGCATGAAGGCGCCCATGACGATCCTTCTGTCACCCTGATCATGAATTCCGAAACATTGAAGGGCATCGTTTCCGGAGAGACTGATGGTATGCAGGCATTCATGGCAGGTCAGCTCCGGGCTGAAGGCGATATGATGCTGGCGACCAAGCTGGGTGAACTGTTCAAAATGGGCTGACAGGCTCTTCTGAATGGTACATAAAAAAGCCTGCGCTTCGGCGCAGGCTTTTTTATGTACCCGGGGCGCTTTTACTGATTCCAGAACTGTACGGCTGCCCTCGCCTGCTCATTAACTGGAACTGCCACCAGCCCCGAAAATGAAACCTTTACATCAAAGACGGCACCATCTCGCATAGGCATGAACGTCGAGTTACCATCGACAGCCTCTATAAACGGCAGATTGAACTGCTGATCCCATTTCCAGATGTCCGGCCAAATGGCCGAGGAAGAGGCGATTGCGGTTTTCGGAGAAGACCACTCCTGCTCCAGCGATGTGTAACGTCCCCTCAACCGCTCCAATCGGTATCCGGGCGTGAAATCAAGCCACTGAAGCGGCCCGGAAAACCGCAGAATACGAGAGTCTATCTGCCACTGATCTCCCTGCAGTGTCCTTGCCACCGACACCCCATTTGGTCGATCAAGACTAACCTCCCAGATCTGCTCAGCCTGTCGTTTCGTGGTGATCGTGGCAATGGTCTGCATACCCCCCATCTCTTGATAGTTGGTAAGATTGACAGCGATGACAAGAGCGTACAGACCGGCCAGTATCGAGCAGAAAACCGCCATTCCCTTCAGCCAGGTAACGAACAAATGCGGTTGTCTGAAAAACAGGATGCCCGCTATTACCAGTGTGGCACCTGAAGCAGCCAGTACAATAATAGCGAGCGAATGAGACATGAAACTACAAGCCTACGTCGTCCAGCGACGATTCTGCCAATCTCAGCAAGTCCGCGTTACGGTCATCACTCTTACCGATACTCTCGATGTAGTATTCAAGAGAGGTCAGCGCATCTGCGAGTGCTTCGAGTACCTGGGCTTCCGGAGCTTCCTTGGCATCGAGCAGGCGCTCCTGGATTGACGCTGCCACACGTTCAAGAACCTCTGCCGCCGCTGGATCGTTAACCATCTGCAGACCACCCCAGATGCTGTGCAGTGTCACCGGTAGATTGGCAAGATGCAGTTTGTCGAAATCGGATTCAATAAAAGCAGTAATCGCCCGTTTCGCCAGCGTCAGCGCACCACGAGCCTCATCGGCAACCACATACATGGCCTCCCGAAGGTACAAAGATTCCTCTCGCTTACGCTCACCGCCAGCCAGGGCATCAGTCTCTGATGTAATGCCTCTGGTTACGATCTGCATCACCGCATCTTCAACCCCAAGTACGGAATCAGCGAGCCTGTACAGCTCATCATCGCCTGGCAGTCGGGACTCTGCTTCCCAATTACGCAGTTTGTTTGCCTCTTCCCTCGAAATACCCGCGAGCTTGTTCAGGTCCAGCATGACCAGCGTGTTAGCCAGACGATCCAATGCATCAGCGATCGACGACAACTCAGCCAAATCCGGCTCGATACCCCGCTCAATAATATCCAGCTTGTCTTTCAACTGGTTCAGCTCACTCTGCAGAGCTTCTGACAGGGATTTCAGAACGTCGCTGCCAGGGCCATACAACCTGCGGGAGTGAGCCTCGAGCATTGAATCCGGAAAATCAGCCGGCGCGAGATGATAGGCGGACAACACCCCGGTTACTTCGGGATTTGCAGAACCGCTGCGATACAGAACATAGACCAGATCCCGTATCAACGAATCCGGCGCATCTTTGGCAGTTGCCACTTTTCCCACATATACCACTTCACGGGCGTATTTCTCGATCCGCATGAACATGCGCTTGCGGGCCTTGTTAAAGACCATCGCACGATCAAGCATGGTGTCTGCGACAATGCCCACCAGACACCACATCTGTCCCATGGGCGCACCCTGGCACAGGCGTGCAAATCCCCGCGCGGCACGCCCAACCAGTTTCTTGCTCACCACGTCGTTACGGTCGCGCAGAATTCCCAGAAGCGCCACCTGAAAGGTCAGACGCATACGACGGGCCATGACTTCGTAATCAGCTTCGCTGCCCTCAAATTCCTGCAATGCTAAACCAGAACAGAAATCAGGGCGCTCTTTGACATCGATATCGAAGAAGCACGACTCGGGATATGGTTTTTCCCTTCGCGCCTCCCGGAGATCATTGATAACAGGAAGCAGTAGTTCAGGATGATCCTCCCTCTGCTGATGGTAATACTCAACATACCGACGGAGGATAAAAAGTGCGCTGTTAAGCGTTGTGAGCAGGATATTTTTGTCGTCATTGGCGCCAACGGGGACGTCATTGGCCATCGTCACCGCTTCCTGGCAAAGCAGGGTTCCACCGCGCAGCTCTACCAGAATAAAGATACCACGCAACTGGTTGATAAAATCGACGCAGTTCTGGAGATCCTCACCCCTTTCGCGGTTTTCCTGAAAGCGTTCAAGGCTGGATTCTGCTTGTTTGATGGTCTGCTCTATTTCACTTTTGACCAGATCAAACGACTGCGATTTCGTCGCGAGAGACGACTGAACCATAAACACTTCCCATTAATATTGCGGAGACTACCGCATCCTCTTTGGTGGTCACTGGTCTGAATACAGCGGACCAGTCCTTTTTGTTGTGAGCCGAACACCCCTTATCCGGCCAAAGCAAGCTCGCAAAAAACTGGCGAACTTATCATTACTTATAACATAAAACTCAAGTACCTCAAGAAAGGCAGAATGTAACATTTGGTACAGGCAGACACAGTTCTCATTCCGGGTTCTGGAGTTTTCCCCAAATGGTTTCTCCGGCCTGTTTTTCCAGAATGGACATAAATTCGTCGTGAGCCTGGTTTTCGGCCGTCGACGCACGGATCACTGCAAGCGCCTCCCGGTCCGCAGGGAGGCGTCGGATGCCGGCAGCACCGCCGCCATTTTCTGAGCCCGCATCAAGGGATAGTGCCGTCTGTCCACCCGTCAGAAGAAGGTAGACATCGGCCAGTATTTCGGCATCGAGCAATGCCCCGTGCAAATCCCGATTACTGTTATCGACCCCGTAGCGCTTGCA
The DNA here is from genome assembly GCF_018860425.1 of Marinobacter sp. F3R08. GTDB lineage: Bacteria > Pseudomonadota > Gammaproteobacteria > Pseudomonadales > Oleiphilaceae > Marinobacter. The sequence continues at coordinate 580,868 of NZ_JAHKPI010000025.1, read as the reverse complement.
CAGCGCATCAAGATTGTTCTTCTGGCCCGGATGCCGGGCTCTGGCAATTGCAAGGGAATCGACAATACCGCAATGGTCAGCGGTTTTCCTCACGGGCTTCAGACGGGCGAATTCAGAGTCCATGAATCCGACGTCAAATGCTGCGTTGTGAATAACCAGCTCCGCGCCCTTGATAAACTCAAAGAATTCGTCGGCGACATCAGCAAACAGCGGTTTGTCGGCGAGGAATTCATTGGTGATCCCGTGGACTGTTATGGCCTCGGCTTCAACTTCCCGCTCCGGATTGATATAGACATGGTAGTTGCGCCCGGTGAGCTGACGCTCCATCAATTCAACGCAGCCGATCTCGATAATTCGATGACCCTCTGCCGGGTCAATACCCGTGGTTTCTGTATCTAGTACGATCTGTCTCATTGCCTGTACCCGGTTCTCTGTGTTTTGCGACACACGCCTAAGCGTTGGTCAGCTCTTCAACGCCACGGTTGGCGAGCTCATCCGCCAGTTCGTTATCCGGTACTCCGGAATGTCCTTTGACCCAGTGCCAGTTGACCTTATGCCTGGCCACTTCCGTATCCAGCTCCCGCCATAGATCTTCGTTCTTGACCGGCTTTTTTGCAGCGGTTCTCCAGCCATTCCGCTTCCAGCCTGCCATCCATTCAGTGATACCTTTCCGGACATATTGGGAGTCCGTGAACAGCTCCACCTCACAGGCACGCTTAAGGGCTTCAAGACCGCGAATAGCAGCCATAAGCTCCATGCGATTATTGGTTGTTGCCGCTTCGCCGCCATGCAGGGTTTTGCGAACATCGCCGTATCGCAGCACTACCCCCCAGCCTCCCGGGCCAGGATTGCCCTTACAGGCGCCGTCTGTGTATAGAATTACCTTGCCGGCCATTCAGTCTCCTGATACCAAATTCAATGGTTTACTAAAGCTTGTTTACGGGTGAATCATTTCTGCTACAGCCGCGCGAAGCGCCTACGGCCCTGGTACCCGGCATGGCAATGACTTTGCTCTGTCGCCAGACCGGACGGCGTGGCAGCCGGGCATGCACGCGTTTTTTGGCAAGGATACAGTAATAGCCCCCCACTGGCAGAAACCTGTTACCTGATAGCCGATTATCAACCCGGCTCACCACTTTCCGGGCGCCTCTTTGCAGGGGCACCCGGAAAAACCGGGTAACAGACTCTTCTACTTCGAAGCCCAGCAGGCGGAGCCAGTCTTCCATCCTGCCCCGAAGAAGAAAGCGCCCGCCCCATGGGCCCTCATTACTTCTGGCAATGAGTTTTCGCACACCCCAGAGGCTGAGAGGATTGAAGCCAATCAACACCATGGTGCCCTCGCCCCTGAGTACTCTCGCAGCCTCGCGGATGACCTGATGAGGACAAGGTGAAAAGTCAGCGGTATGATGCATTACGACCAGATCCATGGAGTCGCCCGGAAAGGCAAGCTCGTCAGCATCACAGATAGCCACCCCATCGGGCATGTTGGGAAACCATCGCGGTGTTGCAATTATTCGCTGTGAGAAATCAGTGCCTGTTGCCAGCGGAAGCCGATGACTGACGCCAACCTGTAATTGCCTTGCACCGGTGAGATTCTGAAGCTCAGCATCCAGAAACCGCCTTTGATCCGCCAGCAAAGCACGCCCCAACGGGCTTTGGAACCAGCGCTCAAAGCTCTCATGCCTGGTGGAATAATCAATTGCGACGGATTCACTCACCCTTGCGTCACTCTCCCGGAGCCCTGACCTGCGGTTGGGACCTTGTGTTTAATGCTCTATCATATCAGCCACATTCGACAATCACATGTGGGGCCTTATGCTGACCATTTCCGCCATACCCGCTTTCAGTGACAACTATATCTGGTGCCTTTCCGATGCCGCCAGCGGAAAAACACTGGTTGTCGATCCAGGTCAGGCACAGCCAGTCCTGAACCACTTGGCCAGGAAAAATCTTGTGCTGGACACCATTCTGGTGACCCACCACCACCCGGACCATGTCGGTGGCATTAAAGAGTTGCTTGCCAGCTTTCCGGACTGCCGGGTAATCGGCCCCGCAGACTCACCCTATCAGGGTAGCAATCACCTGGTCCGCCCCGGCGATGAGGTGGTTTGGAAAGGGCTGACATTTCAGGTACTGGGAGTGCCCGGGCATACACTGGATCACATTGCCTATTTCACAGATGTCGAAATTGAGGGCCGACCGGTTTTGTTCTGCGGCGATACCTTGTTTGTCTGTGGCTGCGGACGGCTGTTCGAAGGCACCCCTGCACAAATGCGTCAGTCCCTTCAGACGCTGAGAGCTCTACCAGGAAAAACCGCCGTATATTGCGCCCATGAATATACGCTTGCCAATCTCCGGTTTGCCCGTAGTTGGTTACCGGAAGATGAAGGCCTCAAACAGTTCGAGACGCAATGCCAGTCTGCCCGCAATGCCGGAATAGCTACCGTACCGTCGGTGCTTGAAAACGAGAGGCAACTGAATCCTTTCCTGCGCTGGGACGATCCGGCCGTTATCGCAGCTACACGAGCCTATTGTGCAAAGCAGGGACTGCCAGCGGATTCTGACAACGCCATCTTTGCGGCGATACGCCACGGCAAGGATAACTTCTGACGTTCGACGATACGCACTTAACAAATCCTCTCAGAGCCGTAACGAGAGGTTTCTTGACCGTTTTTAAATCGGTCCCATAAAATCGTTGCAAATTTGTGACCGTAAATTGTTCACTGTGCCGGCATTTCAGACCCTGGATCCGGCTTCAACCTGAAACCGGAAATCTTCTATGTCGGTCAGTCGATTATCATTTTTATTTTTCGCCGGCGCCCTCGCCAGCGGCTGCAGTAGCCTGATCAGCCAGGACGGTGAAAACCCGCTGAACACAGACGAAGTCACTGTCGCTGCGGGTGATGAAGGACTGAAAAAAGCGGTCGAGTCCGGCGACGAAGCCCAGCACGAGCCATTGGACGAAGCCATCGCTCCTGAACTGAAGGTTGCCGCCAGGGACGCCCGGGAAAAACTCGATAATCCAGCTCAGAAAACGGGAGAAGAAGCTCTTGTTAAGAACGATTTGTGGGCCCGTCTGCGTTCGGGCTTTGTCCTTGATCACGACGTTGATAATCAACGCGTAAAGGACCAGCTGAGCTGGTATACCCGGCATCCACATTATATCGAACGGGTTGTTGAGCGCGGCAGCCGGTACCTCCATTACATTGTGAACGAGACGGAACAGAGAGGCTTACCGGCAGAGTATGCCCTGCTTCCAATTGTTGAAAGTGCGTTCGATCCCTTCGCCTATTCCCATGGCCGGGCCGCAGGACTCTGGCAGTTTATTCCTTCTACCGGAAAATATTTTGGCCTGACCCAGAGCTGGTGGCACGATGATCGTCGGGATGTTATTGCCGCCACGAACGCGGCACTGACCTACCTTGATCGTCTGGCCAATCGCTTCGACGGCGACCATACGCTAGCGCTCGCCGCCTATAACAGTGGCGGAGGTACAGTCTCCAGTGCCATGCGAAGGAACAGGAACAGCAACAAACCTACGGACTTCTGGTCTCTTCAACTGCCACAGGAAACCCGTCATTACGTCCCCAAGCTGATCGCTCTGGCGAAAATCTTCGATAATCCCGAGGCTTACGGGGTCAAACTACCTTCTCTAAAAGATGAACCCTATTTCGAAATCGTTGAGACGGGCTCCCAGATGGATCTTGCCCAGGCGGCGGAATTGGCAGGCGTGGATGTTGACGAGATTTATCTGCTCAATCCTTCCTACAACCGCTGGGCGACCGCCCCTGATGGCCCTCATCGGCTGCTGATTCCGGTGAAGAACGCCGACTCTTTCCGCACCGCGCTGGCTGAGATCCCTGCGAACGAGAGAGTTTCCTGGCAAAACTACGTAGTTAAAGCTGGCGACAGCCTGAACTCGATCTCCCGGAAATTTTCAACGACGCCCTCCGTGCTTCAGCAGGTCAACAGTCTCAACAGTGATTTGATCCGTATCGGCCAGCGCCTGATGATTCCATCTGCATCCAAGGGCAGCGACGCCTATGCCCTCAGTGCATCCCAGCGTCTGGAGCGCAAACAGGCCAGAAAACGCGAGGGGAACAAGGTCCATTACACGGTTCGCAAAGGCGATACCTTCTGGGATATCGCCCGTGAGCACCGGGTTACAGTGCGGGAAGTTGCTGCCTGGAATGGTATGGCGCCTGGCGATCCACTAATGCCAGGCAAGGATCTTGTCATCTGGTCCAAAACCAGCCAGCCAACGGTCGTAGCAGCGAACAGTGACCGTGGAAAAGCCATGGTTCGCAAGGTCGGTTATCGGGTACGAAAAGGCGACTCTCTGGCCCGGATTGCCAGCCGGTTTTCCGTCAATGTGAGGGATATCGCAAGCTGGAACGATCTGAATACCGCCCGTTATCTGCAACCCGGGCAAAGTCTGGTACTCTACGTTGATATCCGAAACAGTCCCTGACGTGCGAGACTTATGACAAGAACACGGAAAGCCCAACCCCTTACGTCGTTTTTTTCAGCCCTGGCGCTCATTGCCACACCTTTTATCTCAACGCTTTCCTTCGCCGACGAGGCAGTGCCGGAACATGGCATTGCCATGCACGGCGAACCGAAATACCCGCCGGGGTTCAGCCACTTCGATTATGTGAATGCCGACGCGCCCAAGGGCGGCACACTTAAAATGGCGGTTGTCGCTAACGGCTTTGATTCATTCAATCCATTTGATATCCGGGGCGTCGCCGCAGCAGGCATCAGCACCTATCTTTATGACACACTGCTGGAATCATCTGACGACGAGCCCTTCTCCGCTTATGGACTGATTGCAGAATCACTGGAGACGCCCGACGACCGCAGCTACGTTGTCTTCAACCTTCGGGAACACGCCAGATTTCACGATGGCCAGCCGATTACCGCCAATGATGTGAAGTTCTCCTTCGACACGCTCATTTCCAAAGGCCACCCGTTCTTCCGGAATTACTACGCCGACGTCAGCACAGTGACCGTTGAGAGTCCCCGACGAGTCCGTTTTGATTTCAGTGATACCAGCAACCGCGAACTGCCACTGATTCTCGGGCAAATGCCCATTCTTCCAGCGCACTACTGGGCGGATCGCGAATTTGGGAAAAATGGCCTCAATCCACCGGTGGGTAGTGGGCCCTATCGGATCAGCGACTTCGAGGCCGGTCGCTCCATTACCTATGAGCGGGTCAAGGATTATTGGGCGCAGGATCTGGGCGCTCGGAAAGGTCGATTCAACTTCGACCAGATCACTTATGACTACTACACCGATGACACCGTGGCCCTGGAAGCCTTCAAAGCGGGTAGCTTTGACTTCCGGCTGGAGTCATCCGCCAAGAACTGGGCTACCGCCTACACCGGTGAACGCTTCGATAATGGCACGATTATCAAAGAAGCCATTGAGCACCACCGCCCTTCCGGCATGCAGGGCTTTGCGTTCAATACCCGGCGAAAGGTGTTTTCCGACCCGCTCGTACGTGAGGCGCTCGCCTATGGTTTCGATTTCCAGTGGGCCAACAAGAACCTGTTCTTCGATCAGTACACCCGTACCGACAGCTATTTTGAAAACAGTGACCTGGCCTCCTCCGGTCTTCCAACCGGTCGTGAACTGGAAATACTCGAACCCTACAGGAACCAGCTACCTGAGGATGTCTTTACCAGAGAATACCATCCGCCCAGCACCGAAGGTCGGCAGGGGCTTCGCCAGAACCTGAAAACCGCAATGGAGCTATTGACGGCAGCCGGCTATGAAATCCGGGATGGCAAAATGGTACACGGACAAACCGGAGAACCACTGGCTTTCGAGATCCTGCTGTTTCAGAAAAGCTTTGAACGGGTTGTACTGCCCTTCAAAAACAATCTAGGCAGGCTTGGCATCGATGTCACTGTCCGCCTTGTGGACAGCAACCAGTATATCCAGCGCCTGCGGGAGTTTGATTTCGACATGATCACCCAGGTGTTCGGCCAATCTGATTCACCGGGTAACGAACAGCGGGAATACTGGCATTCCTCCACAGTGGATGCCAAAGGATCGCGTAATTATATGGGTGTGAATGATCCGGTGATCGACGAGCTTGTGAGCATGGTTATCCAGGCCCCCGACCGCGAAGAACTGGTATTCCGGACGAGAGCCCTGGACCGGGTTCTGCTCCATCATTACTACGTCATTCCTCACTGGCACCTGAGAAGCGACCGCGTTGCCTACTGGAACCGTCTGCAGCGGCCGGTTAATACGCCGAAGAATGGCATCGATCTGGATAACTGGTGGGCTAAGCCCTGAGGAACACGCCGCTAAATGGGCATTTACATACTCAGGCGCCTTGCGCTGATCATTCCCACGCTGATCGGCATCATGCTACTCAACTTTGTCATCGTTCAGGCCGCTCCCGGCGGCCCGGTTGAGCAGCTCATTGCGGAAATGGAAGGCCACGGCGGCAGTGCCCTCGCCCGGGCGTCTGGCGGTGGCACCGGCGGCGAAGTAGCTGACTCCTCGGGAGACACGCGTGGCTCACGGGGCATTCCGGATGAACTCCTGAAAGAAATCGAGGTCATGTATGGCTTCGACAAGCCTGCCCATGAGCGCTTCTTCAAGATGCTTGGCGACTACGCCACCTTTAATTTCGGCGACTCCTTCTTCCGTGAAAAAAGCGTTATTGACCTGATTCTCGACAAAATGCCCGTTTCCATCTCTCTTGGGCTCTGGTCAACACTGATCATCTATTTGATATCGATTCCCCTGGGCATCCGGAAGGCCGTCAGTGATGGCTCCCGCTTCGATGTCTGGACCAGCTCCGCTATCGTGGTCGGCTATGCCATACCGGGCTTCCTGTTTGCCATACTTCTGATCGTACTCTTTGCCGGCGGCAGTTACTTTGACTGGTTTCCGCTCCGCGGACTGACCTCATCCAATTTCGAAGAGCTTGCCTGGTATCAGAAAATTGGTGACTACTTCTGGCATCTGGCTCTGCCGGTCACCGCCAATGTTATTGGGGGTTTTGCCACCCTGACACTGCTCACCAAAAATTCCTTCCTGGATGAAATCGGAAAACAATACGTGGTCACTGCCCGAGCCAAAGGCCTGGACCAGAAAGAAGTGCTGTATGGCCACGTTTTCCGTAATGCCATGCTGATTGTCATCGCCAGCCTGCCCGGGGTTCTGGTTTCCCTGTTCTTCACCGGATCGTTGCTCATTGAAGTCATTTTCTCCCTCGATGGACTGGGACTTCTGGGCTTCGAGGCAGCTCTGAACCGGGATTACCCGGTAATCTTCGGCACCTTGTTCATTTTTACGCTGATGGGACTGATTCTTAAGTTGATCAGCGATATCACCTATGTTCTGGTTGATCCGCGGATCGATTTCGAGAGTCGGGAGGGCGCATGAGCATTCGGTCCCTTACCCCGATTCAACAGAGACGCCTCAGGAACTTCCGGAAAAACCGCAGAGGTTTATGGTCTTTGTGGATCTTTCTGCTGCTCTTCAGCCTGTCATTGGTAGCGGAGGTGATTGCTAATGACGCACCACTGATTATCTCCTACAAAGGCGACTTTTATTTCCCGGTGGCGGAGTCTGTCCCGGAAGAAACCTTTGGCGGGTTCCTCCCTACAGAGGCCGACTATCGGGACCCATTTATAGCCGACGAGATCAACGCCAACGGCTGGATGCTCTGGCCTCCGATCCGCTTCAGTTACAACACCATCAATTACGATCTTGATGTACCGTCACCAGCGCCACCAAGTGCCGAGAACTGGCTGGGAACCGACGACCAGGGCCGTGATGTTGCCGCACGGGTGATCTATGGCTTCCGCATTTCTGTGTTGTTTGGACTGACTCTGACGATTGCCAGCTGTATCGTTGGCGTTGTAGTTGGTGCCATTCAGGGCTTCTACGGGGGCAAGACAGATCTCCTTGGCCAACGCTTCATCGAAATCTGGTCCGGTCTACCGGTGCTTTACCTGCTGATTATTCTTTCCAGTATTGTGCAGCCCAATTTTTGGTGGCTGCTCGGTATCATGCTGCTGTTCAGCTGGATGGGGCTGGTAGATGTGGTCCGGGCAGAGTTTCTACGGGCCCGAAACTTCGAATACGTAAAAGCCGCCAGGGCCCTTGGTCTGGATAACCGAAAAATCATGTTCCGACATATCCTGCCCAACGCCATGGTGGCCACCCTGACCTTTCTCCCGTTCATTCTCACAGGAGCAATCACGGGACTGACCTCCCTGGATTTCCTCGGCTTTGGTCTGCCCTCCGGCTCACCATCGCTGGGAGAGCTTATTGCTCAGGGCAAGGCCAACTTGCATGCACCCTGGCTTGGTATATCCGCCTTCGTTTCGCTGTCTCTGATGCTCACCCTGCTGGTGTTTGTCGGCGAAGCCGTGCGCGACGCCTTTGATCCGAGGAAGAGCTGATATGAGCCAACTGCTTCAGATCTCCGACCTCTCCATCTGTTTCGATCAGGCCGCACCTGCGGTCGAGTCACTCTCACTGGCCGTTGCTGAGGGCGAAACCCTCGCGCTGGTTGGCGAAAGTGGTTCGGGGAAATCGATTTCCGCACTGTCGATCCTGCGCCTTCTTGATGCACGCCACGCCCGTTACCCGAGTGGTCAGATCCATTATCGGGGAGAAGACCTTCTGGCCGCGCCGGAAAAGCGACTACGCCAGATCCGGGGACGGGAGATCGGAATGATTTTCCAGGAGCCAATGACGTCGCTAAATCCCCTTCATACGGTTGAAAGACAGATTGGGGAAACACTTGAGCTCCACAGAGGCATGCGCGGGCCACAGGCAAAACAACGCAGCCTGGAACTGCTTGAGCTGGTGGGCATACAAAACCCCGAAAGCAAGCTGACCGCGTATCCCCACCAGCTGTCCGGAGGGCAGAAACAACGCGTTATGATCGCCATGGCACTGGCCAACGAGCCCGACCTGTTGATCGCGGACGAACCGACCACAGCACTGGATGTCACCGTACAGAAGCAGGTTCTGGAACTGCTTCGGGATCTTCAGGAAAAGCTGGGTATGGCCATTCTCCTGATAACCCATGATCTGACCATTGTCAGACGCTATGCAGACCGCGTGGCAGTGATGGAACACGGAAAGCTGGTGGAGGAAGCAGATACCGACAGCCTCTTCTCAAATCCTCAGCACGCCTATACCCGAAAGTTACTTGACGCCGAGCCCCCGGAGGCACCACCTGCCCCTGAAAAACAGGCACATCCCTTGCTCACGGTTGATCAGCTCGACGTCCGTTTTACCATCCGGAAGAATCTTTTCGGCAAGGTGAAAGAGTCTTTCCATGCCGTTCAGAGTGCCGCCTTTGAACTGAACCGCGGCGAAACCCTCGGCATTGTCGGAGAAAGCGGCAGTGGCAAGACCACCATCGGTCATGCGCTACTGAAACTGACCGCCAGCACCGGTAGTATCTGCCTGGACGATACAGAGCTGGCTGCGCTGAACCAGAAGGAATTTCGTCCCTGGCGACGCCGGATACAGATCGTATTTCAGGATCCATTCGGAAGCTTGAGCCCGAGAATGTCGATCGCCGAAATAATCCGTGAGGGCCTGGAAATCCATGACTCACAAAATGCCGGCGAGCATGACCAGAAAGTGATCCGGGCACTGACCGACGTTGGTTTGGACCCGGAAGCACGGCACCGCTACCCACATGAGTTTTCCGGCGGACAACGTCAGCGCATTGCCATTGCGCGGGCACTGGTCCTGCAACCGGATCTGATCATACTGGACGAACCCACCTCAGCCCTCGACCGCACGGTGCAGAAACAGGTTATCGAGCTCTTGAGAGATATCCAGTCCCGTTATGGTCTAAGCTATATCTTTATCAGCCATGACCTGGCGGTTGTACGAGCCCTCAGCCACAAATTGCTGGTACTCCAACATGGCCGGATTGTGGAGTACGGCCAGGCGGCCGAAATCTTCCATGCACCCCGGGCGGATTACACCCGGGAGCTGCTGAATGCTGCGTTCTTTTACCAGCACTCGACTACGACTATTTGAGCGTTACCCCGACCAGAGCACTCAGGGATAATGCACTAAAATCAGGAACACAGGGAGAACGACCCATGGGAATCCTCAGTGGCAAGAAAGCACTGATCGTTGGCGTAGCCAGCAAACTGTCCATTGCTTATGGCATTGCCGAGGCCTTTGCGCGTGAAGGCGCTGAACTGGCATTTACCTACCAGAACGAAAAGCTGCAGCCACGGGTAGAGAAATTCGCGGAAGGATGGGGCAGCAAACTGACCTTTCCATGCGATGTTGCCAGCGACGAAGAAATTGAGAACGTCTTCAAGGAACTGGGGAAGCATTGGGACAACATTGACATCATCGTTCACGCCGTAGGCTTTGCGCCGGGTCACGAGCTGGATGGGAACTATGTTGATGTCACCACCCGTGAAGGCTTCCGCATTGCCCATGACATCAGCTCCTATAGCTTTGTTGCCCTGGCCAAGGGTGCCCGGAGCATGATGCATGAGGGCAGCTCGCTGATAACACTGAGCTATCTGGGTGCCGAGAAGGTTCTTCAGAACTACAATGTTATGGGTCTTGCCAAGGCTTCTCTGGAAGCAAACGTTCGTTATATGGCGTCCAGCCTTGGCCGTGATGGTATTCGCGTAAACGGCATCTCTGCAGGTCCAATCAAAACCCTTGCAGCCTCCGGTATCAAGAGTTTCCGTAAGATGCTTGCCGAAAACGCCAAACGTGCGCCGTTACGCCGTAACGTGACTATCGATGAGGTAGGCAATGCAGCTGCGTTTCTCGGCTCTGACATGGCTTCCGGGATTACCGGCGAGATCATGTACGTAGATGCCGGCTTCAACGTCACTGGCATGGGTGAGCTTGAAGAGTAAGTCATCTCGCTGGTGAAGTGAAAAAGCCGGCTCCGTGCCGGCTTTTTTCGTTACAAGCACTTCCTTTTGTCAATCCTGAGCCATCGCCGCAGCCACAGCCTCCACCCACTCAACATAGGCCGTTTCGTCGGACTCGATGATCCGCACGCCCACCAGAAAGCTGGTTTCATGTGGGCGACACCAGACCGCTTCAACCATCAAATTAAAAGGCTCGCAGTGGTTTCCAAGGTACACGCTTGTCGGCAACAGCGCCTCAGGGGACACGGGCTCCTCGGAAAACAGACAAAGCCCGCTCGCCGAAATATCGCGAATACCGCAAACAAGCCTTTTGGTCTCTGTGACTGCCTCTTCCGGCAACCCTGTCTCAAGTTCCAGAACCGCACGGGCCCTGGCCGTGAGACGGTAGTGAGCACGGTTGTCCTGATCCAGAGGTGGGTCACTCAGCGTTCCAAAACTGTAGTCTTTGTCTGCCATTATTGTTTTTCCTACTTCGGCAATATCAGTTACGGCCTACACGGATGCGGCCAACGACTCTGCTGAGGGCATCGTCGAATTCTGCAGAGGTTCCCAGAACACGAATACGCCCCTCGGCAACCTTCTCAACCAGTTCTTCCTCCAGAAACTCACGTCGATTGAGTCCCAGGCGATCCACGAATACCAATTTTCTGGACGCGTTGATACGCACTGCCAATTTCAGACGAACCGCTTCCTCCGGCTTTTCATTGGGCTCCACGACAATCCAGCCACCCAGCTTGATGGCGTCCACCTGCTTTTCTGCCAGTAGCTTACGTTCTTTCCAGATCCGCTCTTTTTCAGCATTTTCATCGTCAATACGCTGCTGTTCGACAGCCTGTCGCTCCTGCTCCAGAACGGCTGCCCGCGCCTCTTCTTCAGCTCTGCGCTTTGCTTCAGCAGCATCTTTTTCCCGCCTTAATTCCTCGGCACGCTTCTTTGCTGCTTCTGCGGCCTGCTCACGCTGTTGACGCTGCTTTTCACACACTCCGGCTAACAGCTCCACGGTTTCAGCCAATACCTTACCGAACGGTGCCAGCTTCGGCAGAGGCCGGATCTGCTCTTTCTCCAATGACGCCTGGAACTCGCTCCAGTCCTGCAGGCCCAGTTTTACCCCGGCGCCGTTTGTCCAGAGAATCTCTGCTGATTCCGACAGAAACGCGTAGAAGTAACGACGCTGCTCTTCTGTGCCTTCGCCTTCGACAAACCAACGTCCCTCAAACGGCTGAAACGTTTCTCTGGCGGGCACTTCGAAGCTCAGCCAGCTGCTGTCCCATTGCAAATCGCCGGCAGCTGAGAGCGCATCTACCAGATCGGGAACCTCTCCCCTGAGGCGCGAAACCATGACAGATTCGATCCCCGCCAGAGTCTCCGCCGGCAAGGTTTCGCTGTATACCCGCTTCCAGACGTCCAGGATGCGGTCGCCGATCTGCTCGCCAACATGATACAGACGGTTTCTGTCTTTATCAGACAGCTGGGGATCGCCTATCCAGACCAGCCATTCCAGTAGTTTACCGCCGTGCCGGAACGCCTCGCCTTCAAGGCCGGCATTCCAGACCGATTGCTTGAGCAGGCCCAACCAATAATCAAGAATAAACCGGACAATCGGTAACGGAAGGCTACGGCCCTGAAGAGCCCGACCCACCAACGCTCGTGCACACTGGTCTGCCTTGCGCTGCTTTGCCGCACCCTGCTCCGTCTCCAGAAGCCGTTGACGGAGTTTCCCCGCCTGGGCCATCCTCCTTGTGGAATCTTTCTGCCACTGGTGACAGAACGCCTCAACAGCATCCGTTTTATCGGATGCAAAACTGGCAGACACAGCAATTACCAGTGCATCAAGCTGATCCAGCAACGCCTTCGCCGAACGACCTCCGGAGTCGCTCCAGCCCCGCCACTCCTGGAGGCTGTCGAGCCAGGTCAGAAGGGTCTTGCTGAAGGCCTTTTTACCCTCAAGGTTCATTCGCCACGCAAAGTAAAAACGCAGACGAGCCACACGACGGGTCAGACTCGGATGCAGGCCACTTGTTTTCAGGAAGACATCCATGATGCGGTCGGCCACATACGCCGCGTTGACCTGCCGAGCAGACCACTCCAGATGCACAGAACGAATAAGATGGGTCACGCGTTCATCGCGCTGCTCAGCCCAACAGGAGTTCAATAGCGGAAGCCAGTCGTTTGCTACATCTGGATTCAGCTTTCCCGCCGGGTATGGGAGATCAGGCACTCGGATACCTGCCAGGACCTCATCAATCTTTCCAGAGACTGCTGCGACAGAAGGCACGTCCTTGGTTCTAACCTTGTTCTGCGACATGCGTTCCCCGTGCTCAAGAAGCGTTGAAAAGGCCCTGTAAATGACGCAGTATAACCAACTCGTCGGGGTTGACCGCAACCATGCGCCGACGTTATTCGCGTTAAACTGCAAATCTGTTGGCAAAATCACTGGCCCATCAGGGTTGCAAGGATCGGAATCGGGGAATCAGAACAACATGTCGGGCAACAAACTAGAGAATCTGAATGTGGCGAGCCAGGAAGCACTGATCACTCCTGAAGCGCTGAAAAAAGAGATGCCACTCTCTGATAAGGCCGCAGAAACCGTCTCAAAAGGCCGCCAGGCTATCTATGACATTATGGACGGAAAAGACCATCGATTATTTGTCGTGGTGGGCCCCTGCTCCATTCACGATGTCGAGGCCGCAAGGGACTATGCAGAGCGTCTGAAGAAGCTTGCCGATGAAGTCAGCGACACCCTGTTGATCGTCATGCGCGTCTATTTCGAGAAACCCCGTACAACGGTCGGCTGGAAAGGCCTTATCAACGACCCACACCTGAACGATACGTTCGATATTGAGCAAGGCCTTCACATCGGCCGCCGGCTGTTGCTGGATATTAACGAGCTGGGCCTGCCCGCCGCCACCGAAGCACTTGACCCGATTTCTCCGCAGTACCTGCAGGATACCATCGCCTGGTCTGCCATCGGGGCTCGTACCACGGAGTCACAGACTCACCGGGAAATGAGCAGTGGCCTGTCTATGGCGATCGGGTTCAAGAACGGGACCGATGGTTCCCTTGATGTCGCAGTCAACGCCATGAAATCCGTATCTCACCCTCACAGCTTCCTGGGAATTGATCAGCAGGGTCAGGTGGCGATCATTCGAACCAATGGTAACAATTATGGCCATGTGGTTCTGCGAGGCGGCGGTGGTAAACCGAACTACGATTCAGTCAGCGTTGCCCTATGCGAACAGGCAATGGACAAGGCTGGCCTCCGCAAGTCCGTGATGATTGACTGCAGCCATGCAAACTCGAGCAAAGATCCGGCTATTCAGCCGTTGGTTTTGCAGGACGTTACCCACCAGATTCTGGAAGGTAATGTTTCGATCCAGAGTGTGATGGTGGAAAGCAACATTAACTGGGGCAATCAGTCCATCCCTGAGAATCTGTCAGATCTCGAGTACGGAGTCTCGGTAACAGACGCCTGTATCGATTGGCCAGCTACAGAAAAGGCGATCAGGGATATGCGGGATAAACTCAAGGACGTACTGCCGAAGCGTAAGATCGGCTAACCAGGCAGGCCTATACAACGGGGAGCCTCAGCTTCCCGTTGTCATACTCCTCCGACCCAGTCCAGCCTCTCTCGCAGAGCAACCACGTGGCCGATAATGACCAACGTTGGCGGCTGAATATCTTCAGCGTTCACCCGGTCAACAATGTTGCACAGATTTCCTGTGACCACTTGCTGTTCCTTTGTTGTGCCCTTCGACACCAACGCAACAGGCATTTCCCTGGACATGCCGTGGGCTACAAGTTGCCGACAGATAACCGGAAGGCCAATCAGCCCCATATAGAACACCAGGGTCTGGTTGTTCTGAACAAAATCCTTCCACGGCAAATCGCATGTGTCATTCTTGAGATGGCCGGTCACGAACCGAACGGACTGGGCATGCTCCCGGTGCGTCAGTGGAATGCCGGAATAGGCAGCACACCCGGAGGCTGCAGTGATACCGGGTACTACCTGAAATCGGACCCCGGCCTCAGCCAGGGTTTCAATCTCTTCTCCACCGCGACCAAATATAAACGGATCGCCACCTTTTAAACGAACAACCTTCCGACCCTGCCTGGCCAGATCCACCAGTTGTTGATTGATCTGGTCCTGAGGCAAGGTGTGATTGGCTCGCTGCTTGCCAACATGAACCATCTCGGCGGTTTCCGGAATCATCGCCAGGATTTCCTGCGAAACCAGGCGATCGTAGAGAACCACTTCCGCTGAAGTGATCAGCCTCCAGGCTTTGAGCGTCAGCAGTTCGGGATCTCCCGGCCCAGCTCCCACCAGGGCTACCTCGCCCGCAGAGGTATTCGGATTCGAGGTAACCGGATTAACCCGATACCTGACCGGTGCGGGCGTTGCACCTACCTGCTGCCCTGGTACGCGCTCTGGCTGATCACTCATTGGATTTTTTCTACACCGCCCATATAGGGTCTAAGCACGTCGGGCACTACGATACTGCCGTCCGCCTGCTGGTAGTTCTCCATAACCGCAATCAATGCACGGCCAACAGCAAGGCCAGATCCATTCAGAGTGTGGACGGGCTCTGGTTTCCCGGTTTCCGGGTTACGCCAACGAGCATGCATTCGGCGCGCCTGGAAATCACG
Organism: Marinobacter sp. F3R08; assembly: GCF_018860425.1. Lineage (GTDB taxonomy): Bacteria > Pseudomonadota > Gammaproteobacteria > Pseudomonadales > Oleiphilaceae > Marinobacter. The sequence continues at coordinate 565,316 of NZ_JAHKPI010000025.1, read as the reverse complement.
GGTATTGGAGCAGGAAGAAATTTCCCGGAACTTGTCCTGCCCCGGCAACCACACTTCCAGGTCGTAGGTTTTGGCTGCAGAAAAGCCCATGTCGCCGCCACAGAGAGCAACCACTCTATAGGGCAACTCCAGCAGTTGAAGTACCTTCTCTGCGTGACCTGTCAGGGCCTCCAGAGCAGCATCTGAGTCCTCTGGGCGAACTACCTGCACCATTTCAACCTTATCGAACTGGTGTTGGCGAATCATCCCGCGGGTATCCCGACCGTAGGACCCTGCCTCGCTGCGGAAACATGGAGTATGGCAGACCATTTTGAGGGGCAGCTCATTAGCATCAACAATGGTGTCCGAGACCAGATTGGTCGCTGGCACTTCCGCCGTGGGTATCAAGTACAACGGATGCTCACCCTCGGTTTTGAAAAGGTCTTCTTCGAATTTGGGTAACTGCCCTGTTCCATACAGGCTATCGGCATTGACCAGATAGGGTACGTACGTCTCCAGGTAACCATGTTCACGGGTGTGGAGATCCAGCATGAACTGGGACAGCGCCCGGTGTAACCGCGCCACCGGACCGCGCATAACGGCGAACCGTGAATGGGCCAGACGCGTCGCTGCCTCGAAATCAAGGCCTTTCAGGCCTTCGCCCAGAGCAACGTGATCTTTGGGTTCAAAATCAAAGCTTCCCGGAGTTCCCCAGGTACGAATCTCAACGTTATCGTCTTCACTCTCACCTGCAGGAACATCTTCGTCCGGAACATTGGGGATTCCGGCCAGGAAAGCGTTAAGCTCTTCCTGCAGAGAGCGAAGTTCATCTTCCGCTTCAGATTTCTGCTTCTTCAGATTTTCCACTTCCTCCAACAACGGCTGGATATCCTCACCGGCAGCTTTAGCCTTACCAATCGATTTGGACCGTTTGTTCTGCTCGCTTTGCAAGTTTTCCGTGCTTACCTGAATGGCACGACGGCGTTCCTCGAGCTGTTCAAAGGTGGCGACATCGAGTGCAAAGTTTTTGATGGCCAGCCGACGAGCTATCTCTTCTGTCTGGGTGCGGACACGTTTTGGATCGAGCATGATTATCCTGAATCTTCCGATTAACGATGTTTTGAATAACTGGCCATTATACTTGCACAGGCGCGCATGGCTACCGCAGCAAAGGGCTCAGGTATAGCGTTTGCGGGGGCTATCGGCATTGCGCGAATCCAGACGCTGACGTTTTTCGGCCAGCTTGATCTCCAGCCCGCGGTTCACCGGCTCGTAATATCGGCGCTGATGAACAGCCTCCGGCAAATAGGACTCCCCGGCAGCAAAGGCTTCCGGTTCATCATGGGCGTACCTGTAGGTATCTCCGTGACCCATGCTTTTCATTAGTTTGGTTGGTGCATTGCGCAGGTGGACCGGGACTTCATAGTCCGGGTCCTGGCGGATGTCCGCCATGCATCGATTGAAGGCGCTATAAACCGCATTGCTCTTGGGAGCCAATGCCAGGTAGGTCACTGCCTGGGCCAGAGCTAGCTCGCCCTCCGGAGAACCCAGGCGTTCCTGCGCATCCCACGCATCCATGCTGAGTTGAAGGGCCCGGGGATCGGCGTTCCCGATGTCTTCACTGGCAATCCTGACCAGACGACGGGCAACATAAAGAGGATCGCAGCCGCCATCCAGCATTCTGCAAAGCCAATAGAGTGAGCCATCCGGATCAGAACCACGCACGGATTTATGCAGCGCCGAGATCTGGTCGTAAAATACATCTCCGCCCTTGTCGAATCGGCGCAGACTGGTCTGCATAACCTGTTCGAGCTGCTCAGCTCTGATACGATCAGTTCCGGTCTCGTCCGATTCGGCCAGATCTGCGGCCACCTCCAGAATGTTGAGGGCGCGACGGGCATCGCCGCCTGATGCCGCGGCCATCAGGCCCAGCACGTCCTCATCGACCTGCAGACGCCCGCCAAATCCTGCCTCAACGGTCAGCGCACGATGCAACAGCCGAATAATATCCTCTTCACCAAGGTTTTTGAGCACGTAAACCCTGGTCCGCGACAGTAACGCACTGTTCAATTCAAAAGAGGGGTTTTCGGTGGTGGCGCCCACGAAGATAAAAGTGCCGTCTTCGATGTGGGGGAGAAACGCGTCCTGCTGACTCTTGTTGAAGCGATGCACCTCATCCACAAACAGCAACGTATCCCGACCTTGCGACTGCTTTCGATTGCGAGCCCGGTCCACAACCGCCCTAATCTCTTTCACACCGCTCAGTACGGCCGAGACGGTCTCGAAACTAAGATCACTGACGTTGGCTAACAGCTGGGCAAAAGTGGTTTTGCCCACTCCGGGTGGCCCCCAGAGTATCATGGAGTGGAGCTGGCCCTGCTCGACCGCCCGCCGAAGCGGTTTTCCCGGCCCTACCAAATGAGTCTGACCGACATAGTCATTCAGCGTTGCCGGGCGCATTCTCGCAGCCAGCGGGCGAAAACCGGCCGTTTCCTGGAACAGGCTGTCCTGCATCAGACCCCGTCCCGGATAATATCCACACCCTCCGGGTAATCCAGGGTGAACGCTCCGGCTTCAACAGACTCGTTGAGTCTTATCTGATCAAAGCTCAGAACACTCAGCTGTGCGAGGGAGTCCTGCATGCGCATCTCCTGCAACTCACCCTTGTAAAAGGTCAGTCTGAGAGACGTGAACAGGGAATCCGGGCTTAGAGGTTCTAGTGTGAATTCGCGGGTGTTGTCACCGATCTTGCGATCAGAAACCAGATAGGTCTCCTCAAGATTATCCACCTCACCACTCAGCAAGAGCGCGGGGGTGGATTGGACGCGGTCATCAAGGCTGTGAATAGTGACCTGTTCCAGATCGGGATCATACACCTCGACCGTTTCACCGTTGCTAACAATAAACTGAGACAGGGGCGCACTGGTTTCCCAGTAAAACAGGCCCGGACGCTTGGCTTTCAGAGAACCCCGGGTTTCCTGAACCTTATTGCCGTTCTCATTGACGACAATCTGAATAAAGTCCGCCTGATAAGATTCGTAGCCCCTGAGCAAAGAAGCCAGTTCGTCTGCACCTGTGCCTTCTTCGCTGGCAGCCAAGGGGCTGCCCAACAGCCCGGTTAGAACCAGCGTCGCCAAGATTTTCAGAAAGGACTGTCGCATTGATCGTTACTCCTAATCTCTGGGAGGCGGTGGTGCCAGGACCTCTCTGGCACCGTTGTGGCCTGCGGCGCTCACCACGCCTGATGCTTCCATGGCGTCAACCAGGTTTGCCGCCCGGTTGTACCCAATCTTGAATTTTCTCTGCACCGACGAAATTGACACCCGACGGCCCTCAGTAACGAATGCAACAGCCTCGTCGTACAAGGCATCACCTTCGCTATCTCCGCCCCCTTCTGACAGATTCGGGACTCCCGGCAGGCTCTCTCCTTCTGCACCATTGAGAACGTCGTCCACGTACACGGGCTCACCACGGGCTTTCCATGCACTAACCACACGATGAACTTCGTCGTCGTCCACAAACGCCCCATGCACCCGAACCGGTAGTCCCGACCCGGGTGGCAGGTAGAGCATGTCACCGTGACCCAAGAGTTGCTCGGCCCCGCCCTGGTCAAGAACCGTCCGCGAATCTATTTTTGAGGAGACCTGGAAGGACATCCTTGTAGGAATATTGGCCTTGATCAACCCGGTTATAACATCAACCGACGGCCTCTGGGTGGCGAGGATAAGGTGAATACCCGCTGCCCGGGCTTTCTGGGCAATACGGGCAATCAACTCTTCCACCTTTTTACCGACAATCATCATCATGTCGGCGAACTCGTCTATCACCACGACAATGAACGGCAGAGTATCGAGTTCTGGCCGATCCTGCTCATCGTTCGCGAGATATTCATCAGGCTTCCAGAACGGATCCAGAAGCGGTTCTCCAGCGGCCACTGCGTCATTAATCTTGCGATTGTAGCCCGCCAGGTTTCGAACTCCGAGACTGGCCATCAGTTTGTATCGGCGTTCCATTTCGGCCACACACCAACGCAAGGCATTGGCGGCCTCTTTCATGTCGGTAACCACAGGCGCCAATAGATGGGGTATGCCATCGTAGATGCTCAGTTCGAGCATCTTGGGATCAACCATGATGAAACGGACTTCATCAGGGCCTGCCTTCAGCAGCATACTCAGCAGCATTGCGTTAACGCCGACAGATTTACCGGATCCGGTGGTACCCGCCACGAGCAGATGCGGCATTTTCGCCAGATTGGCGACCATCGGGTTACCGCCAATATCATTGCCAAGCGCCAGTGTCAGCGGTGAGCTTGAATCCTGGAATACGGGTGCGCCGAGCACTTCACTCAGACGGACCATTTCGCGCTCTTCGTTGGGGATTTCGATACCGACGACTGACTTGCCCGGAATCACCTCAACAACCCTGACCGCCAGCACCGCCAGGGAACGCGCCAGGTCCTTGGCAAGATTTGATATCTTGCTTACTTTCACCCCGGGGGCAGGCTTGATCTCAAACCGTGTGATGACCGGCCCTGGATTGACTTCAACAACTTCTACGGAAACGCCGAAATCACCCAGCTTTTCCTCAAGAAGCCGTGACATGTGCTCCAGAGATTCTTCAGAGTAGCCTTTTTCCTTATGCTCCTCCGGCGGGTCCAGCAGCGAAATCGGCGGAATCGGACTCTCAATGTCCTCCAACAACGAAGGCTGCTTGGTTCCTTTGTCTTTTGACTGCGGACGCTGCTTCTCTTTTTTGAAGGGAGAAATCTTGAGCGATCGGCCAGCAGCTTCCGGAGTAGGCGCAGGTTTTGCCGTCCTATCGTCAACAACAGGAGGCTCGCTCCGGGAACTGAAACTTTCAAGCCGCGCCGGTTCCGGATCAACTTCCGCAGCGAAACCATCCAGAGCAGGCTCCCTGCGCTCACCCTCAGGCCTAGACGTTGTCTTAAGGTCTTTCTTTTTCTTCGAACCTAAGCCGGGGAACCCCTGCCACCAACGTCGTTTGCTGGGCCCGGTCTTTGTAACGCCGCTATCAGAAGGCGGCAGTTGATCCTTGACCACCGGGGGCTCGGCCTGAGCTTCAGGTTCTTTTTGCTGAGGCGTTCGCTTGAACAGACCCTTCAAGGCCAGACCGATTCTAAGCGTGGTTCCGCCCAACTGATCCATCAACCAGAACCAGGACAGACCTGTTGTTACCGTGAGCGCAAACAGAAAAATTGCTATCAACAGGAGTGTCGTAGCAGGCAGGTTGAAAAACCGGACCATCGCATCTGCTACAGCGGTTCCCAGGACGCCACCAGAGGAGGCACCTAACCCGAATACGGAATAGAGCGACAGCAGACTGGTAGCGGACAGAAGTATTAGCAGAAAGCCACCGAACCGCATCATAAACAGTGGCCAGTGCAGATCCAGGGAATCGTTACGGAGACGGATAAGCATCAACGCGTAACCAGCAATCATGACCGGAAACAGATAGGCTACGTGACCAAAGAAATCCATGAGAAGACTGGCCAGCCAGGCACCCGTCCGACCCGCATAATTCTGAACGTTGGTTTCATGGCCAATACTGGCCCAGCCCGGATCTGCGGGACTGAACGTAACCAGAGCCATGGAAAGATAAATACACAGAGCTACCAAGGCAATCACAGCACCTTCACGGGCGCCTTGGGCTGCCAGGCGGCGAAAGCGCTGCTGCTTTTCTGTCAGTTCCTGTGGTGCTTTCTTCGCTTTTGCAGATTCTGCCATGAATGCTCAGACGTTGCCGGTGCTTACGTTCCGAAGTGCCTGAAAGCCTCTTCCCAGATCGGTTTTCAGGTCTTCAACCGCTTCGATTCCTACGGAAATACGAATCAGGTTTTCCGTTATTCCGGCCCTCGCCTTGTCCTCCGGAGACAAACGTCCGTGGGTGGTGGTAGCCGGATGTGTGATCGTCGTTTTGACGTCACCCAGATTTGCGGTAATGGAGATCATCCGGGTGCTATCAATGAAGCGCCATGCCTCTTCTCGAGCCCCATTAAGCTGAAACGACAGAACTCCCCCAAACCCGGATTGCTGTTTCTTTGCCAGTTCATGCTGCGGATGACTCTGTAGCCCAGCATAGAACACACGATCCACTTCCGGCTGCTGCTCCAGCCATAGAGCCAACTCTAACGCATTGTCACAGTGCGCGCGCATACGAATCGGTAAGGTTTCCAATCCCTTCTGAAACACCCAGGCATTAAAGGGGCTCATGGTTGGCCCAGCCGAACGAAGGAAACCGTTTACTTCCTCCATCAGCTTCTCAGACCCGACCACAACACCACCTACGCACCTACCCTGCCCATCGAGGTATTTGGTAGCAGAGTGAATCACGATGTCAGCTCCCTGCTCCAACGGTCGCTGGAGCACAGGGGTACAGAAACAGTTATCCACAACAAACAGCGCATCGTTGTCAGCAGCCAACTGCCCCAATGCCGCCAGATCGGCTACTTCACACAGAGGATTGGACGGCGTTTCGACAAACAGCATCCGGGTTTCCGGACGTATAGCGCCCCGCCACTCGTTCATATCCGTTAGACTGACAAACGTAGTTTCCACTCCAAAACGAGCCATGTACTTCTGAAATAACACGTTCGTCGTACCGAATACGCCACGAGAGCAGATCACATGATCGCCACTTTTAAGCAGCGCCATGCAGGTGCTGAGGATTGCGGCCATACCAGAGGCTGTCGCAATCGCTCTCTCACCGCCCTCCATGGCTGCAATCCTGCCTTCAAAGGCCTGCACTGTGGGATTGGTAAATCGAGAATAGATGTTACCAGGCTCATCTCCGCCAAAACGGGCTGCTGCCTGGGCCGCACTGCCATACACGAAACTGGATGTCGGAAATATCGCATCGCTGTGCTCAAGCTGCCCGGTCCGGATCTGCCCGGCCCTCACCGCAAGGGTGTCTACTGACATATCGTCTAGATCCGATTCCGGAATCCAGACAGTCTCTTCGCGGCGAAAGGTCATCAAATACTCCTGCCTGATAGGGCTATTTCAGTCTTCGTCATTGTAAAGATCAATAATACCGTTATCGCCTGATGCGGCACCGGTGCTCTTGAATCGCTTGTCATCATTGCGCATTTCTTCCAGGCGATTCAGGTAAGCCGCATCGACATCGCCGGTAACGTAGTTGCCGGTGAATACAGAACACTCCCAGCCTTCAATGTCGTCGTTGACATCACTGACGCACGTCACCAGATCCTCCAGATCCTGATACAGCAGCCAGTCAGCCCCAATCAGCTCCCGGATCTCCTCCACGGTGCGGTCATGGGCAATCAATTCACTGGCCGAAGGCATATCGATTCCATACACATTCGGGTAGCGCACGGGGGGGGCTGCAGACGCAAAATAAACCTTGCGGGCACCGGCGTCCCGGGCCATCTGGACGATCTCCTTGCAGGTAGTGCCACGCACGATCGAGTCATCTACCAGCATGACGTTTTTGCCACGGAACTCCAGATCAATAGGATTCAGCTTCTGGCGAACGGATTTCTTGCGCATTTTCTGGCCGGGCATGATGAATGTCCGACCGATATACCGGTTCTTGATAAACCCTTCCCGGAATTTCACGCCCAGACGATGCGCCATCTGCATGGCAGAGGTACGGCTAGTGTCCGGAATAGGCATAACCACGTCGATATCGTGATCTGGCGCCTCCCGGAACACCTTCTCGGCCAGAGTCTCACCCATCCGCAGACGAGCTTTGTAGACCGATACCTTGTCAATAATCGAGTCTGGCCGGGCAAAATAAACGTGCTCGAAAATACATGGATACAGATGAGGCTGTTCCGCGCACTGGCGGGTGTACAGGGTTCCGTCGGTTTCAATATAGACCGCCTCACCCGGCGCGATATCGCGAACGAGAGTGTAACCCGCAGCACTCAGTGCAACGCTTTCAGAGGCTATCATGTACTCCTTCCGACCATCTTCAGCGGTCCGCTCTCCGTAACAGGCCGGACGGATGCCGTTCGGATCCCGGAAGCCCACGATGCCGTAACCCGTAATCATGGCAATCGCTGCATAAGCACCACGACAGCGCTTATGAACCGCTCTGACCGCCGAGAAAATCTCGTCCTTGGTAGGGTCGAGCTTGCCCAGCTTCTGCAGTTCATGGGCAAACACGTTCAGCAAGACTTCTGAGTCAGAATTGGTGTTAATGTGGCGCAGATCGGTCCGGAACAGGTCCTTGCTCAATTCATCCGCGTTGGTGAGATTCCCGTTGTGGGCCAGTGTAATCCCATAGGGACTGTTCACGTAAAACGGCTGGGCTTCAGCAGAACTGGAACTACCCGCAGTGGGATACCGAACGTGGCCCAGACCGACGTTGCCCACCAACCGGCGCATATGGCGGGTGTGGAACACATCCCGTACCAGACCGTTATCTTTGCGGAGAAAAAACCGATCATCCTGAAACGTAACAATGCCCGCCGCGTCCTGGCCCCGGTGCTGAAGTACAGTCAGCGCATCATAGAGCGACTGATTGACGTTGGAAGTACTGACGATGCCGACAATGCCACACATGGATAAGTGTATCTCCGAGTGTTAAAACTGAATGTTAGCGGGACGCAGACGCGGGTTGCACGTCTTCCTGCTCTGTAAGAGGTTCCGGTTCCGGTGCGTTTTCAGGCGCAGGCCCCAGGAAACGTGCGAATTCATCGCCCAGAGTACGCCTGGACCAGTCTTCTACCACGGCCAGGCGATCAATAATAATCGAGGTTCGCCACCACGTATCCTGCGCCAGTGGCGTGTAACGGGTAAATGCGATGGCAACAATCACCACCACCACACCGCGCAGTAGCCCAAACCCCATGCCCAGTACCCGGTCGGTAGCCGACAGACCGGTAGCCCGGATCAGATGGCCAATCATATTATTGATGATAGCGCCGACGATGAGCGTTCCGAAAAAGAGTATGGCAAAGGCTGCGATTAGCCGTACCAGAGGTGTCTCAACTGAATTTTCAAGCAGGGACTGCATCTGGGGATGGAAAGTTCTGGCCAAGATAAACGCGCCAACCCAAGTCACCAGTGACAGGGCTTCACGTACAAAGCCCCGCTTCAGACTGATGAGAGTGGACACTGTAATCAGGGCGATAATGACCCAGTCAATCCAGATCAGCGCTTCCATTGAAAACCCGGTGGAGAAAAGGAAGCGCGAATTCTATCAGGAAACCCCGGCTCGCCAAACCGCCAGACACACATAAACAGGATCGTGGCCTCTATTTTTCCCCGGAGGTGACCAGGCTATTCAGACTAAAGGCGTCATCCAGAGCCCTTTTCGCGGATTCAGCTTCAGATTCGGAGGCAAAAGGCCCGCTGAAGACACGGGTCAAAGTAGCATCGCCACGCACAACTTCCTGCAAATGGGAACCATATCCTTTCTCGCGAACCTGGTCTCTCAGGCGACGGGCATTGTCTGCATTACCGAAGCTCCCTAACTGCACCACCCAGGCGCCTTCCAGGGATCGCTCGAATTCAGCCGCTTCCACAGTGCTGTTTTCTTCCGCCTGTGCGTCAGTTTCTACCGGTACCGCAACTGAATCCTCTACTGGCTCCTGGCTTGCCTCCTCCACGGACTCAGCGGTATCCGAGGGCTCAGGTACCGGGTTCGCTGCCACGTCGGCCGGAGACTCTTCAAGCATGCGATATGCCGGAGAATCATCATTTTCGCCAACGGCTGGCTCCGCCACAGTGGTATCGCTGGATTCCAGTCCATAGGACGGCGCAGGTGTCATTTCTGATTCTGGCGCTTCAACTTCCGGGAACGGCGGTTCTTCCGGAATCTTTATGTTGGTAGAGGTTCGCTCGGAATGAGGCTCATCAAAAAGCATGGGAACAAAGATAACCGCCAGAGAGACAAGCACCAGCGCCCCGATTATTCTCTGTTTCAGTCCATCCACGTTGTTACGCCCCTAACTGTTGTGACCGAGCCCCTTCGGGCACCATTTCGCAGATACTAACTGCCTGGAAGCATGAACTCAAAGCGCGTCCCTCGCCATGGACAAAGTTTAAGACACTTCATCTAGCTTTGATTTCTCTTATCAGCGAGCAGAACTTCCCGCCCTTCGGCGACCGTGTAAAATGACCCGAATACAATCACGAGATCCGCAGGTGCTGCCTCAGATAGCGCTGCATGAAGCGCCTCGTGTACCGAACGCCAAGCTGAGGCACTAACTGCGTTGTCGAGCCTTGCCTGCAAATCATGGCTCGAAAGACCTCGAGGCACAGCGAGATCCGCCAGATACCAGGCGTCGACCACGTCAGTCATGGCCCTCACAACCCCTGCCACATCTTTATCTGAGAGTGCGCCATAGACGGCATGGACACGTCGACCGCCGGCTTTAAGAATGCTGAGTTGCCCCGACAGCCACCTTGCGGCATGGGGGTTATGCCCTACATCCAGAAAAACATCAGGAGAGCTTCCAAGCTGCTCAAAACGCCCCGGCATACTCAGGCCGTCGAGACTTTGCTCAATCGCAGAAACTGGCAAATCCGGTTCAAGGGTACTCATGGCAACAACGGCGGCCGCCAGGCTTTTAACCGACAAGGGGCCGGCAGGTATACGAATCGCCCGATCACGGTAACGGAGCATCATGGATGGAAACGCGGAGGCAGCGAACTGCTCTGCCTTCAACTCGTACTCCTGACCAAACCTGGCCAGCGAAACACCCTGGGCTGCCGCCTGCTGAAGCACAGAACGCGGCGGATCGGACTCAGCATACACTGCCGGTATACCGGTTCGAAGAACACCAGCTTTCTCAAAACCGATCACCTCCCGGTTATCACCGAGAAATGCCACATGGTCGATGTCTACCGATGTCAGGATGACAATATCTGCATCCATGACATTCACCGCATCCAGCCGACCACCAAGACCGACCTCAAGGATCCAGTCCTCGACCCCGGCCTGGGAAAAAGCCACAAAGGCTGCCAGAGTTCCAAACTCGAAATAGGTAAGCGATACATTACCCCGAGCAGCCTCAACCGCCTCAAACGCACTAACAAGCGCGTCGTCAGGAATATCCTCACCATTCACACGTACCCGCTCGTTATAGCGCTGGAGATGAGGAGACGTATAGGCTCCAGTATGTCGGCCAGCCCGCTGCAATAACGTCTCTAATGCGGCCACAGCGCTACCCTTGCCATTGGTACCCGCCACCGTAATGATACGGGCGTCCGGCTTACGCCGGAAAAGACGGCGAAAAACCACTAACACCCGATCCAGGCCTAAATCAATTTCTGTGGGATGTATCGCTTCAAGGTAAGCAAGCCACTGATCGACAGTAGCACCAGTCTCCGGCGGAACCGGAGACTGGTCAGCATGATTATTCGGCGGGAGCATCGGTTTCAGGCTTTTCCGAAACTTCAAATTCGATAGGTTCTTCTGTTCCAGGACGCTCCTGGTCGGTGAACTTGGCGAGCACATGAGCAATTCGCTCACGCATCTGGTGACGATGGAGGATCATGTCTATGGCGCCGTGCTCAAGCAGAAACTCGCTACGCTGGAAGCCTTCTGGCAGCTTTTCGCGGACCGTCTGTTCAATAACACGGGGGCCGGCAAAACCAATCAAGGCGTTCGGTTCAGCGATGTTAAGATCGCCCAACATCGCCAGACTGGCGGAAACACCACCAAACACAGGATCCGTCATGACCGAGATGTAAGGAATGCCCTCAACCTTCATCCGCTCAAGAACTGCGGCCGTTTTAGACATCTGCATCAACGAAAGAATCGCCTCCTGCATACGGGCACCACCACTGGCGGAAAAACAGACCAGCGGAATCCTTTCCTGGAGAGCCACATTCGCCGCCTGCACGAATTTCTCACCGACAACCTGCCCCATGGAGCCACCGAGAAAGCCGAACTCAAAAGAGCAGGCTACCAAAGGTACTCCAAGCGTTGTGCCTTTCATGGCAATCAGGGCATCTTTTTCACCCGTTGCTTTCTGAGCCTGGGACAGGCGATCCTTGTAGCGCTTGCTGTCCTTGAACTTCAGCCTATCCCACGGCTCGAGTTCGGCCGCAATCTCTTCGCGTCCGTCAGGATCCAGAAAAATATCCAGACGCCGACGAGCCGCTACTCTCAGGTGATGATTGCATTTGGGGCAAACATCCAGGTTTTTCTCAAGCTCCGGCTTATACAGAAATCCGCCGCACTTGGGACATTTCTTCCAAAGCCCCTCCGGCACCCCGGTCCTCTGCTTGGATTCCGAGCGAATTTTGCTCGGCATGATCTTGTCCAGCCAGTTACTCATGATCTCATCCTGTCCTTTGACACCTGTTTGCCCTCCTCCTGTTCACTCAGGAGGCGAGACTGTCCAGTGCTTCGCGCATCGGGTGGAGCAGATCCGTCAATGCCCGCTTGAGCTGGTCGGTATCCGCCTGATTTCTGGCTATTGTATCGACCAGGACGCTGCCAACAATTACACCATCGGATACCCGCCCCACCGCTTCGGCTGTCTCCGCATCCCGAATACCAAATCCGACACCAACGGGAAGCGCTGTCAGCTCGTGAATATGGTTCACTTTGGAGGCGACCTCGTCCACGTCAATGGTGGCGGACCCTGTCACACCCTTAATAGAAACATAGTACACATAGCCGGATGAGTGCTCACTGATCGCCCGAATCCGTTCATCCGTCGTGGTTGGCGACAGCAGGAAGATCGCATCAAGACTTCTCTGAGTGAACAACGGAATAACTTCATCCGCTTCTTCCGGCGGCAGATCCACCGTCAGAATGCCATCCACACCGGCATCCTTGGCGGCGTCTGCAAATTCTTCATAACCCATTGCTTCCATCGGGTTCAGATAACCCATCAGCACCACCGGGGTGCTGGCGTCTGACTCCCGGAACTCCTTGACCATGGCGATCACCTGACGTAACGACGTACCATGGACCAGAGCACGTTCGCAGGCCAGCTGGATAACCGGCCCGTCCGCCATCGGATCAGAAAACGGAACTCCAAGCTCAATAATATCAGCACCCGCCTTTACGAGCGTATGCATCAGATCCACCGTGACATCCGGATGGGGGTCGCCGGCGGTGATATAGGGAATAAGTGCCTTTCGGCCTTGTCCTTTCAGGGCCGTGAGGACCCCTTCAATTCGGCTCATGCCTGCTCCTGTTGATTCTTCAGATCTCGATGCCTTCAAGATTGGCAACTGTGTTGATGTCCTTGTCACCACGCCCGGAGACATTGATAACGACGGTCTGATCTTTATCCATGGTCGCCGCCAGCTTGATGGCGTAGGCTACCGCATGAGCGCTTTCCAAAGCGGGCATGATACCTTCTACCCGAGTCAGTTTCCGGAATCCTTCCATAGCCTCATCATCTGTCACTGACACGTAATTTGCCCGACCGATGTCTTTCAACCAGCTGTGCTCAGGCCCAACACCCGGGTAATCAAGGCCGGCACTCACTGAATGCGTGCCTGCAATCTGACCGTTCTCATCTTCCATAAGATAGGTACGGTTGCCGTGCAGAACCCCTGGGCGGCCAGCACATAGCGGTGCAGCGTGCTTGCCGGTATCAATACCCAGACCACCCGCTTCCACTCCGTAAAGCTCTACAGACTCATCAGACAGGAACGGGTAAAAAAGGCCAATGGCGTTTGAGCCACCGCCCACACAGGCCACCAGGGCATCCGGCAATTTGCCCGTCTTTTCCAGAGCCTGACGACGGGTTTCCCGCCCGATAACCGACTGAAAATCCCTGACCAGCAAGGGGTATGGATGAGGGCCTGCGACAGTACCGATGATGTAGAAGGTATCATCTACGTTCGCCACCCAATCCCGCATGGCATCATTCATGGCATCTTTGAGGGTCTTGGTTCCACTCTCAACCGCATGCACGGTCGCTCCCAACAACTTCATACGGAACACGTTGAGAGACTGGCGCTGAACATCCTCGGCGCCCATGAATACATGACATTCAAGCCCCAGGCGTGCACAAACCGTAGCCGTGGCAACACCATGCTGACCGGCGCCCGTTTCAGCAATAATGCGTTTCTTGCCGAGGAAGCTGGCAAGCAAAGCCTGCCCGATCGTATTGTTTACCTTGTGAGCACCGGTATGACAGAGGTCTTCACGCTTGAGCCAGATCTGAGCGCCGCCGGTTTCGCGGCTCAGGCGTTCTGCGAAATACAATGGCGTTGGGCGGCCAACATAATCCGCCAGCTCTTTATCAAACCGCGCCTGGAATTCCGGATCTTGCTTCAGGCGAGAGTACTCCTGCTCAAGAATCATCAGAGAGTCCATCAACGTCTCGGAAACAAATCGCCCACCAAAGGCCCCAAAGTGACCCCGCGCATCCGGCAGTGCGCTCAGCATTTCTTCAGTCAGTTTTACAGACACGGTGAACCTCTTTAATAAAATGAGAAATTTTTTGAATGTCTTTGATGCCTTTGCTCTGTTCGACACCACCGCTGACATCCACCGCCCAGGGTTCCACCTGCTTAACCGCGGTAAATACGTTAGCAGATGACAACCCGCCGGCCAATATAACCGGGAGCGGCCGGTCATCAGGGATCAGGTCCCAGTTGAACGACTTCCCGGTGCCACCAAAATGATTCGGATCCCAGGCGTCAACCAGCAGACCGGAGGCACTCTGAAACTGCTCAAAAGCGGCCACAATCTGCTCCCCATCCCGAACCCGAATGGCCTTGATCCAACGACGGCCGAAACTGTCACAAAATTCGGCGGTTTCGTCGCCATGAAACTGCAGCAAATCCAGAGGGACCTTATCCAGAACCGCCTTAACCTCTTGCTCGGTAGGGTTAACAAACAACCCGACAACCGACACAAATGCAGGAACGCGACTCGCCAGTTCAACGGCCTCTTCAACAGAAACAGACCGCGGACTGGGTTCATAGAACACGAGGCCCAAGGCATCGGCGCCGCATTGAACAGCGCTGTCGATATCCTCGGGACGGGTAAGACCACAAATCTTGACCCTGACACTCATTGGCTCGAAACCCGCTGTTTAACATGAACGTGTGTTGGTGGGAACGGGGTGTTTTCCGCCCGGCTGAACCATGGTCTCAAGAACCCAGGACCACACTCGGCTGCAGGTATCCCGAATTCGTCCGGGTAACCCACGTCCACCAGGTAAAGCCCATGGGGAGATGCAGTCACCCCGGCAACCGTCCGGTCTCTGGCCTCCAGTATCTCATGAATCCAGTCTGCTCGCTGCTTTCCCGTCCCAACCGCCATCAAGGCACCAGCAATATTCCGAACCATGTGATGAACAAAAGCATTGGCCTGAACGTCTATTACGACGAAATCACGCTTGCGGGTTACTGAAATACGCTCAAGAAACCGAACGGGGGTTCTCGATTGGCAGCCAGCGGCCCGGAACGACGAGAAGTCGTGCTCTCCTACCAGTACCTGAGCGGCCTGATGCATACGTTCGGCGTCTAACGGGCGAAAGGTCCAGCTCACCTGACCGCGCTGAATGCCGGGGCGCACAGGGTTGTTGCAGATAACGTATCTGTAACGCCTGTAGGTCGCGGAAAATCGTGCATGAAAATCGTGGATGCCATTTCCTGCCCAATGCACAGAAATGTCCTCGGGCAATGCCGTGTTGATACCCATGACCCACGAACGCAGATTCCGGACAGACGAAGTATCAAAATGGACAAGCTGATAACTGGCGTGCACTCCCGCGTCGGTTCGCCCGGCACACACCAGATCAACCGGGTGATCCGCAACCCTTGCAACCGCTTCAGTCAGCTCCGCTTCAACCGAGCGCACGCCCGATTTCTGGAACTGCCAGCCATGGAAATGTCGACCATCGTATTCAAAAGCCAGAGCGACGCGCCCTGCCCCTATGGCGTTGTCCGTAGTGAGGTGCTGGGTTTGGAGAAACAATTGTAAATCCGGAAAGAGTGTTGCTGTAAAAGCAAAGCGCCGGCTTGATACCAGGAATATACCCGGCGGCCGGCGCTTGCTGCCTGTCTGATTCGATTATAACGGATCAGGACAGATTTTTAAGAAGATCCTGCGCTTCGGCTTTCTGATCTTCACTTCCCTCGAGTGCGACTTCTTCAAGAATATCCCGGGCCCCATCAGAGTCGCCCATCTCGATGTAAGCTCTTGCGAGATCAAGCTTTGTCGCGGCTTCGTCAGTTCCTGTCAAAAACCCGAAGTCGTCGTCATCGCCCAGCTCACTCTCGTCGATATCAGCGATTTGGGATTTACCGTTGCCATCAGAGACCACTGGCAGATCCAGGTCACTTTCCGGCTCTCCGGACTCCTCAAGAGCGTCAGCAACACCCTGCTGTTCAAGTTCCTCAGCGTCTGCGACAGTTTGCTCGGGATCTGCTTCCTCAACGTCACCTTCGCCAAGCGCGTCTTCCAGATCGAGCTCATCATCAAGTGATGCTTCTTCGAGCTCCTCGACATTCGCTGAATCCGCCGAATCAGAAAACTCCTCCATCAGGGCCAGATCGTCATCGGACACATCAAGTTCAAGGTCATCCAGTGAAGAGTCTTCAATTTCACTCCCCCCGAGCTCGTCCTCTTCTCCGGCAACTTTGTCCAGTTCAGCGTCAAGCTCATCGAGGAATGACTCGTCCAGTGCATCGATGTCGGAACCCGACTCTGCCATCTCTTCCGACGGAACTTCAGGCTCAGCCACTGACTGCTCCTCCAGATCACCTTCATCAAGCTCATCTGTTTCCAGCTCGATGCCGGACAGATCATACTCAATCATGTCGTCCGGACTTTCACTACCGCCATCCTCAAGCTCTTTCTCTTCGGAGGACTCGGAAGAGTTCGAACCTTCAAACTGATCGAGCTCCAAATCGGAGAACTCAGGACTGGAAAGATCTGAGTCAAAGTCCCCAAATTCGTTCTCGGACGGCTCTGCCTGCTGCGAGTCGAACTGATCAGCCAGGAGTTCGTCAGATTCGGGCTTACCCTGGGTTTCAGCCAGAACGTCATCGCTCTGTTCCGAGTCGAAGGAGGTAGAAAAAGAGTCTGAGCGCAGCTGTGATTCCAGATCATCAATGCTGGGCATCGACTCAGCCTCTTCCAGCTTGACGCGAAGTTCATTGGCAACGGTCAGCGCCTCTTCGTCTTCCAGCGACTCAATCTCGCCAAACTGTTTCTCGAACGAGTCTCGATCCTGGGTATCCGCGTAGACACCCAGCAACTTCAGGCGCAGATCGGTGCGGCTAGGCTCTCTGGAAATAGCGGCCTCAAGAGTCTGTGCTGCCTGTTCATGCTGGCCGTAGGCAATATAGGAATCTGCCTCCGCCATAGCATCACTCGTAGGCGACACATCATCTTCTTCGTCCAGGCTAAGATCAAATGAGTCGGTGCTATCATCGGCATCACTGTTTAGCTGCTCATAGAACACTTTTTCCCGATTTGCATTGCGGCGGGCAAGAAGCAAAAGCAGCAGCAGAAGTACAACCAGACCACCACCGAGAGCGATCTGGTACATCGGGTTGTTGGTGACAGCATCTATAATGTTGCCAGGAAACCCTTTATCGGATTCTGGTGCCTGAGGCGCTGGCTTGGGAACAGGCTCCTGTGCCGGCTCTGGCTCAGACACGCCCGACTCTGCAACGAGGGCCTCTTCACCCGACTCGGGGGCATCCGTAGCCGCAGAGCCGGTGCCCTCTGCTGACTCATCGACGCCCGCTTCCTCAGACACCTGACCGTCATCAGCAACAGCCTGATCATCCATAGTCTGGTCGGCATCCACCATCTCGCCAAAATCATCCGACATGGCCTCTGACTCGGCCGAGCCAGTTGAGTCGTCTGCACCTGCGGCATCGTCTCCCTCAGAGGCTGACATTTCAGAATCCACTAATTCATCCGTGTCCGCACCTGCTTCAGACTCCGCCATTTCGTCGTCAGCAACGTCATCCAGGACAACGATCTCTTCCCCTGATGGCGTGGCCTCGTCATCCCCGACAAGTGAGGACTCTGCGACTGCTTCATCACCGGTTGCCTGCTGCATTTCAGCAAGCTGCGTATTCTTTAGCTCCAGCAGCCGCTGCAATGTCTGCACCTGATCCTGCAGATCCTCCATGCGACTGTTGAGTTCTTCGTTCTCACGACGAGCACTCTCGAGCTCTTCCATTGCGACCGCAGTGCCAGCATCAACGCCGCCCGGCAACTCGCTGTCGCCACCCGCAGAGCCCGTTTCACTGGACTCACTGTCCGCATTATCAGAGACGAGCAGTTTCAGTTCGTCGCCACTTGAAACTGCGCCTGCCTCAGATCCGGACTGCGATTGCCGCTCCTCGGTTGCGTCCACAACACGCTGAGGGGTCTGGAATTCCTGATTCTGCTGGGCGACCAAACGGGTAGCCTCAGCACGAGTGCGACTCTGTATCTGATCCAGAGACGGAACTCGCAGAACTTCGCCACGTTTAAGGCGATTAATGTTGTTGCCAATGAAGGCATCCGGATTGAGATCCTGAATGGCCAGCATGACCTGCTGCATGGAGGCACTGCTATCAGGACGCACCTGGGACGCTATGGTCCACAGGGTATCAGACGCTTTCGTGGGCCCGAATGTATTGGCCTGAGCACTGACACCACGAGATTGTGCGCCCTGAACTTGCCGGCTTGTGGATTCGGCACTGCGAGTGGCTGTCGGCTGACTGGTCGTTTGCGTGGCTGAAACTGTCGGTGCACTGACCGGTTCCTGCACACCAGACTCTTCCGCATACACTGGCGGATCCACAAGAACGGCGTACTCACGCATTAGCCGACCACTTGGCCAGGTTAATTCGAGCAGAAAATTAAGATAGGGCTCTCTGAGCGGTTCGCGCGACGACACGTTGACGATCAGACTGCCATCACTACCGGTGACCACCTGAAACCTGAGCTTGCTGAGAAACCGGTTCCGGTTCAGTCCAACCCGTTCATATGCCTGCTCCGAGGCAATATTGACGAACACGTCCGCTGGATTGACGCCACTACTCTGAGGCAGAACAATTTCCGCATCCAGTGGCTCATTCAGATAGGACTGAAGTTCAATTTCACCCAGCCCCAGGGCCTGTGCGACACCGGATCCGAGCCCTCCCGCCAGAGCCAGGGCAACCGCAAGCTTGCGTACCTTCATGCTTTTTCCTTTCCAGTCTCCGTTATTCGTTACTGCTCTCTTTCAAACAGAATCGGACGAGGTTGGATGACTTCCGTCTGGATAATTCTCGTTATTGTATATTCTTTTTAATTTTCAGTCCGGCAAGTATTGTTGATAAAACCTCTTTTATCAATCAATCAGCCGCAATCCTTGCACCATTTTTTTATCAATCGCGCGGAACTACCTAGTGTTCTTGAAAATAACAGGGGCGGAGCCTGAAATCAGCCTCCGCCCCTTCACCGGTTTCCCGAAACCGGACACAGTTGGCATTAATTGCCTCTGCGTAACAATTTTTAACGCTCCTGAAGAATCCGAAGCATGCGGCGTAGCGGTTCGGCAGCACCCCACAGCAGCTGATCACCTACTGTAAACGCAGAGATGTATTCCGGCCCCATGGCCAACTTGCGAATCCGCCCAATCGGAACACTTAACGTGCCGGTTACCTTGGCGGGAGTCAGTTCCTCAATGGTCGCATCGCGATCATTCGGAATCACTTTCACCCAGTCGTTCGCCCTGGCAAGAATCGACTCGATCTCAGCAACCGGCAGATCTTTCTTCAGCTTGATGGTCAGAGCCTGGCTGTGGGAGCGCATGGCACCAATCCGCACGCAAATGCCATCAATGGGAATCGGATTGCCGGAGCGACCGAGAATCTTGTTGGTCTCAACGCCCGCCTTCCACTCTTCCTTGCTCATACCGTTGTCAAGTTGCTTGTCGATAAACGGAATAAGGCTGCCTGCCAAGGGCACCTGGAAGTGCTCGGTCGGAAACCCGTCCGAACGCATGGATTCAGTTACCTTGCGATCAATGTCCAGAATGGCGGAGGACGGATCGTCCAGCTCAGTCTTGACGCTCTGGTTCAGCTCGCCCATCTGATTAAGCAGCTCGCGCATATTCTGGGCACCAGAGCCGGAAGCCGCCTGGTAGGTCATAGGCGACACCCACTCAATCAGGTCCTGTTCCAGCAACCCTCCCAGAGCCAGCATCATCAGACTGACGGTGCAGTTGCCGCCAATGTAATCCTTAACGCCCTTATCAAGCGCTGCATCAATCACATTGCGATTAACCGGATCAAGAACAATCACTGAATGGTCAACCATTCGTAGCGTGGATGCCGCATCAATCCAGTAGCCTTCCCAACCCGCGTCGCGGAGCTTCTGGTAAACCGCACTGGTATAGTCGCCGCCCTGACAGGTAACAATCACATCCAGGGTTTTCAGAATATCGACGTCAAACGCATCCTGCAGGGGCGGGACATCAGCCTTCCCTACATCAGGGGCCGGCTTACCCGCCTGGGACGTGGTAAAAAAGACCGGTTCGATATCGGCGAAATCGTTTTCTTCTCGCATGCGCTGCATGAGGACAGAACCCACCATGCCACGCCAACCTACAAGTCCAACTCGCTTCATGTGCGATCTTTAGACCTCGTTTTATGCCCGCCCGCTGCCTTTATCGCTGGCAGGGACAGGATGGATGATCCCGCGGCGACTGCATCCCGTCGCCGTCGGGTCTCGGATTTAGTGGCCAGGGCCTGACCTTCAGAGCGCAGCCAGAACGGCCTCACCCATTTCCCGAGTGGAGACTTTCTTTGCGCCCTCAGACATGATGTCTGCGGTTCGCAGCCCCTGATCCAAAACATTACTGACCGCCGCTTCAATGGCTTCAGCTGCTTTTTCCTCATTCAGACTGTACCGCAACATCATGGCGGCACTGAGGATTGTGGCCAGCGGATTAGCAATACCCTGCCCGGCAATATCCGGCGCAGAACCGTGGCAGGGTTCATACATCCCCTGCTTTTCAGAGTTCAGTGACGCCGAAGGCAACATGCCGATAGAACCGGTGAGCATAGCCGCTTCGTCCGACAGAATATCACCAAACATGTTACCAGTCACAATCACGTCGAACTGTTTGGGGGCCCGAACCAGCTGCATAGCAGCGTTATCCACGTACATATGGGACAACTCCACATCCGGATACTCCCGGCACAGATCGTTCATGATTTCCCGCCACAAGACAGTGACTTCCAGCACGTTCGCCTTATCCACAGAGCACAGCTTCTTGCCTCTCTGCTGCGCGGCCTCAAAGGCAACCCGGCCAATACGACGAATTTCCGATTCGGTGTAGGCATAAGTGTTGTAGCCCTGGCGCTCACCGCTTTCAAGCTCCCGGACGCCCCGAGGCTGCCCGAAGTAAATACCGCCGGTCAGCTCCCGCACAATCATGATATCCAGCCCGGACACCACTTCCGGCTTCAGCGAAGACGCCGAAGCCAGTTGCGGATACAGAATCGCCGGTCGGAGGTTGGCAAACAACTCCAGATTGGAACGCAAGCCCAGCAGCCCTTTCTCGGGACGCTTGGCCATCGGGAGGCTGTCCCATTTCGGGCCACCAACAGCACCAAGCAGGATGGCATCCGCCCTGGTAGCCTTTTCCAGCGTCTCATCCGGAAGCGGACTATCGGTCTCATCAATAGCCGCTCCGCCAACAAGTCCGGACTCGAAGCGCAGGCCAAGACTGAACTGATCATTGACTTTGTGAAGCACCTTTTCGGCTTCAGAGACAATCTCCGGCCCTATACCATCGCCGGGGAGCATTAAAACTGTTCTGGACATGTCTGTTCCTTGTTCAATTCGGTTGCGGTTGGATCATGCCTCGGCATAACCCAACAAGATCATTGGCCACCAGCACCAAACAACCAGGGCGCGGTTTTTCGACGGCTTTGTTCATACGACTGAATCCACTCCGCATCTTCCAGAGTGACACCGATATCATCCAGACCATTGAGCAAACAGTGTCTTCGGAAGTCGTCCACCTCGAAGGTGAAGGTTTCTCCTGATGGCGTAGTAACAGTTCTGGCTTCCAGATCAACCGACAACTCATAGCCTTCGTTCTGCTCCACTTCCTGGAACAATCTGTCGATAACTTCCTCTTTAATAACAATTGGTAACAAACCATTCTTAAAGCAATTGTTATAGAAAATATCGGCAAAGCTCGGAGCAATAATCACCCGAAAGCCGTAATCCTCCAGCGCCCAGGGAGCGTGTTCACGACTTGAACCACAACCAAAATTGCGACGCGCCAACAATACACTGGCGCTCTTGTAGCGGTCCTGATTCAGGACAAAATCCGGGTTGATTGGACGAGTGGAACAGTCCTGATCCGGCCTGCCCTCATCCAGATAACGCAGCTCATCAAACAGGTTTGGCCCGAAGCCTGTGCGCTTGATGGACTTCAGAAACTGTTTTGGAATAATCATGTCCGTATCCACATTGGACCGGTCCATGGGGGCGACGACGCCCTGGTGTTGCGTAAATGCGCGCATGGTTCTCTCCTGTGGATCAGTTCATCAACTCACGGACATCAACAAAGTGGCCCGTCACCGCTGCAGCCGCAGCCATAGCCGGGCTAACCAGATGGGTTCGCCCACCAAAGCCCTGACGGCCTTCGAAGTTCCGGTTTGAGGTGGAAGCACAATGCTCACCCTGCCCCAGTTTGTCAGCATTCATGGCCAGGCACATGGAACAACCCGGATCACGCCATTCCAGACCGGCCTCAAGAAAGATCTTATCCAGACCCTCCTGTTCCGCCTGGGCCTTAACCAGTCCGGAACCAGGCACAACCATGGCCTGTTTCAGAATTGGAGACACCTTGCGCCCCTTAACTACGGCAGCAGCCTCACGCAGATCCTCGATCCGGCTATTTGTGCAAGAGCCGATAAACACCCGATCCAGCTTGATATCGGTAATCGGCATGTTTGCTTGCAGGCCCATGTACTTAAGAGCCCGCACAATACCTTCGCGTTTGATCGGATCCTGCTCTTTGTCAGGATCAGGAACATTTCCGTCAACGCCGACCACCATTTCAGGGGATGTACCCCAACTTACCTGCGGCTTGATCTCAGAGCCTTCCAGCTCAACCACTTTGTCGAATTCCGCATCATCATCGCTGTGCAGGGACCGCCAGTAATTCACAGCGGAATCCCATTGCTCACCTTCTGGTGAAAACGGCCGACCACGAACATACTCGATGGTGGTATCGTCAACGGCAACCATACCAACCCGTGCACCTGCCTCGATGGACATGTTGCAGATGGTCATTCGACCTTCCATGCTAAGGCCCCGGATGGCCTCACCGCCAAACTCGATGGCATAGCCGGTTCCGCCAGCCGTGCCAATCTTGCCAATGATGGCCAGCACCACATCCTTGCCCGTGACGCCCGAACCCAACGTGCCGTTGACCTTCACCAGCATGTTTTTCATTTTCTTCTGAACCAGACACTGAGTCGCCAATACATGCTCAACTTCACTGGTGCCAATGCCATGAGCCAGACAGCCAAACGCCCCATGGGTAGAGGTATGGGAGTCCCCACAGACGATGCTCATGCCTGGTAAGGTTGCGCCCTGCTCTGGCCCGATGACGTGTACGATACCCTGGCGCTGATCCTTGATCTTGAATTCAAGAATGCCAAATTCATCGCAGTTCTTATCCAGGGTTTCCACCTGAATCCGCGAGACCGGATCTACGATACCGTCAACGCCGCGATCGCGGTCGGTCGTGGGGACGTTATGGTCTGGCGTTGCTATATTTGCATCAATCCGCCACGGCTTGCGTCCAGCCAGACGCAGCCCTTCAAATGCCTGGGGTGATGTCACTTCGTGCAGCAACTGACGATCAATGTAGATCAGGGCGGAACCGTCATCCCGCTGCTTTACAAGATGGTCGTCCCACAATTTGTCGTATAAAGTCTTGCCCGCCATGTTCTCTCTCACTCTCTGGGGGTTTCTGGTTATCACTCATGTTGAGGACATTTTACCGCCCGCGCATAAATAACTTCAATTCATGTTTTTCATCTATCGCATGCCAATTGGTTATACTTTAAGATTCCCTGACGAACGCATTGAAAAATGTGCTTGCTGGCGTGTTCTGAACACTCAATCCCCGGCAGGTTTTTTACCAAATGTTGTAACCTGGAATCACAGGCATGGACTCAAACGCATTAAAGGCTTTCTTGACCATCGTTGATCAGGGCTCGTTTTCGGAAGCGGCAGAATCCCTGCACCTGACACAACCGGCAATCTCGAAACGCCTTGCCACCCTGGAAAACCAGTTGGGCACCAGCCTCATTGACCGGAGCCACCGTCAGATCCGACTGACCGACGCCGGCAGCCGCTTGCTTCCCCATGCCCGGAAGATACTGGACGAAATCCATAATGCCCGGGTGTCACTGTCACCCGATTCCAGGCAGGTGGAAGGGGAACTTCAGATCATCGCCAGCCACCACATCGGCCTGCACCATCTGCCAAACTGGTTGCGCCGGTTCAAGCGGGAATACCCGCAGGTCTCCATCAATCTTCAGTTCATGGAATCCGATGCAGCCTATGAGCAGATGCGGAAGCGGAACGCCGAGCTCGCATTTGTGACACTGAGCGACAGCATGGAACCGAGTTTTCAGGTTTTTGCTCAATGGCCAGACCGCATGGTGTTTGTAGCAAGCGCAGAGCACCCTCTGTCGTCACTGAAGGATCCTGCGCTGCCGGATCTAGCCGATCATCCGGCCCTGTTGCCTGACACCAGCACCGCGACATATCGGGTTGTAAGCCGGCTGTTTCTGGAGGCGAATCTGCATCTGAGGCCACAAATGCCCACCAACTATCTGGAAACCATCAAAATGATGACCAGTGTGGGCTTGGGCTGGAGCGTTCTCCCCCTGCGCATGGTTGACGACAGCCTGAGAGTTCTTGAAGTGGACAATCCGGTATGGCGGGTGCTCGGGGGAATCGGCCTCTCCGGACGACAACTCAGCAACGCGGCCAAAGCGTTGCTGGATATTGTGCATGAAGAGGAATGTGCCTGACGTTCAGCCTCCCTCATGCACGGGCGGCGGCCGAAGCCCCCGCCAGGTAATTACGATCGCAATGGCTGTCGCGGCGGCACCGCCCAAGAAGGCTGCAGAGGTGTTGAATCCATCGACCAGAAAGCCCGATAACCAGGCACCCAGCGCGCCGCCTGCCCCAAACGTAAGCCCGCTGTACAAGGCCTGCCCCTGGCCATGATGGTGCTTTCCAAAATAACCCTGAATGTACTGGACCGAAATCGCATGCAGCGCCCCGTAAGAAGCTGCGTGCAACAGCTGCGCAAACAGTAGCACCGCAACAACATCGGTGACTTCCGCAATCAGGATCCATCGAATCAGGGTAAGTGTCAGTGCACCCATCGCAATCTGTCGTACCGAGAAATAACGTGTCAACCTGTGCATGATCAGAAACACGCCGATCTCTGCAAAAACGCCCAGAGACCACAACAAACCAATCGACAACTTACTGTAACCGTGCTGCTCCAGATGGATACTGAAGAAGGTGTAGTAGGCGCCATGGGATACCTGAAGCAGGAAGTTCATCAGGAAGAAGGTCACCACCGCCGGGTGCGTGACGATTACCTTCAGACTGCCTTTCGGTGCCGGCGGCTTTCGCTCCCCCGGCTCTGCGGGCACCAGAAAAGATGATAGAGCTATCCCCGCAAATACTGGCAGCAATAGCCACGGAAGACTCTGAATCGGCACCAACTCCAGCAAACCACCAACCAGTGCCACGGCACCAATAAACCCAACGGAGCCCCAGAGTCGGATGCGGCCGTACTTTTCCTTCTGATCTCCCAGGGCGCGAAGTGTGATCACCTCATAAAGCGGCAGAATCGCATTCCAGAAAAACGTGAATACCAGCATCACCAACAACAGTCCATAGAACCCTGGCTCAAGGAAGACCCCGCCGAAAAACAGAGAACCGGTAATGGCCCCGAAGCGAACCAACCGAACCCTCTGGCCGGTTTTATCCCCTAACCAGCCCCAAACACTGGGGGCAACGATTTTAGTGAGTTGAATGGTCGCCATGAGCGTGGCGATCTGGAGGTAGGAAAATCCCTGCCCTTCAAGATAGAGAGACCAATACGGCAGGAGCCCACCGAGAAGTGCGAAGAACCAGAAATAGAGGTTGGAGAGTCGAAAGTAAATAGCTGAACCTCTGCCCGTCTATAGAAAAGGCTTGGCGACTTTGGTCAAGATGGCCCCACTTCACAGTGCCATGAATATCGCAACCAAGCCGCACAGGAACGGCTTCAAGAACGCTTTCTGGAAGGCCACCCTCGCCAAAGGTGTTCCACCTGAGATTCAAGCACGCGTTACAGCTGCCCAATCACCGGCGTAGATACGGAAACATCCGCATTCTGCCCACGATGCCGCAGATAGTGATCCATCAACACAATGGCCATCATTGCCTCTGCAATCGGCGTCGCGCGAATCCCGACACAGGGGTCGTGCCGTCCGGTGGTAATCACCTCACAGGGTTCCCCGCTCACATCAATACTCCGGCCCGGAAGGCGAAGACTCGACGTGGGCTTAAGAGCAATACTGGCAACAATGGGCTGACCGGACGAAATGCCCCCCAGTACACCACCTGCACTATTTGACAGAAACCCCTCGGGTGTCAGTTCATCCCGGTGTTCAGTGCCTTTCTGTTCAATGCAATCAAAACCGGCCCCAATCTCCACACCCTTTACCGCATTAATGCTCATCAGAGCATGGGCGAGATCCGCATCCAGGCGATCAAAAATCGGTTCACCCAGACCTGGTG
Organism: Marinobacter sp. F3R08; assembly: GCF_018860425.1. Lineage (GTDB taxonomy): Bacteria > Pseudomonadota > Gammaproteobacteria > Pseudomonadales > Oleiphilaceae > Marinobacter. The sequence goes on along the minus strand of NZ_JAHKPI010000025.1, from coordinate 538,589 downwards.
GCACGCCCTCTGCCACGACATTAATCCGTGCACCAATGGAGTCACCCTCCTTTCGGAGCGCATCCATATACGCTTCCATTTCGGCAACCTTCGCTTCATCCGGGCAGAAGAACGGATTCTTGTGGACCTGATCCCAGTCCAGTTTCTCCGCCTTGATAGGTCCAAGCTGGGACAGATAACCGCGAATACGGATACCCAGCCGCTGCTCAAGGAACTTCCGTGCTACTGCTCCGGCAGCTACCCGCATAGCAGTTTCCCGAGCCGAGGAGCGACCACCGCCGCGATAGTCACGAACACCGTACTTATGCATGTAGGTATAGTCGGCATGAGCCGGGCGGAACTGTTCGGATATTTTGGAATAATCCTTGGAACGCTGATCGGTGTTTTCAATCAACAGACCGATGGGCGTACCCGTGGTCTTGCCCTCGAATACACCGGACAGAATTCTCACCTCATCGGCCTCACGGCGCTGGGTCGTGTGTCGGGACGTACCCGGTTTCCGGCGATCCAGATCCCGCTGCATATCCGCTTCCGAGAGCTCCAGTCCTGGCGGGCAGCCATCAATAATGCACCCGAGTGCAGGCCCATGGCTCTCACCAAATGAAGTGACAGTAAACAGTTTTCCGAAGGAATTTCCCGACATAATTCAGTATCTTATTTAGCTTTATTAAAAAATTAGATTAATTGGAAGCTTGCCACTGACGCAAATCCGGCTCAGCAATGAGAAACACGCCATCGCCGCCGTTATCAAACTCCAGCCAGGTCAGCGGCAGATCCGGATAGGCATCATCCAGCGCTACCCAGCTGTTACCAACTTCTACAATCAGGAGGCCTCCGGGATTCAGGTGGTCGGCGGCACCGGCAATAATCCTGTGAGCAATATCCAAGCCGTCTTTTCCGGCAGCCAGACCCAGCTCGGGCTCGTGGCGGTATTCGTCTGGCATGCTCGATAGATCTTCAGCATCCACATACGGAGGGTTACTAACGATGACATCGTACCGGCCCTCAATACTTTCGAAAACATCGGACTGCACCGCATGAACCCGGCCCCGGACGTCGTGCAGGTCAATATTCGATTCAGCCACTTCAAGGGCCTCAGCGGAAATATCCGAGAGATAAACTTCCGCTTCGGGGAACACAGAAGCGGCCCCGATGCCGATACATCCACTTCCGGTGCAGAGATCCAGTATCCGGTCAACCGACTTGTCTGCCAACCAGGGCTGAAAGCCGTTTTCGATCAGTTCGCCAATCGGAGAGCGCGGCACAAGTACCCGTTCATCCACGTGGAATGGCATCCCCATGAACCAGGCTTCACCCAACAGATAAGCCAGAGGTACCCGCTCGTCAACTCTTCGACGGACCCGGTCCAGAATAAGCTCACGTTCCTGCCGGGTAAGACGGGCATCCAGGAATACCGTGTTATTTTCCAGAGGGAGATGAAGGCTCCGCATAACCAGTTGAACCGCCTCATCCCAGACGTTATCCGTGCCGTGACCGAAGAACAAAGGAGAAGCGGCAAACTGTGAAGAAGCGAAGCGGAGATAATCCCGAACGCTGAGTAGGTCATCAATGGGGCTGGTCACAAACGTCGATCCTGTGCGAGAGCGTTTCAGGGCCGAATTATACGCTTTTTATCCGTTCGACTGCAGCCCACGTACGTTAGCTGCTGAAAAATCCTTCAGATTGCCAGCGGGCCAGAACTATTATGGCTTTCCTCAAATCGATCCAGCGCTGCTGCCATCCGCTGCCGGCCCAATTGAATCAGTTCCGGTGCCTTGTGGTAATCGTAGCTCCTGCAGACATTCTTGGGGATATTAACCAACAAATCAGGCGGGTAGCCGGCAATCTTGTACTGAACAAGCGCACTCTGCATGGTTTCAATGGTCAGGTTCATCACGTCGAATTTACCAATGCCGAGTTTGTCCCAGTCGATGGTTTCGAGCTCTTCCTGCGCTTTTTTGTCATTCGGTTTTTTTTCGTGCTGTTTCTGATTCTCTTTCTTGTGCACCGCCCGACTGATTTTTTCTTCGGGGCTATCTCCGCTTTCCGGCTTTCGTGCGGTCATGGATTTCAGGGCATCCCAATCAAACCAGCGCGACGCCTTTTCACGAATCGTATCCACCCATTCGTCCATATCAGCGTTGCCCTCCTCACCACCAGAGAAGGCCGCATCCGGAATACGTCGTCTCCGCTCGTCTTCACCGCTGAGATTAACAGCGACAATCATATCGGCGTGCGACGATATGGTCGGTATGATCGGTAACGGGTTGAGCAAGGCACCATCCACGAGAACCCGGCCATTAAGGACTAACGGTGTCACAACGCCCGGAATCGCCACTGAGGCTCGAATGGCCTGATCCAGAGGTCCTTGTTGAAACCAGATTTCTTTGTGACCGAGCAAATCGGTTGCAACAGCAGTATAGGCAATCGGGAGATCCTCGATACGGATATCGCCCAGCATTTCCCTGACCACTGAAAAGATCTTCTCCCCGCGAATGGCCCCGACCGAATTGAAGGTGACATCGAGGAGTTTCAGGATATCAAACTGACCGAGCCCCGTGACCCAATCCTTGTAGTCCTGCATTTTGCCAGCGCCGAATATGCCGCCTATCAGCGCTCCCATGGAACAACCGGAAATGGCAACAATGTCATAGCCTCGTTCCACCAGAATTTCTATGGCACCTATGTGAGCGTATCCTCGAGCACCGCCGCTCCCAAGCGCCAGCGCCACGGTCTTCCGTGGTTGCTTGCGGTGTTCTGCTTCCTCAGGATCTGTCGACGCATCGGTGGCGGAAACATCAGAGCTTTTCAGCACAGTGGAGACGTTGTCCCGGGGCTCGTTCTCTGAGGTCTGATGCTTTGGATCCAGATCGCTATCCTTTGATGGGTCCATAGTCATTACCTCGAAATTACGACAACTTCTACCCGATCACCCTGCCGGTCTGGATCACTAAAGACACCTGCCGGTCCGACCACGATAATTTCCTGCTGACTGCGCGAGACGCCGGTTTTGGACAACACTTCGGAGAGAGACTCCGTGGCGCGACGGGCACGTTCCATTGCCTCTCCAAAAGATTCGTCGGCACCCAGCGCAGAATACCCTACCAGCGCAACCAGCGTACCGTCCTCTCGAGCCAGATCATTAACGCGCCGGCGGTCCGCCGACTGCCAGTCAAAACGATATGTCACCCCACCTTGCCAGGGAACGATAATGGGCCCCTCAATCCGATTGTCAGCGCCAAAGCCCGGAATCGCTGCTCCGGATTCGATCCGCAAGTGCTCGACCCAGACATACTCGCGAAGATTTCCCCTGGTAACCGTGTAAACAAGTGTCAGCCAGCGGGAATCATCATCCGCGACAGTGGCAGCAACCAGGTAATCCTGGGTCGCATCCCGACCATAAAGAACCGCCTGATTGAAGATCTGATTTGCCCAAACGTTGCTTCTACCGCATCGGATACTGGAGCAATCGAACAGAATCTGAGCATTTCTCTGGCGTAACAATTCACGATAATGGTCCCGCGCCTCCTCGCGACTCGAGTCCCGGGAAATTCGATACAACCGGCCATTACCGGTTACCGGTAATCGAGCCATGGATTCGGAACGAATTTCATTATTGACCTCGCGCACGGCACTGAACAGCACGAGGTGACCAGAAGACTGGATTGAAACCGTGTCTTCAAGCGTTGATTGTTCAAATGCCTCGGGCATCTGCTCTGAAGCAGCCTGCACCGCAGAAGAAAACACCAACAAACCGATTACCGGTATCAAAAAACGTGTAAACCGTAATTTCACCAAGCGATTACTCATTTTCCAGAAATTGTGTGATGGCGGATTCAACCGGCCTGGTTTCGCCGTCGAGATGGCAATGATGCCCCCCCGGTACCCTGACAATCTGGAGGTTGGCGATGGCTTCGGCTCTTTTATCCAAGTCTTTTCCATACGACAGAAGACCTTGATCGGCTCTGACAAAAAGCACGCGAGTTTCTATCGCCGACAGTGATGCCAGCACCTGCTCTTCGGTCATCATCAGTGGAGACGGGTGCCGCAGCCGGGAATCGGTCTGCCAGACGTAACCATTTCCTTCTGGCTTCATATTACGTGGAATGAGAGTCAGAGCTGCAGCATGGCTGAGCGGGCTCAGTCCGCCCTCACGGGCCCTCGCAGCAGTGGCTATATCCGGGTACAAAACTTGACGCCCGGAGCCAGCGATCCTTTTCTTTATGGCTTTTCTGAGCTGGGGAATGGTCTCATCAACCGGGCGACTGAGCGCTCCGAGACTGTCTATCATTACCAGATTTCGAATCCGTTCAGGAAACGCCGCCGCATAGAGGGCGCCGACGATACCTCCGAGCGAGTGACCAACCAGGTTGATCCTGCCATCTGGGGTTTCCTGAAAATAGCGCTCAACCAGCTCGGCCAGGTCCGCAACATAGTCCATCAACAGATAGCTCTGTCCCTCTGGTCGATGGCCGGAGCGCCCATGGCCTGCAAAATCCAGCGCATGAACGGGCCCAAGCCTTGTCAATGCCGGCGCCAGCTTCACAAACGTCAAACTGTTATCAAGCCAGCCGTGCAACATTATGACTGGAGTGCTGCCTTTCGTTTCGGTAGCCGCTGGCCAGCTGAGGCCCGCCAGAGTGATGTGCCGTAGCTTCCAATAGGACTCGCGAAAAGCTGGCTCTGCTTCACGGACATCACCGTCTTGCATCTGCCTTCCGGGACCTTCCGGGGGAATGGACATATCGTTCATTCAGGCCCCGCCGTCACATGGTGTGAGTTGGGCGATCGGAACTCAGCGAACCTGCCAGGTAGGATTCGATCTTGGTACGGGCAGTCTCGTCCTCACCATTGAACTGGACACCGATCCCCGCTGCCCGGTTCCCCTGGGCCCCCTTGGGGGTTATCCATATCACCTTGCCGGCTACCGGTATTTTTTCCGGCTCATCCATCAGGTTGAGCAACAGAAACACCTCATCACCTAACTGATATTGTTTCTGGGTCGGGATGAACAGACCACCCTGACGGATATAAGGCATATAGGCGGCGTAGAGCACAGCCTTATCCTTGATTGTCAGGGTAAGTATGCCACTGCGCGCACCAAATCCTGGGCCCATAACTGACACCTTCTCTTGGATCGATTTAGACGTTTGCGGGGATGTAAAAATCCCTTTCATTCCGGAATCATAGCAGCTGTTGCGCCCGAAGGCGCAATTCAGTGATAGACAGGTACTCAGGCTGACGGGCGTTTGACCGGCATAAGCTTTTGCCAGGCAATCAAAAGCCGGCTTGCTTCCAGTTCCGGACTGGCATTGTATACGCCGGCCGCCCTTGACTCCTTTACCATATCCAGTAATTCATGGGCACGCCAGGCCGGAGTACCTCTGGACAAAAATCCAAGCATATCCTCGGCATCCGCGTCCTGGGCAGTTCCTCCGGCTATCAGGCGGGCCAGATCTCCTGCCCAGGTTTCAAACAACCACAACGTGTCTTCAAGGCCCATCGACTTGAACGCCTTTGCCGCTTCTCCAACCGGAATTCTGGACTTCATAAATTCCTTGAAACGCTCCAGAGCGGTATCTCGCAGACCTATAAACTCTCCGGTTGCGTAGTCCAGAGCCAGCATTGGCGCGTTCCCTGCCAGCATCAGGGCCTTGGCCAGCACCTCCGGCGACGGCCTGGCATCTTCGGGAAGTTTCCGAACACGGCCCGCAAGCCATGCGTTAGCGTCGCTGTTGGTGGGCACCGGAACCGTTAACGTCTGACACCTGGACCGGATGGTGGGTAAAACCGGTCGCCCGCTCTCCTGCAGCAGGATCAGCGTTACATCAGGCAGCGGTTCTTCGAGAGTCTTGAGTAACGCATTCGCCGCATTGATGTTCATTTGATCGGCGCGATCAATGATGGCCACCTTATGGTGCCCCACCTGGGGAGAGGCCACCGCAAAAGACGATAACGCTCTTACCTGATCAACCTTCACCATACGGGATTTTTCCGGCGCATAAACGCGGATGTCAGGATGGCTTGACGCAGCCAGGAGCTCACACTGCTTACATTGGCCACAGGCAGTCGGCAGACCAGATTCCCCGTTCACAGGCCGATCACACAACAACAACGCGCCCACTGCCTCTGCCCAGACCCGCTTTCCGACACCACGCTCCCCTGCGAGGATCAGGGCATGCGGAAGCCTGTCCTCTTTTACCCGACTCTGGATCGTTTGCCAGGCACGACTGAGCCAGGGCATCTCTAGGGCAATGTCAGTCACTGGCGTTTCCTGTCCGGGTTCTGGATCGTTGCACTTGGCGCTTCATGGTGGCGAGCAAACGACGCATTCGTTTCAGCTGTTCACTCCCTCCCACCTCTTTTCCCGCGCTATAGTAATGGCTGTTGACCATCCGGGCAAAAAGCCGGGCAGAATCGGCGGCCGCCGGTTCCGCCTGGGCCAACCTTGAAGCCAGTACCGAGGGCGTTTCACCGTGACGGACAGGCACCCCGGCACTGGCGCATAACCGGTGCCAGGTTTCCACCACTCGTCGAAAACCATCATACCGCTCGCCACGGCGCATCTGGAATGCGGAAACCAACCCCGCAATCAACAAGCCGATACCTACGATGCCAGCCGTAAGATAGCCCAGCTCGCGCATACCAAACCCGCCGGGAAGCCTCGACATAAGATCCATCTGACTCTGGCCCTGATACCCCACAACCCAGCGTTGCCACTGGTAATTGATACGATCAAATTGAAGGCTTGCCCACTGCACCAGTGCCACGTCAGCATAACGCTGAGGCGAGGCCCAGTCGTTCTCCAGGAACGATCCCTCTTCCGCAACCGCGTCTCTGAGGCCAGACTCAATTCTTTCCGGCGCTATGGCCGCTGTGGGATCAATTCTTATCCACCCCAGTCCATCAATATAAGCTTCGACCCAGGCATGCGCGTCATACTGACGCACAATCAGGTAATCACCCCCAGCTCCCTTTTCGCCGCCTTGATAACCAACCACTACCCGGGCGGGTATGCCGGCTGCGCGTAAAACGAAAGTGGTTGCACCCGCGTAATGCGCGCAAAAACCCCGCTTCTCGTCAAAAAGCAGCGAATCGATGCCGTTATCCGGCATGGCGGGCGGCCTGAGGGTGTAAAAATATTCCTGCTCACGAAAACGCTCGAGCAAAGTCCGGACAATGCTCTCGTCACCCATAGTACGGCGAAGCTCCAGGGCAAGTTGCCTGGCCCTGGGGTTACCGTCTCGGGGCAACTGAAGATAACGCTGCAAATCTGCGGGATGTTGCGGGTCGCTGGCTAAAGCACCGCCCTCCCGTGCCATCCGATAACGCACAGGGCTGTCAGCCGGGCGACGAAACCGAAAAAGATCGGGACTGTCTTCAAACACGTTGTCAGAGACCGCCCGGGAGCCTTCCAGAGCAAAGGCCCAGCGCTGATCGGTGGGCTCCAGGAGGACGTCGTACTGGTCCGGTTCGAGTTGTCCTATGCCGCCATCAACTGCAACCCGCCCCAGAGGGCGAGCCCCCTCCTGTTGGCCCTGACGCCAGGTCTCACCATCCAGATAATCAAGAAACAGCCCTTTCCAGTACCGGTCACGATAGGCCGGCATTTCCCCCCCAAACGTCGCCCGAAATGCCCGTTCACTGCTCTGTGCAAGGTTAGAGATATCGCCCGGCTTCATGGTGTCACTAATACCAGTGCGAGCTTCACCTGTAACCAGGGGCACGCTCCACAAAGGGGACATCCGCGGAAAAAAGACAAACAAAAGAACCACGATTGGAATGGTCTTGAGGAACATCGCCCCTAATCTGCGCCAGATGGGAGTCATTCCGCCCGGTAAATCCGGCGCATTCAGAACCTGCAATCCCACCAGCAGAAACGCGACTCCGGTGAAATTCACTAATGCCCAGAGAATCTCCTGGTGAAACAGGAAGTTCACAGTGGCCAGATACACAAGAATGAAAAACAGAACATAAAAATCGCGCACTGATCGCGTTTCCAGCCATTTCAGACCTACTGCGACTACAAAAAAGGAGGCAGCGGTATCGACGCTAAAGCCTCCTTGGAAAGTCGCCAGGTACACGCCAATCAGTGACACCATCACCCCGGTTTTCAGGATGCGCCCCGGGAGCCTCACCTTCCCGTATTGAGCAAGCCAGCGCCAGGACGCCAGCAAAGCACAGACAGCAATCAACCAAAGGGGAAGGCGATCCCACTGGGGGGTCAGCAACAGGGCGAAACTGCAAATCAGCCATAGCAATGCTCTCGAGGGCAGATTAATTGCTTTGTCGCCTGACTTGTCAGTATTTCTCTGGCGATCCAGTAAACTCAAGTTTGTTCCTCCACGGGACGCTGGAATTTCCTGCCTTTCTGTTTCTTACGGGTTCCATGGGGCTCAGCCGACGTATCCCGTGGCCGCTCTTGCCCCCAGGTCGCCAACACCCTGAGACATCTGGCCATATGGGCGGGACCGGAGTCAGGCTCAATGACCTGTCCTGGCAGGTATAGCCCAAACTGCGCGCCGCTTTCGCCCCGTTCCTTAACCAGAAACGCCAGGTAACTCAGCCGCAATTCATGGTCGGCACCCGGATAAGCATTAAAATCTAGCCAGTATGGGCTGCCCTGCTCGCCCTCCCAGTCAGCCACAACCATTTGTCCCGTTCGCGCGAAGCGCTTCCAAAGCACGCGCTGACTTAGATCGCCCTCTCTCCAGGGGCGAATATCCGCGTGATCATTTCCCTCAACCGAGCTTGCTTCAGCCGCCTCGTCACCATCATCTACCGTGCTGAGTGCCTCCGGTGCCGGTACTGGCCTCGGAAAAGCAACACCGACAGACACTGGCCGGATCCAGGACCAGGCCTTCAGAAGCCCAAAGGGAAACCGGGTTTCAATCCGGACCCGATCCGGACGCAAATAACCACGATATGCAGAATGAACTGGCAGCGTTACATCCAGAGCCTGTCCCGAAACCACATGCACTGGAGCAAGTTCTGAATCTTCACTGGAGAGTAGAATGGCAACGCCCCCTTCCCGGCCCGCCTTAAGACGAAACCGAAAGGGAATATCGTCGCCGGCAAAGCCTTCACCAGACTGAACCAATGCAAGCTCAAGACCAGACAAATTTCGATGGGTCTGGTGCATAGCGCCAACAAACAGCGCCCCCAACAGGAAGGTGCTCAGATAGATAAGACTGTTCTGATAATTGATGCCGGTGAGCAACATGACCACGAGTAAAAGGCCGAAAACGAGCCCTGCGCCGGTAGGCAGAATAAAGATATTTCTCTGACTGAACGCCTGGAGGTCTGAGCGCGGAACCCGTTTGTTGATCCAGCGACGCCATCGGTTAGTGAACGGATTTTTCATAGTGTCACTGAGGTCCTGAAATGCCGAAAAAGTTCATGGTATTCGACCATGATTTTACTGTGATTAGTAACAGTACCGAAAAATCGAAGATTGTGATCACAATCCTGAATTTTCCAGCTTGTATTCCTGTCCTACAAACCGAATACTCATTTTAGGAGCGTACGTTTTTAACAAATGAGGCCGGATTATGAAACGCCAAAACCTGCTTGCCACCGCCATCGGCGGTCTGCTTGTAACTTCACCCGCGTTTGGTGGCGTTCAGACCATGACCTCCGACGAAATGGTAGAAACCTATGTAAAGGATTCCGCTGTCATTGTTGTACCCAAAGAACGCAAGAAATCCGATGCCGACCGGCAACGGATTCTGCGCTCCCTGACCATCTCCCCGGGCGAACCGGTTCTGTCTGAAGCTGAAGAAGAGGCCTACCGAGAAGCATTGCAACGGTACCTTGATGAAGGCAGAAGCGAGGCACTGGAAAATGCGGAAGACGAGTTTCTTCGACGCGCCCTGCTACTTCCCCAGGAAGAGTTGGCCCGCGCACGCCCTCCTGCGGATTTCACTGCAACGATGCCTCCGCTCATCTTCGGACAACAGGCCCAAATTCCCGAAGAGCCTTTCACACAGACCTTTCTGAACGATCAACTCGGGATTGGTTTTGATGGGCAAAACCTCAATTTCAGCATCGGCAACCCACCAGGGATTGATCAGATACAGATCCCACAAGCTATTAACGAAGGACCTATCAATTTGACACCCAGACCCGGCGGAGGGTTTGATCTTTCTATTGCCGTGCCAGATCAGTAATACCCAATCCCATGCCAGTATATGAAAGCGGTGGCCAGGACTGGCTGCCGTTTTTTTTGCGTTGATATTCCGGTCTGAAAACAAAAAACGCCCCGCATAGCGGGGCGTTTCACCAACTGTGGTATCAGGCCAGTTTACTGGTGACCATATACCCGCATAGTGGTGTTAGTAACGGCGAGGTTATCCATACGGAAGGAGCCGATAGACTCTCCACCGATTTCAACTGCACCTACACCGATATCCGCAACGAACTGAGGAATGGTGATTTCCAGAGCATCGCCACCTGTGGCAACAGAGGTTCCCTTACCAACGGTGATCTGTGCCGAGGCGAACAGGCCAGCAGCATCAGTAGGCTGACCGGAAGCCTCAACCTGCTCAAAGAACTGTGCACCGTAAACAGTCAGATCACGTACATTTACGCCGAGGAAATCCACGTCCATATCCATATCAGTCACGTTGAACCCAACATTCATGATCAGGTTATCGGTGGCAGTATCAACGCGGATGTTCAGCAGTCCCAGGTTACCTTCGATACCGATGTTGCTGGCCAGCAGAGTGCTGTCACCGCTACCGTCAGTTGCGTTCAGCGACGCTGAACCAACACCGATAGCGTAGTCAATCGGAGCGCCAGAAATACTGTGAACGTCGATGTAAGCATCGCCATCCGCTTCTACGTCAATGTCTACAACCAGGTCATCCAGGCGACCATCAACACCGGTAACATTGCCGTTTACGTCACGCTCAACTGCGCCACCACCAATGTAGATGTCGGAGACTGAGAGGTAACCTTCGTCGGTGTAGCGGAACTCACCGATGCTAACTTCAGTTTCCAGTTCGATGGTAACACCAGCCTGACCGGTCACGTTGCCCATTGCACTGTCATCCAGTGCCTTCAGGTCAGCATGAGCTGCAAACGGAGTTGCAGCGACGGCAGTTGCAAGTGCGAGTTTCTTCAGGCCTTTCATAACGTTCTCCTTTACGGAACAAATTTGTTGTTATTTCCTTCCATGCAGACTGTTTGGTGTACTTTTGTATCTGCACAGCTACAGAGTACGTCAGAGGTAACAAAATGTTCCGTGACCACCTTCACAGTAACCAATAATGGGATTGTCCGACACAAAATTGATTATTCAGCAGCCTCTTCATCAACTTTGATGTTGAAAATCTGCTTCTTCATATCCACCACAACCTGCTCCCCGAAACGGGTTTCTCCGCTACTGATCGTATATGGCACCAACTGGGCCAGCGTGGGTCCAAAGATGTGCTCCATTTCGACAACAAGAACTTTTTCTGCATTCGCATCCGGGTTCGGGTTGTCCGCCGTGTAAAAAATGGCCGTCGCGCCAATCTTGCCCTTCTTCACAAGGGCGATCAGCGAACGCCGGAGCACCTCCAGAGCGATGTCAGCAGGCATGTCCTCGGCCTGTTTGATCCGAATAACCTTCACTTTGTCTCCGGTATCCGTCACAACCGCAAAGGGCTTTACCGCACCGGACACCACGATTCGATCCGAAAGATTCTGAACACCTTTCTGGTACATTCGTTCAAACTGCTGTTGCACCAGGTCCTTGATTTCTCTCTCACGCGCTCCACCGCTTTGCGCACTGGCAAGCCCCGGGAGCAGCATCAGCAATGAAAACAGCAGCATTATCCGAACAGGCACCGACGTCGTTTTTCTCATGAATTGTCTCCATCTTTCCTCATTCATTCCGCTGCAACGGTCGGGCAGCAGGAAAGGGTTTGTTTTTGTATTAAGGATGAACCATAAACTCGGTTAGAATACCGACCAGCTTTCCCTGAGAGCGCTTAGCTGGAACGGCTTTTCATTAGATCAGTGCCCCCAAGAGGCCGACAACGCCGATTGTGTGTGCTGCTTATCATTTCTCGAATATTCCGGAGGGACCTTGAACCCGGCGACCATGCGTGAACTCGACCATGAGAGCTACCATCTCCTGCTCAGCCATGCCTGCCTGGAGGGAGACTTTGCCTATATCGGCAGTTTCGGGAAGGGCCCTTCCAGAGGAGTCTTTAGCGGTTTCTCTGCCATGGCACTCTCAACTCAAGTGCTTCCTTATTCCGCACGCACAGATTTCTGCTCGGATAACCTGGCTCAGACTATGGAAAGACTCATCGGTCAATATCAGGTTGAACAGGAACCTGACCCGCTATGCTTATCCGGTGGTTGGATCGGTTTCATCAGTTATGAACTCGGGTATGTCAGGGAAAACCGGCTCAGTGAGTTATGCCCTTCGCTCGATTTACCGCTGGTTTCTGCCGGATTCTATCTCTGGACCGCAAGTCATAATCGCAAAACCGGTCAATATTGGCTCTGGATTCATCCAGACTGCCCAGCTGAGACGCAAGCCAGGCTGAACGAGTGGCTGAGTACCGGACAACCTGCTGCGTCCAGCAGATGGTCGACGACCTCTCCATTTCAGCCCACACAAACACCCGAAGCCTTTAAGGCCAGTGTCCAGAGGGTTCGGCAGTACATTGAGGCCGGCGATTGCTATCAGGCGAACCTCTCTCAGGAATTCTCCGCCCGTTTCTGCGGTGACCCATGGCAGGCATTCCAGGCCCTGTCGGATGCAAACCCAACGCCCTACAGCGGTTTTATCCGGACCGGAGATGCATCGATCCTGTCGGTATCCCCCGAGCGTTTTCTTGAGATCCACGACCGCACCATCACAACGAGTCCGATCAAAGGCACACGCCCCAGAGGGGCGACTCCGGAAATCGATGCAGCTTACGCGGCTGAACTGGAAGGCTCAGAAAAAGATCTGGCTGAGAACCTGATGATCGTCGATCTCCTCCGAAACGATCTAAGCCTTAATGCGAAAACAGGCAGCGTGAAAGTCGACAAACTTTTTGCGTTGGAATCCTACAGGAATGTCCATCACCTGGTGAGCCACGTCCGCGCCGAACTGGCCGATGGCATAACCCCCATGAAGGCCCTGTTTGACGCCTTTCCGGGTGGTTCCATCACCGGAGCCCCAAAGATAAGAGCTATGGAAATTATCCGGGAACTGGAACCCCACTGGCGTGGCCCTTATTGCGGCTCGATCTTCTATCGGGGTCTGGATGGCACTCTTGACAGCAACATTGCTATTCGCACCATGCTTTGTGACGGAGAGGGAGTCATTCGATGCTGGGGTGGCGGTGGTATTGTCGCGGACTCGGAGCCGGAAGCGGAGTATCAGGAGACTCTGGCAAAGGTCGGGCCTTTGATGAGCTTTCTGGAAGAACTGACAATTGAATGAGCCCGGGACCAGAAGTAAACACGCTTCTGGCCCCGAACTTCACCATCAGGCGTTATGAACGCTGCTCGCCTTCAAAAACTCCTGTCGGAGATCTTCAAAGTTATGCACCGCCGGGAACTGCGGGAACTCGTCGATCACGTTCTGCGGAGCATGGAACAGAATGCCGGCTTCTGCCTGGCCAAGCATGGTGGTGTCGTTATAGGAATCTCCAGCCGCTATCACACGGTAGTTCAGCAACTGAAACGCCCTAACCGACTGCCGCTTCGGGTCACGCTGGCGCAGCAGGTAATTGGTAATCTGACCGTTGTCGGCCACTTCCAGCTTGTGACAGAGCAAGGCCGGATAACCCAGCTTTGTCATCAAGGGCATGGCGAACTCGTAGAAGGTGTCAGACAGAATCACCACTTGAAAACGTTCACGCAGCCAGTCCAGAAACTCGCGGGCGCCGGGAAGTGGGTCCAGTTCACTGATAACTTCCTGAATTTGAGGAAGACCGTATCCGTGCTGGTCCAACAGCTTCAGACGCTGCTGCATCAATACATCGTAATCCGGAATATCTCGAGTGGTGGCCTTGAGTTCTTCAATGCCGGTCTTTTCGGCGAACGCGATCCAGATTTCCGGGATCAATACTCCTTCAAGGTCAAGGCATGCCAGTTCCACAACGATCTCCTGCTTTAATTGATATAGGGCACCAACGGTTTGTCAGTCTGCCTCTGTTGGCAGCGTATGATAAGAAAAACCGGGCGCGATTGCATCGTAGAAGTGCAAACCCATGCTCTATAACGCGGAATAACCATATAGATGGTCATTCCTTTTGGGTATGAGGTCTTTAATGATAGCCTTTTCTCCCAGTTAGAACCGTATGCACATTCAGAAAAGGCAATCCTGGGCCATGACCAATATTCAAACCCTGCAGGCAGAGCTCGAAGGCCAGAGCCCACGCTCGATTCTCAAAGCTGCCCTGAAGAAATACAACAACATCGCCATTTCCTTCAGTGGTGCCGAAGATGTGGTGCTAATTGAAATGGCGCACAAACTGACGGATAACCTGAAGGTTTTCACACTCGATACAGGCCGCCTGCATCCGGAAACCTACGAGTTTGTAGAAAGGGTGCGCAAGCACTACGGCATTGAGATCGAGGTTCTGTTTCCCGACGCCGGAGAAGTTCAGAGTCTGGTGAACCGAAAAGGTCTGTTCAGCTTCTACGAGGACGGACACAGTGAATGTTGCGGCATTCGTAAGGTCAAGCCTCTGCGACGCAAGCTGGAGACAGTTGACGCCTGGATTACCGGACAACGGAAGGATCAGAGCCCCGGCACCCGAAATGACGTGCCTGTTGCGCAGGAAGACAGTGCCTTCTCAACCGATGAAAAAACACTGGTCAAGTTCAATCCACTGGCCAACTGGACGTCAAAGGAAGTGTGGGATTATATCCGCATGTCTGAGGCACCGTATAACGAGCTTCATGAAAAAGGCTTCGTAAGCATCGGTTGCCAACCCTGCACCCGCCCTGTTCTGCCCGGGCAGCACGAGCGAGAGGGCCGATGGTGGTGGGAAGAGGCTACCCAGAAAGAATGCGGCCTTCACGCAGGCAACCTGATCGCCCGGGAATAACCGGGCGCATGGTTTGGCTATCCGCTCGCGCTCTAATACGTGGGTAGTTCGATATCTTTGAACAACGCTTCTATTTCGGACCGACTGCCCTGGTGCGAGACAGCCTCGTCCACCTTTTCTTTGCTGAGATGAGGGGCGAAGCGATGAATAAAGTCATACATATAGCCCCGCAGGAAAGTCCCCTTACGGAAACCAAGTCGAGTGACACTGGGGCGGAACAGTTTGCGAGCATCGAGTGCCACCAGATCCGTATCGGTTTTCGGATCAAACGCCATGCTGGCGACAATTCCGACGCCAAGACCCAGCCTTACGTATGTTTTGATGACGTCCGCATCGGCTGCAGTGAATACCACTTTGGGTGTGAGCCCTTGCGACTGGAACGCCTCATCAAGTTTCGAGCGACCGGTAAAACCAAAGACGTAAGTGACCAGTGGATGTTCTGCCAGCTCCGGTAACGTCAGCTCAGGCAGCTTTGCCAGAGGGTGATCCTTCGGCACGATTACGGTGCGGTTCCACTTATAGCAGGGCATCATGATCAGATCACTGAACAGCTCCATCCCCTCAGTTGCAATGGCAAAATCTACCGCGCCATTGGCCGCCATCTCGGAGATTTGCATAGGGGTGCCCTGATGCATGTGCAGGGATACATCAGGATATTCCTCGATAAACCCGCTGATAATCGGTGGAAGCGCATAGCGGGCCTGGGTGTGGGTGGTGGCTATACTCAGATCACCCTTGCGCTGATTGCTGAATTCCTGGGCAATCTTTTTAATGCCCTCCACCCGGCGCAGAATCTCTCCCGCCTCTCGAATAATAATTTCACCACCCGGCGTAATGCGGGTGAGATGCTTGCCACTACGGGCAAAGACTTCCAGCCCCAGCTCGTCTTCCAGCAGACGGATCTGTTTGGAGATCCCTGGCTGCGAGGTAAACAGGCTTTGAGCCGTTGCGGACACATTCAGATCGTGATGCGCAACTTCCCAGATATAGCGCAACTGTTGTAGTTTCATGGAATCTGCTGCTCCCTGGAGATCGAAACACCCTGTAGAAGAATACGCATAAAAATACAGGTTTTCATTCTTTTTTAATATAGCGATCTTCTCTCACACAGTTTAGACCAAAATTGCATTTACGCAGCCTCCGATAAAACCCATTGTTGGTTTAAAGTGGCAAGCCAGCTCTTGACTTGGCAGTTACAGAGGACACAATCCCTATTCGATAATATCCAGCGTTCAGGGGCTCCATGCTGCTCACCACCAAGTTTCTCAGACCAACTTCAGATTCACGCACCGTCAAGCGTGAGCGGTTGAGCAGCTTACTTGAACCTTCGGGACAAAGACGGCTGAATCTGGTGATTGCACCGGCCGGGTTTGGCAAAACCACGCTGGTGGCCCAGTGGTGCTCTCAGGTTTCAACACCTTCAGCCTGGCTTTCTCTGGACGAGCACGATGATGAGCCCAGGCGATTCTGGCAATACGTTATAGGCGCCTTCGAACAGGCAGGCCTGGCCGGAGCGGCCGACTTGCGCAAACAACTTGCGCATCAATCCGATGACACTTTCATTGAAACCATCACCGGCCTGATCAATACCCTGGCAAACGACGGGAGTCCCTGGTCACTGGTGCTTGATGATTTTCACTTTATCGGAAACCCGGACATTCACCGGCAGTTCGCTTATTTTATTGACTATTTGTCGCCGGAAATCCTGATCACCATGGTATCCCGGACCGAACCGCCCTTACCCCTGGCCCGCTGGCGCGTCCGCCGCTGGATTCAGGATATCCACCCTGGTCTCCTGGCATTTTCAGAAAACGAATGCCGTCAGTTCTTTCGCAACACCATGGGCCTCGAAATTACCGATGAGGATATCCTCGCCATTTGCCGAAGAACCGAGGGTTGGGTCGCTGCCATGCAACTCTCGGCTCTGTCTGGGAAGAACGCGGCCAACAGTGGGACAGAGTTAAACCTGGGTGAGCGTCATATCAGTGATTACGTCCTTAGCGAAGTGCTCGATCAACAACCACCCGATATTGGCAACTTCCTGCTGGAAACCGCTTGTTGTCCGCGCCTCTGCGCTTCCCTATGCGATTCCATCCGTGGGTCTGGCAACAGTCAGGAAATGCTCGAGACCCTCCTCAGTCAAAATCTGTTCCTGATTCCCCTGGATAACCGGAACGAATGGTTTCGCTACCACGATCTGTTTCGGGATGCCCTGCTGCTTCGGATCAACCACTCTGAATCTGAGAAGGCAACACGGCTCTGGCAGCTTACAGTCGATTGGTTACTGGCCCACGGGCATGTCCAGGAGGCCATTGCCCAGATTGTGCGACACGAAGACTGGCCATGGCTCGCACGCGTCTTGGCGGAATACGGCAACAACCTGATTCATAGTGGCTACCACCTGCCAGTACTCAACTGGCTTGATGCCCTTCCTAAGGCTCTGCTGGCCGATAAGCCACAACTCCAGATGCTCCGGATCTGGGGCCTGTTCTTCGCAAACCGGGTAGATACACTGGAACCGCTGCTGTCGGCGCTTGAGGACCTTCTGGATCGACAGGTCGCCGATTCCCATCCGGACGCCGAAGGTGCACTCGGTCTGCAAAGTGAGATTTCTCTGATGCGCTCCTACCTGGCCCGGACGAAGCGGGATGACAAGAGCGCCTCCGATCTGACTCGACAGGTGCTCAGAGAAATAGACCACACCCGGATTCCGCTGAAATCGGTGACGTATTACGGATTGGGTCTGGACTATTATGGCAAGGGCGAGCTTACCGAAGCCGAAGACGCTCTCCAGTCGGCAGTTCGATACGGACAGCTTGAACATAAACCCAGCACCGTCCTTTCCAGTGGCGGTCTGCTGGCGTGGATTCAATACAATCGAGGCGATATAGATCTGGCACTGGAAACCTGCGCCGACATCCGGCAGTGGGTAGACCGGCACTATTCGGATCCCGGTCAGCCACGGCTGATATCCTGCTGGCAGAACAGCACACTCAGTGAAATCCATCGGGAGCGGAACCATCCCCAACTGGCGGCAACGTACCTGCAACCGCTGCTGGAACATGTGCAGCGGGGCACAGAACCCGGTCAACACGTGATCATTCAATACGTGCGCGGTCACCTTGCCTTCAGCGAGGGTAAGTTCCAGGACGCCATCGAAGCCCTGGAGGATGCCGCTCTGACAGCCCGCAAACGGCGAGAACAGATTGTTTTCGAGCCACCCGCCAGCACCGCTCTGCTGGCTCGCTGCTACCTTGCCGCGGGCCAGCCACAAAAAGCCCGTGCCAGCCTGGATTTTCACATTGATGCCGAGTTTACCAACCCTCTTCACCGTGAACAGAATCAGATCAGCAAGGCCCGTGTTCTGGTGGCACTGGAGCAACCGGAGCGGGCCCAGGAGATACTCGCTGCACTATTGAATCCAGCTGAACGAAATGCCCACAACCGCCATCTGGTGGAAATATTGTTGGTATATGGTGAGTCCCTTGCTCAACAGGCTCGAAAAGACGAATCGGCACAGATACTGACACGCGCCTTAACTCTGGCCTCCGAGGCCGGATTCATGCGCCTGCTGGCAGAAGAAAGCCCGTATCTGCGCGCGCTGCTTCTGGATCTGCCTGCGCTGAACTCGCCCGGCAGCTGGAATGTCAGTGTCAGACAAATGCTGCTTGACCAAGACAAATCCGGCCAGCCGAGACCTGTATCCGGCAAGAGCCCTGGTTCCAGGGCGGCTGATCGCTCCGAACACAGGGCAGGCGCACTGCCAGAACCGCTAAGTCAGCGTGAGCTGGAAGTGCTTGAATTAATTCATGAGGGGCACGCGAACAAGGAAATAGCCTCCAGAATGCAGGTCGCACCGGCGACTGTGAAGGCCCATATCCGCAACCTGTACAGCAAGCTGGGGGTCGGACGAAGAACCGAAGCGCTGGCCCGAGCCCGGGAACTGGAATTGCTGAACACCTGACACAGACACCCCTTAAATGTGATGCCGATCACACTTCCTGCCAACAATCTAAGCCCGCTACGCCCTTTGGACGATCCGGCTACGCCCTGTAATCCCCTATTATTGTTTCATCGATGGGGGAAACCTCATCAGGAATTCTGAAACTTCAGGCCTTCAGATTTCTTGTTCCGCGTTGTTTCGACGCCCGGGTTCGAACGAACCCCTTTGATCAGAGCCACCCCTTTTGGGCTGGCTCTTTTTTTATGGAGGTACGAAGCCTTAAAAGAACTCAGCGTTCGATAATTCTGCGAAACGGCGGCAAGGCATCCAGCAAGAGCTGACCGTATCGTCGAGCAATGATCCGGCGATCCAGAATGGTTACCCTACCCGTATCCTGTTCGGTCCTGAGAAGCCGACCTACCGCCTGAACCAGCTTGATTGAAGCATCAGGGACAGTGATTTCCATAAAAGGATTGCCGCCTCTCTGGGTAACCCACTCGGCCAGACTCGCCTCAATGGGATCGTCGGGGACGGAAAACGGAAGCCGCGTAATCACCACATGGTGCAGGTATTTCCCGGGAAGATCGATACCCTCAGCGAAACTGGCAACCCCGAACAACACACTCGGACGACCCTCGTCGACCCGGCTACAATGCTGTCTGAGAACCTCGCCTTTAGCCATATCATCCTGGGTAATTATCAGATCAGGATAATCCGGGGCTAGTCCGTCGCGCACCTGCTGCATCTGCCGCCTGGATGTAAACAATACCAGGGTTGCTTTCTCACCCGCCCACAGGCCCGGCAGTCGTGCAACAAGCTCATCAGCAAAGCCATCATCAGTAGGCATGGACGACATTGCAGGCACCTCTACGGTCGCCATCTCGCCATAACGGAATGAGCTGGGGACAACGAGGAATCTGCTTCCCTGCGGTAATCCCGCCCGGGCATTCAGTCGATCGAACCGGCCAAGCGCAGTCAGCGTGGCACTGGTTAGCACGGCCCCATAGGCTCTGGACCAGAGTCTCGAATACAGCAGGTTGTCTGCCAGAACCGGGGAACTGTATAGCGTAATGTCCTCCGCGTGATCCCAGCGCTGGCGCACCGCCCAGCGAGCCGGTGGCGGACTTTTCAGGGCCGGTCGACTGGCTCCGGTCTCCTTTCCTGTTTCCGGGTCGGAATTTGCTTCACTGTCAGGTTTTGCGGTTCCTTGCTCGCACCACGCCGTCCAGAGCCGTAGCTGATCCTCCGCCCGAGAGTGGAAAGCCCCAATCACCGGATACCAGGCTTCCGCGGTTTCCCTGTCAATCTCATGTTCCTTACGCTCATCAAAGGCACCCTGGAGTTCGTCGGCCAGGACACCCAGTTGGCGCACCATATTGGCCGTCGCAATGCGGCTCTCCGCTGCCAGTTCCGCCACGGCTTCCGGCAGCTCTCCTTCCGGATAACGCCATTGGGCCGACCGACGCTCTTCATTAAATTCCCACCCGGTATTCTGCTCGGCTTCCTCATAGACGCGATTCAATACCAGATCGACCTCCCTGGACGCCGAACTGATCCGATCAAGCGATTTGGCGGCCTGCGTGCCAGCGGCAAGGTAAGGCTGCATTTTCACCAGCGCCTGGGCGAGTTGTTTCAACCACTGGCGGGTGGCATTAAGAGGGAGTGACGCGGCAAAATGGTTCAATGCCTTGTCCGGGAGGTGATGAGCTTCATCAAAAATGTAAAGCGCATTTTCCGGCTCTGGAAGGATCGCCCCTCCACCCAGTGCCAGGTCTGCCAATACCAGATCATGGTTGGCCACCACAATATCCGCATCGTCGAGATCTTTACGGGCATCGAAGAACGCGCAACTGTCAAAGTAACTGCAGTGACGGTTGGTACACTGGCGATGATCCGTGGTCACCTGTCGCCAAACATCGTCAGGGATCTGCTCCGGCCAGTGATCCCTGTCACCATCCCATTCGCGGGAGCCGTAACTGGCCAGCATTTCCTCGAAAAACGCGCGGGTGCCCGGCTCTTCATTCCCTGGCCCATCCAGCAGGAACAATGGCATGGTATCGCTGTCGGTGTTCCCTTCGTCATGCAACCTGGCCTCCAGCCGGGACATACAAAGGTAACGACCCCGGCCTTTGGCCAGGGTCCAGTCGAAATCCATCTTGCTGTGCTTTTTAAGATCGGGGAGATCCTTGAGCACAATCTGGTCCTGGAGAGCCACCGTAGCGGTAGAAATAACAAGCGTTTTACCCAGAGCCCTTGCGACCGGAATGGCAGCGATCAAGTAGGCGAGGGTTTTTCCTGTCCCGGTTCCGGCTTCCACCACACAGGCTGAGGCCGGGGAGGTTCTCTGACCATCATTTTCAGTAATATCGCCCATGTACCTGGCAATTTCGGCAATCATCAGACGCTGGCCATAGCGCGCACGAATATCCTTGCCCGCCAATACATCCCGATAACCTTGCTGGATTGACTGCTTGATGTCGTCGGTCAGCGCCATCAGCGGGGGCTCACCCAATCCCGGACAACACCAACGCGGAAGCGTCTGCCGTCTCGGCTCAGCACCACGCCTTCTTCGGTGATTTCATCCACCCGAAGACCCTCAAAGGAATCGCCCACTTTCAGGTAGGTATCGTTGATCATCACCCGGCTGGATGCGGGAGATGAAGAGTAGATATGGCTGTTAAAAGTCAAATCGGGGACGCTCTTCTGGAATGAAAGTGGCAACTCTACCAGATGAGGCACTCGCCCCGCCTGTGCCTCTTCCACAATCGGGACTGTGGTTTCGGGCATTACGGATGAAGGCACGATAACCGTTGCTCGTTCCCGGCTCTCCGACGCGGAGAGATCCGGTACCACTGGCTTGGTTGCAGGCTCGGACGTGGCAGGCTCAGGGATCTCCTCCGTCCCGGCAGCGGAGCTGTCTGAACGCGGCTCAGGCCCGGGTGCACGTTCAACTGGTGCAGACTCCGGAACATTCACCGTCTCCTCAGAGCTGGCCTGGGCGACCGCTGGCTCATCGGAAACCCAGGGCAAAGGCGCCCCCGACCAGACGAAGAGAACCAGAACGGCGGCGTTGAGGAAGAGGGCCAGAGCCACCCAAATAGCGGGTGACAGGCCCTTTTTCTTTGGACGATGGATCAGCTGTACCTGCTGACCAAGATCCGGAACGCGGCCTTGCCGGCGCTCGGTTTCCGATTTTTGCAACGCGTCAAGAATGTATGACATGACTACTCTCGACCTTTCGTTTGCAGGGGCTCGAGGCGGGGAATGGAGGCTTCCAGATCATTATTGATCTGGATGATCGTCATTGCTCCAGCAATCCCATCCACGGTGAGTCCTCGCAAAGTTTGATACCAGCGAACCTGCGCCTCGGTGTCCATCCGTTTTACCTGGTCACTTTCGGCCGTGGAATCGCTGTACCGATCCGCAAGGTCCATCATTCTCGCACCAAGCCAAAGTTGCTCACCAGCGCCATTGCTATAAAAACCGTTACCTGTGAGATATTCCGGTAGGCGCCAAAGCACGCGGTACTCCCCGAACCAATACCGTTCGATACTGGCAAAGGAAACGGTTTGACTGCCAGACGGCAAGGCAATCTCCGCTGTATCTCCATCGAGATGACGAAGGACAACAAACCCCT
The DNA here is from genome assembly GCF_018860425.1 of Marinobacter sp. F3R08. GTDB lineage: Bacteria > Pseudomonadota > Gammaproteobacteria > Pseudomonadales > Oleiphilaceae > Marinobacter. Next base: position 515,965 of record NZ_JAHKPI010000025.1, on the reverse strand, counting down.
CGTTTCCGGCTTCATCCTGAAGCTGAAGCATCGCCGGACGATCAAGAAATTCCAAACTTCGCTGACTTCCCTGCCGCTCCAGACATGCCAGGCCGTTCGCCCTGGCCCAGTCGCAGGCAACGGGCGCCTCTGCTGGTTGATAATCCACCCCCCAGATCAGGAAAAGTGCCTGAAACGCCGAAACCGAATCCAGCAATTGATCGGGTACGATCAGTTCGTTTACTACGGAAGGTTCTTCTTCAGGTATGGTTTCCGGATCCTCTACTTGCTCCGAATCCTGCCCTGCCAACCGCTGAACAGGCCCCTGGAGAGAGTCGGACAGTAACAGATCACCATCAGTGGACCAGCGGTCGAACAACCAGGAGGTGCCGATCACAGCGAGCAGAACTGAAGCCGCAACGACCAGATACTGGGATCTGTCTGCGGAGCGACGTGAAGACGAAGTCCCTGGAGACTGTCCACGAACCTCCTTTGCCGCCTGCCTGATATGATTCGCTGTTATCTCGTGTTCGCCTACGGCATACGCGCCCAGGAGTGCCCGGTCACTGATCAGGTTGATCAAACGGGGAATGCCCTGGCTTTCCCGATAGAGGCGACTGACTGCACGTTGCGAAAAAATGTCTCCGCGCATTCCGGCAACGCTGAGGCGATATCGAAGATAAGCCGCAAGCTCATCGCGCCCAATGGCATCCAGATGGTAGCGTGCAGTAACCCGCTGATTCAGTTGACGCAGCTCTGGAAGAGCCAGCATTTCCTGTAATTCAGGTTGGCCGAGCAGGACAATCTGCAACAGCTTCTTCTCTGCCGTTTCCAGATTTGTCAAAAGCCGGAGCTGTTCCAGCACGTCGGCAGACAGATTCTGGGCTTCATCGATCATCAGGACCTTGTGGCGTCCCGCCGCATGCGCTGCGAGCAGATCCTGGTTGATCAGATGCACGAGTTCCTTGATCGTTGCACTGATGTCGTGAGGAATTTCCAGTTCGTCACAGATCGAAGACAGCAACTCCCGAGCGGAGAGTCTCGGGTTCAGGATCAAAGCAATATCGACGTTGTCCGGCACGTTTTCAATAAAACAACGGGAGACGGTGGTTTTTCCTGTTCCCACCTCACCCGTAATCACAATGAAGCCGCCCTGCCCCTGAACCCCATACATCAGGTGCGCCAGTGCCTCCTTGTGGCGGTCACTGAGGTACAGGTAACGAGGGTCCGGCGCAATGGAAAACGGCGGTTCGCGAAAGCCGAAAAAATCATAATACATATCAGGACGTACCGGAATCCGCGTTGCTGATCAGTCTGAGTTCGGCGGTGCGCCGGTTCTGTAGCTTGAGCCGTTGAACACATCGCTCAAGAGTCTTCGAGATGCGGGCGTGGGAGCGGATCATGGAGATTTTCGGCCAGGTAGCACGCTCACCCGCCAGAATCATCTGCCTCACATAGGCCGGATCAGGATTGGACAGCATCCTGGAGTAGTCCTTGAACGAATAAGAAGGAGCAATGGTAACGTCTCCCGAATAGCGCTGGGCCATTATGGTGTATAACTGACCCGACATTTGCCGGAGAAGTTCCGGCCTGACACGCTTGCGCAGATAATCAAACACACCCTGGCCATGGAACTGCACTTCAGATTTGAGCAGGTGCAGAGGTATATTGCCAAGAGACAGTTTTTCATCACGCCCACGCTGGTTCAGGAATGGCACTACATGGGGATTGGTCTGGCTCACGATGGTGTAATTCACATCGTAAAGATGCATCAACCGCTCGATGGGGAGATCGCTGACAACCGAGCCATCCACAAATTTCAGGCGTGGCATATAGGGTAGCGTGTTGCCCTGAATGTCCTTTTTCATCAAGGTGACAGGCGGGAAAATACCGGGTACGGCAGCGCTTGCCAGCACAGCACTCCAGACCATCAGGTAGGGCGAGGTGTACCCGCACAACAATCGCGCCTTCTGGTGCGCCTGTACTGGCGACACGCTCACATTGATCGAGCGTCCGGTTCGCTGATAGGCCTCTTCAAAGGTGTACTCACCGACATTCCCACGCAGACAGTTGCGCAGCTCTTCCTGATCCATGAGTCCATCTCCGCGCACCGCGCTCAGCAGACCCCGCCATTTCCACGCTTTCAGGTTGTGGTTTTCCGGAACCAGCATCTGAGGTATTTCCGCGTCCGTATGTACTCCGAGAATACCCGCGATAATCGCACCGATACTGGAGCCGGCAATAACCTGGGGCAAAAGTCCCTTTTCCCACAAGGCCTTGATAACACCAAAGTGAAAAACACCGAGAGTAGCGCCACCGCTCAGCAAAAGCGCGGGACGGCCATAGCTGGTCAGAGTGTCCCGGAAGAACTGAAGTTTTTCTGAAACCGGAAAGCCGGGTACCGACTGATCACAAAGGTAGTCCAGCGATTCACATACCTGAGCAATGTATTCCTCGATCAGGTGCTTGGTACCCACCCGCGACCGTGTATAAAGCGCGGGATTACCCATATTACCGAGATCGTGGTGCAATCCTTCCCGCAGAGCCCGCTTGAGACGTTCCACGTCGTTTTGCTGGCGATACTGCTTCAGATTACTCAACCGATCGTAGATGACTTCGTAATGGTAGAGATCAGAGGCAAAATCCTCCTTCCACTCGACGCTGCCTTCGAGGTAATCCAGCTCCAGGGCCGCCGCCTTCCAAACTTCGTAGTTCGGCGCCTCCGCCAGCATTTTCCTGAATTTGACTATTCTTGGATCCTTGAGCACCGCTGACCTCCTTTCAATCCGGGATGATGCTCAGAAATCTTCAAGCATCAGATCTTCATCATCCCCGCTGGCAAACGGATCATTCACAACCTTCCCATCGTTAATCAGGAATTCACGGCGTTGCAGGAAAGCGTTACGAACGAACACGTAGCTGTCTCCGGATATAAACCCTTCCGCCGGGATCAAGTCTGCGCGTTTATCAACAACCTGAAGACCCCGGGCGTAATAGACGTCGGGACGGTCCAAAGCATCCCACGTGGATGGAAGCGCAAAACCATCGGTGACAAACCCGGTAAAATCTCTTGGTGTGGAAGGCCCGAGCAACGGAAGCATGAGATAGGGCCCCGAGCCGGAACCCCAATAGCCCAGCGTCTGACCGAAATCCTCAGGCCGTTCGGGCAGATCAAACGCAGTTGCAACGTCGATCAAGCCTCCCAGACCGAAGGTGGTGTTGTAGGTGAAGCGACCGATCGCAACAACGGCAGACTCCCCTTTTAATTGCAGCAAGCTGTTGGTGAAATTCCGGAGTTCCCCCAGATTGTTGAAAAAATTGGTGATGCCACGGTCAACAATTTTGGGGGTGAACGTCCGATACACCCGGGCTACCGGTTTCAGGAACCAACGGTCAATGGTCTCGTTGAAGCTGTATACCTTTCGGTTCCAGCTTTCCCATGGATCCTGCGGATCAACCGGAACCGCATGCTCAGGGGCGGGTTCCTGTATGCTCTGGGCGACAGCCTCGCCCGTTGACAGAAATGGGGCGAAAAACAACAACAGGGCCAGAGGAGCAAGCCAGCGCCGGAAAGAAATGTGTTTCATCATCTTCTCTTGGGTTGTTTAATTCGTAACGATTCGTCGAAAATACCAGCGCTTTTTTTCTATTATTAAACCTTTGTTCCGGAGAAACAGATGCCAGTACCGGGAAACCTTGTAAGCACGATAACAATGCCTCTCCGCTGGGGGGACATGGATGCATACGGCCACGCCAACAATACAGTCTACTTCCGTTTTTTTGAGGAAGCGCGCATTGTCTGGCTGGCGTCACTTGAACTCGGTGGTCCTGATGAGCCAACCGGACCGGTTATTATAAAGACCAGTGCCACCTTTCTAAAGGAGTTGACCCATCCGGCAACGGTTGAGGTGAAAACATACGCCGACAAGGCAGGCAACACCAGTCTCGACACCTATCATTTACTGACAGATACCGACACTGGCGCTGTTTATGCGGAGGGCTATGCGAAAATTGTTTGGTTCGACCGCACATCACGTTCTTCGATCCCTCTCCCAGACACCCTCAGGACCCTGGCAAAGACATGAGCTAACGGATTCCTACCGGCGGCGTATCACAACGCTGCCGATGGAATAACCTGCCCCGAACGAACATATGACTCCAAGATCACCGCTGACCAGGTCACCCTTGTGTTTATGGAATGCGATGATTGAGCCGGCAGAGCTGGTGTTCGCGTACTCATCCAGAATCACCGGCGCCTCTTCCACACTGGCATCCCGACCAAGAACCTTACGTGCAATCAACTGGTTCATGTTCAGGTTTGCCTGGTGCAGCCACATTCGGCGGAGATCATCAGGAACCAGCGACAAGCTCTGCAGTTGTTTCTGAATCGTCTCGGCAACCAGAGGTGACACCTCTTTGAACACCTTTCGTCCCTGCTGCACAAACAGTTTGTCCGGTTTTCCGACACCAGAATCATCCGTGCGGTTCAGGAACCCGAAATTGTTCCGGATATTATTTGAGAATTTGGTCTTCAAGCTTGTGCCCAGAATCTCAAATCCCTGACCATCCCTGGCGTCTTCTTCCCGCTCAACCAGAATGGCTGTGCAGGCATCGCCGAAAATGAAGTGGCTATCCCGGTCCCGAAAGTTGAGATGAGCCGAACAAATCTCCGGGCTGACCACCAGAACAGAGCGGGCGCTGCCATTTTCGACCGAATTGACCGCAGCCTGGAGCCCGAAGGTAGCGGAGCTACACGCCACGTTCATATCGTAGGCAAACCCTTCGATACCGAGAGCTTGCTGAACTTCTATAGAAACCGCCGGATAGGCCCGTTGCAGGTTCGAACAGGCAACGATCACGGCATCAACATCCTGCGCTGACTTGCCCGCTTGCTCAAGGGCTTCACGGCAGGCTATGACCGCCATTTCGCATTGAACCGAGGGCTCGTCGTTATTGCGTTCAGGGATGTAGGGTGTCATTCGCCCGGGATCGAGAATGCCATCCTTGTCGATGACGTGCCGGCGCTTAATGCCAGAGGCTTTCTCGATAAATGCAGACGAGGATGGCTGCAACGCCGTTACATCGCCGCTGGCGATGTCATCTGCATTCTCTTCGTTAAACAGTTCAACGTACTGATTGAAAGCTTCTACCAGTTCGTCATTTTCAATGCTTGCTGGCGGTGTGTAGAGACCGGTCCCGCTTATAACGGCTTTAATCACGCTAACCCCACGTCATGATGGTGACAACAGAATGCCTGCTGCCCCGTCTGTTTGTTTCATCAACCTAATGTCAGAAATACTAACACAGGTTCCGGGTTTTGCTCGTCGGCTGTCGATCACAGGCACCGGAATGGTGCAGTCATTCTTCCCTCATACCCTGGTTTTCTCCCATTGCCGGTCCAGCCGTTTGACCGAAACTGTCATGGCAGTGCCCAATTGTTGGGCGAAAAACGACACCCGGAACTCCTCCAGCATCCACCGGTAGAGCACCAGTTCGGGGTCACGAACTCCCTGGCGCTGGTGCTCACCCCGCTTAGCCGCATACCGGGACCAGAGAGGTTCAATAAGATGGAGAAATTCCCGCTCCCGGCCCATTTCCCGGGGCATTTTCTCAAGCCGCACCAGAGCCGCCTCGAAGTAGCGCCCAAACTCCGCCAGCCACTCGGCCTCGGTTTCCACCAGAAAGCCGGGATACACAAGGTTCTGCAGCTGGAACTTGAGATCAGCCATACTGTTGGCAAACGCCAGGTTGATTTTACCCTTCAATTGTTTCGCCACTTTCTGGTAACCGGTCATAGCAAGATACAACCTCTCGTCTGCCTGCTCGAGAGCCGGAATAAAGTCCCCTCTGCGGGCATCAAAAACGCGGTCATAGTCTTCTACCGTCCTTGGAACAGCCCCCGTCAGAAAGTGTTTCATAACCGTTGCCAAAAGCAGGTCGTCCAGTAATACCTTCGACTGCCCCACCGGAGCAAACATCAGGGCAGACTGTTTGAAATGGGGCAGCTTGCGCTCCAAATCGTCCAGCGTCCTTCCAAACCGGTTGAGTATCAGGCGGGCGATCGCCTTTCGAGTGGTGTTTTCAGCGGTCCGCTGATCCAGACAGCGTATCTGTCGCACCTGTTTTCCCAAATCCTCAAGCGCGGGATATACCGTAACCTGCATTCCACCCTTCTCGGTCTGGACCTGCTCAGGCAATGATCCGAACTGCCAGTCACTATATTCGCCGTCGGGAACCTCCCTGGAAGTCTCTTGAGTGGCCGATGCCAGCGCCTGCTCAGCCTGTCCCTCAAGTTGATATTGCAGCTCAGCCGTCTCCCGGCTCTCGGCAATTCGACGACCGCCATCGCCAATAACACGCAGATTCATCCGAAGATGCTTGGGCAAGTCCGATTCCGACCATGCGTCAGAATCAATCTGTACGCCTGTCATACGGCGCAACTGCTCACCAAGTTGAAGCACAAGAGGCTCATTGGAGGGCTTAAGGTTCTCCAGTGCCGCATCCACAAAATCAGGCACCGGTACAAAATTCCGGCGCAACGCCTTGGGCAGAGACTTCACCAGAGCGATGCATTTTTCCCTCAACAGCCCCGGCACCAGCCATTCCAGTCGGCGTGCCGGAATCTGTTTGAGCGCCATCAAAGGGACCTGCAGCGTGACTCCGTCCTTTTCGCTGGTGGGTTCAAACTCGTAGCTAAGCGGATACCGAACGCCCTCCCACTCGAGGTAATCCGGGTACAGGTCCGCTGCCTGCGCATCCACCGGGCGCTGGAGAATGTCGGCTTCAGTGAGCTCCAGCTCCTTCAGCTGCTCAGCGGAAAAGCCCTTCCACCAGGATTCGAAATGCCGACCACTGATGATGTCTGCAGGCAGGCGTTCATCGTAAAAAGCAACCAGTGCCTCATCATCAACAAGCAAATCCCGACGGCGAGTCTTCTTCTCAAGATTCTCAACAGTATCGAGCATTTCCCGGTTACGGGCGATAAAGGGCGCCTTTGACCGGTAATCCCCCTCCACCAGCGCTCGCCGGATAAACAGATTGCGACACTCGGCCGGATCTACCTTGGCATAAGGAATGCGACGCTTGGCGACAATATCCAGACCGTACAACGAGACTTTTTCGTAGCCCATTACCTGGGCTCGCTTCTGCTCCCAGTGGGGTTCGAAATAGTGGTGCTTGACGATATGACCGGCCAGAGGCTCAATCCATTCCGGTTGAATGGAAGCCACCACACGGGCGAACACCCGGCTGGTTTCCACGATCTCGGTAGCGACGATCCACTTCGGTCCCGTCTTTGACACCTTGGAGCCCGGAAAGATCATCAGTTTCCGGTTTCGTGTCGCCAGATATTCCTTTTTCTCTACTTTGACCGCTACCTGGCCAAGAAGACCAGCCAATATCGCCTTGTGGAGAGAGTCGTAATTCGCGGCCTCAGTGTTGACCGTCAACTTCTGCTCTCGACAGATCAGCGTCAACTGGCGATGGATATCCCGCCACTCGCGCATGCGCATCCAGCTCAGGAAGCTCTTCTGGCACACCTTCTTCAACTGGTTCTGGGACAGTTCCTGCCGCTGTTCTTCATAGAAGTTCCAGACATTGAGCAGCGTGAGGAAATCCGACTCCTTGTCATTGAAAGGAGCATGAGCCTGATCCGCCGCCTGCTGTTTGTCCTGTGGCCGCTCCCGTGGATCCTGAATGCTTAACCCGGAAATGATCACCAGCACTTCCGACAGACTGCCGAGTTCAGCCGCCGTAACCAGCATCCTTGCCAGGCGCGGGTCGAGGGGCAAACGCGACATGGTTCGCCCAAGCCGAGTAACACGTCGTTTGTCATCGACCGCACCCAGTTCTTCCAGGAGCTTGTAACCATCGTTGACCTGGCGTTTATCCGGCGCCTCGAGGAACGGGAACTGCCGAATTTCTCCAAGGCCGGAGGTGGCCATTTGCAGAATGACAGATGCCAGATTGGTGCGCAGGATTTCCGGATCGGTGTATTCCGGACGATTGATGAAATCTGTCTCATCGTACAACCGAAAACAGATTCCCGGTGCCACCCGCCCACAACGACCAGCTCTCTGATTGGCACTGGCCTGGGAAACAGGTTCAATCGGCAACCTCTGAATTTTTGAACGCACGCTGTAACGGCTGATTCTGGCCACACCGGTATCGATTACATAACGGATACCCGGCACCGTCAGTGATGTTTCCGCCACGTTGGTGGAAAGCACTATCCGCCGCCCTTTATGGGACTGAAACACCCGATTCTGCTCGGCGTTACTCAACCGGGAATACAGAGGCAGGATATCCGTGTGGCGCAAATCGGCATGTCGCAAGACTTTGCTAAGGCTACGGATTTCCCGTTCACCGGGCAGAAACACCAGGACATCCCCGGGCGGCTGCTTCTCACTCCGTTCGTGCTGTTCGATTTCGTCCAGTGCGCCCAGCACTCCGTCAGTCCAGCCCTGGTCCCGATCGTCTTCATCGCCGGTTAGTGGCCGATACCGCACATCCACCGGATAGGTCCGGCCACTCACTTCAATAACAGGAGCCTTATCAAAAAACTCGCTGAAGCGCTCCACTTCGATGGTTGCGGACGTGATAATGACCTTCAGATCCGGGCGCTTGGGCAGGAGCTGGCGAAGATAGCCAAGCAGAAAATCGATATTGAGACTGCGCTCGTGAGCTTCGTCGATAATGATCGTATCGTAGCGATCCAAAAACCGGTCGTGCTGGACTTCCGCAAGCAGGATCCCGTCGGTCATCACCTTCACCCGGGACTGCTCGGAGGTATTGTCGGTAAACCGGACTTGATACCCGATCTGCTGGCCTGTCTGCTCCCCGATTTCTTCGGCAATCCTGGCCGCCACACTGCGGGCTGCAATTCGGCGAGGCTGCGTATGACCAATCAGACCCCGGATTCCTCGACCACTATTCATACAGATTTTCGGAATCTGAGTGGTTTTCCCGGAACCCGTTTCCCCGGCGATGATGACAACCTGGTGATTTTCGATAGCGTCACGGATATCGTCAACCCGATCGGAAACCGGTAATCCCTCAGGGAAAGTGGCAGGTTTGTGCCGGGCATGGCGTTGCTGCACCTTATCCAGGCCACGTTGCAGCCAGCCTGCCATTTTTTCGAGGTCTTTCTGACCAGGTTTACCCTTGGTGCGGGCAATCGTTTTAACGATGCGTGCCGCTTCCTGCTGATTACAAGCGTCCAACTGTTCCATCATGGATTTGACAGCTGCTTCACTATCGAGCCTGGGCCTGGGTTTACGCGGAGTATCGGAACGGGTGTCTGTCATTGAATTGCCGGAATCACGCTCACTCTGAATCGATTGGGCGACAGTCTATCGGGAAAGTCAGTTTCTTAAAAACAGAAAACCCCGCCAACGCGGGGTTTTCTGATCAACGACCAATCGGGTTTACGTGTTATTCGCTTCGTCCCGAAGCTCACGACGCAGAATTTTACCTACGTTGGTCTTGGGCAGTTCGTCACGGAACTCAAACTTCTTGGGCACCTTGTAAGCAGTAAGACGCTCACGACAGAATTCCTTGACCTCGTTCTCTGTTACACCTTCAGCTGTCGGCACCAGGTACACTTTGACCGCTTCGCCACTCTTCGAATCGGGCACGCCAACAGCAGCGCACTCAACCACCTTCGGGTGACTGCTCACAACGTCTTCAATCTCGTTTGGAAACACATTGAAACCTGAAACGATGATCATGTCTTTCTTTCGGTCAACAATGCGGATGTACCCATCCTCCTGAATCAGGGCAATGTCGCCGGTACGAAGGAAACCATCCTCGGTGAACGATTTCTGGGTATCTTCCGGGCGCTGCCAGTAACCGCGCATAACCTGCGGTCCTTTCACACACAATTCGCCGGGTTCGCCCAGCGGCGTCTCGTTTCCTTCCTCGTCCAGCGTCTTTACTACGGTGGACGGAATCGGGAGGCCGATGGTACCAATCTGAATGGCGCTGTGCGGATTAAACGTCACGACTGGAGAGGTTTCGGTCATACCAAAACCTTCACAGATTTCACAACCGGTGACTCGCTCCCACATCTTGGCAGTGTCACTCGTCAGTGCCATACCACCGGAAGAGGTAAGTTTCAGAGTGCTGAAATCCAGATTCTGAAAATCCTGATTGTTGCAAAGCGCAACAAACAGAGTGTTCAGACCGAGAAACGCGGTAAATTTATGATTCTTTAACTCTTTCACAAATCCCGGAATATCACGAGGATTCGGAATCAGTATATTGTGGGCACCTGCTTCGAGCATGATTCCACAGTTCAGAGTAAAGGAATAAATGTGGTACAGCGGCAACGGGGCAATCACGACTTCCTGCCCTTCAACCACCATATTTTCCATCATCGGACGTGTCTGCAGCAGGTTGGCCACCAGATTTCCATGAGTCAGCATTGCGCCTTTCGCCACCCCGGTCGTACCTCCGGTGTACTGAAGCACCGCAATGTCGTCTTGCTTACACTCAACGGGGGTGAACTTCTCGCGGGCACCTGCGCTGAGCACTGCCGGAAGTTTGTGCGCCTGAGGCAGATTGAATGCCGGCACCATCTTTTTGACGTGTTTGATAACCGCATTCATCAGCGTGCGCTTGATGGGCGAGTGCATGTCCGCAATTTCGGTAACAATTACGTGCTCAATGCTGGTATGGGGCAACACCTTCTCGGCGTTCTCCGCCATGTTGGCGAGCACAACCAATGCCTTGGCTCCGGAATCGTTAAACTGGTGCTCCATTTCCCGCGTGGTGTACAGCGGATTGGTATTCACCACAATCATGCCTGCCCGCATGGCACCAAACACAACAACCGGGTATTGACCGACATTCGGCATCTGGACAGCAATACGATCACCGGGCTTAAGGTCTGTCTTGTTCTGAAGCCAGGCTGCAAAGTTACGGCTCTGGGTGTCGAGGTCACGGTAAGTGAGAGTTGCACCAACAGCACTGAATGCGGGGCGATCGGCAAATTTTTTGACCGATTGCTCGAATACATCCACCATACTTTGGTACTTGTTCAGGTCCACCTCTCGGGGTACGCCCGCGGGGTATTTGTCCTGATAGAACTGCTCGAAATCCATCACCATCTCCTGTTTGGCGCTTTTGATTGTAATGATTTACCAATGTCAAGTTGCTGAGAAAATCAACCCTACAAAAGTATCACCCTCAAAAAAGTGGGGAGAGAATAGCAGTTTTGAAACCGATGAGGTAGTTTTCGGGACTCTGATCCGAACACCTGTACTCAAACGACAACCGTGCGGAGAACGCGATGAGCGATACCCTTGATAGTCTGGAAAATATCACTTACGACGAACTGAACGAGGGCGATACCGCCACGTTCACGCGGACCCTCTCTGAGGAGGATCTGGTGTTGTTTGCAGCGGTTTCTGGTGATGTGAACCCGGTACACCTCGACTCTGAATTTGCGGCCGACTCCATGTTCAAGGAACGGATCGCCCACGGCATGTGGAGTGGCTCCCTGATCTCGGCGGCACTGGCTACCGTGATGCCGGGTCCCGGCACCATCTACCTTGAGCAAAGCCTGTCCTTCAAGCGCCCGGTTACCCTTGACGATACCCTTACTGTAAAACTGAAGGTTCTGCGCAAGGAACCGAAAGGCCGGGTCGTGGTCGAGTGCGACGTACGCAATCAGAACGATCGACAAGTCGTCATGGGAGAAGCCAAAGTCATCGCGCCGACGGAAAAAATCTCTCTGCACAAACCACGACTGCCGAAGATCACTATCGAAACATAACAGTCTTGTCCGGGCAGCCCAGGCTGCCCTATTAATACCTCTCTATCCTGGCAGAAAATCAATCGGGAATCGGACCTTTCGGGCCTCAACATTATCGGCCCCGAAGCTGAACAGGCGGACCCGCATGGCAATTCGCTGCTCAAGGGTTGGATGCTCAAGCTCTGAACTGACCACCTCACAGGCGGAAACGGACCCATCCGGCTCGATCACCAATTCCAGCAATACCTTGCCCTCAAGGGTCGGATCCTGCCGCAGTTCCCGCTGATACATGGAATAGAGCGCGGTTTTTTCAGCATCAAACACTTTTCGAATATTACTCATCGCGCGCTCTCCAACAGACGGCATATCCCCGGCCGGTTTAGCGGCTACTTGCGGCGATGGTTCAACAGGGGCCTTAACCGTCTTCACCTTATGTTCAGCCACAGCGACGTTTGCTTTCGGGGCACTCGAGTCCTTAACGCCGCCACTTCCGCTCAGCGCCTGGCTGGCATCATCAGGCCATTCGGCGTCAGGGCGTGTGTCTGATGCTACATTTACAGCAAACTGCCTCGTTGCAGTTGGCTCCGGTGACCGGAGAGAGGCCAGCTTATCGGTCATGGCCAGCAGCCCGGAGCGGGACGCTTTTTCACGGGCCTGCTCCGTCGTTTGTTCTGGCTTTACCTGTGGCGTTACGCTGACTTCCGGAGCAGGCCTGACCTCCTGTTCGGTTTTTGCCAATCTCGGTTCTGGCTTCTCCGGCTCTTCTTTTTGCACTTCCGGCTCAAGCTGCGCTGTCTCCGGCTGGCTAACCGGTTGCGGTTTTTCCACAAGACGGGCCAGCCTGGGGGGGATCTTTTCTGCCTCGTTGCGCTCAATCGCAGGCACATCCATCATTGGAATCAGGAGCGCCGGCGGCAGGAACAGCATCAGCACAGCCAACAGGATACCCGCGAACCGTCGACTCTCGCCGAGTTCCCGATTCCATGGCATTGCCGGATCAGCCTCTGGAGCGAATTGATTATCAGCCATTGCGGACCGCTCCTTCCACAGCAAGCTTCACCCGTCGATATTGTTCATCCACGCACGTCTGCATCACCTTCCGAAGCAATCGATAGTCGGTTTCCCGGCCGGCCAGAATAGTCACCTCAAGTCCCTCTTCGGGGAGAGTGGACCATCGGGTGCGGCGTAACGAAAGTTCGTCTGACAAACCTGAGATGTAAGTATCACTGCTCTCAATGCCTTCCAGCCTTGCGACTTCAGTGCCCTGAACCAGAATGGCACTGGACGTTACCTGGACTGTCAGGCTTTCAATCGCCTCCTGCTCAACAGTGGACTCCGGAAGCGGCACCTTCGCGGTGTTCTGCATAACCTTCACATCCGAAGAGTTCACCATCAGGAAGAACACCAGAAGGGTAAAAATATCCATCAGTGACACCAGATTCAGCCCGCCTGACTTATGCATCCGACTGTAATGCCGACGAATTCTCTTCGCCTTACGGGAAGTCCTCATGCATCCTCCCCTGACCCGACTACGGCATTGCCAGCAAGCGCCCGATCCTCGGGCGCATCCATCAGTGAGACATTGGGAAACAACTCCCCTTCAACCACGCTGGCCGCAACCACCGTCGGATAGGAGCGAACAGTATCCATGGCAGTAACCAAGGTCTGATAATCGATATCGGGGCCGACCTCCAGCACCACATCGGTTTTATCCGGCACCCGGCTCTTAATCTGTCTGAGTACCTGGCGAAGGCTTTCAAAGTCCTGCACTTGCTGATTCACCGGCAACACTCTGATCAGGCCGCGATCGCTGTCAGCAATCTCGATACCTTCAGGAATCAAGGTAACAACAAGACGGAACTGCTCGGGTTCCGGTGCCTGTCCTGCCTCCATCCCCGGGAAATCCAACTCAATCATCCTGACCTGACTGAACACCATACCCAGTAACAGAACGGGCACCAGCACGATCATGAGATTGAGAAAGGCTGTAATATCCAGTTCCGGTGAGATGCTTGGCCTGCGATTACGGCGTCTCATGGTATTCCCTCAGACTGCCGCCGACCTGGTACCACCGGCAACCCCTCCGGAACCCGCCTCAGAAACAATATTCAGCAACTTCACCCCGGCCATTTCAAAACTGTCCACAATCTCGTTGGTACGGGTCTGCAGTACCGCGTGAAACATGAGCAGCGGAATGGCGGACATCAGGCCGAACGCCGTGGTGTTCATAGCGACTGAAATGCTCTCCGATAGCAGACTGGCTTTCTGGGAAGGGTCTGCCGCTGCCACAGCGGTAAAGGCCGCGATAAGACCAATAATGGTCCCCAACAGACCAAGAAGCGTGGCTATATTGGCAAGAGTCGCAAGGTATTGGGTTCGTTTTTCCAGGCGCGGCAGAACCTCCATTAACCCCTCTTCCATTGCGTATTCGATATCTTCTCGCCGGCTGTTGCTGAGCAGTCGGCCAATTCCCGCTCCCATTATCGTGGCAATAGCACTGTCGGAATTTCGGGCTTCTTTCATCGCTCTTTGATAGTCACGTTTCCTGAGCAACGGCAGGATGCCTCGCTCAAAAATCATTCGGTTGCGGCGTGTCACGGCCGACAGGTAGAAGAACCGCTCCAGAGTGATGGCCAGGCCCAGCGCCAGTACGATAGCGATCGGGTACATAAAGGGCCCGCCTTCCTGGAAAAAACGTGCAATGGTATCCAACATGAAAGTTCTCCCGTTTTTACTGCGCTGTCACAGAGGAGTCTCCGAGGGGACTCAGGATCAGAGGATTAAGGTTTTCGCGAAACAGACGGTGGCGCTCAAGGGCTACCGGATCTGCCGGCCGAACCAGTTCCGGTGCCTGGTCATTCAGATCTGCCCTTGGCCGTCCTGGCAGGCTGGGTGCTTGCCAGGGCAATATGTAAAGTACCCGGGGCTCATCTTCGCCAAGACTTGCTGACAAGCCCTCCACCTTGAGCCGGACAGTGTCATCCTGATCCGCATAGGCGAAATTCATGAGCAGTACCTGAAGCCCGGCGAACATCAGTCCAAGGATCATGCCTTTGGCGGATTTCCGGATATCCATCATTCAGTCCAGTCTCCGTTCCAGATCAGCAACCCAGCCCGCCACCTGCGAGTCATCCTCTTCAGTCAGTTCGCGGTAACGGTTGTAGTGCGCAAGAGCGGTTTCCAGATCCAGCAGATAGAGCTCGGAAATCACAGCCAGATTAAAATGCAGTGCCGCCACCTCCGGTGAATGGGTAATGCCCGTTTCCAATAGTGTGGCGGCTTCGGAAAAGCGGTACTGATCCTTCAGCACCAGCGCCAGATTATTCACCGTCACTGCGTTGGTCGGATCCAACGTGACGGCTCTCTGCCAGGCTTTCACAGCAGCTCCTTTGCGGCCTTCTTCGAGAGCCAGCCGGCCCTGCTCTGCATAGTGTGCTGCCAGTTCCGGATCAGTTTGGGCCGGTTTCTCGGGTTGCCGGACTTCCTGGCCTGCACAACCGGCGAGAAATAACAGAACAAATGCCCAAAGCAGCCGTTCCCTGCGTAACGGATTACACGCCATCGTTAGACCCCATATTCCAGCTGAGCCACTTGACACGGCGCTCGTAACGTCCCGGATGCAGTTCCGCAAGAACGCCAAGACTTCGCCCGATCCAGGCGTCATAGCCCTTCGACAGAATCCGGCGGTGGTTTTCAGTGTGAAGTTGAATGGCCTTTTCTTCGAATGGATAGGCCTCTTCCTCAAGCAGCATCTGGTACTGCATGGCCTCGAGTTCATTCAGATCTGAAGGTACTGCAGAGGTCATCAGATCTCTGGCCAGCGTCCGGTAAAGCTCAGCCCTGCGATACAGCGACTCCGACAGAACCCGTTCACCCCCAAAGGCTTCGGCATCCAGAAATCTCTGTCGTGCGGTATCCAAAGCCTGATGCTTGCGGTCCAGTGCCTGCTCCAGCGGGTGACCCAGGCCGATCCCGGTAAATACGGCCGCAGCACGAGCGCCGAGCACCAGAGAGGCCCGGGATGCCCACTCAAGCGTCTTGCGGCTGTGCCAGGAGCTGTCCATCTCTGCCTGTACCAGCGCTTCACGCCAATCATCAGGCGCCTCACTGGTTTCAAGCAGGCGATAACGGAAAGCCTGCAGCCTTTCATGCTCCGCTCCATCATCCGCCCTGGGGCCAGTTGCGAGGTAGTCCCGGTACAGGGCATTCCGTTCAGCCACATGCCCAGCTTCGTTGAGAAGTTCTGCGGCTCGCAGTCTCAGCGGCCAGGGGTTCGTATCGCTATCAGCAATCTTGAGCAATTCTGATGCGGCCCGGGTCGGTTTACCGGACTGAATCCAGGCATAGACCAGTTTTTCACTGATGCCTGTGGCCAATTCATGCCGGGGATGTTCGGCCCGAAACTTCTGCAGATCATCGACGGCTGCGTTCCAGTCAGCCGCCTTGAGCAAGGTAGTGGCGGCATCATAACGCGCGCGAATACCAATCTCGGAGCCGGGCAACACCGAATCGACCCGCCGGAAATGATCCACTGCCTCTGTAAATCTGTCATTGGACGCTGCTACTTCACCTTGTCGGTAGACAACCGTCGCCAACTGCTTACGAACATCCGCTACCTGATCGCCGGTAACAGCCCGAAGTGAGCCACTTTCAGCCAGACTCAGTGCGTTACGCCACGCGTGCTCCGCCAGACCAAAGTCACCTTCTTTCTGATGAATCCGGGCTGTCACCTGCCATGCTGTGTATTGCTCTGCCGGCGCGGCTTCCGAGACACCAAGCACCCTGGAGGCGTAGTCCAGTGCCAGCCGAGGATTGCCGGCAGCCAACCATCGAACGGCCAGATCCGCCATCAGGCCGGAAGTCCGGCTATCTCCGGTAAAGCGCCGGGTAAAGCGATTGGCTTCGTCTGAGAGATCCTGCAGCCCGGGCCTGAAGTCCGAGGTCCCTGGTTGCTGTTCGACGCCGTCTATCAACAGGGTAATTGCAGCCCAGCCGGCATCAGCCGCCTCGCTGTAACCGGTTGTTTCGTATGCGGCCTTACGAAAGTTCGCCAAAGCGCCGGAAAGAGCGTCAGCCTGAAGCCTGGCATCCCCGGCAAGCCGCAACACCTCGCCATTCTGGGCGCCCAGTAATGCCAGTCCCTCATAATAATTGGCAGCCTGCAGGAAAGCGGTCTTGGATTGCGCCGCCTCATCCTTCTCTGCCAGGCGCGTGCCCAGATCATAGTGATAATCTGCCAACCCTCTGCTGAAATCTCGCCATGCGTCCTGCTCACTCGGATTCAGGGTGTCAAAACTGGATCTTGCGCTATAACTCTCAACAAATCTGGCTCGGGCTTTACGAACTTCGTTCGGTTCACCCGCTTCTTGCCAGACCTCCACCACCTGTAACCGAAAGGCCGGCACAGTATGGTGGTCTGGGGAATAACGGATAAACGCCGTATTGGTCGCGACACTTGCGCTACTGTCGCCCCGAATGGCGTAGTAATCCGCAAGCCGATCAAACAACAGGTGCTCCCAGGGATGCGACTCCGTCCTGTCCAACCAGGAAATCAATGTTTCCGGGCCACTGTTTCGAGCCGCCATCATTGCCAACACCCGGAAGGTATCGTCGATGGTATCAACGTTGGCATCACTTACCGCATCCAGGCTCTGCTCCTGCGGCAGGAACTCGTCGAGCACCTCAATGAACGTCATCGCGGCGCGGTTCCAGGCAACAGGCCCCTGCTTGAACTGACTCCACCCGAGCATATACCTTGCCTTGGTACTGAACTCTCCGCTGCCATCGGATGCAATCAGTTGCCGATATTCGTTCTCCGCCTCGACGAACTGACCTGCTGCGAAGGCATACTCAGCCAACCGGAACCGAGCCTCCGGGACGAGGGGCGATTCAGGGTACAACCCAACGAGGTGCTGGAGCCTCTGGATAGACGCCTCCTGTTGTCCGATCAGGGCATGCGCCTTGGCCATCTGATAGAGCAACTCGTCCTGTCGCCCCTCATAGGTGCCACTGTCCAGAATCGACTCATAGCTACTGATCGCTTCGCTGTACATCGCCCTTTCTTCGGCCGGGGAGAGTCCTGTATCGACTCCTGACTGATCCCGGATATTGCTCAGGCGGTTGAGCGCATCAATCCGAACCTCCGGTTCGGCCGAAGTGCGGAACAAACGGTGATAGCGGCGAGCAACTTCCGACGGCGAAATTGCGGGTAAAGGCCGGCTTTCAAAGGTGAGGAACACCGGGCGCATATCTCCAATAGTCTCACCGTCACGCCCGAGCTCCACCCGGAAAGACTCCTGGGCAATAACCGGGAAAGCCAACAGCAAGCACAGGCAGAAGCTCTGAATCGACCGGATCACAGTTTCTTTTCCTCCAGGCTCTGAAGGGCGAGATAGTCATACAGATGGGCAATCTGCTGTTCGGTTTTATCCAATGCCCGGGCCATCTTCTGGTCCTGGGTTTGGACATAACCAAGAGCAAGCTTATCCAGCGCCGCTTCAGAGGCACCGAGCAACTGACGAACAGACGTCAATAGCGCACTGTTCTGGTCTTTTAACATCAAGGCAGAATGACGCAATTTATCCAGCGTGTCCGGATGCCTCGAGGTATCACTTTGAACCTGACTCAGCAGGGTCTGTGCATCAGAGAGGGTTTTCTGAAGAGCCAGAATGCGAGTTTTCTGGCCTGGCTGGGCCATGCTGTCCAGGCGCTTGAGCCTTGCATCCAGCTTCTCGCCCCGAGCCGCCATATTCACAATGCTCTGCTCAGAGTCATGTTGACGAATTCCCTGTATCTGATCCGCCAGAGCCTGCTGGAAAACCTCAAGATCGTGATCGTAGCGATCCAGTTTTACAGTCATCGAGCGAAGAGCTGCCACACGCCCCACGGCCGTCTGAGCATTATGGTCTTCAATGAATCCCAGGAGGTAGGCCATCCGTGGTTGTGTCAGCGTACGACTGTCGGCGAGAAACCAGTCGATACCAGATTCCCGGGCATCTTCTACCAGGGTTTTATAAGCTCCGTGCTCGCGAATCCTTCCGGCAAGTTTGCGAAGGGTCACCCGCTCACTTTCGAATGCGGCGTTGGCAGCAAGGTAAGCTTCACCGGCCTGACCGAGGTAGCCGGAAAGATCATAGCCGCGACCGGTACCGATCCAGGCGTCTGCAACCCCTGGATACGCTAACGGAAACTTCCTGGCTCGATGCCAGCTTTGCATCGCAGCCCGGTGGTTACCTTTTTCAGCCAGAGCCAGGCCATGTAAATAGAGCGCTCTCGGCGTGTTGAAGCTATCCAGATCGACCTTTTCCAGAAAGCCAATCGCTTTATCGAGTTCGCCATGCTGGTAGGCAAGATAGCCCGCCCGAACCAGCACTCTGTTTTTCAGGTAATGCCTCCGCTCCGCCACCGCGTCACCATCAGCCATGGCCAGCGCCACCCTCAGAGCAACCAGTGCCCTGGCCGGGTTGAGATCGGTTTTCGCGTAATCACTGGCAAGGTTGAGGTAACCCAGTGCCGCCCAGTAACCCTCTTTCATACCAGCCAGAACCTGCCCGGCATCGTCAGTGCGCCCCTCGGCTATGGCGCTATCTGCGGCTTCAAACTGCGCTCGCTGCCTGCCATCACCAAGACTCACGCCGACGCCACCGGCTTGCCGGAACCGTTCAACCCCGGCATGCAATTCCTCTGGCAGAGTCGGGGCAGCCGCCGCGGAAACACTGACAACCTTTAGCGACAACAGGATCAGCAGGACACGGAAGTTCATGGCGCCCTACTCCCACTCCGAAAAAGACACTTCAGGATCGTAATCGGGCGCTCGGGCTTCCAGACTCATCTGTAACCGGAGCACGCCGGGACGTTTTCGGAACCGGTGTACGGACTCGCGGCGAACGAAATCCTCGTCGGCAGAGCGGGCGGTAATAACCGTTTTCAGCTCGTGTTCGCCGTTCTTCAGATTTCCGGTAAACAGCGGCTGGATTCCACCCCGTTCTAGCGAGTCCCGCTCTCTTTCGGAATATAAGTGGGACGCAACGGGCTTGCCATTGAGGAACAGTTCCACAGCATCAAGATCTAAGGCATCCCGACTCTGAAGTGTCAGAAAAACTGTCAGTCGGGTATTGGCCGGGTGCAACACTTGCTGCTCAAGAGCGAATACACGCTCAGAATGGCTGGTGATGGCCTCACTCAGGCGTTCAAGTTCCTCATCAAGCTCCGGTGCAGCCAGAGCCGGAACCGCCAGCAATGCAAAAACCAGCGAAACAATGGCGAATACCCAGTGGTGTTCGATCCGGCGGCGTTGTGATTGTTGTATGCCGAACATAAGCCTCCTGCCCGTGTCGATTCTGTAACTCATGCAAACTTCTGTAACAGATCAGCAGGAAGCGTAACACTTGGTAACCGGCAAGAACGGTATCCAGATCACCAAATGAGAAACGTGAATCAGGCAATTGAGGAAGACGGAAGAGTGTCGAGATATTTGACGAAATTCAGTTGGCAAAGGTATGCAGGAACCCAGGATCCGACTTCTGAAGCTATTAAACGATTGTTCCAACAGTAATTAATCCAACTGGCCCTGTATTTGCTCCATAGAGGGCGGCGGGGTCGCCTTCAGGCTACCCCGCTTGATATGCCGAGCTTTGCCGATGCTCTCAACCGCATCGGCTTTTTTTATTTACTCAGCTGTTTCATGGCGGATTCGAGGCCTTCAACGGTCAGCGGGTACATATGATCGTTGACGAGTTGCCGGGTCATGCCCAGGGAACCACCACTCCCCCAATAGCTTTCAGGGAGTGGATTGATCCAAACAACCTTGCGAAAGTGTTCGGAAATACGCTGAAACCAGGTGGCTCCGGCTTCCTCGTTCCAGTGTTCGATTGAACCACCGGGGTGGGATATTTCGTAGGGCGCCATGGTGGCATCGCCCACGAAAATCACTTTATAGTCAGGCGTGTATTTGTGAAGAATATCCCAGGTACTCGACGTCTCATTCATCCTGCGGATATTGTTCTTCCAGACACTTTCATAGATGAAGTTATGGAAGTAGAAATATTCCATGTGCTTGAACTCAAGTCGCGCTGCTGAGAACAGCTCCTCACACACACGGACGTGGGGATCCATGGAGCCACCCACGTCAAAGAAGATGAGCACCTTCACAGCGTTGTGCCTTTCGGGGACCATTTTCAGATCGAGGTACCCCGCGTTGCGGGCAGTCGAGCGAATGGTATCGTCCATATCAAGCTGATCCGCCGCACCCTGCCGGGCAAACTTCCGCAATCGGCGTAGTGCAACCTTGATGTTGCGGATTCCAAGCGTCACGCTGTCATCAAGATCCTTGAATTCACGCTTTTCCCAGACTTTTACAGCCCGGCCGTGACGGCCTTTTTTCTGGCCGATCCGGAAACCCTCAGGGTTATAGCCATTGGCACCAAATGGTGAGGTACCGCCGGTGCCGATCCACTTGTTACCCCCGGCATGGCGCTCCTGCTGCTCTTCCATCCGCTTCTTGAAGGTATCGATCAGCGCCTCGAGGCCTCCCAGAGAGTCGATCCTGGCCTTCTCTTCCTCAGACAGATGCTTCTCGAACTCGGCCCTTAGCCAGTCATCCGGAATGAGCGCTTCCAGGAGCGTATCGAGATTTTCGATGCCCTCGAAATAGGCCTTGAAGGCGCGGTCAAACTTGTCGAAGTGGCGCTCATCTTTGACCAGACAAAGACGGGAGAGATAATAGAACTCTTCCATATCGGCAAAGGCAAGACGCTTCTGAAGGGCTTCCAACAGATCCAGGAATTCCCTCAGGCTCGCCGGTACCTTTGCACGCCGGACTTCAAGAAAAAAATCAATCAACATAAAACACGACTCTTGCTGAGTATCAGCTGCGGCGACGGGCCATGAATGCGAGCTTCTGCAACAGGTGCACATCCTGCTCATTCTTCACCAGGGCACCGTACAGAGGCGGCAACGCGGAGCTGGTATCTTTCTCTTGCAACATTTTTGCCGACAGCTCATCGGCCATCAGCAGTTTCAGCCAGTCAATCAACTCCGAGGTAGACGGCTTTTTCTTCAGACCCGGCACCTTGCGAACATCAAAGAAGAGCTCCAGGGCATCCCGCACAATGTCCTGCTGCAGGCCTGGAAAATGCACATCCACGATATCCTTCATGGTGTCATGGTCCGGGAAGCTGATGTAGTGGAAGAAACAGCGACGCAGGAAAGCATCAGGGAGTTCTTTCTCGTTATTACTGGTGATCACCACGATCGGCCGTTTTTTCGCTTTGACGGACTGTTGGGTCTCGTAAACAAAGAACTCCATTCGATCCAGTTCC
This sequence comes from Marinobacter sp. F3R08, assembly GCF_018860425.1. Taxonomy (GTDB): domain Bacteria; phylum Pseudomonadota; class Gammaproteobacteria; order Pseudomonadales; family Oleiphilaceae; genus Marinobacter. The sequence goes on along the minus strand of NZ_JAHKPI010000025.1, from coordinate 493,912 downwards.
AGAAGGAGATCGTTCGGAAATTCGATGTCAGCCTTATCAATTTCGTCGATCAGCAGAACTACCTGCTCATCGGCCTCGAAGGCCTCCCATAGCTTGCCCTTGATGATGTAATTGCTGATGTCTTTTACTTTCTCATCACCCAGCTGCGAATCACGCAAACGGGAAACCGCATCGTACTCGTAAAGACCTTGCTGGGCCTTGGTGGTGGACTTGATATGCCAGGGAATCAGCCGCATTCCAAGAGCGGCCGCCATTTCCTCTGCCAGCAGGGTTTTCCCGGTGCCCGGCTCGCCCTTGATCAACAGCGGGCGCTGGAGCGCAATCGCCGCGTTAACGGCCATCTGCAGGTCATCGGTGGCTACGTATTTCTCGGTACCGGTAAACTTCATGGTCTGGATCCTGTTAGTTATTTTTTCTCGTCTTTCTGGTCAGTTTTCGTTCCTGGATCGTCTTCGGGTAACCCGGACTCATCCTGATCGTAATCGGGTAAATCATCGAACTCGGACAGATCGAAATCATCCAGTCCGAACTCTTCTTCGTCATCATCTTCAGCCGCATCAGCGTCAGAGGGATCGGCGATATCCTCCAGCTCCGGGATAACGTCATCCACATCCGCGGGCTCTACCTCCACTGGCGTATCGGCTACCGGAATATCTTCTAACGACTCGTCGACGGAGTCATCGTCCGTGTCTGGAAGCGCCTCGTCTTCAGCCTGCAGAGTCGCCTCGTGTTCGTCGATCACGGCTTCCAGTTGGGCCATATCGTCCTCTGCCGGTTCCTCGGTGACCTCCGGTATCTCCACGGATTCCAGATCATCCTCTATCTCAGGTTCTTCTGGCTCTTCTGGTAGTGCGACTGGCTCTGGCTCCGGTGGTTCGGATTCATCCTGTAGATCATCCAGCGTGTCGCGTTCAGCAGCGGCTTTAGCCTGCTCCTGCTGGCGATGCTTGCGCCTGCGAAGTGCAAACCAGATCAGGCCAGCAATTACAACGAGTCCACCACCTGCAGCGCCATAGGCCCACAAGGGCACTGAAAAATCGGCGTCCGATCCCTCGGGCTCAGCGGGTGCCGGAGCGGGCTCGTCTGTAACCGGCTCCTCCACCTGACTGACATCAATGGGTGACGCAATGTCCGGTTCAGGCTCTGCTTCCGGTGCTTCAGGTTCCGGGGGTGCCGACTCAGCCGGCCCCGCAACCGCTTCCGGCGGTGCCTCGGTGCCTTCAGGCACACTGAACCCGACCGTGGCGCTAAATTTCCGACTGAAGGTCTGGCCATCGGCAATCACATCAAAAGTATAGAGGCCTTCGGCCGGCAAACGACTCACCGAATCACGGTACGTACCATCTTCCGGAGGCTGTTCACCAGACAAAATCTTGGTTCCGCTTCTGCCATCTTCCGATGTGATACTGAGGCTGACCTCAATCACACTCAGGAAGTCCGGATTGGTGATTTTCTGTTGCTCCTCGAAAAATCCAACCCGGATAGTCAGCGGGTCATCTGCCATAAACATCGGAGGTAAAGGGCTTACCACCATTTTCAGATCGCTGACCACGGTGACGCGGCTGCCCTCACCCAGCTCGCCGTCAATACTCCATTGCCCGGCCAACGGCTCGCTGACAGTGATCAGGTCGTAACCGGCTTCTCTTGCCCAGCGAACGTTGTCGGGAACTTCCGAAAGACTCGCGATCTGCTTGTCCGGGCGAACCAGTGCAAGTTCACGGGTTTCTGAGGTTTCAGACTCTCCCCAAAAAATCAGTGCGGTAAATTCGCGCACGCCCTCATCTACTGAAAAGCCGTTGCCCTCGATCGGTATCTGTTCCTGGGGCACTGCCGTATTCAGCGCCTGAAGGAACGCCAGGTTCAAAGCATCAGCCGTTTCAGCAACCTGAAAACGACCGCCGGATTCCGTTGCCAGCGCTTTCAAAAAGTCGGTGTCAGCGGCCTCGGACAAAGCCACCGGATGGAACGTGGCTCCCCTTTCAATAAGATCGGCAACAATCGTATCCAAGATCCGCTTTTCTTCAGCACTATTCGTCGCCGAATCGTCGGAGATATCGACCTTCCCATCGGTCAGCAGGATAAAATGGGACCGACTTAGATCACCATCTGTGAAATAGTCATCACTTGCCGTTTCAATTGCGGCACCAAGATTGGTTCTAAGGGCCACTGAATTGATCTGCGCTGAGCGCTGGATGGCCATTTCACGCCACTCGTCAGCCACTTCCCTGTGGGGCACCAGCATGTTGACGTATTGCCCGAACGTCCAGACACCAGCGGTCGCGCCCTCAGGCAAAAGCCGGGCAAGCAAACGAACTGCGGGTTGGCGAAGATTTTTCGGATCGGTCTGTCTCATTGATCCCGAGATATCGACAATGATCCGCACGTCCGACTGCCCCGGCAATTGAACATCGTCAATGTCCTGAGCACTGAGTCCGGCTGGCAAGTTGACCGCCAGTATCAGCGCAAACAGGCCTAACCATCTCGAAGTAATCGCTCTCAAGGCGTCTGTCCTTTTCTGAATGTCAGAGCTATTTGCGCACCAAACGGTAACGAACCAGGTCCAGAACCCAGACCAGCAGCATCACCAATCCTGCCAGGCCGAGATTAAACAATGCCTGACCTGAGGCATCCGAATCACCGAGAATCATTTCGTATCCGCCAAATAACCAGGCCGGAATCCACCAACCGGCCAGCTCCGGGGACTCAACCGGTGTAAGGAGCAAGGCCACCAAAGCGGCGAGAATCAATGTCCGAACCCCATAGAAAGGAAGGTAACGGATCAGGCTCTTCATCATGTAAAAGAACACAACAAAGGCAATGGCGTAGGCGGCCCAGAAAATCCCGTAGGCCATATGTGCGTCAGTATCAATCATTACAGGACCCAGTGAATGATGTGTTCTTCCCAGTCTTCTTCCGGCACCCGATCCTCTGAAATCACCTTGTGGCGGATCGAAATGCCAGCTTCGTGCACCGAATCGGGATCCCCGCTTCGTAGAGGATGCCATTCCGCCAGCGGACGCCCCTCTGCCAGGGTCCGATAAGCGCATGTGTAGGGTAACCAATGGTAATCGTTGACCGTGCCCGGTGTCAGCACCGTACACCCCGGCACCTTCTGCAGACGTTCTTCATAAACGGTGCATTGGCAGGTTTCCTCGTCCATGAAACGACAAACCAGGTCGGTGTGGTAAACCTCACCGCTATCTTCATCTTCAAGTTTGTTCAGACAACACTTGCCGCAACCATCACACAGGGATTCCCATTCCGTCGGCGTCATTTCATGGAGGCGTTTGCGCTGCCAGAAAGGCACCTGGGCAATCATGAATTACGCTGATCCAGCTTGCGGTTGAAGTCCACCACGTAACTCTCCTGCTCTTCCGGCATCTGCAAAAAGAAGTCTTTCTCCTCGATCGCTTCAAGCACCTGCTTACCGGTTGTTCTTGCCAACTTTCGATCCGGTGTGAGCACCAGATCCATGGAGTGGACCGGGTTCCCGAAAATGCCTCTCAGGCTATCGGGAAGGTCCTCCCACTTCTGTTCGCGGCGAACAAAAAGATAGGTGTCGTTCTTTTTGCTGCTCCGGAAAACGGAGACAAATTCCCGTTCTTTCATGACGTCAATAGTTCCTCGATATCAGCGCGAACCGGTGCAAGAATCTGCGCCCGCCAACCCTGGAAAAATTCATGTTGTGCCAGGTCAGGAACCTGAACAACTTTCTCAAGACGTTTCCTGGGTGCCAGCAATTCTATTGGAATATCAGCCTCTTGCGAGGCTTTCATGAATAGTCTTTTTAATTGCTTATAGAAAGCCTGCTGTTCCCGGGATAAGGGTGGCGCAATTCTTTCAAGATCAGAATTATCCGCGGTCGATCCCCGGCCCACAAGTTCAATCAGCGTATCGCCGAACCGACGAACCGCACCAGAGGGCACACCCTGAATGTTGGAAAGTTCCTTCTGGGAGCCTGGCAGGTTTTCGGCAATGGCAATTAACAACGCGTCCGCCATTACACGGTTTCTGGGCCGATCCAGGCGCTGACACTCCAGCTCTCGCCAGCGCACCAGCTCCTTGAGCACCCCTTGTTGCTGAGCCGAGAGCGTCCACCCGCCCCTGAGTCGGAGATAGTGATTATCCGGATTTTCCTGTCCTGCCAGCTCATTGGCAAATCGCGCCGACTCCTCAACCAGAGCTGACGCCAGCCCACGAGCGTTCAGTAATTCACTGACCCACTGATGCATGGGCTCCAGAAAGCGGATATCGTCAATCGCATAACGCTGCTGGGCATCGCTGAGCGGTCTCGCCAGCCAGTCAGACCGCGTGGCAGACTTATCCAGAACCTCCCCAAACAGGGTTTCAACCAGTCTGGCGTATCCCAGGGAAAACCCCGCTCCTGCCATCGCAGCACCGATCTGGAGATCGATCACACCAGCAGGCCGGAGTCCAAGCCACTGGCGAAATAGTTCCAGGTCTTCGCTCATGGCGTATAACAGTTTTGGCGTATCAGAGTCGACCAGCACCTCCCGGAAACGTCGGGATTGCTCGGCAACGGAAGGGTCAACCAGGCAGAACTCGCCGTCCAGCCCCAACTGAACCAGCCCCGGTATCGGGTAAAAGGTGCTTACCCGCTCGAATTCGGTGTCCAGAGCCAGAGGCTTGCCTGGTGCACGATCCAGCCAGTGGTTCAACGCCTCCGGATCCCGGACCCATTGAATGCTGTCTGGAGCCGGAGGAACGTCAACAGCCGTGGCGGCCTGGGCAGAAATATCCATAAACATGCCTGGTAGGGTTGTTCGGTCAGATTCAGTCGGACAACGGCTTGCGGCCGCGGAATGCGTGAGTCAGGGTAAAGCCATCGACATAACCTAACTCTCCGCCAACCGGTATGCCATGGGCCAATCGGGTAATCAGAACGCCCCGGTCGTCGAGGCAATCAGCGATGTAGTGAGCAGTTGCCTCACCTTCTACGGTTGGGTTAGTAGCCAGAATCAGCTCTGTTATACCTTCGTCGCGAACCCTCTTCAGCAACCGGTCAATGCCGATTTCTTCCGGGCCCACACCATCAATGGGAGATAAATGCCCCATCAGTACAAAGTAGCCGCCCCGGTAGTCACCGGCCTGCTCTATGGCCAGGAGATCCGAGGGACTTTCAACCACACACAAAGTTCCTGTGTGCCGTTGAGGGTTCTCACAGATACCGCAGAGTTCAGTGTCTGCAAAGTTCTGACAGCTTTCGCAGCGCCGGACACCACTCATGGCCTGGCTCAACGCCTCGGACAACCGGGCGCCCCCAGAGCGACCTCGCTCCAACAGATGGAAAGCCATACGCTGCGCTGTCTTCTGGCCAACCCCAGGCAGGCAACGCAGTGATTCTACAAGCTCATCAACCAGCGGGCTGAACGCCATGAAAGGTCCTCAAACAACGGCAGTATGAAATTCAGAACGGCATCTTGAAACCGGGCGGCAGGCCCATGCCAGACATCATCCCGGACATTTTCTCTTTCTGGTTTGCTTCGACACGCCGTACAGCGTCATTTACTGCTGCGGCAAGAAGGTCTTCCAGAATATCCTTTTCTTCGGACATCAGAGATGGGTCGATATCCACTTTGCGAACATCATGACGACCATTCATGGTTACTTTAACCAGTCCGGCTCCGGACTCGCCCGTCACCTCGGCCTTGGCTATTTCTTCCTGAGCCTTCTGCATCTCTTCTTGCATTTTCTGGGCTTTTTTCATCATGTCGCCCATATTGTTCATCATAGCTTATCTCCTTCCTGTCTCGGCCGGACGGATACTTTCATCGACTACCCGCGCCTCAAATCGTTCGACGATAGATTTTACGATCGGATCCTTGCGAATGGATGCTTCTGCGGCCTCCTGGCGAGCCTTTCGCTGCCGCTCTTCGTAAGCTGCAGGCGTATGGGGACCCGGATCTCCGTTCTCTATACGCAACTGAATGGAGTCGCCGAACCGGTTTCTCAAGGCAGCCAGGATTTTTTCCTCGTGGCGGCTGTTCAATAGCCTGGCGTGCCCTTCATCTATGGTAAGACAAATTGAATCTCCATCCCGCGACATGGCTCCGTGGCTCGCGAGGTTACCTGGCATGCCGACAATGCCGAGTCGCCTGAAATCCCGTTGCCAGACAAACTCACCTTCCGGCTCAACGGCAGGGTCTGCCTCTTCGTCAGACTGCTCCTGCACCTCTACCACAGGCGAAACCTGATCCGTATCGGGCTGAGCAACTGGCTCGGGAGGGGCAGCCATCACAGACTCGTCTGCACCTGACCCGCCAACAACGGCTTCATCCGCCGGGGGATAACTTTCATCATACCCCTCAGCCGACTGCGCCTGCGCATCCAGGCTTGCCAGCCAGGCCGGATCCTCCTCATCCACAGCCGGAGCAGTTTGCGGCGCGGAATCGGGCTCCGGCGGAATCGAGGCTTCGCTCTTCTCATCGGCTTCATTCGTCGCCACGCTCGGTGGCGACTCAGGTTCAGGCTGGGATAATTCCGACTCGGACTTAACCTGTGGCGCTGGCGCCGGGTCAGGCTCATCACGGGGCTCGGAGGCCGCGGTGGGACCTCCCAAGCTTCTGGCGGGCGGTTCCCGGCGATCTGCACCGGGACGGAATGCAAGCATCCGAAGCAAGGTCATTTCGAAGCCCATCCGGGCATCCGGCGTAATAGCAAGATCCTTGCGACCAATCAGCGCAGACTGGTAGAAAAGCTGGGCGTCCTCGGCACTAAGCCTGCGGGCCAGCGCCTGAACCTGCTCGGCATCGCCAAGAGCATTATCGGCACTGCCAGGAACAACCTGTTCCATGGTAATCCGGTGAAAAAGCGAAAGAAAATCCGCCAGGATCACACTGTAATCCGGCGCAAAATCTGAAATGCGGCTTATTTCCGCCAGCAAAGCCGGTCCGTCGCTGTCAACGAGCGCATTCACAAGTCGCTCAATGTCACGCTGATCAATTGTGCCCAACATGTTGCTGACATCACTGGCAGCCAATTTCTGGTTGCCAAAGGAAATAGCCTGATCCGTCAGACTCAATGCATCGCGCATACTGCCATCAGCCGCTCGCGCCAACAGCCACAGAGCCGGTTCCTCGAAAGGAATCGCCTCGGCCCCCAGCACATGCCGTAGATGGCCCGCGATGTGTTCCGGTGTCATACGCTTGAGATTGAACTGCAGGCACCGGGAAAGCACGGTAACTGGCAACTTCTGGGGGTCGGTCGTGGCCAGCAGGAACTTGACGTGTTCCGGTGGCTCTTCAAGGGTCTTCAGGAAGGCATTGAACGACTGATTGGTCAACATGTGCACCTCATCGATGAGGTACACTTTGTAGCGGCCGCGGGTGGGCGCGTACTGCACGTTATCTGTCAGCTCACGCATGTCATCAACGCCCGTGCGAGAGGCGGCGTCAATTTCAATCAGATCCACAAACCGGCCTTCCTGAATCTCCTGACAGCTTGAACATTCACCGCAGGGAGTGGGAGTAATTCCGGTTTCGCAGTTAAGGCAACGAGCGAGCAGCCGGCCGATGGTTGTCTTACCTACCCCACGGGTGCCGGTGAACAGATATGCATGATGAAGACGCTGACTCTCCAGGGCGTGGATCAACGCCTGGAGCACGTGTTCCTGACCCACCATATCTTCGAAGGTGCGTGGGCGCCATTTACGGGCAAGTACCTGGTAGCTCATGTTCCGCCAACTGCAGTGAAAAACGGGTTTAACCTTAGCATGGACACAGAGTTATAAGAAGCAGAGTTAAGCCCCGATAAGGGAGAAAAAGGCAGCCCTATCAGCGAGGTATCAGAGAGAAATCGGGGCAGTTTAATACAGAGGAGAAAAACTGGGGGTGACTCCATCAGCGACACCCCGGCACACAATTCCACCGCTTCGGCTGCTCCCTTCCGGGCCTGACCGGGTTCACGGTTTCATGTTGCGGAGGCACCAATGGAGCCACCATAACGGCGTTTCAGGACAATTCCCTGAAAGCGGCGCGCATATTAGCAAAAGGGTTTGCGGACTACAATGACAAATCGGGATGGCCGCCTGTATGCCTCTTCCTATAATGGCAAAGGCACCTCATCCTGACGGAACCAGCAGGCCAGGCTGTACCGGGTACGGTTTGCCGGCAGCACCTCATGAGGCACCTCCTCACTCATGAACAATGCCATGCGCCCAATCTCTGGCAACACGACGCCACAAACCTCGTGTTCATTATCGCGATTGAACACCTGCAGAGCACCGCCATCAGCAGCCTGCCACTCTTCATTCAAATACAACACCAGACTGACCACCCGAGACGCCCTGCCCTTGAAACTGTCCAGATGCTTTTTATAGAAATCACCCGAATGATACGTAGCGTAATGGGTTTCGAACCGCTTCAACCCCAGAAACAACCTCTGGTTAAGCCCCTGACGAATAGTCTCAAAAAATTCAAACAGCGCCGCCTGAGGCGCTGTGACACCCTGCAGCCACGCGATCCGGTCACGACGCACGGTACGGTCACGAACCAGATCACTACCGCGACCAATGCCCGCTTTTTTCATGGCATCGGTACGATCCAGGATCTGAACTTCGTGTTTCAGTGCCGCCAGCAGGTTAATACCCAACCGTGACCGGGCATCCAGAGACATCCAGCCATGTTCACTCAATCCGAGAGCCAACTCATCCAGCCAGGCCTCTGACAATACTTCACGTTGATTCGGTTTCAGATTCAGTGGCGGGACATCACTCCCGGCAACCGCAGTCTGAGTCTTTTGCACAGACGCGACCTGAGAATCAGGGACCGGGGTCTTAAGCGGGTCATGAAGAAGAGCAACTACCGGCGTTTCCATCGACGGACCTCGTATACATTTTGAACGTATTTTAGGCGCAATTCTCGCCGGAAAGGCAGTTTTAATTTACTCTCTGGATAGGCACTTACACTTAACCGGCTTTACGCAGCAGATAATCATGTCAGAGAGCAGTAACAGGCCACCGATTTCCCTTTCACCGAGCCAATGGTCCTTCACACGCTGGAAAATTATTGGGCAACTGGAAGCCCTTGAGGTGCACCACCCTCTTTTTCAGGCGACATTGTTCCTACAGGGCGCCCACCTGGCGAGCTTCAAACCGCAGGATGAATCCGACTGGCTTTGGATGAGCCCAACCGCCCGGCACGAACCCGGCCGTGCCATTCGGGGAGGCATTCCGGTCTGTTGGCCATGGTTTGGCGACCCGGCGCGTAACGCCCCGGAAGTACGAAAACGAATTCTCACTGACAGTCCCCACGGGTTTGCCCGTACGGCGGTCTGGAAACTCGAGGACGTCCGGGAAAGCGCTCATGAAGTTGAGATCAGCCTGTCATTGCACGCCAACGAGGATTTCCACCATGCATGGAGTGGTCATGCCCTCGCTTTGCTAACCTTCAGTTTCTCTGTCAGGGGCGTCCAACTCGCTCTGACCACCACAAACCTTGCTAACGATCCTCTTGCCTTCTCCCAGGCGCTGCATACCTATTTTCCAACCATCGATATTACACGCACCCGCATACTTGGCCTTGGCAACAGTCAGTACATCGACACTCTGGAAAACTGGGAATACCGTAACCAGGAAGGTCCGGTGTATTTTGAGGGCGAGACGGACCGTATCTATGAAAGCGGCGAGTCCCTGACCATAGTGACACCCCGAACCACCCGCAAACTCACGGCGGTAGGCAGCGACTCGACCGTAGTCTGGAACCCCGGCCCAGCCAAGGCAGCCACGCTTTCCGATTTTCCAGATACAGCGTGGCAGTCCATGCTCTGCGTAGAAACTGCCAATGCCGCGAGCGACTACCGGGTGCTGAGCAAGGGACAAAGTCACACCCTGGGCGTATTCATCGGAAGAAAATCATGAGCCTGACATCTTTTATCAAATCCAGACTGGTTCCTACCCAGCTGAGCGACCACATAAATCGCATCCGAAAGCCCATTGGAAGCCTGGGTTACGACCCCTGGGGCTACAACAACGAAGCCGTAAAATATGGCCTCTCTCTCACCAAGCTGATTTACGAGAAGTATTTTCGGGTACAGGCTCACGGCGTCGAGAACGTTCCCGCTGAGGGGCCAGTGCTGATCATCGCCAACCATAGCGGGCAGCTCCCCTTGGACGGCGTACTCATTGGATATGCCCTGGCATCCAGGGAAGAAAACGCCCGTATTCCAAGGGCGATGATTGAGCGCTTCTTTCCTACCGTGCCGTGGCTGGGCAACATGCTCAATGAGGTTGGTGCCGTGCTCGGAGACCCGGTCAACTGCGCCAAAATGCTCGATAACGATGAAGCTGTCATCGTGTTTCCAGAGGGCGTTCGCGGTTCCGGGAAACTGTACCAGGATCGCTATCAGCTAAAGCGTTTTGGCAATGGCTTCATGCACCTGGCAATGAAATACAAGGCCTCCATCGTGCCAGTCGGCGTGGTAGGCTGCGAGGAGACCATCCCTGCCATCGCCAACATAAAACCTCTGGCGAAGGCCCTTGGCATCCCCTATGCACCTATCGCCATGCCCGTGGTGCTTCCGGCCAAAGTACACCTCAACTTTGGAGCCCCGATGTACTTTGATGATCGGGAAATCCCCGAAGAACAGGTCACTGAACGCGTGGAAGCGGTCAAGGCGGAAATCAGCCGACTGATCGACAAGGGACTGAGTGAGAGGAAAAGGCTTTTCTGATGACCGAACAACGCAGACCTCATATATTGATCACAGGCGCCGCTGGCGCCCTTGCCCAACAGGTTATCGAACGACTTCGGGATACCTGCGATCTGGTGGCCGTCGATTTCCGTGAACAGGTATACCTGGGAGACGACATCCCCAGTTACTGCATTGATTTCAACAAACGTGTCTTTGAAGATCTTTTCCGGCGTTACCAATTTGACGGTGTTATCCACATGGGTCGCATCATGTCCAGCCAACTCACCCGAATGCGACGTTACAACGCCAATGTGCTGGGCACACAGAAACTACTGGATCTGAGCCACAAATACGGCATAAAACGCGTCGTGGTACTTTCAACGTTTCACGTATACGGTGCGGTGGCCTACAACCCCGCACTCATTGATGAATCCGCGCCTCTCAAAAGTGCCGGACTCAGTGCCGACCTGATCGACTCCGTAGAACTTGAAAACCTCGCCAACATCTATCTGTGGCGCTACCCGGAACTGAACATCACCATCCTTCGACCCTGCAATATCGTGGGCCCTGGCGTGCGCAACACCATTAGCACACTGCTGGCAAGCGAACGGGCGCCCGTGCTCGCAGGCTTCTCACCAATGATGCAGTTCATTCATATTGACGACATGGCTGACGCCATGGTTCTGGCCTACAACAAGCCAACCCGCGGCGTATATAACGTCGCACCACAGGACTGGGTTGCCTACCAGCACGCCCTGAAGCTCTGTGGATGCAAGCGAATTCCCGTACCCTCTATTCCACCGATGATTCCCAGGATGATACTTGGCACACTGAAACTGAAGAGCTTTCCATCTTATCTGATGGCGTTCTTCAAATACCCGGTAGTCATTGATGGCCGAGCCTTTGAGAGAGAGTTCGGGTTTGAACCGCAACGCCCCCTTAAAGAGATTTTCCTGTTCTATCGGGAGAACAAGAGGCCGGTTTGATTGCTACTGTAAAAAATTTAGCAAGACCACACCAAAAACCGTCGAACATTTTTACACCCAAGAAATTCATAGAAATTAATTCACTTACTTTTCATGATCCTATGTATATTGGCACGAGGAATGCTTAACTTCAGATCAACCATTTGTTATTTCAAGTCCCGAAAGGATGTACAGATCATGACCAAGTTAAGAAGTATTGGAACTGCTGTTGGTCTGACAGCTCTACTTGCTGCCCCAATCATGGCATCAGGCAACCTACTCACCAATGGGGGCTTTGAGTCCACCCCGGCACTCACCAATTCCGCCGGCGGCTGGGGTTTCTTCAGTCCTGATCAGGTAGACGGTTGGGATACTGATGGCAACAACATTGAAATCTGGAGTTCCGGCTTCGGTGGCGTCAATGCCGACGAAGGTGAACAGTTTGCAGAGCTGAATGCACACCCCAAGACAGGCAGTGCTTTCACCCTGTTTCAGGACATCGTCACAAACATCGGCCAGAGCTACGAACTGTCTTTTGCCTACAGAGCCAGATCAGGTTCCGGCACAGAGTCGTTTAACGTTGCCGCAGGCGACCTGTCTCTGGACATCGCCAATACAAGTGCAAATGACTGGACCACGTACTCCGGCATCTTCACAGCTTCGAGCGAAACGACCAGACTGTTGTTCACCTCGGTGAGCCCGGAAACCAATACATTCGGCAATTTCCTGGATGACGTTTCTGTTATCGCAAAGGTTCCGGAGCCCGGCTCTCTCGCGCTTCTCGGCCTGGGACTGGCCGGTCTCGGACTCTCACGCAGACGCAAGAGCTAAGTAAGACCGTAGAATGCAGATAGCCAGCGCCTGAAAGCCGCTGGCTTTTTTGTAAACGAGTTACCCTCACATCCAAACAAAGCTATGCTAGCCAAGGAGTTTTCATTTATTGGGACAATAATGCATGTTCAGTAACATGGACGTACTCAGCTATTCCCTGGCAACTATTACGTTCGGGCTTCTGGGTATACTGGTCGCTTCCCGCTACCTGCGTCGAGGGGTTGACCGGGCACTTGCCCTCGCGGCAGCCGTCAGCACAGTCTGGGCCGCAACAATCGTCAGCCAGAGCCTCTGGGACCAACCAGGATTCAATATCCGCTACTTTATCGAGTTACTGCGGGACGCATCCTGGATCCATCTGCTGTTTGCACTATTAAAAGATGGCCTGAAGAGAAATAACCTCACCAACGACGTAAAGCGAATCCTTGGTGCCACAACGGCCATCCTCTTAACGCTTCTGGTCAGCATCGCACTGATCGAAAACTTCAGTCACGTTGATATCTCCACCGGGAAATTCAAGCTGCTTGGCCAGATTGGCCTTTCCCTGCTTGGCCTCTCAATGGTGGAACAAATCTGGCGCAATTCACCCAGCTTTGGCCGTTCCAGCATCAAGTACATATGCATAGGCGTTGCAACCATTTTTGCATTCGACTTCTTCATGTACGCCGATGCCTTACTCTTCGGGCAAGTGGCAGAGTCGTTCTGGAATGCCCGGGGTTTCGTGAATGCCCTGCTTATTCCGCTCTTTGCCATCAACGTTATCAATACCCGAAAGCAGCCGGTTGATTTCCAGCTTTCACGTTCTGCATTTTTCCACGCGGGAACCCTGTTGTTCGCCGGTGGCTATCTGCTGTTTCTGTCCCTCGGCGGCTACTATGTGCGGGTGCTCGGAGGCGAGTGGGGAGATGCCCTTCAGGTCCTCTTTTTTACGATTTCACTGGTATTTCTGACAACACTTCTGCTTTCACGACGTATCCGTTCGAAACTGATGGTCCTGATCAGTCAGAACTTCTTCGATTACAAATACGATTACCGGGAAGAGTGGCTGAAAATGACCCGGGAACTGGCGGACCTCAGCAACGACCCGCCACTTCCCGAACGAGTGATCAGAATGCTGGCGGCACTGGTTGAAAGCAATGCTGGCGCTCTCTGGGTCATTGGTGAACAAGGCGCCTATGTCCTCAAAGCGACAATCAACCTGTCGACACCCAAACACACCATCGTCGATGGAGACTCGGAGTTGGTGCAACTCTTCCGGGAACGGGAATGGATTGTCGATTTACACGAGTACCAGGCAGACCCGGTCAGCTATAACCTTCTTGAAATTCCCGACGCCATCTCCAAAACGCCGGATGGCTGGCTGATCATTCCGTTATACTTGGGCAATGAGCTCTACGGCATGGCACTGGTAGGAAACCCCTACGCGCGCGTTGAACTGAATTGGGAAAACTTTGATCTGATAAAGGTGGTAGCCAGGCAAACATGCAACCTTCTGGCTCAGGCCGATGCCCAAAACCGCCTGTCCAGAGCAATGCAATTCGAAGCAGTCAGCAAGGCATCTGCTTTCATGGTGCACGATTTGAAAACCGTCATTGCCCAGCTTTCACTGCTTGTGAAAAATGCACCAAGACACCGTGACAATCCGGCCTTTATTGATGACATGATCAACACAACCGAGCATGCTGTTCGCAAAATGTCCAACCTTGTCGAACACATTCGAAAGCCCTCTCTTGATGATGACAGCAAACTGGCCCCGTTGAACCTGACAGACCTGGTTATGGAGCTGGTTGCACATCACCAGCACAGAGCACCTTTTCCACACCTGGAGGGCACACCGCCAGAAGCCAGAATCAAAGCGGATGCCGAGCAGTTGCAGAGTGTTCTTGGGCATCTAATACAGAACGCCCAGGATGCGACGCCGCCGGACGGAGAGGTTGTTCTGACGTTAAAGCTCGCAAAAGGCAATGTCGTTCTGTTTATTCAGGATACCGGCTGCGGAATGACCGAGGACTTTATCAGCGGACAACTCTTCAAACCTTTTGAGAGTACAAAGGGGCTCACCGGTATGGGAATCGGCGCCTACCAGGCTCGTGAATACATCCAGAAACTGGGAGGCAACATTGATGTGACAAGTGGACCTGGTATCGGCTCCTGCTTCTCAGTGCGCATTCCTCTGGCTGAACCTGATGCCACAGACATGTCGAAACCGGAGGAGCGAGCATTCCAGGGGACCATTGAAGAAGCCAGAGAGAATACCAATTAACAACCATTCTCTTACGGCAAGAAAGACGACCATTGCAAAGTGCCAATGTTCGGTTAAGAATCAGAATTGAGGACTCACACCGAAAAAGGATTTACTGCTGTTGTGACCAGACGACTATTAATCGTAGAAGATGATCCAGGCCTTCAAAGCCAGATGCGCTGGTGTTTCAGTGATGACCTGGAAGTAACCCTTGCCTCCGATCGGGAATCGGCGCTTGCGGCGCTCAGACGTGAGGAACCCGAAGTTGTTACTTTGGATCTCGGCCTCCCGCCAGATCCTGGTGGTGCCTCTGAAGGCTTCAATCTGCTTGAAGAAATCCTCCGACTCGCCCCGATGACCAAAGTGATTGTTGTGACGGGACGGGAAGACAAAGAAAATGCCGTTAAGGCGGTAGGCATGGGCGCTTCCGATTTCTATCAAAAGCCGCTGGATGCCGACATTCTTACTTTTGTGGTTAACCGCGCTTTCCGATTGGCGGAACTCGAACGGGAAAACCTCGAACTTTCCAGACCAGGCAACGGCACCAATATCAAAGGCATTGTTGCTGCAAGCCCTCAAATGCTGGCCGTTTGTCGAACACTCGAAAAAGTTGCGCCAACGGACGTAACCACGCTCATTACTGGCGAAACCGGTACCGGGAAAGAATTGCTGGCGCGAGCATTGCACGACCTGAGTCCGCGAGCAGGTAAATCGTTCGCGGCCATCAACTGCGCAGCAATTCCGGAAAATCTGCTGGAAAGCGAACTGTTTGGCTTTGAGAAAGGCTCGTTTACCGGAGCCACCCAATCCAAAAAGGGCAAGATTGAAAGTGCCAACGGCGGAACTCTGTTCCTGGATGAAATCGGCGATATGCCTATGGCACTTCAGGCCAAGCTTTTGCGCTTTCTGCAAGAGCGTGTCATCGACCGGGTGGGCTCAGTTAACTCCATCGCCGTTGATGTTCGCGTAGTCTGCGCGACCCACCGGGATGTCAGACAACTGATTGATAGCGGCTCGTTCAGGGAAGATCTTTACTACAGAATCAGCGAAATCACACTTGACGTGCCCGCTGTACGGGAACGTGATGGTGACGCCCTGGTCATAGCTCAGTCGCTCCTGAAATCTCTCGGCAAGCAAATGGACCGCCCTAACCTCTCGTACAGTGAGGATGCCACTAACGCCATTAGTCATTATGCATGGCCAGGCAATGTGCGCGAGATGATCAACAAGGTGAAACGCGCCATCATTATGGCGGACAGCAAACGCGTGACCTCAGACGATCTTGAGCTCGATGGAGGAGAGCAAACCCCGGACCAACAACTTAACCTGCGACAGGTGCGGGAAAGCGCAGAGCGGGCAGCGATTATACAGGCTCTGCAGTCCTGTAGTTTTAATATGACCCAGGCCTCCCGCATGCTGGGCATAACCCGGCCAACACTTTACAACCTGACTGATAAGTATCGGATAAAGACCTCAACAGAATCGCCAGGTGCCTGAATAGTGCAGGGAATCCAGATGATAAAAAAGAAAGGAACAGGGACATGAAACCTTTATCAACACTACTTGCCGCCCTCCTTCCGGTTGCCGTTTCTCTGACTCTCGCGGGTTGCACCGACGAAAGCAGCGAAATGAGCCAGGAAGATATCCAATATCTCAGTCATATGGATCAGTCCCGGTTTTTCCAGCGCCAGGGAGAACTCAAAGCCAGTACGCTCGAAGCTCGCAGCGCGATCGAGCTGCAGCCGGACCGCTTTGAACCCTATCTGGTTATTATTAACAACCTGCTGACCGCCGGTGATGCGGTCAATGCTGAGCGTATGCTCGATCGTCTCTTTGCCGATGCTGACGAAAAAACCATAAGTCAGCAGAACCGCAACCGGGCGGCTCTGATCCGTTCTGAAGCCCAGCTGATGCAAGGCGAGTACGAGAATGCGCTGGCATCGCTCGATTCGCTTGAAGATCCGGACCGAGTTCAACAGCTTGAAGGCGATTTGCTTCGGGGAGATATTTATCTGGCCTCAGGCCATCCCGAGAAAGCCGAAAACGCCTACACAGAGGCCCAGAACACCGATTCCAACGCAGTTCTGCCCATCATTGGTTTGGCAAAAGCGGCCTACCGCCAAAACAGACCGGCTGACGCCGATGCCTATTTGTCTCAAGCCGAAGAGCTTGACCCTGAGCACGTAGAGCTGTGGCTCCTCAAAGCCTCCATAGCACAGGATCAAAAGAATTGGCCTGAGGCGGAGCAAGCCTTGATAAATGCACTGGAGACCATTGGTCAGTACGACATTATGACCTACCGGAAATTCGGTAGCATGTCGGCCTTGATTAACGTTCTACGGGAACAGGGGAAATCGTCAGAGGCCTTCGTTTACGAAGAGATACTGGCCAAATCAGCTCCCGGAACCATGATGAGCAACCTGAACGCGGCACAGGAAGCGTTCAATAAGGGTGAACTGGACAACGCCTCCCGTTATCTTGAGGAGGTTCTGGCGCAGGCTCCAAGCCACGAACAGGCATCATTGATGTTGGGTCTGGTTCGTTATCGTCAGGGTCGGGCTGAAGAAGCTGAAGCCTTGCTGGCGCCGGTTGCGGATATGGGCAATTCAGACCAGGCAAGAAAGGTCCTCGCCGCGACTCGCTTGCAGATGCGTGACCCGCAGGGTGCGAGAGAGGTACTTGCCAACCTCGATGATCAGGAATCAGACCCGGAAACCCTGGCACTGGTTGGTGTTGCATCATTGATCAGCGGAGACCAGGAAAGCGGCGAACAGTTCATCCGGAAATCCCTGGAACTCGAGCCCGACAACAACAGGCTACGGCTGAGGTATGCAACCTATCTCGTAAGAATGGGTGAAACCGCCCGGGCCGTCGAAGAGGCCAATCGGGCACTGGAAATTAATCCAGAGTCCGAAGAAGCACGACTAATTATCGTCCAGGCGTATGTATCGTCCGACAACAACGATGCAGCAGTCGCTGCGGCAACAGAGTGGGTAGAAGCGGAACCCGGCAGTGCTGGAGCTCTGATTACGCGCGGCAATGTTGCCGCCAACTCTGAAAATATTCAGGAAGCCAAGGAGTTTTATCAAAAAGCGGTAGAAGTGGATAAGACAAACCCCGCTGGCTTGAATGCGCTTGGTAATCTCGCACGGTTGCGAGGCGAAACGGAACAAGCAAAAGCCTACTACCGCCGTGCCATTGAGTTGGCCCCAGACAACCGCCAGGCATTGCAGGGCATTTCGTCTGTTATGCCACGGCCGGAACTGACAACTCTGATGGAAGGGATTCAGGCGCAAAATCCTGAAGCCTACGGCCCAAGGCTGATATTGCTCGAATCGGCGCTGATCAACGAAAACACCCAACGGGCTGACGACCTGACAGCAAGTCTTATGGAGCGTGAAGACGAATCGCGCCCTGCTCCCGCGGAATCCCTGGTCGCGTCCGTATATCACGGTATCGCCAGTGAGCTGGCCCAACGGGACCACTTGGAGCGGGCATCCGATGTGCTGCGCAGGGGACGCATACTCTTTCCGGAAAACCAGGAGATCGGTCTTCAGGCAGCCGCTATCCAGTTTACTGAAGGCAATACCAGTGAGGCCCGGGACATTCTCAGGGATGTCAAACAGCAACACCCCGAGTCTGCGGCTCCCTTCCTCGTAGAAGCCCGCTATTTTGAAAGACAGGGCGACTACCGGGAAGCTGCCGAACTCTATCAGCTTGGCCTCAACCTCGAACCAACCGCTGATCTGGCTGTTGCCCATGCCCGCGCTCTTCTTCAGTCCGGGCAACGGACCAAAGCCGCCGAAGCCCTCGATATGGCTCGACAGGAGTTCCCTCGCAATCCTCAGATCCTGATGAATCTTGCGATGCTGCATCAGAACAACGAAGCACCTGAAAAAGCGATACCACCCTACGAAGAACTGCTTGAGCTACGCCCTCAAAACGTCGTTGCTCTCAATAACCTTGCCTGGATCTATTTCCAGAAAGGAGATGACCGGGCGATAGAGCTCGCCAAACAGGCCTTTGAGCTGAACCCGGATAGCGCTGCTGTGGCGGACACTTATGGCTGGATTTTGTTGCAAGGCGGGCAAACCGAGCAGAGCCTGCCTGTCCTGGAGAAAGCACACGAACTTCAGGCGGATTCAGAGGAGATCGCGATGCATCTGGCAGAGGCCTATCGCGCCAACGGTCGCGATGCAGATGCAAAACGGGTACTGACGAAGTTTAGCAACGAGGAAGAGTGAATCGGTAACTGAGAACTGACACCATAAGCCGAGGCTTTGGTGTCAGTTATCATCGCAAAGCCCGAAGAGTCACTTCTGAACGTGCTGATCTACCTGATTAACAATCGATGGCATGGCATCGTTTACCAGATCGCTGACCACAGCCTCACCATCACAGCTCTCACACGTCGCAGCGAAAACAATCAAAGACGCATCTTTTCTCTCGCTGAAGAAACTGACAACTTGCGCAAACTTTGCACGCCATTGATCTGTTTCCCACAGACCTGCAACGTAATAGCCATAGGCCAGGTGCACCCGTTCTCCGGATGACATACTACGCAAGGTAATTCCCTGAAGCGGACGACCTGAAGGTGAGGCTACTCTGAAGAACTTCTCCGGCATCCATTCCTCGTGATCATAGGTTCGGTTCCAGTATTGAATCAACTCTGCCCTGTGCCGTTGATATTCATAACCGTACACGCCCACAAACAACTGCTGCTCAGGGCCCGAGCCACCGGTAACAGCTTCCCGATCAAAGATGGTCTGGACAAAGACAAAATCAGGGTTTCGTATTTGTGGTTTCCAGCCACTCAATCGGTTGCCAAACAAAGGCGCATATCGTTCAGTATTCAAAGCCAGATCAAACGATTCTGGTGAGGCTTTTATTTCGCCACCAGAAGAAGGCAAAAGCATCAACAACAAAACTGGCAGTGCGGCGGTGGCCGCTACTCCGGACCATACCCGACGGCTTCCATCTTTGCCGACTGCGGATATCTCACGCTCTGGCGTTGGTAACTGTTCCGCGCTGGAGGTTTCCAGTTTTCGACCAATAAAGAATAAAGGCACCAATGTTGCCGCAAATACCCACCAGCCAAAATTATCGTGGTCCCGAATCAGGCTCGTTTCCATATTGGTTTCGTAACCCATATAAATGATCACAAAAACCCGAATCCAGTTCGCTAATAAGGCAAGTCCCACCGCTGTAAGGAAGAAAACAACCCTCGTGCGCAGGCACCTGAAATTCAGTTCGCCATATAACGCAGCCAAAGACTGGCCAACCAGTAGGTACCTCAACCCGGAACATCCGTGCGCTACCTCAAAGGCCCCAACGCCAATCAGATAGACAAAGACCCCTTCCACTTCAAAATTAATATCAAATAAGCCCAGCAGAAGTCGGTTGACCTCAACCGTGATCAGTTGAAGGGTCCAGGACAGGTAATCCCACACCGGGACGGCGAAAAACAAAAGACCGACCGGAATAATAAAGGCTTTAACTTGTTGCCAACCCAGAAAAATGGCAAGCGTACCCAATAACAGCGGTACTACAGTTAACTCCTGCAATGCCTGCACCCGCAGAATATCGCCAAGTGCATACGCTATTAGCGCCAAGCCAAACGGCAACAGCCACAAGGGGTAAAATCCGGTAACCGGTGTCTGCTTCTTTACCGTTCGCGCAACAAGAACAACGGAAACCAGAAGAAGCAACAGACCATGAGAGTAGGATTCATCAAACTTGAACCAGCGGCTGACAATTCCTTCGACGGTGGGCCAGATAAGCAGGAAAAGAGCAGAAAATACTACCAGGAACGGAACTACTGCCTGCACCAAACTCCGATCACGAATCCTTTCAGCGGTCATATGCCCATTTCCCTTACATATAGGTCAATCACAGGGATATTGTGCCTGCACGCAGAGGTTTTTGCCATGACAGAATCCCAACCGGGCCCCAGTCATGAGCGCTCCGACGAACGATTAAAGTACTGCAGCTTTTGAATAAATTGCGGCGTGTTGAGCAGACAGCCATTTACCCTAATGCCCCGACTTAGTTGCGCACAACCAAAGGCATACTTTCGGGCGCCCTCGCATTCACAGCTGTCGCCTTGGCAGGACTACTCGAAAGAGCGCTCGCCAGACAACCGGATCCAGTGGCGCATGCCACATTGCACGAGCAATAGCGCTGCTCGCAACAGACCACTCTCCCACACTGGCAAAATACCGCGCTTTTCGGCAAAAAAACCGAGCCAATCCCCAGCGACGATCACGGATAGAAAGTACATCACCATACCGTTCCAGGAATTTACAAATAATGTTCTCGTTTGCCGCGAAACGCCTGCGTTTGTCGGAGGAAATTTGCTCCGACATCACACGGTACGAAGCAACAATACCTGGCTCATAATGAAAAAGGTATCTAGCTGAAAACCTTAGCCACAGCTCATAATCGTCAGCAACTCCCACTGATGTATCAAATCCACCCATTTCGACAAAACACCGCCGCCGTACCAGAACCGTGGCAATACTCACGCTGTTGTCAGCCAACAGGTACCGCGTAATTCTCCCTGAATACCGCCTCATATTCGCCAGACTGGTAACTTTCCCATCCTCATCGATCATGGCTTCGTCACCGTGGACAATATCAACCTCGGGATTTGCCAGTAGAAAAGCCAACTGTTTTTCCAGCTTATCGGGTGCCCATAGGTCATCTGAATCCAGGAATGCAATATAGTCACCCGATGCGTGCTCAAGGGCATGATTACGGGCATAACTCTGGCCCTGATTTTCCTGGTAGAAGTAGCGTACCCGACTATCAGCAAGATAAGGTTCCAGAACTTCGCGAGTATCGTCATCAGAGCCATCGTCCCAAACGATGAGTTCGAAATCAGAGTGTGTCTGAGCCAAGACGCTCTCGATGGCATCGGGCAGAAACCGGGCTCTGTTATAGGTAGGCGTTACTACGCTAACGGTTGTCATGAAAGCCCCAGCATTCCGCACTGCAGTGACAGCGTCCGTTTCATAGCGAAGCTGGCTCACTTGGCATACACACAATCCGGATTTTCAAGAACTTTGCGGACATTCGCTATTGTTTCTGGGTTCCAGTTGGGCGGGTCCCAGCGTATGTTGGCCTCAATAATCACGGGACCGCTCTCCGTGACCGCAACATCCCATCCCAAAGACCGGATTGGTTTAAAATGCTCGGCATTCTTGATGACCAATTCTTTTGCGGCGCCCCACAGCGGTATCGTGAATTCCCGGAACGTTCGCCCGGTTTTGGGGTGAGAATCAAGCCTGTACCAGACCATATCCGAACTGCGTGTAATCGCTGATTCAAGTTGGCCCGACCCGACATCAATCGGTGCTATAAAATTGCCCAACAAACCGTGCTGAAAGTTGTCAATCGCAGCATCGCCACCGATGACTTTTAAGAAAGCATCAACGATGAAAGCTCTCCCATACTTATCTACATGGGTATAAATTCGTATCGTTTGAAGATGTTTAGTGCCTGAAAAATCGGATAATGCAGAGTGTGACTGAACTCTTTCCTGAATAATCCAGCTCGTCAATTCCGGCAACTCAAACATATATTTGGCTAACGCTTGAACAGAATCGAATTTAAGATCATTTACCTCTATACGGCCTTCAGAAACTAAAGGCACTAATAGGCCGCGACCATAACTGTGTCGGCAAGGTTTAATTACAACCTTATCAAGATCAAACTGGGATATCGTCTCGCTCCACGACTCTATAGTCGGAAGAACCGGATGCCCCGAGGAAATACCAGGCGAACTGCGAAATAGAAGAGCCAGGCATTCGGGTGTGGGTATCGCATTCGCATCGCAGAATGACTGAAAGATCCCTTTATCCTCGGTCACCCAGAACCAGTCTTGAGGGTTGAGACGCGACTGTAAGACAGAGCATGTCCTTTTGCTGAGATATTCCGAGCTCTGACGTGCAGCAGAAGAAAACGCGCCGTAACCAAGTGCCTCCATCGGACGCATCTTGGTTTCCCATGTAAAACGCAAGATATGAAAAAATACAGGTATTTTCCGGCTTCCGTAATATTTACCACAGAGACCAGCAACTCTATATGCCTCTCGGATAAGTAAGAAGTTATCTTTATGTCGCCGCCATAAGTTTTTCATTTAATATCTTCAGGCCTTATTTTTTTTGAAATACCGGAAACTGGAACGAATACTCTGATTTAGATATTTATCATCAAATTCTCGTATAATGTTCTTGGCCACAGAACTCGAAAGAGCTTTTTGTAATGCTTTTTCCATAGATTCATCGCCTTTATCGATCGCAAACCTAAGCAAGTCTTCATACGATGGGCGATAATCTGCCGGCGGGGATAATTTAGCAACATACTCAGCGGAAACAGAACCCTTGAAAGCGCTGGTATTTATGCCAAGTATTTTCAATATTATCATCGTCCTTATGCACTTCAGGCAATGACCACAATTTCTATCCGAATATTTCCAGCAGACGACCAGACTATCGAGCACGGCTTGAGACCGTTCTGCAATTCTTTCAACCTTCTCAGGGCGCTCCAGATCTGCTGTATCGTGGACGATTTCTGTTACCTCGGTCGACCAGAGATGGTCCGTCAAAGGATGTGTTCCCCAGGGACGCAGATCCCGGTAACTATAACTGGTAGGTACGATACACTTTGCTGGTTGCAGCAATAGAGCAACGCTTGCCAGGCAGGCCCCATGACTCCAATGTCGTCCTACGCCGTGAAACTTGTCAAAGTCATAAAAATTCGTTTCTACGGGAATGATTTCCTTGCCGAAGGGAGCACTTAA
This sequence comes from Marinobacter sp. F3R08, assembly GCF_018860425.1. Taxonomy (GTDB): domain Bacteria; phylum Pseudomonadota; class Gammaproteobacteria; order Pseudomonadales; family Oleiphilaceae; genus Marinobacter. The sequence continues at coordinate 470,421 of NZ_JAHKPI010000025.1, read as the reverse complement.
ATTTTCCAGCCTCTGAACGTTAACCGAAAACTCTTCTGGAGAAACGTGAAAGTCAAAACCATTTATGTAGATCAGGTGGCTGATTTCAGTTTCATGGCTAATGAGAGTATAAAGACCATCTACGCCACCCGAGAAAAAACTGCATATCATGTCGCTGGCGGCACGGGGTTCCTCTGCCTGAACTTTCACGGTGAAAGGTCTTAAATCCGACTTCCATGTTCCGAATATGCACTGCAGGCGCTTGAAATTCTCCAGAATACGAGGGGATGCTGTCTTTGAATCTTGTACCTCCAATGTAGTACCAGACTGGGAAGCCACAAAAAACGATGCCGCCAAGAACGGCTCAGCTGAAAGCGCTAGCGAAAGGTGATCAGGAAAGCGATACCAAAGCTTATACCCATCGATTAAGGCAGAAACCTCTATTTGGTTCTCTATTTTACGAGAGGTAATGTTACTAATGATCATATGCCTTGATTAACTCCCTTAGCCAAAATCAACATCATTGTTGCGTCTTTACAAACGGGCAAGTCGATTCAATGATCTCCGTAATCCTTCAGGAAGAAAGGTCTGGGCTCGATAGATTCCCCGCATCAATGGGTTGCGCGCGAACTGAACGGTATAGAACTGGACCGTTTCTCCCTGAAAGCGACTTTTATAAAAACTGTTCTTGCCATAGCCGGCAAGCAGGTCGTAATAACGAATTCTTTCGGTGCCGAAACACTCTTCAATGGCATAACCCAGGTGGAGGGTTCCCAAGGCCACTTTGCGATCGAAGTCCTCCCGAAATCCAGCCTGCAAGTTGTACCTGCTTGAGCCAGCCAGAATATCGTAAAGGACTGATACGGTTTTTCCATCAAATATTAAAGTTGTCAAAGCCAGCTGTTGATTCTCAAGTCGGGCAATGAACTTCTTGTGGAAAGCGACCGCTTTTTCATCGAAACAATTTTTTCCCCATCTGTGCCGGTGGAACTCATTCAAATGCTCGAAGAAACCTGCCACCTCCTGATCGGTGACATGTTTAAGAGCCAGGTCTCCCCTCTTTTGCTTGATATACAAGCGTCGATTATAAAGCTTAAGACGGGTATTCGCTCCAAGTTTACTGAGCCACTCCTGGAACAACCCCTCTGTTGGCACACGCACTCCAACATCTGTGGACCGAGTTACCAGAGCGATTTTTCTGCCCCCGAGTAACAAGCCCTTTTTCCAGCGGGAAAGCTCGGGTAATAATTGATCACATACAACCATCTCATGCCAGTTGAGTCGCGAAACCTCTATCATCAGAGCATCTGTGACTGTCTCCTCCAACCCTTTCCGAATTATAAGGCTTGAATACTCTGTACGGACCGTCGGGCTAATATGCCACGCATTACCAAGATAATGAGCGCGGCGAACTCGCAGTCCAAAAGGAGATGAGTAGTCGTGCAAATAAAACGGCGCAAGGCCTACAAGGCGAGAACTGGCGTCGTAAGCTCCGAAAAGCGCAAGTTCCAGCCCAAGAGCTTTGCCCCACACCTCCCACCAGGAGAAAAGCCAGGGCCAACTCATAAAAAGCGGGTCAGCGTCGCTATTCTCCAACAGATCGCGCCATTGCTCCTGGAGCATGGCAAAATCATCAGTATTAAGGCGATGTACTGAAACATAGGGCTCATTCACACCAGTGTTTGTGTTTGAGCGCATTTTATTGCCTGCCTTTGAGCAAAATTGCGGCCAAGCTGCGCCATGGCACTACGCCACAGGGCCGATACTTAAGCGCAGTGCCGATAGTTCGTATCGCAAGCCACTTTCGTCCCGCCCCCGCGAGATAACGAGCTTTTCGTGAATAAAAGAAGGCAAAAGCTTCGTCAAATTGAGCATCGGTTAAAGCATCGGGATAGCTCTTCCGGAAATCCTTGATGATCGACTCGTTAGTCTCGAAACGAGCCTCTTTATTAGAAGAAATCTGATCCGCCATTACTCGATAATAAGCGAGATACCGGGGAACATATCTGAACTGGTAACGAGATGAAAATTTAAGCCATAGATCATAATCATCCGCCACTTTGCGCTTGCCACTCATCCCCCCCATCTCGTCAAAGCACCTGCGTCGTGCCATCGTCATATTCATGCCAACGCAATTGTCTTTGAGCATTTGGAAAGCAATGTATCCGGAATGTCTTTTTATGTTCTTCCGGCGAAGTTCATTACCCTTTTCGTCGATTGTGATGCCATCTCCATACACAATATCGACATCTGGAGTCTCTTGAAATGCGGCTAATAGTGATTCCAGATGAATTGGTAGCCAGGCGTTATCCGAGTCCAGAAAACAGATAAAATCGCCCCGAGCATGCTTGAGAGCCAGGTTCCGTGCCACGCTCTGACCTTGATTTTCCTGATAGAAATACTTAAAACGGTCATCCTCAAGAAACGGGCTCAGTACTTCCCGGGTATTATCGTTCGAGCCATCATCCACGATGAGATGTTCAAAGTTCTGGTAGGTCTGATCCAAAACGCTTTGCACAGCCTCTGCGATAAAGTCCGCACGATTGTAGGTCGGCGTAATAATACTGATCAGGGGCTTGTCGTTTAACATTCCGCTATTCTCGCTTGAAGCTTGATTCAAATACGTGCTCAAGGCATCCACCTTTCTGCATGGGCCCTGCACGATTTCCATTGTTCCTGGTTCCATTTTGGAAAGAAATTCAGTTTTTCCCGCCCTGGGATGTCAACAGAAACGTGATAAATCAGTTTGAAACTCTCATTACAAGCCATTGAGTTTCTTACCGAACTGAGATTATTAACGCCGACAAAGCTTACCGACTGTGCAAAGCCATGCTCCGCCAAGAAGTGCTTGCGATGCAAATCAAGAAATCTTTGCAGGCAATGACCACGATACTCCGGCTTTACGTAACTCAGGTGGAGGAGACCCGAATTTTCCTGGGAGAGTGGGAGCTGCGCAAAGGAAGGCCACAGGCTCTTCCTTCCCAATGAAACCCAGCTCATTGCCACATACTGGTTTTCATGCTCTGCAACAATGCATTTATCTTCACGGTCAGAAGTGAGCGCCAGATTTCTCTTTATAGCCTGATCTGTCGAGCCGAAATAATCGCCCTCTTTGCAGAGATCTATCAACGATTCATCTTCTGAAGGTTTTTCAACGATTTTGAACTTGGCGGACAGGCTTTCAGGGGAAGCACCCGAGTATTGCGCCAAGAGTTCGCGTTTTAATGAATCAGAAAACAGAAAATAGGCATCCAGATCAAACTGAAATGCCCGACGAAAAATACGACCTACTGCGCTCATGTGCGGTGCTTCCTGGAAAGCGTTTTTTTCAGATGTACCCGAAACGGTTTTCTGTCCCGCCAATCAAAATACAAAAACTGAAAATGGCGAGCAGCACCTAGCGCTCTGATTAATTGAAAGCCAGCCTTTAGCAGCCCTTTTGATTTGGCGTACCTGTACGCTGACAACTCATCTATCCAAAAACAATTCCTCTTTGCCTTTTTAGCAATACGGCACTCCCTCTGAAGTCCCAAGGAATTTATTACCAGAGCCGCTGTTGGGTTATTTTCATCACTCAAAGCTACGCCAGATTGATAGTCATTTCGTCCCACCGTTGGCTCTGTGACGAGAAACTTCCCGGTTCTTGAGTCACGTTTAAACTCGATAGACCCGAGACCTGTCATTTCCAACTTGCCGGCAATGGTTCTTGCCAGCGAAATCAACTGAGGTTCTTCAATTAAACGGCATACGGCTGTAGACCCACCCAGAGGCGGCCATTGCCATACCTTCTGGCCAGCGTATTCGGCAAGCACCACGCCGTTCTCATCAAAAGCAAAAAGTACGAAAAAAACCTCTGTGTCTCCTCCGGGAATCCATTCCTGGAGAATATAGCGATCCGAAAGGCTAAATGGGTCTGAAGACTCTACAAGCTCGTGCAACTCTTGTTTTGAGTTCAACAAGAAAAACTTCTTATTCTTATGCACACCATCCCACGCGGATGTGCGCACCAACGGTTTCAATATGCAGGGAAAACTTAAATTCGCCGCCAAGCTTTTCAGACTTTCAAGGCTGTTCACAATTTCGGATTGCGGCACGTCAACTTCATTCTCAATCGCCCATTGATGGAATAGTGTTTTATCCATCATTATTGCTCCCTTTCCCTGAGGCGGGATGGGCACAGTAAAATATCGGCCTAGTTCTTCATTCACCGCCCAGGCAGAGATTACGTGGCTATCCTGTGAAAAAAGTAATATGGAGCGCTCGGGGAATTCCGCCCCTTTGGCTTTTTCGATCAGCGCCTCAAGCTGTTCATCCGGGCTGCCGGGCAAATAAATCAATTGATCCCAGTACCCGGACTGAATTGAAGCTGCTTCTCTTTCCTGAAAAACACCACAAACCGTAACCTGCAAGCTTCTTAACGCGCGCGCAGTAGTAAGACCGGTGGGAGTATCTGCCCCGGTAATGATCACTAACGGACAGTCAGGCATTCACGTTAACCCATTTGAAGAGATAAGGTTCGCACTGTCTTTGTTAGCCAACCAGGCCTGAAGCATCAAAATACCCCACAACTCGGAACTGTAGTCCTCTCGACCTGATAGATGTTCGCGCCAAACCTGCCGAACCATGTCTGCCTTCCAATACCCCTGCTCACGCAATCTGGCCGGCTCCAGCAACTCTTCCGCCCACTCTCGCAACCCACCTCTCAGCCAGGCCCCTACCGGAACGGCAAAGCCCTGCTTCGGCCGATCAATCATCTCCCTTGGCACATGGCGATAAAGCACGGACCGGAGAACCTGTTTACCAATATTTCCATTCATATTTAAGGAGACAGGCAGCCCCATGGCAAATGACACTACCCTGTGGTCCAACATGGGAATACGGGTTTCCAGGCTGCAGGCCATCGCCGCGCGGTCCACTTTAGTCAGAATATCATCTGGCAGGTACCAATTCAGATCGCGCCACATCAGGGTTTTCAGCTCATTGTCGCTGACCTGGTCCGGAAGTGGTCCCGTAAGCCCGTAATCACTCTCACCTGGTTCTACCAGTGCCATGCCCGGATCAGCCCAGAGAGACACAGATTGCCGATAGAACTCAGACAGACTCCTTGCAGAAGCAATGGCTCTGGCCCGGGCGATACGAAACTGAATTGCTTCCACACTGCGCCCTTTCTGAGACGGAACCAGGGCCCTTATCGCGTGGGCGGTCAAACCGGATGGCAAACGACCGGAGAGGCTTTTGAGGCGTGATCCAAGCGAACCACGCCGTTGCCAACCACGCAACATGCTGGGATAACGCGTATAGCCACAAAAAAGCTCGTCACCGCCATCACCCGACAATGCCACCGTTACGTGTTTGCGAGTCATCTCACTAACGAGATACGTAGGTAACTGGGAGGAGTCCGCAAACGGTTCGTCGTATATCTGTGGCAAAGACGGCACCAACTCCCTTGCATTCTGCTCTGTTACATATAATTCCGTATGATTCGTGCCCAGATGATTCGCGACCGCCGCCGCATGCTCAGCTTCATTGAACCCGTCTTCATTGAAACCAATGCTGAACGTCCTGACAGGCTGGCTTGCCTGCTTCTGCATCAGCGCCACAATGGTGGAAGAATCCACGCCACCGGACAAAAACGCTCCCAAGGGGACGTCCGAAACCATCTGATCACCGACCACTTCCTCCAGTAATTGTTCGAGATGGGAAGAGGCGCCTTCAAAAGTCCACTCCCGGTCAGATGAAAACTGACTTTCAAGATGCCAATAGAGAGCGGGGGCAGGCAGTTTTCCGGGCTCCAGCTTAGTCAGATCCAGACTGATGAATGACGCAGGAGGCAGTTTATTGATACCGGTATAGATCGAGTGAGGTGCTGGAATGAAGTTGTGGCGCAGCAATAGCGGCAAAGCACCACGATTAACTTCACCTTTCCAGGATGGATGACAGGTAAGGGCCTTGAGTTCCGAACCGAACAGAAGCGTGTGCCCCTGCCAGCCATAGTACAACGGCTTTTCTCCCATCCGGTCCCGGGCAAGATATAGCTTGCGTTGGTGTCTGTCTGCCAAGGCAAAGGCAAACATCCCGTTAAAGCGACCCAATGCCTGCCCCACCCCCCATGCCTCAAAGGCGGCAAGCATGACTTCTGTATCGGAATGGCCACGAAACCGGGCACCAAGTGTTTCCAGTTCCGCTTTCAGCCTACGGAAATTATAGATCTCACCGTTAAAGGATATAACGTAACGACCGGATTCGGATGCCATGGGTTGGGCACCAAGTTCAGACAGGTCGATAATGGAAAGACGGCGATGAACCAGCCCCAAACGCAACTCCCCGTCAAACCAGACACCTCCCGCATCCGGCCCCCTGTGCCGAATAGCCTGCCCCATTGCACTCAGTACTGATTCAGTTTGGCTTCTGCTGCCCAGCAACTCAGGGCCAGCAAATCCCGCAAAACCACACATTCTGAAAACTCCCTTTCTTATACACTTTTCCTGAAACGCTCAGGCAAAAGCCGCATCAGTACGTCACGTTCTTCCTTCCGAATGGAAATACACCAGTACAATACGCCATACACCACCACAGACACTACAACGGCCGCGATAATATCCAGATAGCTGTTCAGCCCGTGCTCAATCCGCCACCACGCCAAGCCTCCGCCCATAGCCGCTACCGGAATAATGGCCGGCAAGATCGCATGCTTCACATACTGAAGCATCGTGATTCCTAAATTATCAGAAACTACCTTTAGGAATATTGGCGTTACGACAAACACAGGCAATACCGAACCCAACGCAGCACCGATAACACCGTACTCCAGAACCAGCCAGATGCTAAGGCCCAGATTGAAAAGCGCCGCGGGAGGCGCCACCTTCGCAAAAATAACGTGTTTGTTAATCGCGGTCAGATAACGACTGGCAAACGGATTGAGCTTTGGAACGCCCATGTAGACCACGAGGAGACCAAGAATTGCATCGACCAGGGCTGGATCAAACTGACCGCTCATCCAGATGGCAATAAAAGGCCCTCCTATGAGAGCGATGCCAACCCCCATCGGTACAACCAAAGCCACCAAAAATTTGCTAGCCAGAAGATAAACAGTTTTACTTTTTTCCTGCTCACCCCTTGCATCAAGGTCACTGAATAATGGCATGAAGGTATGACTCAATGTCATACTTATTGTTGCCATATAAGTTACCAGTGTAGCCGGTATCGTATACACAGGAATCATTGCCGGGCTCATAAGTGTGCCGATAATAATCCTATCGGACATTTTCTCCACTTTTCCAGCTGCACCCTGAATAAACGATTTAAAACCAAAAATCAGCATCTCTCTCAACTTTTGGCGAGAAAAGAGACTCAAATTCGGATAGATGGCGCCTACCATTGGCCGCATAAGTATGACCGAAAAAAGTATTAGTTTTATTAAGGTCGTGACGGCTGCCAAAAAAGCCAAGAGCGCCAATCCATTGGCCGGGTTCATGTAGTTGTATGCCAGAACAGAAATAAATATGATGGAAAAAATATTTATAATATTTTTTAAATAATAACGCTGAAGACCCTCAAGAAAACTCTCACAAACAAAGCCCGGGAATAAAAACATTAGCTGAGCACCTACCAGCAAAAGAAACAATGTGTACTTGGTATCTTCCTCCATACCTTGCGGGTTAAGTATTTCGGGGAAGGACAGCGCCCAAATCCAGAAAAACAAACCAAGAACTACTCCAACCAACGTCATAAATACCAGGCTGGTCCCGTAGACCGTCAATAAAGACTGGCGGTCGTTTTGGGCATTATGCAAAGACGCGAACCGGCTCACAGTTGGGCGCATGCCTAAGTCCAGCATTCCCATATACCCGACAAGCGCAAGCACCATCTCTCGCAGGCCATAGTCGTGGTGCCCCATCAGTTTCAGATAAATCGGCGCCATAATGAATGTTGCCACCATGCTGACTACAAGCTGAGCAACATTGGACCCGGTATTAACTAAAACTCGTTTTAACATTAATTAAACAGCCTTCGTTAAGCGATTCTTGGCGGCAACTGTCACGTATAACTCGGCGAGATGTTGGACGGGCCGTTCAATACCAAATCGCTTTACGGCGATTGGCTGATAGGCCTCGAAACGTGATCTTCGACGCCCGATGTCCTGAATCTCTGCCACCAAAACGTCTGCCAGTGCCGGGGCATTCCCGACCGGAACCTGAACCGCCGGACTGCCGTCAAGCACTTCCCGGAGGCCAATAGCGTTACTACCAACCACGGGTACCCCGGCTGATAACGCCTCCATGGCAAGAAGTCCGCACGCTTCCCATCGAGACGGCATGGCAACCAGGTCGACGCCTCTCAAGGCACCTGGCATGTCGTCCGTTTGGGGCATCTGATGGAAATAGTCTCCCAGTCCTAACGTCTCAAGATAGGCATAGTCTTCCCGAATAAAGCCCCCCCAGCCAAATGTCACGACATGAGGCATTGGAGCGTCCTTCATCTGCCTGTGAACAATATCCATGGCATCCACCAGAATTTTAAATCCCTTGGGGCTCATGAAGCGCCCAAAAAAGCCGATCAATGGCGCCTCGTCAGGCAAACCAATATCTTTCCTGATATCCAGCGCTTTTCCGGTCTGAAAAAACTCTGCATCGATACCATGAAGAATGGGATGGATTCGCTCGTCGGGAACTCCGGGAAAAAATTCCAGGAAATTACGCTTCGCATCCTCCGTTACTGTATGCACCGCAGTGATTCGGTTAAACAGTTGCCCCATCAATAGACGTTTTACACGGCCCTTGAACCCGACAAACAAAGGCGCGGTAAACATATCATGCCCTGTCATGAGATGAGGCACAGGGTTGCCAGTTAACGCCACCTGAGATAGCAATCCGGCTGAAAAACCATGGGAATGCACAAGATCGTACTCGTGCTTGCGGGCCAGTTGACGTACCTGCTTCATGAAATTGGCTTTACCTGGACAGGCAGCGACTACCTCAATACGGCCTGACGGGAGGACTGTTGATAGAAAATCCGCTAACTCACCGTTATCTGGGGCGACAAGGGTAAAACTAAAACCCTCGAAAACCGGCTGCCCGTACACGTACCGAAAGAAAGTGCGTATGCCACCTCCAGGCTGCAACGCAGTCATCAGAATCTTCACTGACTTACAACTCCTTTCACAAGTGCTCCTAACGCCAGGTCTTCAGTGGGGCCGCTATCCTAATTGACCTTTTCCTGGCCAGAAAGCACCTTCAATGCACGAGCCGGATCAAGCACTCCCGCTTTTAACAGGTGCCCAATAGCAGTAACCCGTTGGTTCTCGCGCCAGCACACCTGGGCCATTCTGAAGTTAAGCAAAGCGCGGCGCTTTCGAACGGTGGACTTGTTATAGGAGTATCGACTCTGCGCACGGCGAAGTATTTCAAAACCATTCAGCCATCGTTTCCTCTGGCCTTTCGTGCTAATCGAGTCATTGTGGCGGCGATATTGGAAAACCTTGACTGGAATGAATGCCAACGTGGTTGCCTCCGCAACCCGAATCAGCATATCGTGATCCTGGGCGGCTCGAAACTCTTCCTCAAATCCTCCAATCTGATCATAAACTGAGCGGCGCACCAGTGAGTTCACGGGCAAAGAGAAATAACAATCCAGCAATACCGCGTTCGGATCATTCGGTTCGATGTGGTCTGGCGAGTGAATGTTATAAAGCCAATGCCCATTCTCATCGACCGCTTCACCCATTCCATAAACCAGCCCCACTTCGGGATGCTTCTGAAGGAAGTCCACTTGAGCGCTAAGCTTCCCAGGCAGGAAAATATCATCGCTATCGAGGATGGCTATCAGCTCTCCGGATGCATTATCGAGTGCTCGATTCAATGCGGCTGATTGTCCACGGTTTGCGTGGCCTGGATGGGTTAGAAGCTTGAGTTCTCCCCTCTGCGCATAGTCTTCAAGAATCTCATAGGTTCCATCGGTAGAGCCGTCATCCACGACAATCAACTCTACCTGGGGGTAGTCCTGAAAAAGTACCGACTCCACGGTTTCTCTGATATACGCGGCTCGGTTGAAGGCCGGCACCAACACGGAAACTAACATCTTCCCTGAACCGTTCATTTTTCTACCTGCTATCGGCTGGTTATTCTTTAAAATACGATCAAAAACATAACACCAAGATCCTATTCTTCAAGACGACATACGAAACGCTGATAATTGTTTCCTGGCACCTTTGAGATCTAATGGGACAGGCGATCGCGAAACCCACGATCACCTTATACGTTCGGCCAAAGGATAGCGGGACGTGACCTTGCTTCGATGACTGCTCTTACCTTCTGTTTGATCGCTAAATCCATTCTGTTCCAGTGCAACCAATCGCCCGAACGCAATCACCAGGCCACCAAAGAGATACCAGTAGTATTGGGACAACCCCCAGTAATTCAGGCTATATACAGCGTACATCCAGAACACCGCAATAAGACATTTATTTAACCGGGAATAATAACATTGGACTTGCTTGGTCAGGACCTGGAATTGCGACCGGACAACGGACAGCTTCCGAGCGATCTGATAGAGAAACCATAGAAAAATCACAAACCCGATCAGCCCCAACTCAATCATCAGCTCCGCGTAGAGGTTATGACTGGCCTTGGTTCTACCCAGTTTATGAAACTTCGCTTCCGGCGTTGTTCCAAGGCCATGGCCCACCACAGGTCGAGTAAGACCTAGCTTGAACTCTCCTACCATTCCCCTCAGACGACCTTCTGCCGTTGCTGCTCCTTTTGTATCACTATCCACTAGAGACAGATAACGGTCTTTCTGAATCGGCGTCATAACACTAAAGGCTGCAACCACAAGGACAACAGCCATAACGATCAACCCCATCTTATGTCGCGATTCCTTGAACACCAGAAACGCAACAACCAGAAGCGCTATAAAGGCCCCCCTGGACATGGTCAGAATCAACGCATAGAACATCGCTGGCATAATAGCCATATATAAACACTTGGATTTCCACCCCATAGGCCACAACAGGTAATGGAGGAACGGAATGGCGGTAACAATCACAAAACCCAGTTCGTTGGGGTTGATGACATCCGCGGGAGCGCCTGCCAGTCGTGCAGCAAAATCTCCTCCACCAAGATGCGTGGCGCTTCCCCAATACCCTTGTGTCACATGGAGGAAAAGTGGTTCCAATGTACGAAACACCTGGCAGAACACGAAAACACCAACGAACCACTTCAATCGCCGCTCGGTGTCTATGATCAGGGCAGTGAAAAACAGGAAGACAACTGCTTTAATGAAAGGATCAATACTGCCCCGCACCACACTGCCAGGCCACTCAACCAACGGCAGGCTGAAGACGATATACCCCAACAACACAAAAATCGACTTGAAAATCGGATCTTCAAACCGACCTTTCAGTTTGTTCCGTTGAGCGAATAAAAGAAGGCTGATGAAAGCGACCACGAGCAATGTCGGCCTGAGGGAACCATAACCCGGGATTCGAGCGGGAAACCGAAGGAAAAAGTCCAGAATAAAATACAGGTACATGGCAAAAGTGAACTGACTTACGGTCCGTACGCTCAAGCCTGGCCAGCCAGTCGTCTGTTCTTTATAGCCGCCGGTCGCCATCACACCCTGTTTCATATCACTGAGGCGCCGGGTTGAAGGCAGTAGTTCCGTCGCATCCGATGCCCAAGTAATTCGACGCCGGATACGGCCTTGTAAAACTGAAACATGTTATCGCCACTCGCGTGCCTTCGCATCAGATACCTCTCGTTTACACCCAGTGCATCGGGGAATGCCGTAACGGCACCAAGAAAACCGGCTTCTTGTACCAATGCAGGAAGAAAGTCCTGGACGTCCTCCGGTTGGCCGTTCGGATAGCAAAAGGTGCGATTTTTCTCGCCGAGATGTTGATTCAGAGCATCACGACAACCAAATATTTCATCCCTTGCCTGAGCTTTGGTGACTCGGCCCAGGGAGGGATGGGTCACCGTATGCCCACCAATCTCAATTCCGGCGCTCTGCATTTGCCGTAACTCATCCCAGCTCAGCGGCGCAAAAGCTTTTGGTATCATGTCTGGCAAAGTTACCTGAAGCGCCTCTGCCAGAGATGAGATAAATTTATGTTTTTGATCGTCGGGCAGAGAAAGGGCATGTTCAACCCATTGTTTCCAAAGTTCACCGCGCAGAACACTATCAATAACTCCGGCTTTTATGGGAACGGCACCAATACTGATTTCCCTATCAATTCGCGTTACCTGCTCCAACATCCAGGTAATCTTGTCTGGCCATAACCACAATCGCCTTTCTATAAAACCTGTGGTCGCAAAGAGAGTGGCCGGAACACTGTAGCGCTGAAGAACAGGAAACGCGTACTCGTAAAAATCCCGGTAGCCGTCATCTACCGTAATGACAACCGCATTCGAAGGCATTCGGCCATGGTTACGTTGATACTCCATCAACCCTGCCAATGAATAAGGCGTGTAATGCTGCCGGATATACCTGACTTGCTCTTCAAAATACTCGGGGCTCGCCCAGCCCTTCAAAGGGGCACTGGAGAAACGATGGTACATAAGGATACGGGGCTGATTCTTACAGATCAGCCGAGCAATCTGGTAGCCACCCAATGGACCAAGTGTGCGGACTGTTTTTGAGGACATACCCATCAACTGGTACTCCCCGGGTGCGTTAGCTTTTCATAGATATCCTGATGCCTGGCCACCATAGCCTCCATACTGAAACGTTCCCTGGCACTGATGAGGGCATTGTCGCCGATCCGCTGGCGCAATTCACTATTATCACTCAACATCCGCAGATGGTTTGCCAAAACCTCGACATCACCGCAAGGGTACAAGAAGCCGGTCTCACCATCCTCGACTGCTTCCGGGTTACCCCCAACTCTGCTGCAGACCACGGGCAGGCCCGCCTGCATGTACTCAACAATAGCATTGGAGAACCCTTCAGACTCTGAGCACAACAGCCCGATATCCAGAGCCTTGAGACAAGCTTTTACATCAACCCTGGGACCAAGGAAATGCACCTTTTCAGCAACGCCTAGCTCCGAAGCAAGAAGACGAAGATTGGTTTGATCACCGTCGCCAATCAAAATCAGATGCAGATCATGATTGCCTGAGCGAAGCTGGCCAACAGCCCCGATGGCATCTTCCAAACGCTTGATCGGCCTGATATTCGCCACCAGCCCGGCAAACAGAGCGTCCGGATGTTTTCTTCGAAGTTCTGCAAGGTCGGCAGGTAGTTCATGATTCGTTTCTCGCCCAGAGTATCCATTATAGATAACATGAATCCGTGACAGGTCGAGCCACTCAGAGCTCGCTGTTATTTGCCGAACTGCTTCGCTGTTTGTTATCGCAGCGGAAACGAACCGCCCGGTCACAGCGAGCATGGAACGATAGACCGGTGTGTACCAGTAGCCCATGTCCCGCCTGCTGATAATGGTTTTAATACCATTCAGGCGAAATACCGGTGGGCAAATGACGGAAGGATCGTTAAAAAACACATGCGCAAGGCGAACTCCGGACGCCCGGAACTTACGGGCCATTTTCCAAAGCTCTGTCCAGGTACTGGGAGAAAACAAGCGTGTGCTTCCCAATACATGGTACTCACAGGGAAAGCCGTTTTTTTGCAGATATTCGGAATCCCGAAATACCAGAAGAGTCGGCTCATACCTGGACCTATCCAATCCGTTTATCAGATTGAACATCTGTCCTTCTGTGCCAGCGTTGGGATTGCGAAAGTGGTCAATTACAAAAAGAATTGGCTTGGGTAATTCCTGCTGCGGCATTAAAAGTGCTTCCTGCTGAGACGTCTTGGCTAAAACTCTGTCCCGGATCCTCTAAGATTCAATCATAACAGGCATCGTCCTAGCTCAACCCTATACGCTAAAGGATAACAAAAGTGGGGATGCCTGTACCGCATTACTCTTACTCAAGTGGATCTGCCAAGGCGAAAACCGTAAATTGCATGTTTTTGCAATTTTTGCCACCTACCCCCCCCTGCGACATACCGTTTATTCAAAAATTGACTGCCAGCTCAATTATGTAATAGCCGTTATTCAACGGAGAGTGGCGTTTTGGCTGGCGGCGCCTTACAGTCTTCACAAATTTCATATCCACGAGAATTGACATTTCCATGTTTATCAAAAACATATAAATAAAGACCGTGTAAATTTTCTCTACCACTAAACTGACCCAAGAATAGTGACACCTCTATTTCGTTATCCTTCCACGAAACAGGCCTCTGTAGCTCATAGTTTTTCAGATCACTGAAAACTGCGGCGTCACCAATCAAAACCCTTTGGACAGTTTTATCAAAGTAAATGTCATCAATTTCACCTTCTTGCAACTTCCCTACTTTCCCATTCAATCCCAATCCAGCAATCGTTGGACTCCATTTCCCCATTTGGTCTAACGAAGGATCAAATTCGAAACTGGAAAAGTTCTCGCCATTGAGGAAAAGTCTGACTCGACCCTTGACAGTATCTAGTTCAAGTTCTAAATGATTCCACTGCCCGGCGTTGAGCGGTGTATTCTCCCAATTTACGACGCCCGATACGTTGTTATGAGAAGATAGCGTTTGATGCATTTGTGTCCAGGAAAGCCGGATACCGTCACCTCCGTTTGGATCCTCCCAAATTCGGGCGAGTTTTTGCGAGCCAGGCGTTTCATATCCGGATCCAGATCCTTTCCGAGATTCGGAAGGGAATATTGTAGTAGCACCTGATAGTGCGCCCTTGATGCGCTTGCCTTTTAAGGAGTTTGAGCCCAACCCTGGAAACACTGCATTGATCAATCCGTCTCGGTCTATTCCAATATAGGTACCCTCATACCCACCTTCAACCAACAACGTTTCCATTCCCTTGAACGTTCCGTTAATGGATTCAGCAGTAAAAGCCCAATAAGAACCAGGATCGAACTTCGGCTTATACCACCACGACAAATAAAGCTGCCGGTTGTCAACAGACGTATTGGTGCCTCCATATGCATTAGGCCACCCAAGAAAGTTGTTTTCACCCTCAAAATAGTAATGTGAGCTTGATGCAGAGTGTCTCGAAGCACGACTTGTATCAACATCAATATTCAGACTGGATTTTTCCCACAAACTTTCATTGGAGTCAGACGAACGAAGCACGACTTGAGCGGCATCGACTGCCGAGTGAAGAGCGCTCAGTTGACCATTTTCATAGGCAACTTCCACTCTATCTACCAAAACCGGTGCCGCTTGGCTTTTAGTACCGAAACCGCTTCCGTACACTAAAATATTTTTGGTTCCGCTCTGGATATTTTCGACTAATGCAGAAGAAGAGATTTCCGGTTCAGCGTATGCTGGCAACCAAAAGGCCGAAAAAGCCAATAAAATCAAAGGAGCTTTAGTCCTGTTAAATTTTCTAAAAAGCATACTTTTCTCCAGAGGTTGTTATCATCCTCAGGTTATCACCTTGCTGCCCAATTACCCTCTCCTGATCCGCATAGCCACAAACACACAACAAATATTTACGTAAAGCGCCGGATCATGTCAGAGCCAATAATTTGACCATTGCTAACCATCGTACCACCTGATAGGAAAATATTATGCTAAGATTAAAAAATAAGATAAATTACATGGAGTTATAAAAATTGGACGTTTTCATTATTTACAAGGAAGAGTACCCATGGGATGTCCGAGTAGAAAAGCTTGCCAAGTCACTGAGCGAGGCCGGAAATAAAGTAACGATCGTAGCCAGGAACCTTAACCAGAAACCCAGAACAGAAGTCTCCGAGGGCTTCGATATCCGCCGGCTTCCCCAAACTGGTAGATTACCAGTATTCCTGCAGAAAATAGCCAATCTTCCTTTATGGTTCAATCCTATCTGGATTTACACTATCTTACAGGCGATCAGAGGCGCACCCAAACCTTTGATAATAGTTCGGGACTTGCCTCTGGCGGGTACGGCCATTTTCATTGCCCGCTTCAGAAAGGCAAAGATAGTATTGGACATGGCCGAAGTCTACCCAGAAATGTACAAATCTTCAGCGAAACTTTCCCACAGATCCTGGTTAGATCATTTAGTTAAAAACCCCAAAGTAGCCGCTCGCTATGAGCAATCTGTGCTTCCCAAAATCGATCACACTCTCACGATGATCGAAGAATCCCGGGATAGACTCCTGGCAATGGGTGTTCCGCCAAAGAAAGTATCCATAGTCAGTAACACGCCACCTATTGAAAAGTACCAAAACCACCGCCATCGCCACACCGATGAAAACTTGAAAATTGTTTACGTTGGCTTTCTAACTGAACTCAGAGGGCTGGATCTACTCATAGAAGCTGTCGATCGTTACATTAAGAAAGGTAACACCAAAAGCTCTATACAAGTGGACATTGTCGGAAAAGGAGCAAGCAAGGATAAACTGATAAACCTGGCTCGGAGCTTAGAAATCGAGGAGTCTGTCCGGGTTCATGGGTGGCTCTCACAAGATGATGTGGATCAGCTTATGGCCAATGCGAATGTAGGAGCTCTCACCTATCGCGTATGTGGTCATTGGAACCACACCATCCCTAACAAGATCTTCGATTACATGCTGGCAGGTCTCCCAGTTTTGACAACGGAGGTCGTGACAATCCGACGTATCATCGAAGAGGCAGGCTGCGGTGTTGTTTGTCGCGACTTGGATCCGGAAGATATTGCAGAGAAGCTCGTCTATCTTAAAGACCCTGCGGTTCGCCAAAAGTTGGGAGAAAATGGCTATCGCGCTATTCGCAAGAAATACAATTGGGAGAACGATAAGGCCCGTCTTAACACAATTGTAAAGAACCTTGAATAACTTTGGCATTTTCAAGTGCCGGTTAAGCGCCTTAAAGCTGTCCGAGCCAGTGACTGGATAAAAAACCATGGAGGGTATCTAAAGCAATTTCGGAGAAAGTACTGATAACTGGAGTATCGAAATCTTTTTCTTTCGTTTCCATACCGTAAACGGTAATCCTGATCATCAACTGGCTTGTCTGGCGACGCCTCATACCTTTCCCATGACAACAAACTACTAATTTCTTTTGATGCGGATGTCGACGCGATCGCCAGAGTACAGTCATCTCTGATCTCTACAGGAATGCACTCATATTCCGGCATTCTGCCTTTTACGAGTTTAACCTTTGCTATCGTCGTTAATTTGGTGGCGCGGGGCCACAAGTCGAACACAAAATTACCAAGCGAATAAAATATCAAGCCGTTTTTGTATCGTTCAACTGGCTGCAGTACGTGGGAATGATGACCAAATATGACATCTACACCAACCTCAATCAGTTGGTGTGCCAGTTCAATCTGGGCTGGTGCCGGATAATCCAGAAACTCCAAACCCCAGTGTATCGAGCATATAAGAAAGCCTGAGCATTGTTTTCTAAGGGCTTTAGCCTCTTCTATCAGCTGTTCTGTATCTGTTCTCAGACTGTATGGAACATCACCGGGGTGTTCATCCCACTCCTCAGGGCGAGTGGAGATTGAGTAGATGAAACTTTCGTCCCCATTCTCATGCACAAGTTTCTGAAAGCACTTTCCATCACCATCATCCACGCCAATGACGGAGAAACCAGCCTCTAGACTTTGCTTCACCATATCACTGAAAGCTTCCCTGCCGTGTTGCAAGGCATGGTTGTTCGCAACGCCAAGAATATCAACACCTGCGTCTCTAATGTACTTCAGTGCCGAAGGGCTACCTCGCATCTCGTAGGATGGCAGCCAATAAGGCTTAAGGCCGATATCTGATGTTACGGTTTCGAGATTACCAACACACACTTCTGAGTCTTTCAGAACATGTGCCACTCCACTAAGGACCTTTTCTTTTTTCTTGGCAAAGACCTTCCGCATACCGATTCCAGCGCATACAGGGTGATCCCCAAGCGAGATATCACCGACTGCTGAAACTGTTAGTCTGCCTGCGCTTAACTTTCTCATTCTGAGGCCTTCATATTTTGTACAAAATAGTTTCGTTTCTCGCTCCTGCTGCCGCGTGCAACAACAGAAACCCTTACACCGACCTGAACACCCGCGAAATTACTTATTTCTTGCTCAAGAAAAATCTTTAAATTGGCGATGCCGCTTTTGGGAGCTCTATCAAGAAACACTTCAAGCTGAGTATATGCATCCTGTTGTAATGAAAAAGTAAACACATCGATTGTTTCTTTAAAATATTGATCAAAAGCCTTAGAAAAGACCGATGCATGGATTTTTTCGCTTTCGCTAAGATAAAAAAATCTGTCGAGAGTTCGACCCTGCAATTGCCCGATATATTCAGTACTTCCCAGAGAGCTGCATTCAGTTCTGTGTATCGTGAATGAGTCGCCCAGTTGATACCTTATGAGGTTCTGGCTAAATCGAGAAACATCAGATATCAAGTCGCCAAATTTACCCTTCTCGACGACAAGCCAAGGATTAACCAAGTGGCGGTGCCCTTTAGTGCACTCAAAAGCAATGACATCGAATTCGGTTGAACCGTACTCTTCGGCCACCGGTGCATTGAACACCCTCGATATGTACGCCTTCTGAGTCGGGAGAATCGACTCTGCAGTACACACCACACATTTAGGTGGGTCGAACTCAATCTCCGAACCATCAATAATCCGTGCCGTTTCAAGCAGCAAAGACGCATAGCCGTAAACGTAATCCGGTTTCCAACTCAGTAAGTGCGCAACTTCAGCCTGCGCTTGGGGACCTACTGGATGAAAGACCCGCCTGTTCAATACAAAGTTCTTGAGCAGGGATTTAACGCCGGATTCTGGTCTGCCCCATAACCTCGCCTCCCTCTGTCCCAGCTTGAAGCCATAGTGCCGGAAGCAGTAATCACGAACAGCCAACATTCGGCCCAACTCTTTTCGGTCAAGCGTGACTTCGGTAGGTTCCCCCGTAGTACCTGCTGTATGGCGACCGAATCCGGGCTTTCCGGACTTTGTCTGCCTTAACCTAGGCTGACTGCGGAGTTGTTTCTTCGACAAAGATGGGGACGACTTCAAAGCATCCAGGCTACCAACCTCGATACCAGCTGAGTTCAATGGACGGTTGCGAGCCAAAAAACGATCTAGGCTGTCGGCCCTGCCTTCTTCATTCAGGCGCCACAGTTGCTCTACTTCCTTTCGGTACCGGCTGATTGGCAACCCCATGCCCAGGAAAAATAATCTTGTTAGAAGAAACCTGGCGGCACGGATCATGATGGTGTTCCGAGAACTTTTCGATAGAACTTGAGGTAACTGGCCGCCATTGTCTCTGAAGAGTAGTCCTTAACGACAGTCCTATAGGCCCAATCCACCTGACAGCAGACTCGTTCCTTGTCTTTCATAAGGCGCTCAATAGCTTTTACTATAGTGTCCGCTTCATTGTCACCGAGCAGTTCCCCACCCTTTCCGTCTCCTAAAACTTTCGGTATCTCACCGACGGCGGAGGCTACCACAGGAACTCTTAACGATATCGCCTCAAGAAGAGTGATTGGCAAACCCTCCGTCAGAGACGGCATAACCAGTACCCGTGATTGCCTGAGCAACGCTGGCACCTTATCGCAGTACCCGGGCATAAGCACATCGTCCTGAATCCCGAGATCCAAAATCAAAGCCTCCAATTGATGACAGAGCCTACCCTCACCAACAATAACCAGTCCTGAATTAGGGTGTTTTTTTTTGAACTCAGAAAACGCCGAGACCAGTTTGTCGAAACCTTTTTCTCTGGAGAGCCTTCCAACCCCGAGTATCACCGCGTCATGGTTCTCTAAAAAAGATTTGAATGGCTCATCCAGTGAACCCAGAGACGATTTCTGAAGCTGTGAGATATCCAGACCGTTCGGAATAGTAACTACCTGACCGTTTAAAAGCCGTCCTGGCAGTTCCTTCTTCATCGCATCGCTGACAAGAACCACACCCCGCATACGACGGATCGCGAAGCGATCAAGAAATTCGTAAAGCCACATTTTCGAGAACCGCCGAGCATGGACGTATCCGTGCAGAGTGGCAATGATCGGCAAACCTCTGACCTTTTCAGGAAGCACACCCAACAGAACGTTGAACTTAAAACCATGAGAATGGAGTAGCTGGTAATTATTA
The DNA here is from genome assembly GCF_018860425.1 of Marinobacter sp. F3R08. Classification (GTDB taxonomy): domain Bacteria; phylum Pseudomonadota; class Gammaproteobacteria; order Pseudomonadales; family Oleiphilaceae; genus Marinobacter. The sequence goes on along the minus strand of NZ_JAHKPI010000025.1, from coordinate 450,384 downwards.
GCCAGTGCCCAGTTCCGGATCATCCAGGACGCTTTAACATTTAAGCCAGACTTCATTCTCCATTCTGTAACCGGCAAACCCAATTTTTTTGCCTCTGTCTCTATGGGTTTTTCGCCAGCCAGGGGATCACCAACACTTAAAATCATAGGACTGAGTCCCTGCGTCACCTGTTCCTTTACCAGACTAAGAAGCATCTTCTCAGCGCCGTACAAGCCTCCGCTGTCGATCAGATGAAGAATCTTCAATTTGACCTCTCTCACTCCAGATTTCCGGGAACTCAATTGCCAGAGTCCTGTGCTGTATTTTGCTTATTGGACCCGAACCGGGCTTGCTCAAATTTAGGTTTGAGAGACAAAAAACGTTTTTCCAGCAAATGATAAGAGAGCGCTGCCAGAGCACAACTGATCAAGATACCGGCAACCAATTGCAGCGATTCAGGTAAAAATCGCAGCTTATTACCCGCCTGAATTCCCCACACATGCCACAGATAGATGGGATAGCTGATTACGCCCAGATAAACAGCCACAGGGTGATTAAGCCAGCTCCAGAATCGCCCCTGGCTCAAGCGCATAAATTGTAGTAGCAATACTGCCAACAGCAGCGCATCAAGAGTAAAGGCAGGGCCGTACGCATAGTCACTACCAGGCATTTCACGGGAGAAAATGAGCAGCCCCAGCGTAACCAACGGCATCCAGAATTGACTGCTTACGAGGTCCGCCAGTTCCAGGCACCGCTTTTTCTCCAGCAAAAAGGCCATCGCACAACCAATAGCGAGGTTATCAAAGCGAGTATCAAAGGCGTTGTAGGCGTAGGACGCTCCAAAGTCCAATACCGAGAAGCTGTAGGTTCGCCACACCATAACCAGAACACTTACAAAAACTAAAAAACCGATGGCGAAGTTTCGGCCACGCTTCATCAGAAACAAAAATATCATGGGCCACAAAAGGTAAAACTGCTCCTCAATCGCCAATGACCAAAGGTGCCCCAGTGACGAACTGGAATGCCCTTCCAGGGCATTGTGGTAGTTCATCAGATAGAACAGGCCGGGCAATATTGCATCCTTGATATTGTCGTTGCCTCGAAACAGATCCCAACTGATGGATACAAGGAGAAATGCGTAATACGCCGGGAATATTCTGAGGGAGCGGCGAACGTAAAAATCACGCAGTGAGATGCAGCCTGCTTTCTCGTATTCCTTGAGCAACAACCAGGTAATGAGAAACCCGCTGAGCACGAAGAAACCTGCCACACCATGTCGCGCTGAAAAGAACGCACCAACACCGGAATGGGCCAGTACAACCGCCATAACCGCGATCATCCGGAAGCCATCTAGCCCCGGAAGCTTTCGCGATGAAAGAACGCTCTCCAGTGCAGGCAGGTTCACTAACTACCCCTTCCTTGGATTCCAGATCACCTTTTTCTCGCCCTTGAGAAAGGCAACGCATGCTTTGTAAGACGCCACATTCAAAAGCATGAAGTAATATGGAATCGAATAAAGGATGGACAGCGGCTGCCCATCCGCCTCCCGCTTTCGGCCAGTCCAGGCAAGAGCCAGAAAAACAATCAGCCCCAGAAAAGCGAGAGTGTAGATGCCCCTGGCTGGCGCCAGTAACATTGTTGCCAATGCGAGCGTTACCAGGGGAATAAAGGCGGCGTAACGAAGCAGCTTGTGAGAGATTAACTGCCAGGCGAACTCAGGGCCCTGAAACGGGTTCATCAGCTGTCGCATATCCTTGAGCGCCCACAAGGCTCGCAGGCTAACCCTTACCCGCATGCTGAATTCGCTATCGCTATCGCTCAGCGCCTCTTCCTTCAGCAATGCCTGCGGCTCGTAGACAACGCGATAGCCCTGTTCAACCACTTTCAGTGGCTGTACAAAGTCTGGCAACTGATCTGCGCGCAGGGGCTGATAGAGCTCTTTGCGCATTCCGTCAATTCCACCATCTACTCCTACCACAGAGCCGATTCGGGTTTCCTGTTCACGAAGCCAGTTTTCGTACTTCATGTAGGCGCTGCAACCGTCCCCTACCAGAGAGCCGTCCTCATTTACGTAGACCATTTTGCCGGTCACATAGCCCACTTCGGGATCGGCAAAGTTGCTGCAGAGTTTGGTAACAGCCAGGGTATCCCATTGAGAGTTGGCATCGGAGAAAAGAATAATCTCGCCGCTGGTTTCAGGCACAAGGGTATTCAGCCCCACGGTTTTTCCCTGCCTGGGCACCTGCCGGAACAACCGAACAGGAAAGCTGGCCGAGCTTGCCACTCGTTCTATGATGTCATCAGTGCCGTCATCGGATTCGTCCGAGATGACCAGGATTTCCAGTTTGTCGGACGGATAATCCAGCGCCAGCTTGTTCTGAAGCGTGGACTCAATGTCCTTCGCTTCGTTATACGCGGCTATGAGTATGGACACTTTAGGCTGATGATCATTTTTTTTGTCTACGGGATTCGGGCGCAGTGTTGCCACGAACCTTGCCATGAGTGGGTAACCGAAATAGATGTAAAAAAGCAGAATCAGGGATAGCCAGAACAGGACAACTAGCATGGTGATGACAATTCCATTTTCTCTTGGCCGGTGGTTACCGGTGTTTCCTCTTTGAGCAGTTTCAGGTGTCTTAAAACGTCTCCCATGGCGGTAAACCGGAAGTGACCCAGTAGCTGGTCCAGCCTCTGCTCACAAACCTCAAGGTTATTGTAATGCCGGAAACGTGAGAACCATTTTACATCCAGCCGTGGCTGGCCCGGGTCTACTTCCCAGGGATGGAGATAGAACACAAATGGCTGGCCCTGGCGGTTGATGCTCCCCAGCCCCCAGCGGCTGAACCAGTAGGGGAACAGTCGGAAATAACCACCACCTGCGATAGGCAGTGTATATCCGGGGAACTTCAATGTGCTCAGTGGGAACTCGGCCAATTCATGGCCCTTATCGGTCGTCAGGCGATGTGGCCACCGAGGGGTACCCGGCATACCGTAACGATCGTGATGCACCGGAAATATCGATGAATCCCAGACAAACCCTTCCTCAGCCAGTATATCCAATGCCCAGCGAGACTGGTTCGTGATGGAATAGCTCGCGGCCCGGTAACCCTCAACAGCCTGGCCCGTAATATCTTCAAGGATCTGTTTTGAGCGCCGGGTTTCGTCGCGGAAGACCTCAGGGGTCTGGCTGTAGATCAATTGGTGGCTGTAGCCGTGGCTGGCAACCTCGTGCCCTGCTTTCTGAATATCGCGAACCAGTTGTGGCGATTTCTCGGCCACCCAGCCCAGCGTAAAGAAGGTTGCACGAGTACTGTGTCTGTCCAACAACTCCAATAAGCGGTGGGTATTGGCCTCAACGCGGTATTCCATGGAATGCCAGTCATCAGGATCAACCGCTTCGGCGAGAGCTGCAACCTGGAAGTAGTCTTCCACATCAATTGTAAGTGCATTGACTATCCGGGGGGTGTCCGTCTCGTTCGTCGTCATTACCCGTCCCTATTCAGAAAAATCGATAGTCAAGGGAAACCACAACCCAGTTCTCGACATACTCTCTGAGTTCAATATCCCTCGTCTTTTCCCGGCGCCCGATGGCAGCGCGAACATCCATTCTGGCACTCAACCGGTAATCCAGTCCTACAGAGCCGGAGAAAATCTCACCTTTCGATCCTTCATCTTCATAACGTTGGTGTTGATAGCCTGCGTTGGTATACCAGGAAAGCAATCCGGTTACCGGTTGTGAATAGCGCAAACTAACATTGCGATTCTCCTGACGTTCGCCGCTGTCGACGTAATCACTGCGATTGGCGGAAATTCTGGCCCTGAATGTTGAGCCTTGGCTAAACTGAGTGCTGTAGCCCGCTTGCAACACGGTGATTTCCGCAGCCGAAGTTTGGGTCAGGTCAAAATTGAAATCACTGAACTGAAGATCCAGTGTGGAGGTCAGGTCTGTTAGCCGGCGAGTCGCGCTAAAAGTGAGCTCACTGGTGGGATCAATATCCCGAACCAGATTAAAGGTACCGGTCACAGCATCGCTCGAGACCTTCCGGATGCCCAAACGAGTTTCCAGGCGGTTGACGCCGAGGGATCCACTTACCTGAGTTGTTGCCCAGGCTTTACTGAACGTTACAACGGCGGATTCACGATCCAGTTCCTCTTCGGTATCCAATTCTGCCCGTTCAGCGCTAAGGGAAAGCCCGCCCTGAAGGGTATCGCTGAAGTTATGATTATAACTTGCAGTGCTTGTAACTCTCTCGCTATCCGGTTCTTCCGGTTCTTCAAACTCAGTGTTCTCATAGGCGGCGGAGAACTGAAGTTGGTCGACCTGAGTTAGTTGTAGCGTGTAGACCGGGCCGGTACTGAAGACGTTCTTTCGGGTGCGGTTGTCCCGGGTGTCAGCCTCCTGAGTATCTTGGGGTACCTGCTTGATTGTATCGGAGGCCTGCCACAGCAGACCTTTGGCCAGCTCACACTGCCCGTGCAGCGTGCCATTGGTATAAAACTCCGAGTCTTCGACATTGTTATGCCAGTAGCCATACGCCAACCCCATGTCGGCGGCTGAGGAGCATTGCCCCGGATCACTCAGGTATTGGAGGTTAAGATTCACCCGGGTTTCCGTGTCACTCTGCTCGCCGGTCGACACGAGAAGCGCATTGTCGGAAAAACGGTTATCAATACCGCCGGACAAGCTATGGGTAGCTGCAAAAACCGGCCCCGCTGCCATCAGCAAGCCGGTGCCGATGGAAGTGATCCACCGGATCGTCCCTGATCCGATACTCTCAGCCATTGATGACGGCTCCTACAAACTTTGCCGGATCGAAAGCCTGGGCGGCGTTCTCGGCAGCGGTGGAGGTAATCCTGCCGTGAGGCAAAACCAGCATTGAATAATCACACAATTCGCCAAGAATCCGGGCATCCGGTGATTCACTGATGGGCGCAGTATCCAGCACGATGAAACGGTCTGGATAGCGACGACGGATGGCCTGCAGAAATTGCTTCATGCGAAAAGAGGTAAAAAATTCTGACGGTGTTTCCCGCTGGCTCCCCGCAGGGATCAGTCTTAACCGAGGGATCCCCGTTGGATAGATAATGCGTCCGATGTCGTAATCCGGATCCTCAAGGAAATCCGTTAAGCCGGTTTCTGCCGCCAACTCGAGTTGGTAGTGCAGAGAGGGGTTTCGAAGGTTGCAGTCGATAATCAGGGCCGTCTTGGACTGATCGAAGGCGAACGCTGCAGCCAGATTGAGGGCCATGAAAGAGGTTCCAGCACCCTCACAGGCTCCGCTGACTACCATGGTGAAATTATTGCCACCAGAAAGCTCCAGCAGCTTGGTCCGCAAATGGCGAAACCGGTTCACCAGATCCCGGTTTTTACTTTCCGGATAGATGATCCGGCGCTCGTCCATGTCGTCTCGGGTGAGACGACGCGGCTCCTGCATTTTGACAATCTGTTTGCTGATAACGTACTTGTCGACGGCCCCGGCGCCCAGTTCCAGAGAACTGGGGACCAGCATACGGGAGTCCTCCCATTGCTGGAAATCACCTCCGTGCCCACTCGCTGCGGGCTGCTGATCGTACCTGTTATCCCGACTCTGTGAATCGTCCATTCGCTCCTGGCCATTGGTGTTGGCGGCGCGGGAGCTCGAAGCACCGGTGCGGGTACCAGCTTTAATGGCTTCGCTGTCCTGATTTTGCTCTGTCATCAAATAACTCCCATCAGAGCTGCACCGGCTACACCGCCATAGGCGACAACCACCAGCGCGGCGCATACAACGACCGATATAGTCAACCAGCGGTCTTTACGTTTCTCGTATGGTGTTCGTACATGGGGAATTTCCGCCAGTACCGGCAGACCAATACCTTCTTCGAGCTGTTTTCTGGCCCTGATGCGGGGGTCAACCTGCAGCACTCCAGCCGCAAGGCCAAATGGTGCCAGGGCACCAAGAATCAGCCCCGCAGAAGCAAACAACTGGAATTTCGGACCAACCGGATCCAGAGGGAATTGAGCTGTTTCGTTAATCCGATAGTTAAGGCCCTGACCTTCAATATCCAGATGCATGGATACCCGGGCTTTTTCCCGACGCTTGAGCAGATCGTTGTAGATCTGTTCGTTTACTTCCATGTCGCGCGTTAACTCGGAATACTGTGCCTTGTTTTCCTGAATACGCTCCATGCGTTTTTCTTGCTCAGCAATCAGGTTCATAAGTGACCCAATACGCGATTCCTGAGTACGTACGCTCGCCCGGGTTTTTGCCACTTCCGCACTGATATCCTGATACAGGGGGTTGACCAACTGGTCCCCTTCACTGGCCGAGGGATCCAGCTCACCGCTCTGTGATGCCCTGTTTCTCTGGTTTCGTAACTCGGCAATTTGTTCTTTCAGTGCAATAATATCGGGATAGGTGTCATGGTACTGCAGGCGCAAATCATCAAGCTGAGCTTCTTTCTCCCGGATTCTTCGGGTGAAGGAATCGGCCGAACGGGCCTGGTTCAGCATTGGTTGCACATCCTGCAGTTCAGATTCCAGCGATTCAGCCCTTGCAATCAGTTCCGTACGTTCCATTTCCGCCAGCTCCAGTTGCCGGCGTAAGATAGCCATACGCTTGTTCGCTTCGTCTTCAGTTCCGTCTACATTCTCTGACAGAAACTCTTTCAGTTTTTGCTCAACTTCCGCCAGGATGGCTTCGTAGTTCTTCACTTGCTTATCTATGAAGTTGTAGGCGCTGCGGCTTTCCTTGCGCTTGTTGGCCGAGTTTTCCGAAATAAAGAGTTGCCCCAGGCGCTGGGCAATCCGAAAGGCCTGCATGGGTGACTCAGAGGTGTAACCAATACTGAAGTAACTGTCACCTCTCGCCCGGACATTCATTCTTGAGCGTAGCAGACCAATTCGGCGTTCGAGGGCTTCGCCACTAATCTCACTGGCACTCTCACCGAAAATCTCTTGATCTTGCGCAATCTGTGCCATCAGTTCCCTGGACCACAGCATTTCCTTAGCGGCCGACGTGCGGTCACTGATGTCGGTGGTAACAGCACTGCCTTCCATCAACGGGCCAATAATATTCTTGTCATCCACAAATATCACAACCTGAGATTGATATTTATAAGGATAGACAAACCCCGCCCCCAGTACGGCGAAACTGACAAGTGCAAACAAAACGAAGGCCAACCACTTACGCGACCGGACCTCTCTGATCATTTCTGCGGGGAGCTGATTTAATGGAAGTGCCATTTTTCTTACCTATTGACCAATTCCGTGGTTCACTTCAAACAACGGCTGTTAAGTGGCTCAGAAATTCCGTTCAGGTACGGCAAGGATATCTCCGGGCCGCATACGGTAGTTGGTGGAGACATCTCCTGAATTGAGGATATCGTCGAGCCTGACGGGAATTGCAACCATTTGGTTGTCCAGTGCCCGGTAGAGCATGGAACTGTTCAGGTTCGCAAAAGGATTTGCGCCACCGGCAGTGAGCATCATATCCAGTACGGTCATGCCCGGTCGGTGAGGTATCGAAATAGGTTGATTGACCGCACCGGTCACTCGCACCCGGTCGCTGAATTCGTGGCTGCCCATCGAGGTAACCACAACGGTAACCTGAGGCTCACGGATATAATTGGCCAGACCCTGCTCGATTTCATCGGCGAGCTGTTCAGGGGTTTTACCCGTCGCCATCACATCACCTATGAGCGGCATGGAAACCCGGCCATCCGGCCTGACAGGAACGCCAATACTCAGATCCTGATTCCGCCAGACTGAAATCTGGACAGAATCTGTCGGGCCGAGCACATACTCATCAACACTGGTTAAAGTCTGCAGGCTGAGCGCTTCGTCAATGGCTTCCTGCGAAGAGGGCTGGGGGCCAGCACAACCCGTAACAAGCGCAATCGCAGTGAGGGCCATTACCAGACCCGGCAATGAAAACTTCGATGACATGGTCGTTCCTCTCTGGTTCCGTGTCTGATTCCTTGTTTCGGGGAGAACAGGTCCCGAAACTACCTTGATCCTTTCTTGAACAATACCACCTCTACCGTCTGAATTATAATCAATAAATCAAGCAGCAGACTCTGGTTCTTTATGTAGTAGAGGTCATAGCGGAGCTTTTCCCGCGTATCTTCCTCATTGTCTGTATAGGCAAAGCAAAGCTGAGCCCAACCCGTTAAACCGGGTTTTACGCGGTGGCGCTCACTGTAGAATGGAATTTTCTCTGACAACTGCTCAACAAATACCGGCCGTTCCGGGCGTGGGCCCACGAAGGCCATGGTGCCGTTCAGCACGTTAAAAATCTGTGGCAGCTCATCAATCCGCACCTTTCGGATGAACTCCCCTACCCTGGTAACCCGGGCGTCGTTTTGGGTTGCCCAGACCGCACCATTTTTCTCGGCGTCGGTGATCATGGACCGGAATTTGTGAACCTTGAACACGCTTCCATTGAGCCCTACCCGTTCCTGACTGTAGAAAACCGGAGCCTTGATACCGTCTTCAATCTTTATGGCAATGGCCGTAAGAATCATCAGCGGCAGACCTGCCAACAGCAAAACTGTCGCCGACAGAATATCAAGGGACCGTTTCCCAAAACCGAAGACAGACGACACCGTGAACCCATCCGAGAAAACCAGCCAGCCGCGAGTAACCATTTCCAGAGCAACCTTCCTGGATTCCCGTTCGTAAAAGCTGGCTCCATCGACAATCTTGACACCTTCCATTTTGCACTCGAAGAGGTCTTCCATGGGCAGCCCCTTTCGGCGGTCGTCCACGGCAACCACAATTTCGTGCACCGGGTGTTTGATGATGTAGTTCTGCAAGGTGGTCTGAATATTCAGCAGATGATCCTCGCTGACCTCAATGGGCTCGTCCGGCAGAGGAACAAACCCTGTCAGAATAAACCCTTTGCGATTGAAGGGTGTTTTGAGGTCTTCGTGAATTTGTCTGGCGCGAAAGCCGGCGCCAAGTACCAGCACTTTTCGCTTGAAGGCTTCCTTGCCCACCGAGGCAAAAAACAGTGAACGAGCCATACCTAGCAGAAAAAATCCGAGAACAGATCCTGTGGTCAGTACACTGCTGGCCCCCAGGTACCACAACCAGTCTGATGAAAGCAGATAAACGAAGCCACAGAGTGGAACACTTACAATTAACGCCAGGATCGTACGAAGCATCATTCCCGACATACCTTCTTCCAGGCGGGACTGATGCACACCCAAAGCACCCATCACCAACAGATTCAATGCCGCGAACATAGCCGCCGAGGGCAGCACGAACGTCAGGTTGTCGAGGAAGAAAGGATAGTCACCGAAATAACGAAAAAACACAGCCAACGCAAATGCGAACGCTAGCACCAGAAAATCAATCAGGCCGAGAATTACATAGGGGAGATGGATGTAGTGTCTGAACAATCTGACGTGGGCCACGCCGACTCCTTGTGTTCTCTACACGGGAGGATACGACGCATCCGATGCGTCATTACTTGAGCATAAGTCTACTTGATGCTGGCCAGAGTTCAAAGACTTGAATCAGCACGCAAGAAACTTAATGCAAGACGGTACATTACACCAAGAGCAATGACTCTCATTTAACGGCGTATTTTGCGAGATATCTGACCTTTACCCTATAACCTACATGGCATTTCAGATTACAAACTGCCCCATAAACTCTTGAACATTCATCTTTTCCAGCTCTATCCGGTCCTGAAAAATCCCGACTATTCGTTCACATTTAAACGTGGGGAATCGTGTCTCGAGATTGTTCCGGAATTTTTTCTCAAGCAGCGGAATGCCCTCCTTCCTTCGACGCCGGTGGCCAATAGGGTATTCGACAGCCACCTTGTCTGTTTTGCTGCCGTCAGCGAAGAAAACCTGAATCGCATTTGCGATGGAGCGCTTATCGGCTTCAAGGTATTCCCGGCTGTATCGCTCATCTTCCACTACTTCCATTTTCTCACGAATTCGATCGATGACCGGATTGGCTTCGTGAAAACTGTCCTCGTAATACTCGGCCCTGAGGCCGCCAAAAATCATAGAAACGGCCACCATGTATTGAAGGCAGTGATCCCTGTCTGCTGCATTCGCCAACGTGCCCTGCTTGGAGATAATGCGGATGGCCGATTCATGGGTAGTAATGACAATTCGCTCGACCTCATCAAGACGATCTTTCACTTGTGGATGCAGGGTTACTCCCGCTTCCACCGCAGTCTGGCCGTGAAACTCGGCAGGAAAGGAGATCTTGAACAGGATATTCTCCATTACGTAGGAGCCGAATTCCTGAGGTATGGACAACTGGCGCTTATCCTCGGGCTTGAGCTTCTGGTCTTTGTTGGTTTTGCTGAAAAGCACCTCATTGAATCCCCATTGCGGCGCCGTCAATGCACTGGGAATGCCCATTTCCCCTCTCATTGCAATGTCTGCCAGGCGAACGGCACGAGACGTTGCATCACCTGCTGCCCAAGACTTTCTGGACCCTGCGTTGGGCGCATGCCGATACGTTCGCAACGACTGGCCATCTACCCAGGCATGGGACAATGCGGATAGCAGTTGCTCGCGGTTGGCACCCATCAGTTTTGCGGTAACTGCGGTGGAGGCCACTTTTACCAGCACCACATGATCCAAACCTACCCGGTTAAAGGAATTCTCCAGAGCCAGCACACCCTGAATTTCATGGGCCATGATCATGGCTTCCAGCACATCCTTCATAATGAGCGGTTTCTTTCCTTCTGCCACCCGTTTCTGGGACAGGTGATCCGCAACCGCAAGAATGCCACCAAGGTTATCAGATGGATGCCCCCACTCTGCAGCCAGCCAGGTATCGTTGTAGTCCAGCCAGCGAATGATACAGCCGATATCCCAGGCAGCTTTTACCGGATCTAACCTGAAAGAGGTTCCCGGAACCCGGGCACCGCACGGTACCACCGTTCCCTCTACAAGCGGCCCAAGGTGTTTTGTGCATTCAGGGAATCGCAGCGCGAGCAGGCCACAGCCTATGGTGTCCATCAGGCAGTTGCGGGCAGTGTTCCAGGCTTCATCACTGGCTATGCGATAATTGAGGGTATAGTCGGCGATGGTCTGGAGCAGGTCGTCGTACTCAGGACGTCTATTCGTATCGGATGTTACTGGCATGGTAAGAACTCCGGCTTTTTCTGTTTGCCATCTGGCCAATCCGGTGAATTCAATGTGACTAGCGCTTATTCCAGTGTACCAAAACCAGAAATCCATTATTTAATTAATGACTTATAAATTCAAAAATGATCTTAAATGAAACGTTTTATTATTCATATTTAGGACACTATTCACACGAGTTAATCTTTGTTAACGAAAAGAACCACGCATATCCTATTGATTTTCTATTCCATACATCTGTTTTTAAATCAGTTTTTTAATCTAAATCACTTTCTTATCCGTAATGCTACACTATAAATATTGATGAGTAGTCTAGCCTATAATGCCGGGCCTTCGATGGTCAGTTCGTAAATCCATCTTTAGTCATCATTGCTTTCGATAAATCGTGGAACCGCCAGTGACAAATAGCGCTATTGAATCTGCAATCACCGAATGGGCCGGGATTCTCGGAGAATCCGGAATCGTCTCGGCGAGTGATGCAGATGTTAACGCGTCTACCATTGGAGCTGAGCGATCTATTCCAGCTGTTCTCCGGCCGGAAACACAAAATCAGGTCTCAGAGATTTTACAGGTTGCACAGCGCTGGAAGGTTTCAGTCTACCCGGTCAGTACCGGGAATAACTGGGGCTACGGCAGTGCCAACCCGGTGGAAGATAACTGTGTAATCCTGGATCTGGGAGGATTGAACCAGATTTCTGATTTTGACCCCGAGATGGGCGTCGTCACCATTGGACCGGGAGTGACTCAAGGAGCCTTGAGAGACTTTCTTGACCGCCATGATGGCGAATATCTCGTCCCTGTCACCGGTGCCGGGCCCAGCTGCAGCGTTCTCGGCAACGCTCTTGAGCGTGGATATGGAATCACACCGGTGACTGACCACTTTTCTGCGGTCACCAAAATAGAAGCCATCTTACCCGATGGCACACGGTATCGGACGCCTCTGAGCGAACTCGGCGGGACAGAGATAGACGGTCTTTTCAAATGGGGCGTGGGACCCTATCTCGATGGCCTTTTCAGCCAGGGAAATTTTGGCGTTGTTGTAAATATGACCATTGCCCTTGCACCGGCTCCCGAGACCGTTACAGCGTTTTTCTTTTCCACGAAAGACGACGCCAAACTTGAAGCATTGGTGCCCGTAGTCCGGTCTGTGCTGCGAACGCTTGGCGGTCCCGTTGTTGCAATTAACCTGCTCAACAATCAGCGCATGCTCTCGATGATGACCCCGTTCCCTGAAAACAAGGCCATTGACGGCGTTCTGCCGGCTCACGTAGTGGAAACCCTTGCTGATAACTATGGCGTTCCAGCGTGGAGCGGTGTCGGTGCTATCTACGCGTCCAGAGAGGTCTCCCGAGCGGCTCGGCGGACTCTGAGGCGGATTCTTGGGCCGGTAACAGACCGACTCGTCTTTATCAACCGCCGGAGGGTCAAGGCTGTCCGGACTGCCTCCCGCTTGCTGCCAGAAAGATTTGCAACCCGAATCAGAGGTATGGCCGACACGCTCTCAGGTGCATTGGAGATCATGCACGGCACGCCCAATGAAGTCGCGCTGCCACTGGCGTACTGGCGCTCGGGAACGCTACCCGCAACAGGACAACCCAAAAACCCAGCCCGCGATGGCTGCGGACTCATCTGGTTTGCACCCCTGGTGCCAATTCGGGGGAAAGATGCCCGTCGCTATATCGAAATGATCGAGCGAATTTGTCCACAGTACGGTGTCAATCCACTCATTACACTGACCACGGTAAACGACCGATGCTTCGACTCGACGGTGCCCCTGCTCTTTGATCGCGGGGACATCAATGCGACAGCGCGTGCAAAAGACTGTTATCGCGCCCTGGTGAATGCGGGTCAAAAGGAAGGTTTCCTGCCATACCGTCTGAACATCGACGCTATGGACATACTCAATAGGCATGGTTCGGCTTTGCCCGGGCTCGCCAGTCAGCTCAAAACGGCAGTCGACCCAAATCACATCCTGGCACCCGGAAGGTACGTGCCCAGGAACAAGTAATCCGAGGTCTAATCAGCTGTTACCTCGATACACCAGTAGTACGCCGTAAGGGGATCAGTATCGGCGCTTTCACTCTATGGACTATCGCCATAACAGCTTCCTGAACGGGAACGAATGAGGACCTAAAATGCAGAATGGCAACGCTTTTCAGCATGAACCAGAAAACAAACAAAAAAACGAAATACACGAAGACATCGGTGCCATTTTTCACTCCGTCTTCAACGTCGAGTTGGCGACATCGCCAGAGGCGATAAACGAGGTCTTCGAGGTGAGATACCAGGTTTATTGTATCGACCGTCCCTTCGAGGACCCAAAATGCTTCGCTGATAACCGGGAACACGACTCTTACGATCCGCAATCAGTGCATGCGTTGATCCGGCACCGACCCACAGGACACAGCGTGGCCACAGTCCGGCTGGTTATGACAGGTGACAACCTTGACCAACCCGACTTGCCGATGGAAGGACCCTGTGTCCATCGAATGACCCGTCGGGCACAGGACGCCATTGCCAAAACCAATCGAAATAAAATCGCAGAAATATCAAGGATGGCTGTCAGTCGGGAGTTCCGGAAGCGTCTCAATGAAGATAAAACCACCTCCGGTGTAAGCGAAGAGGCAAGCTATAGCGATGCGGAAAACGGCAAACGAGCCGTTCCGTATATCAGTCTGGGTCTCTTCGCGGCCATCCTTGAGATGTCTGTCAGGCATGGTATAACCCATTGGATGGCCGTTATGGAACCCGCCCAGTTGCGCCTGTTAAAGCGTTTCGGTGTGGAGTTTGATCATGTGGGACCGGTGCTCGAGTATCACGGACTGCGGCGCCCGGCCTTTACCGAAGCATCGTCACTGATTGATCGCATCAAGGCGCGGCGACCGGATGTCTGGTCGTTGATTACAGATGGTGGTCGGTACTTGCCAGAAAAACCGGAACATCACTAAAAGAAAACCCCCGCTAATCAGCGGGGGTCTCTTCTACACGTTCATCTGAACTCGATAACCGTCAAAGGTTATGCCTTTGCGGCTCTCTTTCTGCGTGACACCCCAAGTCCGGCCAAACCAAGACCAAGAAGCGCCAAGGTTCCGGGCTCTGGCACTTTTTCAGCCGCGATACGGAACTTGGTACCAAATTCATTCGAGGTATCTTCAAGAGTCAGAAGGCCAACGCATCCACTTGAAGCGCCTGCTGCCGCACAAGTGGCATCATCCAGAGCCTCAAGACCCAGCACTGACAGGAATACCGTGTACTTGTAATCATCAAGGACGAATGACTGAGCGAACTCGAAGCCACCTTCGCCGTCATCCACAGCGTTCAGGTCATCGAAGTTATCTATGGTGAAGATATCATCGCAACCAGAGGTAGACGGAAAACCACAGTCTGCAGGGTTATCCTCGTTAATTGTTTCACTGAAGAAGCTCAGGAAGGTGATTGAGGTCGGCCCCAGAGCTGGTCCATCAGGAACAGCAGGATCCAGCGTCAGCGTTGAAGTAAGATCAAAACCAGTCAACGAGACGTAATCGGCATTGATAATATTATTGTCGTGGGTAAACACGCCACCGTCGACAGCTGCCCCATTTGTCATTAGACCGCTTGCGGCGGAAACGTTTGGTGTAATGGAGACGGACGAGCGCTCATCAGCATCCACACCACCCCAGGAAAGCTCACTTGGCAGGATTGTCTGGGAGCCATCGTTGTCGCCATCAGCCGCTGTCCAGGTAGGATTGGCGAAGGTACTATCGACGCTATAACCCCAATCGGTGATCATTACGGCGCTAGCGGACGCCGCGCCCAGCGATAAAGGCAGGACAATAGTTGATAAGAGTGTTCTTTTCAGGACTTTGTTCATCATTATCTCTCCTTGATTGGAAACGCTGGCAGCCAGTCTTCATGCAAGCCAGTCAGCGGTAACGGAGAGAAAGCATTAGCCATGCCAGATATTGGAAATTGCGATATTTCTGTTAGTTACGAATATATCCTTGGTCTTAAAATACTACTGCTGTAAGTATATTCGACATTAAAGAGGATCAAATGAATCGTCTTAAGCGTCATGTAATTAATGATCAAGCTGCTTAAAAGATCAGAAACCTAAAAACACATCGTTCTATAGTATTTAGATATAAAAAATAGCTTTCATTGCAAACTATTCTGACAGCTCGTAAATTTTGCTGACACAACGAAAAGTTAGCAAGCGAGGTATCAAGATCGGAGACCCTGTCGCCCCCCGCTCGTCCCTGAGCGGCGGACCTTTACAAGATTGGGATCTGGCCGTTCTGGCCAGGACATGGGATTCAGATCTTTCCGGGCTATTTCATCATTTGAACGCTTTCTTCCAACCACAAGCGGCAAAGCTAGTCACTACCCGGAACCCTCACCCAACCTTCCATCAGAATCCGGGCACTGCGACTCATAATGGCTTTGGTAGCGGTCCACTGGCCACCCACTTCCTTCGCCTCTGCACCAACACGCAAGGTACCGGAGGGATGACCAAAGATAACCTGCGTACGGTCGCCGCCGCCTGCAGCCAGGTTAACAAGTGTCCCCGGTACGGCGGATGCCGTGGCAATGGCTACCGCAGCGGTGCCCATCATCGCATGATGGAGCTTACCCATGGACAGAGCGCGAACCAATACATCCACATCCCCTGCCCGAATCGTCTTGCCGCTTGAAGACACGTAATCAGAGGGTTTGGCCACAAACGCCACTTTCGGGGTGTGCTGGCGATTGGCCGCTTCTTCGATGTTCTGGATCAGCCCCATTTTCAGCGCACCATGGGCCCGGATGGTTTCAAACCTGGCCAGAGCCTCCGGATCGGAATTGATGTCGTCCTGCAGCTCGGTGCCTTTGTAGCTGATGTCTTCAGCATTGAGGAAAATTGTAGGAATACCGGCATTGATCATGGTGGCTTTCAGGGTGCCAATACCGGGCACATCGAGGTCGTCCACCAGGCTCCCTGTAGGAAACATGGAGCCTTCACCATCGGCCGGGTCCATAAATTCCACTTGTACCTCGGCGGCCGGAAAGGTCACACCATCCAGCTCGAAATCGCCGGTTTCCTGCACTTCACCATTGGTGATGGGTACGTGAGCAACGATGGTTTTCCGGATGTTAGCCTGCCATATACGCACCGTGCAGATGCCGTTGTCCGGTATCCGGTCTTTGGCCACAAAACCGCTGTTGATGGCGAATGCGCCCACAGCTGCGGTGAGATTGCCGCAGTTGCCGCTCCAGTCTACAAACGGCTTATCAATGGAGACCTGGCCAAACAGGTAGTCAACATCGTGATCCGGCTGTGTGCTTTCAGCAAGGATAACGGTTTTGCTGGTACTGGACGTAGCGCCGCCCATTCCGTCGATCTGCTTCTGGTAAGGATCGGGGCTGCCAATCACCCGCAATAGAAGTTTGTCCCGGGCTTCACCCGGGGTCTGGCAGGCTTCGGGCAAGTCTTGCAGGCGGAAGAAAACGCCCTTTGATGTGCCGCCGCGCATGTAGGTAGCGGGAACTTTGATCTGGGGAGCGTGGGTCATTAATCTGCTCTCTTGGTGAAGACGGGGTCAGATGAACGCGTCCATCTGACCCCTGGTTTGCTGGCTCAGGCTGCGCCTTCGGATTGCAGAAAATCCTCCGCAAATCGCTGCAATACGCCGCCCGCGCTGTAGATAGACACTTCCTCAGCGGTATCCAGACGGCAAATCACCGGCACCCGCTCGGTACTGCCGTTCTTACGATGGATAACCAGCGTGAGCTCGGCGCGGGGCGCCGGGTCGCCTTCTACGTCGTAGGTTTCGGTGCCGTCGATGGCCAGAGTCTGGCGGGTGGTGCCTTCCTCAAACTGCAAAGGCATCACGCCCATACCGATCAGGTTGGTGCGGTGAATCCGCTCGAACCCTTCAGCCACAATTGCTTCCACGCCTGCCAGGGCAACGCCCTTGGCGGCCCAGTCACGGGAAGAACCCTGCCCGTAATCGTCGCCGGCAATAATGATCAGCGGCTGTTTGCGATCCATGTAGGTCTCGATGGCCTCCCACATACGGGTCACCTTACCCTCCGGCTCGATCCGCGCCAAAGAACCCTGCTTCACGTTGTCGTTTTCGTCCCGGACCATTTCGTTGAACAGCTTCGGGTTAGCGAACGTGGCACGCTGGGCGGTCAGGTGGTCGCCCCGGTGGGTGGCGTAGGAGTTGAAATCTTCCTCAGGCACGCCCATTTTGTGCAGGTATTCACCGGCTGCGCTGTTCATCAGGATCGCGTTGGAAGGCGACAGGTGGTCCGTAGTGATGTTGTCCGGAAGAACCGCCAGTGGGCGCATACCCTTGAGGGTTTTCTCACCCACCATGCCACCTTCCCAGTAGGGCGGGCGACGGATGTAGGTGCTTTGCGGACGCCATTCGTACAGCGGATTCGTATTGGCCTGGGCATCCCGGGTAATGTCGAACATCGGGATATAGGTGCTCCGGAACTGCTCCGGCTTCACACTGGATTTGACGATGGCATCGATTTCCGCGTCGTCCGGCCAGATGTCCTTCAGGGTGACGGGGTTGCCGTCCTGGTCATAGCCCAGGGCATCCTTTTCGATGTCGAAGCGGATGGTACCTGCAATGGCGTAGGCAACCACCAGCGGCGGCGATGCCAGGAAGGCCTGCTTGGCGTAGGGGTGAATCCGGCCATCAAAATTCCGGTTACCGGAGAGCACTGCGGTTGAGTAGAGATCCCGGTCGATGATTTCCTGCTGGATTTTCGGATCCAGGGCGCCACTCATGCCGTTACAGGTGGTGCAGGCAAAGGCCACAACGCCAAAGCCGAGTTGCTCCAGCTCGGGGAGCAGTTTGGCTTCTTCAAGGTACATCTTCACCGTCTTGGAGCCCGGCGCCAGCGAGGTTTTTACCCAGGGTTTGCGGGTCAGTCCCAGCTTGTTGGCGTTACGGGCGATCAGGCCTGCGGCCACCATGTTGCGGGGGTTACTGGTGTTGGTGCAGCTGGTAATGGCGGCAATAATGCAGGCGCCATCCGGCATCTTGCCTTCTTCCTGCTCCCACTCACCGGCGATGCCGCGCTCTGCCAGCTCCGAGGTCGGCAGGTGCGCATGAGGGTTTGAGGGGCCAGCCAACGTACGGTCTACTTTAGACAGGTCGAACTTCAGCACCCGCTCGTATTCCGCGTTTTTCATGCTGTCGGCCCAAAGACCGGTTTCCTTCGCAAACGTCTCTACCAGAGCAACCTGTTCGTCTTCACGGCCGGTCAGTTTCAGGTAGTCGATGGTCTGGCCATCAATGTAGAACATGGCCGCTGTGGCACCGTATTCCGGGGTCATGTTGGAGATGGTGGCACGGTCGCCCACGGTCAGGCTGTCGGCACCCTCGCCGTAGAATTCCAGGTAGGCACCAACCACACGTTCCTTACGCAGGAACTCGGTGATGGCGAGTACCATATCGGTACCGGTGATGCCCGGCCTCAGCTTGCCTGTGAGCTCCACACCCACGATATCCGGCAAACGCATCATGGAGGCGCGGCCCAGCATCACACTTTCCGCTTCCAGGCCGCCCACACCCACAGAAATAACGCCAAGGGCGTCGACCATCGGGGTATGGCTGTCGGTTCCGACACAGGTATCCGGGAAGGCCACGCCATCGCGATTCTGAACCACCGGGGACATCTTCTCCAGATTGATCTGGTGCATGATGCCGTTGCCGGGAGGAATAACGTCCACATTCTTGAACGCGGTCTTGGTCCAGTTAATGAAGTGGAACCGGTCGTCGTTGCGGCGGTCTTCGATCTGACGGTTCTTCTCGAACGCGTC
The DNA here is from genome assembly GCF_018860425.1 of Marinobacter sp. F3R08. Taxonomy (GTDB): domain Bacteria; phylum Pseudomonadota; class Gammaproteobacteria; order Pseudomonadales; family Oleiphilaceae; genus Marinobacter. Next base: position 431,504 of record NZ_JAHKPI010000025.1, on the reverse strand, counting down.
TTGCTCGAAACCGGCGTGTTCAACAGCCAGGGAATGATCGACGATCAGCTGGGTGGGGACCACCGGATTGACCTTGGCAGGATCACCGCCCTTCTCGGCGATGGCGTCACGCAGGCCCGCCAGATCCACCAATGCAGTCTGACCAAGGATGTCGTGGCAGACGACGCGGGCCGGATACCAGGGGAAATCCAGGTCACGCTTTCGCTCGACCAGTTGCTTCAGGGAATCGGTCAACGTCGCCGGATCACAGCGGCGAACGAGTTGTTCCGCCAGGATTTTGGAGGTGTACGGAAGCTTTTCATACGCGCCGGCCTGGATGTCTTCCACGGCCTGACGAGTATCGAAGTAATCCAGGTCGGTGCCTGGTAACGGTTTACGGTATTCGGTGTTCATGGGCGCTCCTCAATCGGTACCCACTTGGCATCTGCCGGGCCCGTATAATCGGCACTTGGGCGAATAATGCGGTTGTTCGCGCGCTGCTCTTTCACGTGAGCGGTCCAGCCCGACACACGAGACATCACGAAGATGGGGGTGAACAGTTCAGTCGGGATACCCATGAAGTGATAAGCCGAGGCATGGAAGAAGTCGGCATTACAGAACAGTTTTTTCTCACGCCACATAACGGCTTCGCAGCGCTCGGATACCGGGTAGAGCACGGTATCGCCCACTTCGTCCGCCAGCTTCTTGGACCACTGCTTGATAATGGCGTTGCGCGGGTCGGATTCTTTGTAAATCGCGTGACCGAAGCCCATGATCTTTTCTTTCCGCTCCAACATGCCCATCAGGCCCGATTCGGCTTCATCCGCGCTCTGGAAACGCTGAATCAGTTCCATAGCCGCCTCATTGGCCCCGCCATGCAGAGGACCACGCAGGGAACCAATGGCACCGGTTACGCAGCTGTGGATATCAGACAGCGTGGAGGCGCATACACGGGCAGTGAAGGTGGATGCGTTGAACTCGTGCTCCGCATAAAGAATCAGGGAGACGTTCATGACACGCTCGTGCAGCTCACTGGGCTTCTTGCCGTGCAGCAACTCCAGGAAATGACCGCCAATGGAATCCACATCGCTGTCGGTTTCGATACGCACACCTTCGTGAGCGAAGCGGTACCAATAGGTGATGATGGACGGGAAAACTGCCAGCATGCGGTCGATCTTGTCGTCCTGTTCGCTGAAATCCTGCTCGGTTTCCAGGTTACCAAGCATGGAGCAACCGGTACGCATCACGTCCATCGGGTGCGCGTCTTTGGGGATCTGCTCAAGCACAGTTTTCAGCGCCGCTGGCAAACCACGGAGGCTCTGGAGCTTTTTCTTGTATGCGTCCAGCTCCTGGCTGTTCGGAAGCTTGCCCCGCAGAAGCAGATAGGCGATTTCCTCAAACTGGGCTTTTTCAGCCAGATCGGCAATGTCGTAACCGCGGTAAGTCAGGCCCGCGCCACTCTTGCCAACGGTGCACAGGGCAGTTTCGCCGGCGACCTGACCACGGAGGCCTGCGCCACTCAGTTGTTTTGCTTCAGCCATTGTTGTCTCCCATCTTTGTCTTGTTAGAGCATGAGGGCAGATGGAATGGCCATCTACCCCCAAGTTCAGTTATTAACCTTTGGTCTGCTGGAACAGCTGATCCAGTTTCTGCTCGAAATCGTGGTAGTTCAGGAAATCGTATAGCTCCATCCGGGTCTGCATGAGGTCAACCACATCTTTCTGATCGCCCTTCTCCAGAATGTTCTGGTAAACAGTCAGAGCGGCCTTGTTCATCGCCCGGAAAGCGCTGAGCGGATACAGCACCATATCGGCTCCGGCTTCAGCCAGTTCCTTACGGTTGTATAAAGGCGTAGCCCCAAATTCGGTGATATTTGCCAGGATGGGCACGTCGAGGGCTTCTGAGAAGGCCTTGTAGTGCTCAAGCTCAGTCACGGCCTCGGCGAAGATACCGTCGGCACCGGCCTCAATACAGGCCTTGGCGCGCTCGATAGCCGCTTCAAGCCCTTCTTTCTGGAACGCGTCTGTACGAGCCATAATAAAGAAGCTTTCATCCTGCCGGGCATCGACGGCAGCTTTGATACGGTCAACCATTTCTTCCTGGGACACAATCTCCTTGTTCGGGCGATGGCCACAGCGCTTCTGGGCAACCTGGTCCTCAATATGGACAGCTGCGGCACCGGCACGTTCCATCTCACGAATGGTGCGCGCAATGTTGAAGGCACCACCCCAACCGGTATCGATATCCACCAACAATGGCACGTCGGAGGCAGCCGTAATCCGGCGGACGTCTTCGATCACGTCGTTCAGGGACGTCATACCCAGATCCGGCAAACCATAGGAAGCGTTAGCCACTCCACCACCGGAAAGATAAATGGCCTGGTGCCCCACTTTCTCCGCCATCATTGCGGTGTAAGCGTTGATGGTGCCCACAATCTGCAGGGGCTGATTTTCTTTGAGCGCCTTGCTGAAGCGAGCGCCCGGGCTGAGTTTGTTGGACATGATGTTGGCCTCTCTGTGTTTTGATTCTGGTTTGCCGAATGCCCCTCAGGGAAAATTCGACCTACGGTTAGATCGTCAGTTCGCCTTGCTCGATCTTTTGTTCAATGTTCTGTCTTGCTGCATTGATATGGCGTTTCATCAGAAATTCGGCGAGTTCACCGTCGCGCTGGGCGATGGCTTCGACAATACGCCGGTGTTCTCCGAGGGCGCGCTGGGGACGACCGGTGGACGTGCTTAGCCGGTAACGGTACATGCGAACCATGTAGTAAAGGTCGCCCAGGAGCATCTGGGCAAGTTTGGTATTTCGGCTGCCAGTAGCGATTCGGTGGTGGAAGTCATAATCTCCCTCGGCCTGGTAATAGGCCTGGCCCTGAGCTTCGTCAATCATTCGCTCATGGGCATTGAGGGTGGCCTGCAGGTCGGCAATTTCCTGATCGGTCATGCGCTCCGCCGCCTGACGGGCCGCCAATCCTTCCATCACCTCGCGAATGCGGTACAGCTCCATCAATTCCGATGCACTGACCGACACCACCTTGACACCGGCGTGCGGGCGCCGCACCAGCAAACCACGGGACTCCAGTCGCCCCAGCGCTTCCCGGAGAGGTCCGCGGGTCAGATTGAACCGCGAGCACAGTTCCAGTTCGCCAATTTTTTCGCCCGGCGCCAATTCGCCTTTCACGATCGCCGTTTGCAGACAATCGAAAGCCTCATCGGCGCGGGTGTAGGTGGGAGAAGTAAGCTCAGACATAGTTTGTCAACAAAACCGAGGTTATTTTGTGCAAATCTACGCCTAAGGGTAAATATTGTCAACAATACTGGAGAGGTCGACCTCTTGAATTGTTTACAACGGACTGCCCCAATCAATAGAGTTCGCGCTCATCAACCGGTGGCGGGGTGTACTGATAAAGCCAGGTCTCCGTCAACGGTTCGCCATGAAGCCTGAGGTACACGCGAATATTGATGGGTTCAACTGAATCTCCGGGGACAAGATCAAACATCGCACGGTAACCGCCGATTGCAGACAATGGCCGCGCGGAGGTAATCTCAACGTCCCCCCTGCTCACACTGATTACCGGCTCCACCTCAGCATCCTGACCCAGCATTTCCAGGGCACCGCCAGCGAAATCGACTGCAAAGCGCCAGGAAAAGTACGTCCGTTTTTGGCCAACAACGCCCCCCAGGCCGGTACGGGTTGCCTGAACCGTTGCTAATTCATAGGGTTGCACGGGCGCTGCCTCTCCCCAGTGCAGTCGGTAACTGAAGAGGTACTCCCGGCCCGGCAGTAAGGGCGAGTCCGGGTGCCAGAAAGCGACGATATTATCGAAGGTTTCGTCAACAGTCGGGATTTCTACCAGATCAACACTGCCCGCGCCCCATTCACCGATGGGCTCCACCCAAACACTCGGTCGACGGTCGTAAAAGACCCCATCGTCCTGGTAATGGTCGAAATCTCTGTCTCTTTGCAGTAACCCGAAGCCTGAAGGATTGTGGTCACGGTAGCTGTTGAACCTTAGAGTGACAGGGTTCACCAAGGGCCGCCATAACCACTCGCCATTACCGGTACGCATCGCAAGCCCATCAGAATCGTGTATCTCCGGCCGCCAGTCGTAGTCCATACGCCGGCTGTTTTCTCCCACCTGGTACATACTGGTCAACGGCGCAATACCAGCTCGGGTGATCTCTGTCCTTGGGTAAAGCGCAACATCCACATCCATTACCATGTTGCGTCCGGGATCGAGCACAAACGCATAGGCACCCGTAGTACTTGGGGAATCAAGCAGCGCCCAGACGTTCAAACGCCCGCTCTCCGGCTCAGGTTGTTCAAGCCAGAATTCGGTAAAACGGGGAAACTCCTCTTCCTTATTCATGCCGGTATCGATCGCCAGCCCTCTGGACGACACCCCGTATTGCATCTCTGAACCTACCGCCCGGAAATAACTCGCCCCCAGAAAGGCCGCCAGATCGAGCGCAAAATTGTTGTGGTAATGCACCCGAAACCCGGCATAGCCCATGTCTTCCGGCAGGTCTCCCAACGGCTGCTCCCCTTCATACCGGAACAATCCCTGCTGGTAAGCAAGTTCGGTGGCTTCTCCATCAACGACTTCGTGGATTTTCACCGGTTGCTGGAAGTAGAGGCCAAGGTGGAAGAGCTGGATCTGGAACGCGCTGTCGGTATCACGCCAAAGCGCCTGATCAGCGCGAAAACCGATCGCCTGGTAATCATCCCACGACAGCGTTTTGAGCGTTTCGGGCAACTCACCTTCATGAGATACATAAGCCTGACTTGCCCTCTCCCGTGCCAGGCCTTTTAACCAACCGTAACTGAAAGAACGGGGCTTGCTGCCAGAAATGGGCTGAACTCCGGCGCCGTGAACCAGAGAGGTTAAAGGCAATAGCCCGGCCCCCATCAATCCCGCCATCGCCTTTACCAGTGACCGTCTATCCATCATTACCCGTTCTCCTGTAACTGGAAATTCGTTGTTACCCGGAAGGCGATTCAAGGCCCTTTCGACTCACGCATTGCCCCCAATAACTGCTGTCAGGCGCTCGCCAGGCGGCTTTGTGGAGATCGCAGAGGGATTGCCTGTCCCGAGCGAGGCCACTTAGCTCCCGGGGCGTCAGGCCTTCCGGCCCGAACTTCACGCAACGGGAAACCGCTGACTCAAGTTGCTGCCTTCGTGGACCTCTGCGGTGATTTCTCGCGAGCGCTTTGTGTAAGCGATTCAGGTCTGGATTGAGGACAGCCTGTTCAAATGGGCTAAGCACTGATTCGGGCGCCGACTCAAGGCGAAATCTCTTGGCATCGTCCAACAGTGGCATAGGAGGTTCCTGTTCCTCGGGTATTTGCAACAATCCCTGAGCCCGAAGGAAACCACCCGGCCCTGTCCGGCTCAGATAAACGGCAGTCGGCGCAGCCAGCAACAACGGAATAGCCACGGGTAGCGACCAGAGGAAAAAGAGCGTATCCAGGCTCCAGGCAAATGCCGACCAGGACCCGGCCAGAAGCATTCCCGGCAACTGTGTTATCAGTGCTTCGCGCCAGGTAGTCTCTTCCGTCCGGTTCTGGCCAGCCCACGACAGCGACAGATTAAGCAGTGCAGACACAACAAATCGACTGTGCGCCCACATCCTTACCGGCGCCAGCAATATCGAGATAACAATTTCCAGAAACACGCTGGAACAAAGCCGGAAGAACCCCCCGTATTCCCGTGTATACCGATGCAGGAGTGCATCAATGATCGCCAGAAACTTGGGCAGGAACAGCAGAGCAAACGTGCTGACCGCCAGCACCAACGCCCAACCGGGCCGCCATACCGGCCAGAGCGGAAACGGACCCTGGTGGCCTTCTGGAAAGTACTCGATAGGCGCGAGAGTCATACTGGCTGCTTCTAACGTTGTCAGGACAAGAAAGCCAAGCCAGAGAGGCGAGGCCAGGTACGCCATCACCCCGTTAAAAAAGGCCATACGATGGGCAAAGCGGAGTCCCGGCTCACGCAGCATCACCCAGAGGTGCTGCAGGTTACCCTTGGCCCAGCGATTATCTCGTGCCAGTTCATCCGCCAGCGTGGGTGGCGATTCCTCAAAGCTGTTCCCAAGCCCCGTTTCCAGCCACACTTCATAATCGGCCCTTCCCATATAGGCAGCCTCGACAAAATCGTGGCTCATGATGGGACCACCGAAAATCCCGAATCCACCGAGCTTGGGCAAACCACAGTGCTTCATGAATGGCTCGGTACGGAGAATGGCATTGTGCCCCCAGAATGCCGCGTCGCCCATTTGAATCGCTGCAAGGCCGGTAGCAAACAAGGTTGAATAAAATCGATTGGCAAATTGCTGGATGCGGGCGAACAGCGACTGAGCATTAATAATGGTTGGATTGGTTTGCAGAATACCCACCGCAGGCTCGCGCTCCATCAGACGGACCATGCGCAATACAGTGTCACCACCCAAAAGACTATCCGCATCAAGCACAACCATGTACTTGAACCGACGCCCCCACCGGCGGAGAAAATCCGCTACATTACCGCTTTTGTAGTTCAGGTTTACCGGGCGTCGACGGTAGAACAGACGACCTTCAGCCCCCAGCTCCCGGACCAGCGAATGCCACACTTCCTGCTCTTTCAGCCAGACGTCCGGATCCCGGCTGTCGGACAGAATATAAAACTCGAAATGCTCAATGTGGCCAGAGCGCTCGATATCCCGATATACCGCCTTCAGGCCACTAAGAGTCCACTGCACCGGCTCATGATAGATTGGCAGTAAAATGGCGGTCTTGGCCAGCGGCGTCTGGGCCAGCGACTCGTCTGTGTGACGACGCAGTAACGCGTGACGGTCGCCTCCCGCAAGGCGAATCAAGAAACCAAAAACTGCCGTCCAGAAACCAACGGCAATCCAGGCATAGAGGATGGCAAACAATGCCGTCATACCAAGTTCGAGCAAGGTCCCGCCATGGTATGGCAGTACCCACAGCAGGCAATAACTGGCTACCGCTGTTTGCCCCAGCACAAAAAGCGCCAGCAGACTACGACGGAAAAAGGCAATACGCCTCCAGCGCTGCCCCCTGGAGGCGTTGACGCCTGACACATCATCCGCCATGGGATGGATATCCTATGCTACCGCGCAGCAAAGGTGGGGTAGGCGCCGGAAGTCTGTCTTCAGACAACGTAAAGTAGTCAGTTAGCCGATCCATTGCCCGACAAAGCCACAGGGTCTCGCTGAGCTCCTCAGCGTCGTCACCCTCGCCTACCTCCGCCAGAACATCATCCATCAATCTCAACAGGTTACGGCAATGAGGCTGGGTCATCTCAATACCGGCCTCCGCCAGATAGCTGCACAGACGAACGAATACCCGCTGAAAAACAGGATCTGTCATAGGCACCTCCTTTCACCGTCATCATCACTCAGAGTTAGACCGCAGATCTGTCATCGGTTCTAGCGAGTAAGTCCAGGTTTCGGTCAGAGGCTGATCATCAAGGCTGAGAAATCCTCGCACCGCTAGCGGTTCATTCGCCGCTGGCTTCGCCAGGATGGAAAGCCTCCAGACATCACTGGCATCAACGTATTCCACAAAATGCTCCATCACCTCGACACCTTTACCACCGGTGACCTGGCTGACGACCGGATCCTCCGCCCCCAGAGCCCTTAGCTTGTCACCCTGGAAATCCACAATGAGACGATAGGCTCCCGGCTCATCACCGCCGCCCGTGCGATTGCCATCGCCGAGGAAGGTGTTAACCGCTTGTCCAGACGGATGGCGGGTTATCTCCGGCCCGCCAAACGTCAGATCATATGCAAAGCGCCGACTCTCTCCGCCCTTTACTTCCTGGTCCGGCTTCCAGAACGCAGCGATGTTGTCATTGGTTTCGGCACCAGAGGGAATTTCAACAAGCACCACCGAGCCAGCACCCCAGGCCTCCGCTGGCTCAACCCAGGCACTGGGCCTCAGATCGTATCTGGCCTCACTGTCTTCGAACTTGTGAAAAGCCTGATCCCTTTGTATTAACCCGAACCCGTTTAGCTTATCCACCTCATGGAAACTCAATTGGAGCTGGGATGGATTCACCAGCGGTCTCCAGAGCCATTCTCCGGATTGGCCATCATGAACCAGCAAACCATCAGAATCATGAACCTGGGGTCGCCACTCCCCTTCCGGGCGTACGGTATTTTCGCCGTAATAGAACATCGAAGTGAGCGGAGCCAATCCAAGTTGCTGTATGTCGTCCCGGAAGAACAGTTCCGAAGTAACACGCACCTGAGTGTTTTCCCCCGGCTGGATCACGAACCGGTAGGCGCCGGTCAAACTCGGCCCATCGAGAAGCCCGTAAACCACCATGCTTTTGCTATCAGCAGCCGGCCTTTCCAGCCAGATCTCTGTAAAGGTGGGGAACTCTTCGCCTGATGGCAGGCCAGTATCAACCGCGATACCACGCCCGGAAAGCCCGAATTGCTGCCCTTTGCCAACCGCCCGGAAATAGCTGGCGCCGCCGAAAACCATGAACTGATTCTGAGCATCGTCGCCATCCAGCGGAAACGTGAGTTTAATGCCCGCATAACCCAGGTCAGCCGGAATCCGTTTTTCGAGTTCGGGGTTCGGGTAATCGAAATCTGTCTTATCGAATGCAACCGGCTTTACACCCGAGCCGTCGATCTCGTGGAGTTTTACCGGGTGCGCATAAAAATTTCCCTGGGGGATCATCATCACCTGAAATGGTGACTGTCCCGAATGCCAAAGACTTTCTTCGGGCTTGAAGCGGATGGACTGATACGCAGGATAATCCAGGTTCCGAAGAAAGTCTGGCGCCTGCGATGGCGACTGATAGCTCTCTCTGGAAAGTGCTTCTGCCTTCTCAATCACCTCTTCAAAGTCGAAGGCGCTCGCCAGAGAAGGAAGTCCAAACAGACAACACACCATCAGACAAGTTGTTTGCAGTCCTGAATCTCTCATGCAGAAAATCCCTTGCTTGCGGTTACATGAATGTAGCACCTGAGGCAGGCCCGGCCTCAAGTGACATCTTCGTAACGGCTTCGAAAGGATTTACCCGGAAACTACCCGGATGTTTCAGGAATCGCTCTTGCGAACGGAGTCAGATACCCAATGTCATGGAGAAGGACACATCCGGTCGCGCAGGGCGCTGCATCGCATCACCCGAAAGATCCAGAATCTGACCGACACTCATGTTGGCGAGAAATCGTCGCCCTTGAAGGGTCAGGGATATTTCACCGGTGCTTGCGCCAAACCCGCCATTATCAGCGGCGGACGTAGACGCCCACCCCCTGAGCACCGATACCATGACATACGAATTCACCGCCCTGGTGAAAGGAATGCTGTACCCGGGGCTTCGGGCATTCATACGAACCCATCCACCCTCTGAGACATACAGGGACTGGCCGTTGAACCCCCTCATCATCGAGGGCCCGGCTATTTGCAGGTACTCTGCAGCAGCAAGATCTTCCGGAGCCAATTGATAGCGGCCATCGAGCCCCAGATCCCAGCGATAAAACGTGCGACTGAGTGACGCCCCCAACGCGATCTTGTGAAACCCCGTCTCCTCAGAAGAATCTACCGACGTGCTGACGGATTCGATAGTTTCCCATCCGCCCAAAGCCGTGATTGAAGAACCAGCCCGGAACCCGCCGGCCAGCTCCCGCTTCCCGGAATACCGCAACCCGAAACTGGAGAATTGATGTGTGGCATCCGAAACCCAGACCGATTCCTCATAGGTGTGGGTTTTGCCATTGGAATGACGGAAGACGCTATCCACTTCAAAGCCCTGCCACGACCAAAGGGCCCGACTTCCGGAGAGCGTCAATCCATGGTGTTCTCCACGAGCATCTAATTGCTGGCCTGCTTTGGTGGACACCCCCAGATACTCCGAGTCTTCGACAGCCATACGGACGTGAACGCCCGCAACAGGAAAAGAGTACCGGAAAGCGAGCGACTCGGATTCACCGCCATTCCTTTGAGAGACTGAGTCCTCGAAGTCCAGCGAAATATCATGACTGGACAGAATCATGTTATTGCCCGACATTGTCAGTCTGCCGTCAACGGCGCCGGCACTATGGTTGGACGCACCGGAAAACTGCAGGTTTGATGCGAGATAACCGGCAACCGACTTAAGCAGGTTTCCGGGATAGAGGCTCCAGCCAGAGGGGTTCACTGGCAGTTTTTCTGCCAATGAAAATGCGCCGGCAGGCGCGCACCAAAGTAGTGCCAACAAACAGTAAACTCGCAAAGAAACGCCTCAACCAGTCGGGATCCGGATTACCTGACACTTTAAAAAATTTTAAGGCGGCACACCATAATTTATTGTCAAAATTTACAATTTTAATGTTACGTTAAAACAATAGGTTATATGGACAAATGAAAGCTACACATGAATAAACAAGCTAGCTATGAAAGGAAGCCAAAAGACACCCACAATTACAAATCCGGACAGCCCCCTGCATTTGTCTCAATAACTTGGGTAAACTCGGCACACTTTGTGAAAGGTACAGTCGTAACACGCTGACGTAACGGCGTCAGGCAGTCCACAGGCCGTGAAACCAAATATCAAAGGACGAAAGATATGATCAGAAAATGCCTGTTTCCCGTAGCCGGCTACGGCACTCGATTTCTACCCGCTACCAAGGCCATGCCCAAAGAAATTCTTCCGGTAGTGAACAAACCCCTGGTTCAGTACGGCGTAGAAGAAGCCGCAGAAGCCGGCATTCACGAGTTTGGCTTCGTGACCGGTCGGGGTAAGCGAGCAATTGAGGATCATTTCGACATCAGCTATGAACTTGAACACCAGATTGCCGGCTCGGGCAAGGAAGACTTGCTGGCATCAATCAGGGATCTTATACACCACAACAGCTTTGCCTTTACCCGGCAGAACGAAATGAAGGGATTGGGTCATGCCATCCTGACCGGTCGTAATCTTGTGGGTGACAACCCTTTCGCCGTGGTGTTGGCCGACGACTTTTGCATGGGCCCCGAAGGTGATGATGGCGTTCTGGCGCAAATGGTAAAGCTCTACAACCAGTTCCGCTGCTCCATTGTTGCTATTGAAGAAGTGCCGGCCGATGAAACCCACAAATATGGTGTGATTGCCGGTGAATCCATGAAGGACGGTCTCTTCAGGATTACAGATATGGTAGAGAAACCGGCGCCGGAAGATGCACCAAGCAACCTGGCCATTATTGGCCGCTACATTCTCACCCCGGATATTTTCGACATCATCGAACGCACCCCCGCAGGCAAGAACGGTGAAGTACAGATTACCGATGCCTTGCTGGAACAGGCAAAGAATGGCTGCGTGCTGGCCTACCAGTTCAAGGGTCGCCGGTTCGACTGTGGCAGCATAGATGGTTTTGTTGAGGCCACCAATTACGTTTACGAGAATATCTACAAGAAAGGCGATTAACGAGCCTCGGGCAGATTCAGCTGCCCAGGATCTGAAGGATCATTCGCCGGTTTTCCGTGCTTGTTCTGCGGAACCGGCGAAGCAATTCCGCCTCTTCCACGGTCAGCTGCACCTTTTCAAGCGCTTCCTCCAGCTTATCCAGCGACACCAGAAGTTCGTCACTTTTATCCAGGGCAATACCGGGCAACTCAAGCTGACCGTGATCTTCTGGCGTTTCTGGCTCCCAGTGCTGAATGGGTTGCACATGCTGCATGGCCATTTACCTCGTCATTCAAACCGGGACTTGTCCCGAAAATGCCCTGCGAAGTGATTCAATCAGGAAATGTAACGTATATATAGCTTTGCACACAATCTGCCTATACTGAAGGAGTCTTAAAAGCTCCTCGGCGACAACCGAACAGGCTACTTATGGCGGCAAGAAACCTGGATATTGAATCGGCATGGGAACTGGTGCTTAGTGCAGTAGACCGCAGCCACGTGACACTGCCATTGCCGGGCTCCCATCACGAAGCGATAAAACTCAATGGTCACGGAGCCTGGAGCCTGATGCAGCCAGCCACTGGCGAGGCGAAAGATCTGCTTTCGGTATTTCTTCCCCTGTGTCGGCCAGTGACAGATGATGGCAGCTCCAAAGTGATTGGCCAGCTGGGCCAAAGCCTGGACGGGCGAATTGCGACCGTTACCGGCCGCTCCCGCTTCATTAATGGCAAGGACGGCATCACCCACCTTCATCGGATACGCGCAGTATCTGATGCCGTTGTTGTGGGTGCCAGCACCGCCTCAACGGACAACCCCCGTCTTACGGTGCGTCGCGCCAGCGGCCCCAACCCGGTGCGAGTCGTCATTGACCGTCACCGACGCGTTCCGGACGGTCATCACCTGTTTACCGATGGTGAGGCCCCGACCCTCCGACTGGTCGCAGGCAACTATAGGAAAGAGGATCACCTGTCCATCGGTTCGGGTGTTACCGAAGTCCCCTGCCTCGGGGACTCTGACGCCGGGGAGGCAGTGAATCCGGAATTGATTCTTCGGGTCCTGTCGGATTTCGGATTAAGAAAGATATTTGTGGAAGGTGGCGGTGTCACCGTCTCAACGTTTCTCAAAGCAGGTCTGCTGGACCGGCTTCACGTGATGGTTGCCCCCATGATAATCGGCAGCGGCCGCCCCGCATTCTCGCTTCCGGAAATCGATTTTCTGGACGATGCCCTTCGGCCCCGAGCCCAGTTAATCAACCTCGGCAGTGACATGCTGTTCGACCTGGACTTTTCTCCTGAGGCCTAGTCCTGCCGCAAAAGCAGGGCGTAGTGGCCGCAGGCGAATCACGCCAGAATTCCCTGCGCTCACGCGCATTCAGGCTTGCTCACAAACAACAAAACGGCCCCTGGCAGACTGGAAACCAGCACCAGAGCGCCATATCCCACACTGAGCGCTACCCCCTGCTCCGCCGGTAAACCGATCAGTGGCCAAAACACCGCCGCGGCACCCTCCCGGATACCCCAGCCGGCAACTGTCAGAGGTATGACCATGCTCAGAAGGAGAATACTGCTCAAACCAGCGATGGTTACCACAGATTCCACGTTATCAAGATAGCCTGCGCCCCAGGCAAGGCAGAGAAACACGCATAGATAGCTCGCCAAGACCAGTAGTGAAGAGCCAAGCTGAACCGGCAATACCGATCGGTTCAACAGTGCCAGAGACACATCTCGCCGGAGGCACTGCAGATAACCCGCCCTTCCACCCCTGACGACGAGCAGGAGTGCGACGACAAAAGAAACGACAGCCGCAACGATCCAAAGACCATTCCCCCAGACGCCCGTTTCAAGACGGCCGGAACCGAGAAACCAGCCAAAAGCCGTGACGACAACCAGAGCCAGTACCAACTGCCCCGACAGTCGCTCGATGGCCACCCCATGGAGGGCAGCCACACCCTTTCCAACAACACCTCCATGTCGCCAGGCCCGATTGACATCACCAAGGACGCCGCCAGGCAATACCTGGTTCAGGAAGATGGCCAGATAGTACTCACGGAATGCCAGGCCATAGGCCAGCGGTAATCCGAGGCATTTCACTGTAAAACACCAGCGCCAGGCAGAAAGCGCCACCTGCATCACCGTGAGCAGTATAGCGGGTACCAGAATTACCAAAGGGAAATCAGCCAGTTCGCTCCAGAGTGTATTGGCATCGACGGAGTGGATGACATAGCCAAGGAACAGTACCGAAAACAGCCATCGGAAGCCCAACCGTACCCGTTTACGCTGATGTTCTGTCAAGGCAAGGCTCCGGGGGGCAGAGCGAGAAGATCCAGATGCCGTACCATAATGGTCAGCTGGCCAGCCAATAGCTGTCTACTCCGCGTGTCCAGCCAGCGGGTTAATTGGTGTCGATTTCCGGGAGACTGCTCGATGGCGGCGTCGACCCAGCCCCGCATGAGCATTCGCGCCAACACCTGATCGCCTTCGCTCAATATCCAGGGGGATTCCGCCAGCTCAACCCGGTACCCCTCTGCAGTTAGCAGTTTCTTCAGAACACCGGGAGCATCGGGGCCGAGGGCCGCACCCGTCCCTTTGTCGCCATGCTGATGCTGGTTAACAAGATCCTGAACAAGGTCATCATCGGAATGGCCCGGAGATACCTCAAACTGCCCGGCATAACTCAGGGCAATGAGCATCGCCGAGCGCCTGCGAACTGCCGCCTGACTGAGTGCGCTCAGCCAGGGCTCGGAAACAAGATCAATAAGTGCAGACGCCGTTATCAGGGCAATCTCAGGCGGCAGAAGTTGCTCCATATTCCCCGTCGTTAACTGAACCGCGCAGGTTTCAAAGGGAACGTCCAGACGAGCTACACCAAGTCTGGCCTCGCGCAGCAATACAGCATCCTGATCCAGTGCCAGCCAGGTTTGTGGTACTTGCAACACAGGCACCAGATACCTGGCGTTCGAACCCCGACCGGCCCCCATGTCCACAATGAGCATCGGACAGCGGTTTACAGGCAATTGAGCATCGTAACGCTCAACCAACCACTGGTTCAGCTGCTCATTCAGTCGTCTGGCCCGCGCCCGATGATCTGGCCCCTCCCGGGCCGCCAGCCATTCGCTTGCAAATTCTGATGGCTGATGCAGGTCGCAAGGAGATCCAGTGAAGTTTCGAAGCGCCTCATTGACGTCCCTGGCGGTGTCGCCCCAGGACCGAACCCGTCTGGCTTCTTTCGTTGCAAGCCTGACTGCATGGGCAAGACGGCCAGGATGTTCCAGCCAGCTTTTGATACGAGATTCGAGGGCCCTGGCATCGCCGGCACAGTACTGAACGACCCCCGGCCGGGCAGACGTTTTTGCAAGAGCCCCGCCATCGGAGGAAATGATAGGTAATCCTTCAGCCAAAGCCTCGTCGATTACCATGCCATAGCCCTCGTACAGTGAGGGCAATACGAAGAAATCAGCCGTCCGGTAGAGATCTGCAAGCCCGGCTTCATCCACTTCTCCGACCAGTTTAATGCGATCCTCCAAACCAGCCCTGGAAATCGACCGGCGTACTTTCTGACTGTAACCGGGGTCTCGACAGTCAGAGCCTGCCAGAGTGCATTGCCACGGCAGGTCTTTCAGACTCTCCAATGCCGCCACCAATTGGTGCTGGGCCTTTCTTGGTGACAGATGAGCGACACACAGAATATGCAGGCGCCGAGTTTCAGATTGCTGACTCCGGGCTTGCGAGACAAAGGCCCTGGTCACACCCGGTTCAGCAACCCGACACGCCTCTGCCGGCACGTCGTAATCCGCCAACCGGGCGGCCGTATATTGACTGGTAGTGATAACCCCCCTCACGAATCTGAGCGCCTGCTTTTCAGACTCGAAAAACCACTGCCGATCGGTTTCACTTATCCCGGTCTCATCAGCAAGTGGATGATGTATCAGGGCGATCAGATTCAGGCGCGGTGCGTGTTTTTCCAGGATGTCCGGGAGACCACTCATAGCCAGGCCGTCCAGCACTACCGTAGTGCCCTCGGACATGCAGGCAAGTTCCTGATCCATGGAATCCCGGGCGAGCCGGTCCGGACGCGGAAACTGCCCCGGCAAACCACCCACTCGGGCCTTAATGGCTTCTTCGTTCAGAGCCGAAACCAACTGCCTCACATAACGATATCCGCCCGTGTTCTGTTCCGGATCACCCGGAACCAGAAATTCAACAAAACCCGTTGTGTCAGATTCCGCCATGGTAGCTGGCCCAGGCGATGTGGGATTCCGAGAGCGTAACTTTCAAGGCAACAATGCCCTTTCCTGTCTCACCTAACCGGCCCCCGTGAATGGCATCTGCCATCCGATCGAAAACCAGCCTGGCCATGAATTCTGTGGTGGTATTGCGACCTCGTAATTCCGGTAGCTCATCCAGATTCTGCATGTTGAACTCGGAGAGTACGTTCTTGAGAAGATCGGAAGCCAGACCGATATCAACGACCAGGTCGTCCTTATCCAACTCGCGACGCTCAAAAGTCACATCTACCACGTAAGTGGCACCGTGGATCTTCTGTGCAGGACCAAAGATCTCTCCGTTAAAGCTATGGGCAATCATCATGTGATCCCGGACCGTCAGACCGAACATAATTTCTCCTTTAACAACAAATTTGGGTAATTAATAAACCACGCGATGGCAGAGCGTTTCCCGGCCATCAATCAAAATTCGCGCCATGGACGTCGGTAGCTCGTCAAAGCGGCATTCCCCGGTAATCAAGGCGTCCAGAACATCGTCCTGAAGCAAATCCAGAGCCAGAGAAAGGCGTTTGGCGTAATCCCACCTGGGGACTCGGGACGGGACAATCTGGCCCACCTGGCTCGATTTCAGTGTCAGGCGCCGTGGGTGGAATGCGGCACCCAGGGGGGCGGATACCAGCTGGTCGCCGTACCAGCTCATTTCAACGATGGTTGCTTCCTGCCCCGCCAGTTTCAGCGCTGTCTCCAGACCTGAAGGGTGACCACTGGCATGAATTACCAGATCATGATCGTCGACGCAGGAGCCGGTGCTGAATGTCAAACCCAGCTGCTCGGCAATAGCCTGCCTTTCTCTATTCGTGTCGATCGCAGTAACGCGAGTTCCCGGGATGCGACTGGCCAGCCACGCGACAAGCAGGCCAACCACGCCGAGCCCAACCACTGCAATACGGTCGCCAACCGCCGGTGCACCATCCCAGAGGCCATTAATGGCAGTTTCCATATTGGCTGCAAGAATCGCACGCCTGGGGGGCAGAGCGTCCGGCAGGGGCGTCGCCGCCAACACCGGGACCCGGTATCGCGTCTGGTGAGGGTAAAGGCAAAACACGTTTTGCCCGACAAGGTCGACGGGCCCCTCCACAACCCGGCCTACGTTGGCGTAGCCATACTTCACTGGCCATGGAAACTCACCCGCCTGAAACGGTGCCCTCATCGCGGAATACTCACTCCTGGGCACGCGGCCATGAAAAACCAGAGACTCGGTGCCCCGGCTTATGCCTGAATAAAGGGCCTGAACCGTAATCCACTCCCCGCTCGTTTCTCCGCCGGACTCCACCAGCGGCGTCTCATGAATCTCACCCTTACCGGCGCCGGTTATCCACCATGCAAGGGCCGATGTGTGGGTGTTGAGATCGTCGGAATCGCGTTGCAAAGGTAGCTCCTTTCCTGACAGTGGTCTCAATGGCATGTTTCATTACCCATCCCGGGCTGAATCTTCAGGTCTGAACACGGTCAATGCTCGTAAGCACAGGTAGACATATCAACTATAGTCAGTCTATCGCGCATCCGAAGTGCTCGATGCCTGAAGACCTATACGCTGGAGTTCGGTGATGGATTTTAACGGCCAGTCAGTTCCACACAGAGTTTCACTACCGGTGGATCTCGCCTGGGGCTTCGGACTTGTCATCCTGTTCAGCCTGGCGGCGGGCTGGGTGGCCCACCCACCATTTGCTTTCTATTTGCTTGCAGCAGCGCTCTACCTCGGCATTGGTGGCCTCGTTTTCCGGGCCTGGCCAGAACACCGGGATTTCGGCCCGGCCAATCGGACGACCCTTTTACGAGGCACTCTGGTCATTGTGCTGACTGCTCTGGCCCCATTTGCCGGAAACCTCACGGACAGTCTCTGGCTTTATGCCTGGATGTGCTTGCTCGCATTGATCCTTGATGGTGTGGATGGAAAAGTCGCAAGAGTGACCAGATCCGGGAGCCATTTCGGTGCCCGCTTCGACATGGAGCTGGACGCTCTGTTTATTCTTGGACTCAGTGTCGCTGTTTTGGCCATTGGCAAAGCCGGTCCATGGGTCCTGGGCCTGGGCCTCACCCGCTATGCCTTTGTGATTTCCAGCTGCTTCATGAATTGGCTAAATGCACCGCTTCCGGACAGTTTCAGGCGAAAGACTGTCTGCGTCTGGCAGATCGTCACGCTGATGGTGGCAATCCTGCCACCGATCAATCCACTGTTTGCCAGTGCCACCCTTGCAACCGCTCTTGCGTTGCTTGTGTGGTCATTTTTCCTGGATATTCGATGGCTTTATGAGAGGAGACATCCCCATGATGTTCAGTAAGCTGAAATCCTTCGTCCGCTCTGTCATTGCCCTGACGACTGCGCTCGCCATGAGCCCGCCAGCCCTCGCAGAACCGGAGAACTACACCGTCGACGACGAACACTTTTCGATGTTTTTCGAAATCATGCACATTGGCTATGCCCCGGTGATGGGTCTGTTCCGGGAAGTTGAAGGAGAGTTCGTTTACGACGACGAGACCAGAGAGCTCAAGTCCGGCAAACTGGTATTTCAAAGTGATAGCGTGTTTACCAATCACAAAGAGCGCGACGAACATGTTCGCAATGAGGATTTCCTCGACAGCAAACAGTATCCGGAAATCATTTTCACAATTACCGGATTTGAGACCACCGGAGAGAGTACAGGCAAAGTTACAGGGAATCTGACGCTACTTGGGCAGACCCGACCTGTGGTGCTGGATGTGACACTTAACAAAGCTGACGCATACCCCTTCGGCCACGAGGAATACACACTTGGTATCAGTGCTTCCACCACGCTAAAACGCAGTGAATGGGGCATGACTTACGGCATCGATCAGGCAATGGTTGGCGATGACGTTACACTGCATTTCGGCTTCGAAGCCATTCAGAAATCCGGTTGGTTCTGATAGGCGGGCAATTGGAATGTGACCCGCTACACAACATTGAAACATTCCGTTACACAATGAAGCCGATTTTTTGGGGGTCGGGTTAAATACCGTTATCTTTAACGGAACAATAATAAATCAGGGATCTGCCGTATGTCCGGCAAGACTTTTTTATTGCTGACACTTGTAACCGTCGGTGTGGTTGGCACGGGGTATCTACTATCTGCAGACAATCACACCGGTTTCAGTTGGTTCACCGAACGGACCGACTCAAGTCGACCTGTGTCCGTTCAGAACCTGAGGCCAGACACGCCACCGTCAGATGCCCCCGTACAGCAACCCGAGACACCACCGGACAACGCCTTGGGATTTATGCTGGCCAGCGTCGCACATCAGTACGCAGAGACAACCCGTTATCCTCCGTGGTCTGTGCCGCTGAGCGCACAGCAGGCCAATGCCTACGGCGGCAATAACTACCAGCCGGTCAGCTTGCCGCTGGAAGGGAACGGACACTTCACGGTTACTCTTGAGAAGTATCGTTTTACAAAAGGCGAAAAGATCCTTGTCGCTGCGGCCATCCAGGGTTCTCAAGTTGTTGACCGCTCTCTTTCTGCAACACTGGAGAAACCCGACAGCAGGGATTCCGTCGACAGTACCAAGCTTGAAGAATCCGGATCGCCCGGTTACTTCGAGGGCCTGCTCTCAGCTGACGAATCGCCGGGAGAATACCGCCTGATCGTCGAAGCCCGGATTGATGGCAAACCCGTGCGCCATGCTTCAACGTTAACCATTGAACCCTATCTGGGCGAATTCGACGGACTGGGTGATACCCGTATCAGCAACAACAACCTGGTTATCCCCGTCCGGTTCTCTCCAGAGACCTCTGGCTTTTATGCACTTTCCGCCCAGTTATACATTGGGCAGAATCCGGTCGCCCAGTTGCAAATGGACAAAGAGCTGAACAGCACTTCCGACACCATCAATCTGAAGGCTCACGGAACTGTATTGGCGAACCACGTGGTGGACGGCCAATTACAGCTGAAGAACCTGCAGATCCGTCAGCTCCCCGACAAACCCGGTGACCGGACAAACTACGCCTTCGGGCCAGACGAGGGCTACGCATTTACACCGCCGGATCTCGACAGTCTCAGCGATACACCGGCGGTGAACCCCGAATCGGAACAACGGGCGGCCCTGCTTCGGCAGCTTGCCGACAAGTTCTGATGGCAGAGCTTAAGCCCTGCACCGGCTGACGCCGGGCTGTACCGCCAACAATGGCGGAAAAACGTCTTGTGACAACAACAATTCAGCAAAGACGGAGCAACTATGAATCCAACCAAGATCGGACGTGCCCACAAGACCGCCATGGCGGTCGTCATTACCGGCAGTTTGTTTGCCGGCACCGCTCAGGCCCAGCTTGCAGGGCATAATGTAATCCTGGTGCACGGTTTCCAGCAGGAAGACCTGGCCAACCCTCCAGCTAACCTCCAGGACGTGAAAAACGCCGGAGAGGAATACTGGCGTACTTTCTGGCTATCCCGCGCCGAAGCCCGGATTGACTGGGGCAGTGACGGACGAGTTGAGGGAGACATCGCCCAACAGGCTTATGAACAGATGCGGGACATCAGCCAGCAGGGCCTTTGCGATGACTATTGCATTATCGTGTCCCACTCAACCGGTGATCTGGTGACCCGCTATCTCCTGGAGAACCAGGCTCGATGGCTTCAATCTGAGGGACTTCAACCCCTTAATGTACTGGCGGTTCTTGATTACGCCGGTGCCGGCGGAGGTACTGAGCTGGCCAACCTTGCCCTGAGTATTGCCTATAATGACAGCTGGTATAACTGGCCTCTGAGAGCGGCTGTGGAAGCCTTTACCGGCATTGAGCCAGAACCCGGTAAGCTCGGGGTGGTCAACGATCTGCAAACCAACGCAGCCCGTAACCTGGCGGTAAGCCCGAACTCCATCCCAAGGCTGCGCTTCGTGGCCGGTGGCTCATCCTACGGAGGAATCACCAAACCTTTCATTTCAGGAACAGATGATGGCGTGGTGCCGACCCATTCGGCCTGCGGCGCAACATCGGCTTCCGGTATTGACTCCTGCTCCTCCAGCATAAGCCTGGCAGGCAAGGTAACGAGCCAGAATGGCCCATCCGCTCTTTACTACAACCACTATCCAGTGCTGATGAATGAAAACGTGACTCACAGCGGTGTACTCGGTTCCGAGACGGGCAACATCTCTGTGCCAGTGGTAAACAATACTACCCTGGGTGGTTTACAAGTTGATTTTGCCAGCCGCACCTATAACAAGCGCGCGTGGTGGCAGTGGTGGGGTTCAGGTGATCAATACATCGAAGTCCCCGGATCAGCCCAGACTGATATGTCTAACCTGGTCTATACCACCCTGAACAACTGACGAACGCTCGATAGTGGAAATACAAGGCTCAGGGAAGAGCCACTTTTCCGCTCGGTAGTTCTACCCATCTTTCCTTTTTAGTTCGCAAACTATACATTGGTCCGCTTTGCTCCTTGATTCACCCACGACCGGCAAGCGAAACCCCGATGTCTGATAGTCATAAATCCGATCTTCTACTGGTTGTCGTCACTCTTTTCGCAGCCATCAGCTGGATGTTTTCCAAAGAAGCCATTCTGCTGATGCCTCCACTGATGTTCATGGCTGCCCGCTTCCTTATTGCCGGAGTTCTGCTCGCGTGCTTCGCTCATCGCTCCTTTATGGCCCTGAGCGTGGATCAGGTTCGTCGCAGCCTGGGGGTGGGTCTGGTGTTCGGCACTGCCATGACCTTCTGGGTGATGGGTCTGGTTCACGGTACAAGTCTGGGTGAAGGCGCTTTTCTGACCAGTCTCGGAGTTGTGATTGTTCCGATCATTGCCCGACTGGTCTTCCATGAAGCACAACCACCCAGCACCTGGCTGGCAATCCCCATAGCCGTTGCCGGACTTGCTCTGCTGTCTCTGGAAAACGGATTTCGCCTGGAAGCGGGTCAGCTATTCTTCGTCCTGGCGGCGACAATCTTTGCTCTCTATTTCAACCTCAATACCCGTACAGCCAACCAGAGAACCGTGATTAATCGTCAAGGCAAAACCATTGAAAAACATCGGGTTCCTGCCCTGCCCCTGACCGCCATAGCGTTGCTTACCGTGGGCGCACTGACATTGATCGAATCCCTGGTACTGGAGAGCTGGAAACCTACCTTGAATAACCTGTCTCCCCTTCTCATCTGGTGGGTTGTTGCCAGTGCGGTCATCGGCACCGCAGGCCGCTTCCTGCTGCAGACCTTCGCCCAGAGCCTGTCTGCAAACAGCCATGGCGTCGTTATTCTTGTACTGGAACCGGTGTGGGTAGCCTTGTTCGCTGCTGGCTGGTTTGGAGAAACCATGAGCAGTATGCAACTGGCTGGCTGCGGCCTGATTTTCGCAGCACTGATCGTTAACCGCTGGACAGTGCTGAGTAAAGTTATCAAGGAAAAACTTAGAAGCCGGAAAACCGCATAAAAGAGGTTGACCAGCATCGGCGGAATCAGTATATTTCGTCCCCGTTGCAGGACACAGGACCATAGCTCAGTTGGTTAGAGCGCTACCTTGACATGGTAGAGGTCCCCAGTTCGAATCTGGGTGGTCCTACCACTTTTCAATAAGTTAAGCGGAATCTGCAACCCTCTTCTCAAAATTTTCGCAAAATTTTCTCAATATTTTATTCTATACAGTGCCTGAAACAGCGTACTTTATAACCTCAAAAAACTCTCTGAATCCACAAAGATCCTTGCCGCTCAATAACGCTTAAACCATCTCACTTGATCTCAGGTTTTCGTCCCGGCTTTGCGATTGATCAACAGCGTGTCGGTCAGGGCAATCCCCCTCGACAAACCAAAGCACTTAAAAGCAGAGTTTTCCGATCAGATTTCCGGAGCGATAAAGTCCGGGACTATGCCCGATGCGTCCAGACAGGCGTTCACATCCAGGCCCTTAAGCGCACCATGAGCAGTTACGAGCATTGTGCTTATGCCTGAATTGCCCCCGCCGAGGATGTCCGTGTGCAGGGTATCCCCCACCATGAGCAATCTGCTGCTGGGTATATGAGCCAGCCGGTTTTTTGCCGCATCGAACGCATTACTGAAGGGTTTTCCGAAGAACACTGCATCGAGGCCGATGCTGTCTATCAGTCGGTGAGCGTAATGTCCCGGCTCCAGAGACAGGCCAGTCTCCCGCGGCGCTACCAGATCAGGGTTTGCCACCCAGACAGGTCGAGGTCGGCGATTCAGGCTGTCGACCATGCCTTGCTGTTGCTCTTCGGTCCATCCCTGAGCGCTTAACATCAATATGGCATCGGCGTTATCGAGTCTTTCACGATCGGCTTTTACCGTGAGGTCGGCAATGATGAAACTGCGACAAGGCAGTTGGTCTGTGTGCGCCGATACTGGCGCCATAACAGCCCATGTGCGCTCCGGTTCGGATGCCAGAGCATCGGTCACCAGCATGCGACTGGAAATCAATTGGTTTGGTGTAATTGAAAAACCGAGTTTTCGGTATTTCTGCACCAGCTCCTGATGGGGAGCCGAGGCGGCATTGGATAGCACCAGACAGTGCTTGCCCATCGATTGCAGAGCGTGAAGCCGCGCGACGGCCGTCGGCAAGGCAATGTTGCCTGCATTGAGAACACCAAAGGCATCAAAGATAAAACCGTCGAAGCGATCGGCAACAGCCGCCAGCGATGGCACCCGCTGTGGCGTAACCGTTGTTGAAACCCGCTCTGGAAGCCGCGAGCGAATGCGTTGGTACGCCTCAAAGGCCCAGAGCGCTGAAGGTGTCATCGACTATTCCTGCTGTCGGTAGTGTCGTTTTAGAGCACGGCGCGCCGAACTTTCGCCGATACCCACTCGGAAACGACCACCGTCGCCAGTATCACGAGGAAAATCACCGTTACCTGGTTCCAGGCCAATGTGCTCAAGGACGATTGGAGTTGCAGGCCCAGGCCACCGGCACCAACCAAACCGAGAATGGTGGATTCACGTATGTTGATGTCCCAGCGGAACACTGAAATACCCCAGAACGCCGGCAGGATCTGCGGAATGATCGCGTAATCAATCACCTGGGCCTCGGAGGCACCTGTTGACCGCACGGCTTCCACCTGACTCTCATCGATCTCTTCAATGGCCTCGTACAGCAGCTTGGCGACGAAGCCAATGGAACGCAGGCCTATTGCGACAATGCCGGCTAAAAGCCCCGGGCCGATGATTGCGACTAGCAGCAGCGCCCATATAAGCGAGTTTATCGAGCGTGAAGTTACGATGACCAGCAGGGCAACCGGACGCACAAACCGGCGACTCGGGGTTGTGTTGCCTGCAGCCAGAAAGGCCACGGGTATCGCGATGATCACACCGATTAAGGTGCCAAGGGTTGCAATGTTCAATGTATCCCACAGCGGCTGCCAAAGTTGATTCAGGTAACCCCAGCGCGGCGGAAGCATGCGTCCACCGATATCCGATGCCTGTCGGGGTGCGTCCGCAACAAAGGCCCAGATGGTATCTTCGGTCATCAGGGTCCAGCAGAACACTGACAGTGCCACCAGCCAGAACCAGCCGACCCAACGCAGCATGTGTTGTTTTGAGGTGCGGAACTGCCAGATTGGTGTGTCTGCTCTGGTCGTCATTGTACCCACCGTCGGATATAGGATGAGGAGTATTCCACCACCAGTACAATGGCGATGATGATGATCAGAACGGCACCAGCCGAATCGTACTCGTAGCGATCAATGGCCGTATTCAAAGTGGCACCTACACCCCCGGCACCGACGATACCGATGACCGATGACTCCCGGAAGTTGATGTCCAGCCGATACAGAGATAGGCCGATCAGTCGCGGCATCACCTGAGGCTGAACCGCATAGTTAACGACTTGCCACCAGCCCGCGCCAGTCGCGCGAATGGCTTCTATCTGCGCGCTGTCACAGTCTTCGATGTCTTCCGCCAGCAGCTTGGAAAGAAACCCGATAGAGGCAAACGTCAGTGTAAGGAACCCGGCAAAGGGGCCGAATCCGAACATGGCCACCAGCAGTATCGCGATGATGATTTCCTGAAAGGAGCGCGACACCGTAATGATGCCCCGGCAGAGCATATATACCGGCGCCGGGGCCAGATTGCGGGCGGCACCAATGCCGATCGGCACCGAGACCAATACACCGGCCACGGTGGAGGTCAGAGTCATAGTCAGGCTTTCGATCAACCCGGCCTGGATATCCCGCCAGCGGGAGCTGAAATCCGGCGTCAGAAACCCTTGAATGAACCTCCAGCCGCGCTCAAGACCTTCATAAACACGAAACCAGTCGACCTCCACGGAGCTGATTGCCAGAATCAGATAGACCGAACTGCCTAGCAGAATGGTCCAGCGCCAACGGGGGTCTTTCAGCAGTACCGGAGGCCGCTTCCAGGTCCTCGACGAAGTGACTTCACTGGTCATGATCTCTCCAGCACTTTGGCGTTGCTGAAAAGGGCTTCGTCATCCTGTGACTCATTGTTTTGTTGCACCTGGCCCCAGTCCTCGGCGCCGTAGATACGAGTCAGCACGTCATGGGTCAAGGCTGACGGTGGGCCGTCAAATACCACCTCGCCAGCCTGTAATCCAATGATCCGGTCAGCAAAGTTTTGGGCCAGCACCACATCGTGAATATTGATAATGGCGGGCAGGTTCATTTCCCGGCAGACGCTCTGAATCAGGCGCATGATCTGACGCGAGGTTTTCGGGTCGAGCGACGCAGTGGGTTCGTCGGCCAGCAACAGTTCCGGGTTTTGCTCCAATGCACGGGCAATACCCACACGTTGGCGCTGACCACCGGAGAGTTCATCTGCCCGCTTGTTGTAGTGATCACCCAGCCCGACCCGCTCGAGCAAGCTGAAGGCCTGGTCTATGTCGGTCTTCGGGTACCGGCGCAGGAATGAGCGCCAGCCGGAGACATAACCCAGCCGCCCAGACAGCACGTTCTCCATCACTGTAAGGCGCTCCACCAACGCATATTCCTGAAAAATCATACCGATACGCCGACGAGCCTGGCGCAAAGCCCGGCCGCTGAGTTTCGTCAGCTCTGTTTCGCCGAGGTAAATCCTGCCGGAGCTGGGTTCAACCAGACGGTTGATACAACGGATCAGGCTAGACTTGCCCGCGCCAGAGGGGCCTATCAGGCCGACAACCTGACCCGCAGGCACCGAGAAACTGACATTGGTCAGTGCCTGGTCGCCGGTTTTATAGGTTTTTGATAAGGCTTCGAGTTCAAGCACAGTTTGTTGCCATGTTTGATAATGATAAGTCAGCGGGCTGACCACATCTCGCAACATGGTCAATCCGCTGACGATGGTTTGCGCTCTGAGCCTTTAGCGGCAGTTGTAAACTACACCGTTGGCATCATCGATCTTACGAATGACTTCCCAGTGTTCCTGGAAAGTAATGGGGATGAACTGAGCTTCACCTGATTTGGAGAACTCCTCTTCCAGAGACGTGCCTTCCCAATCGAAGGAGAAAAACGCCTGCTGGATCTTGTCTTGCAGTTCCGGCGTCAGGTTGTGCGCCACGCCATACCCGGTGGTGGGGAAGGTCTGGGACTTGTACAGAGACACGATCTGATCTTCGCTGACAACGTCCCGATTCAGCATCCGGGACATAACAGAGTTTGCGACAGCAGCGGCGTCATAGTCTTTGTTGGCGACGCCAAGGACGGAGTTGTCGTGTTTGCCGGAAAACACCGGGGTGAAATCCCTGTTTGGCAGAAGATCATAGTCGGCTTTCAGGATGGCAGACGGCGCTTTGAAGCCTGAGTTGGAGGTTTCGGAGGTAAAAGCCAGTTCACGGCCTTTCAGTCCCTCAACGTCGGTAATTCCGGAGTCGGGATGGGTGATGATTTCCATCTCGTAGCCGAATGAGCCGTCAGCGGAAGCCATAATGGTGAAAGGACGGAATCCGCCACAGGCGACGGCAATCGGGTTGGAACCGGTATTGAAGCCGGCAATATGGAGGCGGCCGGCACGCATTGCTTCGATTTGCGCAGCGTTGGACTGAACCGGGAAAAACTGAACTTTTTTGCCGGTTTGCTCTGACAGGTGGTCGAGAAAGTCGGACCATGCCTCAGCATACACCGAGGGGTCTTCCACAGGAGTATAAGCAAAAATCAGAGTAGAAGGGTCGACCTGCTCAGACTTGGGAGGAATGTCCGCAATCAAGTCACCGTCCTGATCACTGTATCGGGAGTCCAGCTTGAATGCGCCCTGTGCGAGCATAGGTGTCATCAGGGCTGCGCAGGTTAAGGTCATCAGCTTTTTCATAATTGTATCCTTCGATTGTGAAACGATCATCGGCCGGATACTAAATAGAGATTGTGATGGTTACGTGACAACGACAAGGTTCTGAAAGCTGGGCGATTATTTCTGAGCAACTGTTGAGCATGGTTGGCTATTCGAATCACCCGCCTTATGCGGGCCTGGTTAATGGAATGCATCCCAGGCGCGCATAGAGGGGCTTGGACTGATAGTTGTGATTGATGTGAGCATTCATTAGATGTTTTGACTTATTCTCGAAACCGTTCCGTCACTTTCCGTACGTACGCTGCCATCTCGTTCCAAGCAGCAACGGAGAGTAAAGCATGTACAAGCAGTTCTTTTACGTGATGATGCTGGCAGCAATCGCCAGTCTCGCTGGGTGTAACAGCGACTCAAGCCGCAGTGGTGACGGTGACGATGGCGCAGATTCTTCAATAACCAATCCGGAACCGACTCCTGATCCGGACCCGGAACCCATTCCTGAGGTGCTGTTGGAGGAAGACTTTGAGGCTCTGACCGAAGGTAAACTACCTGAAGGTTGGGTAGCCATGAGCGGCACGGAGGATATGTTTTACACCAGCAACGGCAGCTTGTTTGTGGACGGCCGGGGAGACAACTACAACCCCGTCAGTCTTAAGTTGCCCGAAACGCTTCAAGAGAAAAGCAACTACCGCATTGACGTTGTGTTTACCATTCAGGAAGCAAATACCGAGACCCGTTGGGTCGGTTTCCAGTATCGCGTTGGTATGAGTGTCGAGCCTTATTATCAAATGGCGATTCGTCAGAAAGCGACCGCTGAAAACGGTACAGAGCACGCCCTGCGCAACCAGGGCGAGTGGGCCGTCGTGGACAAGCAGCGATATTCAGAAACTATTGCTCCGGATCAGCTGTACACTGCCACAATCGTTGTCCATGGGGATCGGGTCCAGCACTTCATGAATGGGGAGTTGATGCAAGATTCCGAATTGGATAGTCAGTTTTCCCAAGGGGGTGTGGCTTTCCAAGCGGCCGGTAGTCTTCTCCGGGTTGATGAAGTGACTGTGACTGAGCAGTTGACAGCATTACCGCCATTATCGCCAATGGCTGATGTGGCAGAGCCGGAGACTGGCGCTTCTATGGCTCCGAGTATTGCTTTAGCAGCGCCGACCCTTTCTGAACTCGCGCGTGAACCCTCCTTCCCGATCTTCTTGCAACTCGACGATCAATTGATGCTGACGACCGAGGATGGTGGCAGTTTGGGCTATTTGGACAGCCTTGTTGAAAACGAGCAGTTCAAAGCGTTGCCGATGCTTTATGTGACGTCACAGGCCGCAGTAGATGCCCTGGCTCCTGTGGTAGAGAAACATCAACTCGTCGACCTAACGTTGGTATCTGACAGCCCTGAGCTTTTGCGGGATGCACGGGTAAAAATGCCGATGATCCGTGCGGCAATGGACTTCACTGGTGCGGGCCTGACAGCAGCTCCGACAGATCTTTTGAGCATTACTCAGGAAACCAACCAGGCAAAAGCAAAGATTGCGATACTGCCGGCATCTCTGTTGGAAAAATCAGCTGTGGCATACCTTCAGAACCGCCTGGTCTCTGTTTGGGGCAAGCTGGCAGCACCAAACAGCGAACAAACTACCGACGCGCTTCTGTCCGGCGTGAACGGTCTGGTAACGGATTCTCCCGAACAGGCCTATGAGTTCCTGGCTAAGCTGCCGGAAAACACATTATTGCGGAAGCCTCTGATTATTGGTCACCGAGGGGTGCCATCATTGGTGGCAGAAAATACCCTGGCTGGCGCTTTGAAAGCCGCAGAATTGGGAGCGGATGCGGTTGAATCAGACATCTACCTCACCAAGGACAACCACATTGTTGTAATACACGACAGCACTTTGGATCGGACCACTGACGGCACAGGGCCGGTTGAGGACAAAACGCTGGACGAATTGAAAGCGCTGACGGTTGAAGGTGCGCACGCTATACCAACGTTGGACGAGTTCTTTACTGCCTTGAAGGAGAAAAAGGTGGTTCATTTTATCGAGATAAAGAGCGGCAACCTTGAGATAGTTGAGCACTTGAAGCAGGCGATCGATCGCAACGACGTTTGGGACCAGGTCATCGTAATTTCATTTAATTCTGATCAGTTGCTGAAGTTGCAAGAGGTGATGCCCGGTGTTTCTGGTGGGTTCCTGGCTGTTTTTGTTACCGACAGCAATATGACGAAAAACTTACGTCAGATCCTGAAAGCGACCCAGTTGTATTCGTCTACTTTTAACCCTTACTACAAATATTTGTCCCCCTCGGTAATGGAGGCTTCCAAACACCGCGGCACAACGTTCTGGCCTTGGACGTTCCGGGATCAAAGCGAAGCTGAAAGCTACTACGTTGCCGGCACTCACGGGCTGACGACGGATTACGCCCAGTGGTTTACCGATTACCCTGTTAGCATTGATCCGGTGGCGAGCGACATCAGTGTGGCATCAAATGCTGGTGTGACAGCGGCTGTGACCCTGACCTCGCAGCTGGGTGTAACCGAGACGATTGAAACGAACCGATTCATTGTGCTGGCCAGCACAGCCGATTACACCAACGATAGTGCTTCGCTAAAGTTTACCGGACCTGGCACGGCTACTGTTTTGCCGGTGTATGAGTACACGTTGGATAATGGAGCCACTTATCGCGTAATTGGTGCACGCTTGGCAGTAACCATTAACTAAAACGAGTCCTGGGTAACTCCAGGCGTTTTGATGACCTTTAAGGCACTGGGCATAAGCTCCGTGCCTTTTTTGTCGGTTTGCCGAAACGTTATGTGCACAACGACTACTTCAACGGTTGAGGCTATGGCGCAAGCGTCACTGCCCAACCGCCCTCCAAGGAACCGGACATCCCGGCTAGAGCCTGCAAGAATTCCCTAAACCCTTTAACGATATCGGAATCCGCTCACGCCACCACTTCTTTCCTGAGAAACTCAAGCAACCTGGGATTCCGGGCATGAGCAATGTTGATCCGGAGGGCGCGGCTGGTCTCATCATCCGACAATGTAAACAGATGCCCCGGAGCCAGGAAGATACCTTGGCGAGAAGCCTTGTGAGCCAGTTCTACCATATCAACACCCTCAGGTAGCGGGCACCAGATGTAATACCCTCCTGTCGGAGGATGCGCCCGGTTCAGCCCTATACTGCTCAAAGCCGAAATAGCATCGGCTCCAGCCTTGGCAACCCTATCGCGAAGCCGTGTCATATGGCGGCGGTAACGGCCCCTTATGATCATTTCATGAATAATGCCTTCAATCGCAGTGGAACCGTTTACAACCGTTAGCATTTTTATGTCGGTGAGAGAGTTAATGAGCTTTCTGTTGGCTGCTATGTAGCCGCATCGCAGACTGGCCGACAGCGTCTTGGAAAATGTACCGACATAAATCACACGATTCAGTGCATCCAGTGACGCCAGATGAGGCGTCGACCTTGGCAAAATGTCCCCAAAAGGATCGTCCTCAATAATGGTCAGATCGTGCTGTTCCGCAATACGCAACACAGCGTGCATATTCTGCAGAGACATTGAGGTTCCAGTTGGATTGTGTGCCATGGGCTGCACAAAAAGCAGTCTGGGGCGATTCGTTCGACAGGCCTGCTCCAGTCGATCAATGTCCAGCCCTTCCGGGCCCCGGGGAATGCCGATCGTTTGTGCTCTTTGTAGCCGAAGTTTTCCAAACATCGGATAATACCCAGGGGTTTCCACAAGGACGGGATCCTGGGCCTCAACAAAATGCCGGACAATCAGGTCAAGGGCGTGGTTTGCCCCAAACGTCATGAGAATCTGATCCGGGTGAGCACTGATAGCCCGGTCGAGCATTGTTCGTGATATATCCTCCCGTAATTCGATCAATCCTTGAGGATTACCATATTCGAATCCGTCGCCATCACTTCCTCCACCCATCCGCTTGAACAGACGACGGATATCGGCATTATCCATCCAACTGGTCGGAAGCCTTCCATCCCCGGCCCTAACTTCATAATGCTGATTTAATTGTTCCCGGAGCAACGAAACCAGATCTACCGCTTCGGTAAAGTGCTCTGGCTGGGCATCAGGACGCACCGGACGAGCCGCCTCCACATAAAACCCCGAACCACGCCTCGGCCGGACATGGCCAGTGGCAACCACACGGTCGTAGGCGTCGATGATGGTGTTTTTTGAGACTCCAAAGGTCTCCGCCGCACTGCGGATGGATGGCAATCTGGAACCTGCCGCCAGGTCGCCCTGCTCGATCTGACTGACCATCTTGTCGGCAATCTGTTGCGCTCTTGCCGGTTGTTGGCTCATAGCTCCCCCGGATTGTACTTAAATTTTCATGGGTACAGTTCTTGGAACAATCATGGAAATTGTACCTTGTCCAATTTTTGTAATTGTCCTAAGTTTGACCCAGGTTCCGAACAAATGTCCAGCTACCTGAAAGCTCAGGAAGAATCCGTAAACAGCTGTTATTTGCCTCAAAACGCCGAACCTTCACAAGCATAAACGAGATCTAACAAGAAACTGTGGCCATAGGATTTCTTTCAGCGAAACCTCTAGCCACTCACAATGGAGAACGTTATGAGATCAAAAACCAACAACAATCGCCGTGGGATTTTCAAATCGATTGCCGTGGCAGCACTGGTAACAGCTTCCGTCACCAGCCCCTCTTTTGCTGTCGCCGAGGAGATGCCCGAAGTAAGCTGGCGCATGCAGGCGCTGTGGGACGCAGGAACAACACCCTATGAGTACGAAAAGAAAT
The DNA here is from genome assembly GCF_018860425.1 of Marinobacter sp. F3R08. GTDB lineage: Bacteria > Pseudomonadota > Gammaproteobacteria > Pseudomonadales > Oleiphilaceae > Marinobacter. The sequence goes on along the minus strand of NZ_JAHKPI010000025.1, from coordinate 399,919 downwards.
TCGTAGCTCGTGTTGCCGAACTTACCGATAGCAAATTCCAGATTCGACTTTTTGCCGGTGGCCAACTTGCGCCGTCGGCACAAGCATTTGAGGCTGTGCGTGCCGGCGCTTTTCAGATGATGAAGACCTTTGACGGCTATGAGGCTGGCTCCGTTCCTGCCTTTGCCTTTACAAGCACCATCCCGTTTGGCTTCCCGGAATCGGATCAGTACGAAGCCTGGTTCTATGAAAAAGGCGGAATAGAGCTTGCCCGAGAAGCCTATGCCAAGGCCGGCCTCTTCTACATCGCCCCAACCGTTTACGGCCAGGAGCCACTCCATTCAAAGTTCCCTCTAAAATCTCTGTCTGACCTTAAAGGCAAGAAAGGGCGATTTGTCGGCCTGGCCAGTGCCGTGATGGGTGAATTCGGTGTTGCGACGACCGGACTACCCACCGCTGAGGTATATCAGGCCCTGGAGAAAGGTGTGATCGATCTGGCGGATCGCGGAGATCTGACCGCGAACCTGGAAGCCGGGCTCGGAGAAGTGGCCGGACATGTCATTGTCCCCGGGTTTCATCAGCCCACCACGGCCACTAGCTATGTGGCTAATCAGGCCGCGTACAACAAGCTACCAGGATCTTACAAGGCAGCGCTTGCAGTAGCTGCCCGGGAAGTATCGTCTTCTCTGCGCCAGCACATTCTGGCCCAGGATGCTGCAGCTCTGAAAAAGTTTGAAGAGCAAGGGGTACAGGTTACCCATCTGGAGGACAGCATCATCGCGGAAGGCCGTCCCACGGCCATGAAAGCCTGGAAAAAGGCCGCCGGCGAGGATGAGCTGGCTAACAGGATTCTCGAAAGCCAGACTGACTTCATGAAAGAGCTAGGCCTCATAGATTGATGTCGATCCACGCCCTGTAATACCGCAGTCCGCGCTATTGAGCGCGGACTGCAATTCTTCCGAGGTTCTCTTATGGCTGCACTTCTTGGCTATTGCCGCGTTATCACAGCGACGAATCGCTGGATTGCCGGCATTGTCTCCGTGCTTGTCTTTGTGATGGTCGCCGTCATTAGTTATGAGGTTGTCGCCCGTTACTTTTTCAACGCACCTACCGTCTGGGCAATGGAGTTGTCGACTCTACTGTTCGGTCCCTACTTCATGCTCGCTGGCCCCTACCTTTTGCATACAGCCGGACATGTGAACGTCGATATTCTTCACAGCCGCTTTCCTGCCAGGGTAGCGGGCCTGATGGACTGCATGACCCACACCCTGATTCTGGTTGTGTCGATCGTCTTCATTTACTACAGCCTGCCGGTGGCCACGAATGCTTACCACAGCGGTGAAACCTCATTTACAGCCTGGAATCCCGCAATCTGGCCGGTCAAGTTCGTGATCCCTGTAGCCTTCGGCATGTTGTTTCTACAGGCGTTAGCTGAAGCGATTCTGGCATTCCATCGGGGATTCGCCAGGGAGGCCTCAGCATGAGTTCGACACTGGTTTTGTCGATGATGTTTGCGGGCCTGCTCTTGTTGCTTTTAAGCGGTATGCCACTGGCTTTTGTACTGTCCTTACTGGCGATTGTGTTTACGGTAACGCTTTGGGGCGTGGATGCCTTGGTGCTGACCGTGCTTCAGGCCTTTGATGCCATGACCTCCGATATTCTTTTGGCGATACCGCTCTACGTGCTGATGGCAAGCGTGTTGCAGCGGTCGGGCATCATCGAGTCGCTGTATCGGGCCATGGAACTCTGGTTCCGGCGCCTTCCAGGTGGCCTCGCTGTGGGTACCATCGCCATCTGCACGATTATGGCCGCCATGACCGGCATCGTCGGCGCCGCCGTGGCAGCAATGGGAATATTGGCCCTGCCATCCATGCTTCAGCGCGGCTATGACCAGCGCCTGGCTCTTGGCACCATCTGCGCAGGCGGTACGCTCGGCATCCTGATACCACCATCCATTATCACCATCGTCTACGCGTCTACAGCTCAGATTTCTGTGGGCAAGATGTTTGCCGCCGGCATTGTCCCGGGCATGACATTGGCCGGGCTGTATATCGCCTACATTGTCTTGCGGGCCCTTATTCAACCGGAAAAAGCGCCACGCCAGTCTGAAGGTGAGATCAACTTCAGCGAAATGTTCTCGTCCCTGAAGTCTTTGATTCTACCAACACTGATTGTTTTCGCTGTGCTGGGTAGCATCTACGCGGGCATTGCCACACCTACTGAAGCCGCCGCTGTCGGGGTTGTAGGCGCAATGATCTCTGCCGCATTCCAGCGTGAACTCAACTTCAGCAACCTTCAGGCTGCAGCAATGGATACGCTGCGGGTGACCACCATGATCATGTGGATCACCATTGGCGCCAAGATCTTCGTATCTATATTTACCGGTACCGGGGGGGCCGACTCGCTTCTGCAGTTTATCCAGGATCTGGAAGTGAACCGCTGGCTTATCCTGTTGGCGATGATGCTGGTGCTGGTATTCCTCGGTTTGTTCCTGGATGAAATTGGCATCATCCTGCTGTGTGTACCGGTATTCCTGCCAATCATCGGAGCGCTGGATTTCGATCCACTGTGGTTCGGTGTGCTGTTCCTGATCACAGCCCAGATGGCCTACATCACTCCACCTTTTGGCTACACGCTTTTCTATATCAAGGGCGTCCTGCCCGATGGCATCGGTATGGAAACGGTTTATCGGGCCATAGTGCCCTTTCTCATACTTCAGCTCATTGGCCTGACAATCTTCATTCTCTTCCCCGACATCGTGACTTGGCTGCCAGAGAAGATCACCCAGCCGGCGCATTCTTGAATACAGGAGATACCTCATCATGACGAAAAAAACTTCCCGGATCCCGGGGCTCCACAAATTATCCCCCAAGGAGCGATTACAACAGGTTGTGGAAGCCGCCGGTCTGAGTGAAGAGGTGCTCCGGCACCTCGGGAATACCGGTAATCTGGACTCAGCCACCGCAGACTCGATGATCGAGAATGTCATCGGCACTTTGAACATCCCACTTGGCGTTGCAACCAACCTCGTCATTGACGGTGAGGAGGTGCTGGTACCCATGGCTACCGAAGAGTCCTCAGTGGTAGCAGCAGTATGCAACGCAGCCCGGCAATGTCGCAGCACCGGCGGCTTTACCACGGCCATGTCCGGATCGTTGATGATCGCCCAGGTACAATTAACGGGCGTTCGCAACCCCGAGTTCGCGCGCCTGCAGATCCTTGAACACAAAGCCGATATTCAGGCTGTCTGCAATGAAACCGACCCAGTCCTTCTCAAACACGGAGGTGGTTTCCGGGATCTTGAGGTGAGAATCCTTCATGGACGAACAGGTCCCATGGTGGTAACTCACCTTATTGTGGATACCCGCGATGCGATGGGTGCCAATGCGGTTAACTCCATGGCTGAAGCAATAGCACCGCTCATTGCTGAATGGACCGGAGGCAAAACCTACCTGCGCATTCTATCCAATCTGGCGGACCGGAGACTGGCCCGGGCCCGTGCGACCTGGTCACTGGAGGATATTGGCGGCGCCGACGTTCGTGATGGCATATTGTCGGCTTTTGATTTTGCTGACATCGATCCCTACCGTGCAGCCACACACAACAAAGGCATCATGAATGGTGTCAGTGCCGTGGTCCTGGCTACGGGTAACGACACCCGGGCGGTAGAAGCCGGAGCTCACGCTTATGCGGCCCGATCAGGTCAGTATGGCTCCCTCACCCAGTGGGAGGTCGATGCCGATGGAAATCTCAACGGGTCGATTGAAATGCCTCTGGCGGTCGGATTGATTGGCGGTGCCACGCGCTCCCACCCTACGGCCCGGATTACTTTGGACATCATGGGCGTTGAAACTGCCGACCAATTGGCCGGCATTATAGCTGCCGTCGGTCTCGCGCAGAACTTTGCAGCTCTCAAAGCACTTGCGACCACGGGTATACAAAAAGGCCACATGGCTCTTCACGCGAAGAACATCGCCGTGATGGTCGGTGCCAAGGGTGACGAAATCGACAACGTTGCTCAGGCGCTGGTCTCTCTGGGCAAGGTTCGTATGGATATTGCGGAGGACATCCTTAAATCTCTTCGGGGCTAGAATGCCCAACTCTGACGATAGCCGCCATGGTCGTTGCGGCTATCGTCAGTCCATTCAGACAAACCGGACGCGCAGGTGTAGTATCCGGGCACAGATCGGTTTAACGCCATTCGGTCAGCAAAAGAGCACTCCAAACAATGGCGAGCAATGATAACGCCAGGAACCGATTGATCCTGATTTCCCATTCTGGAAAGTTCTTCATTCCCCGGGTTGATTGACCAAGGTAGCTCCAGCAAAGCTGACACGGAACAGCAACCAGAAAAAAGATACCGGCAAGCCAGGAGATATGTTGCACATTGTCGGAGCCAGGCAGCGTGAAAATGGCAATCGTCGATAACGCCATTACCCAGGCCTTCGGATTGACCAACTGCAAGCCGGCTCCCTGTAGCCACCCCATAGGTTTGGCATCGGGTTGACCAGGTTGGTCAGGGGCGGAAAAAAACAATTTCCAGGCGAGCCAACTCATCCACAAGCCCCCTACCCAGCTCATCACGAGTTTAAGCATTGGATAGCTGGCAATGATCGAGGCCAATCCAAAACCCGATAACCAAAGGATGAGGGTCATACTCAAGGATGCGCCCCAAATGAACGGCATCGCCGCCAACGCACCTTGCCTCGTGCCGATAATCAGGGAGATCAGGTTTGTTGGTCCTGGAGTAATGGACGCAATAAACGCAAACAGAGAAAAATTCAGGTAAAGGCTCAGCATGCCCCCTGCTCCTATGGTTTTCATGATTAGTTGTAAGTCAGGGATAAAATTCATGCCCAACGCTTCGTGGCGGTTCAGCCCCACAGCCAGCTCCACCATTCTAGGTTGATAGCCAGGAATGTCCTTGCTATAACCAATCTGAAAACACCATTTTTTAGGAGATTTTGCTCATGAAAAGCAACCCTAGGAAAGATTCATCCAATGAGCACCTGGATAAGATTGATTTACAGCTACTTGAACTGCTTCAGCACGATGGCCGCATCAGCAATGCCAGCCTGTCTGAGAAGGTAAATCTTAGTGAAACACCCTGCTGGCGTAGGTGGAAAAAGCTGGAAGATAGCGGCTATATCGAGAACTACCATGCCGTTCTCAACCGTCGAAAGATGGGGTTTGGTGTCACCGCATTTACCCAGGTTTCTTTTTCCAGCCATGGCGTTGATCTGACCAATGAATTTGAAACCATCGTAAAGAATCTGGATTGGGTGCAGATGTGCCACTGCATCACCGGCAGTGTTGATTACATCTTGCAGATGGCATTCAGGGATCTGGACGAATTCTCAGATCGCATCAATGTCATCAGACGTATCCCCGGGGTTAATGCAATTCAGACCCACATCTCGGTCAGAGAGGTAAAAACAAGTATGTCGCTGCCAATCAGCTAGATTCTGGGCCTGAAAACAGCACAACCACATTGAGCGCATTTGCCCCTATTGCAACCTAATGGGCATAATTGCTCGCCATTGGAAAACACACTATACTGAATGTGTCAGAAGGATTCGGGAACGGGCCCAACGATACCCGCGGTTCAAGAGAGGCTGTTATGTTTGGTTTGAGGGATCACCACCCTATAGACACCACCCCGCCTGAGAGATCCGGGGGTGCACTGACTTCCGCTCATAGCACGGCAGGACTTCGCTGGCTGTTCGAACACCGTGAACCCTGGGGGCTGACAATGGATCAGCTGGGAGTTCTTCTCGGGGGCATTCGCCGCAGAACACTGACCGACTGGCAAAAACGTGTCAGCCTGGGCGATGAGGTGGATGTGTCACGGGATGTCATGGACAGAATCAGCCTGCTTCTGGGCATTCATAAGGCCCTTACTCTGCTCACTCCCGCAGGACAGGAACAACTGGCTTTCGAATGGTTCCAGAAACCGGTTGAGCTGATGGGCCTGCGCGGCGAATCGATCCGACACTACTTGCTGGAACAGGGCTCCATGGACTCACTCTACTACGTTCGCCGGAACCTGGACGCAATGCGCGGGTGACATCACCGATAAGACAGGGAGTCCGAATTGAATTGCGTCAAACCCCAATGGAAGCATCACCGGGTCATACACAGCAAGCACCCGCCAATCGACTGTTTTGAAAGCCCTGATTCCATGCTTCTTGCGGAGCTGGAATCTGCCACCAACGATCGTGTTGTGCATTGGCCCCGCTACATCGATAAAACTGACTTTCGGACCGGACCCGGCTGGGGTGCCGTCATGGCATCCTTCTGTTACCCCGCGGAGGGACGGTTCAACACCAGAAGCCGCGGGGCTTATTACGCAGGTGACTCCGTTGAAACGGCGCTACGGGAATGGAGCTACCATGCCGGAAACGTGTGGCGGGGTTTTGGTGTCGAAAATGATTTTTCAGCAGTCGTTCGCTGTTACACGGGGCACATTGCACAACCGCTGGTAGATCTCCGGCATCAGCGCCCATACATGCATGAAACTGACTACGAACCCGGGCAGAAGATTGCTGCAGATCTTCTGAATGCTGGTGAATTCGGCGTTCTGTACAGCTCCGTTCGCAACCCTGGCGCAGAAGCCATTGCGCTGTTTCGGCCACCGGCGACCACCCCCGTTGTCCAGGCTGGCCACTATACACTTCATTGGGATGGGCAACATTTTACCCAATACGCCCGTCTTGAGGAGTTCAGGCCGCTTTGATAGCAGATACAAAAAGGGCCAGCAGATGCTGGCCCTTACTTCATTCCTTGTAGAAATCCCGATACCAGTCAACAAACCTGGCAATCCCCTCCTCGACGGGAGTGGCCGGCTTGTAACCTACATCATCGATCAGATCATCAACGTTGGCGTAAGTGGCAGGCACGTCACCAGGCTGCAGGGGAAGCAGATTTTTCTCCGCTTTTTTGCCAACCCGCTCTTCAATAATCTCGATAAAGCGCGACAGCTCCACGGGATTATTGCTGCCGATGTTGTACAACCGGTATGGCGCCTTGCTGGTGCCCGGATCCGGTGTTGCACCACTCCATGCATCGTTGGGCTCAGCAACATGATCGAGAGTCCGGATAACACCTTCTACGATGTCGTCGATGTAGGTGAAATCCCGGCGGTGGTGACCATGATTGAAGACATCGATCGCCTCTCCTGCAAGAATCTTTTTGGTAAAGATAAACAAAGCCATATCCGGGCGGCCCCACGGACCGTAAACGGTAAAGAACCGGAGGCCAGTCGTTGGCAGGTTATAGAGATGACTGTAGGTATGGGCCATGAGCTCGTTAGCCTTCTTGGAGGCCGCATAGAGACTCAGGGGATGATCCACATTATCGTGGACCGAGAACGGCATGGTTTCGTTGGCACCGTACACCGAGCTGCTCGACGCATACACAAGATGCTTCACATCGTTATGTCGGCAGCCCTCGAGGATGTTGATAAATCCGACGAGATTGGCATCAACATAGGCATGAGGGTTCTCGATGGAATACCGAACCCCCGCCTGGGCCGCCAGATGCACGACCCTTTCCGGCTTATGCTCGGCGAAAAGCGCTTCCATAGCGGCCCGGTCTGCGACATCCTGCCGGACTTCAGTAAAACCTGCCTTGCTGGTCAGCCGCTCCAGCCGGGCTTCTTTCAAATTCACATCGTAATAGTCATTGACGTTGTCCACGCCAATGACTTCATCACCGCGGTCGAGCAGCCGGTGCGCCAGGTGTGATCCGATAAAGCCAGCAGTACCAGTAACAAGTATCTTCAAGTATCTCTCCTCGGAACGAACGCCAAACTTAGAACGAAACGCCCGCACTCACAAACGGTCCGCCAATCTCGACATCAAAGCGGTCATTTCCGTCTTCGTAATCAATGGACATCCGGCGATAGCCTGCACGGAACTGAACCAGCGCCATATCGAACTGCCCATATGCATTAAAATCATGCAACGAGTCGCCATCAAAACTGATGAAGTTACCTTCTGCACCGACCGAAACGCCCGTAAAGGGCAAATCAAAGCGGGCAGCCAGATAACCCATCGGTATCACAGCATCGATGCTGGTTTCACTCGATGGAACACCGGTAAACGCCTCCTTTACCAGCAACTCTCCGGACAGATCTCGAGCGGTCAGGCCAAGATCAAGATTTACCCAGTTATCGAGCACTTCGTAGTACAGAGTCAGATCCAGCTGCTCCAGATCCAGATCGGACTGAACCTCTCCTGTAACGCCATCAAAGCCGGTGAGGCCCACATCGCCGCGGCCACTCTGCTCAACCAGAGTGTAGCCCAACCGAACGTTGGGCAATACGGGTACCGGATGCTCAAGATACAGCGACGCATTGGTATTGGAATCACCATCGAGGTTCAGATCGTTCTCAACGTCAACAACGTCGTTATTGGTGGCAGCCTTACCAGACAGATCTGAGTCCCAGTAACTTACGCTGGCTCCAAATCCAACCACGTCTGCATGTGACATAGGCGCCACCAGAATCAGTGAACCACCTACAGCAAACATCAGTTTACGCATGACACACCTTTTGCATTTATTGTCAGTTTCAATCAGTCGAACTGGATACCCAAACGACGCCCGACTTCTTCATAGGTTTCAATAACCTCTCCAAGCCCCTGGCGGAAACGATCCTTATCCATTTTCTTGCGGGTTTCCTTATCCCAGATCCGGCAACCGTCGGGACTGAATTCGTCACCCAGCACGATCTTCCCTTCACTGCGGCCAAACTCCAGCTTGTAATCCACCAACAGCATGCCGGCATCGTCAAACAGCGTTTTCAGTACGTCATTTACCCGGTAGGTGAGCTCTTTCATCTGCTCCAGCTCGTCCGCGGCTGCCCAGCCAAAACTGACGGCCAGTGACTCATTGACCATTGGATCGTGGAGAGCGTCGTTCTTGAGAAACAGTTCGTAGGTGGGCGGATTCAACTCCTGCCCCTCTTCGACACCGAGACGCCGACAAAGACTGCCTGCCGAGATGTTGCGAACCACACACTCAACCGGAATCATGTCGAGCTTTTTAACCAGCGATTCGGTGGAAGACAACAGCTTCTCAAAATGAGTTGGTACGCCCGCAGCTTCCAGCTTTTCCATGACAAATGCATTGAACTTGTTGTTCACCATGCCTTTACGGTTCAATTGTTCCTTTTTCTCACCGTCGAAGGCGGATGTGTCGTCACGGAACTCCAACACAAAGCGATCGGGATCGTCAGTAAAATAGACGGATTTTGCCTTTCCAGCGTAAAGTTCTTCGCGTTTTTCCATTGAAAATCTCCGAAAAGAAGCCGCCAATGGCGACCGCTTCCTGAATCAGTATAGGTAATCGAACAGTTGCGCGAGCAGATCCGGTGTCGTCCGGCTGCCAGTGTAACCCGGAATCTCCTCGGCAGAGATGACAACGGCATCAGCCTTCTGGCTGAGGCTTACGGTATGGGTATGCCGGGGTTCGTCCTTATCACTGAACCAGCTGAACCAACCGGGATCCCGCTCATCTTCAGTGCGGTAGTCAATATGGAACCAACCCTCACTTCGGTTGAGATCAACAACAGGAATACCCGAGTCAGTCAGTGCACGGCTGACTTCCGCCCATGAACGACCGTAATCAAGCTCCATGCGGATCGCAGCCGCCTCTTCATTCTCAACGATCAGACGAACAAGCGGGTCGCTAACCATCCCGGATGCAGCCCGGGAAAAGGACTTGGTTTCTTCCCGGGCCCTGAGATAGTCACCCAGGTCAGACAGCAACCGTCTCTGCAGTTCCAGCGCCTGCTCGGATGGGGCCGACACACCGGTCCAGGGAATCAGCTCGTCCGGCTGACTTTCAACATTCAGCCTGCGCACCTGTACTTCCGTGGTCTTGCGGCGAACGCCAGGGGCCATACGCACCTGCAGAACCACTTTCTGTTCGCTCGCTGACGGGCTATTCGACAGCTCCACCAGATCCCTGGCCCGCTTGCTGAAATTGGCAAGTTCCGTCTGAAGAATGCCTAGCTGGGGGCTGTCAAAGCCAACACCCAGCCCACGTTCGGACAGGTAGCTGTTTACTGCCGGCCAAATAAGTCCGGGCACGTCATTAACCAGCAACCAGAGCCGTCCATCGAATTCCTCGATAACGTAATTCTCATCCAGGATGTCCGAGGTCATGTCTGGCGGATTCGGTATATCGGACGGATACATTTTGCCGGCATCGGCCGTCTGGACATCACGGATTGGCATGGCTTGCCTAAAGCGGGAATTGTCGGCAGTTTCCGGCAATTCCAGCGGCTGCCCTTCCGTCGCATTTACATAGCGTTCGGAACGATCCTCAACCAGGCTGCACCCGGAGGCTGCTGCCAATAGCAGCAGTCCGGATACAACAACACAGCGTTTTAACATCACGGTACTACCGGTTCCGTTTAGAACCTGCATCAGGTTACTCCGGGTCTGGGATGATATATGCAAACTCAGAGTACACCTGAGGCCTTCAGGGCATCTTCCACTTCACCATGGAACTTTTCGCTAAGCGGTGTCAGGGGCAGACGAATGCCTTCTCCAATGATTCCCATGCGATGGAGAGCCCATTTCACCGGGATCGGGTTCGCCTCGAGGAACAACTTCCGGTTAAGGGGCATCAACAACTCGTTAAGACGATCGGTTTCCTCACGGTTACCGTCAACGGCCGCCTCGCACAACTGGGACATCGCCTTCGGAGCAACGTTGGCAGTCACAGAGACATTACCCTTGGCACCAGCCAGCATGAGCTCCGCTGCAGTGGCGTCATCACCGGAATACACCGCCAGCCGGCCATTCAGCGCTTCGATCAGCTCGACTCCACGGGGAATATTACCGGTGGCATCTTTGATACCCACGATGTTCGGGATGTCGGCGAGCCGGAGTACGGTCTCGTTGAGCATGTCGCAAGCAGTCCTGCCCGGTACGTTGTACAGCATCTGGCTCATGCCCGGAACCGCTTCGGCAATGGCTTTGAAATGCTGATACAGGCCTTCCTGAGTCGGCTTGTTGTAATAAGGAACCACAAGCAGACAGGCGTCGGCACCAAGCTTGTGGGCTTCAGCCGTAAGCTCAATGGCCTCACGGGTACTGTTCCCGCCAGTGCCTGCAATGACCGAGATTCGACCATCAACGCGCTTGATGATATGGCCGATGGCCTTACAGTGCTCTTCAGGATCCAACGTTGCTGATTCGCCGGTGGTGCCCACGGCAACAATGCCATGAGTTCCGTTTTCGATATGAAAGTCTACCAGCTTGTCCAGATCCTCCCAGTGAATGTCACCGTTTGGATGCATGGGCGTGACCAGTGCGACAAGGCTACCCGTAATCATAAATGCTCCGTCCGAGTAAAACCGATATGGTAATGTTGGGCACGAACTGACACAAGGGAATTAAAGGAGATGTCATGCCATCGGTTGAGTTAAGTAAACCCGTTCCGGATTTTGAAGCTCCAGCGACCGGAGACCAGACCATCCGGCTGGACAATCTGAAGGGCCAGAATGTCGTTATTTACTTCTACCCGAAGGACAACACGCCTGGCTGCACGACCGAAGGCCAGGACTTCCGGGACCGGATGCAGCAGTTTGAAGAATTGGACACGGTCATTCTTGGCGCTTCAAGAGATGGACTAAAGGCCCATGAAAATTTCCGGGCCAAACATGCGTTTCCGTTCCACCTTATTTCAGACAAGGACGAAACCCTTTGCAACCTGTTCGATGTGATCAAGTTAAAGAAGCTGTACGGCAAGGAGTACATGGGAATCGAACGCAGCACGTTCCTGATCGACAAAAACGGCGTGCTGCGAGCTGAATGGCGCGGCGTGAAGGTCAAAGGCCATGCAGACGAGGTCCTGCAAGCTGTGAAGGCGCTGTAGGCGCCTTTCAAGCATCGCTGGCTTCGGCCAGTGGTGCAGACTCTTTTACCGGCCAGGCGGCAAACACGGCTTTGAGCATGGTTGCCAGCGGAATGGCGAAGAAAACACCCCACAAGCCCCAGATCCCCCCAAAGAACAGCACAGCAACGATGATGGCCACCGGGTGCAGATTGTTCACCTCCGAGAAGAGAATCGGCACCAGAACATTGCCATCCAGCGCCTGAATAACGCCGTACACAACCATAACCCAGATAAAATGGCTACCCCAGCCAAAGGCAAACAATGCAATGACCGCAACCGGAATGGTGACAACGGCAGCGCCGATGTAGGGAATAACCACGCTCAGCCCAACCAGCAGCGAGAGTAACGCCGCATAGGGCATACCCAGCAGTTTGAAGGCAATATAGGTCGCCCCGCCCACAATCAGAATCTCCACGGCCTTGCCGCGGACATAGTTGGCGCACTGCAGATTCACTTCGTGCCAGATCTGCAGCATCATCGGACGCTGGGGTGGCAGCAGCCGGGCAATGGAGCTCAGCAGTACCTCGCGGTCTTTCAGGAAGAAAAACACCAGTATAGGCACCAGAACCATGTAGATCAGTAGCGCCACCAAGTCAGGGATGCTCGACAAAGAGAAAGACACCAGCCACTGGGTCATGTGCCCAACTTCTGTGCTTACCTGACTATAAATTGTGCTGACAGCCTCTGCGGAAATCAGGTGCGGATACTGTTCTGGTAACAGCTCAAGATAGGATTGCAGCTCGCGAATGATTCGTGGTGCTTCACCGGCCAGGGCGCTCAACTGTGTCCAGATCAGAGGCAGCAGTCCAAAAAGGACCCCAACAAGTACGCCCAGGAACACCAGGAATACGCCAACGATAGAGACGGTTTCCGGCACACCCAGCTTGTTGAGTTTGGTCACCAGCCCTTGCAGAATAAAGGCTACGATCAAGGAAGCAATGGCCGGCGCAAGCATGGCACCAAACCAGATTACGAAGATGGTTCCGGTTACCAGAATCAGAAAAAGAATGACGGCTTCTTCATCTGAGAAATACTTGTGCGCGAGACTGCGTAGTGTCCTGATCATGTACAACTCCAATGACTTAAGCGCCGCACTTTATCACAAACCGATATTGGCCGGCGGTTTCGGAGCTGCTAATCAACCTGTGATCAGACAATTGAAGAAACGCGGGGATGTCTCGGGCCGAACCTGCGTCCGTCGCGATTACCTCGAGCTCTTCACCAGGCGCCATGCTGTTCAGTTCCAACTTGGTTTTCAGCAGCGGCATCGGGCAGCGCAACCCGGAAGCATCAAGCGTTCTATCAACCATACGAGCGATACACCATCACAAAATAATAAGCGGATTTAACAAGCAGGCATTATGCCGACAGTGATAATGTATTGCATCACAATCCTCTGCCGGCAGGGGATCAGAACTTTTTACCGTAAACCACTGTCAAACCGGCTATATCAGACACAGGCACCATTGCTAAATGATTGTTTCATGCTCCCGACCCCGAACATTCCCGGCACTGGCCTTCATCCTGTTACTGGCACTTCCGTTCGTTTCGCTGCCGGGAGCAGCCCAGGAGAGCCAGTTACCGAGCATTGGCGGCAACGGCGGTGGCCTGATTGCCGGCCAGCAGGAATCGGAGATCGGCCAGCAGGTAATGGTCTCTATCCGCCGATCAGCATCACAGATCAGCGACCCGCTGGTTTATGATTATCTGAGCAACATCACCTATCGCCTGGTGCCCTCCGCTCCTCTCCAGGATCGAGACCTGACTCTGGCGCTGATCGACAGCCCTGCCATCAACGCGTTTGCCGTACCTGGAGGCATTGTGGGTGTCAATGGAGGCCTGTTCCTCAATGCCGCCACCGAACAGCAATTTGCCTCCGTCCTGGCTCACGAGCTTGCCCATCTCAGCCAGCGACATTTTGCCCGGCGCATGGAACAACAGGAAACCAGTGCACCGCTCACACTGGCAGGCATGATCGCCGGCATCGTGTTGTCTGCAGTCACCCAGTCGGATATTGGCCTCGCAGCCATTGCCGGAACTCAGGCACTGGCAACCCAGAACATGCTCGCGTACAGCCGCGCCAATGAGCAGGAAGCCGACCGGGTCGGCCTCGACATTCTGGCAAACGCGGGAATGGACCCTCGGGGCATGCCGGAAATGTTTGAAATCATGATGCGACAGAATCGAATGCAGGGAAATCGCCTGCCCGAGTATCTGTCCACACACCCGTTAACACAGAGCCGTGTTGCCGATACCCGAAACCGGGCAGAACAGTACCCCGACGAACATATCCGGGATGGCCAGGAATATCACCTTATGCGGAGCCGGCTACAGGTGTACTACGCGCCCTCACCTGACATTGCAGTAAAAACCTTCGAGGCTTATCTGGATCAACCAGATGCCCAGCGCAACGAAGCCATCCGTTACGGCCTGTCCGTGGCGTATCTTGAAGACAAGCAATACGACAAGGCTCTGAATATATTAAACAACCTGCTAACCACAAATCCGGGGCGGATCACCTTCCAAGTCACACTGGCGGAAGTCAGGCTGGCACAGAATCACACCGCCGAGGCTCGCGCCATACTGAAAGACGCACTGGCACGAAATCCGGGCAACTACCCAATCATCCACACCCTGGCCCAAACGGAAATAGCCGACGGCAATGGCGCTGCCGCCGCGTCATACCTCAAACAGTTGACCCGCCAACTTCCGGGACAAGAGCATCTGTGGCTGAAACTGGCCGAAGCCGAAGGGATGGCGAGAAACATCGTCGGCGTCCATCGTGCCCGCGCCGAATACGATGTACTGATGGGAGATCTGGAGTCGGCCCAGCGTCAGCTCAGGCAGGCACAGGAGAAATTACCGGCAGGCGCGCCACAACGGCAAGTTGTGACCGAGCGTCTGGCCGAAATCGCCAGTCGCCTGCACACCCGGGCCAACAGCTAATCAGGCGTTACCGGCAACCTTGAGGTTCATGTTGGCGGTAAAGTCCAGCATGCGCTGCAGGGGTTGAAGCGCACGCTCCCTCAGCTCCTGGCCCACGAGTACTTCCTGATCACCCTGCTCCAGGACCTGAAGAAGGTTCTGAAGACCATTCATCGCCATCCAGGGGCAATGCGCGCAACTGCGACAGGTGGCTCCGTTCCCCGCTGTGGGCGCCTCAATCAGTGTTTTGTTCGGCGCCAGCTGCTGCATCTTGTAGAAAATGCCGTTATCAGTGGCAACAATGAACTGTTCATTTGGCAATGTCTGAACCGCGTGAATCAGCTGAGAAGTTGAACCAACCACATCCGCCATTTCAACGACGGCATCCGGGGATTCAGGGTGGACAAGTACGGCTGCGTCCGGATAGAGGGCCTTCAGATCTTCCAACCCCCTGTGTTTGAATTCTTCGTGAACAATACATGAACCATCCCAGAGCAGCACATCCGCTCCGGTCGTTTTCTGCACGTAGTGCCCCAGATGCTTATCCGGAGCCCAAAGAATTTTTTCGCCTCGGGCATCCAGGTCTTCAACGATCGCCTGCGCACAACTTGAGGTAACCACCCAGTCTGCCCTCGCTTTGACTGCAGCAGACGTATTGGCATAGACCACAACGGTTCGATCCGGGTGTTGATCGCAGAATTCGGCAAATTCTTTTTCAGGACAACCCACGTCAAGGGAGCAGGTTGCCTCGAGTGTCGGCATCAGGACACGCTTTTCAGGGTTCAGGATCTTCGCGGTTTCACCCATGAACCGTACACCCGCCACCACAATGGTCGAGGCTGGATGCTGATTACCAAACCGGGCCATCTCCAGGGAGTCTGCAACACAGCCCCCCGTCTCTTCCGCAAGACGCTGAATGTCAGGATCGGTGTAATAATGGGCCACCAGAACAGCATCCTGATCCTTCAGGACCGATTTGATACGAGCCTCCAGCTCAGACTTTTCATCCGCGCTGAGCGCTTTTGGCTCGGCCGCATGGGCCAGATGTTCTTGAACAAGAATGCGGTCTTCGGCGTATGTCATTACTGCGTCTCTGTATTGCGTTGACCGGGGCATTATAGCATTCATGCCCAAGCCTTAATGTTCCTGAAACAGTCGTATCACAAAACTGCGATTATTTTTCTTTATCTGACTACTTAGGTAAGAACGTATGCGCAAAAAAAAAGAGCCCTAGGGCTCTTTTTTTCACAAAAGCCCGAAGGCTTCTGCTATTTGGTGGGTCGTGAAGGATTCGAACCTTCGACCAATTGGTTAAAAGCCAACTGCTCTACCAACTGAGCTAACGACCCGTAACTGACGACCGGAGTTTTAACTCCGATCAGTACCGAATGACTCAGCCCACCCGGTACTTCATGTTTGGTGGGTCGTGAAGGATTCGAACCTTCGACCAATTGGTTAAAAGCCAACTGCTCTACCAACTGAGCTAACGACCCAAACGAGGCGCATATAGTAATGATTTTTGGCTGTTGATCAACCCTTTTTATTCAGGTTTCTCAACATTTTTACCAGGACCTGCGATCAGCTGTTCTACGATTCCAGAAACTTCCTGGCCAGGTCTGCAGAACTACTGGACGGATAGTCATCAATCACAGTTTGCATGCTACGCCGTGCCTGCTCCTTTTCCCCAAGGCGATCCTGCGCCACTCCCAGCTTGTAAACAGCATCTGGCGCTTTTCGATGATCCGGGAAACGGGTACCAACAATGGTGAACGCCTGCTTCGCCTGCTCCAACTGCGGCTTGACGAGGTACACTTCGCCTAGCCAGTAATAGGCGTTAACCGTCAGATCACCTTCCGGATACTCATCGATGAACTCGTATATCCGGCTGATAGCCTCATCATACTTTTTCTGATTACGGATCAGGTCCTGGATCTGATTGTAGGCTTCGCGCTCTTTTGCGTCAGGCTGGCGATATTCTCTTACCTCCGGCGCTGGTCCCGAAACCGTGGTACCGGCCCCCTCACTGGTCTCCGGAACTGGTTGCGATGCCAGCGTTTCGGAAAGGTTCAGAATACGCTGATCCAGGTCGATATAGCGGTCACGCCCCTGTTGCTGTAACCGATCTATCAGGTGCCTCTGCTCCTCCACTTCGCCCTGGAGTCGCCTTACTTCACCCTGAAGTTGCTGGATCATGTAAAACAGTTCGGACGTCGCCTGACTGTTACCGGCATTGCGCTGACTGTCTTGGGCAGATTGCGCCAGGGCGCCTCCCGCCTGCCCGAGGGCAAACGGAAGTACCACTGTCGCCATGAGCGTTTTTCTCATGGTTTTTCCTGTGTAATTACTCAAATACGAGTTCTACACGACGGTTCTGAGCCCACGCGCTTTCGCTGGAACCCATCACTGCCGGCTTCTCTTCACCATAGCTTACGGTTTCGATCTGGCCACGTGAAGCACCATTGACGATCAGGAAGCGTTGTACGGCGTTGGCACGACGCTCGCCAAGAGCCAGGTTGTATTCCTTGGTACCGCGCTCATCAGCATGCCCCTCAACACGAACACCCTGTCCCGGGTTATTGGCGAGAAAACGAGCGTGCGCCACCAGCACGTCACGGGCTTCCTGATTAATTTCGGCGGTGTCAAAATCAAAGTAGAACACGGTGATTTCGCGCAGCGCTTGCTGTGCAGCTTGTTCCTGCGCTTCCATACGCTCCTGATCGGTCATGGATGACGAAGACACACCATCCTGATCGTCACCACCATAAACAGTGGAACCACCTTCCTGATCCACCGCTGCAACGTCTGAGCCGTATTCACCACCGTCTTCAGACGTTCCACCCGTGGAACTACAGCCAGCGACCAGACCAACAGACAACAACAGTGCAAATGCTTTTGATTGAGCTGGGAAATTCATAGTTTTCTTCCTTTCAGTTGAGTGACGAAATTATTTGAACGACTGCCGGCCCCGAAATTGCCGGACAATCAACGAACCAAAGGCCCCCAGGCCGGATCCCGGACATCCCCTTCGGCCGCCGGCAAGCTGTATGCTGCCCCACCATCGGCAGAAATGACCGTAAGTACGTTGCTTCCACCCTGACGTGTGGCGTAGATCAGCATCCGACCATTCGGAGCAACACTGGGAGACTCATCAGACCCGGTGCGGGTAAGTATGGTTTCCTCACCGGTTTTCAACTCGGTACGAGCGATGTGAAAGGCCCCGTCCCGTTGATGCACATAGTAAACAAACTGACCATCATCATCCGGCCTTGGACGTGCATTATAGCGACTGCCAAAGGTAATACGGCGAGGCTCAGCGCCCGGCCTTTCCATATGATAGATCTGTGGGCCACCGGAGCGGTCCGAGGTGAGGAAAATGCCGCTGCCATCGGCATCCCAGCTTGCTTCGGTATCAATTGCCCAGTGATTGGTGAGCTTGGTCAATTGCCGGCTACCCAGATCCATCCTGTAAATTTCGGCGTTACCGTCCTTAGAAAGCGTCATCAATAGAGATTGACCATCATCCGACCACGCGGGAGCGGAATTCAATCCTGGAAAATCAGCAACTTTGGTACGCTTACCCGAGGCAAGCTCGTGAACAAAAATCACCGGTTTCCCTGTCTCAAACGAAACATAGGCCAGCCTTTTGCCATCTGGTGACCAGGCCGGTGAGAGAATAGGCTCCTGGCTTTCCAGCCTGATCCGTGCACGCTTGCCATCCACATCGCTCACCTGAAGCCGATAACGAGGCTTTCCAGTGACGTTGTCCAGCGTCACGTAGGCAAGTTTGGTAGAGAAGGCGCCCGGGACACCGGTGATAGCCTCATACACTTTGTCGCTGATGTGGTGCGCCAGAGAGCGCATATTGGACGCAGGAGCAGCAGCGGTTTCCCCCAGAATCCGTTCTTCGCGGTTTACATCGAACAACTCAAACCGGGCTTCAATACGATCCCCGCTTCGAGTAAGCGCCCCAACCAGGACGTAACGCTGGCCGAGCAGGCGCCAGTCGCGAAAATACACTTCTTCCCGGCGGGAAGGCAGACTCAGCATCTTTCCGGGAGGCAGGGTACGAAACTCGCCTGTCATGGTCAGATCTGACTGAACAATCGTGCTGACTTTATCCCCGGCAGGAACCTGACCGGACTCGGCAAAGGGCACCACCGCGACGGGAATTGCAGCATTCGCACCTTCAGTGATGCGGATCAACAGCTCTGCCCTCGCGCCCGACACGGCGACAAAAAACAGAACAAACACTATAAGGAACGTTCTGAACCGTTTGTTGGAAATCCGATGTGTCATGGCGTTATCCATTTCGTTATCTGATCATCCGGCGTGGATTGAATTCAATCGTGAACTGTCGGAAATACCGCTCAAACGTATCCCGCTCTTTCGGTATCGGGTAACGGTTCAATGAGCGTACTGCACTCAGAGCGGAATTGTCGAAGGCTGTGTTTCCACTGGTACCAACCAATTTAACACCAGCGAGTTCACCGGTTGGCAACAGCGTAATCTGCAGGCGCGCGGTCATCTCTTCCGTGGCCGACGATGGTGGATACCACTTCTGACTCAAGCGCTCCCGGATCAGCGCCTGATACTTCTCGCTCTCGGACAGCATCTGCGCCTCACGGGCTTTCGCAGCAGCCGCTTCTTGTTGACGACGGGCCTCTTCTGCCCGAGCCTTCTGAGCCGCGTCTGCCTGGGCTTCGAGTTGCTGTTCGCGGAGCTTCCGCTCAGCCTCAAGGCGTTTGCGCTCAGCTTCCTGCCGGGCCTGCTCCTCCTGTCGCTTGCGCTCAGCCTCCTCACGCTTGCGCTGCTCTTCCTGCTTGCGCTTTTGCTCTTCCGCCAGGCGTTTTGCTTCTTCCTGCCGGCGTTTCTCTTCTTCAGCTTTCTGCCGCGCCTGCTCCTTGGCTTCGGCCCTGGCCTTTTGACGCGCGGCTTCAGCTTCACGCGCTTTCTGTGCTTCCCGTTCCTTCGCCTCGGCTACCTGACGTTCACGCTCTTCCTGCTGCTGACGCTTTTCCTGTTCGTCCTGACGCTTCTGCTCTGCGATCCGACGGGCTTCTTCCTGGCGCGCGGCTTCCGCCTGACGACGCTGTTCTTCTGCCCGGCGCTCTTCGTTACGTTCCTGCTGATCGTTCGGCTCCACAACGGGGCTGGGTTCAGGCTCTTGCTGTGTAATCAAACGGGCCGATATGCTTCTGGGCGGCGGCTCGTGTTCGGAGCTCGTCCACGACCAGCCGGCCAGCGCAACGCCCAGAATCAGCAGATGCAACGCCACCGACAGTGCCACCGGTGATTTCCAGGGTGGCACTCCGGTTGTGGTTACTTCGCGCTGGTGATCTCTCACAACATTCCTGCCCGTACCGGTATCAATTGTCGTCCCGGGGTGAT
The DNA here is from genome assembly GCF_018860425.1 of Marinobacter sp. F3R08. Lineage (GTDB taxonomy): Bacteria > Pseudomonadota > Gammaproteobacteria > Pseudomonadales > Oleiphilaceae > Marinobacter. The sequence goes on along the minus strand of NZ_JAHKPI010000025.1, from coordinate 379,717 downwards.
TCCGTAATCAGACCGATACTGCTGGCCCCGGCACCCTGTAATTCAGCCATCAGCCTGACAACGGTGCCGTACGGGACGTTTTCATCACCGCGAACCAGAATCTCACTTGATGAACGCTGAGAGAGAACTTTCGTTATCTGTGCACGCAAATCCCCCAGTGACATGGGGTCGCTGCCCTCGTCACCGATCTCAACGTAATAGGCGCCATTGGCATCCACGGAAACGATAATGGATTCCACATCCTTGTCCGCTTGAATCGGATCGGACGTGGTTTGCGGAAGATCAACCTTGACCCCCTGAGTGAGCATCGGGGCGGTGACCATGAAAATAATGAGAAGCACCAGCATTACGTCAATGTAGGGGACCACGTTGATCTCCGACATTGGCTTGCGCCGTTGCTCCGGCATCATGCCCATGCCTTTCATAAAGCGGTGCTCCTAGCCTGTTCCGGTATCAAGGGACCTGCCGTCATCATGCGGAACCCTTTTCACTCTGGTGAACCCGGCGATGCAGAATGCTTGAGAACTCATCAGCAAAGGTTTCGTAATTCTTCAGCAGCGCATCCGACATGGCCGAGAAACGGTTATACGCGATGACTGCAGGAATCGCGGCAAACAGACCCATGGCCGTCGCAATCAGGGCTTCCGATATACCCGGAGCCACTGTCGCAAGGGTAGCTTGCTGAACCTGAGCCAGGCCACGAAAGGAATTCATAATCCCCCAGACGGTGCCAAACAGGCCGACGTAAGGACTGGTGGAGCCGACTGTTGCCAGAAACGGCAGGCTGGTCTCCAACCGCTCCTGCTCCCGTGAGAAGGCAACGCGCATGGCTCGCTGGGTCCCTTCCATCACCGCGTCTGCGTCACGGCTTTGCTGTCGCAGCCGAGAAAACTCCTTGAAGCCAGCGCGAAACAGGGATTCCATGCCGGAGAACGGTGTCGGCTCGGAATTGACCTCACGATACAGCTGACCCAGATCCATTCCGGACCAGAAACGCTCTTCAAACGCGAGTTGCGCTCGCTTTGCTTTTCGGAAAACCTGTAAGCGTTGAAAAATAAGGGCCCAGGACATGATGGACGCGAGGGCCAGCAAAAGCATGACCAGCTGCACCAGCACACCGGCATTGGCAATCAGGTACCAGACTGAAAGTTCTGAATCCACTTCTTACTCCTGGCTAATTCTGTTTATCGTTTCAGTGGGCTGGACATTCCTGGCCAGCAAATCCTGCATGTTTGCCGGCAAACGGCGGGGGCGACCGGTGTCGAGCGCGACACAGGCCACCCGAACGTCACTGTCGCTGAGCAGTTTCCCGTCTCCGGCACGTATTACGCGCTGCCGGAAATCCATCGATACCCGACCAAAAGCCACAGGCTCAGCAGTGACCCGTAATTCGTCATCAAGCTTTGCCGGTACAGCATAATGGATGGACAGCCTTTGCACGACATAGCTGATGTTGTCAGCAAGGCCAGCCCTCAGACCGACTCCGCAGCTACGCACCCACTCCGTGCGGGCACGCTCCATGTAATGAAGGTATTTGGCATGGAACACGATGCCACCGGCGTCGGTGTCTTCGATATAGACCCGAATGGGCAGTTCGAACCTTGCTTCTGCTGCCTGTTCAGCCAAACGGATCGTCCTCCTTGCCCGATTTCGAAGGAATGACGCCAAAGTGCTGGTAGGCGTTGGATGTCACCATGCGTCCTCTTGGCGTCCGCACCATATACCCCTGCTGAATCAGGAAGGGTTCGAGCACATCCTCAATAGTGCCCCGCTCTTCGCTGATTGCAGCCGCAAGACTCTCGACACCAACAGGACCACCATCGAACTTCTCAATCATTGCCAGCAACAGTCGACGATCCATATGATCGAAGCCCTGATTATCCACTTTCAGCATGTTCAGGGCCTGGTCGGCTATGTCAGAGGTGATACGACCATCTGAACGTACTTCGGCAAAATCGCGGACCCGGCGCAACAGGCGGTTGGCGATTCGCGGGGTGCCCCGCGAGCGGCGCGCTATCTCGAATGCCCCGGCCTCATCAACCGAAACCGAGGACAGGCGCGCGGAGCGCATAATAATGCTGGTAAGATCTTCCGTATTATAAAACTCAAGGCGTTGAACGATACCAAAGCGATCCCTTAGCGGGGATGTCAGCAAACCAGCGCGGGTGGTGGCGCCCACCAGAGTAAAGGGCGGCAGATCCAGCTTGATGGAACGAGCCGCCGGCCCCTCACCAATCATGATATCCAGCTGGTAATCTTCCATCGCGGGATAGAGGACTTCCTCTACCGCGGCACTGAGACGGTGAATTTCATCAATGAAAAGAACGTCACCTTCTTCGAGGTTGGTAAGCATGGCCGCCAGATCACCGGCCTTTTCCAGGACCGGCCCCGAGGTGGTCTTGATGGATACTCCCATCTCATTGGCGATGATATTGGCCAGGGTTGTCTTACCAAGACCAGGAGGACCGAAGATCAGAACGTGGTCGAGCGCTTCCTGACGGCCGCGTGCGGCGGATATAAAAATATCCATCTGCTCACGAACCGTAGGCTGGCCAACATATTCAGCCAGCAGCGTCGGGCGAATGGCCCTGTCCTGTACTTCCTCGTATTCACCGGCCCGGGCCGTAATCAACCGGTCGGATTCGATCATGGCATCACCCATAGTGTGGGAATCAACATCGTGCCTCACGTTTGCCCGCTATTCCAGCGCAGCCCCAATTGTACAAAGGGCTTGGCAGGTGTCACGTTACGCTCTCTACAGATTCGCGACAGGTTTTCGTGATCAGGCCGGTATCATGTTTCTCAGAGCCAACCGAATAAGCGTTTCACTTGTCATATCGTCCTCAGCCACCTTGCTGATAGCCTTTGCGGCCTCCTGTGGCTTGTAACCCAGCGCAATCAGAGCAGCTTCGGCTTCTTCGGTCGCCATCGCCCCGCCAGACTGGGGCTGAGCGGCTCCGTGACCCATTCCTGTCGTCTCAGGCGACGCTGGCACAAATTGCCCTTCAAGTTGCCCTATCCGGTCCGCCATTTCAATAAGAAGCCGTTCAGCGGTTTTCTTGCCAACTCCGGGTAGCTTGACGAGTGAGGCGACGTCACGATTTTCCACACAGCGAATAAATTGCTGGGCATCCAGACCAGAAAGAATCCCTATCGCCAGCTTTGGACCGACACCGTTAACCTTGATCAGCAGCCTGAACAGGTTCCGGTCAAGCATCGACGCAAAGCCATAGAGGCTTTGGGCATCCTCCCGCACAGCAAAATGGGTATGCAAGGTGACTTCCGCACCGGTTTCGGGCAAATGAAAGAAGGTGGTGTAGGGGATATCGACTTCATAGCCAAGGCCTGCGCACTCCACCAACGCCTGAGCCGGAGCCTTTTCAACCAGAATACCTCGGATACGACCAATCAAGCTGTATCTCCTGTCGCTCGCACGAGCGGTTTAGTTGTGTCGGACACGACCGCTTCTGACCTTGCCGGCACCACTGGCCACGCGCAGGATACTTTGGCTCATATGAGCGTGGCACATTGCAATTGCCAGAGCATCGGCAGCGTCTGCCTGGGGCTTGCGTGGCAGAGAAAGCAGCACCTGTACCATGTGCTGAACCTGGGACTTGTCGGCGCCGCCTTTGCCAACCACGGCCTGCTTTACCTGCCGGGCCGAGTACTCATGGACTGCCAGCCCGCTGTTGGCCGCACTCACAATGGCGGCCCCCCTGGCCTGACCAAGTTTCAGCGCCGAGTCCGGATTGCGGGCCATGAATACCTGCTCAATGGCAAACTCTTCGGGACGGTATTCCCCGATCAGGGTAGCAAGGCTCTGAAAGATGTTCTGAAGGCGCTCGGCCATGGGTTTTTCACCCACCCGGATGCAACCGCTGTCTATGTACTCGATGTGCCGGCCTTCGACTCGAATGACGCCGTAACCGGTAATTCTTGATCCGGGATCAACGCCCAGAATTATTGCCACATCGGTGCCCCTGAATGGTTACAGCGATTCTAAGATCTCGGCGGCGATGTCCGCGCGCAGGCGTGGGTTATCGTCCATAACTCCCCCACCCCTGCGCACAGTTACCGTCGGTTCAAGCTGACTTACTCGTTGCCCTCACCGGCTTCCGCCTTGTGGCCTTCGACCGGCTTCGACGGCTTGCGCAGACGGATATGCAACTCACGCAACTGCTTTTCGTCCACTTCTCCCGGTGCCTGGGTCATGAGACAGGTGGCACTCTGGGTTTTCGGGAACGCGATCACGTCACGGATAGAGGTAGCACCGGTCATCAGCATCACCAGACGATCCAGACCGAACGCCAGGCCGCCATGAGGCGGACAACCGAACTTCAGAGCGTCCAGCAGGAAGCCAAACTTGGCACGGGCTTCTTCTTCACCGATACCGAGGATACGGAATACCGCTTCCTGCATCGCCTCATCGTGAATACGGATGGAACCACCGCCCAGCTCAGTACCGTTCAACACCATGTCGTAGGCACGGGAAAGCGCATTAGCCGGGTCTGCGGCCAGATCTTCCGGACTGCAGGACGGCGCAGTGAACGGATGGTGAATCGCGGTCAGGCCACCGTCTGAGGTTTCCTCGAACATCGGGAAATCGACGACCCACAGTGGTGCCCACTCGGAGGTCAGCATTTCCAGATCGTGGCCAACCTTGATACGCAGTGCACCCAGGGCTTCGTTGACCACATTGGTCTTGTCCGCACCGAAGAAGACGATATCACCGTCTTCTACCCCCACTCGCTCCATAATCGCCAGGGCCACATCATTACCCAGGAACTTGATGATTGGCGACTGCAGGCCTTCCGCGCCCTTGGACAGGTCGTTGACCTTGATGTAGGCAAGACCCTTGGCGCCATAAATGCCGACAAACTTGGTGTACTCGTCGATCTGTTTACGTGTCAGCTCACCGCCTTTAGGAACCCGCAGCGCGGCAACCCGACCCTTAGGATCTTTTGCAGGCCCTGCAAACACCTTGAAGTCGACACCCTCGACCAGATCATTGACGTCGAGCAATTCCAGAGGGATACGGAGGTCCGGCTTGTCACTACCGTAACGCTGCATGGCTTCCGCATAAGGCATGCGAGGGAACGTCGGCAGTTCAACATCCAACACGTCCTTGAATAGAGCCCGGATCATGTCCTCGTTCAGACCCATCAGAGTCTCTTCATCAATGAAAGAGGCTTCGATATCTACCTGGGTAAACTCCGGCTGGCGATCTGCACGCAGGTCTTCATCGCGGAAACACTTGGCGATCTGGTAGTAACGGTCGACACCAGACACCATCAGCAACTGCTTGAACAGCTGAGGAGACTGAGGCAACGCGAAGAAGGAGCCTTCCTGGGTACGGCTGGGCACCAGGTAATCCCGTGCGCCTTCTGGCGTGGCTCGGGTCAGAATCGGCGTTTCCACGTCCATGAAGCCGTTGCTGTCCAGGTAGTTTCGAATGTAACTCGTTACGCGGGAACGAAAACGCAGTCGGTTGATCATCTCTGGACGACGCAGGTCCACAAAACGATACTTCAGACGGACGTCTTCACCCACGTCTACATGCTCATCCAGCGGAAACGGCGGCGTCGCTGCAGCGTTCAGGATACTGACTTCCTTGCCCAGCAGCTCAACTTGCCCGGTCGGCATGGTGTTATTTTCGGTACCCGCGGGACGGCGACGAACCCGGCCAGTAACCTTGACAACGAACTCGCTTCGGACTTTCTCGGCGAGGGCAAAGCTCTCAGGGGTATCAGGATCAACCACCACCTGAGACATCCCATCCCGATCCCGCAGATCCAGGAAGATAACCCCACCGTGGTCACGGCGACGGTGGACCCAACCGCAAAGTGTGACTTCCTGATCAATGTGGGATTCGTTAATCCCACCGCAATAATGACTGCGCATACCGGTTCCCGTTACGTTTAATGTGTTCAAAATTGATGCTTCAAATGCTGCACCGAAAGTGGCCGACTGTTGCGAAACACGCTGCAAATACGTCCCTGCTGGCTCTGCTTCGCCATTCCGTGCTCCGCGAAGTCCCGGAAAAGCCGACGACACCCGGCGCTACGATATTCGTACCCGCTCAAAAATGTTGCGACCATAGCGGAAAAGCCGACCATTATAAACACAATGACACCGAAAATCAGGCGTGAAGACCCGCAAATTAGGCAGTCGGATGACGCCAGGATTTCAGCCGGCTAGAATGCCTCCTTTAAAACGGCGGATGGAGTTTCACGTTGGCCACCAGAGCGGAACAGAAACTGAAAACCCGGCGAGCACTCATGGATGCCGCACTGACACAACTGAGTGCAGATCGGGGCTTTGGCAGCCTTAGCTTGAGAGAGGTCGCCCGGGAAGCTGGAATCGCCCCAACCTCCTTCTACCGGCACTTTGCAGAGCTCGACGAACTGGGATTGGCGCTGGTGGATGAAGGCGGCGTCGCCCTGCGGCAACTCATGCGTCAGGCCCGAAAGCGGATCGCTCGGGACGGTGGCAGCGCCATCTCGACGTCCGTGGAGACGTTCATGGAGTATCTGGGCAACAACGCAAACCTGTTCCGACTGATGTTACGGGAAAGAACCGGTGTCTCCACGACCTTCCGGACAGCGGTGAAAGCAGAAATTGATCACTTTGTTACCGAACTGGCGGATGACCTGCGCAGGATCGCCCGCGAACAGAACACGCCGCTCTCGGACGCCAGACTGGTGGCAGAAGCCATGGTAACGCTGGTCTTCAACCAGGGAGCCGAGGCTCTGGATGCAACACCAGAGGAGTGCGAGCAGCTGAAGTCCAAACTGAAAACCGAGCTCAGAATGATACTGGTCGGCTCCCAGACCCTGGCAAAATGCCAGTAACCCCTGCAGGCGATCAGACCCCGTCTTGAAGTTCGGCAAGCACTCCGGCCAGCCGCCGCCGGACCTGCTCCAACTCCTCTTCGGAGTAGCTTACCGGTGCCTGCTTGCCCCATATTGGGGCCGGCCAGGCAGGATCGTTCTCGAACCGTACAATATGATGAATATGGAGTTGCGGGACCATGTTGCCAAGCGCAGCGACATTCATCTTATCGCCACCGAACTCATTCATCATGGCCTCGCTGAGAGCAGAAGACTCCCTTACCAACTGATGCTGCTGATCCGCCGACAATTGATAGATCTCCCGGACCCCGTTAACCGCTGGCACCAACAGCACCCACAGCCAGGTACTGTCGTTCATCAACCGGATCTCACACAACGAAGTACGCCCCAGAGCAACAGTATCGGCCTCAATTCGGTCGTGCAGACGAAACATCGCCAACTCCTTCATGAGAGTCCTCCTGCCATCTGAGTTTACTCCGAGTGAAACTGGTTCCGGCCACGACCAATTGCATAGTAAATCAAGCCGTATCTCTCCAGCATTTCTGGCTCATAGAGATTCCGACCGTCGAAAACAACCGGCTCGCGAATAGCCGCGGCGATGGACTCAAAGTCCGGCGACCTGAATTCTTTCCACTCGGTGCAAATTGCCAGAACATCCGCACCTTTGAGAGCCTGCTCTTTTGTACCGCACAGCGTGAGGCCATCTTGACTGCCATAGATACGCTGGGTTTCTTCCATGGCTTCCGGGTCAAAAGCCTGCACTGTCGCGCCGGCTTTCCAGAGATCTTCCATCAGGGTTCCGGATGAAGCCTCGCGCATATCGTCAGTATTGGGCTTGAAAGCCAATCCCCAGAGCGCGACTACTTTGCCTTTCAGGTCACCGCCAAAGTAGTGGCTGATCTTGTCGAAAAGCACGTGCTTCTGGGCGTAGTTTACCGATTCAACCGCATTTAGCAGGCGCGCTTCATACCCGCAATCACTGGCCGTTCGGGCCAGAGCCTGAACGTCCTTCGGGAAACACGATCCCCCATAGCCACACCCTGGGTAAATAAAGTGATAACCAATCCTCGGGTCGGAACCAATGCCACGGCGCACGGCCTCAATATCCGCTCCCAGTCGTTCGGCGAGGTTGGCAATTTCGTTCATGAAACTGATCTTGGTAGCCAACATGGAGTTGGCGGCGTACTTGGTGAGCTCCGCGGAACGCAGATCCATAAAGATCATGCGATCGTGATTCCGGTTGAAAGGATAATACACTTCCCTCAACAACTCCGATGCCCGCTCACTGTCGGTACCAACAACAATGCGATCCGGCTTCATGAAATCGTTGATCGCTGCGCCTTCCTTGAGAAATTCAGGATTGGACACCACGTCAAATTCCAGCTCCAGCCCACGACAATCCAACTGGGCCCGAACCGCAGACTTCACTTTATCGCCGGTGCCTACCGGTACCGTCGACTTGTCGACTACTACTTTGTAGTCCTCCATGTACTCACCGATGGCGCGCGCAACCGCAGTGACGTACTGGAGATCGGCGGAGCCGTCTTCATCGGGAGGCGTACCCACAGCAATAAACTGCAGCGTGCCATGGCGAACCGCTTCTTCCGTATCCGTGGTGAAAGACAGGCGACCTGCCTCTACGGTGTGCTTCACAATATTGTCCAGACCCGGCTCATAAATGGGAATCTGGCCATTTTTCAGTTTATCAATCTTGTGCTGATCAACATCCATGCACAGAACGTCATGACCAACATCCGCAAGGCAGGCGCCAGTCACCAGGCCAACATAACCTGTTCCAAAAATCGTTATTTTCATCCTTTAAATCCCGATACGAAGACAAAAAAGTTATTGGGTCTGGTTTGCTTTTTTCTTTTGCCAAATTTTTTCCCAGTCCAGAGCAGTGCCGACTATGGTATCCAGGTCATCATAATCCGGCTGCCACCCCAAGGTCTGACGAATAAGAGTGTTGTCCGCCATAAGTGCCGCCGGGTCGCCGGCACGACGCCCGGTCTCCGTCACTGGAAAATCCACGCCGGATTTCTGCTTGACCACATCAATGACTTCGCGAACGGTAAAACCACGCCCATAACCGCAGTTCATAACCTTCGAAGGGCCACCGCCTGCCATGTAATCCAGCGCCATAACATGGGCCTTGGCCAGATCTTCCACATGAATGTAATCTCGAATGCAGGTGCCATCGCGGGTTTCGTAATCCGTACCAAACACACTCATCCCCGCTCGCTGCCCTGTCACACATTCGCAGGCCACCTTGATCAGGTGCGTAGCTTCAGGCGTCGCCTGGCCAAGCAGGCCATCCGGATTGGCACCGGCCACATTGAAGTAACGGAGAATCACGTAGTTCAGGCTCGAGGCCGCGGCCAGATCCATGATCATCCGTTCACTCATCATCTTGGAAGCACCATACGGATTGATCGGAGCCAGCGGCAGGTCCTCCGTAAGCACCGTCTGTTCAGGCATACCATAGACCGCCGCAGTGGATGAAAAGACCATGTAAGGCACGCGGTGCTTTTCGACTGCTTTCAGGAGATTGAGGGTATTGCGGGTATTGTTGCCGTAGTATTTCAATGGGTTTGTAACGGATTCCGGCACCACTATGTTGGCCGCGAAATGTAAAACGGCCTCAAAGCGGTGACGGGAAAACAGATCATCGACAGCCTGTTCATCCGCCAAATCCCCAACCACCAGTTCGCCGGCGGTTACTGCCCAGCGATAGCCTGTGGAGAGGTTATCGAAAACCACGATATCGTGGCCGGCCTGGCCCAACTGACGAACCACATGACTACCAATATACCCGGCTCCGCCGGTCACAAGGATTTTCATACGCGAGATTACTCCTTCCCTGAAGCTTGATTACGAAGACGCCGGATATCAGCCCGTCGCCGACCAAAAAACTCACTGATTACCTGACCACACTGACGAGCCAAAACACCGCCAACGGCAACAACGTCCCAGTTCAGATGGGGTTCCTCTAGCGTTCTGCGAGCGGACTCTATGGCACCCGCTTTGGGCTCGGTAGCACCATACACGAGGCGACTGACCCTGGCATGAACGATGGCACCCACACACATGGTACAGGGCTCCAGAGTAACGTAAAGCGTAGCTCCTGACAGCCGATAATTGCCCACCCTGGCAGCGGCGTCCCGCATTGCCCGGATCTCCGCATGTGCTGTTGGATCGCAGCCGGAAATCGGAGCATTAAAGCCTGCACCGATTTCCTTCCCGTCCAGAACCACGACAGCCCCAACAGGCACCTCGCCTATCGCCGCTGCCTCAGCGGCGAGTTGCAGTGCACGCTTCATCCAGCGCTCATCTTCCGCCGTCACTTCAGGCATTCGATCCGGGTCGCCCACCAGCTATTCCCACTCCGTTACAAAGAGACATTTTTATCTTTTTATCAATTGCTTATTCTACTTCGGAAAATCGACACCATCGACCTTGAGGCGTCCTCCCTGCCCCACTTCAAAGGGCGAGACCAATGCCTGACACTTTATATAGGGAAGAAACAGGCGTGAGATTATTCTAAATCAGTACACTACCGACGCAGAAAATGACTCTCTAAACCATTGTAACTGCGAACGATACGGAGGCATGCAGCCTTACTACCGAGACAATTGCCCCGGCATTTCTGGTGCAGGCTCGCCTGGAAGCTGCGCTGCCGGTGATTTATCTGGTCTTTAATGAAGGCTACCAAGCGCCCGGCAGAATACAAAAATCAAACATTATAGCTGAACCGCCTGTAAGTATCGGCTGGTAAAATAATGAATGGAGATTACCAGGCAAGTCCAGAATTATGACAATCATTCGCACTGGGGCTAGAACTGACGTCTACTGCTGCCCCGCGAGTTAATCGGATTTACCAGCCCACCACCAATAACACAAAGGAAGCACTTAGATGAACCGTCGTACCCTTTCCACTCTGCTGGGGCTGATTACCTTCCTGTTGCCCATGCTCTCGTGGGCTGCACCACAACCATTGATTTTTTCCCACGTTGTCTCGCCCGATACTCCAAAGGGCAAGATGGCGGAGATGTTCAAATCGATCGTTGAGAAAAAGCTGGGCGATCAATACGAGATAATCATCCATTCTGACTCCAGCCTGATGAACGACAACGAAGCAGTCAACGCCATCGCAGATGGCCGCATTCACTTTGCCGCGCCGTCACTCTCCAAGTTCGAACGTTACACCCAACAACTTAAGGTTTTTGACCTGCCCTTTCTCTTCCCAGACATGAACGCTGTGAATCGTTTCCAGAAGAGCCCGACTGGGCAAGCGCTACTGACCAGCATGAAAAGTCAGGGCATACTCGGGCTCGGTTACCTGCACAACGGCCTAAAGCAACTGACAGCAGACCGTCCATTCACCCAACCGGATGATCTGGCGGGGCTGCACTTTCGCACCATGAACTCGGACGTACTCATCAAGCAATTCGAATTGCTGAACGCCAAAGCCGTGCCCATTGCATTTTCCGAGGTTTACCAGGCGCTTGCCGAGCAACGCATTCAAGGACAGGAAAATACTTGGTCTAATATTTTTTCTAAGGCGTTCTACGATCACCAGCCCTACATGATGATATCCAACCATGGCGTGCTGGATTATATGCTGATCACGAATTCTGATTTCTGGGGCGGTTTGAGCGAAGAAGAGCAACGTTCATTTCGCTTCGCTTTGGATATGTCGTTGAAATACGGTAACGCCGTGGCCAAAGCTAAGAGCGCTAACGACAAGACTGAACTGAGCAGAATGAAAAGCGTCTCCGTATACGAGCCTTCAGCCGATGAACTGGCCACCTGGCAAACTGCCATGCAACCGTTATGGGACAGCTACAAAGATATAATCGGCGAGGAAATCATTCGGGCCGCCCAGCAAGCGAGTCGCCCCTGAACCAGGAAATGGCGCGCTGGCAACTGGCCTCCCTGGCAGTACGCCAGCGCATAGTCGATCCCCGTGTGCACTCCAGCTACCTGCCCAGAGCTTTGACCGGCCACCGTCAGACGGGATCAGCGCGACAAGACATACGGAACAGTGAAAAAGCTCGCTCAGGATTAACGATTTTCCCAAGGCTAAAAAGAGTCAGTTAATTCGTTCGAACAAAGACCCAGTTTGTACCGACGTTGTCGCACACGATCACATCACGATCAATGGGCTCACACAAAGAGAGGCTTTCTGGCAACTCATCATGGTTGCGGGTCGTCACATTCAGGGTTTTCCGATCCTGCTTGAGCAGTTCATAGGTCTGCTCCATACGCTCGGAAAAATCCACGCCGCCGCTTTCAAGTGTATGAAAAGCATTGTGAAACGCTGTGAAGCTCATGGTATTTGCGCCCAGGCCAATGGTCAGCATTTTGAGAATATAGCGATCATAAGCTGCCGAAAGATACGATCGTACAGCTTCATTGTCGTTATATTTGCCACCGAAAGGCACAATGTCAAGGCGGTTGCTCGGCTTCAGCACCCCGTATTCCAGCGAAGCCAGTGTGCGATTTCCGACCAATTCATAGACCTCTTCCGGGCACTGGATGACCTCGCCCCTTAACTGGCAACCCGCCAATCTTTGATTAATGGATAACCCCGACACGGATTCACTCGCAGATTCCCGTGACTGCATGGCCGGATCGGGTTCAGGTTTAGCTTCAGGTATATGGCTGGCCGAAACCTCGGGCAATGTCAGTCCCAAACGTTTAGCCGGCTGACGTAACAACAGCACCTGCACACTTTGATCATTCCTTTTGAAATCCACCAGAGAAGGCAGGCCTGCTCCGTCACCGAGTTCGACAACCTCGCAGTAGAGACGCTCCAACTCTGACTGTGCTGACGCCAGGCAAGCCTCATCGGCGCTGGCGGTCGAAATCCAGCTAACGACGAGAATGGCAGTAACAGCACTGCCTGGCCAAACTCCAACATCACGCATAGTTTCTACTTTCCCGTCGGGGGCACCTTTTATCGTTAGGCAGATTTCTGCGCCAACATCGTAGCAAACCGCAACTTGGCGCCGTTGTGCATAGTGCCAAAATCCTCGTGGGTAACCGACATCATAGTGGCCAAAGGTGATGGTTTCCTGTCTGTCGCTGACGGACCAGAAAGTGGTGAACGGGATAAAGTATGACACAATGCCTAGAGCGCGCGCGCCAAGAAGAAGGTTTCCGCATAGGCCATAGCATGCCCCCTCTTTCTGTTGAACAACGTATTACAGCAATCTATCGCGACGAAGCCAGTCGGGTACTAGCCACGCTGATGCGACTGTTTCAGGGTAACTTCGATCTCGCTGAAGACGCCATGCAGGAGGCTTTTATTGCTGCACTGGCACAGTGGCAGCGCGATGGCATCCCTGATAACCCGCGGGCTTGGCTGGTCTCCACCGGGCGCTTTAAAGCCATCGACCGGCTGCGCAAAAACACCCGCCTCGACAACAACCTGGCAGCCATCGCCGACAGCCTTGAAACCCAGGAGCAAACCCTCCCACTGGAAGATGAAAGCACCCTCGAAGATGACCGCCTCAGACTCATTTTCACCTGTTGCCACCCCAGCCTTTCCATCGAAGCGCGAGTTGCGCTGACATTGCGTGAAGTGTGCGGATTAACCACCGAGGCTATCGCAGCGGCCTTTCTTGTGCCAGTACCGACACTGGCTCAGCGTATTGTCAGGACAAAGAACAAAATTCGGGCTGCGGGAATCCCCTACGCGGTGCCAGAGCCACACGCACTACCGGCTCGGCTCGACGCAGTTTTATCAACTATATATCTGGTTTTTAATGAAGGCTACTCTGCCTCCAGCGGGTGCTCGGTAACCCAGCAAGACCTATCCGCCGAGGCCATTCGCCTGAACAGACTGCTGCAAAGTTTATTGCCCCACGCTGAGATCACCGGCCTGCTGGCCCTGATGCTGTTACACGATGCCCGACGCGGAGGCCGCACTAACGCCGACGGTGATTTAATTCCGCTGGAAGAACAGAATCGCTCACACTGGAACCGCGCCCAGATCAGTGAAGGCTGTGATCTTGTAGTCCAGGCTTTGCAAGCCGGTCCACCTGGGATATATACCCTGCAAGCCGCCATCGCCGCTGTCCATGCCGAAGCACCCTCGGCCGAAGAAACCGACTGGGCAGAAATCACCGGCCTCTACGAGCTTCTATCTCAGCTCAGCCCCTCGCCCATCGTAGAACTCAATCGCGCCGTCGCGGTAGCCATGCGCGATGGCCCAGCGGCCGGCCTGCGGGAGATGGATAAACTCAAAGATCACAAGGCACTGCAGCGCTATCACCTGCTGCATGCCGCTCGCGCTGACTTGTTTCGTCGACTGGGGCAATCCCCGCAAGCCATTAGCTGCTATCAGCAAGCGCTGGAGGTAGTTCAACAGGAACCCGAGCGACGCTTTCTACAACAGCGCTTGGCTCGACTGCAAAAACATTCATAAAATTATTGCTGCATTGTCGAAATCCTATTGCGACCCACGACTAGAGGTAGAGAGCACCTTGTCACTGACCCAATAGTGAGGATGACAATCCATGACAGCGATGATACTTGTAAACCTGCCCGCCACAAATCTCGACATATCCACGGCCTTCTACCAGGCACTGGACTTCCACAACAATCCCCAACTCACCGATATAACCGCCGGTATGGTACGGAGCGACAATCACCGCAGAGGGAATTTACGCATAAAATTTTAAGAACTGTCGAAATCCGACCGCAGTGGACGACTAATCAATGTAAATACCCGCTAAACCCAGAGGATCAAGACCATGAGCTATATTGACGGAATAGTTATCGCCGTACCCAAAACCAACAAAGAGCAATTCATTCAACACGCCCAAACGGCAGACGCCGTCTTCATTGAGTGGGGTGCCACCCGCGTGTTCGAATGCTGGCAGGACGATGTACCCGATGGCAAAGTGACCGACTTCCGTCGGGCCGTGCAAGCGCAGGAAAATGAAGCGGTGGTGTTTTCATGGGTGGAATGGCCCGATAAAGCCACACGCGATGCAGCCATGCAGAAAATGATGTCAACCAGCGAGAATGACCCTCGCCTCAGCCCCCACTCAAACCCGATGCCCTTCGATGGTATCCGCATGATTTACGGCGGCTTTGCGCCGGTGGTAGCACTGGAACAATAGTCACACCCCCTCCACCACCACTCATCTGGGGAACAACCATGTCCAACTCTCACGGCGAGTTTATCTGGTACGAGTTATTAACCGACAATAGCGACGCGGCATTAACTTTCTACCGCGCGATACTGGGCTGGCAAGCCACCGACAGCGGGCAGCCCGGCATGGATTACCGCATCTTGAGCAATCATGATAAAGGCAGCGGCGAATCGCACGATGTCTGCGGCTTACTGACACTCACTGAAGCGATGCGTCGAAGTGGAGCAAGGCCAGTATGGCTAGGTTATATTGGCGTCGACGATGTCGATCTGGCTATTGCCAATATCATTAGCGCCGGTGGCAGCAAGCAGATGCCGCCAACGGATATTCCCAACGTGGGCCGTATCGCTATGGTCACCGATCCGCAGGGTACCCCTTTTTACATAATGCGGAGTCTCAGTGATGAGACCAGCCTAGCCTTTGCGGCAGACAAGCCCCGTATTGGTCACTGCGCCTGGAACGAACTGGTCACCACAGATCCTGAAGCCGCTAAAGCATTTTATTTCAGGGAATTTAGCTGGAGCAAAGACGGTGAGTTGGACATGGGGCCAATGGGCCGTTACGAGTTTATTCGCCACAACGGTGTCATCGGCGCCATCATGCGAAAACCCGAAGATATGCCACTCCCAATGTGGCAATACTATTTTCGCTGCGCAGATATTGACCTCGCCTGTAAACGAATTATCGACAATGGTGGAGAACTCCTCCGCGGACCCGACGAAATCCCCGGCGGCGACTTTACCATCAATGGCATTGATCCGCAGGGCGCTCTATTTGCACTGGTGGGGACAAGGAAATAGTGGGTCGAAAAATAACTATGACGCGAGGAACGAAGCAATGAAATACCTATGCCTGGTCTATTACGACGAAAAAAATATGCAGAAAATGTCTCAACAGGAGTGGGACAGCCTGAATCAAGAATGTATTGAATGCGTTGCCGGCTTAACACAGGGTGGTCACTTTCTCGACGGCGCGCCGCTGCTGTCCACCGATACCGCGACCACCCTGCGCGTGCGCGACAATAAACCGCTAATTACCGATGGCCCTTTCGCGGAAACCAAAGAACAACTAGCGGGGTTTTATATGCTGGAAGCTCGGGATATGAATGAGGCAATTCGGCTGGCAGAAAAAATCCCACCGGCCCGCTATGGCTGTGTGGAAATACGCCCGGTGCGGGAATTGATGGAACAAAACAATACTCGATGATTACTGACCACGGATAAACCATACAGGGATTGATGCATGACCAAACAGCAAATCACCATCACCACCGTAATTGCCGCACCAACAGAAAAAGTCTGGCAGTACTGGACAGACCCAAACCATATCACCCACTGGAATTTTGCCTCCGACGACTGGTACTGTCCCAGTGCCGAGAATGATTTAAAAGTCGGTGGTCATTTCAACGCGCGCATGGAAGCCAATGATGGAAGTATTGGCTTTAATTTCGAGGCCATTTACGACAAGGTATCTCCACCCTCCCTGCTCGTCTACACGATCAGTGATGGCCGATGTCCTCCGCTTGCCGGGTGTCCAGTCGTTTGGCGATCGTCCTGCAACCGGGGCGGGCCACCTTGCCAAAGTTCCCGGCGACGAACAGGCGTTTACTCCTCTTCCGGAATTGCAACAAATGCGATAACCGTTGCCCTAGTATAGGCCAGAGCAACGGTTATGCATCCAATACAAACCCTCAGCCGAAATACCGGCTCGTAGAGATCATTCCCACTCTAACATAAATAAAAACAAATATTACCATAAAAACAATCAGTTACTAATGGGTTAATAAATAATACCATTGATTGTACCATGCTCAGAAATTTTGCTATTTTTTACAGCCCTGCGCTTCCTAAGCTCAGCACGAGCCCAGGCTGATGCCTCTGCCATGTCCGTACGCAGCTCTTGACGTTCCTCTAGAGTCAACCAGCGCACTGCGGAGTCACTCATCACGCCATTGCGGGGCCGACTAACAGCTTCCCCAGCCCCATGCTCTAGCCTAGTCTTGGTATAGCCCTTCATACACATCACCCTAGCTTACCCTACGAGTTTTGCTACCATTGATTTACAATAATCCATAAACATTTTCCAGGGATGATTCATGAAAATAAATCTAGAGCTAACAAACTGCTATGGTATAAACCGCTTAACAAAAGAAATAAATCTAACAAAATCAGATACCAATAATGGCGTCAACTCTCTTTATGCCCCTAACGGCACTTTAAAAACATCGCTAGCCAAAGTATTTAAAGATATCGAAAGCGGCAACGTAAGCAAAGATCTAATATTTCCAGACCGAGCAAGCACCAGAGATATAAAAATAAATGACTCAGATATTGAATCTAGCCAAGTCATGGTCATTGACTCATACAATGAAAGCTACAGCTCTCAGCAAATCTCAACATTACTTGTTAATGATGAGCTCAAACAACAATACGACTCAGCTCTGAAAGAAGTTGATGATAAGCGATCAGCACTAATAAAATCCATCTCAAAACTTTCTGGCAAGCAAGCTAAAGGCATACCCGAAATCATATGTGACGCATTCAACAGGCCAGAGAAAAGTCTTCTAGATCTACTCACTGAAATATCGCAGGAAGATCAACCGGATTACACTCAATTATCTGAATTAAAATATGGCGACCTCTTCAACCAAAGGGTCATTGACTTAATATCCACAGGAAGCTTCAACCAAGACTTAGAAGAATACGTTGACATCTACGAAAAACTTATCAGCGAATCTACAATTTTGTCAAAGACCTTTAATCATCAAAGGGCTGGCGACATATCTAAAAACCTAGGTGAATCAGGATTTTTTACAGCTTCACACAGTGTAAATCTAACTATTGATGGCGAAAAACAAGAAGTAGATTCAAATGAAAAGTTAAGCGATCTATTAAAAACAGAACAAGAAAAAATCATTCAAAATCCTGAGCTAAGAGAGAAGTTTGGGAAAGTAGATAAAAAACTCAAGACAAAAGACACTCAAGCTTTTAGAGACTTTATAACAGAACATCAAGATTTGCTCCCAGAGTATAAAGACATCTCGTTACTTAAGAAGAAGTTAATCATTTCCTATCTACAATCCCAAAAAACATTGTGGGATGATTTGGTTGACACCTATAAGCAAAACAAAGCCGTTGTAGAAGGAATTACTGCCCAAGCCCGGCAACAGAAGACCACATGGGAAGCAGTTGTCGATACTTTTAACAAACGTTTCAGTGTTCCGTTCAAATTAAGCATCGAAAACCAAGATGAAGTTATCCTTAACAGCGCTGCACCTGCGATAAAATTTGACTTTGACGATGGCAGAGGAGAGATAAAGCAGGTAAAACAGTCGAGTCTTATTGAGGCCTTAAGCCAAGGAGAAAAGAGAGCGCTTTATATACTTAATATTCTATTTGAAATAGAGATACGTAAACAGGTCACACACCCTATTCTTCTTATAATTGATGATATAGCTGATTCTTTTGACTATAAAAACAAATACGCAATTGTCGAATACTTAAGAGATATTTCCAAGTTCGAAAACTTCCACCTACTACTACTTACCCACAACTTTGACTTCCATAGAATAATTGGCAGCAGATTGGGCGCCAAAAGAAACAATCGGCTAATGGCGATAAAGTCACCAGACAGCATAAAAATTGTAAAGGAAAAGTATAAGAATGATGTTTTCAAAGCATGGAAGCAAGAACTAAATAAAAATGAAAGCTATCTTCTAGCCAGCATTCCATTTGCCAGGAACATAGCTGAATATTGTGGCCATGACGATCATTTCAACACTCTTACATCATTGCTGCATTTAAAAGAAGACACCAGGGATATAAAAATAATCCATTTACAAGAAGTGTACCGCAATATATTCACAGATCTATCAGAGATAGTAATCCCGAATGGTGATGAACGAATTTTGGATAAAATCCTAAAATATAGCGACGAACTCACCGCTGCCAGAAATGACTCACCTGAACTTGAATGCAAAGTAATTTTAGCCATGGCTATTAGAATTAAGGCTGAAGATTTTATGATCGGTAGCATCGGCGACGATGACTTTGTCAATTCCATAACATCCAACCAGACACGAGCACTCTTTGATCGATATGTGGAGAACCAAATAGGTGATGAAGAAACTATAAGCTTGTTGGACCAGGTAAACCTAATGACTCCAGAGAATATTCATCTCAACTCGTTCATGTACGAACCTATCCTAGACATGTCAGCTCACCGCTTATATCAGCTGTATTCAGAAATCTCACAACTGCAAAGCTAATCGGCCCCCTATTGGCACTAACAAGCTAGCTCTTGCGTTTTTTTCGGGATATAGCAATCAAGGCAGCCTTAGGGCTGCCTTTGCACTGTGTAACTTATTCCACAAGCCTCTTGCGAATAATGGCGAATGCCTCCCGGAAGTCCTCCTGCGTCACACGGCCAGTTTCACCGTGGTAATACAGGATCGTGAACATATTGGCGACCGCCTCCGCGACGGGCGAAACCTGCCGGGCGGTTTCCTGGTCGATGAACTCCAGGGCGGCCAGCTCGGTTGCTGCCTGATGAATTGCTTGCTGAACTTCGATATTATGTGTGGTTGTCATATGTCACCTCTCTGACAGGTGGTATGTGGAAATGCGGGCCGGTGCACCATCACCGGCCCGTGCGCTTTCTATAGGCCGGTATTGGAAAACCCAGCCACTTCTGAAAACGGGGTTTTCCCGGTTCCAGCCCCTGCGTCATTGCTGATGCGTGTGCTGCTCGATGCCTCCACCCGGCCAGTAGGATCCGGGCGATTCACAAAGGCCGCAATCTCCGCGTCGATGTCTTTCTCTTCCTCGGCCAATGGTTCGACAACCGGCACAAAATCAGCTTCTGTGCAGGGTTCCTGATCTTTGTCGAGCATATCCAGGGCAGCCATGAACTTACGTTCTTTCATCGTCTTATCTCCTTACGTATCTTGCCGATCGCGGTTCACAAAGCTGGCAACCTCTTCATTACGTTCCTGCTGGCGTTCCTGGGCATACGAAACGTAGTCCCCGACGTCGAAGGTGTGCTTTTCCGGGTCGCGTGCTTGCCACTCAGCATGTGACTGGCGGGCCTTGTCCTGGTCCTCGCTGGACAGAGCATCAAAACCGCCTGTTTGGTTTACCCAGCCACCGCCGTTGCCACCGCTCAAGCTATCGCTGTCGAACGATGCGGTATCACTCACCTGATCAGCGCTACCAGCATCGTTATCACTCTTTGGCTCCATGCTTTCACGAATTGAGGATGCCAGGCGTCCTCCGGCGGTCTGATTAGCCTTGTCTTGAAAACTTCCGGCCATCTTTGCTCCGACCCCTTTAGCAAGTTCGCCAGCCGTTCCGGCTGCTAGAGAAGCTGCCCGACCAAACCCACCGCCAGAGCTGGAACTACCCGCTCCGGAAAAACCTGCTGCCTGGGCAAATGGCGTATCACCCGTGCTCGCGTTATCGCTGCCAGTGGTGCTACCACCCCAGCTTTCGCCGGTATCACTAGAGCTACCGCCGAAGCTCGGCATGTCTCCACCGGCCATACTGGATTGCGCCTTTTGAAAGGCTGCTTTTACAGCACTAGCTCCACCGGCCATATTAGTCGCCCCGGACATGGCAGCGCTTCCAAGCGCAGCACCACCCGATGCGACGGCTGCACCGGCACCGACAGCACCACCAATCAAGGCCCCTGCACTGAATGAACTACCAGCGCTCGCAGCAGCACCACCGCCAGGGATCAAACCTGCAACCACGTTTGGTACGGAGTTAACGAGAATAACCATGACAAGGGACACAACGAAAATGACCAACAATTCGTCCATTGGCGCACCTTCTGAAAGGTCGGAGTGATAACCATCGATAATAGAAATAGCGATCCCAACCAGCAGTGTCATTGTCATGATTTTGAGTGCTATACCGGCCACACTTCTGAAATAGTTGACGGCAATGTCAGAGGTCCAGCGCGAGCCACCGAAGCCCAAGACAAAAATTCCCGCGTAAGCAATAATCCATGCCGTAACTAGGGCAAGAAGAACGTTGGCCGCGACAATGGCCATGCATGCCAATATGGCAAGCGTGGTCAGGAAGATGGACAAGTTGTCCATAGGGCTAGTGATGCTATAGCTGCTCGCTGCCTTAGCGATAATGTCAAACGCAATATCTATCGGTGTGGACGGATTCAACCCCCTTGGCAGACCGGATGCTTCAGCCGCGATATTTCTCAACGAGTTGATAATATCCATTGCAAAGCCAGGCCCATTGATCAACAGCCACCAAAAGAACCCGGTAGTAATGGTGAAGCGGGTAAACTCGGCGAAGAACTCGCCAATGTCGGCCTTGCGCAATGCCATCATGCCGAATGTCCAGACCATTGAGATAACTACCAGTGTCCAGAATAACCAGGACGCATGATCAGTAATTGTTGTCGCCCAATTTGAGCTTTCGGTTAAAAAACGGTCCGAAACTTCATTCAACACACCGCCTTTATCTATTTCGGCAAAGGCGGCTGGTGAAATGGAAGCAAAGGCCAGCGCTGCCCCAAAGCGAAGAAGTACTGTTTTCATATCAGAACTCCTTGCTCTTAGAGCGATCCACCGGTTCTTTCAGGCTATCGTAGATAGTCCCGTCCTGTTTTTCGCACTGCTCTTGCTGTTGGTTTGTTTTTTCGCAGTTTTCTTCCTTCTCACTACATCCCGCCATGAGGGACAAAGAAAGCAGGAGTGTCAGCATTTGAATCATGTGTTTCATGCTTAGTACTCCTTGCTGTGAGAACGGTTGACTGGCTGTGACAGACCCTCATAGAGCTTATCGCGTGAAGCCTGATACTGAGCTTCGCGATCAGCATCCGCCTGCATTCGAGTGCCAACGGCATTCTGCTGAGCGATCAGCAAACTACGAATTTGCAGGAGTTGGTTGGCTTGGTTGCTGGCGAGCTGGTTAGCGTACCCGATGGCGGCCAGTTGGCCGTCCGCGCCCTGGGCGGCAGATTGCAAACGCTGGAGTTGTCGAGCGTCAGCTTGCAAGTTGTCTTGCTGCTGCTCTAGGCCCTTAAAAAGCGCGTCATTGGCTTTTTTCTGTGATTCGGACGCCAGGCGGCGGTTCTCGGCCATCGCGCCCCGTTCGGCATCGCTGCACCCCGCCGACGAGAAGCACGGCGAGCTGCGGTAATAGGCCACGTCCTGGAACTTGCCCAGGTAGGCATCGAGGCTGCCAAGCTGATTTTGGTAATAGGCGAGCGTGTTAGTCGCCTGGTTAAGATCGTTGATGGTGCGCTGTGCTTGGTCCCAAATATGGGCCGCCGGTGCCATCGTGTTTTGCAGTTGGTTTTCGTACTGCTGGAGTTGGGTTTGGTATTCCTGAATCTGCTTGAGCGTCTGCGCTACGGCTTCCATCGCGGACATAATGTTCTGCGATAGGTTGGTGCCATCAACTACAGGGATACCCGCCTGGGCAGGCATAAGGGGGGGCAACACCATAGAAATGACGAGCGCGGCGGATTTAGCCGCTAAAAAGCGTACTTTTTTCATGATTGAGTGCTCTTAGTTCGTTATGACTAAGTTGCACCCACCAACCTGTAGGGCTGCCAGTGACAGCTACTCTACTCCTGCTGATAATTCAGCGGTGAATGTGGACCTACATGGATAGCTCGTCACTTACTATCCCGGCGTCCAGACCAGCGCGACACCGTTACAACGCGCGGCCTCTTTGGTTAAACATCAGTGTCATTGTCCCGGGGAACGGTTAGGATTCCCAAGGGTTGATTACGTCTACATTTGCCGCCTCAAAGGGGGCCATATCGCGGGATGCAACCTGGTAGCCCTGTGATGCGGCAATGGCAGCAATGTAGCCATCCGGCACAGGGAAACCACGCCCGGCGGTTCTGGCTGTTACGGCCAGATCGGCGTACTTGCGGGCCGCATCCGTGTCAAAGGGCAATACTCTCTCCCTGAACAACTTCGTAAGGCCGTCTAGGGCCTCACTCAGCAGGTCCTTACGCTTCCCGTTCGGCAGCGCCGCAATGCCAAACAATAGTTCGGCCAGTGTCACGCTGGACAGGTACAGCGTTTCGGCTGACTGCTCGTTAAGCCAAGCTCTCACGGCTGGATCAGGTTCGGGTTTCATCGCCTCGGAAACGACGTTGGTATCCAGAACGATCATTCAAACCTCATAGGCTCAGCCGGTGTTTTGTCACGCACCTGCTCGAAGACTTCAAAGTCTTCATTGCTCAGCCCCACCTTTCGGCCCAACTCAGCCAGCGCGTCACCCATTTTGAGGCGAGTTTCTGGCCGCGTGACCTCTTCCAGAATGGCCCGCACCTCAGCCTCGGTACTGCGATGGTGCAATTTGGCCCGTGCTTTTAGTGCATTGTGTACTTCGTCAGGAATGCTCCTAATGGTCATCATGCCCATAGTTTTAACCTCCTACTGCATGTGATAGGCGCTTGTGCGCTCTATATGCATTCAATATAGCAAAACGAATGCAACAAGCAAGTTTAACCAGCATCAGCCGTTAGCCTCGCAGAGCAGGATTCTCCGTTGAGCGCCCCCGGCGCGAATAAAGGAGAGTGAAGATAGTTAATCGGCTCCGCCGATTAGCTAACTTCACCTATCCTGCCCGCATTTCAGCGTTGTTTACGCCAAGGAAAGTGTTGTCGCGAAAATCTGTTTTTTAGTGCAAACCATATAAAATCGCTTGCTCACCTTCTTGCTAGAACAGAAGCACGAAATAAATACGTAATATCAGGCAATTACTACGCTAACGCGGGGGTTTACACAGCAAACAAACACAGAAATACACAGCTTTACCAATTCAGGAGGGATAACGCCCCTCAAGTGTCAATGAAACGTACGAGTGCTAGCAACTCATCGAATGTAGAGCGCTGTATTTCATAGGTTTTCTAACCCATTAGACGCTCTCGCCGGCTTTTTCTTTGACGGTTTCAGATTGATTTCGATTGGGTCATGCAGTCAGGAAGGATCGCTATCAACCCCCTGTGCGTGTCGAGCTACTAGCGCCCAACTTCGGACAGCTTTTCGGCACAACGTCAGTGCGGATAGAAAATGTAGTGTTGTAGTATGTTGTATGGTGCTACTACATACTACAACCTACAAACCGCACGCATTTTCAGCCTACTGCCGCCTGAAGTGGCTATTCATCTTGATGTATGGAATACGGCCTCCCGAGCCGCCCAGAGAGGCGATTCAGGCATCACCCTCCAAGCCCCTAGTTCGACTCTGAACGACGCCCCTGGGGCTTGTAAGGCGGCTTTGGTCGTCCTTCGGACGGATTGAACGCCAAGAAAAGGTGATAGCCCTTGGCGAGGAAGCAGAATCGGCCATCCTCTTGGCGTTAAAACATCGGCCAAAGGCCGATTGAGTTGGCAAGGTATGAACGCGCCATTCGGGCGCGGGCTATGCCGCGCATGATGGATATTCTTTGGAATATCTTGGATCGATTTCCAAAACAGGCCGGAAAGCTTTGCCCTGCAAGCGTTTGCGCGATGGAAGCGGGTACCGTTATGCCGGGGATGGGATACTGTTATGCCGGGGGACGGGTACTATTATGCCGGGGATGGGTGCTGTCACGCCGGGGGCTGGCCTGGTTGGCCCCTGGCCGCCTAATCTCCCATTTCCCCTTGGCGTATTCATATACAGTCCAGCCCACTGAAATAAGTTCAGTCAACGCTTTCCGGGCCGTCTGACGGCGCTTTTTCAAGGTGTTGGGGTTCTTCGTTGCATCCGGCCAAACGTAGTTGCAAAGAGTATTCAGTTCTACGCGTCCAGATTTACCGGCATCAATCCAGCCCGATAATCGCTGATGTATTAATCGAGCAGGATCGGTCTGTAGCGCCCGAACCTCAGTCATGTCGAGCCGAGTATGTGGACGCTCTCCCATTACAGCCTCTGCTAATCGAGGGTTTAGGCTGACAAACAGTTTACCTTCCCGGTCGTCGCTGACGTAATCGGACAGTATGCGGAACCCCTGACGCTGCCCGTTACGCTCCACAATGACCGATACTGCCCAAAGGCGCTCGATACTATCGCGGATAGTTTTGAACTGGCTGCCTCCATCGTCAGCATATCCAAGTTCTCGAGCCAATTGTCGGAAGCTGCCCTTGGCAACCATCGCGTCCTTCTCAACCGCGTCCCACTTCAGGTCTAGCAAGAGACGTAATTGCTGCCCAACTTCTGATTCCGTTTCGTTTCGCAGCACAATCCCGCGCCCCCCATCACCAGAAATTGCGGCCATAGCCACAAGCCCTTGTAGGATACGAAGATCATCAACCCCCAGAGGCTCGGGCCCCCAGAAACGGATCGAATCCTCGCCATGGTTGTATGTTACGTCCAGCTTGAGCCGCTTCCGCTCTCCACGCTTCAAGCTACGGAACAAGCCAGGAGCCAGGCAGTGAGCTGGATCATGCCGAACATGGGTAAGATCAAAGCTCATCGCGTGATCTTCCCTTAGATTTTTTGAATGGCAGAACCCCATTGGCTACACGCTGCCTCTCCAACACGGCAGGTTTGAGCACACCGCCCTCGTGACGCCTAAACCAACACTCTGCGAAAGGAGAGCCATAATTTGCCTTGCTCACGCCATAGCGGACGAAATACCCACGCTGACTATCATCAACACCCCATTCCTCAGCCTCGATTTGCGTCATACCAGACAGATACGATTGCCAGCGAATGTTATCGACCAGAACAGACGACCCACGGCTGGCCTGTTGCTGGTCACCCGCACCGATCATGGCGGCGCTCTTACTGGCATGGTGCAAAAATACGATAGAGCACCCCGTATCGGTGGCAATGGCCTCCATACGTCCGATCACTAGGGCCATCGGGCCGCTGGCGTTTTCATCTTCAAGATGGAAACGGCGTAAGGTGTCCAGGATCATCAGACGACGGCCTTCAGCAGCTCGCTTAAGGCCATCGAACCAATCGAGACACATGATGTTGGGGCACCTTCCTATCAGCGGCTCAATCAGCAAGCCTTCAGCAACGGCTTGCCGCTGCTCGGCAGTGAGATGTGCACCAAGCGCATGTAATCGGTGATGGATAGCAGCAGGAGGATCTTCTGCGGGAAGATAGATAACTGGCCCGACAGTAAATTCTCCGACTTCCAGCAAGTCCGGGCCTCCAGCGATCTGGGTTGCAAGCTGCAAGGCCAGCATGGATTTTCCGGCACCACCTGGTGAAACCAAGGCCCCCACCGTACCGGCAACCATGTTAGGTAAAACATAATCAAGAGGCGGCGGCGTTTCAGAAAAGGCCGCCATAAGATCAAGGGCCATACTGTTAGGCCCCTATGGTGTTACCAGGTCGAGCAGCCTGGATTCCAGACGACTTGCGCTCCTCAATCCATTGCTCTACTTCCGCTAGGTCCCACGCGACGTTTCTACTGGTAAGCGCAATTCGACAAGGGAACTCGCCACGTTGCTCCATGTTGTAAATCGTTCGGGCTGATAGCGGAATTATTTCCAGAAGTACTTTTCTATTAATAAGAGTCCTAGGTGCTATCGGTTGCATGTATTTACCTCACAATACAAGAAGAGGTTTTAATAATAGCAACTAAAAAATATTTTTAAATAAAAAATCGATTTAAATTGAAATAAAAAAAAGAAATTCGATATATCGAAACAACCTCCATAAAAACAAAACACGATATATCGTAATATATAAAAAACCTAAGCCGAACATTAAAATTAAAAAATAAAAAACCTATAGCCTTTGATTTTAGCTGCTAAAATTACAGAGAGAAATAAAAAATCACCAGACCGGAAATCAACCTCTTAGCAAATAAAGAGAAACGACTATTCAGCAGGATTTTTTTAAAGATAGGGATCACAATTTTAGCGGCTAAAATCAATCAACACCTCTGTTAATTTGGTGGTAATTTAGAGCTAAAAATATTGGCTGAAAGCTGCGTAGCTGAGGGGGGGAGTGCCACGATAAAAGCTACCACCTGCTTAATAGCTGACACTGAAAGTCTCTGATGGTATAAAATGGTCACCGTTATTTCTTTTAATATTGAGTTACTCGTTGAAATTTTGATTCGCCTCATCGCTTACTAGACACAAAACAAAATATGGCATGATGCAAAGAATATTAACCATTAAAAATCCATTTTATGGTGAATTTATCAGGTAATACTTTTGATACAAGAATGATAGCCAAACAAATTTTATTTTAGCAGCTCTATATAAACTATAGAGACCACAAACAATTACTAAGGGGAAAACAATGATGTCACTAAAAAAGACTTCCATAATTAATTTCAGAAAAACTAGTCAAAAACCCCAGGATATTTCACATTGTTTTAGTAAAAATACTCATATCAACTACCAACCTAAAAATTGTTTATGTCTAACCATTTATTAACTGACGGCTTTAGCTGTCGAAAATAAGCCAATAACCATATGGATATCACCAGGCTGCATCAGACCTAAATTAGTACCGATTTAATACAATGGGAAACCTAAGGTCGGAGAGAATGCATATTCACTAAAAGAATATGCATTCCAATTATAATAACTCTGGATTATAAATTAACCGACCACTCATCAATCATGTCTGCCCAGTCCTGCAACATAGATGTACGCTGATCACGATATTCGGCTTTGTTATATATCGCCCTCACACCTTTTTGCTCATGTGCCAGGCATTTCTCTATCCAGTCGGTGTTGTAACCGGCTTCATGGAGCAAGGTACTGGCTGTTCGTCTCAGGTCGTGCGGGCCGAATTTAGCAAGCGATTGCCCCTCTTTCTGAGCCAGCTTGTATGTCATCGTCATCACCCGGTTCAGCGTGGCACTGCTCATGGGGACGTCAGAATCGTAGCGTGACGGCAGAACATACTCCGATCCTCCGGAGAACGTCTTCAAAGCGATGAAGATGTCCATGGCCTGCCTGGATAGAAACACCAGGTGAGGGTTTCGCCGTTTCATCCGTTCTTTGGGGATCGTCCAGAGCGCTTCGCTGAAGTTGATCTCACTCCAGGTGGCATTCGTCAGCTCGCTTTTTCGCACCATCGTCAACAAAAGCAGTTTGACCGCTGCGCGGATCGATGGTGATGTACCAATACGCCCCATGTACTGGTACATGATCCTGATTTCTTCGGGCGTCAGGGTACGGTCTCTCGGCTCAAATCTGGCAATGCTTGCTGGCCTAACCAGGTCTGCCGGGTTCTCAACCTTCTGGCCTCGCTCAGTCGCCCAGCGGTATACCTGGAGTACAATCTCACGCGCATGAACCGCCGTGGCAGGCGCACCGCGCTCTACGATGGCGTCGGTTAGTGTTCGCAAGTCCTCGTGGGTGATTTCTGCCAGCTTCTGATTGCCGAATTTCACTTCCAACTCTCTCGTATAAACCGAGCGGCGCATGTCACGGGTAGAGTCGGCCATCTGGTAGCCACGTAGCCACTTTTCCGCCCAAGCACCAAAGGTTTCAGCCCCTTTAACACGCGCCTTGTCTCGGGCCTTCTCCTTCGCTGGCGACTTTCCATTAGTAACCATCCGCTTGGCTTCACCAAGTTGCTCACGGGCTTCTGCGAGAGTGATACCCCCAACGCCGTAACGGCCAAAGGTGATCGTCTCTTGCCTGCCATTGATCGAGTAGTTGTAACGGAATGAGATGGAACCGGCAGGGGTGACAGCCACATAAAGGCCGTCCCGGTCATTCACTTTGTAGAGTTTGTCCCTCGGCTTGAGGTTGCGCAGCTTGGTATCGGTCAGCAAGAGTCTTATCCTTCTTCGATTACGATACCATGCTAAAAGATCACCCAAAATAAGGATGCAATATCAATAAAAACAGTCAGTTAAATAATTTTGATACCATGAACACGCAGGATAAAGCAGCATGGTATCGGCTATCACTCATGGCATCATGTCTCGATAATACCACCTTGGATACCACGCTCAAGCGGTGCTTCCCGCTGCCATCAGTTGCCAAACACTGCCAGACATAAAAATAAAAAAGCCCATGAAAACATGGGCTTAAGTATCATTTAATGCCAGTTAGTACCAGCTAATGCATAACGTGTGATCATTCCCACTCAATAGTTGCAGGTGGCTTGGACGATACGTCGTAGGTCACTCGGGAAACACCGCCAATCTCATTAATAATCCGGTTTGAAACGGTCTCAAGCAGATCGTAGGGCAAATGCGCCCAGCGGGCTGTCATGAAATCAACGGTTTCAACGGCCCGCAAAGCGACCACGTATTCATAGCGGCGGGCATCACCTACCACACCCACTGATTTGACCGGCAGAAATACCGCAAAGGCCTGGCTGGTTTTGTGATAGAAATCAGCCCGATGGAGCTCTTCCAGGAAAATGGCGTCGGCGCGGCGCAGAATGTCAGCGTACTCCTTTTTCACTTCGCCAAGGATACGAACGCCAAGACCAGGCCCCGGGAACGGATGACGGTAGACCATGTCATAGGGCAAACCGAGTTCAAGACCTATGCGACGAACTTCATCCTTGAACAATTCCCGCAGGGGCTCGACCAGTTTCATTTTCATGGTTTCCGGCAAGCCGCCGACATTGTGGTGAGACTTGATCACATGCGCCTTGCCCGTCTTGGAGGCGGCAGATTCGATCACATCCGGGTAGATTGTTCCCTGCGCCAGCCAGTTTACGTCCTTGATAGTGGCAGCTTCATCATCAAAAACGTCAATAAACGTATTGCCGATGATTTTCCGTTTATCTTCAGGATCAGCCACGCCCTTGAGTTTCGACAGGAACAGATCTTCAGCATCGACGCGGATCACCTTGACGCCCATATTGCTGGCAAACATATCCATTACCTGGTCGCCTTCGTGCAGGCGCAGGAGTCCGTTGTCTACGAACACACAGGTGAGCTGTTCACCAATGGCTTTGTGGAGCAATGCTGCTGTGACTGAGGAATCCACGCCACCGGAGAGGCCCAGCAATACCTTATCATTGCCAACCTGCTCGCGGATCTGCTGAACCGCGTCGTCCACGATTTTTGCCGGAGTCCAGAGTGCCTCGCACTTACAGATAGTCAGGATGAAATGCTCAAGTATGCGCTTGCCCTGAAGGGTATGGGTAACCTCCGGGTGGAACTGAACACCAAAGAGATTCCGGCTTAGATCCTGCATCGCAGCAATCGGCGCACTCTCGGTAGAAGCCAGGAGCTCGAACCCTTCCGGCATCGCAACCACTTTGTCACCGTGGCTCATCCACACATCCAGCAAGGTATCCCCGGCCGGAGTCAGATGGTCAGTAATATCCGCCAGCAGCGGACCTTTAGCGCGCACCTTGACCTGGGCATAACCAAATTCCCGCTTATCGGAACTGGCGACACGACCTCCGAGCTGTTCCGCCATGGTTTGCATGCCGTAGCAGATACCCAACACCGGAATACCGCGCTCAAACAACCCCTCCGGCGCCCGAGGGCCACCCAGCTCGGTTACTGATTCCGGACCACCCGCAAGGATGATACCTTTGGGATTGAATTCATTGAGCTCCTTTTCGGTA
Organism: Marinobacter sp. F3R08; assembly: GCF_018860425.1. GTDB lineage: Bacteria > Pseudomonadota > Gammaproteobacteria > Pseudomonadales > Oleiphilaceae > Marinobacter. Next base: position 349,211 of record NZ_JAHKPI010000025.1, on the reverse strand, counting down.
ATATCAAACGCCTTAATCTCACAGTAGACGCCAATTTCCCTCACACGGCGGGCAATCAGCTGAGTGTACTGGGAACCGAAATCGAGAATCAGGATGCGGTGGTCGTGAATATTCTGGGCCATGGAGTCCTCGGAGCTGAATAAACAACGCGGCCCGCTTGGGGCCGCGTCTGGTAAGGCGTTGATTAACCGATACGGTAGTTGGGCGCTTCTTTGGTAATGGTCACGTCGTGCACGTGACTCTCACGCATGCCAGCGTTGGTAATGCGCACAAATTCTGGCTGGGTACGCATTTCTTCCATCGTGGCGCTCCCGGTGTAACCCATGGAAGCGCGCAGACCGCCAATCAGCTGATGCACAATGTTGCGCATCGGGCCTTTACATGCAACGCGGCCTTCAATGCCTTCCGGCACCAGTTTTTCAATACCTTTGCTGGCATCCTGGAAATAGCGGTCGCTGGAGCCCTGCCCCATGGCACCGATAGATCCCATGCCACGATAGGCCTTATAACTACGGCCCTGGAACAGCTCCACTTCGCCGGGCGCTTCGTCGGTGCCTGCCAGCAGACTACCGATCATGACGCTGTGGGCACCGGCTGCGATGGCCTTGGCGATATCTCCGGAGAACCGGATACCACCATCGGCAATCAACGGTACACCCCGATCCTTCAGTGCTTCGGCCACATTAGACACAGCCGAAATCTGCGGTACACCAATGCCCGCCACAATTCGAGTGGTACAGATAGATCCGGGACCAATACCCACTTTCACGGCGTCCGCTCCGGCATCTGCCAGAGCGATAGCAGCGTGAGAGGTTGCGATATTTCCGCCAATCACCTGAACCTCAGGGAAATTCTGTTTGATCCAGCGAACCCGCTCAATAACACCCCGGGAATGGCCATGGGCGGTGTCCACCACGATCACATCCACACCAGCCTCCGCCAGGGCCGTGATCCGACCCTCAGTGTCTCCACCGGTACTTACGGCAGCGCCTACGCGCAAACGACCCTGGTCGTCCTTGCAGGCCAGCGGATAATCCTTCGCTTTCTGGATATCCTTTACGGTAATCAACCCGCGAAGTTCAAAGTTGCCATTAACCACAAGAACCTTTTCGATGCGGTGTTTGTGCAGCAACTCTTTGACATCTTCCAGACTTGCCCCTTCCCGGACCGTTACCAGTTTCTCCTTGGGAGTCATGATGTCCCGCACCAACGTATCCATCCGGCTTTCGAAGCGGATGTCACGACCAGTAACAATACCCACAAGGTCGTGGCCATCGACGACAGGCAAACCTGAAATACTGTTTGCCATGGTGATATCCACCAGTTCCCGAACCGTGGTCTCTGGCGACACAGTAATAGGATCTTTGACAACACCACTTTCGAACTTCTTGACCTTGCGGACGGATGCCGCCTGTTGTTCAACGGTCATGTTCTTGTGCATGATGCCAATGCCACCTTCCTGCGCCATGGCAATCGCAAGCTCTGCCTCGGTAACGGTATCCATTGCAGAAGACAGAAGGGGGATGTTGAGGGTAATACCCTTGGTCAATTTGGTCTGAAGACTGACCTCGTGAGGCAAAACCTCTGAATATCCGGGGACCAGCAGAACGTCATCAAATGTAAGGGCTTCTTCGGCAATTCGCAGCATTGGGATCCGCCTTTTGAACATGCTAAGTTGGGAGTTTCCGTGCCGTACCCGCGGCGATACGGCAAAGCAAAATCCTTAATCGACCTATTATAAAGGGGCGCTCGGAGACAGTAAACCAGCCCCCTTTTAAGGTTCGATTGCATCTTTTTGAAATTTCGCTATTTTTACCCGCCCCTTTTTCGGCTATTGCGTATGTATAACGATGGAGCAGGACCGGTGACGTCACCGCTACAAGACACTCGCCCCCGGGCACTGAGCGTAAGTGAACTGAATCATCAGGCCAGACACCTGCTGGAATCGAGCTTCATGCAGGTCTGGGTGGAAGGTGAACTGTCTGGTTTTTCACGCCCCTCTTCCGGTCACTGGTACTTCTCCCTGAAAGACCGCAAGTGCCAGATTCGCTGCGCCATGTTCAGGGGGATGAATCAGCGAATTCGCACACTACCCAAAGAGGGGGATCAGGTTCGAATCCGCGGCAAAGTGACTCTTTACGAGAACCGGGGTGACTTCCAGATTATCGCGGAGCATATCGAGCCGGCAGGACTCGGCGCCTTGCAACTGGCCTTTGAAGAGCTCAAGCGCAAACTTCTGGCGGACGGCCTGTTCGACCAGGCCAGAAAAAAACCACTGCCTTCATTACCCAGGCACATCGGTGTTGTTACCTCGCCAACCGGCGCCGCTATTCACGACATACTGACCGTACTGGCAAGACGCTGCCCCGCCATCCCGGTTACCCTTTATCCCACCGCCGTCCAGGGTAAAGCCGCAACGGCTGACATTGTCGAAGCTATTGGTGCCGCCCAAAACCACGGCGTAGCTGATGTACTCATTATCGGTCGCGGTGGCGGCTCCCTGGAGGATCTTTGGTGCTTCAACGAGGAAGCAGTCGCCAGGGCCATTGCCGCCTGCTCCATCCCCACCGTCAGCGCCGTCGGCCATGAAGTGGATGTAACCATCGCTGATTTCGTGGCCGACCTCCGGGCCCCGACACCCTCCGCAGCCGCCGAGAAGATTTCACCCGATCAGTCAGACTGGCTCAGGCAACTTCGCGAACGTGAATTCCGCCTCTCCAACTCCATGGGGCTTGCACTCAGGCGGCTTGGCACACAACTCGGCCATCTGGGCGCACGACTCCGGGACCCCAGACGGGCATTGCTCGACAAAGCCCAGCGGATGGATGAGCTGGAAATGAGGCTTGGAAAAGCTGTTCGCCAGCGCCTGGCGACCGTCAGCATCCGAAATGATCACCTGTCCCGGCGCTTGGTCTTGCAATCACCCCGCCGGCAGCTATCCGAAAACCGGGACACTCTGCAGCGTGCCAGTGAACGACTGACTTCCGTGATTCATCAGAACCTGAAGCTCCGTCGGGACAGCCTTGAGCATGCAGCGCAAACTCTCCACGTTGTCAGTCCTCTGGCGACACTGGGCAGAGGCTACGCCATTGTCCGCGACAGCGACGGAAACATTATCCGGAAGGCGTCGGAAGTCAGCACCGGCGATACCATTTCTACCCGGGTTGCCCGAGGTGAGATGATGGCGACGGTAACATCCGTCGAAACTGGAGATCCAAACACACCAGACTAAGCCAATGGTCTACTAGTCCATCATTTTAAACGGCCTAAAGTTGTCAGAAGGCTTACTAAAACAACAACAGGCATAACGAGGTGGAATGTATGGACTACCACTCAGAGTTCCGGCGGTCGATAGACAAACCGGACGAATTCTGGCGTGAACAGGCGGAAAGTATTGATTGGATCGAACCGCCGAAAACCATCTGGCAACCAACCGACAATGGCCACGGACAGTGGTTCCCCGACGGCATTCTGAACACCTGCGATGTCGCGCTGGACGCAAACGTCCGGGCGGGCCGGGGCGACCAGAACGCTCTTATCTACGATTCTCCGGTAACCAATACCACGCGGTCCTACACCTACAATGAACTGACCGACGAAGTTGCCCGCTTCGCCGGCGCCCTGAAAGACCGCGGCATCACCAAAGGCGACCGGGTAATCATCTATATGCCGATGATACCGGAAGCCGTCGTCGCTATGCTGGGTTGCGCACGTATCGGCGCCATTCACTCCGTCGTGTTTGGCGGCTTTGCCGCTCACGAACTGGCGGTTCGTATTGACGATGCCAGACCCAAGGCCGTGATCACCGCTTCCTGCGGCATTGAAGTTGCCCGGGTGATCGAATACAAGCCCCTGGTGGACAAGGCCATTGATCAGGCCAGCCACAAACCCGAAACCTGCGTTGTCTACCAGCGCCCGCAGGTGAAGGCTGAGCTCCAGCCTGGCCGGGACCACGACTGGAACGACTTGATGGCAACGGCGAAACCCGCCGACCCGGTCCCCGTCAAGTCAACGGATCCTCTATACATACTGTATACCTCAGGTACCACGGGTAAACCCAAAGGCGTTGTGCGGGATAATGGCGGCCATGCCGTTGCCCTCAGCTACAGCATGAAACTGGTCTATGACGCCAAACCCGGCGATGTCTACTGGGCGGCCTCCGATGTTGGCTGGGTTGTCGGCCACAGTTACATCGTATACGCCCCGCTTTTTGCCGGCTGCACCACCATCATCTACGAGGGAAAACCCGTCAAGACCCCGGATGCGGGGGCTTTCTGGCGAGTAGTGCAAGACCATAAAGTCAATATGCTGTTTACCGCTCCAACGGCATTCCGCGCAGTTCGCAAAGAAGACCCTGAGGCGGATCAACTGTCTCGCTATGACATCAGCTCACTGAACCGCCTGTTCCTTGCTGGCGAACGCCTGGATCCGGCAACCTACGAGTGGCTCAAAGAACATACCAGCCTGCCAGTACTCGATCACTGGTGGCAGACCGAGACAGGCTGGGCCATCTGCTGCAATCCCGTAGGTATCGAAATGATAGCCACCAAACCGGGCTCTGCCACAGTGCCCTCGCCGGGATATAATGTTCAGGTCGTCGACATGAATGGCAGCCAGCTCGCCGCTGGTGAGCAGGGGCAAATTGCCGTGAAGCTGCCACTGCCGCCAGGGTGCATGATGACCGTCTGGGGAGATGATGAACGCTTCCGGAAAACCTATCTGGAGCCGATTTCCGGGTTCTACAGCTCCGGTGATGGCGGATTCATTGATGATGACGGTTATGTCTTCATCATGGGCCGCACAGATGATGTCATCAATGTCGCCGGCCATCGCCTTTCAACCGGTGAGATGGAAGAAGTGGTGGCCTCCCACCCGGCCATAGCCGAATGCTGTGTCGTCGGTGCTCATGACGACATGAAGGGACAAATCCCCGTTGGTCTTGTTCTGATCAAGGATGGCGCAACCATTGATCACGACGAACTTGAAGATGAACTTGTCGAGATGGTTCGGGAAAAGATCGGTGCGATAGCTTGTTTTCGCCGTGCACTGGTTGTAGATCGACTGCCAAAAACCCGTTCCGGCAAGATCCTCAGGCGCGTGATACGACAGATAGCCGATGGCGAGGAGTACTCGGTGCCTAGCACCATTGACGATCCGGCGATCCTGGACGAAATCAGCGACCAGTTCCGCCAGTGATAGTCGCGCCCTGAACAATGCCTGCCTCTCCCATCTGAGGGGCGGGCATTTTTTGTTCAACCAATTCACAACTCGTTGCTTTTCTGGGATTTAAAACCTGTCTGAAAGGTGCGAAAGTTTCGTTGACGCCCCCCAAAGTCGGTCTATACTGAAATTGCTGTGAAAATACAGCGGTATTTGGTGAATGCGTTTCAACGTCCTGCCGAAGTGCTATTCGTTGCCCCTTCCTCAGTACTCACTGGATTTCTCAGCACTGATTCCACATGGAATTTTGAAGGTCCCGTGAGGGCAAATTACAGAAAGACAGGAAAGATAAATGTCCGATACTAAAACCGGCCACGTCAAGTGGTTTAACGAGTCCAAAGGCTTTGGTTTCATTGCTCAGGACGGTGGCAGTGACGTGTTTGTTCACTATAGTGCAATTAACTCGAGCGGGTTCCGCACCCTGGCCGAAGGCCAGCAGGTGCAGTTCACCGTAACACAGGGTCCGAAAGGTCCCCAGGCGGAAAACGTAACCCCGGTCTGAGGGTCTACGCTCCGTCCTTTGCCCCTCACGGGCATCGGAAAACCAACAAGCCGGCACCTGTGCCGGCTTGTGTCGTTATGAAGAATCCTTACCGGTCAGGCCCCGGCTGCCTCCTCCGCCCTGACCGACGAAGAGGTGGTCACATCCACGGCCTGGGCAACCGCAGAGAACAATGCCTGCAGGGTCGCAGAGGTGGTATCTTCCGCCAGTGCCGCTGCGCTGCAATGCTGCCCATTAGCTGTCAGCCGGATACAGGCCAGTGCATTGGCATTGGTGCCCTCACCCAAAGCAAATTCATCGTAGGCCTCGACGGCTACAGACAGCCCGAACCGTCTTTCAAGTGCTTCGGAGACCGCTTCGACGGCACCCAGACCGCGACCTTCCAGGCGAACCGGCGCAGATTCCCTACCCATGGCTATTTCAGCGCGCACACCTTTCTCGTCACGGTGCAGATCGTAGGAACGCAACGCCCAGTCCGCATGCACTTTAAGATACCGCTCCTCGAACAGCCGATGAATGGTCAGTGAGTCAATCTCGCCACCGTTTGTCTCCGCCTCGCTCTGAACCACCTTGCTGAACTCGATCTGCAGCCAGCGCGGCAGAGTGATGTCATAGTCACGCTCCAGTACATAGGCCACTCCGCCCTTACCCGATTGACTGTTGATACGCACGACTTCCTCATACCGGCGGCCAACATCAAATGGATCAATAGGGAGGTAGGCCACGTTCCAGACCTCCCCATCCTTACGGCGCGCCAGACACTTGCGGATGGCATCCTGATGGCTACCCGAGAAGGCGGTAAACACAAGTTCACCCGCATAAGGATGTCGCGGATGCGTGGAAATCTCAGTGCAGGCCTCAACAACTTCACTAATCTCCGCCATTCCGGACAGATCCAGAGTCGGATCAATGCCCTGGGAATAGAGGTTCATGGCCATGGTAACCAGGTCCATATTTCCCGTACGTTCACCATTACCCATCAGGGTTCCCTCGACCCGATCAGCCCCGGCCATCACCGCCAGTTCGGCAGCAGCTACCGCACAGCCTCGATCGTTGTGGGTGTGAACGCTGATGCTGATGTGCTCACGCCGTTTTATGTTGTCACAGATCCATTCGATCTGGTCGGCAAAGACATTTGGTGTCGCCATTTCAACCGTGGCAGGCAGGTTGATGATCATCGGCTGTCCCTCTTCCGGACGCCAGACGTCACTGACGGCATCAATCACTTCCGCGGCAAAATCCAGCTCGGTACCCGTGAAACTCTCTGGCGAGTATTGGAAGGTCCATTCGGTTTCCGGATGACGGGCAGCAATATCGCGAACCAGTCGCGCCCCGTTAACCGCGATGTCCCGGATACCGTCGCGATCAAGGCCAAACACCTGTTCACGCTGGACTGTAGACGTTGAATTGTAAACATGAACGATCGCCTTTCGCGCACCCGCCAGTGCCTCATAAGTGCGCTCGATCAGTTCTGGCCGGGCCTGAGTGAGTACCTGGATCTTTACGTCCTCAGGAATACGGTTTTCCTCGATCAGTTTGCGGCAGAAGTCGAAATCAGGCTGGCTGGCCGCGGGAAATCCAATCTCGATTTCCTTGAAGCCAAGCTTCACCAGCAACTCGAACATCCTCTGTTTCTGGGCAACAGACATGGGCTTCACCAGCGCCTGGTTGCCGTCCCGAAGATCCACGGCACACCAGCTCGGCGCCTTCTCGATAGCCTTGTCAGGCCAGCGACGATCGGTTTTGGCAACGGGTTTGAACGCAACATATTTGCGGTGATCGAAAGACATGCGTGTGATTCCTTGCGTTTTAATAAGTGAACTACTCAATGTGCACAGGTTAACGCAATAGTTCAGATATTTGATTGCGAAATTTCACTTAGGAGCGTAGTTTTTTAACACTAATTTGCTCTTAATAGATCGTTGGTGACATTTTATGTCGAATAACCAGAAAACCCTTATCAAAATGGACAAAATCGATCGTCGAATCCTCGAACAGGTTCAACAGGATGGCTCACTGACCAATCAGGAACTGGCAGAAAAAGTCGGACTGTCTCCGTCCCCGTGTCTTCGTCGCGTCCGGGCCCTTGAAGAAGCGGGGATTATCGTCAGAACAGTCACTATTCTTGACCACAAGAAGCTGGGACTCTCCCTGACCGCGATCATTCTGATTGGCATGGACCGGCACACTCCAGAGCGCTTCTCCGCGTTCGAAGAGCAGGTCGGCGAATACCCGGAGGTGCAGGAGTGCTATCTGATAACCGGCCAGGATGCTGATTATATGCTCAAGGTAGTGGTGCCTGACATGGACCACTATCACCATTTCCTGTTAAACCGGATTACCCGTATTCAGGGGGTCAGCGGAGTCCACTCCAGCTTTGTACTTCGACGGGTGATCGACAGCACGGCCCTGCCCCTGGGCTATTTGTCCTGAACCGGAGAGGCTTTAACGCGTTCCCGAGTACAGGCCGGAGCGCACCGGCAGCACGGGCTACGTCGACAGATTCGTGGGTCATCATCTGTACCTTGTGGGGCAGGCTCCGTACAATAACGATCACTCAACGACAAATAAAGGCTTCGGCGGGCCAACCGCCGCCTGTCCATTCGTCTAACACTTCGGATTTCTGACAAACGGAAGATACGATGCGAGCAAGCCGTTACCTGATTGCCACCCAGAAAGAAACTCCCGCCGACGCCGAGATCATCAGCCACCAACTGATGCTGCGTGCCGGCATGATCCGCAAATTGGCCGCCGGTTTATATACCTGGCTGCCGATGGGCTTGCGCACCCTGCGCAAGGTTGAGCGGATTGTTCGTGAAGAAATGGACAAAAGCGGTGCTCAGGAAGTATTGATGCCTGCAGTTCAGCCGGCTGAACTCTGGGAAGAATCCGGACGCTGGACCCAGTACGGCGGCGAACTGTTGCGAATGAAAGACCGTCACGGTCGGGATTTCTGTTTTGGGCCGACTCATGAAGAAGTGATTACCGATCTGATCCGAAACGAACTGAGCAGTTACAAGGAACTGCCGGCCAACTTCTATCAGGTTCAGACCAAATTCCGTGACGAGCGCCGTCCCAGGTTCGGAGTGATGCGAGCCAGAGAATTTCTCATGAAGGATGCCTACTCCTTTCATCTGAATCCAGAATCCCTGAACGACACCTATGAACTGATGCATCGTACCTACTGTGCGATTTTCGATCGTTTCGGCCTGGACTACCGGCCGGTACAGGCAGATTCCGGCGCCATTGGTGGCAGTGCCTCTCACGAGTTCCATGTTCTTGCCTCTTCCGGTGAAGACGACATCGTGTTCAGCACTGACAGCGACTATGCGGCAAACATTGAGAAAGCCGAAGCGGTAGCTCCTTGCGGTGATCGCCCGGCACCGTCAGAAGACCTGAAAGAAATAGCCACTCCGGATCAGAAAACCATCGACGCGATATCCGAGTTCCTGAACGTTGATGCCACCCGCACGGTGAAGACGTTGCTGGTCAAGGCCGAAGAGAACGAAGACGGAAAATCCGGCCTGGTCGCACTGGTTCTGCGTGGTGACCACACGCTTAATGAAATCAAGGCGGAAAACCTGCCAGGCATCGCCGAACCCCTCACGATGGCTACCGATGAGGAAATCGAACAGGCGGTCGGTTGCAAGGCTGGATCTATCGGACCGGTAAAACTGAACCTACCTGTGATCGTTGACCGCAGTGCCGCTCACCTGGCGGACTTTGTCTGCGGTGCCAACCGTGAAGGCTTCCACCTGACCGGCGTGAACTGGGAGAGAGACGTATCGCTTGAACGCGTAGAAGACCTGCGCAATGTGGTTGAGGGAGACCCTAGCCCGGATGGCAAGGGCACACTGGAAATCCGTCGCGGCATTGAGGTCGGCCACATTTTCAAACTCGGCAACAAGTACAGTACCGCCATGAACGCCACGGTTCTGGATGAGAACGGCAAAACCGTGATCATGGACATGGGATGCTACGGTCTTGGTGTTTCAAGGGTTGTCGCCGCAGCCATCGAGCAGAACCACGATGACAATGGCATCATCTGGCCCGACGCCATTGCGCCTTTCCAGGTCGCCATCGTCACGCTCAACGCCCACAAGTCACCCACGGTTGCCGAAGCCGGTGAAAAGCTCTACGAGCAACTGCGACAGGCGGGCTACGACGTACTTCTGGATGACCGTAAAGAGCGCCCGGGCGTGAAGTTCGCGGATATGGAACTGATCGGTATTCCGCACCGCTTCGTCGTGTCCGAGCGGGGTCTGGCGGCAGGAACCCTGGAATACAAAGGCCGAAGGGACGCAGAAAAGCAGGATGTTCCGGTGGCTGAAGCATTGCCGTTTCTGGTTAACGCCTCACCACGAAAAGGGCTCTGACCCCCTGCCCGCCCAAGGCGGGCATGCCTCTGACGGCACGCGAGCAAGAGCGTGCCGTCAGGAGTGACCGGTTACTGGCTCACCCACGATTCCCGGCTCCATTTCGAGCGTTACCCCGAACCGCTTTACAACCGATTCACGAATCGTCGCCGCAAGTTCAAGTATATCGGTGCCGACCCCTTCCGAGTGATTGATCAGAACCAGGGCCTGCCGGTTATGAACGCCCACGCGGGCATTCCGGAACCCTTTCCAGCCACTTTGATCGATCAGCCAGGCTGCGGCCAGCTTGACACCCTGCTTCTGAGGATAGGCCACTATGTCCGGATGCCTTTCCCTGAGAGACTCAAAGGACCCGACATCCACCACTGGATTCTTGAAGAAACTACCGACGTTGGGAAGAATCGCGGGGTCCGGCAGTTTGCGGCGCCGAATGGCCATAATGGCCTCTGCTACCTGCAAGGGATTGAGATCGCAGTCCGGTGTATCGCCCAGATACTCCTGCAGGTCCCGATACCCGAGCACCAGGGGCCGTGAACGAGACAGGCCCAGACGTATTTCGGTGATCACGTAGCGGCCCGGCGTTTGCTTGAACAGGCTGTCGCGGTACGCAAACCGGCACTCGGCATTATTGAGTACAACCAGCTCTGAGGTCTTGCGATCCAGTGCCGTGACGGATTCCAGGCAATCACAGAGCTCAACCCCATAGGCACCAATATTCTGTACCGGCGCTGCACCGGCGGTTCCGGGAATCAGTGCCAGATTCTCGATACCTCGATAGCCGGCCCCGGCAGCGTACAGAACCGACTCATGCCAGCTCTCACCCGCGCCCAGCACCAGGGTCGCACTCTGATCCTCAATATGCTCCCAACGGCGCCCGGGAATAGCCAGACGGACCACAAGACCCGCGAAGTCCCCTGCGAATACCAGGTTACTGCCACCGCCGAGAATCAGCACTTCGTAGTTTTCAGCCGCTGCCCAGTCGAGCGACTGCACCAGTTCTTCAGCGCTGCGAACCTCAACAAAGAAACGGGCCCGGGCCGGAACGTGCAAGGTGTTCAGCCCCACCAGCTCAATGTTCTCCCGAATATCCGGAAACTGAGTCAAGCCAGGCGCCCCCGGATGTCTGCCAACAGCCCCTCACCCGCCTGGTGGATCAGATCAAGAACCATCTCGAAGCCCTCATCACCACCATAATAGGGGTCTGGCACTTCCTGGTGTTCCGAGTTGCCGTATTCCAGAAACAAAGCCGGCTCAGTGCCGCCATTCTGATGCCAGATGTCTTTGATATCCGCGAGGTTCTGACGATCCATCACAAGCACGTAATCAAACGAATCCAGATCTTCAGAACTGAACTGACGCGCCCGCAACCCGCTGATATCGATACCGCGACGCTGCGCGGCCTCCTGCGCCCGGGCGTCAGGACTCTTCCCGATATGCCAATGGCCGGTACCGCAGGAGTCCACGTCGATCTGGTCAGCCAGGCCCGCCCGGGTTACCAGGGAACGAAATACACCTTCGGCACTCGGTGAACGACAGATGTTGCCCAGGCACACAAACAGTACTTTCACTGGTTCAGTCATTGTCCACCCTCCCTGCGTTCCAGCCAGTCTCTCACCCTTTCCAGATCGGCTTCTGTATCAACACCACCCGGAGGCTGTACCGCAGCTATATCAACGTGGATCCGGGCACCATTGTAGAGCGCCCGCAACTGCTCGAGGGATTCAGTAACCTCTGTCGGAGCGGGTGCCCAACTGACAAAGTCACCGAGAACCAAAGCTCGGTAACCGTAAATCCCGATATGCCGGAAAAACCCGATAGTGCCCGGCAGGGAACTATCCTTACCCGAGAGCGGCGTACCCTCTTGCCATTGATCCCTGGCCCATGGAATCGGCGCCCGACTGAAATAATGCGCCATTCCCCGGTGATCAAATACCACCTTCACCACGTTGGGATTGAACACCTGCTCAGGGTCATGAATTCGCTCGCACAACGTGGCAATGGCCGCTTCCGGATGCAGTTCCAGGTTCTCAGCCACCTGATTGATCAGTTCCGGGGGAATCAGAGGTTCATCGCCCTGCACGTTGACCACCCGGTGATCAGGCCCAAAACCAAGCGTTCGAGCGACTTCTTCGAGTCGGTCTGTGCCACTGACATGGTGGGCGGATGTCATCACTACTTCGGCACCAAATCCCTCGCAGGCGGACCGGATTCGGTCGTCGTCGGTGGCCACGACCACACGGCCAGCCCGACTTTCCGCAGCACGTTCACAAACATGCTGGATCATGGGTTTGCCAGCAATGTCTGCCAATGGCTTTCCGGGAAGCCGACTGGACGAATAGCGGGCCGGAATCACAACTGTAAACGACATGAAGTAACTACCCTGCAGGACTTGAGTTTAACGCTTGTGCAGGCGCTCATCGGTAGACAGCGTCCGGGCCTCAGAGGCCAGCATCACCGGGATACCTTCGCGGATCGGGAAGGCCATGGCATCGTGGTAACAAATCAGTTCGCTTCTGTCATCATTGAGTTTCAATTCGCCTTTGCAGACCGGACAGGCCAACATCGCCAACAGTTTTTTATCCATGTTGCTTACTCATTTTATATCAAGAAATTAGAGCATCGGAGCACTGGCGGACACGATCCAGAAACACGTCCCGGAACTGATCGGGCAATCTCGCCTCAACCACCAGGATCCATGCATTTTCTGGTGCGAAATCCCGACATTTCACCGCGTCCTTTGCCGTCATTACAATCATCTCATCGTTATCCGCTATCAGGTCTTCAGGACAGAAGCGATGATGATCCGGAAAGACCGTCTCGTTAACCTCAGCTCCCAGGGCCCGGAGTGTGCCAAAAAACCGGGCCGGATTACCGATCCCTGCTACAGCTTTTACCGCTTTGCCGTTCAAATCGCCAACAGCCCCGGACTTTCCTGATTTAAGGTGGATGAGCGCTGCCGGCTCAAGAACCATGGAATAGATCGCCGGGTGGTCTACGTCAGCAAAGCGCTCCACTGTGCTCTCCGACAGTTCTTTGCCATTTACGATTATGAAATCTACCGAAGCGAGCCGCGAAACAGGTTCCCGCAATGGGCCGACCGGAATCATGGCGCCATTACCAATGCCCCTCTGCCCATCAAAGACTGAAATCTCCAGGTCCCGAGGCAACTTGTAGTGCTGTAGGCCATCGTCGCAGATCAGCAAATCACCGAGATTGTTTTCAAGGGCATAATCCGCACCGCGTCGGCGCTGCGGATCGACAACAACCGGATAGCCCGTATTGAGTGCCAGCATGACCGGCTCGTCTCCGGCCTTGGAGGCACTGGTATCTGCTGTTACTTCAAGAGGGTATTGATCAGCATCACCGCCATATCCCCGGCTGAGGATGACCGGTCGCCAACCCGCTGACGCCAGCTCAGAAACCAGCCAGGCGGTAAGCGGCGACTTACCGGTACCACCGGCAGTTATATTTCCAACAACAATTACCGGAACCGGCAGTGAAGCATTACGGCCTTCCCAGGCCGCTCGGCGACGGGTTTCTGAGATGCTTCGATACAACCACGCCAAAGGTGCCAAAAATGCGAGGGGCCGTTTACTGCCGTACCAAAGACGTTCAACCAGTGAACTCATGGCGGACTGCACCGCACTCATGACTGCTCACTGAACTGCATCTGATGGAGCTGTGCGTAGGCACCGCCAGCGGCGAGAAGTTCATCATGGCGACCCGATTCAACGATTCCCCCGTTTTCCATCACCAGAATCCTGTCGGCTTTCTCAATAGTGGAGAGACGATGTGCAATGACCAGTGTGGTGCGACCCTGCATTACCGTTTCCAGAGCCTCTTGAATGTGGCGTTCAGATTCAGTATCCAGCGCGGACGTTGCCTCATCAAGGATAAGGATAGGGGAATTCTTGAGCAGTGCCCGGGCGATGGCAAGCCGCTGTCTTTGACCACCGGAGAGCATGACACCGTTATCCCCAATCATCGTGTCCAGGCCTTCAGGCATACGATCAATAAACTCTAACGCATGAGCCTTCGCTGCGGCCTCCCGGATTTCCTCCGGCTTGCAATCTCTCAAAGAGCCATAGGCAATATTGGCGGCAATCGTGTCGTTGAACAGGACAACGTTCTGCGTAACCAGTGCAATCTGTTTACGCAGGGACTTCAGGGAGAACTCGCGTAATGAATGCCCATCAATTTTGATGTCGCCACCGGTGTACTCGTAGAACCTCGGCAACAGACTTACCAGCGTGGACTTCCCGCTACCAGAGCGCCCTACCAGGGCCACACTCTGCCCTGCAGGAATATTCAGCGAAATGTCCTCAAGTACATTGTCCAACTGATCACGGTACCGGAACGCCACGTCGTCGAACTCGATGTTGCCTTCAACGCGATCTGGAGAGTAGTTGCCCGGATCCTGCTCCGGCGTCTCGTCGATGGTTTCAAACACATCGTAAGCTGCCGCAACGCCCTTCTGAATCTTGGCGTGCACCGAGGTTACCTGTCGGATCGGCTTTGCCATGGTCGTCGCAGCAGTAATAAAGGCAACCAACTGACCTGTGCTCATTTCGCCACGAATTTCCGGTGCAAGCATCATCCAGACCAGTCCGGCAATAGCGATAGCCACCAACACCTGAATTACCGGAACACTGATGGCCTGAGTCGAAGCCATCTTCAAACTCTGTTTCAGATTTTTCTCATTAACTTCCTGGAAACGCTTTCGCTCATAATCCTCACCACCAAACGTGCGAACAACGCGATAACCGGAGATCGATTCTGAGGCCACGTGGGTTATGTCGCCCATCGAGCCCTGAATACGCTTGCTGATCTTGCGAAAGCGCCTACTGGCGTAGCTGACAACCGCTCCGATGATCGGACCCACCGCGAGGAAAATGAGTGTGAGCTTCCAGTTGGTGTAGAACATGTAGCTCAACAGACCAACGATGGTAAGGCCTTCACGGAGTGTGATGGTAACTGCGTTGGTCGCGGCTTCCGCCACTTGCTCAACGTTGAAAGTGAGCTTGGAAACCAGACGCCCGGCTGCGTTGTCATCAAAATAGCGGGAAGGTAGTGTCATCAGGCGATCGAACACATCATTACGCAAAGCGTTGATGACCTGTCGGCCGACATAACTGATGAAATACTGGCTAAGGAAGGTACCAAGTCCCCGGAATGCAAAAACCCCGACAATTACCAGCGTGAGAATCAGGCGATTCTGGTCGGTGGGGTTTTCAATAGCCGCGATAACATATTCCATGGCTGCTGCCATGCCTGTCGATGCAGCGGCATAAATGACGTTTCCAAGTACAGCCAGGGAGAAGGCCAGCAAGAAGGGCTTCACATAAGCAAGCAGACGTTTATAAGTTTCCCAGCTACCGGCCGGTAACCCGGCCGAAGCATCATGCAAAGGCTCGTCTACCTTCACCGGTTTTCAGCCTCCCGCTCAGTGGTAATACTGAGTTTGGCGAATCCCAGACGTCCGGCAACGTCCATGGCGCGAACCACAAACTCGTGGGGAGTGCGGGCATCAGCGGTAATGATAAATGGGAGTGAATCATCGCCTTCAGCCAGTTCACTCACACCGCGCTCGAGGGTCTCGCGCCGGTTATTGACCAGCGTACGGTCATTCAGGGTGTACTGTCCCTCGGCATTGATCACCACATCAATCTGTTTCACTTCCGATGCCGACGCGGGTTCGCCACTCGCCTCGGGAAGCTGGACTTGCAGATGGCTTTCCCGGGTAAAGGTTGTGGAAACCATAAAGAAAATCAACAGCAGGAAAACCACGTCAATCAGTGGTGTCAGGTCAACCCCGACTTCCTGGCTTCTCTGGCGCTTGAACTTCACGGTGTTCAGGCTCCTTCCACGTCGATTTCGCGGTCTCCGTGTACTACCTCAACCAGCTTGATAGCTTCCTGTTCCATACCGACGACCAGCTCATCTACCCGGCGAATGAAGTAACGATGGCAAATCAATGCCGGGATCGCCACGCTCAGGCCAGCTGCCGTGGTGATCAGTGCTTCGGAGATCCCACCTGCCAGATTACCGGCGTTGCCAACCCCCGCCAGCTGTATCTCGGCAAAAACCTTGATCATGCCGATTACCGTGCCCAGCAGACCCAGAAGAGGGGTAATGGTGGCCACAGTTCCCAGGGGATTCAGGAAGCGTTCCAGATCGTGGATCACCTGACTGGCTTCGTGTTCGATACTCTCTTTCATGATTTCTCGACCATGCTTGGCGTTCATCAGGCCACCGGCAAGAATTCTGCCCAGGGGTGAGGAACTCTGAAGCGCTTTCAGTTTCCGGGCATTCAGTTCTTTTTTCTTGATCCAGCGCCATAGCTCATTAATGGTCTGGGAAGGCGCCACCCTTGAGGCGCGAAGGGTCCAGAAACGCTCCAGAATAATGGCCAGCGCCAGAATGGAGCAGGCAACGATTGGCACCATCAGAATGCCACCGGCTTTCAACAGCTCGAACACGCTTGATCTCCCTGATTGTTTACAAGCCGCGCTACTTTAGCATAGCTACCGGCGGAGGCCACACCTGCAATGTCACGGTATTTTACATTGGTCACGGGCAAGTCCCGACCCTCCAATCCAGAACGGCGACCCGTTGCGCGCTTCCTTCAGCACCAATTGATTATCAACTACAGTCATCACCAGGCTGCCTGAACAGGCTGTATTCAGCGAAACTGCTCCGATCTCGTCATAACGGGCTGTAACTGTTGGATGTGGATGGCCATACCGATGTCGATAGCCGGCCGTATAAATGACCCAGTCCGGTTTCAACACCCTCACCCAGGCTTCAGACGAGGACGTTTTACTGCCGTGGTGGGGTGCAACAAGCATTCGGGAAGCCGCTTCCCCAGACTCTTCGCTGACGGACAAGTCTGCCAGATACCGAGCCTCCATCTGGTCGGTAATATCCCCCGGCAAGAGCCACTCGATACCAGACTCAGGGTGAAGGATCCGCACCACACAGGACGCGTCGTTCCCTTCTGTCGCTCCATCTCCCTGCCAGTACTCGATTACCAGGTCACCAAGCCTTTGCACAGGCTGTTCGCAGTCCTGAACCGGCATACCATCGAGCATCTCTCCGACCGAAGCCGGTTCGCCAGAAACGACACGGCCGATCGTGATCTGCCTGGCCAGTTCCTTTACACCTCCGGCATGGTCATTGTCTGCGTGACTCACGACCAGTGTGTCAATTCTCTGAATTCCCTCGGCCTCAAGGTTCGGCAGAAGAACCGATTCGGCAGCCGAAAACACCCCCGGAACGGCAGGGCCGGTATCATAGACCAGAACCTCATGCTTATGACGAACCAGAACCGAAAGCCCCTGACCAACATCCCAAACCCTTAGTTCTGGCTCAGCCAGATATGGATTTTCTCCCGCAGGCGCGCCCGGGTATACCAGCCAAAACACACCCACCAACGCAGCAACGAGGCGAAAGATGGCAAACGGCATGACCACAAGTGTGATCGTCAGAAATGCCCACCCAGCAATCTCCGGCAAGCTCGCAGTGATGCCCGGCACATCCCATTCCGCCAGCCAACTTAGGCAGTACCAGAGCACACTTAATGCACAATCAAACAATGGCACAAAGAGGTCCCCAGCGCCGGGCACAACCGCAGTCACCAAGCCTCCCATCACCAGCAATGGCATAACGATCAGGGATACCCAGGGAATCGCAACCAGATTTGCCTGAAGCCCTACGAGTGGCTGCCCCTGCCCCAGAATCTCCAGGATCGGCCATAACCCCCCAAAGACGGCAATCTGGGCTACAGCGAGCCCCTTCACAAACCCGGTTCCGGAAAGCCGCGCCGAAAACACGGCAATCAGAACTGCGACAGCCGTGAACGAGAGCCAGAACCCCTGGTCCAGCGGTGCAAAAGGGTCTAGCAGAAGTACAGCAGCCAGGGCCGTCAGAAGAGACTGCCAAACCGGAGCCTGACGGCTCATCAGGAGCAACCACCCACCGGCGAACACCATAATCAGGGCTCGGCGAGTTGGAACGGTAAAGCCGGCTGCAAGTGCATAAATCAAGGAACAGGTGATAACCGAGAAGAAGATAATCCGACGTTGTGACCGATCAGTGAGACTTCGGGCAGGCAAACACAGCAACAGGCGCCTTGCCACAAAGCCCGCCCCCAGAGCGACCAGTCCAAGATGCAGACCCGAGATGGCCACCAGGTGAATGGTGCCGGTCGCCTTGAGGACATCCCAGTGTTCCTTTTCCATATGGCCTCGATGGCCAATGAGCAATGAGGAAATCAGCGCAAAATGACGTGCATGCCCGAACTGCTTCAGGGTCCAGTTGTGAAGCGAGATATGCAGGCTCCGGTACTGGCAATGCAGCAAACACCGCACGGTCGGCTCGCCCTGAACATTACGAACGCTTCCCGTAGCACGGAATCCCTGGCGAAACAGCCAGTCCTCGTATCGGAATCCAACGGGATTGAGCGCGCCGTGAGGACGCTTGAGAACGACCTCCATCCGCAGGCGGTCGCCAGGAAGTTGATCGCCTCCATGGCCGTACCAGGACAACCTAAGCAGGTCAGGCAGCCTTGCGTCCTGCCCGATTTCAATGGGAAGGTTGTGCCATTGGGTGACACAGAAACTGAAACGTAGACTGTTGAAACTACCACGAGAAGGTATGTCACACAGGTAACCTGAGACCGATAGCCGCTCCCGCTCGAGACTGGCCGGAAGAACGGCCGAAAGCCGATCACTGGCATGCCAGGACGCCCAGGACAGCCCGGCAACCAGGGCCAGGCTCAAAACCAATACCCGGAAGGCCAGGGGCGGCAAAGGGCCGGACAAGCCGATAGCAAACAGAAATATCGCGGCGATCAAGCATTCTGGAGGTGGCAGTATCGACAACCAATACAGTAAGATAACGCCGCAAGAAAAGGCGATTACGCCCGATACTACAGAACCGGTGTTGTCATAAGAGCACACCGGTCGGTTATTATTTCCGGACAATCCTTGTCCCCCTGTATATGACAAACACCGGCGACATCCGATGAGCCGGTATACTTACTCCGTCTAAAGGCAGAACTTCCCATGCCAAAGAAGTTCATGAAACGTTATCTGCCCTCACCAGAGAAGGTGCAAGCGATGCAGTCGCTGAGCTTTCTGGGCGATATCCTTCATGAACCCAACCTCTGGCATATAAACCGGCATAGTGTTGCCCGCGCCTTTCTGGTTGGCATCTGGTTCTGCTTCATTCCCATGCCCTTCCAGATGCTTGCAGCAGCGGTTTTCGCCATCTGGTTCAATGCCAACATGCCGCTCTCGGTAGTACTGGTCTGGATCAGCAATCCAGTCACCATGCCACCGATGTTCTACTTCAACTATAAAGTCGGGGCCTGGGCCCTGGACCGGCCGGTACTCAGCTTTGATTTCGAGCTATCCTGGTCCTGGATCAGTGAGCGGCTACTGGACATCGGCATTCCGCTCTACCTTGGCTCGCTTGTGGTTGCAACGGTCTCGGCATGCCTCGCCTACCTGATCATCCAGTATCTCTGGCGCCGGAAAATACGGTCAGACTGGCAGGTGCGGCGCACCAGCCGCCTCAGGCGAAGACGGGCAGCCGATCAGACTTCCTGAATCAGCCGACCCTGCTCGAGCCGCAATACCCTTCCCAGACTGCGGGCCATTTTCATGTCGTGCGTTACCATGACAAACGCGATACCCAACTGATCACGCAGGGACTCAATCAGCGCCCTGACCCCCTCTCCGGTGTGTTCATCCAGGTTGCCGGTAGGTTCATCCATCAACACACAGCCTGGTTCGTTCACCAGTGCACGGGCAATCGCAACCCTCTGGCGCTCGCCCCCGGACAGCTCGCCCGGTTTGTGGGCCAGTCGCTCAGCGAGGCCTACCCTCTCCAGCAGACTCTTTGCCTTGTCACGGGACTTCGATACCGTCATCCCTCCCAGCGCACACGGCATCATGACATTCTCAAGCGCAGTGAATTCAGGCAAGAGATGGTGAAACTGGTAGACAAAACCAAGGTGCGCATTACGGAACCGGGCCCGTCGTGCCTCAGACAACCGGTGAATATCCGCACCACAGATGGAAATATGGCCAGAGGAAGGTTTGTCGAGTCCACCGAGGAGATTCAGCAGGGTCGTTTTCCCGGCTCCGCTGCTTCCCACGATGGCGACGGTCTCTCCCTGGGCTACTTCCAGGGAAATATCCGAGAATATGGTCAGCTTTCCGGGGCCCTCGTTGTAGGTCCGGGTGACCTGACGACAGTCGATCACCAGGGATGAACTCGCCATAGAGGAATTTTCCTTATTCATAGCGAAGCGCCTCCGCCGGATCGACTCTCGAAGCCCGCCAGGCCGGATAAATGGTGGCCAGCAAACTCATGGCAAGGCCGGCGCCGCTGATGATGAGAACGTCCTGCCATTGCAGTTGTGACGGCAGGTAGCTTATGAAATACACGTCCGCACTCAGGAACTGATGGCCAAGCACACCTTCAAGCCAGGAGATAAAAGCACTGATATTGAGCGCGCCGACAACTCCAAGAGCCGTGCCGACGATCGTTCCGAAGATCCCGATGACGGCACCCTGAACGATGAATATGCGCATGATCCGGCCCGGAGTCGCCCCCATGGTCCGGAGGATGGCGATGTCACCGGTCTTATCCGTAACCACCATGACCAGGGTGGACACAATATTGAAGGCGGCTACGGCGACAATAAACATCAGAAGCAGACCGATCATGGTTTTCTCCATCCGAATCGCCTGGAACAGGTTGCCGTGGGTACGCGTCCAGTCGGATACGTAATAGCGACCGCCAAGCCCACTTGCTACATCTCGTGATACTTTTGACGCGGCAAACAGATCATCCACCAGCAAACGGATGCCCTCGGCCTTGCCATCGGTGCGCATCAGTTTTGCAGCATCGTCCATGTGAATCAGAGTGTAATTTCCATCCAGCTCGGCCCCTACGCTGAAAATACCTTTGACGGTAAATCGCTTGAGCCTGGGAAGAACCCCGGCAGGCGTTACCGAAGCCTCAGGCAGTACCACCGTCACCTTGTCACCTACCTCAAGACGGAGACTGGCGGCCATCAGGCGTCCGATAATAATTCCGAACTCTCCGGAAACGAGATCATCCAATCCACCTTCGATCATATGATTCTCAATAATCGAAACGGTTCGCTCTTCTTCCGGCAGAATACCGTTAAGCATCACGCCACGAACGTTACCGCCGCCGGTAACCATTCCCTGTCCCTGGATAAAAGGAGCCGCAGCCAACACCCGGGGATGCTGTTGCACCTGGGCATCAATCGATTGCCAGTCATCCAGTGGCCCCGCCCCCTGAATTGTGGCGTGAGGCACCATCCCCAGGATTCGCTGCTTGAGTTCTCGATCGAAGCCATTCATGACCGACAGCACGATAATCAGTACCGCGACTCCCAGCATCAGCCCGATCATGGAGGTCAGGGAAATAAAGGATATGAAGTGATTTCGCCGCTTCGCGGCCGTGTATCGCAAGCCTATGTATAACGATAAGGGTCTGAACATGAAGAGGTGCCTGTTGCTACCTTCAGATCTGTCGTGGTCTGGTTTTCCCGGGTACCTACCAGCACGGAGGGAAACTGCTAAACTGTTCTGTACCAATAAAATTTCAGCTTTCCGGAGCCCCAATGCAGTCGCCTGACATCCCAAACGAACCGGCAGACTATTCACCTGAACGCCGGGATTTTTTCCGCATTGAAGACCGGATCGGCCTGGAGATCCGCAAACTGGCCCCTGACGCCTCACCGGAAAGTGAGGCCTTCGATGGCGACCACCTTGAAAGCCTTAAAGCTGAACTCAGGCGGCTGGATCAAGACGTCAAGTCTCAGCTCGCCAGCCTCGCCGAAAGAGACCGGCTACTGACCGGACTGATCAAATCAATTAACGGCAAGCTGGACACGCTTGCGCGCATTATGGCCTTTGAGCAAAATCCCTTGCAACCTGAGGCCTGGCAGGAAGTAACTCTGAGTGAGGGCGGACTGTCCTTTTCAAGCAGCACGCCTGCCTGGCAACCGGGAGATCAACTTGCTGTCAGGATGACCCTGCCCCCCGACCTTTTCCAGCCCCAGGGAATTGCCCGGGTCATGGAGGTGCTCCCCGATTCATCAGGCGGAGCAAGGGTCCGCACCGAGTTTGTCCGAATGGACGACAGCGATCGCCAGCAAATCGCAAGACATGTGATGCGATGGCAGATTCGACAGCGTCAAAAGGAGTAGACTGGGGAAAAATGGGTGACTTTTACTAATCTTTTTCGGATATTACGCTTTATCCATGTCCTTCCGAGGGCGCCAGTTTTCATGGAGATCGATCAATGAAAAAACAAACTACCCTGTTCGGGGCGCTGGCAATGACTGCCACATTGGCCCTGTTCCCGATGACGTCCGCGGTAGCTGAAGAAATTCGCTTGCCGGTTGCCACTCAGGCAGACCGTGACACAGCCAGCTTTCCCGGCACCGGCATGAGCCAGTCCGCCGTCCGAGCTTCTTGGGGCGCCCCTCTGGAGATTCAGGGCCCGGTAGGACAACCGTCTATAACCCAATGGCACTACCAGAGCTTTGTCGTGTATTTTGAAGGCGACAAGGTGATCCACACCGTTCTCAAGCCCAAACGCTGAAGGCCCAAGGGGTCTTTCCAGCTCGGCCCCCTCCTTCCCATGTCCTGACGTTCAGCCAATCGTTGGTTAGAATGACGTCTTTTATGATTTTAAGGTGACGTAGTGACAACCAAGCGAGTGTTGCCCGCCGAGTGGGCTAACCAGAGCGCAGTCATGCTGACCTGGCCACATCCGGGAACTGACTGGGCAGGCCTGATGGAAGAGGTGGAGCCTGTCTTCGTGAACATCGCACAAGCGGTGCTCCGATACGAACATCTCGTTATCAGTTGCGAATACGTCGCGCGCCTACAGGAGCTTGAACGGGATTTAAATCGCTACGCTGAAGAGAACAGTCTTCCCGGTCGCGTCAAGACGGTTCCCGCACCAGCAAACGATACCTGGGCAAGAGACCATGGTCCGATCACCATCATCACTGATGACAAGCCGACACTACTGGATTTTCGGTTTAACGCCTGGGGCGGCAAGTTCCCTTCGGAAAAAGACGACGCGTTAAACAGCAACCTGTTGAATGCCGGCGTATTCGGCACGACGACAATGCAGCAGATTGACTTCGTCCTGGAGGGCGGCTCCATTGAATCTGATGGCCAGGGCACCTTACTGACCACCTCTGAATGCCTGCTGACGCCAAGCCGCAATCCTGCCATGGATCGCACCGCGATTGAGCAGCTGCTTTCAGACGTATTGGGGGTTGGCCGGATACTCTGGCTTAACCACGGCTATCTTGCCGGAGATGACACAGACAGCCATATTGACACACTGGCTCGATTCTGCGCCCCGGACCACATCTGTTATGTCGCCTGTCCGGACGTCGCCGACGAACACTACAGTGCTCTGGCGGCCATGGAAGAAGAACTTCAGGAGTTCCGGCAGGCCGACGGTTCCGCCTACAAACTGACACCACTGCCCTGGCCTGAGGCTATCCATGACGAAGACCATGAGCGGCTGCCGGCAACCTACGCCAACTTCCTGATTATTAACGGTGCGGTATTGCTCCCCGTGTATGGCGTTGCCCAGGATCAAGACGCCATCGCCATTATGCGGGACATTTTCCCTTCCAGGGACATAGTACCGATTGATTGCAGGCCCCTGATTCGTCAGCATGGCAGCCTTCATTGTGTAACCATGCAGATCCCCGCCGGAGTAGTCAGCTGATGAGCAACCAATCCCACAACAGCCAGATCAAGGTTGCCGCCATCCAGCAGGCTTGCAGTAACGACAAGTCGGCAAGCCTCGCCGTTTCCGAAAAGCTGGTCCGCGAAGCCACGGCTAACGGCGCAAACCTGGTCATTCTTCAGGAGCTTCACGCCACATCCTATTTCTGCCAGACCGAAGATACGTCGGTATTCGAACTGGCCGAACCGATTCCCGGACCCACCAGCCAGCGTCTCTCTGATCTGGCCCGGGAACTGGGGATAGTGCTTGTTGGTTCAATTTTCGAACGACGGATGAACGGTGTTTATCACAACACCGCTGTCGTCTTTGAAACAGACGGCTCCCTGGCCGGGCTGTACCGCAAGATGCATATCCCGGACGATCCGGGCTTCTATGAAAAGTTCTATTTCACTCCCGGCGATGCCCACTTCAACGACGGCCGCAGTGGCTTCACGCCTATTGATACGTCAGTTGGCAGGCTTGGGGTCCTCGTCTGCTGGGACCAGTGGTACCCTGAGGCCGCTCGTCTGATGGCTCTGGCCGGGGCCGAGATTCTCATATACCCCACCGCCATCGGCTGGGATAAAACAGATACTCCGGACGAGCAGGCTCGTCAGCTGGATGCCTGGATCACTGTACAAAGGGGACATGCGATTGCCAACAATCTGCCGGTTGTAGCACCAAACCGGGTAGGCACCGAAGCGGACCCATCAGGATATAGCGATGGCATCCGTTTCTGGGGTAACAGTTTCATTTGCGGTCCACAAGGCGAACTTCTGGCTCGAGGCGATGACGGCTCCGAATGCATTCTGGCCGCCACTGTTGATCGGACCCACAGTGAATCGGTTCGCCGTATCTGGCCGTACCTGAGAGACCGTCGTATCGACGCCTACGGCGACATCCTCAAACGCGTAAGGGACTAAGTCCGAAATGAAGAAATTGGTCGATACCGTAGTCAATGAGCTCAACCAGATACTCTTGGGCAAAGATCAGCAAGTGCGCCTTGCTCTATGCGGGCTATTGGCCCGGGGGCATCTGCTGATCGAGGATATTCCGGGCATGGGGAAGACCACACTGTCCCACGCTCTGGCCAAAATAATGGGGCTGAGCTACCAGCGCATCCAGTTTACTAACGACTTGTTGCCTGCGGACGTGCTTGGTTATTCAATGTACGACAAACAGGCCGGCAGCCTGGTATTTCATCCCGGGCCAATTTTTGCACAGGTTGTCCTGGCGGATGAAATAAACCGTGCATCACCCCGCACACAGAGCGCATTGCTTGAAGCGATGGAAGAGCGGCAGGTTTCTATCGAAGGAGAGACCCGGCCCCTGCCTCACCCGTTCTTTGTCATTGCCACCCAGAACCCCACCGAACAGGGCGGTACTTACCCCCTGCCCGAGTCACAGCTTGACCGCTTCCTCATGCGCCTGCGACTGGGCTACCCGGACCCGCGGGCAGAAAGGGAGTTGCTGGAAGGCGAAGACCGTCGCGTGATGACAGAAAAGCTTCCGACGTTGCTGTCCCAAGCCAACCTGAAAGTCCTTCAGGAAGCAGTAGCCCGGATTACCGCAAGTCCGGCACTTCTTGATTACGTTCAACGATTGCTCGAACAGAGTCGGAGAATGCCTGGCCTTTTGTACGGACTGTCACCTCGCGCCGGATTGGGGCTGGTACGTGCTGCCAAAGCCTGGGCTTTGATGGAGGGACGTCATCACGTGCTTCCAGACGATATCCAGGCAGTATTCCCCTCGGTGGCAGCCCACCGCCTTGAACAGGGCGAATCCGGCAAAAGCGCTGAACGCGTTCGTCAGCTGCTGGCAACCGTTTCAGTGCTTGAGTAAATAGCAAGGTTTTATAAGCAGAATAGGCCAAAACGAATGGCAGACAACGCCTTTCATGTTAGCCTTGCCACTTTTCCCCGAAGCGTCTGGCCCTGAAACAGGACCCGGCAACGTACGGTTTTTTTCGTGAGAGAGTTCCCAATGAGCGACACCAAACATTCCCGATTAATCATCCTCGGTTCCGGTCCCGCAGGCTATACCGCCGCCGTTTACGCAGCTCGCGCCAACCTGAACCCTACTCTGATTACCGGTATCGAAGTCGGTGGCCAGCTCACCACCACCACCGACGTTGACAACTGGCCCGGCGATAACGACGGTGTGCAGGGTCCTGAGCTCATGCAGCGCATGCTGAAACATGCCGAGCGTTTCGAAACCAGCATTGTCTACGACACGATCAACGAAGCTGACCTTAACAACCGTCCGTTTCGCCTCAAGGGTGATAGCGGGGAATACACCTGCGACGCCCTGATTATTGCGACCGGAGCCTCCGCCATGTATCTCGGCCTGGAGTCCGAGGAGAAATTCAAAGGCCAGGGCGTCTCTGCCTGCGCCACTTGCGACGGCTTTTTCTACAAAAAGCAGAAAGTCGCGGTCATTGGCGGTGGCAATACCGCCGTGGAAGAGGCGCTGTACCTCTCCAACATCGCCGACGAAGTAACCCTGGTGCACCGTCGCGACAGCCTCCGTGCCGAGAAGATCCTCCAGGACAAGCTGTTCGAAAAAGCTGAAAACGGCAACGTCAATATTGTTTGGGACCACACTCTCGATGAAGTCCTCGGTGACGCGACCGGCGTAACCGGCATGCGCATCAAGAGCACCAAAGACGGCTCCACCCAGGAAATGGACCTGGCCGGCGTGTTCATCGCCATCGGCCATAAACCAAACACCAGTCTGTTTCAGGGTCAGCTCGACATGGAAAACGGATACATCCGTATACGTTCCGGCCTCGAGGGCATGGCCACCCAGAGCAGCATCCCCGGAGTCTTTGCTGCTGGCGACGTGGCTGACCACGTCTACCGCCAGGCGGTCACCTCCGCCGGCTTCGGCTGCATGGCCGCACTGGATGCGGAAAAGTTTCTGGATCAACAGGATTGATCCAGGTTTCTCGGGCACGACACAGAAGCTGATCGAGACCGGGAGGACGGCCTACCCAGGCAAGACTCCCTGGCTCGCTCGAAACGAGATCAACGTAATACAGGCAGTAACCACCGGAGAAGGATGACATCACTACCCTGGCTTGACCCGGACCAACTATGGTTCCCTCCCGCCGATGAAGCCCTGGACGACCCGGACGGTCTCCTTGCCCTTGGCGGCGACCTGTCCACAGAGCGACTAATCCAGGCCTACCGAAACGGCATTTTCCCCTGGTATAGCGATGATCAGCCCATTCTTTGGTGGTCACCAAATCCCAGGTGTGTCCTTTTTCCAAACGAAATCCACGTCTCACGCAGTCTGCGCCGTACGCTGAACCAGGAAAACTTCCAGGTAACTGCAGACAGACACTTTGGCAGAATTATTCGCCTTTGTGCCTCCACCAGGGCTGAAGGCACCTGGATTACCCAGGAAATGATAGCCAGTTATTCAGAACTGCACCGTATGGGCGTTGCCCACTCCATTGAGGTCTGGAACCGGCGCGGCGAACTTGCCGGCGGCATGTATGGACTAGCCATTGGCCGGTGTTTCTTTGGCGAATCCATGTTCTCCCTTGGGACCAACGCCTCTAAAGTTCTCATGGTTCACCTCGCGAACCAGCTTCGGCTCTGGGGTTACCGGATCATAGACTGCCAGGTTGAGAGCCGACACCTACTGACCATGGGTGCGCGTACAATTCCCCGAAACGAGTTTTTATCTATACTGAACATGAACGTTGATCAGCGACCGGATCAAGCCGACTGGAGCTTCCACTGGCGTTGGCCAGGGCTGGAGGTATGAATGAGCAATCTCAGAACCCTGGTGTTTTTTGCCACACCACCGCACGATTGCAGCTATCTGCCAGACCGCGAGGCAATCACCATGTTTGTCGATCCGAGGGCCCAGATCGATAAGAAACTCTACAGCCAGCTCACCGCTCTGGGCTTTAGACGCAGCGGGTCGCACTACTACCGGCCGCACTGTGAACAGTGCAATGCCTGCACGCCAGTTCGACTGAAAGTGGATGATTTCAGACCAGACAGAAGTCAGCGACGGGTACTCAAGAAAAATGCCGATCTAGAATGCACGATGGTGCCAGCAACCTTCACTGAAAAGTACTACCAGCTCTACGCCAGCTATATTGAACAACGACACAAGACCGGAGACATGTACCCGCCTTCGCGCGAGCAGTTCACCT
The DNA here is from genome assembly GCF_018860425.1 of Marinobacter sp. F3R08. Classification (GTDB taxonomy): domain Bacteria; phylum Pseudomonadota; class Gammaproteobacteria; order Pseudomonadales; family Oleiphilaceae; genus Marinobacter. The sequence continues at coordinate 321,139 of NZ_JAHKPI010000025.1, read as the reverse complement.
CGTTTTTGGTGGAAGGAGCAACTGATTCCTGGTTTCTGGAAATCCAAAAAGATGGCCGACTTGTGGGGCTGGCAGCAGTAGATCTCCTGGACGAAGGACTCTCTGCCATTTACACCGTATTCGACCCCGATCTGGAAGACCGAAGTCTCGGCACCTACGCGATCCTCTGGCAAATCGAAGAGGCTCGCCGCAGAGGGCTTCCCCATCTGTATCTTGGTTACTGGATCAAACAATGTCGCAAAATGAACTACAAAACCCGCTTCCGCCCGATTGAAGCGCTTCGAGACGGGCACTGGCGTGAACTGGACCCCGGCTAACTTTGCCAAACGCCGATAAATCAGGCAGAATTGCGCAATTTAAAATTACGAGAAGCATATCCAAACGAGGTTTCTACTGAATGCCGAAATCAGATGCCATTGAAATGGAAGGCGTTATTATCGATACCCTTCCAAACACCATGTTCCGCGTTGAGCTTAGCAACGGCCATGTTGTGACTGCTCATATCTCCGGCAAGATGCGTAAGAACTATATCCGCATCCTGACAGGTGACAAGGTCAAGGTTGAGCTGACTCCCTACGACCTGAGCAAGGGCCGTATCGTCTACCGCGCCCGTTGATGCTCCCGTGACATCTGAAAAGCCCCTCCGGGGGCTTTTTGCGTTCGGGCATAAAAAAAAACCGCTGTCACTTATCCTGACAGCGGTTTTTTTGATCAAGCAACTCAGACGGCTTCCGCTGGCTCGTCCTCGTACTCAAACACCAGCTCGTCATCGCGAAGATGAATGAAGACATCCCCTCCTTTTTCTGACAAACGCCCGAACAGAATTTGCTCAGCCAACGGCCGCTTGATTTTATCCTGAATCAAGCGAGACATCGGACGCGCACCCATGGTTACATCATAACCCTTCTCGGCAAGCCAGGACTTCGCCTCATCGTCCACATGCAGAACCACATGTTTCTCATCCAGCTGGGCCTGCAATTCAGTCAGGAATTTATCCACCACGTGAGTGATGGTATCCATTTGCAGATCGCCAAACTGAATAATTCCATCCAGACGGTTACGGAATTCCGGTGTGAATGTTTTGCTGATAATCTCCATACCGTCCGTGCTGTGATCCTGTTCGCTGAAGCCAATTGAGCGGCGAGCCATGCTCTCGGCGCCAGCGTTGGTAGTCATCACCAGAATCACGTGACGGAAATCCGCCTTTCGACCGTTGTTATCGGTCAGCGTGCCATGGTCCATGACTTGCAACAGCAGGTTGAACACCTCCGGGTGGGCCTTTTCTATCTCATCCAGCAAAAGCACACAATGCGGATGCTTGTTCACCGCCTCGGTTAGCAGACCGCCCTGATCGTACCCAACGTAGCCGGGGGGCGCACCGATCAACCGGGAGACGGTGTGGCGCTCCATGTACTCGGACATATCAAAGCGCACGAGTTCGATGCCCAGGATCTTCGCTAACTGCTTGGTAACCTCGGTCTTACCGACACCGGTAGGACCTGCGAACAGAAACGCACCTTCAGGCTTCTCGGGCGCTTTCAATCCGGCACGGGCCAGCTTTATTGCGGTGGACAATGATTCGATAGCAGGATCCTGACCAAAGACCGTCATTTTTAGATCCCGCTCCAGATTCCGAAGCAGATCCTTATCGCTGGTAGATACATTCTTCGGCGGTATGCGGGCAATATTCGCCACTACATCTTCAATATCGGTGACATCAACGGTTTTCTTGCGCTTACCCTCGGGCTGCAACCTTTGACGCGCACCGGCCTCATCGATGACATCAATGGCCTTATCTGGCAGATGGCGATCGGTGATGTAACGGTCAGAAAGCTCCGCAGCCACACGCAGTGCCTTATCTGTGTACTTGAGATCATGGTGCTTTTCGAAATTCGGCTTAAGGCCTTTGAGGATCTGATAAGTGTCCTCAACGCTGGGTTCGTTTACATCAATTTTCTGGAAGCGTCGGGCCAGCGCACTGTCTTTCTCGAAAATGCCCCGGAACTCCTGAAACGTAGTTGATCCGATGCACCGGATTTCACCGGAACTCAGCATGGGTTTAAGAAGGTTTGAGGCATCCATAACACCACCGGAAGCAGAGCCCGCGCCGATAATGGTATGAATCTCGTCAATAAACAGAATCGCGTGACTCTCCTTCTTGAGTTCGGCAAGCAACCCTTTCAGTCGTTTTTCGAAATCACCTCGATACTTGGTGCCGGCAAGAAGAGCCCCCAGATCCAGGGAATAGACAACAGCATCGGAGATGATTTCCGGCACCTGACCATCCACAATACGCTTGGCCAGGCCTTCAGCGATAGCGGTCTTGCCAACCCCGGCTTCACCCACCAGCAGCGGGTTATTCTTGCGGCGACGAACCAGGATTTGCACAACCCGTTCGACTTCATGCTCACGCCCGATCAGCGGGTCAATGCGCCCCTGGCGAGCCTGTTCATTCAAATTGGTTGCGTAGCTTTCAAGCGGCTTGGATTGACCGCTTTCCTCGCCGGGTTCGTCATGAGAAGCCTGATCGTGACCCTCTTCATCTTCAGCACCCTGGACTCTGGAGATGCCATGGGATACAAAGTTGACCACATCGATGCGGGCAATGCTCTGCTTCTTGAGCACATACACCGCCTGGCTTTCCTGTTCACTGAAAATGGCCACCAGCACATTGGCGCCGGTTACCTCTTTCTTCCCCGAGGACTGCACGTGGAAGACCGCCCGCTGCAGGACACGCTGAAAACCCAGCGTCGGCTGCGTTTCACGCTCACTGTCGCTACTCGGAATCAATGGCGTTGTTGAATCCACAAATTCGACAAGTTCGTCCTGAAGCCGCTTGAGGTCTGCACCACAGGCTTTCAGTACACCCACTGCCGAATCATTATCCAGAAGAGCCAGCAACAAATGCTCCACAGTCATGAACTCATGACGCTTATCCCGGGCATTCTTGAAGGCCGTATTCAGCGTAATTTCTAAATCTTTGCTCAGCATGGGCCACCCCTACGTCTTTCAGTCCGCACGTTCAATCTCGCAAAGGAGCGGATGTTCGCATTCCGAGGAATACTGGTTCACCTGTGCCGCCTTTGTTTCCGCGATGTCCCGGGTATATACCCCGCATACAGCTTTTCCCTGTGTATGGACGAGCAGCATCACCTGCGTCGCCTTTTCCTCGTTCATTCCGAAGAATGTCATCAACACTTCCACAACGAAATCCATGGGCGTGTAATCATCGTTCAGGAGCACAACTCTGTATCGCGCCGGGCGCTTGAGAGCAGGCTTTTCGGGAGCAACGCTGAGGTCATCCTGTCGCCCCGGTTGTTCGTCCTCCCCCTGATTGAATACTAGTAGAGAATTTTCGATAGTCCGCATCATTCCTTACCGGTTTATCGGTGCTCCTGTTAAATGTGGATGTCCGCCCCGGGGTTTTCAAGCGGGGCATGCGATATTTATCAATACGAACATGATACCGCTTCCAGACTGCGTTCAACCACACATTCCGGGAATACAGGCTATTGACTCGCTGCCCCGATTGGCCGAAAGTAAAATTGCATTGTAAAATAATGTAAATCCATGCAAGGCTTATGTAACAGGGTTCGGACCGGAAGTGCGACGGCACCGATAGGCAATCAGAGAACTAACAAGAACAAAGACAGCAGAAGAACAGGGGAGTTCATCATGCCAAGAGGCAAGGTCAAGTGGTTCAATAATGCCAAGGGGTACGGATTCATCATCGAAGACGGCTGCAGTGACGACCTGTTTGCGCACTTTTCTTCAGTGCAGATGGAAGGCTATAAGACTCTCAAAGCCGGTCAGGCCGTAACGTTCGAAAAAAAGCCCAGCGACAAAGGCATTCACGCGGTCAATATCGTCCCTGACGAGTTGCCCGACAGCAAGGCGCAGACAGGCACGGAGAATGACACTGCCCTGAAGTCAGGGCGCGACGGCTACCCGCCGCGCGCAGTAAACGCCTGACCGACCCCTTGCACCGGTATAGCTACCCCCACCGGTAACCTGCTGGTGGGTCCCTACTGCTTGTGTCCCAAAGAGAGGTTTTTCTCAGAAGCGCCTGTGCAACTTTGCCGACTGGTTCTTTTGCAGTACCCTGCTCGCTTCAAAGAACTCGAAATCCCGGGAACGTAGCAGCCCATGGCAGAACTCGTACTATTCAATAAACCTTTTCAGGTTCTGTGTCAGTTTACCGATGATGGCGCTTCCGGCAACGACTCACCAAGAGCCACCCTGGCGGACTACCTGCGAATACCGAGTATCTACCCAGCCGGCCGGCTGGATTACGATTCCGAGGGACTGCTTCTGCTGACCGCCGAAGGCTCTTTGCAGCATCGTATTGCCTCCCCATCCCTTAAAATGCCCAAGACATACTGGGTTCAGGTAGAAGGCGACATTTCGGATCAAGCCCTGAAAAAACTGGCGGCCGGCGTTGCGCTGAAGGACGGCCTCACCCGACCTGCCAAGGTTTGCAGAATAGCCGCTCCAGCGGTTTGGCCCAGAGTGCCCCCGGTGCGTCATCGCGATACGGTTCCGACCACCTGGATTGAATTGACCATCGCCGAGGGAAAGAACCGACAGGTCCGGAGAATGACTGCCGCTGTAGGATTTCCAACACTGAGATTGATCCGCTATCGTATCGGCGACTGGACTATCGAAGGTCTGGAACCGGGCGCCCATCGCAAGGTTACCGTCAACCTTCCAGCACCAGAAAAATCACTCCGTCGTAGCAAAGCCATCGGCGCCCGACCCGGGAGAAAACGTAGATCATGACCTGGACACCCCACGCGACCGTCGCCGTCATTGTTGAAGATGACGCCGGCCGATACCTGATGGTTGAAGAAATCAGCGGAGGTCGGGTTGTTTTCAACCAGCCCGCAGGCCATGTGGAGGAAAATGAAGCCATTCTGGAGGCCGTTCGCCGGGAAGCTCTGGAAGAGACTGGCTGGGAGATAGAGCCGGTGCACTTCCTCGGCATCTACACCTACAAGTCGCCTGCAAATGGTGTCACCTACTACAGATTCTGTTATGCCGCTCGGGCTCACTCCAGAGTGACCGACACCCTGGACGAAGGCATTATCTCCGCCCACTGGCTGACCTTCGATGAAATCCGGGGATTGGGCGCAAAACTACGCAGCCCCCTCGTGCTTCAGTGCATAGAAGATTACCGAAACGGTCGAAAATACCCGCTTGAAGTGGTGGTGGACACGCAGACGTCGCTTCCGGAAAGATGATAAACTTTCGGTTTTTTAGCCGGTAATGAAGCTGTCATGACCAACGCACCCGAAGCTCACTCTTCCATCAGCAGGACCAGCACCCGAGTCATTGTCGGGATGTCTGGCGGCGTTGATTCTTCTGTCGCCGCCTGGCTTCTCAAGGATCAGGGCTACCAGGTTGAAGGTTTGTTCATGAAGAACTGGGATGAGGACGACGGCACAGAATACTGCACCGCAATGACGGATCTGGCCGACGCTCAGGCAGTTGCCGATGCCATCGGGATCAAACTTCACACAGCCAGTTTCGCCGCTGAATACTGGGATCGGGTGTTTGAGCACTTCCTCTCCGAATACAAGGCCGGACGTACACCCAACCCTGACATTCTGTGCAACAAGGAAGTCAAGTTCCGGGCGTTCCTGGATTACGCCGTCACCCTTGGCGCCGACTACATTGCGACAGGTCATTACACCCGACAAAGGCCCACTGCCAACACCCCCGGCAAATCACAGCTTCTCAAAGGGCTGGATCCCAACAAGGATCAAAGCTATTTCCTGCATGCGGTGTCCGGAGACCGGATCGCAAAGACCCTGTTTCCTGTTGGTGAGCTTGAAAAACCTGAGGTACGTCGGATTGCGGAACGACAAGGTTTCGTGACCCATGACAAAAAGGATTCCACCGGAATCTGTTTCATCGGTGAACGTAAGTTCCGGGACTTCCTGAAGCAGTATCTTCCGGCCCAACCCGGCGATATAGAAACACCGGATGGTCAGAAGATTGGCCGACATCAGGGCCTTATGTACCACACAATTGGTCAGCGCCAGGGTCTCGGCATCGGCGGGCTCAGTGAGTTTGGCGACCAACCCTGGTACGTTGCAGAAAAAGATCTCAGCCGCAATGTCCTGATCGCGGTTCAGGGAAAACAGCATCCCCTGCTGTTTTCCCGCGGCCTGGTATCGGGACTGATTGACTGGATTGCTGGCGAGCCACCTGCGTCGACATTCCGTTGCAAAGCCAAAACCCGCTACCGCCAGCCAGACCAGGATTGCGAGGTGACCACGATTGATGGTGGTGTACGGGTAGACTTCAACGATGCCCAGCGCGCCGTCACTCCCGGGCAATCTGTCGTTTTTTATGATGGTGACGTATGCCTCGGTGGTGGCGTCATTGAAGAAACCTGGCGGGATGGAGAACAATTACCTGCCCGCCTGACAGACCCTCGCGCCTAGGAAGAAACTGCATGAGTCGTTCCCTGAAAGACCAAACCCTGGCCCTCGCCGGAGTTTTTCAGGCCACCAACCTGGTCCAGCAGATTGCCCATAACGGCCAGTGCAATGAGGCCAGCCTGGAAACGTCAATTCGCTCCCTGTTTGCCACCAACCCAGAGAACACACTGGACGTATACGGAGGTGAACTGCGGGATATCCGTGAAGGCCTCGTCACCCTCGCGTCGGTGCTCAGCCAGCAATCCCGGCAACAGGATATAGAAGTACTTCGCTATGCCCTTAATCTTGTCCAACTTGAGTCCAAGCTGAACCGCAGCTCCGATATGCTGGATGTAATTGGCAGCCGCATTGATCAGGCCAGGCATACTGCAAACCATTTCGGGTACACACACCCCAACCTGATCAGTAATCTGGCTTCGGTCTATGCTGACACCATCAGCACCTTTCGCTTGCGCATCCAGGTCAGCGGCAACCCCTCGGTACTGCAACAAGAGGAGAATGCCGCAAAAGTAAGGGCTCTGCTGCTCGCCGGCATCCGTTCCGCCGTACTCTGGCGCCAGACCGGTGGACGCCGCTGGCAGTTACTCTTTGCCCGAAAAAAGGTTATCCGTCTCGCTCAGGACCTGGCCGAGCAAGCCAATCACCCTCTCTAGCACTGACGGCGCTGATTCACTGCCTTCGGTGGTGTATGATATTGGCCTCCTGTTTTTTTGATCCGAACTTTGATGATTTGAGAGGTTTTCGATGGAACTCACCGCCCTGACCGCCATTTCCCCGGTCGATGGACGCTATGGCAGCAAGGTCAGCGTCTTCCGTGAAATTTTCAGTGAATATGGCCTGATCAGGAACCGGGTAACCGTCGAGATCCGCTGGCTGCAGAAACTGGCTGCCCATCCCGGCGTTACCGAGGTGCCGGCCTTGTCAGCCGATGCCAACAAGGTTCTCGACCGTCTGGTAAGCGAATTCAGCCTGGAAGACGCCCAGCGCATCAAGGATATCGAGCGCACCACCAATCACGACGTAAAAGCGGTTGAGTACTTCATCAAGGAGAAGATCGCCGACGTTGAGGAACTGCACGCAGTCACAGAGTTCGTTCACTTTGCGTGTACCTCTGAGGACATCAACAACCTCTCCCACGCCCTGATGCTTCGCGAAGGCCTCGATCTCGGTCTGCTTCCCGCGATGGACCGGGTGATCGACAAGCTTGCCCAGTTGGCCCATGACCACGCCGAACAGCCCATGCTGTCTCGCACCCACGGGCAAACCGCCTCCCCCACCACAGTTGGTAAAGAACTGGCAAACGTGGTGCACCGCCTTCGCCGGCAGGTGAAACAGATCCGCGCAACCGAACTGCTGGGTAAGATTAATGGCGCTGTCGGCAACTACAATGCCCACATCTCGGCCTATCCGGAAATCGACTGGGCCCTGAATGCCCGGGAATTCATCGAGAGCCTCGGCCTCGACTGGAACCCATACACCACCCAGATTGAACCGCACGATTACATCGCCGAGCTGTACGACGCCGTGGCCCGATTCAACACCATTTTGATCGATCTGGACCGGGATATCTGGGGCTATATCTCTCTCGGCTACTTCAAGCAGAAGACGGTGGAAGGCGAAGTGGGCTCTTCAACCATGCCCCATAAGGTCAATCCCATCGATTTCGAAAATTCGGAAGGCAACCTTGGCATCGCCAATGCCCTGTTGGGCCACCTCTCTGCCAAGCTGCCTATTTCACGCTGGCAGCGTGACCTGACCGACTCCACGGTACTCCGCAATCTGGGTGTTGGTTTTGCCCACAGCCTGATCGCTTACGAAGCCACGCTTAAAGGCCTCGGAAAACTGGAAATCAACCCCTCGCGTCTGGATGAAGACCTGGACCATGCCTGGGAGGTGCTTGCGGAGCCGATTCAAACCGTGATGCGCCGATACAACATCGAGAAACCCTATGAAAAACTCAAAGCGTTGACCCGCGGCAAGGCAATGACTCCGGAAGTGATCAAGAATTTTGTCGAGAGCCTCGATATTCCGGACCAGGCCAAGGCAGAACTGATGGCACTGACTCCGGGCCGGTATATTGGTAACGCCGTCGATCAGGCACAAAACATCTGAATTCGGGAGTACACCCATGGACATGCTCGGCGGACTGACACCCTCTGAATTTCTGCGCGATTACTGGCAGAAAAAACCACTGGTGATCCGCCAGGCCTTTCCAGGCTTCCAATGTCCGGTCAGCGCCGATGAGCTTGCCGGCCTGGCCTGTGAAGAAGGCGTCGAATCGCGCATCGTCATTGAAGATGATAATGGCAAGCCCTGGCAGTTGCACAACGGCCCCTTCTCTTCGGACCGGTTCAGTACATTACCCGAGCAGAACTGGACCTTGCTGGTTCAGGGACTGGATCACTGGGTGCCGGACATTGCCGATCTTCTGGAACACTTCCGTTTTATCCCCAACTGGCGCCTGGATGACATTATGGCGAGCTTCGCGCCAACAGGCGGCAGTGTTGGCCCCCATTACGATCAGTATGACGTTTTCCTGCTGCAGGCGCAGGGACACAGACGCTGGACGTTCGGGGGGCATTGCGACCAGTCATCGCCCCGGGTGGAAGGTACCCCCCTTCGCATTCTGAGCAGCTGGGATGGCGAGGAAACCGTCACTCTGGCGCCGGGTGACATGCTTTATCTGCCCCCGGGTATCGGTCATCACGGTATCGCTGAGGACGATTGCATTACGCTATCGGTGGGCTTCCGGGCACCAACCATAGACGACATTCTCACCGGCTTCACCGACTTTCTGTCCAATCAGTCTGATGCCTCCGACCATCTGAATGATCCGGACCTGCAGGTTCAGGACAACCCGGGCACCATTCAGCCTGATGTCGTCGACCGGCTTGAAGACGTCATCAGAGAAAAGCTCGGAGATCGGCGACAGCTGACCCTCTGGTTTGGCCAGTATTCGACAGCCCCCAAGAGTATGGACATTGTCGTGCCCGCCGAGGAACCGGCATCTGCGGAGGATATCGCTGAGGCAGTTAACGCCGGTGAGCAAATGCGCTGGAATGAAGGCTCCCGTTTCGCCTACTACGATTTCGACGATGAAACCGCCCTGTTTATTGATGGCGAGCAGTTTTTGCTGAAGGGCGACGCCCGTCCACTGGCACAGTTATTGTGCTCCGCAGCTCAGGTCGACATGGCTGCACTTGCGCGGCATATCGAAGATGAGGCGCTGCTTGGTCTTCTGACGACGCTGTATAATCAAGGTTCGGTTTACTTCGAATAAGCGCTATGAGCATCCGTTTTCGCAAATACTGCTGGCAACTGGCCCCGGCATCCATTCGGGATATTCGCCAGAAGGTATTTATTGACGAACAGAACGTCCCCCCGGAACTGGAGTGGGATGAAACGGACGAAATTGCCGATCACTACCTCGCGGTGCTACCAGACAACACCCCTGCAGGCGTTGCCCGGCTGTTTTCGACGCTTGAAGAGACCGGCCATATCGGCCGAATGGCGATATTGCCCCAGTGCCGGGGACAGGGCATCGGAGAAAAACTGCTCAGGCACCTGATCACAGAATCCGCCAGTCGATTCTCCGAGCTCAGGCTTTCCGCCCAGGAGCACGCTATTCCCTTCTACCAGCGCTCTGGCTTCCATGTCTGTTCGGACGTTTATGACGACGCTGGCATTCCTCATTTTGACATGCGTTGCCTGGCTCCGGACCTTGCCGCCGAGGGACTCGAGAACAGGAACCAGCCGATGATTCTGGGCAGCGACACGGGTTCCTGGTTATTTGAAACCGAGACCAGACTCGTGAATCTGATGGATTCCGTGGTTGGCCAGGCCGGTCAGCGTATCTGGCTCTATGATCGCCTGCTTGAGCATGAACTGTATGACCGGCTCCGTTTCCGGGAGCTGATCTCCGCACTTGCCCGTCGCCAGCGGCTCAGTGAGGTCCGGCTGCTGATCCACGACGACAAACCCCTGGTCAAGCGCCGGCACTCGCTGGTCGAGCTGATGCGCCGGCTCCCCAGTAGCGTGGAACTCCGCCTGGTCAACGATGACTACCCGATTGAGGATCAGCCATTCATCCTGGCCGACCGGGAGGGAGTGGTTTACCGGCATAACTTCTACAAGCCGGAAGGGTTTGCCAATTTTTCAGACAGCGGCCGGGTGAAACTGCTTTCCGAAAATTTCCAGCGTATGTGGGATGCCGCACGGCCCTCCCTGGAACTGCGGGACCTACCGCTCTGAGTGATGGGCCTGTGGCGCATCCGGCGCTTCGAATTTTGCTCCGAACGGTGCGAACTCGGTATCCACTTCACTGGCCACTTCAGCGATCAGTTTTCTCAGCCATTGATGGTCCGAGTTATGCTGCAGAAGCGGGCTCCAGGCCATCTTGAGTTCGAACGGCGGGATCTCGAATGGCGGCACCTTGACCACCAGATTCGCGTTGTCTTTCTGCAGCCAGGCTGCACGAGACGGCAAGGTGGCAACCAGATCGTGCTGTTCTGCCAGAAGCATCGCTACCTGATAATGCCTGGTGAACACAGAAATCTGTCGCTTGCGCCCCATTCTTGTGAGTGCTTCGTCAACCCATCCCAGTCGCTGAACGTCCTTGGGATTCACTCCCACACCGACACCGAAGCCCGTCTTGCTTACCCAGATATGACTGGCATCCAGATAGGTGTCCAGAGTAAACGGCTCCCTCAAAACCGGATTTCGGGCATTCATCAGACAGGCGAAATATTCGGTCCAGAGCGTTTTCTGGTGAAAAGACTGGGGAATCTTGTCAAACCGGTTAATAGCCATGTCGAGCCGCCCCTGCTCTACATCAAGGAAACTGACATCACTGGGCGTCAACACATCAAGGGTGACGTGCGGAGCTTCTTGCCGGATCCGTCTCAATACGCGCGGCATCAGACAGGATTCGGCATAGTCACTGGCCATGATTCTGAACACGCGCTGGCTTTCCAGGGCTGAGAACGGCGTTTTCTCCTGCACCGCCTGTTCAATATCGGACAGGATACCCCGCACCAACGGTTGCAGTTCCCGAGCACGCTCCGTAGCGGTCATCCCCTCACTGGTTCGCACCAGAAGTGGGTCACTGAACAGATCCCGCAGCCGTTTCAAGCCGTTGCTCATGGCAGGCTGGGTGATACCCAGGTGGTTGGCGGCCTTGGTGACATTCCGCTCGCGCAAAAGCACATCCAGATAGACGAGCAAATTCAGATCAACACGGGAAATATCCACAGAAACTCCGAAAAGCCTAAAAAACAGTAAAAACCACACTCATCCAGAGCAACAATATACAGCATCCCGAAGTTTCACAGAATCAAACCGCAACACGAAGTTTCACATTTGAAAAAGGATCTGGTGCGCTATTTCTGCTAGTCTTTCTGATACTTGCTGACTAATATCGGTATTTGCGGTTAGTCATATACCTGCCATTCATTGGCCCCGTAGCTGGAGTCGTTACTGACAAAATGAATACCACTACGATTGTCATCCTTCTGACGGTTATCGTTACCGTCTCGATTGCCATCATTGTGCTCAGCCAGATGCGAGAGCGCGCCCGTATTGAGCGGGCCCGCAAAATTACGGCACATGAAGACACCTACAAAAGAGCCTATCGGCTGCTGACCGAAATTCCTGGTCAATATCTTACAGCTGACCTGAAGCTGCTCCTGATCATCCGCATGGAGGAAGCCTGCACTGAGTTGACCAGCCTAAAATCCGATCTGCCCGTCAAGGAGTGGCAGAGCTCAGCCGCAGAATTAAAGAAAGCGATCGTTGAAAAACGGGACAAAACGACTCCGGTCAGGATCGACTCTGCCGAAAAGTCGAATTATGTCAAAGAGTTGTTGCAGAGTTTGTTCAAAATGATCGAAGCTATGCACAAAAGCGGGCGAATTGATGCCTCCACTGCGAAGAAAAACCTCAAATACGTGCTTTTCCTTGTCCACAAGACACACGCAGATCTCCACGTATTTCAAGCCCGGGACTTCGTTCGGCAAAATCAGATCCGAAAGGCCATACACGCTTACCATCTGGCCAGTACAGAGATGGGGAAATCCCGGGACAATCCCCTCGCCATGAAAGCAGTCAAGAGTTTCAGAACCCGCATCAAGGAATTGGAAGCAGCAGGAGTAGAGGGCCAGGAAAGCCCGAAGGGAGAATCCAATCTGGATCGGGAATGGGATACCTTCCTTCACGACGACGAGTGGAAAAAAAAGGCTGATTACGACAACTGACGGCATAAAGCAGGTCGCCGTTGCAGGTCTGCTAACAGAGACAGTGCAAACTCGTGAGCAAGGGCTTCAAACAGCGACTTTCCTACAGACTGACCCGAGACACGGTACTGGTTGCCATGGCACTCGGGCTGGTGCTGAACATTATCCAGATTACACTGGACTACTTCAGTGCCAACGAGTCGATGGAAAAAGAGATCGAAGCACTGATCGATATCAGCAACAGTCCGGCCTCCCAGATTGCCTACAACATTGACGTTCGACTGGCGGAAGAATTACTGGATGGCCTGCTTCGCCATCCCGCCACCATTGATGCACGAATTACCGACACCGATAACGGCACCATGGCGGCGGCCAGCAAGAGCAGCCCGATATCGTCCTATCGCTGGCTCAGTGATCTGCTATTCGGGCCCGACCGGGTATTCCGGCAGGAATTGCAGGTCCCGCAACTTGAGGATCTGGCGCTCGGACACCTGATCGTCACCATCGATACCTATCATTATGGCGCGATGTTTCTCCAGCGCGCCGGATACACGCTGATCAGCGGGATAATGAAAAGTCTTATCCTGTCTGCCGCATTGCTCGCCATTTTCTATTTCGTTCTTACCCGTCCCATGCTGAACGTGATCAGTGCACTGAGCCAGGTGCAAGCGAGCACTCCCGAAAAGGTCAGGCTTCCAGTTCCGGCAAACCATCGGGAAGACGAGATCGGGACTATGGTAGGCATTATCAACCAGCACCTCGAGGCCATTGACTCGAGCTTGGCACAACTCCGAAACGCCAAGAGTGCCATGAAGAACTACTCCACCGAACTGGAACAGGAGGTGGCCGATCGTACCCGTGAGATCTCCGAGAAAAACGAAGCACTGCAACGTGGCAACCGGGCGCTGGTCAAGGCAAAGGAAGATGCGGTCCGACGTGCGCGGGCAAGGGCAAATTTTCTTGCAAGCATGAGCCACGAAATCCGCACTCCTCTCAACGGTGTTCTCGGGATGCTTGGTCTGGCGATCGAGGGCGAACTGGATCCAGCCCAACGCAACAGAATTGAGATAGCCCTGAACGCCGGAGAGAGCCTGCTCGGACTACTTAACGACATACTGGACATCTCAAAAGTAGAGGCCGGGAAACTCAATCTGGAAAACATTCCGTTCAGTGTCCGGCACTTGATAGAAGAGTGCTCGACACTCCATGCCCAACAAGCCCGCAATAAACACATTCACCTGGTCACCGACATCGACTCTGACCTGCCCGAAGATTTTCTGGGAGATCCAACACGGGTACGCCAGGTGCTCAATAACCTTCTGAGTAACGCCATAAAGTTCACCGACGAAGGCAGCGTGAACATCCGGGCAGCTTATTCCGGGGGTAGCTTGAGCATCGACGTGGTCGACACAGGGATCGGTATGTCCGACGACGGCCTGCACCGAATTTTCTCCCCTTTCTCCCAAGCTGACATCGACACCACCCGACTCTACGGCGGAACCGGTCTCGGCCTGACACTCTGCCGTCAGTTGGTAGAGCGCATGCATGGCCAGATTCGGGTGGATTCCCAAAAAGGCCGCGGCACCCACTTCACCGTCACGCTACCGCTGCCAGTTTATGAAGCCAGTGGCGACCATACTCGGCCCAGAATGGACACCCGTCTAACCAAGATCGGCGTTGCCATGGCGATACCGCAGGACAATCCGCATCGGGCTGCCATCGAAGCCCAGCTTAAGAACTGGGGGATACCAATACGCGACGCCAGCAGACACCCGAATGGTATCCTGCTGGCGCTGGCCGACATCAAGGATGAAGAAACCTTGGCACTTGCTGCCGATTGGAAAGGCGCCGGGGTTGTTCTTGCAGACCCTACCGGCGTTATGCCACCGGCAAAGGGGCAGACTCAACACCTGTCTCTGCCACTGCGACGACATGAATTACTCCGTTGTCTGGGCCGGGCTGCAGGCCTGGTCACCCGGGACAATGAGTTCCAAACTCCAACCAAGCAGACCAGGCAAACCAGCCTTGAGTCCCCACTGAAGATCCTTCTGGTTGAAGACAACCAGGTGAATCAACTGGTGGCAAGCAATCTGCTAAAGAATCTGGGACACCGAACTGACCACGCCGAAAATGGCCTTCAGGCATTACAGGCACTGGAACAGACCCACTACGACCTGGTGCTCATGGACTGCCAGATGCCTGTTATGGACGGTTATAAAGCAACACAGAAAATCCGGCAAAATCCCGAGTGGAAGGATCTGCCAATCATCGCCGTTACCGCCAATGTGATGCAGGGTGACCGTGAAGACTGCCTTGCCTCAGGCATGAACGACTACGTTACCAAGCCCTACAGGCGAGATGAGCTCAGGGCAGTTATTGACCGGTGGCGGCCCCCTGCCCCGCCCGAGAAATCAACCCGGTAGCAGTTGCTCAATGTCGGCCCGAATATCTCCCGGTTTTGTGGTGGGTGGGTAGCGACGAACCACGCTTCCATCTGGCCCAACCAGAAACTTGGTGAAGTTCCATTTCACTTTCTCCGACCCCATGAGCCCTTTGGCTTCGCGTTTGAGAAAACGGAACAGTGGATGGGCATTGTCACCATTAACCTCAATCTTGGAAAACATGGGAAAATCGACACCATAGTTGAGACTGCAGAACTGGCTGATCACATCCTCGTCTCCCGGGTCCTGATTCATGAACTGGTTACACGGAAAGCCCAGAACCTCAAATCCCCTGTCACCCAATTCAGTGTGAAGCGCCTGCAAGCCTTCGAACTGTGGCGTGAAACCACATTTGCTGGCCGTGTTCACAATCAGAAGCACCTTGCCCTGGTACTCTGCCATGCTCCTCTCGTTACCCTTGATATCCCGCACGTTGAAATCGTAAACCGACTCGCCTGCCATGAGTTTCTCCGCTCAGTGATTTTTATTTCTCCGGGTCCCATTGTTCACAACACAGGGTAAAAAACCATGGCATTACAGGCTGAACCAGGGCCAATTTTAAAATCCGCTTCAGGTTTGTGAGCTAAATCTGCCTCAACTGGCCACAATTCATCATAATTCCCCTGTTGCCGCCCGCCCTCGCTCCGCTAGAATAAAGGCTTGTCATAATGACATGCCCCATTTTTCGATCCCAAAAGAAGGACGTCCGAGTCTTATGCAGAACTACTACAAATCCGCCAAACTGGATAACGTGTGCTATGAAATACGTGGCGTAGTTCTGCAGGAAGCACGTCGACTGGAAGAAGAAGGGCATCGGGTGCTCAAGCTCAACATTGGTAACCCCGCTACCTTTGAACTGGATGTTCCGGAAGAAATCCAGCAGGACGTCATCTATAACATGCACCTCGCACAGGGCTATGTTGAATCAAAAGGACTGTTTTCTGCCCGCAAGGCCGTCATGCACTATTGCCAGCAACGGGGTATCGATAAAGTCGATATTGACGATATCTTCCTGGGCAATGGCGTCAGCGAACTGATCGTCATGACCATGCAGGCCATGCTTAACACTGGCGATGAAGTGCTGATACCAGCCCCCGATTACCCTCTGTGGACTGCGGCCGTCACCCTTTCCAGCGGCAAGCCAGTGCACTACCGTTGCGACGAAGAACAGAACTGGTTCCCGGATATCGACGATATCCGCAAGAAAATTACCCGCCGGACCCGGGCCATCGTTCTGATCAACCCCAATAACCCGACCGGCGCCGTCTATTCTAAAGAGCTTCTTGAGCAGGTGATCGAACTCGCTCGCAAGCATAACCTTATCGTTCTTTCCGACGAGATCTACGACAAGATTCTTTATGACGGCACACAGCATATTTCCACTGCGTCTCTGGCCGATGACGTGCTCTTTTTCACTTATAACGGTCTGTCCAAGAACTATCGCGCTGCCGGATACCGATCAGGCTGGATGATCATCAGCGGCGCCAAGCATCTGGCAAAGGATCTGATTGAGGGCATTGATATGCTCTCCAACATGCGGCTGTGCGCCAACGTCCCAGCCCAACTTGCGATTCAGACAGCACTTGGTGGTTACCAGTCCGTCAACGATCTGGTAGCACCCGGCGGGCGTCTGTACGAGCAGCGGGAAACAGCCTGGAGAATGCTCAACGACATTCCCGGGGTCAGCTGTGTGAAACCGCAGGGCGCTCTGTACCTGTTCCCGAAACTGGACCCCAAAAAATTCCCCATCGCAAACGATGAAAAACTGGTCCTTGATCTTCTTTTGCAGGAAAAAATTCTGCTGGTGCAAGGGTCCGCGTTCAATATTGATGACAAACAACACCTCAGAGTGGTTTTCCTGCCCAGGGAAGACACCCTGGAAGATGCCATGGGAAGGCTTGGTAATTTCCTTGGCAAATACCAGCAATAACGGGGAATACCATGGCAGATATTCATGTCGAAGAATTCTACAAGGATTCGGCCATTGCTCTGGTACAGCTTTATTCCGCCTTTCCGCGGCGGATAAACCTGTTTGTAGAAGACATTGCCGGACCAGATGAGCCCGACGAGTTTGGCCTCCACAGCAAACGACATATGGCCTGTTTTGGCGCCCTGCTCTGGCTGTCGGAGGAAGGCCTGCTCCGATACGTCGATACCATTCGCCAGGAAGCGCTGGATCAAGCGGTGCTGACCCGAGACGCGTTTATCCGCCTGAGCGCCCCGGCGCCTCAGGCACTGATCAACGAAACAGGAATCCCCACAGAGGGCGCGACCGATGGTTTGCCCCTCTCGGTTCAGGAAGATCTCTCCACCCATATACACCTGATCCGCAGTGCCCTGCGCAGTGGCAACTCCGCCAGAATCACCCATATCATGCAGGCAACCTTTTTCAGGGACCACACCGATCATTAAATCCGTGTAAGCTTGTTGATTGGTTGAACCGTGCCCACATCTAATTCTGAACGGCTATTTTTCTTTCTGTGACAAACTGACCAGGAAACAAACATGCGCATTTTGCTGTTTCTAGCAACCAACCTTGCTGTCATTATCGTCGCCAGCTTTACACTGCGACTTCTGGGAGTGGATAGTTATCTCGCCCAGAATGGTATTCAGTATGGCTCCTTGCTGGCTTTTGCCACTGTCTTCGGATTCGCCGGTGCCATCGTTTCATTGTTGATATCAAAGCGAATGGCCAAGTGGAGCACCAAGGCCCGGGTCATTGAATCACCGCGAACACCGGCTGAACGCTGGCTGGTGGATACGGTTGCAGAGCTGGCCAACAATGCCGGTATCGGCATGCCGGAGGTAGCCACGTTCCCGGCATCTCAGTCCAATGCCTTTGCAACGGGCTGGAATAAAAACAACGCCCTGGTTGCCGTCAGTGAGGGCCTTCTGCATCGGTTTAACAAAGATGAGATCCGGGCCGTTCTGGGACATGAAATTGGCCACGTTGCTAATGGAGACATGGTTACTCTGGCGTTGATCCAGGGTGTCGTAAACACCTTTGTGATTTTCGCGTCCAGGGTCATCGGTTCCTTTGTCGACCGGGTAGTTTTCAAAAATGAAAACGGCCATGGCATTGGTTTTTTCGTTGTCAGTATCATTGCCGAAATCGTCCTCGGCATACTGGCCAGCACCATCGTATTCTGGTTCTCTCGTCGACGAGAATTCCGGGCAGATATCGCCGGTGCCCAGCTTGCGGGCCGATCAGCCATGATCAGCGCTCTGGCACGGTTGAAGCAGGAAAGTGAAGTGCCCGACCAGATGCCAGACACCCTTCAGGCGTTCGGCATTAACCGTGGAGCCCGGGCCGGTCTAAGCGCACTATTCATGACTCATCCGCCATTGGATGACCGGATAAAGGCGTTGCAGAGCGCGAAACTGTGACAAAAAAGCCGGGGTTTAATGACCCCGGCTTTTTTGGTTAAGGAGGAAAGCCTGTATCAGATTTTCAGTTTGAAACCGATGTCCCGGAAACTGTCCTGCAGAGACTTGCTGGTTCCCTTGAGCTGAATCCTGAGACTGGAACACTCACGACGCACCGGATAGTCCCGGCGCAGCCGGTCAAACGCGACACCCCGCTCTTCAATAGACCCTTTCATGGCGTTGCGAAGCATCGCATCGTCCCGCCGAGGGTCGTAACAGGCCCTGAGCGCAATGCGGATCGCATCCTCTTCGTCTGCTGAACTGGTAAAGGATATTTTGCTAAGCGCTGGCTCCGGAAGAAACTGCCCCGCCTTTTTGCGAACCGGCAAGCCCAGAAACCTGCACAGAGCCTGATAGATCATTTCCGTTCCCTGAACCTTACCTTCGAGACTGTATCCGGCAATGTGCGGTGTCGCGAGCCAGATCCGCTCCATGAGCTCAAGATGAATTCTCGGTTCCTGCTCCCAGACATCTAAAGCCACGGTAGGCGCATTACTCTGGTCGAGACGTGCCAGCAGCGCCGAGGAATCAATAACCTCACCACGACCGGCATTAATAAGAAGTTGGTTCGAGTTCATGGACTCAAGCTGCTTCTGTCCGACCAAATGCAGCGTGGGATGGCGCCCCTCCCGGGTCAGGGGTGTGTGCAGAGAAACCACATCACACGTCATAGCCTCGGTGAGCGTCACAAACTCGTGTTCATCCTCACCGGCGTCAGCTCTGGGGGGGTCGCAAAGGCGGACATTAAAACCAAGGCGCTCCAGCTTGTGCGCCAATTCACTACCCACATTGCCGACCCCGACAATACCGACGCTAAGCTGAGACCAGTCTGACAAACCATTGCGCTCTGCATACAATGACAGAACGGACAATACATACTCCGCCACACTGTTAGCATTGCAGCCCGGCGCGGCCGAGAACCGAATCCCCGCCTGTTCCAGCCAGTCCAGATCGACATGATCGGTACCGATCGTCGTGGTACCAACAAACCGAACCCGACTCCCTTCTAAAAGCTCCCGGTTTACCTTGGTGACCGAACGAACCAGCAGCACATCGGCATTCCGGACATCCTCACTCGACATGGCACGACCGGAAACCCTCCGAATCTCACCAATATCACCAAAAAACGAATCCAGTAGAGGGATATTTTCGTCTGCTACAATCAACATGATGGTGTCCGGCCTTTTCAGTTCCTGCGCTGGCGTTGATTGCGCCCACCCTGGCTACGACCACCCGGCCCCTGCGGCCGTCGACCGCGCCGGCGAGTAATTGGCGGGTTTTCCATCGTCGCCATGAGAGCCTCATCGGGCACCGCTGTCTTCAGCTTCTGGCTGATGTAGGATTCGATCGCCGGGAGTGCGAAAGAATCATCCTCACCAGCAAAACTGATCGAAACACCATGCTTACCGGCCCGACCTGTGCGACCGATACGGTGCACATAATCCTCGGCATTATCTGGCAGATTGTAGTTAAAAACGTGGGTAACGCCGTTAACGTGGATGCCACGACCGGCCACATCAGTGGCCACTAATACCTGAATACTTCCCTTCTTGAACTGATCCAGCGTTTTCAGGCGTTTGTTCTGGGCAATTTCGCCAGACATCAGAGCTACTTTCACGCCCTGGTTCCGGAGATCCTCTTCCAGGTCCCGGCACTGATCCCGACGGTTTGCAAACACAAGTGCTTTTTCCACTTCGGGTCGTTTCAGGAAATTGACGAGCACCGGCAGCTTTTCATCGTCGCCGACAAGATAGACCGTTTGTTCAACCCGTTCTGCCGTTTTCTGTTCCGGCTCGATCTCGACAAACTCCGCATTGCTTGTCCACATGGAGGCGAGATTCAGGACGTCCTGATTGAACGTGGCACTGAATAACAGGGTCTGACGTTCATCCTTGGGCGTGCACTTGCGGATTATCCGTTTAACATCCGGGATAAAACCCATATCCAGCATTCGATCGGCTTCATCAAGAATCAGGATGTCGAGCTGATCCAGAAACACATCCTGAGATCCGAGAAAGTCGATCAGGCGCCCAGGTGTGGCAACGAGAATATCCACAATCCCGTTCTGAAGCTGGTCCCGCTGCTTGTCATAGTTCATGCCGCCCACAACCGTTACCACATTGTGCCCGGTATGCTGGCATAATTGTTCTGCATCCTTCGCGATCTGCATGGCCAGTTCACGGGTGGGAGCCAGGGCAAGTACCCGAGGCTCGGAGGCAAAACGGTCTTTTTCAGGAATCGGAGCCTCCAGGAGACTCTGGATTGCGGTGATCAGAAACGCTGCGGTTTTACCCGTGCCCGTTTGCGCTTGACCGATCAGATCTTCGCACGCCAGTGTCCAGGGAAGCGTTTCTGCCTGAATGGGTGTGCAGTATTCAAAACCAATGGCCGTAATGGCATCCAGCAAACGCTTGTCGAGGTTCAGATCGTTGAACTTCAGATCGCCGGTGTGTTTTGGGTCAGATGTCATATCGTCTCAGTTTTCCTGGGAATGTCCTGATTCAGAATAAATCGGAGCGATGCGCCGGGCATCTTCATGCCAGCGCTCTTCAAGAGTCTCTCCGGTACCATAAAAGGTTGCTAGCGAATCAAAAAAAACCTGGGCCCGGGGCGGCAACCGACGCTCCAGATACTCGCCCGCCTGTTTTCTCACGTTGTATCGAAATCGCTTTTCGTTAGCGGCGCCAACTCCGGAAAGGTTGTCCACGCTGATGTGAAAACGAGTACCTGCAGCGACCGAAAACAACCATTCAATCGCCTGTGGCCTGACCTCAACCTGCTCAAATGCTTCTTGCTGCTGAAGTGTACGGCCATCCGGACAGTACCAGTAACCATAGTCGTGAAGTGTGCGCCGGTACTCACCAGCAATACACCAGTGGCTTATTTCATGCAAAGCGCTGGCATAATAGCCGTGAGCAAAAATAACCTGTGCAAGACCCTCAGCCCCCCGGGCAGGCACATATTCAGGTTCATCGCTGCCTTTGACAAGAACTGTCCGGTACGTCTCCCGGAACAGGTCATTGAACAGCATGATAAGATCATTTGGACTGTGATTCATTGGGTGGCTATTGTGCGACTTTACTGGACCCAATACCAGAGGGAACTTTAACAGCGGCCTCTTGTCCACTGCTGGCGTGAGCCGGCAGCAATTACGCTGTAACATTCCGACTTTGGACGACTCCGACAAGAGAAACACCAACCAGGAAATCTTACAATCGATGATGGCTGTCGCTGCAGTAACGAAGATGAAACACCAGAGAGTGAATCCGCTTAACCTGCTTTTGGCGCTCACCCTGATGCTTTGGGCCTCTCCTTCGGCCTGGGCCTTTGGCACCAACGGAGGCTCCCTGTTCGGTAACCAGGACAATGGCTTTCTGCCCGTCGACGAAGCGCTGCCCTTCAGTTTCAGTACCGATACTGGCAGTGTGCTTCTCTCCTGGGATATCACCCCTGAACACTACCTGTATCGCGATCGGGTAACGATCACCGCCACCGACCCGAACGTGGAGCTTGGGGAACCTGAGTTTTCAGCGCCGGGCACAGTGACCGAAGACGAATTTTTTGGCACCACCACCGTTTTTTTTGATCCCGTTGACGTTCGGGTTCCGGTTTCGCTTCCGGCCGGTGCCCGCGAGGCTCAACTCCAGGTAACCTATCAAGGTTGCGCCAAGGCAGGATTGTGCTATCCCCCTCAGACCCGGGATGTGCTGTTTTATCAGGGCAGCGGTGGTTCCGGGTCACAACCAACCTTGACAGGAACCGTTTCAAGCAACGTCAGCACTCCAGCGGACACTGAAACCGCCAGCGGGCTTGCAGGCTTTCTTGCTCAGCAGTCCACGGTTGTCATCGCAGGAGTGTTTCTGCTTCTGGGGCTTGGCCTCACATTCACACCTTGTGTTTTGCCCATGGTACCCATTATTTCATCGCTGGTTTCCGGCAGAAACACACGAACCACGGCACACGCCCTGCTCTTATCGTTCAGCTATGTTCTCGGCATGGCACTGACCTACGCTGCGGCTGGCGTGTTGACAGGCCTGCTCGGCGCCAGTTTCAACCTCCAGGCACAATTGCAGTCACCATGGGCTCTGGGCACCTTTGCGCTCCTGTTCGTGGTCTTTGCCATGTCCATGTTCGATTTGTTCGAGATCCAGCTGCCACGTTTTATCCGCGAACCGATCAATGAAGCCAGCCATCGGCTAACTGGCAGCCGGGTCGTCAGTATTTTCGGCATCGGCGCCCTGTCAGCGCTGATCGTGTCACCCTGCGTGTCGGCTCCGCTGGCTGGCAGCCTGCTGTACATATCCACAACCCAGGACGCAGTAATCGGCGGCGTGGCACTGTTTGCACTCGGCCTTGGCATGGGCATCCCGCTGATCCTGGTGGCCGTGGGTGGTCGGAAGCTACTCCCAACCACCGGCCACTGGATGACTGCTGTAAAACACTTCTATGGCGTGATGTTGCTGGCTGTCGCAATCTGGCTGGTGGAACGCCTGGTTCCTGGCTGGCTGGCACTGACTCTCTGGGGTCTTCTGGTTGCCATCACCGGCGTCCAGTTGGGCGCCTTTGATGCTGCCAAAGCGGGCTGGGAGCGAACCCGTAAAGGCCTTGGCCTGGTACTTTTCGCATACGGCCTGGCTTTGCTCGCAGGTGCGGTGGGCGGTGCCAATGATCCATTGAAACCTCTGGCCCCATTTACGCTGGCTTCCGCATCGCCCACTGGCCACGGCACCGGCGCTGCCCGGCATGCGGATTTCTTGCGCGTCGAACGCCCCACCGACATTCGGGCCATGCTGCAGCAGGCCGAAGAGCAGGGCCGGCCCGTTCTGCTGGACTTCTATGCCGACTGGTGCATCTCCTGCAAGGTTATGGAGCGCAACGTGTTCAGCAAGCCGGATGTCATCCAGGCACTTGATCCCTATACACTGCTGCAAATCGATATGACCGAGAACACACCGGAACAACAAGCCATGTTAGACGAGCTCGGACTCTTCGGGCCGCCGGCCATTCTTTTCTATGGCAGCGACGGAGCAGAGCTGTCCGGGCGGAGGGTGCTCGGCGAGATGGATCGGGACGAGTTCCTCAGTCACCTCCGGACACTACGCCCGGAAGTGATGTAAGCACGGTCGCTATTGCCCCCGGCGGATCAGGTAGATAAACAGCTCGCTGGTCTCGGTCTGATCGATCAACTCATGACCAAGGAACTGGCAGAATCTGGGTATATCCCGGGTGGTGGAGGGATCCGTGGCTACAACTCTCAAGACACCACCGGACTCAACGTCGTTGATCCGGTTGTGAAGCATCATCACCGGTTCCGGGCAGAAAAGGCCGCGGGCGTCCAGCTCCAGGTCGTATTCGGTTTCGCTCACACCACATCTCCTGTTAATGAACCTGATTTTTCTATAAAACCTGCTAAATTACTGTTTATAACTGTATAAAAACATGGAGAACTACCATGATCCGGGTTCTGATTGAACGCCATATTGCTGAAACCCTGGAAACAGCTTACGAAGAACGTTCGCGCAAGGTTCTGCAGCAGGCTGTCAGTGCTCCCGGCTTTATTTCCGGCGAGACGCTGGTTGACAGCCACGACCCCAATCACCGGATAACACTGGCTAACTGGCGATCCGAAGCAGACTGGGATCGCTGGTTTCACTCTGAAGAACGCCGAGCGCTCATGCTGGAGCTCATTCCCATGATGGACGAGGAAGAACACATCACCGTTCTGGAACAAAGCGCGTTTTAGCCCGTCCTCTCGATGAAG
This sequence comes from Marinobacter sp. F3R08, assembly GCF_018860425.1. GTDB lineage: Bacteria > Pseudomonadota > Gammaproteobacteria > Pseudomonadales > Oleiphilaceae > Marinobacter. The sequence continues at coordinate 296,835 of NZ_JAHKPI010000025.1, read as the reverse complement.
CAGGTAATCTCTTCCCGGTCATGATAAAGGTGGCGGGCTTTCAGACGAAAACCAATGCCCGACGCCTGTAACCCTTCGACGAGAATATCACGGCAGATCAGCCACTCGTCATAACGCTTTTTCATCGGTAACTTGAGATTAAACACGGTATAACGACAATAACCATCGCCGACCCAGGAAACCGCCAGTTTTGCAGTTTTACGTGGCTGATCCACGATATCGCACACCATCCAGTCGATACCTCTTTTAGGGCGCCAGCTGTAACCATCGGCCTCTACGTGCTCCACCTGTCCCGAAGCCATCAATTCCGCATCCATGGGGCCGTTGTCAACTGCGGTTACCATCATACCCTGACGAACAAGCTGCCACGTCCAACCACCAGGCGCGGCTCCAAGGTCCGCCGCTTTCATGCCACCACCGAGATAGTCCAGCTCCTGATCCGTTGGCAGAAACACTTTCCAAGCCTCTTCCAGCTTGAGAGCGGATCGGCTGGGCGCTGACGCAGGGAGCCTGAGACGAGGAATGCCACCGACATACCGTGCCCGATTGTCTGCAAGACTATAACCGACAACCACCGAGGAGAAGTCCGGCAGAAAAATCTCCAGTCGTGCAGGCGCAGAGACGTTCTGGTCGGCCTTAAGCAAACCAGCCCCACGCAAGCCTCGGGAGAGCGGAGAGACCCACTTTCGGGCAAAATTTCCGAGATCGCCATCCGAATTGTTCTCCGACAGCCGGATTTCCAGCCGTGCACAGCCAGGATAGCCGCGCTCAAGGCCCCTGAGCCCATCTATAACGGCCCCAACCCTGTCCGCCTCCGGTAAACTGAATTCTCCCAGCACAACAATCCAGTCACGAACGAACACCAACTCATCAAGGGCAAGACGAGTCATCAAATCGTCTGCGGTCTCGGGCGCAGCCGGGTAAAAACGAATCAGGCCCTGATTTTTGACAGGCTCGAAGAAGCCGAAAATATTATATTTCGCGGCTGAATCGGTTAATTCACGGCCCGCTTCGGTTTCAAAACCGGGCCTGCAAAACGCAAGAATCTGTTCCATGCCGTACCTGAATGAGGGCTGTTGACCAACCCGTAAAAATTGAAACTGTTTAACAGCGCGAATTGTCTTCACTGACTACACTTCCCGCTCTGATAAACCCGGGAAGCCATGGATGTCATCCTTTTTGCGCCTGATTGCCCTTGTCAGCCTTGTACTGGCCCCCGCCCTGGCTCAACCAGACGCCAGGCCTATCCCGACGGCCTGCCCTACGCTCGAGGCAACTGATAGCACTGCCCGTGCAGCCCTGATGCAATATATCTGTTATTACAGTGCCTCGCCGGGTGCGCCGGGCCACCAGGCAACCGGTCCGGAGCAGTTGCCCGAAGACCTCCAATGGGTGCCTGCAAACGGATGGGATCTGGTTTTCAGCCATACCAAATCCGTTTACTGGATCCACCTGAATGTGAAGAACTCCGGGCCGGAACGTGGCGTATGGTACCTGAAACTCAGCTATCCCCTGCTTGACGAAGTTACGATCTGGCAAGCAGGAAATGATACTACAGAGATGGTTGTTACCGGAGATCAACACCCTTTCGAGACTCGGCCAGTAGACTACCGGTACTTTCTACTTCCTGTCACATTGGATGGCGGCGAGACCCAGAGTCTGACGATCAGGATCCATAGCAGTGGAGCCCTGAACGTGCCTCTCAGTTTCGAAACCGCGGCAGAAGCCATTGCCCGCAGTAATCACCTCACACTGACCCATGGGCTGCTCTATGGTGCGCTTCTGGTTTTTGCAGCCTTCAACCTGCTGCTCTTTTTAAGCTCCGGAACCGGCGATTACTTTTATAACGCATTCTATCTCGCAGCACTGGGGCTCTTTCTCTTCGCCATGGGCGGCTTCGCCAATCAGTATTTCTGGCCGGATAACGCCAGCTTTGCCAATACATCCATTCCATTGTCGTTGTCGCTTTGCGCCCTTGCCATGATACTTTTTGGCCGATCGTTCCTTGACGTAAACAGGGGAACCATCTCAGAGACCGTACTCAAGGCAGAGGCCTGGTCCTCCATAGGTTTGCTCGCGCTCACACTGGTCCTGCCCTACAGCAAAACTATCCTGCTCAACACGGTCCTGACACTGACGGTCATCTCAAGCTTGTTTGTAATTGCAGCCGTTCGCTGGAAACAGGGCTATCAGCCGGCTGTGTGGTATCTGCTGGCGTGGCTGGTCATGTTGCTTGCCGGCCTGGTATACGCTCTTGCAGCCTTTGGCCACATTACTGACTTTCTGGCCCGGGAAGCCCTGATGCAGTCAGCGGTGGGCGGGCAGATAATTCTGCTCAACTATGCCCTGGTGCAACGATGGCGCCTGCTCAGCCAGAAGCTTCTCGATGTGGAGCATGACGCAAGGGCAGAACTGGAAATAAAGGTGCACCGGCGTACCGCGCAGCTGAGGGATACCATGCGCGAACTCGAAAATGCCAACCGCCAGCTTTCGATGATGAGTCTAAACGACGCACTTACAGGTCTGCATAACCGAAGGCATTTAAATACTATTTTCCCTGAACTATCCGCAGAAGCGCGCCGAAACGCCCAACCACTGACGCTGGCCCTGGTCGACGCTGACCACTTCAAGACCATCAACGACACCTGGGGCCACGGCTTCGGAGACACATGCCTTCAGTTTCTCGCCGAAATGTTAACGCGTCACGTAAAACGCCCGAGAGATGTCGCTATCCGTTTCGGAGGAGAAGAGTTTGCGCTGGTTTTGCCGGGAACCGATTCTGCCGGAGCTCTGAACGTCTGCACCGCACTGCTCGAAGATATCGCCAGCACCACCCTTTTGGCGCCGGACGGCACCGAAGTCACCATCACTCTGAGCGGTGGCATAGCGTCACTCAATCCTGGCGAGACCCAGAGCCAGCTGTTCGATAGAGCCGACAAGGCCCTGTACCGTGCGAAAAGCGAGGGTCGCAACCGGGTGCTGCTGGCTGAAACGGCCGGAATAGAGAATACATCAGGAAACCAGCATCTCATCCACAAAGATTCGGGTCTGGCGGGAAGCCGCTAGGATCAGATCATTCTGGGTTTGGGGCTGCCGTTTCAGCGGCTGAAAATCATGATTGCCACCTTCCAGCCAATGCAGTTGGATGGCTTCCAGCTCTGATTCACGGCCAGCCATCTCGACGGGCTTGCCGAAAGGATCCCTGGTCCCCTGAAGCACCAGCATGGGGCAGCTCAGCTCCGGGAAATGCGCCGTTCGCCAATTGTCGGGCTTCCCAGGAGGATGAAACGGATAGCCATAACAGGCAACACCATCTATACCCCCCCTGCGGCTGGCGAGAATACTCGCCATGCGTCCGCCCATAGATTTTCCGCCAATCAATACCCTGCTGTTCGACCCAAGTTCGGCACGAATCTGGTCAAGAACAAGGGAAAAACAATCGAGCAAAGCAGGCTCCCGGTCAGGCGGGCGTTTCTTTCCATCCAGGCGTCGTTTCTGCATGTAAGGAAAGTCAAAACGAACCGTTTCGATGCCCAAACTGCTGAGAGCTCCAGCCAGCGCCTCCATGAATGGTGAATCTGCCGGCGCCCCCGCACCATGAGCCAGGATCAATACGACTTCCGAAGTACTTTCGTAGCCTTTGGTCTTAATCAACTCCACAGAATTCACCTCACCCAATTAAGCGACTATCATTGCTGCTTAGGCAACAGACATTTTCCACGCTACAACAATTCCAGTAACCGCGCTGAAAAGGAAGCCATGTTGCTGATTTAGGCGCATTTGACGGATGTCAGGAGTTGACCTGAGTCATTGCAAACAGCTCATCGTTTCTCCATACTTGCGCCCGCATATTTCCCCATTTTAAACCCATTGGTAAGGCTATGAGCACAGTAAATGCAAACCTGACATACAACTACAAGGTGGTGAGACAATTCGCCATCATGACAGTGGTATGGGGTATTGTAGGTATGTCCCTGGGTGTGCTGATTGCAGCGCAACTCTATTGGCCATCCCTCAACCTAGATCTGCCCTTTACCCATTTCGGCCGTCTGCGGCCGCTGCATACCAATGCCGTCATCTTCGGCTTTGGTGGATGCGCCCTGTTTGCGACCTCCTATTACGTGGTTCAGCGCACCTGTCAGGCCCGTCTGATTTCCGATGGACTGGCGGCGTTCACGTTCTGGGGCTGGCAGGCCATTATCGTCTCGGCGGTAATCACTCTCCCGCTCGGCCTTACCTCCACCAAGGAATACGCCGAACTCGAGTGGCCGATTGATATTGCCATCGCCATTGTATGGATCACCTATGCTCTGGTGTTCTTCGGGACCGTAACGAAGCGCAGCACCCCCCACATTTACGTGGCCAACTGGTTCTATGGCGCATTTATTATTACTGTGGCCATGCTCCATATTTTCAACAACATGGCCCTGCCGGTAAGTGCCTTCAAATCCTACTCGGCTTATGCCGGCGTTACCGATGCCATGATGCAGTGGTGGTATGGTCACAACGCCGTAGGTTTCTTCCTGACCGCAGGCTTCCTGGGCATGATGTACTATTTCGTTCCCAAGCAAGCCAACCGTCCGGTCTATTCCTATCGCCTGTCAATCGTTCACTTCTGGGCACTGATTGCAACCTACGTATGGGCCGGCGGACACCACCTGCACTACTCTGCGCTGCCAGACTGGGCGCAAACTGCAGGCATGGTTATGTCTCTGATCCTCCTGGCTCCGTCCTGGGGCGGCATGATTAACGGCATGATGACCTTGTCAGGTGCCTGGCACAAACTGCGTACAGACCCGATTTTGCGCTTCCTGGTGGTTTCTCTGTCGTTCTACGGCATGTCCACTTTCGAAGGCCCGATGATGGCAATCAAGACAGTCAACGCGCTGTCCCACAACACCGACTGGACAATTGGACACGTTCACTCCGGAGCCCTTGGTTGGGTAGCCATGATCAGCATCGGTGCGGTTTACCACCTCGTGCCCAAGCTCTGGGGCGTTCAGGCCATGTACAGCACAGCCCTGATCAATGTCCATTTCTGGCTGGCAACCGTTGGTGTGGTTCTGTACATCGTTGCCATGTGGGTAAACGGCATCATGCAAGGCCTGATGTGGCGCGCAGTCAACGAAGACGGCACCCTGACCTACAGCTTTGTTGAAGCCCTTGAAGCATCTTACCCAGGCTACTTCGTTCGCTTTATCGGTGGACTCTTCTTCGTCAGCGGTATGCTCTTGATGGCTTACAACGTTTACATGACCGTTCGCCAGAAAGACGCGGTTGCGCAGGATAACGCGGCGGCACAGCCTGCGTAACGGGAGAGAGATCAGATGAAACATGAAATAGTCGAAAAGAACCTTGGTCTGATGATCGTACTGATCATCCTGACCATCAGTGGCGGTTTCCTTGCGGAGATTGTGCCCCTCTTCTTCCTGAAAGAGACCAACGAACCCATCGAAGGGCTTGAGCCCCTGACGGCGGTCGAACTGGAAGGTCGGGATATCTATATCCGCGAAGGCTGCCATGTGTGCCATACCCAGCAGATCCGTCCTTTCAGGGCGGAGACTGAGCGGTATGGCCACTACTCCGTTGCAGGTGAGTTTGTTTATGACCGTCCGTTCCTGTGGGGCTCCAAACGTACTGGACCGGATCTCGCCCGCGTTGGTGGTCGTTACTCCGATGCCTGGCAACGCCAGCATCTGTACAACCCGCGCAGCGTGGTTCCGGAATCAAATATGCCTGCTTTCCCCTGGTTGTTTGAAAACAAAGTAGATCACACCAAGACCGCCGCGAAGATGGACACGCTCCAGACACTTGGCGTGCCTTACACAGACGAGCAGATCGCCGAGGCGCCTGCTCAAGTGGAAGGCAAATTTGAAATCGAGGCCCTGGTCGCATACCTGCAGCAGTTGGGTACAGTGATTTCAGAAAGACGGTGATTTGATGGATATTAATGAGTTACGCGGCATTCACACCATTCTGGTAATGGCGATTTTCTTTGGCATCGTGTGGTGGGCCTACAGTGCCCGCCGCAAAAAAGCCAACGACGAGGCAGCTCACCTGCCCTTCGATGATGAAGACGTGGACAGGCGTACGCTCGAACAGGAAAAAACGGAGAAAAAAGAATGAGCACCTTTTGGAGCATCTGGATCAGCGTGATCGTGCTCGGTACCGTTTTCGGCTGCTGGTGGTTGCTTTGGGCAACCCGCAAAAGCCAGACGACCGATAGCGAAACTGACCGTACAACAGGTCATTCCTTTGACGGTATCGAAGAGTATGACAACCCGCTTCCCAAGTGGTGGTTTTACCTGTTCATCGCTACCTGTATTTTTGCCCTTGGCTACCTTGCCCTTTACCCGGGCCTGGGCAACTTCAAGGGCTTGCTGGGTTGGACCTCAACCAACCAATGGGAAGCCGAGGTTGCGGAAGCTGACGAGAAATACGGACCTATTTATGCGCAATACGGCCAGACTCCGGTTCCCGAACTGGCCGAGGATGGCGATGCCATGAAGATTGGCCAACGCCTGTTTGCCAACAACTGTGCGGTCTGCCATGGCTCAGCAGCGCGTGGACAGGTTGGTTTCCCCAACCTGACTGACGACGACTGGCTCTATGGCGGCACACCTGAGGCAATTCTTGCGACGCTGCATAATGGCCGTATGGGTAACATGCCGGCGAAAGGCACCATGCCCAGCATGACCAATGAACAGGTTGATCAGGTCGTAAACTACGTCCTGAGCTTCAGTGGTCGCGAACAGGATGCCGAAGCGGCAAAAGCTGGTGAGCAGGTCTTCGGTCAGGCATGTGTTGCCTGCCATGGCCCGGACGCCAAGGGAAATCATGCCCTGGGTGCGCCTAACCTTACCGACAATACCTGGCTCTATGGTTCCACCTATGACTGGATCAAGGAGACCGTTGTGAACGGTCGCCAGAACCAGATGCCAGCACAAAGTGGTCGTCTCTCCGAAGACCAGATTCAGATACTCGCGGCTTACGTCTACAGCCTGTCGAACTGAGTCACCCGGCCGGAGTTTTCTCCGGCCAGGTCTTTTCAACCCTGTGCCTGCGATGCGGGTACAGACTTGAAAAGATCAGCAGCCGCAAGGCCTGTTGCCCCGCATTCCCCTTTCCCTGGAGGTAACGATGAGCAGTGAGATTCCGGTCAAACAGGTTGACCCATCCTCTGAACCCTCCGATAAAAATAATAAATCCGGAACCGTCGATCTATACGCCAGTCGCAAGAAGATATATGTCAAAGAAGTCACTGGTTTCTTTCAGCGTATAAGAAATGTCAGCCTCACCTTGCTGATGGGGATGTACTTTGCGTTTGTCTGGTTCACCCTGGACGGGCAACCACTGATTCATTTTGACCTTCCCGCCCGTGAGTTCCATCTGTACGGGGCAACCTTCTACCCGAAAGATTTCATTCTGCTCTCGGGCATGCTCATCATCTCCGCCTTTGGATTGTTTTTTATCACCACCCTATTCGGCCGGGTCTGGTGCGGCTACACATGCCCACAGACCGTCTGGACCTTTATATTTATGTGGGTTGAAGAGCGGATTGAGGGCAGCCGCAACAAGCGTATGAAGCTCGACAAGGCACCTCGTTCAGCGGAAAAAGTGATCAAAAAATCTGCCAAGCACGCAGTCTGGCTTTTGATTGCGCTGGCTACCGGCCTGACCTTTGTTGGTTACTTCTACCCTATCCGGGAGCTTCTGGCCGACATCTTTACGTTGCAGGCCAATGGCTGGGCCTATTTCTGGGTCGCATTCTTCACCATTGCCACCTATCTGAATGCTGGCTGGATGCGTGAGCAGGTCTGCCTCTACATGTGCCCGTATGCCCGCTTTCAGTCTGTAATGTTCGATCCCAATACCCGGGTGGTTTCCTACGATCCAAATCGGGGCGAGCCACGCGGAGGGCGTAAGAGAGACGTCGATCCGGCCGAGGCGGGCCTGGGAGACTGCATCGATTGCGGACAGTGCGTTCAGGTATGCCCTACCGGCATAGATATCAGAGACGGTCTGCAGTACGAGTGTATCGGGTGTGCGCTGTGCATTGATGCCTGTGACGAAATCATGGACAAGATGGACTACCCGAAAGGTCTGATTCGCTACACCACTGAGAATGAGCTGGAAGGCAAAACCTCGAAACTGTTACGGCCCCGAACCTTCGGTTATGGAGCGGTCCTGTCTCTCATGGTGGTCGCGATCATCTTTACGATTGTCACACGGGTCCCGGCACAGTTGGACGCACTTCGTGATCGGGGAGCCTTGTTCAGCTTCAACGGCGAAGGACGTATCGAGAACTCCTACACGCTGAAAATCGCCAACATGACTGAGGTCCCCCAGACGTTCACTCTGTCGGCGAGCGGTCTGGAAGGCATCCGTATCCTGACCGAAAGCTCGGTAACCGTGGAGAGTGGTGAGAACCGGTCACTGCCAACGGTTGTCGACGTACCACCTGAGTCCATCACCAAATCCAATAACGACATTCTGTTCAAGGCACAATCGGAGACAGATTCCTCACTGAGCCTTGAAACCGAAAGCCGATTTGTCGGTCCAACACGCTGATCACCGAATGCGCGCGGATCTGACTGTTTAAATGAGACCCTGATTTATGAATGCAGAAACACCCGTAAGCCCCTGGTACCGCCAACCCTGGTTCTGGTTCCTGCTTATATTCCCGGGCGCCTCGATCATTTACTGCGCTATCGCCATTACCATCGCGATCAGCACGGACAATGCGATGGTGACCGATGACTGGTCCAAGGAAGGTCGTGGCATCAATATGTCCATTGCGCGGGACAAGCATGCGGCAGATCTGGGTATGGAGGCTCAGATCAATTTCCAGAACCGGAATGTCACCGTCGACCTCAATACATTGGAAGGCCCGGCTGATTTCCCATACCTGGTTCTCAACCTGTTTCATCCGACGCTCTCGGACAAAGATCGCACCATCCAGTTCCAGCAAGTCGCACCAGGACGATTTGCCGGCAAACTCCACAGCGACATAGACGGTCGCTGGTACTATGACCTTCGCGGTCCGGCCAATGAGTGGCGCCTCAAGGGCGAGGCCTGGCTGCCGCCAGAGAACGGGATTACGGTCAAGGCCGGGGAGTCAGCCCAAGGTTGACGACACTGGATTGCTTCCATTGCGGCGAGCCGGCAGACGGTGAGCCGCCTATTACTCTTGAGGTCGATGGTACGACCCAGCACTTCTGTTGCCAGGGCTGCAAAGCGGTCTGCGAGACCATTCGTAGCGAAGGCCTGACTGGATTCTATAATTTCCGGACCCAGCCTGCCGTTACCCCGAAGCAACTAACCGCAGCTGAACTGAGCCGCCTGAGAGAGCTCGACCACCCGCTGGTTCAGGAATCCTTTGTTGTACCGGTTAAAGGAGCCCAGGAAGCCCAACTACTGATTGGCGGTATCACCTGCGCGGCCTGTATCTGGTTGCTTGAAAACCACATAGCAAAACAGCCTGGTGTTGTCTCCTTCTCGGTAAATCACACCACCCAACGGGCGCGGCTGGTCTGGTCCCAGGACCAGGCTCCGTTGAGCGATCTACTCATTGCGATCCACGAACTCGGCTACACCGCCCGCCCGTACCAGGCAGACGATGCAGAAAAGGCCCTCAAGGCAGAGCATCGGTCCATGCTTATCCGGGTCGCGATCGCCGGTATTGGCTCTTTTCAGAGCATGATGCTGGCATTCCCCCTGTATTTTGAACTGGTCAGCGACCTGTCTCCTGAATTCGTCAGTTTCTTCCGCTGGTTCAGTCTGCTGGTAGCCACGCCTGTGGTTCTGTATAGCGCCGCTCCCTTCTTCCGGAACGCCCGCCGTGATATCCAGAGCCGACATTTGACCATGGATGTGCCAGTTGCCATTGCCATCGGACTTGCCTATCTCGCCAGCGCATGGGTTACCGTGTTTGGCGGCGAAGAGGTGTATTTCGAGTCGGTGTGTATGTTCACGTTTTTCCTGCTGCTCGGACGTTATATCGAAGTTCAGGCCCGCTACCGTTCCGGACTGACCGGAAACGCTCTCGCAGGATTCCAGCCAACGGTTGCTACGCTGGTATCGGGCGATGCCACAGATGTTGTTCCTGCACATCAGGTCAGGCCTGGCGATATCATTCGTGTGCGGCCCGGCGAAACCCTGCCAGTGGATGGAGAGATTGTCCGGGGCGAGTCAACCCTCAACGAAGCCGCGCTGACGGGTGAGTACCTTCCTGAAACCCGGTATCCGGGCGATACCGTCCATGCAGGGAGCGTTAACGGCGAGAACCCGCTGGATATCCGGGTCCTAAAAGCAGGCGCCCAGACCCGGCTCTCAGGGATTTTACGCGTGCTGGACCGGGTCCAGTCCGACAAACCCCAGGTCGCAATGATGGCCGACCGTATGGCAGGAAAGTTCGTCGGACGGGTTTTGATCCTGGCACCGATAGTATGGATAGGCTGGTGGCTCGCGGGTGCTGACAATGCCTTCGACATTACCCTTTCGGTACTGGTGGTCACCTGCCCCTGTGCGCTTTCGCTGGCAACCCCGACAGCCATTACCTCGGCAACGATCAGACTCCGCCGCCTTGGCTTCCTGCCTACCAGGGGGCATACCCTGGAGTCGATGAACACCATCGATACCGTGATATTTGATAAAACCGGGACGCTTACCCGGGGAGAGCTCAGCCTGACCGGCACCGACATTGTGGGTAGCGAGGATGAGCAAACCTGCCTCAAACTCGCCGCCGGGCTCGAAAAATACTCTGAGCATCCGATTGCCAGAGTGTTTCACCGGCGCAATTCCGCCGCCATAGAAAATGTTGAAAATCATCTTGGTGGGGGCCTCTCCGGCCGACTGGGGGACCTGCCTCTATTCATCGGGCACCGGGAATTCGTGGCGCAATATACCGACACGCCCGCTCCATACGTGGCGCAGCATCAGGGCATGGAAATCTGGTTGGCCTCCGATAGGGAATGGCTTGCCTGTTTCAGGCTAGACGACCAACCCCGCGACGATGCCCGATCGGCAATCCAGGCGCTGCACGACGCCGGCATACGCACCCTGCTCCTGAGCGGCGACCGATCCGGACACGTTGAGCAGGTAGCAGGCGTTCTCGGTATCGACGAGGCAATCGGTCAGGCTTCTCCGGAAGAAAAACTGGCTGTGCTACAACGGCTGGAAGCCGAGGGCCGCCGCATCATGATGGTTGGCGACGGTTTGAACGATCTGCCTTCCATGGCCGGTGCCGGAATTTCAGTGGCCATGGGGACGGCAGCGGATTTGACCCAACTCAAAGCTGATGCAGTCTTGCTGAACGGCCAGTTGATGCAGCTAGTCGAAGCTCTGAAAACGAGCCGCCAGACTCGTCGAATCATTCGACAGAACCTCTGGTGGGCGCTGGTCTACAACGTATGCGCGCTACCTCTGGCCGCCGCGGGTATGGTCCCGCCCTGGTTGGCAGCGATTGGCATGTCTGTCAGCTCCCTGGTGGTCGTGCTGAATGCCCTTCGGTTGGGCAAATCCCCGAACCGACTGCGTCAGGGCAATCCCGAAGTTGGCGCTCAGGTCGTGTCCTGATACCGTGAACCTATACTTTTTTTGCGAGGTTTCGCCGTGCAAATCGTAATGTTTCTGGTCCCGGTGATGCTCATACTGGTGGCGCTTGGCATCGTACTGTTTTCATGGGCGGTCAAGAACGGCCAGTACGATGATCTCGAAGGGCCGGCCCATCGAATTCTCTACGATGACGACAAAGACATGATTCCGGACGACGCTCGCACTGATAAAGCGGCTGCAGAGACGCCAACCTCGGAGCAACCCGTCGAGATCAGCCAGGCATCCGATCCCGATGAGGATGAGTCCCGAAAAGGATGAACCCGGAACTCTACCTCAGCTACCCCAGCGCCTTTCTGATCGGACTTCTCGGCAGCACCCACTGTCTCGGTATGTGCGGCGGAATCAGTGCGTCCCTATCCATGGCCCTGCCTGTTGGCAAAGGTTTCCGGTGGCGGCAATCCATAATGCTTCTGGCCTTCAATTTTGGGCGCATTTGCAGCTATGTCATCATCGCCACGCTGGTTGCATTGGCCAGTACATCGGCCGCCAGCCAGTGGACGCTTGCGGGACTGGCTCTGCGCTCACTGGCAGGCATTCTGCTGATATTCATGGGGCTCTCGATGGGGCAATGGTGGCAGGGTATTCGCTACGTAGAACGGGTTGGCGCCCCGGTCTGGGCCAGAATCTCTCCTCTGACCCGCCGTTTCCTTCCTGTGAATCACGGCGGACAGGCCCTTGCCCTGGGAGCGCTCTGGGGCTGGCTGCCCTGCGGATTGGTGTACAGCACTCTCGGATGGGCGGCGCTGCAACCGACCGTGGGCTCGGCGGCGCTGACCATGCTGTTTTTCGGGCTGGGCACCCTGCCTTCCATGCTGGCTACGGGATTCGCAGCTAACTGGGTGCGGGGCTTGCAGACGCACCAAGTGTTCAGGAAGGTAACAGGCGCCCTGCTCATCCTCTTCGGAATCTGGACCCTGCCCTTTTTACATATGGCCGGGCATTAACGCTAGATATTCAGCACATCCAGGCGACCGAAGTCAGCTGATGCTTCAGGCTCCGCAGTATTGACTGCCTGCCGCTTGCCGCCCAGACGCTTACCTTCCCGAAAATCGTACAGGCTGGTATCCGCCAGATGCGAAGGCTCCACGTTGCAAATGGCCCGGAACATCGTCTCCAGCCGCCCCGGATGCTGTTTGTCCCAGCTTTGAAACATATCCTTAATCACCTGGCGCTGGAGATTCTCCTGGGACCCACACAGGTTACAGGGGATGATGGGAAACTCTCGAAGAGCCGCATACCGGGCTATGTCCTTTTCCCGGCTGTAAGAGAGCGGACGAATCACGGTGTTACGGCCATCATCGCTGTGCAGCACCGGTGGCATGGTTTTGAGCTTGCCACCATAAAACATGTTCAGGAACAGCGTTTCCAGAAGATCGTCCCGGTGATGGCCCAGCGCAATCTTGGTGACACCATGTTCCTCGGCGAAATTATAGAGAATTCCGCGACGTAAGCGGCTACACAGACCACAGGTTGTCTTACCTTCAGGCACTTTTTCCTTAACAATGCTGTAAGTGTCCTTCTCGATAATGTGATACTCGATACCCATTGAGGAAAGGTATTCGGGCAGCACCTCTTCCGGAAACCCGGGTTGCTTCTGGTCGAGATTAACCGCAATCAATTCAAACGATACCGGAGCACTCTTCTGCAGGTTAAGCAGAATATCGAGCATAGCGTAGGAGTCTTTGCCACCGCTGAGGCAGCACATGACTTTATCTCCGGCTTCAATCATTGAGAAATCGGCAATCGCCTGCCCGACTTCGCGGCGCAGACGTTTCTGCAGCTTGTTCAACTCCAGTTTCTCGCGGCGCTCCCGCTCTGGAGTGAGGGACTGTTCGGAACTGGCGATCATTGCTTCGGGCATACCAACTAAGTTCATAAGGCAAATGGACGGGGAATTATACGCGTCACATGGAGTCAGGGACAGGATACCAACAGGGATATGTTGCAATTGAAAGCAGAAGACGCAGCATGGCTCGAGCCGAACCGCGGGGTATGTGCCGGCCTCACATGATCAACCGCTCTTGTCTATTGGTGGCCTTTCGGCTGACGATACTTCCCTGATCAACGGGAGTACCCTAACATGAAGCTCATGACAGATGGCCAACCCCCTATCACTACTCAGCCCGAATCGCCGAATGATGATGGCTACCTCGAGCAACAGATTCAACATTTGCTGGTAGCCGTTGAGCACGAACTCAGATCGTCGCCGGCAGGCATGAACGAATTGTCAATGATCAAAGCGCTGCAAAAACCGCCCTGGGAGCTGCTCGGAGAGGTTATTTTCAGTGAACCTGAAAAGCTCTACCCGGTTCATTTTCTTTTGTTCCACGTACTCTATCGCCTTCGTGACCAATTATCTGAAGTGGGAGAAAACGTGGCGATTTCACCACTTGACATCCGTATCGAGAGACAGCCTGTGGTCAGTGGTGATGGGGTTCCACACACTGTCGACACACTTCGTCAGTTTTATCTGGATCTCTCCCAGTACCGACTGCCAGAAGAAGCCATTCACCAGATGATGAATAAATTCTGGACAGGGTCGCGGGGCCAGCCCCCGGCACAATCAGAAACCAGGAAAGCAGCGGAGTTACTGGGGTTCCAGGGAGTTCCCGCCGATTTTTCATCCGTGAAAAAGCGTTTCCGCCGTGCCGTTATGCACGCTCACCCCGACCGCGGTGGACGGACAGAAACCATTCAGCACCTGAATGAGGCCTTTGCCGTCCTGAAAGCCCATTTCCGTCACGGCATCTGACCAGACTGCCGGAGAACAGAAGCACAGGAGAGAATATGCCGCTCGGAGTAGTCCTGAAAGCATCCATTTTCGTCGTTCCGATGATGGCCGCCATCTCGGCCCACGCTGACCTCGTGGTATTGCAATATCATCATGTGAGCGATTCTACGCCTCCCTCCACCAGCACTTCGGTATCCCTGTTCAAGCAACAAATGGACTTGATTTCGGACTTGGACCTGGAGGTTGTGAACCTGCGCCAGGGCACGGAAACAACACTGTCTGGCACGGCGGGCGAAGGTAACCAGATTGCCATTTCCTTCGATGATGCTTACGCTTCTGTTTACCATACGGCGGCGCCGCTGCTGGCAGAAAAAGCTTACCCCTACACTATTTTCGTCAACACCGAAGCCGTGGGAAGTAATGGTTATATGTCCTGGGACCAGATTCGGGAACTTTCCGAACGTCAGGATGTAACCATCGCCAATCACAGTGCGGACCATGATCATATGGCCAGGAAGCCGGACGAAACCGAAGAAGCCTGGGAAATCCGGGTTACCCGCAGCCTTGACTCTGCGCAGAATACCCTGGCCCGGGAACTGGATGCACCGGCACCCATGTTCGCGTATCCATACGGAGAGTTTGACCAGCCGCTGCAAGCCAAAATTAATGAGCGCGGCTGGTACGGCTTCGGTCAGCAGTCAGGCGCTATCGGCCGAAAAACCGGGAAGACCCGATTGCCTCGCTTTCCGATGGCGAACGCCTACGGCCAGCTGGCGAACCTTGAGGACAAGCTTCGCAGCAAGGCCTTTCCTGTTGATACGGGCACGCTGCCAGATGGCATAATCTCCGAAAACCCACCCACTCTGGTTTTCCCGCTGGTTGAACCTATTGATGCTGAAAGGCTAACTTGCTTTGCCTCTGGTCAGGGGCGTATCGACTTTAACGTGGTTGATGGCAATGTGAGCGTGCAGGCACCCGAGAGATTCAATAGTCGGCGATTCCGCTACAACTGCACCCATCCTGCAGGCGATGGCAGTTACTACTGGCTGTCTCAGCAGTGGCTGGACCTGAGCAAACCTGAGGACTGAAGGCTCATTCCTCCACCTGCATCAGGCCAATTTCGCCGTGCCTGATATGGGGAATTTTGCTCGGATTAGCCTGTGTTCCTATAACAGTCTGATTCTTCAGGTCTTCATCCCGGGTAAACAAGACCAGCCAACGCTCTCCGTGGCCCGGAAACGCGGGAACCCACGCTTCCAGATAGCCACGCCGGTGCCAGCTTTCCGGGGTAAATTCCATAACCAGATCCGTCACCAGCCGTAACGGTGTCATGTCTTCATCCAAAAACACCAGGGAAGGGACTACCACTCCACTGTTCTCATAGGTTCGCAGGCGTATTACCAGACTGCCATGCTGGTCGGGATCTGGAAGCGCAATCAATTGATACGGGCTGAGTCCCGTCAGAAATGAATGGGTTGTTGAATTCGTCGAGAATGTAACGCCAAACTCCCGCCCCGTATGCCAACGCTGTGGACTAAGCTCGTCCATTGACGCGCAACAGGTGGCTGAGAACCGATCCAGAAAACCCTCTGTTCCTGCATCAATCCCCAGGATGGCGAACGCATCCGGATCATGTCCTTCTACGGTGTCCGTCCTCTCGCCATTCGAGCCCGCCCGATAAACGCTGGCTTCGCTCATCTGGACAGGAGGGTTCATCAGCCCACCATGAAGGTCAGCGCGAGTATCCGGACGGTAGTAGCTGGTCCGGACGTTGCCCTCTGCGTCACGCCAGGTGAAATAGGGTTGCTGATCTCCAGGACGGACATAGCCGTCCTGCTCAAGTTCGCCGGCATCCGGGTAGTTTTCAAGGGTGTACTCGGTGTCTTCGGCTAGCATTGCAACAGCGCCGGCACCACTGACTGAAGGTACTGATTTCGCTGCAACTCCTGGATCGCCTGGATCGCC
>NZ_JAHKPI010000025.1:0-280325 GCF_018860425.1 Marinobacter sp. F3R08 | reverse complement strand
CGCCTGGATCGCCTGGATCGTCAGTATCCGTATTTGCGACTCCGGCCACAGGAGAGTATCGAACCCTCCCCTGCTCATCTACCCAGGTAAAGTAGCCTTCTTGTTTGGATACCGTGGAGCCACCAATCTGGCAGCCTCCGAGAAGAGCGGCCAGAAAGAGGCTGGTGACTGATTTCAATACAGAACCGTTGATCACGGCAAATGACTACCCTTTTATTGATGGCATCAATCAGAACCTTGTCCGAAAGCTGAGGCCCGCCATCACAACCCGTAACGAGGTTTTTATATCGAGGCCCGCATAGGGGTTGTAGATAATGTTAGTAATGTTGTCACAGTTTACGTTGCAACTTGTGTTGGCGGGAATTGACTCTATCGAGTGGAGGTAACTGAGGTTCATGTCAACCTCGGTGTTCTTGTCCCACTGATACCCCATACCGACACTGTAGAGGTTGGCTCCCCCGAACGGTGCCATAACCTGTCGCTGATCATCGGGGATGACGGAATCCCGTATTTCCACACCGGCCCGAAGGTCCAGACGGGAAGACGCATGAAATTCCATTCCAAACGCCCAGTTCCATTGGCTCTTGAAGCCCAGAGGTAGTCGCAGGGTATTTGACGTGGCGTTGTCCGGAGACAGGATCCTGGCCGCATTGAGAAATTCCAGGTTGCGATCAAACCTGAATACAAAGGCATCCCATTGCTTGTAATCGGTCCAGCCTATGTCTGCGTTGAGAGTCAGCTTCGGGTGAACGTCGACACTGATTCCAGTCTGGAAATGCTGCGGATACACCAGATCCATACTGACGTTGCCGGATTCCTTGGGCGCACCAGACGGCAGGCTCAGGATTGCCGAGGTAATGGCACCAAGAACGGATCCGTTAACACTCTGCCAGAAACCTGACCAATCGTCGGTGTACTGAATCTCGAACGTGCCCTTCATGTTCATTTCAGCTTCAGAGGTATAACTCGCCCCCCAGCTGAACCAGTCTGTTGGCTCCCAGATCACACCCAGGGCATAGGTGGGGGACAGAGTTTCCTGAACATTGATATTCAGGGCACCGATATCATCCCAGGGGCCGATGTTACCGCCACAAAGTGCCAGCCAGGGCTGAAGCGGCTCATCACCACTCTCACAGTTGAAAGCGTCCTGTAACACTTCCGCTACCCCCAGGAGCAGGTTGGGAGCACGCATGTACTGGTCTGCTGCGATCCCCATGTGAGACAGGTGAATACCGGCTCCAACGGACCATTCGTCATTGATTTCATAGCCCACGGTGGGCGAAAGATACGTCGTGCGCTGCAAAGCCGTAGCCTGTGGCTGGTAACGGCCAGGATCGTCCTTATCGCGGTAGAAACCGGCGGCCAACGGCAGGTAAAAAGCATTACCGAAGGTCAGCCTGGAACCCGGAGAATTGATGCTGATACCTGCTGAAGGCGCGAGAGCCGGCCCGGGAGGCGCGCGCAAGATACCGTATCCCGGCAGATACAGGGCCACGTTATTGCTGTGACTGTGGGTATTGGCAACCGGGTCCCTCTGCTTTCCGGTCTGAGGATCAATCTCCAGCCCGTCAATGCCGAAAATCTCATAACCTTCCGGTGCTGTGAAATCCGCATCAACGTCCAGATAGACGCTCATCAGGTTCACTTCCAGCTGACGCCCATCCAGTTTGGTCAGACCAGCAGGGTTGTAATGAATCGCCATGAGTCCCGGCGGGTCGGCAGTCACGGCGTTACCCAGCGCCAACGCTTTGGGGTGTATGGTCAGATTCTGCGCCAACTGAGCCTGCGCACCACAGGATAAAATCGTGGTGACAAAAGCAGCGAGAATCTGACGGTTGTAGCTTTGCTGTCGCATTTAATCCTTCCCTTCCCGTCGATCGTCAACGACACCAATCACTCTTTGAGACCGGAGAAGTTAATAGGCAGGGACACCCCCAGCGAAAAGTCAGGTGCGTCCTCGGTAAGGCCGATTCCCAGGCTGGTATTCACGATGGTGGTATCGCTGATCCGGGTTCCCAGGGACATGCTGAGAAAGCCAGTCATCTGGTCCTGTGCCACGGCCTGTTCGCCATTGGAAAACGTCAGGACCGTTTCATCGCTGTAGCTAAGCTGGGCGGAAATGCTCAATGAGATATCGTAGGACAGGGAGTAGGCAAAACCTGCTGAACCGGACAGCCCGAACCCGGGATCCACCTCCGCCAGAAGACGCGCACCACGAACCTGCTGCAGATTCTCAGCCGGCAAGTTATAGGTGGCGCTCAACGAACCAAAGATCACTACCGGATCAAGGACTTTGGACAGGCTTGCTCCGCCTCCGATGGAATAATACCCACTGCCAGTGGACAGTTGTTCATTGATATCAATTTCATAGGGGCTGACACCCGTCTTACTGGAGAGAGTTCCAAATAACGTCGTCGATACCTTGCCGGGAACATAAGCAAATGGCTGCCAGCGTCCGGTAAAGGAAATGTCACCAAAATCATAGACGTTAAGCTCGTCCTGGGTGTCGTACTTGACCAACAGCGGAATCCGGGCACCTACCGTCAGGTTGTCCAACAACCCATAGTCGTAAGAGAACGAATTCGTAAAACTGTGAGTTGCCGAAGGTACGACATCCAGATTTGTTACCGATCCGTTGGTGATAGCCAGATCCAGCCGCTGGTCTGCGGTGAAGGAATAGTCGAACGAATAGTTCAGAGCGTGGGAGCCCTTTTTCTGCAATGAATAATTCTTCTCCGCAGCCTGGAACACCTCCTCAAGCTGCTGAGAAGCGTCCTCGTCGCCTTCCTGCCGGGCCAGCGCTTCCCGCGCCTGATCAACACTCCCGTCCTGTCCCAGGGCCAGGCCCGGAAGCAGGCCTGCCGTGGAAACAAGGATAAAACCTCGCGCTAACCAACGATTCATCCTGACTCCCTTGTTGTATTTGTAGTGTTCCTGACCCGGGGTTTTCCCGATGATTTAATGACGACGGTAATACAGCTGCTTTCGAGTATTCTCAGCACTTCCGTCGGGATTGTTCTTCTGGCGTTCCAGCAAATTCTGGATCCGCCTCTGTGTGGATTCGTGAAACACCGGTATCCGTTCCAGCGCCAGAAGGGTCATCGTCTGGTCGTCCACGAAGCGAAGGTCTTCCTCCTTCAACTCAAGGTTGTCCAATGGTTTGTCGCTGCCCGGAAAGACAATAAAAAGCACGTTGTCATCCCATTTCTCCTCGAACTGAGCGAGCGTAAAGGAGATATTGCCGACAGAAGGATCTGCCAGGTACGCGCGCCCGTCGCGGATCGTCCTTAACACCACAAAATGTTTGAAACCCGCATGATGAATGGGAACGATGGCCGGATGGTCGAGATCCTTCAGGTCATCGATGGTGGCCTTGAATCCACCTGATGGATAACCAAGAGCGGTAACGAGGCGCTTCAT
The DNA here is from genome assembly GCF_018860425.1 of Marinobacter sp. F3R08. Taxonomy (GTDB): domain Bacteria; phylum Pseudomonadota; class Gammaproteobacteria; order Pseudomonadales; family Oleiphilaceae; genus Marinobacter. The sequence continues at coordinate 276,905 of NZ_JAHKPI010000025.1, read as the reverse complement.
ATCGAGCATGGAAAAGGCTCTCCGTTCGACGATGCGCTCGCTCTCACCATAATGCAGCAGCCCTTCCATGACCTGTCGCTCCGACAGTGTGCGCCCCAGATAAAAATTCAGCACCGTCGTCAGCGCGGCGCTTCCGCAGCTGTAGTCATAGGCCTGACGCACAATATTCCGGAATTTCTGCTCGACCAGAGGCTCAACCCGGATATCGGATCGCAATTCAATCGGGCTCGAATCGACATCCTGCTGAATAACGATCTGGCCCTGCTCCAAAGGCTCTACCACGGTTGCTTCCTGCACCATGGTAAAAGTAAGAATGGATCCAGCGAGCACCAGAAGCATGTCAGACGAAGTCCCTGTTTTTATTGGTCACGTTATCGATCGGGTTACATGTTGTTACGGTAAGATACCGAAAAGCCTGCGCCCTTAAAGATAACTGTGCCTCAAATCTGTCGCTGCAGACGGGGCCTTACGGGGGGGATTTGAGAACTGTTTCATGACTTTGGTAGGTAACAGCGATACAGCCCCTTACCGGATCCTGATCCTGCTGCCGTCTTCAAGCTGGCGATCCGGATGCCGGACGACCGTATCAATCTCGGCGAGCCCCTCAGTTATCACTGTGTGAAACCCGTTTGTACGTCCAATCGATACGTTCGTGAGCACGGCACTGTCGTCCACAACGCGGAATACCTGATACTGGCCGCCACTACGAAAGATTGCCGACTCGGGAACCTGTAGAACATGGTCTGAATGCCATAGCAGAAACTCCGCATCAACCCGGTACCCATCCCCGAGAGTCTGCCAGGTATCCGGCGGGCTGGTGATGTCCGCAACCACCTGAACCCGCCTTTCTTCTACGCCCAGAGCCGACACATCTTCGAACCCAACCGGTTCAACCCTCCGGACCACGGCATCAAGGGTGCTGCCGCCCCACCCGGTCAGCCGCGCAGTGATGCCCCGGCTGAGCTTTACCGCATCGAAACTCAACACATCGACAACCACCTCCAGTGCGCCGGGATCACCGAGCTCCAGGATGGCCTCGCCTGCCTGAATGACTCCCTCGCTTTTACGGACAATGCTCAGGACGGAGCCGTTGACCGGGGATCTCACCGGTACCCGCTCCACCTCTCCGTTGCCAGAAGCCCGGGCGGCAGACACCTCGAGGCGGGTTCTCGCTGCTGCCAGTTCGTGGGCCATTACCTCCTCATCAAAGCGCGCTGAACGCAGTATGGCCTGCGATCTGTCAGCAGCGGCCTTTGCCTGCTGCAAGCGCTCCTCGGAGATGAAATGGTCACCGCCAAGTGCCTGCAGGCGCGCCAGTTCCCGCAATGCCAGGTCCGCCTCGGCCTCCGCTGCTGAAACTTTCTGACGGGTGGAGTTGAGTGCCGAACGGGCTGACTGCACCTTCGCCTCCGCTTCCGCCCGGCTGCGCGCGTCCAGGGTACTGGCCGGCATGGGGTCCACTTCTGTCAGCAGTTCTCCCGGAACAACCCTGTCCCCCACTTCCAACTGAATCCGGTGGAGGTAGCCGGCCACCGGCGATGAGACCACGTAGCGGTCCCGTACCCGGGTTTTTCCCTCTTCCTTGATCGTGATTTCCATTGGCGCGCGGGTTACCGGCGCCAGATCCACCCAAACAGGATCAGGACGAACCGTGACCACAAACGCAGCGATCGCCAGCAGCACGAACACGCCCCAGAACAACCATTTTCCTGCGTACCATTTTGCTGCCATAGCGACTATTCACTCCCCGTTTTCCACAGCGCCTATTCCCGCGTTTTCAGCACGGCCACGAGATCCAGTTTCTTTAGCCGCCACCACGCAATCAGCCCGGAAGCGATCGCCGATACCACCACAACCAGTGCTGACATACCGAGGGTCTGGCTAGTTATGGTTAGAGGCACACGGTAAAGCTCCGTTTGCATCGCGGTAACGATCAGCAGTGCCATGCCTTGCCCGATGAACCAGCCGAGCGGAACACCAAACAGCAGCATAAGCGCCACCTCACCCAGCAATATATGCGCAACTTCATTATGGGTGTACCCGAGCACCCTCAGGCTTGCCAGTTCCCGACCTTTTTCAGCCAGGGAAATACGAATGGTGTTATAGACAACACCAAAAGCAATCACGCCTCCCATCAGACTGTTGAAATACGTGAACGTCAGGAACGTCTTGGCGAGAGTGTCGTAAAAACTGTCCAGCATGGCCTGGCGCATGCTCAGGCCAAGCACACCCGGTGTATCCCGAAGGCTGCCGTAGACTTCCGATGCCCTGTCCGAATCCAGATTAATCATGGCCTGATTGATCAGGTGTCCATCACCCAGCGCCCGGTTCAGAGCCGCCAGATCCATATAGGCGCCGACACCAAGAAATTCGCTGGTCACACCGGCAACAGGAATCCTGATCTTTCTCCGGTCGCCTTCAAGCAATTCCACCTCGAGCACATCGCCCGGGCTGACTCCAAGTTCCTTGGCCAGATAATCGGTCAATAACAGGCCCTCCACCGGTAATGAGACGCTCTGGAGATTACTGTCGACAACAAATTGCAGCCGCGCATCCTCCGGTATTCCAGTCACCGAACTTCGCCACTCCCGGTGGCCAGAAATCAGACGGGCCGGGATGGTGCGACGGCCCTCGGCGTAACGGATTCCCGGTTGTCTTTGTAAGCCGAACAGTACTGCACTGTTGACCGGATCAATGAAAGTTGCAGCCAGATCCTGATGTTGCACCCGGGCAAACTGTGTATGCACCATCAGGGATACCGAATCAAACTGGAAATTTCCGACCATCACGATGGCTGTCGCCATGGCGATGCCGCTCATGGACAACAGCGAACGGACCGGCCTGCGGGAGAGCTGACGCAGGATCATGCGCGAGGTTTCGGAGAACCGGATGCCCGAAAGCAGCACTTCCACGCCGGTAACCCGGTAGCTGGCAGGCCCCTCGGGCCTCATGGCTTCAGCGGGCGGCAGGGCAGCTGCTTTACTGATGGCCCTCCAGGCACCCAGCCAGGCGACAGCAATCGTCAATGCGGCCAGCAGCAGTACCCAGAGAGGATCAAGACGAAACAACAAACCGGGGAACCGGTAAAAATCCATGTACAGCTCCCCCAACGCTCTGCCGAGCCAGAGCCCAAGGACCAGGCCGATCACCAATCCGACGAGCGCAATCACAATGACCAGCTTGCTGTAATGCCAGGCAACCTGACGATTGCTGTAACCAAAGGCTTTGAGCACGGCAACGATGTCCCGCTGGGTGCTGATCAGGCGACCAATCACCACATTCAACAGAAACATGGCTACACCCATGAAAATAAGGGGGAACACCGTTGCCATGGTTTTCAGCTGATTCAGCTCATCACTCAGAAACCGATGCGAGAACTGATCATCCCGCCCATAGGCCCCGATCGCGCCATAACGGGCCAGCAGTCGGTCGAGGGCATCAGCGACGGAGGCCGCAGAGTAGCCCGGGCTGAGCGTCACCACCAGACTGTTGAAGGCCCCCACCATGTCCATGGCCGATTCAAGCGCCTCTCTGTTCATCCAGAGCACCCCGTAACGCAGGTAATCCGGTAGCATGCCTCCGGGCGGAATAACGTAGATAAACTCCGGTGACTCAACAATGCCGGTCACAACAAGCGCCTGTCGCCGACCGTTGATAATGGCCTGAAAACTGTCGCCAGGTGCCAGGCCATGAGCCTCTGCAAAACTTCCGATAACCGCGACCTCCTGACTTCGGGCAACGTCCGGAAGCCGTCCCTGACGAATAAAGAGACGGTTGATATCTGGCTGGCCTTCCGGAGGAATCGAAACCAGCCGGGCCGATACCGGATCCCGGAAACCCGGGATCTCCAGCTTCGCCGCACCCTCAACCCGTCCTTCCTGTCTTTTGATACCTGGCAGGGAATCTATGTCCTGGAGAGTATGGCGCGGGGCGCGTTTCAGAGGGGAAAATACATCAGCAAACTGGTTCTGTTCGTAATATTGGGCCCGGGTTGCCAGCAATGACGAGTAGTTCACCAGGGACATCACACAAACCGCCACTCCGCCAGCAATCACCAGCGCAATAGCCAGTACCTGACCCCGCATCTGCCAGAGCTCCCGGCGTAACTTGATATTCAGAACCGTGTTCAGAGCATTGGAGGCCATCACACTCACATTCCCGCCCTGTTACCAGGACAGAGTCCGGGGGTCCTGGCGCTGCTTGTTACGCCGTTCGCCACTGATATTGCCGTCGGAGAGCGTAATCACGCGATCCGCCATGCCGGCAATCGATGCATTATGGGTAATGATAACGGTCGTGGTGCCCGTTTCCCGGTTGGCTTTGTCCAGTGCCTCGAGAACCAGCACGCCGGTGGCCGAATCAAGGGCTCCGGTTGGCTCATCGCACAGCAGTACCTCAGGACGTTTGGCGATGGCCCGGGCAATCGCGACTCGCTGCTGCTCACCACCGGAAAGCTGGGCCGGAAAGTGGTCGATTCGCGCTGTCAGTCCAACCAACGCCAGGGCGTCTTCGGGCGACATGGGATTGGACGCAATCTCGGTGACTGCAGCAACATTTTCCCGAGCGGTCAGGCTGGGAATCAGATTGTAAAACTGAAACACGAAACCAACGTGCTCACGGCGGTATTGGGTCAGTTCCCGGTCTCCGGCTGCACTCAATTCAATATCGCGATACCGCACTTCACCCGAGGATGGCACATCCAATCCGCCGAGAATGTTCAGAAGGGTCGATTTTCCCGAACCAGAAGCTCCCAGCATAACAACCAGTTCTCCAGCATAGAGGTCCAGATCGACACCACGCAGAGCATGGATCTTAACCTCTCCCTGACGATACGTTTTCGTCAGCCTCCGGGTCCGGAATACCGGAGACCCATTGCTGTCTGCCGCCCCCGGTTCCATACAGTCAATCAGTTTTCTGCACAAGCCACACACACAGTGGTATACGGCAGAACTTGCAGGCGACGGGGGTCAATGGCCTTGCCACAGGACTCACAATCACTGCCGACACCTTTCTCGATCCGCGCCAGGGCATATTCGATTTGTGCGAGTTCCGCACGAGTTTCAGTCTCCAGTGAGTCAACCACCTGGTCATTCTGAGTCTGAGTAGCCTGCTCCTCAAAATCCTTGTCCAACGCCCCGTCTTCCCGATGTTGATGCGCTTCATATCGGGAAAGCCTGGCCGTCAAGTCTGCTTTCAGCGTTTCCAGTTCGGATTTCCGGTCAGTCATATGGCACCTCCTGCCATGTCGGGGAAACATATTCTTACAGTAAAGCATAAGCTGCGCCCCAGATTGATGCTGGTCAAAAATGCATCAGGTCCGGTGAGGCAAAATACGGAATCCCCCAACCTGAATGCAAAGGAGTTGTGACCATGAATAGGGAGTTTTTCGAGAAAACGACACGCCTGAATGAAATCCTGCTGGAGCAGTTCGGTAAGGCCTCGAAACTTCAGATGGACACCTTCCACCGGTATGCCGATGTCACGGTGGAGCAAGCCCAAAAGGTGTCTGAAGTCCGCGACCTGGAGGGTCTGAAGTGTCTGGCCGGAGATCAGGCAGAAACCCTGAAGTCCCTGGGTGAAGGGTTCACCGCAGACTGGAAAGCCTGGCAGGATTATTTCAGTGAAAGCCGGCAGAAAATCCAGCAAGTGTTCGATAAATCTCCGGAGGAGAAGACCGAACCTGCCGCGAAAGCTTCCAAATAAGGGATTGTTATGTTCGGTCTGGATACGCTCGGCAAAGCCGCCGGCCACATCATCAACAGCTTTGAAACCAACGTCCGCCAGGGGCAGCAGCAACTGGAGAAGTGGCTTGGAGATGCGGGCATCCTGGATGATGCAACTCTCTCCACGATCACGGAAATGTCGGATGCCTACCGTACGATGGCAGAGGATCTGCTACTGCATCCACTCCGATTCGCGAGTGCGGAGCTGGATCTGGCTCGCAAGCATACTGCACTGGGGTATTACACCCTTGCCCGATTGACTGGCAAAGCCAAACAGCCCGTTGCTGAACCCGATCCGGACGACCGACGTTTCCAGGCCGAAGACTGGCATAAGCACCTGCTGTTTGATGTACTGCACCAGGCCTATCTGATCAATGCCCGAGTGTTCCTCGACTGGGTAGCCAGCATGGAGGGTATGCCACAGGCAGGACGAGACCAGATGCAGTTCTACGCACGGCAACTGACCAGTGCGCTGTCACCGTCGAATTTCCCGGTTACCAATCCGGAAGTGCTTCGAATCACCTGGGAACGCAAAGGTATGAACCTCATTGACGGTGGTCGACAGCTGATTGAAGACCTGCGCCAGAACCCATCATTGTTCAACGTCGGAATGACGGATCGCTCTGCTTTCGAGGTCGGTCGAAACCTGGCAACCACTCCGGGCAAGGTGGTGTTCCAGAATGAACTGATGCAGCTTATCCAGTATTCGCCAACCACAGAAACGGTGAGCAAACCGCCCTTACTGATTGTTCCCCCCTGGATCAACAAGTATTACATCCTCGACCTGACCGCCAGGAACTCGTTTATCCAGTGGCTTGTGAACCAGGGCCAGACAGTATTCATTATCTCCTGGCGCAACCCCGGCCCCTCTCTTCGAGACAAAGGCTGGGACGACTACATGGAACTGGGGCCTCTGGCCGCTATGGAGGCAGTCACCGAAGCTACCGGCGAAGCACAGATGAATACGATCGGCTACTGCATCGGGGGCACCCTGCTGGGTTCAACCCTGGCGTGGCTGGCGAAGAAGCGACGCAGTCCGGTGCTCAGTGCCACCTATCTGACCACATTGCTGGACTTCTCGGATCCAGGTGGCATCGGGGTATTCATCAACGATCACTCGATCAAGGGTATCGAACGAATGCTTGAGCGCAAAGGCTACCTCGATGGCCGCGCCATGGCATTTACCTTCAACCTGTTGCGGGAAAACGAATTATTCTGGTCGTTCTGGACCAACAATTACCTGAAAGGACAGAAACCAGCCGCTTTTGACCTGCTCTACTGGAATACCGATGGCACCAATCTGCCGGCCCGGATGCACAGCTTTTACCTGCGTCAGATGTACCTGAACAATCGGCTGGTGCAGCCGGATTCCCTGAACCTGCTCGGGGAATCCATCAATCTGTCCGAGATTGATGTACCCTCCTTTTTCCTTTCCGCACGACAGGATCACATCGCCAAATGGAAAACGACCTACAAGGGTGCCCTCGCCCACGGTGGTGACGTCCGTTTCATGCTCTCAGGCTCTGGCCATATCGCTGGTGTAATCAATCCCCCTTACAAGGAGAAGTACGGCTACTGGACCAATAACAGCCTTGTGCCAGATGCAGACGCCTGGTTTGAAAACTCTGAACATCACCCTGGCTCATGGTGGCCTCACTGGCTTACCTGGGTTGCTCGTTTCTCGGACAGTGAGGTACCTGCTCGCATCCCGGGCGAAGGGAAGCTCACCGCAATCGAAGATGCACCTGGACGTTATGTAAAGGTCAAAGCTGCTGAGGCGGCCCAGTGTTAGATCTGCCGCAGGGGCCAAGGGTCAGGCACGGCTTTCTCCGGGGCACATGATCTCGCCCCGGGTTCGCCATTGTGGCACTATGGCGCGCTGGACGACCGGCGGAGAACCATCTGATGTTTTATACCACCCTCGCGGCCATTGCAGCCGCCATGATCCTGTTTGCCTGGCTCGGGCTCAGAGCCCGTCTCGCTGACGGTGGTCTGGACGACTACGTAACAGCTCGAAACAGCCAGGGAGCGCGCGCTCTGGGATTCTCTTTTCTTGCCTCCGGCATGGGAGGATGGATTCTGTTTGCGCCACCAGAGGTAGGCGCGTTGGTCGGTCCCCTGGCGTTGGCAGGCTATGCTCTTGGTGCCGCACTACCCTTTATTGTGTTCGCGTTTTGTGGGCCCGCCATCCGTCGTTTCCTTCCCCAGGGCCGTAGCATTGGTGAGTTTGCCGACGCCTGCTATGGCAATGGCGTTCGCCGCTACGTCTCTCTGATCTCCGTACTCTACATGCTGTGCTTCCTGACAGCAGAGCTCACGGCTATCGGCGCCATCACCTCACTGCTTTCCAATATTGACGGTGGCGTCGTGGTGATTGGCGTTGCGGTCACCACATTGATCTACACAGCAGTCGGCGGCCTCCGCGCCAGCATCGTTACTGATCAGTGGCAGGCTCTGTTACTGATCGCCCTGCTCGCAATTGTCGGCTTCGTCGCTGTAGGCAAGCTCCCGGACGCAACTCCGGCGGCACTCCCGGACATCCCGACTTCCGCAGCCCTGAGCGTGGCACTGACCCTGGTAATCGCCGTAACGGCAGCGAACCTTTTTCATCAGGGTTACTGGCAACGATTATGGTCGGCCCGGGATACCAACGCTCTCAGCCGGGGAGCGCTTCTGGGCGGGGTGATCACAATCGTCGTTGTTGCAGTCGTTGGCGGGCTGGGAATATTGGCGGCGATGAGCGGCGCCGATCTTGGCAATCCACCGATTCCCTTCTTTGCCTTGCTGACCGATGCCCCGGCCTGGCTGGCTCTGCCGGCACTTCTTCTGGCGATCACACTGGTCGCCTCGTCGGTGGATACGCTGCAGAACGCCCTCGCGTCACTGGCGGTTACCGAGAAAAAGGGCCTGTCGATTGTCAGCGCCCGATGGTTCACCGTTTTACTCATGGTTCCGGTTGTTCTTGTGGCCTTGCAGGGAATCTCGGTACTGCGGCTTTTCCTGATCGCCGACCTGCTTTGCGCCACAGCAGTGTTGCCTGTGCTTATGGGACTCTGGGGCAAAATGACAACACGAGCCGCCATTCTGGGCTGTCTGGCTGGCCTTCTTGGCGCCATTTTGCCCGGCTGGCTCACCGGAGGCAGCTTTTCAGCCGGCCTGGAAGCTGCCAGCTTTCCCGGCAGTATTCCGACCCTGATGCCCTTTGTTGGCGCTCTGGCCGGTTCCGGAGTAGTAAGCCTGGTGGTCGCTGCCACCACCCGCAAACACTGAATCCATGCTGCTGCCTGGCGTCCTAGCTGGGCAGCAGTTCAATCGGGTACCGAATTTTAGTCTGATCGACACCGGGACGGGCTCCGAAATCCACTAGCCTCAGCCGGTTACAGATCTTACTCTCGAGTGCCGGCTCATTGAGTGTGGATTCCACCACCGAACAACTGGAGACTGCTCCGCTCGGTTCAATGACCAGCTCCGGTGTAATACTTCCCTGGAGCGAAGGTTTACGACGCAACTCCCGGTTGTAAATGCTGTAGATGGCCGACTTGTTTGCATCCATGGTACGACGCAACTCTTCCTTGCTCCGGGTTCTGGCGGCCGTTTCCTGTGTTTCACGACGGGCCGTTTCTTTGGCAGCGGCAACCTTTGCTGCCTCAGCCACTTCGGCACGCTGGCGTTCTGCCAATGCAACCTGACGGGCCTCCCGGTTCAGGGCTTCTTCGTTCACACCACTGCTCCGGCTGTTTGCAGCAGCTCTGGACGCCAGCGTGTCGCCGGCTTTTCGGGCGATGGGCTCGGCGGTATTGGTGACCGGACCATCCAGCTTGACCGATTCTGCCAGGGAGCTGAGTTTCGAAAGCTCGTTACCCATGGCCAGGATGCCCGTGTTCTTAACCTTTTCACGGGCTTCGGCCACTTCTTCCGGCTTCGGCTCGGGTTTGTCGGCAACCTGCGGTTCCGGTTCCGGTTCCGGCACAACCGGTTCAGGAACCGGCTCAGGTTCGGGCTCCGGTTTCGCTTGTTCTACCGGTTTTTCCTCAGGTTTCGGTGGTTCGGGTTCGGGCTCCGGCTCTGGTTCCGGCAGCACGGGTTTCGGCGGTTCCTTTTTTTCGATTATCAATTTGGCCAACTGAGGCGGCAAGGCTTCCTGTTCCTGCCTGTCGCGCTCAGGCAGCTCTACCCAGCTGACGTAACCTGCAAAAGCGAAAAACAGCGGCACAACCACCACGGCGGTAGTCAGCAGCCTTTTGCGCTCACCGCGGTCCTGGTTCCAGGGCAATCTGTTCCGATAATCCATAACGATCAGGCCCCCTCTTCCGCACGCTGATTAACAGCCAGAGAAATGCTGGCATAACCGGCGTCCACGCAGGTGGACATGATCTTCTTCAGAAGTTCGTAAGGTAGCTCCCGGTCCGCGAGAATCGTAATCGGTCGGCCAGCATCCGGCGCCGGAGTCGATGAACGGCCGGCCTGGTAGTCCAGCTCCTGTTTCAGGGCCGGCTCCACCTGTCCCTCAAACATCTGAAAAGCATCCCTCTTAACAACAACCCGCCCGTTGACCAGAATATCCCGATCCGTCACCGTCAACGCCAGAACATCGCCAGGGGGCTGTTCTGCCGAAGAATCCGGCAATTTAATGGTACTGTTCTGATTCAGTACCTGAACGTCGGAAGAGGAGTTCACCATCAGGAAGAACACAAGGATGGTGAAGATATCCATCAGCGACACCAGGTTCATTTTTCCCTGGCCCTTGTTACGCCGGTAGTGACGTTTCTGGCGACGAGCCTTGGCAGATTCCTTCATGAACTTGCCTCCCCGGATGCACTACTCCGGACCGGCGCATCACCCAGTGAAATTTCAGGAAACAGTTCAGCTTCCACAACACTGCCGGCAACGACCGCTTCGTAAGAACGTACGGTATCCATCACGGAGACCAGCGCCTGATAGGAGGTCTCGCGGGAGGGCATGATGATCACATCCTTCTTGTCAGGAACGCGGCTCTTGATCTCTTTCATGACGTCCTTGAGCACGGCAAAATCATACTCGCCCTCAAGCCGTGCGATGTTCTTGATCACCCCGCCCTGGTTGTCGGCAACCACCAGACGATCTTCATAGATTACGACCTGGATCTGAAGCTCTTCGGCCTGCTCCGCCGACAGACTCTCACCGGTCGGAAAGTTCAGCTCCAACACACTTGTGTGAGCAAATACCATGTTCAGCAGCAAAACCGGCACCAGTACGATCATGAGATTCATGAACGGCGTGATATCGAGATCTGCTTCACTCTGTAGGCGACGATGTTTCCGTCTCATGGCCTGACATCCTTCTTGCTGGTTATCAGGCCGGACTACCGGCCGCTGTCGCTACCTGGGCAGAACCGGGACTGGGAGCCTGGGCTTGAGCCGCAGATTTGTTGCCGGAACCATCGCTGAGCAGGTTCAGGACCTTGATGCCGGCCATTTCAAAACTGTCCACGATTTCATTTGTTTTCGTCTGCAGAACGGAATGGATAAGCAGCATGGGGATAGCCGACATCAGCCCGAAAGCCGTAGTGTTCATGGCCACGGAAATACTCTGCGACAGCAGGCTGGCCTTCTGGGCAGGATCAGCTGCGGCAACCGCCGTAAATGCCGCAATCAAACCAATGATGGTGCCCAGCAGGCCTAGCAGAGTGGCGATATTGGCCAGTGTTGCCAGGTACTGGGTACGCTTTTCCAGCCGGGGCATAACATCCAGAAGCCCCTCTTCCATCGCGTACTCAATCTCTTCCCGACCCTGGCGGCGAGCCAGACGCTGAAGACCGTAGCCGATCATGGTCGACATGGCACTCCCGGATTCCTGGGTATAGTTCAGTGCACCCTTCAGATCACGCTTGGCAATCATCTGGTGCAGGCGATTGAAATCACGGCGGTTGGTCAGTTTCTGAGCGGAAAGGTAGACGTAACGTTCGATGGCAACTACGAGTCCGACAATCAGAACAACTGCGATCGGAAACATAAAAAAGCCACCTTCCTGAAAGAAGCGAACGGCGGTATCGATCATTTCTGGGCACTCCATGGTACGGTTTTCAGAACAGTCTATGCGCGACCTTCCACTCGGAGGGTAAGTTCGCGAAAGTCTGTGTGAGGGTTTGTTGAATCTTGCGCAACAACACAGTCAAAACGTGACAGAAATCACACTCTAACCTCCAGTTGCCGCTTCAGTCTGTTTGAGGAACGCTTCGTGGTACTGGATAAACCGCTGGAACTCATAACGTTCCAGGGGGCTGAGGCCCTGACCCACCATCGGGCGCTCCTCCGGCCCACGCAGCTCACCGACTTCAGGAGGCTGCCAGGGCACCAGATACATCACCGTTGGCATTTCCTGGTCGCCACGAATGCGTGCGCCCTCAATGGTTACCACATCGGCGGCATCCTGGGCCTGTACAACAGAAGTTAAGGCCAGGAGGATGCCAGCTCCAAGAGCGATCATCGCGTAACACTTCATATCACACTCCCAACATTACATTCGGTTTTTCGCATCGAAGATCCAGTCTTTCAGTCTCGGGTGCGGCTCTGTAGCAACCGACTGATAACGTTCATAAACCTCAACGGCTTCGGCGGGGTTTCCGAGGTAGATATCCAGCAGGAAGGCGAGATTAAGAATCGCTGGCGCGTAGTTCTGATCAGCAGCCAAAGCGGCCCGGTAATAGCGTTCCGCTTCGCCGAAGTCGCCGGCGTTTCGGGAAATAACGCCCAGATGATTCAACGCCTGGACATGCCCCGGATTCACCGCGACTGTCTGTTCAAACCATTTTTTTGCGGCCTCGGTCTCACCCTCTTGAAAGGCAATAATGCCAAGATTCGCCATCGGGCCGGATTTCTCCGGATTCTCTATGGCCAGTTGCTCGAAACGGGAGCGAGCCAGGCCAAGCTCTCCCTGCTCCATGGCCTGAACCGCCTCACTGAACGAGGCTTCAAGCACAGCCTGATCTGAGGCCGGGCCGCCCGACTCGGACGGCACCGGAGTCGACACACACCCTGACAGCACAACTATCGCCAGAAAACCAGGTCCGCAGGCCCTAATCCAGTTCATAGACGACCCCCGAAGTTATTTCTTCCTTAAGGTAACGGCCCGGCAACAACTCCTTCAGGGCCTCATAACTTCGCCTGACCCACTCATCGAAAATCCCCTCCCGGGCTCGCCGAATATTCTGCTCGTGGATATCAATAGCGTTGTCCTCGAATGGGTAGGCCTGCTCTTCAAGCAGAAGCTCATACTGTGCCAACTCAAGTTCACTCAATCCGGTGGGCCGTTCAGACTCCATCAGATCGGCACCGAGACGCCCGTAGATATGCGCAATCTGATAACCGGCCTCAGTGGCAAACGACGAAAGTCCATAACTGGCGGTTTTCTGATAGGCATTCACGGCCTTTTCAAGCGCCTCAGTTTTCGCCGTCATGCTTTCGTTGAGGGGCAGGGTCAGGCTAATACTGTCATACCGCGACAGGGCATCCCGGGCCAGGATGGCAGACGCTGACGCAGCAAGATAGCGCATGCGCTCATCCGCTGTATCCGGATTCCCGTCAACCGTTGCCATCTGCTTGCGCAGCCAGAAATCCCGTTTTTCAGTGTCATCCTCTTCCTGGTAAAGCTCCGCCAGGCGGTTAGCCGCTTCCATGTAGATATCCGCTGGCTCCGGGTGACTGTTCGCGTATCTGCGCCACGTCTCGACCGCCTTGTCCCGGTTGCCGGCCTGATCATAGAGCTCCGCCGCAATCATCAGGTTTTCCCGACGCTCTTCCTCCGTAGATGCCAAGGCAACCATCTGCTGAAGTTCATCGGCAGCCAGCTCCCACTGTCCTGTTTCCCGGTAGGCCAACGCCAGCTTTGCAGGAATCGTGTCAATCAGTTCGTGCTCTGGAAAGGCCGAACGGAAGTTGTTCAACACACTGATCGCCCGGTCCCACAGATTGGCAGTGATCAGAAGAGCCGCCGCATCGTATTCTGCATTCGCCCTCAATACGGATTCAGGGACAGCGGTACCGACTCTCAGAAACTCGCTCACGGCGGCCTCAACACTGCCTGCATCAGCCAACTGCTCGGCTTGTCGATAGACTGTTGCGGCCAGATTTTCACGCACTGTGCTTCTGCGTTCATCATCCTCCGCCAACATCGTCAGCGCATCCCGATAGGCTTGTTCAGCCTCGGTAAACCGAGCCAGTTCGGACAGGCTGTGGCCAGACAGTAACAAAGCTTCAGTGATCAGATCGGCGGGAGGATCTGGCTGCCAGGCCACCAGTCGGGCCGCCATGCTGACAGATGCTTCCCAGTTGTTCTGGTCAAATTCCCTTTGAAGCGCAATGTAATACACGGAGGGCGCCCGCGGATCTCCCGGGAAGGCGTTTGCAAAACGCAGACGATTCAACTGCTGTAGTTCTTGATAGGCCACCTGCTCCGATACGGGTTGGTCAGCCCAGGTGTTTGCGTACTCCCGGAAGGCCAGCACCGACGCATAGCCTGCCTCAGAGGCGCGTTCTGGTAAACGGTCCTCAGGGTAGTCGTAGGCCACCTGCTCAAAGGCAGCAATCGCGGCGGGCCAGTCTTCCAGTTCCAGGTATGTCTCACCCAGCAGGAAAAGACGTTCGGGCGTGCGGGGGTGATCAGGAAACGTAACGGCAAATTCAGCGTAATAACTGGCCGCCTTGCGGTAATGATCTTCTCTCTGACGAGCATCCGTGGCCTCACCTGCCAGCAAATACTGGCGGTCGGCCAACTCGGGCAACAGCTGCTCCAGCTGCTGCTGGATAAATTCGATCGCCTCCGGCTCAGCTAACTGCCAGTAGTCACTGTAGATACCGTAAAGACCAACAAAAGCCGCCTTTCGCTCGGGAATGGTCCGGATGAAGCCGGCGAGCTCCAGGGTATCGATAATTTGGATATGGTAGCGCGGCGCCCAGGGGCTTGAGGGATGATCTTCTGTGTACGCCTCAAGGACGTCGATCGCATCACTGTATTGCTCTCTTTCTATCAGAAGCTCGCTGTATCGATCGTAAACCAGGATTTCGTAGGGACGCCCGCCAGTCTGACGGAATAAGCTCTGAAGGGTTTCCGCTCCGTCAAGGTAAGACAGGGACAAGCCCATGACCCGAAACAGATCCTCGATCAGGGTCTGGTTTCGCCGATCAACATCCGCCACCGACTGCCCCTCCGGCATGACCAGATCCAGCACCTCGACATAGCTGAACAAAGCCTCCTGATAGTCGGCCTGTTTGAAGAGGCTCCATCCCTTCATGTAATGGGCGTTGACCAGGAACGAAGCATCGGCCGCGCGCTCCTGGCTGGCCAGGGTAACCTTGTCAAACGCCTGCTCCGCTTCCCGGTACCTGCCATCGGTAAACAGTAGGTCTCCGCGTCGGAACTGGGCTTCGATCCAGTATTCCGAGTCGGGATAACGATGTACCAGAGTATTCAATGCTTCGAGCTGCTGGGGCATGGCCCCGCGAAGCTCCCAGGCCCTGGCAAGCTGGTAATAGATCTGATCATTGCCCTCGCGCTCCGGGTACTCGGAAAGAAGGCGCTGGTATGAGTCAATAGCACCGGAAAGCTCATCGACGGCCAGATCCGCTATTTTCCGCTCCGCCCGCTGGAATTCCAGATCGGCCAGTCGATGCCGTATAGCCACCTGCTTTTGAGGGTCATCAATCAGTGGCAGAAGGGTCTTGTAACTGTCCATTACGGTTTCGATGGAGACATCCGCCGGCACCTCAATGCGCATGTCTGTCTCTTGACTGCTCTCCCGGGACTCAATCGCCGGAAGCGCGGCCAGAGTGCCCTCCCGGACCTGTGGCATCGCGTCGTCCCCGGCAGGCACCATGAATTGGAGCATTTGACAACCACTGGCCATCAAAAGCGTCCCAGCAATCAGCCCAGCTTTGACGGTCATTGCAAGGGTCCGATTACTCATTGCTGGCACCTGCGCTTTGAGACTCCTGGAACAGCTGATCCGCCAACCGTGCCTGGGCATGACGTGATGCCAGCAGATAGCCACTGATCTCCTCCTGCCGGGCTTCGAGCATTCTGTCTACCTGGTGCAGAAGTTTTTGCCGGGCACTGCGCAATGCGTTGGACACTTCCTCCCCGACACTCTCCAGCTCCTGCTCACTGGCAGTGATACGTTGGGCCAGGTCATCGTGACGAGCGTCGTCTGCCATCAAAGCTTCGACACGCTGTCGCTGGGATTGGAAGCGCTCCATCTCGCGATCCAGATCCTGTAGCTGCTTTTGAGCGTCCCAACGATTCACTCCATAATCGTTCGCGATCCACCAGTCAAAATGGGCACGCATTCGTCGATAGGTCGCTCGCTGGCTGGCCGTGGTCTCATCGTCTGGCAAACCCGCCAGAGTTGCCTCAACCTGATCCAGCCGCTCTCTCAGGGCCTTCTGCTTTGACGTCATGAAAAACCGGGCATCTTCCTCAGCCAGCGCAGCGGAAATCTTCTCACTGAACGCCTGCTGCAATTGTTGCCACTGGTCCGCCTGCTGGCTTGCAAGAGCCGCTCGGGTTTGTGCAATACGGATCCGGCGCTGCTGCTCACGGGTCTCCAGCATGACACGGAATGATTCGAACCGTGCCTGCCTCTCGGCGATGAAGGACTGCATCTGGTACAGTTCGTTCAATTCGGCAAGCGCCTGCTGAAATGTCTCCTCGGCCAGCACTTCTGCGATACTGAAATCGACAGGCTCTACCTGCAGTCGGCCGAACGAATCTGTGAGAATGCCATCGCTGTCGCGACGGAACTCGAGCTGCGCCATCAGATTCTCTTCACTGAGCCGCGCCCTGGTGTTATTGAGCGCCTCGATTCTGGCCGCATAATGATCCGCCGCCTGTTTAAATGCGGACAATGCTCGCTGCGGTTTGTTCATCTGTTCAAGAACATAGGCACGAGCAAACGGAACCTGCTGACGCCAAGGCGAAAAAAGTTCCCTGTTTGAAAGTGAGTCAAGGGCATCAAGCGCCCTCTCCGGCTGACCCTGCCTGGCCGCAGCCACAGCGTAGGCGAAGAGCGCCTGTTCAACATACACCCCACTCAATGACATAGCCCCAAGGACCTCCAGCGCAGCTTCAAACCGGTTTTCCCGAAGATACAGCTGTGCCAGTGACAGGCGGGCTCTGCTCAGCATCCCCTGACGTTCTCTATCCGGTTCATCGGCAAGGGAAGGCGGATCAATAATGGAGATGAGTTTCTTCAGTTCCGCCTCGGCGGCAACGGAGTCTCCCGCATCCAAAGTGGATACTGCCGAGTTGTAACGGAGGTAGAGTGCCCAGATATCAGTGTCTTCCAGCAGTGCCTGAAGCGATATCCGTTTGGATTCATCGCCGGAATCCGGAGACATCATCAGGAGCCGCGCCTGAAGGTAAACCCACTCGCGAAACAGTTCATGGTTGGCTTCGGCCAGAACGTCGCCATTCACACGCTCAAGATTTTTTCTGGCCAACGCGTGGTCACCTTCGAGATAGAATACCTTGCCCAGATAAAACCACGCCTGATTACGAACATCGGGAGCCAGAGTACTGCCCGCGCCGTCATCGCCCAGCAATTGTGTGAACACCCTGCTGGCCTCACGCGTCATTCCCCATGACAACATAAGCCCGCCTTCAACTAGGGCCGGATAATCGCCATGTCCATCAATGCCACCGCGTTCACGCGCAACCGCCAGTTGGGTCAGAGCCTCGAAGGCATTGCCTTGATGATACTCGTAGAGCGCCCAACCATAACGCAGATCCTTCACCCGCTCGGGTTGCGTTTCCTCGGCCTGAACTGAAGCAACCGTCGTTAGCCAGAGCAACATTCCTGTAAACAGTACCAGGCGGCCTCGAAACAGCTTGCTCACTTTCGATACCACGATGCAGCTTACTCCCACTCCAGAATGGAAACGGAGGGCTGGTAGTTGGATGAACGATCTTCAACACGGATCTCCAGAGCGGCCGTACCGGTGCCTTTCTCGAACTCAAGAGATGCGGCCTGCTTGTAGGGACGCTGTTCCGGCCCTACACCCTCAACGAAGGCCGTGATCTGATGACGTCCGGTTTTCAGGTTTCCAATGTACAGTCGCTGCATGCCGCCACGCGCAAGAGCGGTTACCTGACGCTCCGTGTATAGGTGAGAGGCAACGATCTCGTCATCTACTTTCAGCTTCACCGCATCCAGCTCAAGGAACTTTCCTGTGTCAACGCTGACAAACACGGCGACCTGGGTATTGGCCGGAAACAGCAAATCCTCTTCCAGAATAAACAGATCCCGGTTCAGACGGATGACCTTTTTTTTGAGAGCCTCCACCTGCTCGGCGACGGCCGCGTCGTCATTGCCACTTTCCCTGTTGCTCTGGGCAGATACCGACGCGGTAAATACCAGGAGCAAGGCCACGATCAGCGCAGGGAGTTGTTTTCTCAAGTAATCAGCCATAATCGTTCTTCCTGCGTTCTCAGTATTCAAGAACCAACGATGCCCGGGTCACCAGGGCATCGAAGGAATAGAGAGGTTCTTCACCGGGGAGGTAATCCCCACTCGCGGTTACATCCCGGAAGTTGTCATAGTCAAAATTCAGCCAGTCCACCAGGAGACTCACCTGAAGGCGATCAATCCCCGGGATAGAGGTCTGCCTCCACTCGTACACAGCTCCGGCTGCCAGAGTCATTCCGGACAGTGAGCTCAGCTCCTTGTCTCTTGCAAGGTGAGTCTGGGAGTTCTCATAAGGGAAAAGGTCACTGTAAAACTCGGCTTCATTCTGACTGTAGTAACGGACAGAACCCTCAAGGGTCCAGCGCTCATTCAATCCATGAACATATCCGAGCTCAACGGTGTGGGCATTGATGCCCCAAGAATCCGTAAAAAATCGATATTCGCCACGGATTGAAGCCCGATAAGGCAGATAATAGAGTGCACGCACAGCCACGGCTGTGCTGGTTCGGGTTTCCGGATAGCGTTCAGGCTGATACAGGTACGATGTCGAATCAGTGGGATCGATATAACGATTCTGACGATACGGATTTTGCAAAAAGCCTTCATCCGTAACAACCTCAAGATCAACACCGACAAGGCTGTTGCGGGTAATTACCTGGCTCAGTCCCAGCTGATAGTTGCGGCGATCCGCTTCCTCACTGAAGGAATCGTTCCCAACCCGCCCGACTTCATCCCAGCCGCTGGCGTAGCCCATGGTGACCGTGGACATGCCGCCAAAAAACTCCTGACTGACCGAAAAATAAACGGTATTGGCTTCGTAATCGTTTTCCGAACTGTTGGTAAAGCCGAGGCTCAGAATGGATTTATCATGCAGATAATCAACGCCAAAGGTGTATTCGTTTCGCTCTTCTTCATAAGGACTGGCAGTGGCCAGAACATCAACGGACGCGGCCGAGACTGAATCGACATAATATTGTCCGGACAGTGAGACCTGTGAGCCAATGCTTTTACGCACGAGCACTGAGGGACCGTCGATCACCATACCGCCACCATCATAACGGTGATAGAGCACATCCACGTTGTCTACCGGTAGCGTTGCTGCCAACGCCTGAAATCCCGGCAGCAACAGAGCAACCAGAACACATGAAGCGCGCATTATCCGGGTTCCGTCAGTTACAGCCACAACCACCTCCCGAACCACCTTCCGCTCCCCGGGCAGACTCCCTGGCCTGATAGACATGGTGCATGTAGGAATCCGCTGTGCCATGACGGCTCAGGCTCATGACAGGATCCGCCAGATTGTCTCTCTCATAAGGCTTTACCCAGGGCTTCACGGAGCTGCAGCCTGACACGGCAACCATGGCCAGCAACAGGGCAACCACCGTGAAAGTCGAAGATATTCGCATAGCCGTTCCGTCCGAAAGTTACTCGCGCACCAATTCGCGAATTTGCTGTTCATAGTCGTCTTCGTAGCCGGGCTGGTATCCGTAATGCAGATACCGTGCGTTGCCGTCGCGGTCAATCATCACCGTGGTTGGCATGGCCTGGACTTCGTAAAGCTCGCTGACGGAGCTCTCCGGGTCATAGAGAATCGGATAGTTCACGGGAACCTTTTCGAGAAACCGGTGAGCCTCAGCCCGGTTCTCATCGACATTGACCGCAAGAATGGTAAACCCAAGGTCTTTGTATTGGCTGTAGAGCTCATCCATAAGTGGCATTTCCTGGCGGCAGGGTCCGCACCAGGACGCCCAGAAATTGAGCATAACCACTTCCCCACGATGCTCCTCCAGCCGGAGATTCTCTCCGGATCGGCTTTCGAGGGTGAAATCCGGCGCCGGAACATTGATAGCCTCTGCAGCGACCAGAGGACTCATGCAGGCCAGGGTGCCCGCTATTGCAAGTGATTTCATGGATGTTCTCATCGCCATCGCTCCTGTGTTCAGAAAAAGACGGACAGGCCAGTGCTGATCTCTGTGTTCACGGACGTTTTCTCCGCTCCCAGAACATCAATCCGGTAGTAATGCTGCCGGACGCCAAGGTGAATAGAGACGCTGTCTGTCAAAAGTATCTGGTAGCCTGCTCCCGCATTCAGGGTAAACCGGGTATCACCCGCAAAATCGGTGGCCCCCGCTCCCGCAATCAGATAGAAGTTGGTATTGAAGGCATAGTTCTCAGTGAAAAACGCCTCCCCCGGTAGCACGTTATAACCGAGGTTGATGTTGTAATAGAGGTAATCCCGGTCACTGTCGGTAAGCACTTCCACGTCGCCGGCCAATTTCTCGAAACTGGTTTCGCCCCCCTCCGCAAGACCCACCCCGGCCTCGAAAAAGAAGGACTCACTCAGGTGATAGGTGAGCTTGCCGCCATACACCAGAGACGATTCGAAATCCTCGATATTCAGCACGCCGACAAAAGCTCCGATCTCAAAGTTCTCAGTATCGATCAACGCTTCGGTGACCGGTACCGGAGTGACATCAGGCTCAATCAGAGGACGGTCGTCCTGCGCTGCGGCGCTTGAGGCAACACAGACACCGGCCACCAGGCCCAGTTGTTTCAGAAAAAGATACTTAGTCCGATTTTCCATTCTGTCGCTTCTTCGTTGGTGGACCGGTTAGTGAATACTTTGTAGTCCTTCACTTCGGCACGGATGAAATATCGATCGGTAATGTAGGCCCTGACCCCCAGGCCAGCATGGCCAATGCTGTTATCACGCTCTTCCGGCTGGTCCAGAGTGGCCTTGGGATCTACCCAGATATGCCCGATGCCCAGCGTAAAAAAAGGTGAGACCCGCCAGTGGGGGAATGGCTGGTGTAGCAGATTGGCATTGACCATTCTGATCTCAGACGCACTGCCCAGAATCTGGGAAGCCCAGAGCTCTGCTGAAAGATTCCTCGTCATCCAGAAGCCGCCATAACCTGCGGTGACCGGGGCACCGTCAAACTGTCCCATCATTATTCCGGCTTCGACTCGCCGGTTACCGAATGATTCGAAATCCGGTACCCGAAGTTCTATGCGGTTGCCTGTGGCATCAATCGTCTGGGCCATATCAGCCACGGATACCCAGCCCTCCCTGCCCCGGGAGTCCGTTACTTTTATCCAGCTGGTCTTTCGTTGCTGAATGGTCAGCCATTCACCCTTTTCACTGGTATGAAAAACCGGGTACCCAATTGCCGGCCCGGTCCGCCAGGTAATATAGGGCTCCGTTACCTGCACCTGAGCCGCACCCTCATCCCCCTGGCCCCATAGCCAGCCAGCCCAGCTTTGAGCGGGCAACAACAAAACACACATGAGAATGACAATGGGCATGGCGCGAATGTGGGTCCTTGGTTCAGTCTGCCGGGGCATCAAAAGGGTTGTTAAAATACTGGCCGCCAATATCCAGCCATTCTGAAATCAGTCTGAGCTCGGCCGGTGTGAGGAAATCCCTATGAGTCCCCTCCTCCGAAAACACCTCAAAAAAATCACTCGCACGGGCACCGTTGACCGACATGGAGGCTTGCACTGGAACTGTGACCAGAATGGGCTGCTCGTTTCCATCTGCATCAAGAATGGGTGTGCCCTCCTCGTCCCTTAGCACCTCACCGGAATCCACAAGCCGGTCAATCAGAGCGCCGTTTACCAGTTCCTGCTCACTGTCCGGGTACAGAAGCTCTCTGTAGGCATTGAAGTGCAGAGGTTCATCCGGTGACGGACCATCGCTCAGATCCAATTGCGCCGCCGGCACCATAGCCATGTCGGCAGCATCGCTATCACTGTGACAACTGGTACAACTGTAGTCATCCACCACCGCCATGGTGTCCGGATCCAACACCTCCCGGTTCACGCTCCAGAGCGGATGAATATGCTGTTCATAATTAATCACAATCCGGCAATTCGGTGTCCATTCGATTGCACAAACACCAGAGATAGGCGGTGCAGTCTCCAGATCTGCGTAGGAAAGCGCAAAACTCTCCGGTTTTGGATCGACAGCTTCGCCGGACCATTCATCGACATAAACCACATCTGGTGATGGCCGGCGAATGTCCCTGATCCGTGCAAACACCTCCGCCATGGTTTCGCCCATATCGGCAAACAGTTCCGTGTCGGTATTCCTGAACTCCCGCCCCGTTGTTGCCGCCCCACCCCAAACGGGCTCCGGACCGGCATCAGATCTGCCATGAGGTGTTGGGCTGTCCGGGTTATGGCAGCCTGAGCACTCAAGAGTGTCTCCAGGACGAACTGTCAGCCAGTTTTGATGCCTGGCACTGATCCGTTGACCCTGCTCGTCCAGCACGCTAACAGCAAATGCCACATTGGCAGGCACTGCAACTTTGACCGAACCATCCGGCTCTATCGGCACATAACCCAGTATTTCCCGCATCAGCTGCGCGCGGCTCCTACCGTAGGCGCTGTTATCAAAGTCCCGGACGTTCTCATCTGGAATAGCCACAGGCTTCTCAAGACGGAGAAATCTGGCTGGCCGTTGCTCAGGAGGGGTCTCCACTGGATCAGCCATCACCTCAATGCCCGAAGGCGTGGTATCAACCCCGTCTATATCGTAAACACTGCGAATATGCAGAATGCCATAGCCTTCATCTCCCAAGGCGCCCTCGGCACCGGTAAACTGAGATTCCGGAATGAAATGTTCCAGGGGACGATCCTTCATAAGGACCGCTTCATCAAACTGGATGCCCTCCACCGGTGGAACGATCGGCCGCTGGGTTTCACTGTTGGTATCCAGTAGCCAGAGGCCGTAAACCGGCTCCGCGGGCTGATAGTCCTCGGACTCAAGGCGATCTTCTGTGCAATTGACGATCTGCTCAGTAGCAATTTCCCGCAATCGACAGGGTGTCCAGCTAGCCAGGTAGCGGTTAGTGCCATCCAGCAATGGCGAGACCGATGCGTAACTCCCTTCCAGCGACATCTGTCCATTCAGGCCCACTCCGGGCACAAGCGGGCGTTGTCCCGAATCATCCTCTGTCCCGTCAATGCGCAGATTGGCCTCAACAAACTGTTCGGCATTAACTTCAATCGGCACCGACGCGTAATCACCGCTTTCAAAAGGCCGCAACTGTACCAGCAAATCGCCGCTGTCCGATTTGCGAGGATGCAGGTACTGAACATCATTTACGTCAGGCACCCAATCGTGAGAATGACGGCCGTACAGATAACTCAAGCCGGTCCCGTCAGGATTTACACGATAAAGGTTTACACCGTTGTCACGGGTCTGGCCTGCATTGTCCCAGCGACTGAATACGATGGTGCCATCAGACGCCACCATGGGATCGAGATCGTGACTCTGGTTGAACGTGATCTGCTCAATGTTCTGACCATCTTCGTCCATAACATGCAGAACAAACGCGGGGCTGCGACCTTCTTCATCCAGTCCGGAGTATTGGGGCTTGCCCTCGTCAAGCAACACGGCTTTGGAGATCCGCTGACGAGTAGAGGAAAAAACGATGCGGCCATCAGGAAGATACGCAGGCGCTACGTCCTGACCTGCCCGGGCGGTAACATCAGAGTCGATAATCCGACGCAGGACATCGGTATCGACATCGTACTCCCAGATATTCCAGGTCGGCTGGTCTTCATCATCGGCGTCTTCGATTTCCGGAGCGCGCATAGCGAACAGCAATCTGGACCCATCATGTGACGCATGAAGGTCCTTCACGTCGTAACGCAAATCGTCGTTATCGTCCAGGAACTGGGCCCCCGCAAACGCGCGGGAAGAGATGTCACGGGTCTCCGCATCCGGAGTTGCGCGCGTCTTCAGATAAAGACGGGCTTCCGGACGAAAAGCCATGGGATCCGCCAGGTTGTCTTCCACCAGCATACCCGTGTTGTCATTAAACAGAAGGGTTCGCTCAATGTAGGCTACAGGGTTCTCAACCACAACGGGATCCACCTGCTGACTGTCACTGCTCGACAGGCAACCAGACAACATCCCGACCGAGCCAAGTGCAATAGCAAGGCGCGCACTGAAAGAGATCTGTAGAATGGGTGACTTAATTTCCAACGTGACAAACCCTGTTTCGGATGACATTCCATGACATAAACTAAGCCGGTTCCGCTGGCATGCTCCAAGGGTTTTACGTAACGCAATGTAATAACGTGGCCGACAACTCAAAATCAAGGATATAGCAAGCCGTAAACTTTTAACAATTGTCAAAAAGCATTAATGTGCCCATGCTACCGAACATCGAGGGAAAGGACATGACCGCCCGGAACAGGATCAGAAGCCTGCTTGGCAAGGCTTGCAGTACCGCAGTTCTCGTCGCATTAGTGTCTGTGCAGGCAGGCTTGGCTAACGCAGGCCCACGGGAACAGGCCAAGCGCATCCACGACCGGATCGCCGGCGTTCCTCCATCCGAGAGCGTGCTTGACGACATGGCCGCTGACATTACCTCGGGCAACGCTCTGAACGCTGCATTTACCGCCATGAATGACAGCGCTTTCTATGACGTCACCCTGAAAAACTTCTCTGCCCCCTGGACCAACGAGGCGATGTCGAAGTTTGTGCCGTTAAATGATTACATTGCTACAGTGATAGGCCTGGTCAGAGATGAGGACGATTTTCGCAAGGTCCTTTACGACGATATTCTCTATGTCGGCGACCCGACTCTGAGCCTGCCCAGTTACTCCACAAGCAACAACAATCACTATGAATCGCTGGAGACCAGTGGAGCCAGCCTGAAGGATAATCTCGTCGCGAGGTCACAATCAAACCTCAACGGCCTGCCCCCCGCTGCCACCGCCGGAGTCATCACCTCTCGGGCCTCGGCGAAAGCCTTTTTCAGCGCAGGAACAAACCGGGCCATGTTCCGGTTCACCCTCATCAATCATATGTGCAATGACCTAGAACAGGTAGCGGATGTCACGCTGCCTACAGATCGTATTCGTCAGGACGTATCTCGCAGTCCGGGTGGCGACAGTCGGGTGTTTCTCAACAACTGCGTTGGCTGCCATACGGGCATGGACCCCATGGCCCAGGCTTTTGCCTATTACGACTACGAATACGACCAGAACACCGATCCTGACGGAGATCTTGGTCGTCTGGTGTACAACGCGGTAGGTCAAACGGATCCTGAAACTGGTTCCAGAGTTCAGGCCAAGTACCATATCAACTCTGCAACTTTCGAACAGGGCTATGTGACACCGGATGACAGTTGGGATAACTACTGGCGCCAGGGATCGAATCGCCGACTGGGCTGGGATCCGTCACTGCCAGGCTCGGGCAGCGGTGCCAAGAGTCTGGGTATGGAATTCGCTCATTCCGACGCCTTTACCGAGTGTCAGGTCACAAAGGTGTTCGAGAATGTCTGCCTGCGACCGCCGTCCGACAGTGAGGATCGCTCTCAGATAAGCAGTATGGTCGCCAGCTTTGCCGGTCAGGGCTACAAGCTGAAACAGGTATTCGCAGAATCCGCTGTGTATTGCATGGGGGAGTAAGGACGTTATGATGACACCTGAACGGATTTCCATGAACGCCCTCAAATCGACCCTTGCCATCATTACAATGGCCCTCGTGCTTTCTGCCTGCGGTGGCGAAGCTACGGAACAATTGCCAAATACTTCCGGGGGGTCCGGATCGGTCACTTACAACGGGCCAAGCCCTTCGACCGATGACGTGACAAATTTCAAACGCACCGTCTGGGACAATCTGGTAACTCAGGATAAGTGCGGCGCATGCCATGGTGCCAATGGTCAGGCGCCAACGTTCGTAAACGAGCAGGATGTCAATCTTGCTTATGCGCAGGCCAACACAATTGTCAGCCTGAGCAATCCTTCCCAGTCCATCATGGTGACCAAGGTGGCCGGTGGCCACAATTGCTGGTTACAGAGCACGTCCGCCTGCGTCGACATTCTTACCACCTACATAACGAACTGGGCCGGCGGCTCTGAAGGGGCTGCAAAAACCGTTGAACTCGAAGCACCGGAACTCAAAGAGCCTGGCGCCACTGTTGCTCTTCCCGTGGATACCTCGCTGTTTTCCGTCACCGTCTACCCCGAACTTAGAAAGTATTGCAGTGACTGTCACGCTGATAACGGCCAGACCCCCTATATTGCCAGTGCCGATGTCACCACGGCCTATGATCAGGCGAAGAGTCGCATAGATCCTATGGATCCTGGTGCATCCCGACTGGTTGAGCGCTTGCGCTATGACTTCCACAACTGCTGGAATGATGACTGTGAAGCCTCCGCAGATCTGATGGAACTGAAGATCCTTGAAATGGTCCAGGACCTGACCGCCCAGCCAGTAGATTCCGCGCTGGTTGCGAGCAAGGCCCTTACGCTTGAGAATGACGGCCTGCTAGCCAACTCAGGCGGTCGCTTTGAAGACAACGTGATTGCACTCTACGAATTCAAATTCGGTGAGGGCCAGACTGCCTTTGATACCAGCGGCGTGTCTCCGGCCCTGAATCTGACCCTGAGCGGAAATGTCGGCTGGGTTGGTGGATGGGGCATCGACCTCGGCCCTGAGGGCAAAGATGAGCAAGGTTTCACGGTCCCGGCCGGCAAGGCTCAGGGCAGTACAACCGCCAGCCAGAAACTCCACACCCTGCTGACGGCCTCCGGCGAGTACAGCATCGAAGCCTGGGTGGCCCCCGCGAACATCACGCAGGAAGATGCCCGAATCGTGACCTACTCAGGCTCATCCACCACTCGAAACGTCACGCTCAGCCAAACACTTCAACGATACGAAGCACTGCATCGCAGCACCACCAGTGATGAGAATACGCCCTTTGCCACCCAGGACGCTGACATGCTCCTGCAGGCAACTCTCCAGCACGTTGTGGTGAACTACAGTCCTGCGACCGGACGCCAGATATTTGTCAATGGGGTTCCGACCGGTGATGTCGATCCGGACGACGGCGGACTGTTAACCGAATGGGACGACAGCTTTGCCCTGGTATTAGGCAACGAGACCGATGGCAACTCACCCTGGGAAGGCGCTATCCGGATGGTTGCCATCCACAATCGAGCGCTGACACCGGAACAGGTCCGGGCCAACTTTGAAGTGGGTGTTGGCCAGAAGTTCTATCTGTTGTTCGGAGTCTCTCACCTCATTGATGTACCTGAGAGTTTCATCGTGTTTGAGGTTAGCCAGTTCGACAGCTACGCCTACAGGTTCACCAGTCCCTTCTTCATCAGTCTGGATGATGCCGCCGAGCCATCAAATATCCGGGTCCGGGGCATGCGGCTGGGCATCAATGGCAAAGAAGCCACCGTTGGACAAGCCTGGGCTAACCTGGACGTCGTTCTGGACAGTGCGACTTATGAACCCGGCACGGGCCAGTCGCTGTCGTCTCTTGGCACCATCATTGCCCTGGAAAATGGTCCTGAAAGCGACGAGTTCTTCCTGACGTTCGACCAGCTGGGCGGCAATGACTATGCCCGCTCAGAGCCGTCTCTGCCAGCGCAGCCGGAGCCTGCGGATCTGGAACCGGCTTCGGAGATTGGCCTCAAGACCTTTGACGAAATCAATGAATCCATGTCCCGGATGACCGGCGTTGACACAACCAACCCGGCAGTATTCGCGACCTATACAACGGTGAAGCAACAGCTGCCTACTGTAGAGACCGTCCAGGGCTTCCTGTCATCCCACCAGATGGCCGTTACTCAGATGGCAATCCAGTATTGCGACGCACTGGTGTCCGATAGCCAGCTTCGGGACGAAATGTTCCCGGGGTTTGATTTCAACGCCCCGGCCAGCAGCGCATTTGATCACAGTGGAAAAAGCCAGATTACCGGGCCACTCCTGTCCCGTTTCGTGGGCAGCAACCTGAATTCACAGCCCAGCGATGGTGACATTCAGGCCGAGCTCAGCAGTCTGATGGATAAACTGACCAGCTGTGGTGCCGGGTGCCCGGCGGACCGCACGGAAACGGTCGTAAAGGCAAGTTGTGCAGCTGTGCTTGGCAGCGCCACCACCCTGGTTCAGTAGAGGAAGCCGATCATGTTCATACGCAAATCCCGTAAAAAGCCTCTGGCGAACGGCAGTCCACTGCTCCACGATGATCACGGCAAACCGAGAACCCGCCGTGAGTTCATTGCCCAGGGCCTGATGGCAGGGTCCGCTACCGTTTTCGGTGCCTCGCTGTTCAGTCTGTTCGGCAACCCGAGATTGGCTTCAGCCGCGTTATCAGCGGATCTGGAAACACTCAAGGAAAGCTGCGGCATTGCAGTTAATGGCGCTGGAAAGATCCCATTTATCTGCTTTGATCTGGCTGGTGGCGCCAATATTGCTGGCTCCAACGTTTTGATGGGCAAATCAGGCGGGCAAATGGATTTCCTGAGCACCGCGGGCTATAACAAGCTAGGCCTGCCGGGTGACATGCTTCCCAACGATCCCGCGTTCGTGAACACGGAGCTGGGCCTGGCCTTCCATTCTGACAGCGCCTTCCTCAGGGGTATTCTGCAGAGCACATCAGCAGGCACCCGGGCGGCGACAGACGGAGCCATCATTGCCGCTCGCTCAGAAAACGACACCGGCAACAATCCCCACAACCCGATGTACGGGATTCATCGTGCCGGCGCGGACGGCTCTCTGCTCTCTCTTATAGGCTCCCAGAGCTCGGAATCCGGTGGCAATTCACTGGCACCGATGAATCTGATCAATCCTGAGGTTCGCCCCACCAAGATTGACCGGCCATCGGATGCCACCGGGCTGGTGGACGTAGGCGACCTCATCGGCATTCTCGATCAGTCGGATGCGGTGGCTGTCATGGAATCCATACAGCGCATCAGCGATGCCAAAATGAACCAGGTAAACACGGGCATTTCCACTGACGATGTGGTCAAGGACCTAGTGCGCTGCGGTTACATAAAAAGTGCCGATCTGGCAGATCGGTTCGGCAATCCGGCAGAACTGGATCCGGAACTGGATCTTGAGATCGTCGGCTCCACTGGAATTTTCAGCCGCGACGAGTTCGACAACAACAGCGAATTTCGCAAAACCGCATCGGTGATGAAGCTGGTGATGAATGGCTACGCAGGTGCCGGGACAATCACCATGGGCGGCTATGACTACCATACCGGGGAGCGCGGAACCGGAGAGCGCCGGGACGAGCAGGCCGGACGCTGCATGGGCGCGTGCCTGGAATATGCGGCAAGGGTGGGCATGCCACTGATGCTCTACGTATTCAGTGATGGCTCAGTATCAAGCAATGGCCGTATTGACGATTCAACGGACGGTCGTGGCAAGGGCGAATGGACTGGCGACAACCAACAGACCGCCGCCTCATTTTTTATGGTCTACAATCCGGCTGGCCGCCCAAGCCCGATTCGCAGACAAATTGGATTCATGCGCTCAGACGCCTCTGTCGAAACCGCATCCAGCCCTGCCGCCAATAACGTTAACCAGCTGGTTCAGACCGTGTTGCTCAACTATATGGCATTGCACGGGGAGCAAAGTGATTTCGGGTCCCGTTTCAACGGTCACGGGCTGGGCAATGCCACATCACAAGATAGCCTGATCGCATTCGAGAACCTCGTGAACGGAACGATCAGCGGTTGATCCTGCGGTTCCCCCTACCTGGATGGAGGGGGAACCAGCCCCTCTGACACATGCATCATGCGCTGATCATCGATAACAACCACATCGATGCCAGGCAGACGCTCAATCATCTCCAGCCCTTTCTCAGGCCCCAGAACAAACACCGCGGTAGACAGGCCATCGGTGGTTAACGCATTGTCGCCAATGATCGTCACGCTCTGGACGCCCCTGACCGATTTGCCAGTGACGGGAGACAGTATGTGGTGGACACGGTCCCCTGCCTCATCCAGAAAGAACCGCTCATAGTCGCCTGAGGTAGAAACAGCCACATCCTGCAGCGGCAAAACCACTGCATTGCGGCCTTCGGAGCGGGGATCCCGGATTCCCACATACCAGGGCCGCCCACGTTTATCGCCCAGAAGCCTCATGTCGCCACCGGCACTGAGTCTGGCATGGCGAATACCAGAGCTGACCAGGTGCTCGACACCCAGGTCGACAGCGTAGCCCTTGGCAATTCCGCCAAGATCCACCAGCATACCCGGCTGGCGGTATTCGACGGTGTGCGCCTCCTGATCCAGAAGGACATCACGGAAATTCACCCGCGACAAACCGGACTGGATCTCCTCGTCTGTAGGTTTCTTACCCGCTCTGAAGTCATACAGGTAACCGATGGAACCAAAGGTGACGTCGAACGCGCCGTCGCTGAGAACGGACACATCCCTCGCTTTCTCCAGAACCTGAAACAGGCCGGAACTTACGGATATGGGACCATCGGGTGCAGTGCGATTGAGCCGGGACACTTCAGAATCCTCGCGGTAACGGCTCATCTGCTCATCCACCTGATGAAATACCGCCAAGACATCCTCCCCGACCCGATCCGCGAAGGTCTTGTCTTCTGCCCAGAATTCGAGCTCGATCGGGGTGGTCATGGCCGTATCCGAATACTGGTACCATTCGGCACTTGCAACAGGCGCAAACAGAGCCCCCCCGGCCAGTAACACCAAACCCTGAATTCCGGATCGCAACAACCTGTGATCAGCGCCTTTCAATTTCCACACAGCAGAAACTCCACTCAACAATGGCCTCAGTGCCACTCCTGTGCGAAGTGTATCCAGTCACTGTGCGGAAACCAAACAGAACGCTTCAGGCAACTTGCTGGGACACCATGTGTTTTCCGATCAGTCGTTCAAAGCCCGGGCTCGCTCTCAGAGCCGACAGGATTCAGACCTTACCTAACCGGCAACCTACAAAACGTTACCCAAATTTCCACTTTAGTCTCATTGTTGGTTCCATAATCAGCGCTGACACTAGCTGCGCTTAACTAAACAACAAAAATGAATAGCGGCCCCTTCTCCAGTGGCGCCGCAATTCCGGAGGCCAACCTGAATGAATCTCAGAAAAGCACTCTTTTCTGCTTGCCTGCTGTTGCTGGCTAGTACCACTGTCTATGCCGAAACCCTGAAAATAGGACTCAACTATCCCCAAACCGGTCGCTACAAGGATCAGGGCCTGCAGCAACGCCTGGGCGCCTTCCTGGCCGTTGACGAGATCAATAAGGCGGGCGGCGTCATGGGTCGCGAGCTTGAATTGGTGGTTAGGAATACCCGTGGCGAACCGGCCCAGGGCGCAAAGAACACAGCCGAACTCATCGATCGTGAGGGCGTGCGGATGGTCTTCGGCGGTGTTTCCAGTGCTGTAGCCATTGCTTCAGGCAAAGCCGCTCGTGACCGCAACCGCCTTTATTTCGGAGCACTCACCTACTCGAATGCAACCACAGGTGCCGAAGGCCATTCTCATATGTTCCGCGAGCCTTACAACGCCTGGATGACCGCAAAGGCACTCAGCCAGTACCTGAGCACGAATCACTCCGACGACGACTACTTCTACATCACCGCCGACTACACCTGGGGCTGGTCTGTGGAAGAATCTGTTCGCAAGTTTTCCGGTACCGACGATACTGAACGCCATAAAGGCGTGAAAACGCCATTCCCCAGAGCGCTGATCACCGACTTCCGTGACGCGTTGGAGCAGGCCGATGCCAGCAACGCCAAGGTCCTGATGATGGTTCTGTTTGGCGATGACATGGTGCGGGCCCTGAACGTTGCTTACGAAATGGGGCTTACCAAGAAAATGCAGATTGTCGTACCCAACCTGACTCTGGGCATGGCCCGAGAGGTCGGGCCCACCATTATGGAAGGCATAATCGGCGGTTCACCCTGGGTCTGGAACGTGCCTTACGAGCTCAACTACACCAGAGGAACAGAATTTGTGGAGGCCTTCTCGAAGCGCTATGAAGTGCGGCCATCAACCGCTGCTGCCTCGGCCTACAGCATTATTTACCAGTACAAGGATGCCGTTGAGAGAACCGGCACCACCAACACCTCTCTCCTTATCAAAGCTCTGGAGGGACACAGATATACCCTTCTGAAAGACGAACAGTACTGGCGGGCATTTGATCATCAGAACGTACAGACCGTCTATGTTGTCAAAGTGAAGCCCCGCAATACCGTCATTGCCGATGAGTATAGTGCCGACTATTTCAGCATCATCGATTCAATGTCCGGTGAACAGGCCGCCCAGACCCGGGAAGAATGGGAAGAGCGTCGCCTGAAGGCTGGCAAACCAGTCCGACTCTGACAACTTTCCTGCAACACGAAACAACGTCAACGTAAGAATGGAGCTCTGCCTGCCGCAACGTTTTCTGTTGCGACAGGCATGGCTTTACAGGAAATCAGCTCGCCTTAGCGCGCCTCTTCCCAGGTTTTCAACAGCTCATCATAGGCAACGGTTTTGCCCTGGGGTTTCTCGTTTGCCAGCTTAGGCTTGGGTGCGCCGGGCTGATCAAGCCAGTACTGAGGATCTCGTGGTTCATTCAGCTTCGGCCCACAGTTTGGCTGTACATTGGCGCGTTCCAGCCGCTCCATCACTCGGTCTTGCGCCTTGGCAAGACCATCGAGGGCTTCCTGCGGAGTAGCCTCACCGCTGGCGGCCTGCGCGATGTACTGCCACCACAATTGTGCCAGTTTCGGGTAATCCGGCACATTGGTGCCCGTTGGGGACCATTGGACACGGGCCGGGCTACGGTAGAATTCCACCAGACCACCGAGCTTCGGAGCCATCTCCGTCATCGCCTCAGACTCAATGTCAGACTCGCGGATCGGAGTCAGACCTGCAATGGTTTTCTCCAGAGACACCGTCTTGGATACAGTGAACTGAGCGTACAGCCACGCAGCAAGACGACGCTTCTCCGGCGTTGAGTCCAGGAAGGTCCAGGAACCCACGTCCTGATAACCGAGCTTCATGCCCTCTTCCCAGTAGGGACCGCGGGGGGACGGCGCCATACGCCACTTGGGTGTGCCATCGTCGTTCACAACCGGCAGTCCGTCCTTGATCATGCTTGCCGTAAACGCGGTGTACCAGAAGATCTGCTGGGCAACATTACCCTGGGCCGGAACAGGACCCGCCTCAGAGAAGGTCATACCCTGAGCTTCAGGGGGCGCGTATTCACGCAACCAGTCGACGTATTTTGCGGTGGCATACACAGCAGCAGGACCGTTAGTTGCGCCGCCGCGGCTGACACTGGCACCTACCGGGTGGCACTCTTCAACGCGAATACCCCATTCATCTACAGGAAGACCGTTTGGCAGCCCCTTGTCGCCCGCACCGGCCATTGAGAACCACGCATCCGTAAAGCGCCAGCCAAGAGACGGATCTTTCTTGCCGTAGTCCATAT
The DNA here is from genome assembly GCF_018860425.1 of Marinobacter sp. F3R08. GTDB lineage: Bacteria > Pseudomonadota > Gammaproteobacteria > Pseudomonadales > Oleiphilaceae > Marinobacter. The sequence continues at coordinate 243,537 of NZ_JAHKPI010000025.1, read as the reverse complement.
GACCATAAACGCGCTCACCGTCGATTTCCTTCACGTGAACCGAGAAGAACTCGGCAATATCCTCATAGGCGGACCAGTTAACCGGCACCCCCAGATCGTAGCCATAAATCTCTTTGAACTGCTTCTGCAGGTCTTCACGCTCGAACCAGTCGGCGCGGAACCAGTACAGGTTGGCAAACTGCTGCGAAGGTAGTTGATAGAGCTTGCCGTCGGGCCCGGTGGTGAAGTCCAGTCCGATGAAATCCTCAAGATCCAGTGTAGGAAGAGTGAGGTCTTTGCCAGCACCATTCATGATGTCTTCAACGGCCACCACCTTTCCGTAACGGACATGGGTGCCAATCAAGTCTGAATCGTTCACGTAACCGTCGTAGATATTGCGTCCGGACTGCATCTGAGTCTGGAGCTTCTCGATGACATCACCTTCCTGAATCAGTGTATGGGTCAGGTTTATCCCGGTAATTTCGGAAAACGCCTTGGCCAGAACATTGGATTCGTATTCGTGAGTCGCGATGGTTTCGGAAACCACGTTGATATCCATGCCCCGGAACTGCTCAGCGGCTTTGGCGAACCACTCCATCTCACGAATCTGTTCTTCCTTTGTGAGCGTGGATGTCTTGAATTTTTCATTGACCCACTTTTCAGCCGCCTCAGTGTACTGATCAGCGCTGGCATGCAGACTTAGCCCCATGCTGGCAACACCGACAGCGGCACTCAGCAATAGGGTTTTCGGATATTTATTGTTGTAGAACATATCCAACCTCGTTCGTCTTTTTATATGAATGGAGCGAAACATCCTAGTTTCGTTTCCGCAGTTATAGCGCCTTAGTCGCTATTCTTCCTACCGGAATCGCGGGTGATCGATTCCGATCATTAGATCAAAATTAGTTCGCAATCGAAATCTTTACAACCTTTTACACGGGATTCTTCTGGCCCAAATGTTCGTAAAGATCACACAACGAACATCCGGCCTGCCTATCCCCAACGCAACAACACCAACAACCAGGCTACCGAGACGGCCAGCGCCACCCAGAGGGTGACATCACTGACGGCGAGGAAGCTCAGGTGTATGTAAGCAGCGGAGAGCAAACCGATAAAAAGCCGGTCACCCCGTGTGGTAGCAATCGGCAGAAAGCCCTTCCTTTCAGTGCACGGGGAGACAATCTCGAAAACCGTCATCACTGCCAGAATTCCCGCAATTACAGCAAAGAAGATGGCGACGGTCGGCGTCCAGTTCATCCAGGCAATCATAAGTTGTCTCCTTAAACGCGTCCGAGGGCAAAACCTTTGGCAACATGGTTCCGAACAAACCAGATCACCAGCAGGCCGGGAATGATGGTGAGCGAACCGGCTGCAGCCAGCACACCCCAGTCGATACCGCTCGCGCCTATCGTTCGGGTCATGATCGCACCGATCGGCTGAGCATCTACGGAGGTGAGTGTCCTGGCAAGAAGCAACTCTACCCAGGAGAACATGAAGGCAAAAAACGCCGTGACCCCTATGCCTGAACGAATCATCGGCAGGAACACCTTGACGAAGAACTTTGGAAAGCTGTAGCCATCAATATAGGCCATTTCGTCGTACTCGCGCGGAACCCCGGACATGAAGCCCTCGAGTATCCAGACAGCCAGAGGCACGTTGAACAGGCAGTGCGCCAGCGCCACTGCTATGTGGGTATCGAACAGCCCAATGGATGAATAGAGCTGGAAAAACGGCAACAGGAACACCGCCGGTGGTGCCATCCGGTTACTGAGCAACCAGAAGAACAGATGCTTGTCGCCCAGGAACTTGTAGCGACTGAAGGCGTATGCCGCAGGCAGGGCCACCAGCAATGTGATGATCACGTTAATCGACACATAGATCATTGAATTGAGGTAGCCGTTGTACCAGCTGGGGTCGGTGAAAATCACCGCATAATTATCCAACGTGAAATTCTGGGGCCACAGGGTGAGCCCGCCGAGAATCTCCTGGTTGGTTTTGAACGACATGTTCAGCAACCAGTAGATAGGCGTCAGGAGCAACAGGATAAACAGTGTAATCCCGACGTTTTTCGAACGTGTCTGTCTCATCACACTCTCCTTAATTTTCTTTGTCGGCGTGCGTAATGGCGGTAAAGAAGAGCCATGAAATCAGCAATACGATGAGGAAGTAGATCAGCGAGAAGGCGGCTGCGCGCCCAAGATCAAACTGCCCGATGGCCATGGTCGTGAGCGTCTGACTCAGGAAGGTTGTTGAACTTCCGGGCCCGCCACCGGTAAGCACAAAAGGCTCAATGTAAATCATAAAGCTGTCCATGAAGCGAAGCAGCACAGCGATGATAAGAACACTCTTGAGCCGTGGGAGCTGGATGTACCGGAACACCGCCCACTTCGAGGCACGGTCAATTTCCGCCGCCTGATAGAATGCCTCCGGAATCGCACGCAACCCGGAATAGCAGAGCAAGGCAACCAGCGGCGTCCAATGCCACACGTCCATCAAAAGGACGGTCAGCCACGCATCGAGCGTGTCGCCGGTGTAGTTGTACTCAATCCCCAACTGGTTGATGCCCCAGCCAAAAAGACCGATATCGCCACGGGCGAAGATCTGCCAGATGGTTCCAACCACGTTCCAGGGAATCAGCAGCGGAATGGCCAGAAGAATCAGGCAGACGGAACCCTTGATGCCGGATTTCGGCATCATCAGTGCGACCCCGATGCCCAGTGGAATCTGGATCAGCAGTACCGCGCCAGAGAAAATAAACTGGCGAATCAGGGAATCCTGCAGGCGCTCGTCGGTCAGTACCTCTTTAAACCACTCCGTACCCACAAAGAATGCCTGGCCCGGGCCAAAAATATCCTGTACCGAGTAGTTCACCACGGTCATCAATGGAATCAGCGCCGAGAAGGCAACCAGCAAAAATACCGGCAGCACCAGCCACCAGGCTCTATTGTTTTGGACCTTTTGCATCACTGTTGCTCCTGTACCAGGAATTCATCCACATACAGCTTCAGCCATTGCGCCGGAAAAGAGAGCTGCACCCGACTACCGATTGAAGCGGCAAACTCCTCGCTCTGCCGGATTTTCATTTTCTCGCCGTCAAGCTGAACGGTGACAATCTTGTAGGTACCGAGGTCCTCAACATCCAGAACCTCGGCCTCGAAGGTATCGTCCGAAGCAACGTATGAGACTTGCACAAACTCCGGACGGATGCCGATCTTGATATTGGTGGACCGCGTTCGTTGCAGGATCTCGACCTGCCAGGTTTCAAGCCCGACAACCGTGTTTCCGAAACACACGCCACGAGAACACCGCTGGACCTCAATAAGATTCATGCCCGGACTGCCAATGAAAAAGCCTACGAAGGTGTGGTTGGGTTGCTCGAATAACTCGGTAGGGGTGCCAAACTGAACAATCTGTCCGCCATACATCACGGCAATCTTGTCAGCAAAGGTCGACGCCTCGAGCTGATCATGGGTGACATACACCATGGTGATATCGAATTGTTCGTGGATCTGCTTGAGTTTCCGACGAAGTTTCCACTTCAGCTGCGGATCGATAACCGTCAGAGGTTCGTCAAACAGGATCGCCGAAACGTCCTCCCGGACCAGGCCACGCCCCATCGAAACCTTCTGTTTTTCATCCGCAGTGAGGTTCTTTGCTTTTTTAAAGAGCTTATCCTCGATCTCCAGAACTTCGGCAATTTCATGCACCCGGGCCTTGATCCTGGATGCAGGTACCTTATTGTTTTTGAGAGGGAAAGCCAGGTTGTCGAAAACGGTCATCGAGTCGTAAATAACGGGAAACTGAAACACCTGGGCAATATTCCTGTCTCGTGGCGACAGCTCGTTGACACGTTTTCCGTCAAACAGAACATCCCCTTCGGAGGGCTGCACCAGACCGGAAATAATGTTCAGCATCGTACTTTTTCCACAGCCCGACGGACCCAGAAGCGCATAAGCGCCACCTTTATGCCAGACATGATCCAGCTGGCGAATGGCGTAATCGTCGGGCCCGGCTGGCGTATCGCTGTAACTATGAGCAAGAGATTTCAACTGAATTTCAGCCATCAGACAGACCCTCCTGACACCTGAGACGGTGTGCGTACCAGTTGCTCGTTGTCATCGAAAACGAACAGCTTGTTGATCGGCAGATACACTTTGATGGGTGAACCCGTGTGGTACTGGTGCACGCCCATCAACTGCAACACCATTTCGAAATGACTGTTCTCCACATGCATGAAGGTTTCAGAACCGCTGATCTCGCTGAGCTCTACCTCCATCGACATTTCCAGATCATCATCGCTGGTGGGCACCAGACCGATATGACTGGGGCGAATCCCGAACCAGTAATCGCCCGGTTGCAGCTTCGCCAGTCCCTGCGTCAGCGCATGGTGGGAGTATTCATCGAAGGTCACCTCTGTCTCGGAAACCCGACCGCGAATCATGTTCATCGGAGGTTCACTGAACAACTGTGCAGCAAGAGTGTTCACAGGGGCGCGATAGACATCCATCACCGGGCCGGTCTGAACCACCTTCCCCTCATGCAGTAATGTGGTCGTACCCCCTAGCGCAAGGGCTTCATTGGCCTCCGTGGTGGCATAGACCGCAATGCACTGGCGTTCACGGAACAGGTCCCGGAGTTCGGCCCTGAGCTCTTCACGCAGCTTGTAATCGAGGTTTACCAGAGGCTCATCGAACAGTACCAGAGTGGCATCCTTCACCAGCGCCCGGGCCATGGCCGTGCGCTGCTGCTGGCCGCCTGACAGCTCAAGCGGGTAACGTTTAAGCAAGGGATCAATCCGCAGCATCGACGCGGTTTCCTTCACACGGCGGTCGATTTCGGATTCAGCCATCTTCGCCAGCCGCAGCGGCGAGGCGATGTTCTCGTAGACGGTCAGATTGGGGTAGTTGATGAACTGCTGATAGATCATCGAAATATTGCGGCTCTGCACACTCTGCCCTGTCACGTCCTCGCCGTTATAGATCAGACGGCCGGTATCCGGCTTGTCGAGTCCGGCCATCAGTCGCATCAGTGAGGTTTTTCCGGCCAGCGTCCGGCCGAGCAGAACGTTAAAGGAACCTGCCTCAAAGGTGAGGTTGGCATCCCGGATATAGTCGACACCGTCGACCACACGGGAGAGATTCTCCAGTGTTAAGGACATAGGCTTTCCTTTTTGTTCTTGTGGAAAGGTGCGCCGGCTTGGCTCCTACCAAGCATCGGAATTCGAATTCGAATCTTAACAGGCAAGCGCTGTACCAGCTCACGACACCCTTACAGGTGATTTTGCGTACTTCATTGTTTTTCTTTCTATTTTGGAATTCACTGGGGATTCCTATTCGAAAACAGGCATGTTCGATTAGCAATACTCTGTTCAGTTTGAACATTGACGTGAACGGTGTTTGCACAGATCATTGAACAGCTTCTGCCAGCATTCGGCCGGACTCGCTCCATGAATCGTCGACAAGAACAACAAACGAACACACGAGAACTGCATCATGAGACACAATGAATATCCAGACTATCAACATGTTGTCAGGGATTCGTGGAACCGTTGCATCGCCTGGGGCCTTGATCACGACCACCAGCCCACACCGCCTGTGCCCGAAGCGACCCAGCTTGAAGCAATAAGCCGCCAACACAGCGAACTGCTCTCGGTAACCGAAGCCGAAGTGTTGCCCTACTATCAGAACGTGCTTTTCAACAGCCGCTGCCTGATTCTCCTTGCCGATCAAAACGCGACAGTACTGAACAGCTGGGGTGACGAACGCATCACCGAATCTCGCCTGAAACCCTGGTTCCAGACCGGAGCGAACTGGCAGGAGCAGAATTGCGGAACCAACGCCATCGGCACTTCGATTGCGGCGGGTGCCCCCGTACAGATACAGCGAAACGAACATTTCCTGAAAATGAACCGAAGCATCATTGCCTCGGCTGCGCCCATTTTTGATGCCCAGGCGCAGCTTGCTGGTGTTCTCAGTGTGTTCAGTGATGCCTATCTGCCACAGGCGCACACGCTGGGAATGGTTCGGTTGCTTTCCCAGTCGGTAGAGAATCGCCTCATCAGCCGGAAGTTCGGTCCGGATCATTTTCAGATCACCCTGAATACAACCGCGGACAATTTTGACAGCCCCTGGTCCGGCATACTTGTGTGTGATGACTCGGGCCGGGTCGTTGCCAGCAATCAGCGGGCAGACCAACTACTGGGTATGAAGACTGCCGGGACCCGCCTGGATGAGCTGTTTACCGGTCACCGGAATCATATTCTTGGCCACCCGGAAACCGACCCCCTGCAACTGACCACTCGCAGTAAGGTCCGATTGAGCGCCCGGATCAAGCGCCCCACAAAGGCGACCGAAAGTACACCTCAAATAGCACCACCACGACCTGACGAGGCCGGAGGTCCGGCTGATCTGCTAGCCATCGACAACCTCGAGTACGGTGATTCAGCCGTCAAGCGCTGCGCCACACAAAGCCTCAAGGTACTACAGCGAGGTGTACCTGTGCTTATCACCGGTGAGACTGGGGTTGGCAAAGAAGTCCTGGTCAAGGCACTGCACAAGGCCTCCCCTCGCAAGGCCCGGCCACTGGTGGCCGTCAACTGTGCGGCCATCCCCCCAGAACTGGTTGAATCGGAATTGTTCGGTTACGAGGCGGGCGCCTTTACTGGCGCCAGGGCGCAGGGCTCACATGGATTCATTCGAAAGGCCCACGACGGCATTCTGTTTCTCGATGAGATCGGCGAAATGCCACTATCGGCCCAGTCACGACTGCTACGGGTTCTCCAGGAACGGGATGTCACCCCGGTGGGTTCCACCGACAGCATCCCTGTCGATATTCTGCTGATTACCGCAACTAACCGCCCACTAAATTCACGTATTGAGAAAGGCCTTTTTCGAGCAGACCTTTACTACCGGATCAACGGACTGTGTGTCGAACTGCCGGCTCTGAGACATCGAACCGACAAGTTACTTCTGATACAAAGCCTCTATTCCCAGCATCGGGATCCGGGCCAGTCGGAACATTTATCGCCAAAGGTTCTTGCGGCACTGGAAAACCACCCCTGGCCTGGCAACATCAGGCAACTGGTCAATGTGTTGCGGGTAGCTATCGCGATTGCTGATGGGGAAGACGTGCAGATATGGCATTTGCCGGAAGACTTTCTTGCAGCATTCGACGCCGCCTCCAACACAGAAACCGAGGCAGCACGGCCGAACTCCGAAGCGTCCAATCTCAAGCCAGGGGAAGGCGATACTCTTGCCCGGACACTGCAGGTTTACCGCAAGTGTGCGGGCAATATTTCCCAAGCTGCCCGAGAGCTAATGATCAGCCGTAATACACTGTACAAGCGCTTGCGGGAGCTGGGGGTACGCTGATACCCATTCCCGCAGAAATCAGGCCGTCAAAGCTTTTCCACCGCCTGGATCCAGCCATCGTAGAGTTTGTCGCGGTGCTCTTTCGTCATGGCAGGCTCAAAACTGCGGTCGCATCGCCATAATTCCGCCAGCTCATCGAGAGACGTGTAAACACCGGCTTCCAGCCCGGCCAGATAAGCGGCCCCAAGAGCAGTGGTCTCAACCAGTGACGGACGATCCACCCGGGCACCGAGTATGTCTGCCAGAAACTGGAGAACCCAGTTGTTGGCCACCATACCACCGTCAACCCGGAGATTGACTGGCCGAATGCCATCCTTTTCCATGGCCTTTTGCAGATCCTTGGTCTGATAGCAAACGGACTGCAGGCCGGCTGTGACAATTTCCTTGATGCCAGTATCCCGGGTCAGACCGAATATGGCACCTCTTGCATTGGGGTCCCAGTATGGTGCACCAAGCCCGGTAAAGGCCGGCACCAGATATACGCCATGGTCAATGGGCGTGCCTTCAGCAAGCGGTTCAGTTTCACAGGCGTCCTGGATAAGTTTGAGACCGTCGCGTAACCATTGAATGGTGGCGCCCGCGATAAAGATGCTGCCTTCCAACGCGTAGGTCGGCTTTCCATTCAGCCGATAGGCCACTGTAGTGAGCAATCGGTGCTCCGACTTCAGGGCCTTATCGCCAGTGTTCAGCATGAGGAAGCAACCGGTGCCGTAGGTGCTTTTTGCCATTCCGATACCAAAGCAGGTCTGACCAAACAGGGCCGCCTGCTGATCGCCCGCAACTCCAAGCACCGAGGTACCGTTAAGGGCACCGCCCTCTGTGATCTGTCCGAACTGGTCGGCAGAATCCATCACCTCCGGTAACAACGATTCGGGAATGCCAAAAAGCTCCAGAAGCTCTGGATCCCATTTCTGCGTGTGAATGTTGAAGAGCATCGTGCGGCTTGCATTGGTGGCATCGGTGCGGTGCTCTCGACCGCCGGTCAATCGCCACAACAGAAAGGTGTCTACCGTTCCGAAGGCCAACTCACCGCGCTCGGCACGCTCGCGGACACCGGCAACATTCTCCAGTATCCATCGAATCTTCGTGGCGGAGAAATAGGGATCAATCAGCAGGCCGGTCTTGCTGTTAACCCGGGCTTCAAGTCCTTCGCTTTTGAGGGATTCACAGTAGGAAGCGGTTCTCCGGTCCTGCCAAACGATTGCGTTGTAGACAGGCTCTCCGGTATTGCGATCCCAGACCACGGTGGTCTCACGCTGGTTGGTAATACCCACGGCAACAACTTCGTCATCGTCACCACACTCCTCGGCCATTACAGCATCGCAGGTCTGCTGGACCGATGACCAGAGATCCTCCGGATTGTGCTCAACCCAACCACTGGCCGGAAAATGCTGCGGAAACTCCTGCTGTCGGGTGGCGTGGATGTTGCCCTTCAGGTCAAAGAGTATCGCTCGTGAACTGGTGGTTCCCTGATCGATAGAAAGTATGTACTGACTCATATAGTCTCGCCCCCGGGTTCTTATTTTTTCGTATTTTTACGTTTTTGAAAATGAATGCCAAGTAGTTTTCATGACAAGCGCGCGCATTGCCAGACATCCCCTCGCCCAGAAGCTGCATAACCCGCTGAAAACCACTAAACTTCGAACAGTTTCCAGGCCCACAGTTTTTCGCTTGAGAAAAATGACAACGCGGAGGAGAGGTTAATGGCACAGCGTCGCCGACAGGATCTGATTATGGAGCTGATCCAGCAGAACGGTTTCGTCACGACCGAGCAACTGGTAGACCAATTCAAGGTAACGCCCCAAACGATCCGCCGGGACCTGAACGAGCTCGCCAAACATAAGAAGCTTCGCAGACACCATGGTGGAGCAGGCATCGATTCCAGCACCGTCAACACTGCCTACCAGGCGCGCAAGATCATGGACCTGGAAGCCAAAGAGCGTATCGCTACAGCATTAGTGGAACAGATTCCGGATAACTCTTCCATGTTCATCAACATCGGGACCACTACCGAGACCATTGCCAAGGCACTGCTGGAAAAGAACAATCTGCAGATTGTTACAAACAACCTCCACGTCGCATCCATCCTGTCAGCAAAAGAAGACTTTCACGTCATCATTGCAGGCGGTGAAGTGCGAAACCGGGATGGTGGGATTGTTGGTGAAGCCACCCGCGATTTCATCAATCAGTTCAAAATGGATTTTGGCATCATCGGTATCAGCGGCATTCACAACGACGGCTCCCTGCTCGATTTTGATTACCGTGAAGTTCGCGTCGCCCAGGCAATCATTGCCAATTCCAATCAGGTTCTTCTCGCGGCTGACCATTCCAAGTTCGGGCGCAATGCCATGGTCCGTCTGGGCAGCATCTCCCAGGCGGACCACGTGTATACGGATCAACAACCTCCCGCAGAGATTCGCCAGATACTGAACGAGCACAACGTCCAACTCCACATCGTCTGAGCGCATTTTCACGTCCCGCCGCCATTAAATCCTTGGTCGCCTCGCGTTTTCGTTTTTTTTCTATTTTTTCCTTTACGAATATCCTTGCCTTTCGCATAATGGTGTCATACTGCATATTGAACATCGAAAAGTTCGCACTACAACAACGCGTCTTTTCCACTGGCGTCAGGAGATGACCAACAATGGCTACGGGGCACGATCACTTTGACGTTATTGTCGTTGGCGGCGGAGTCAACGGCACCGGCATTGCCATGGATGCTGCGGGACGGGGACTCAAAGTTCTGCTGTGCGAGATGAATGACCTGGCGTCAGCGACCTCATCGAGCAGCAGCAAACTGATACATGGTGGACTCCGGTATCTGGAACACTATGAATTCCGACTGGTTCGCGAAGCCCTGTCCGAGCGAGAATCCCTGCTCCGGAATTCGCCACACATTATGTGGCCGATGCGCTTTCGACTGCCCCACCGCCCTCACTTGCGACCCGCCTGGATGATCCGCACCGGCCTGTTTCTTTATGACCATCTGGCCAAGCGGGAAATTCTTCCAGGCTCCCGCTCAATCGAGTTTGGCGCAGCCGATCCGCTGAAGGCGGATATCACCAAGGGTTTTGAATACTCGGACGGCTGGGTCGACGACGCCCGCCTGGTGGTGCTGACTGCGAAGAAAGCACAGCAGTTTGGCGCTCAGATACTGACCCGCACCAAATGCGTGAAAGCCGAACAGGGCGCCAGCGAATGGAAGGTCACCCTGCGCGACATGACCAATGAAACCGAGAAAACCGTTTCAGCAAAAGCGATTGTGAACGCCTCCGGCCCCTGGGTAAGCAGGTTATTCGGCGAAACACTGTCGATGCCAGCCCCCAAAATGATTCGCATGGTCAAAGGTAGCCATATCGTCGTTCCCAGGCTTAACAAGGACACCGAAGCCTACATCCTCCAGAATGAAGACGAGCGAATTGTCTTTGTCATTCCTTACGAGGACGAGTTTTCGCTGGTAGGCACCACCGACGTTGATTACGAGGGTGACCCCAGGAAAGCAAAAATTTCACCCGAAGAGACCGACTACCTGCTGGATATCGTGAATGCCCACTTCAAGAGACAGCTTGGACCTTCGGATGTGGTCTGGTCCTACTCCGGCGTTCGCCCTCTGATGGACGATGAACAGGAGAATGCGCAGAAGGCATCACGGGACTACTCGTTTGAAGTCAACAGTGAGAAAGGCAAGGCACCCCTGATTTCCGTTTTCGGCGGCAAGATCACAACCTACCGAAAACTCGCCGAAGCAGCCACCGACAAGCTGTGTCAGTTCTTCCCCGAGGCCAGCGGACGGTGGACCAAAACCGCCACACTTCCGGGCGGCGAATTTGATAATCACGAATCTCTCGAACAGAAAATGCGGGGAGATTTCCCGTGGCTCTCAGAGCGGGTTCTAAGTCGCTATGTTCGAACCTACGGCATGACCGCCTATGAGTTTCTCAAGGGCTGTACGTCCATGGAGGACCTGGGCGTCAATTACGCAGGGACCCTGTATGAAAAAGAGGTTGAACACCTTGTGAAGAATGAGTGGGCCATGACGTCAGAGGACATTCTATGGCGTCGAACCAAACAGGGACTGTACGCAACTGAATCCGATGTTGAAGCCCTGGATCGTTACCTCATGAAAACGGCTGCCCCTGAAACCCGCGCGACCGATCTCCACCACAGTGCATGAATCTCATTCAGCCTCCCTTGCTCCGGGCGAAAATGTCCTGCCCGGAGCTCTTTAGCTGCCGGAATCTCCCTCACCCGATCTAGGGTTCAAGAAGCCGGGCAATCCGCAGCTGGAGCTCGGGCACGACTTCCTTTTCGAACCAGGGATTGCGACGCAACCACAGGTTGTTTCTTGGACTGGGGTGAGGCATGGGCAGAAGGTCGGGCCAATAATCCCGCCAGTGCTGAACATTGGCCGTTACGGATTTCCGGCTGCTGGCAAGATGCCAGGCGTGAGCATATTGACCGATAACCAGTGTCAGCCCGATGGCCGGGAGCCGCTCCAGTAAAGCCTCCCGCCAGGCCGGCGCGCACTCCGGTCGCGGAGGCAGGTCGCCAGACTTTCCGGTTCCCGGATAACAAAACCCCATCGGCAGGATTGCGAGCTTCTGTTCGTCGTAAAAGGTGTCCCGCGTCACCCCCATCCATTGCCGCAGCCGATCCCCGCTGGGGTCGTTGAAAGGCAATCCAGTTTCATGCACCCGCCTGCCCGGAGCCTGACCGACCACCAGAATCCTGGCACTCTCAGAGATCTGTATGACTGGCCTGGGCTCGTGAGGCAAAACTTCTGCGCAAATGGTGCAAGCTCGCACGCGCCGGACCAGATCATCGAAAGAAAGCTGGGACAGATTGTCAGTCATGACCTTAAAACCATCGGTGCATTAGCGCAAATGAGTGCTTGAGGATGACCTGGAGTTTGCGACACTGACTGCCAGCTTCAGCGCCCTTGTACACCATCTCTGATCCCACAGCGGTAACCCGCCGTCATACCTCCGGATTGCCCAGTGCCTCAGCGGCTCCCAGCAGCCCGGTGTATGGCTCGGAGACCACGTAGACAGGCGTAGACTCCAATATCGGGCGCATTCTGCCCTTGTCCTCAAAACCGTTACGGAACCTGCTTTCCAGAAAGAACTCCAGGAAGCGTGGCAGAATTCCGCCGCACAGGTAAACCCCACCCGTGCTTCCAAGAGTGAGAACTCCGTTACCAGCTACCCGCCCCAGGATTTCACAAAAGTGGCGAAGCGTGTGACAGGCCAGGCTATCGGTATGTTCCAGGGCCGCTGCGGTGATTTTTTCCGGCGCATCCAATGGCGCTGCTACGCCCTGAATCTCTGCATGGGCCTGATAGAGATTCAGAAGCCCCTGCCCACAAAGAATCCGCTCTACCGATACCCGACCAAACCGGGCCTTGAGAATCCGCAGAACGGCCATCTCGGTATCGTCGGTGGGGGCAAAATCCACATGACCGCCCTCAGTCGTTAAAGGCACCCAGCCCTTTTCAATCGGCACCAGACCTGAAACCCCGAGCCCGGTCCCCGGCCCTATAACAAGTCTGGGGCGACGGTTGTCGCCCGGCCCGCCACAGACATGCACCAGCTGCTCATCTGCAACGTGGGGGACGCCAAGCGCCATCGCGGTAAAATCGTTGATCACCTTGAACGCCGACCAGCCAAACAACTGACGGATTGCTTCAGTATCGAAACACCAGTGATTATTGGTCATACGCACCCGGGTTCCGCGAACCGGCGAGGCCACGGCCAGGCAGGCTCTATCAACTTCCGGAACCCCGACCCTGCTCAGGTAATCCCGCACGGCATCGTCAAGATTGCTGTATTTCCCGCAAACCAGAACCTCAATAGCCCGGGGCTGCACACTGCCCTGCTCTACCAGTGCAAAGCGCGCATTGGTGCCACCTATATCACCAACAAGCGAATAGGGAGTTGCCGTCATGCATCATGATTCCAGAAAAAACTGGCGCCCTCTTCGGGATTGCCGGCAGCGCGACGCATCCAGCCAAACAACTCCCGGCCATAGCCGTGATGGTACCCGCTCAGATCCGCATTTTCAGAATCCCGGCCGGCAAATTCCTGCTCATCCACACTGACCGCAAGAACACCTTGTTCGGCATCCAGGCAGACTTGATCACCATCCCGGACCTTGGCCAGAGGGCCGCCATCCAGGGCTTCCGGATAGACGTGGATTGCCGCCGGGACCTTGCCAGAGGCGCCTGACATACGGCCATCCGTTACCAGGCCTACCTTGAATCCTCGATCCTGCAACACCCCAAGGTAGGGAGTGAGTTTGTGCAGCTCCGGCATACCATTACTTTTCGGACCCTGGAAACGCACGATCACAATGCAGTCCCTGTCCAGATCACCGGCTTCAAACGCCGCCTTGAGCTCGTTCTGATCATTGAAGACGACAGCCGGAGCTTCAACCTTCCGGTGTTCGGGGGCGACCGCAGAGACCTTGATAACACCCCGACCAAGGTTGCCGTCGAGCACCCTGAGCCCGCCATCCGGTGCAAACGGCTCAGCCACAGGGCTGAGAACATCCGGGCGCAGGCTCTGTTCCGGCGCTGGCTTCCAGATAAGCTTATTATCCTCCAGCTCCGGCATCTCACTGAAGCGCTCAAGGCCATAACCAACCACTGTGTTCACGTCGTTGTGCAGGTAGCCGCCGCTCAGCAGCTCTTTGATCAGGAACGGAGTTCCCCCAGCCTCGTGGAACGCATTTACATCTTCCTGCCCGTTGGGGTAGATCCGGGTCATGGACGGAACCACAGAGGAAAGCTCGGCATAGTCGTTCCAGTCGATGATAATCCCTGCCGCCCGGGCAATAGCGATCCAGTGGATGGTGTGATTGGTAGAGCCACCAGTGACCAGCAGCGCCACCAGGGCGTTGACGATGCTTTTCTCATCAACCATGTCGCCCAGACCAAGCTCCCCTCCGTGAGGCTTCGACAGTTTGATCACCTGCTCGGTCGCCGCCCTCGTGAGCTCATCGCGCAGTGGTGTACCAGGATTCACGAATGCCGATCCGGGCAGGTGCAGCCCCATCACCTCTACCAATAGCTGATTACTGTTAGCCGTGCCGTAAAACGTACAGGTACCCGCACTGTGATAAGACTTGCTCTCGGCTTCAAGCAGTTCATCCTTGCCCACCTTGCCTTCGGCATAGAGCTGACGGATCCGCTGCTTCTCCTTGTTCGGCAATCCGGAAGGCATCGGCCCTGCCGGAACCAGAATGGTGGGCAGGTAGCCGAAACTCAGCGAGCCGATCAGAAGCCCCGGGACAATCTTGTCACAGATTCCCAAAAGCAGCGTGGCATCAAACATATTGTGACTCAGCGCCACAGCAGTACTCATGGCGATGGTGTCCCGGGAAAAAAGACTCAACTCCATACCTGGCTGCCCCTGGGTCACGCCGTCACACATGGCAGGTGTGCCACCGGCCACCTGAGCCACGGACCCCATCCCGCGCGCCGCTTCCCGAATAAGATCGGGGAACTTTTCGTAGGGTTGATGGGCCGAAAGCATATCGTTATAGGCCGTTACCATGGCTACGTTGGCTTTGTTCATAAACTTCAGTGCGTCTTTGTCGCCCTGATTACAAGCCGCAAAACCGTGGGCCAGATTGCCACAGGACAGAGAACTCCGGTGCGGGGATTGGGCTTTGAGAGCATTCATCCGGTTCAGGTAATCCTGCCGCGTTGATCGACTGCGCTCGATGATTCTCCGGGTAACTTTGTCTACGGTCGGGTGCATGGTGGGCTCCAGTGCATAGAATATTAGAATGCTCGCCTTTAAAGGTAATCTTACTTTCTTTTTTTGGCATTTCCACCTTTGGCACGTTCATTTATCCAATTTTTGTTGTTATATTTACTACATGCAAGCGGTTAACCAAACAAAAACGAACACCCGAGGAGTCAAACGATGACGATTCGTATCGCAATCAACGGCTTTGGCCGCATCGGTCGCAATGTTCTCAGGGCATTATATGAAAATAACTACCGAAACCAGCTACAGGTTGTTGCTATCAACGACCTGGGTGATGCCGAAACCAATGCCCACCTGCTGAAGTATGACAGCGTTCATGGCAGGTTTGATGCCGACGTCAGCCACGACACCCAATCCCTGACCGTTAACGGTGACCGGATTGCCATCACAGCACTGCGCAACCCGGAAGATCTGCCTTGGGCGGATAACCGCATTGATGTTGTCTTCGAGTGTACCGGTCTTTTCACCCAACGGGCCAAGGCGGCAGCCCATCTGACGGCCGGCGCCCGCAAGGTGATCATTTCAGCACCCAGCCCGGACTCGGATGCCATGGTGGTCTATGGCGTCAACCACCAAACCCTGACCGCCGAACACGACGTTATTTCCAACGCCTCATGCACCACGAATTGTCTGGCCCCCGTTGTCGACGCCCTGCACAAAGTCCTTGGCATTGAGAGTGGCCTGATGACCACCATCCACTCCTACACCAACGATCAGAAACTCAGCGACGTCTACCATACTGACCTCTACCGGGCACGGTCCGCTACCCAATCCATGATCCCGACCAAAACCGGCGCCGCTGCTGCTATCGGTAAGGTCATCCCGGAACTTAACGGAAAACTGGATGGCCTTGCCATTCGGGTTCCGACCATCAACGTATCGCTCGTGGATTTCGGCTTTATTGCCGGCCGGGAAACAACCGTTGAGGAAGTGAACGAGGCGGTAAAAGCAGCCGCCGAGAAAAATCCGGTTCTCGGTTATAATGTCGAGAAACTGGTGAGCGTGGACTTCAATCACAACCCACTCTCCAGCGTCTTCGACGCCAACCATACCCGGGTGCTGGGTCGTCACGTAAAAGTCATGGCCTGGTACGATAATGAATGGGGCTTCTCCAATCGCATGCTGGACAATGCGATTGCCCTGATCAAGGCCGGCCAGTAACCCGTGCCGTTCGGGCTCATTCCACCACTTTGCACGAGAATATCTTGAAGAACCAAAGGACACCTACCATGCTCAGGCGTACCAAAATTGTCGCCACCCTCGGCCCCGCCACTGACTCTCCGGAATCTCTCGCTGCCATTATTGGCGCCGGTGTAGACGTTACCCGACTGAACTTCTCACACGGCAGCGCCGAGGAGCATATCGCGCGGGCCCGACGCGTCCGAGAAGCCGCAGCTGCCCAGGGGCGGTTCGTCGCACTTCTGGCCGACCTGCAGGGGCCCAAGCTTCGCATCGCCCGGTTTTCTGAGAACAAGGTTACCCTGACGGCGGGCCAGACGTTCATTCTGGACGCGGCCATGGACAAGGAAGCGGGCACTGAAGAGAGCGTCGGGATCGACTACGAACAGCTGATCGAGGATGTGAAGCCTGGCGACATTTTGGTTCTCGATGACGGCCGCATCGAAATGGAAGTCAAGTCAGTGAACGACCACAGCATCACGTCCACTGTTCTGATTGGCGGCCCGCTCTCCAACAACAAGGGCCTGAACAAGCGTGGTGGCGGCCTGTCAGCCGAGGCACTCACTGAAAAGGACAAACAGGACATCGTCACGGCTGCCCAACTGGGCGCCGATTACGTTGCCGTCTCTTTTGTCCGAACTGCTGAGGACATGCATGTCGCCCGGCGCCTGCTCAAAGAAGCAGGATCTGAGGCCGGCCTAGTTGCAAAAATCGAACGGGCAGAACTTGCCGACGACGTGGAAGCTCTGGATGCTGTTATCGAGGCGTCAGATGCCGTCATGGTTGCCCGCGGCGACCTGGCTGTGGAGATCGGTGACGCCCAGCTGGTTGGCGTGCAGAAGCACATTATTTCCCGGGCTCGGGTCTTGAACCGTGCAGTGATCACAGCCACCCAGATGATGGAGTCCATGATCACCAGTCCAATGCCTACACGCGCCGAAGTCTCGGACGTTGCCAACGCGGTAATGGATTACACTGACGCGGTGATGCTCTCCGCAGAGACCGCTGTTGGTGACTATCCGAAAGAAGCGGTGGAAGCCATGGTACGCATCTGCCTGGGCGCGGAAAAGCACCCTTCGATGCATCAATCCAAGCACCGGATCCATGAAAGCATGGAAGAGGTCGATGAGGCTATCGCCCTGTCTGCCATGTATGCCGCCAACCACCTGGAAGGCGTGTCAGCCATCATTTGCATGACCGAAACGGGCGCCACACCCCGGTTGATGTCCCGCATCAAGTCCAGTCTGCCAATTTTTGCGTTCTCTCGCCATCACTCAACCCAACACCGGGTCGTGATGTTCCGGGGTGTCCAGACCATTCCATTTGATTCAGCAAAAATTCCGAATGAACGAACCAATGCTCTGGCGGTGTCAGAACTTGTTCATTGTGGTGCGGTCAAGGAAGGCGATCTGGTGGTGATTACCAAGGGTGATTATGTAAACGCCCAGGGCGGAACCAATACCATGAAGATTGTTCGGGTAGGTTCTGATATCCGGTAATATTCATTTCGGATGTGTCACGGTCGGATTCGCCTTGGGCGCAATCCGACCGATCCGTTCAGAGATCAGCCAGGCTGCCCCGCGCAATCTCGGTAATCTGCGCCCAATCCCTGGCCGCCACCACATCTGATGGCGTAAGCCAGGTACCACCAACGGCCTGGACGTTGCCGAGAGCCAGATAGTCTGCCGCCGTGTTTCGGCGGATTCCGCCCGTCGGGCAGAAAGAGACATCCGGGAAGGGTCCGTTAAAGGCCTTGAGGGCCGGGATACCACCAGCCACCTCAGCCGGAAAGAACTTGAATTCCCGATAGCCGAGATTGTAGCCAACCATCATTTCGGAGATCGTAGCAATTCCCGGCAGTAACGGCGCCTTCGAGGTTACCCCGAATTCCAGGATAGCTTCAGTCACACCCGGGGTGATAACAAACTGAGCGCCTGCCGCTTCCACCTGTCGGTATTGATCAATGCTGGTGACAGTACCCGCGCCCACCCAGGCGTCCGGAATGGCCTTACGGACGCGCTCAATGGCTTTGAGTCCGTGTTCGGTGCGCAGAGTGATCTCCAGGACGTTGATGCCGCCATCAACAAGCGCCTGACACAGAGGAACGGCGTCATCGAGTTCGTTAATGGCGATGACCGGCACCAGGGGCGAAGCTTGTAATACGGCCCTGACGCGCTCACGATGAAAGTCGGTTAGCTGGCTCATGGTATTCTCCATTACAAATGGTCGGGCGTTTCAGGGACTCCAGAACACCCGGAGGCCAGGTTTCAGAAAGGCTCTGACAGGCATTTCCAGAACCTTTTCCGGTTCGGCAATGGCCTGGCTCAACGTAGCCACCTTGTCCTCGCCCTTAAGGTGCAAGGCGGTGAAGCGAGCCTCCCTGAGCAGTGGCCAGGTCAGGGTGATCCGCTTTTGGGGTTGTGACACCGGGGTTGAAGCGGCAACAATTTCCTGACACTCGGTGTCCATGGCAGCCTCCAATTCCGGCGCGTCCGGGAACAACGATGCAGTGTGGCCATCATTCCCCATACCCAGAATCAGCACATCGACCGGCAAGGCCAGATCCGCCAATTCGGCCTTCACCCGCGCCAACCCTTCAACGGGCGTGGCGCCAGGCTGTTTAAGAGACAGGAACCGCGCCGATGAGGCCTTGTTCTGCAACAGATTTTCGCGAACCAGCCGGGTATTGCTGGCATCGTCGCCTTCCTCGACCCACCGCTCATCCGCGAGCAGAACATCTACCCTCCCCCACTCCAGATCCATGTCAGAGAGTGACCTGAAAAACGGCAGCGGTGTAGAGCCACCGGAAACCACCAGACTTACCCTCGGCGCTTCTTTCAATCGGGCATCCAGGAATCGCGTAACGGTCCCGGCAAGAGCCTGAGCCACCTCATCGGGAGACTCCCCGGAGTAGGCACTGACACCCTCGGGTAGACGGAGATCAGACATCCTCATACCAGCTCCTCCCGTCCCGGGTAATCATGGCGATGGATGCAACCGGGCCCCAGGTTCCAGCGGCGTAGCGTTTGGGCGGCTCGCCACCGTCTCTCCAGTTCTGGATAACCTGATCAACCCAGCGCCAGGCGTATTCCACTTCGTCCCGGCGAACAAACAGATATTGATTGCCCTTCATGACTTCCCATAGCAGACGCTCGTAGGCATCGGGAATGCGGTCAGTATCGAACGTTTCGGAGAAGGTCAGCTCCAGCGGACCCTGGCGCAGACGCATGCCTTTGTCGAGCCCCTGATCCTTGGTGAGGATTTTCAGGGCCATACCCTCGTCTGGCTGAAGCCGGATAATCAGCTTGTTATTGGCCAGGTGCTTCTGGTCCGGATCAAAAATATAGTGAGGCGCCGGCTTGAAATGAATGATGATCTGCGACAGCTTCTCGGGTAGGCGTTTGCCGGTGCGGATATAAAAGGGAACACCAGACCAGCGCCAGTTATCGATTTCCGCCTTTAACGCTACAAACGTTTCTGTGGCGCTGCCCTTATTGGCGCCATCCTCTTCCAGATAGCCCGGCACCGGCTTGCCGTCGCTTGTGCCGGCAGTGTACTGACCACGGACAACATAGCTGTCCATCATGTATGGCGTGATCTGCTTTAGCGCCTTCAGCACTTTTACCTTTTCATCCCGAATACTGTCTGCCGACAGATCCGAGGGCGGGTCCATCGCTATCAGACAAAGCAGCTGCAACAGATGGTTCTGGATCATGTCCCGAATCTGGCCAGCCTTGTCGAAGTAGCCCCAGCGACCTTCGATACCCACACTTTCCGCCACCGTGATCTCCACATGGGAGATGTGATTCTGATCCCACTGGGAGGCAAACAGGTTATTGGCAAACCGCAACGCGATCAGATTCTGGACCGTCTCTTTGCCGAGGTAATGGTCAATCCGGAACAACTGGTTCTCGTTATAGACCTCACCCAATTCGTCATTGATGACCTTTGACGATTCCAGGTCATGGCCGATCGGCTTTTCAACCACCACGCGTGTTTTTTCGGTGCAACAACTGGCACCGCGAAGATTCCGGGCGATCACGCCGTACATGGAAGGCGGTGTAGCCATGTAAACAATCAGCTCATTATTGACGTCATCGCGCCACTCATTGAGCACACTGAAACCATCCGGGTTATTAAAATCAAGAATCTGGTAATCAACCCGTTGCAAAAAAGCCTCTGCCAGCTGCGCATCGAACTCCCCCGGCTTAACGTGCTGCTTGAGTTTTTCGAACAACTGGCGACGTACCGTTTCGGTGTCGGCATCCGTACGGGCAATCGCCAGTATCCGACTACCCTCGGCCAGCAGATTGGCGCGCTCCAACTGGTACAAAGCGGGGAAGAGTTTACGCTGGGCAAGGTCGCCCAGAGCCCCGAACAGCATCAGATCACAACGGGTATTGATCTTGTTTACCATTGGTTCCTTCTCTCTGGTGGGCAGCCTGTCGTACAACCTTAACGGCAAGACTCAATGTAGTAATTCTAAACAAATAGTGACATCCGCAAGCGATAATTCCAAGAAAAAACTGCACCTCGTGATACTTTTACTACCCAAACCCCGTCGAAAAAGCGGTATAATCAGCGCGATTTTATAATAACGACCGCCCATGAATCAGGGAGTACCATTGATGGCCGCGAACCAGGCGCACCGTGACGACAATCTGCTTGAGGATATCCAGTCCCGACTGGACAGCCTTAACAAATCCGAGCGAAAAGTGGCTGAAGCCATTCTCCGCGACCCAAGCGCGGCCACCCGTTACAGCATAGCGGCGCTGGCCAGAGCCGCTGATGTCAGTGAACCGACCGTAAACCGTTTCTGCCGCGGGTTTTCGGCCACAGGTTTCCCGGACTTCAAAATCCGCCTGGCTCAGAGCATTGCGACCGGCACTCCTTATGTGGGTCAGAACATCGAACCCGACGACACGGTTGCCGAATTTGCTGACAAGATCATGCTCAGCACCATCGCCAATCTCGACAAGGCCCGCCAGGCACTGGACCCAAAGGCATTGGCCACAGCCATCGATTACCTTATTCAGGCCAAGCAGATAAATTTCTTCGGCATGGGTGGGTCAGCTTCAGTCGCCCTGGATGCCCAGCATAAGTTTTTTCGCTTCAACATTCCGGTCATGTCCTACGATGATGCACTGATGCAACGTATGGTTGCCGCAGGCTCCAGCGTGGGCGATGTCATCGTACTGATCTCCTATACCGGTCGAACCCGTGAAACCGTCGATATAGCACAACTGGCAAGGGCCAATGGCGCCACCGTGATTGGCATCACCAATCCGGACTCGCCCCTGGCGAGAATCTGCACAGTGGTTCTGGGCGTCACCGCACCGGAGGATACTGAAGTGTATATGCCAATGTCGTCGCGCATTATTCATCTGACCGTTATCGACGTCCTGGCAACCGGCGTAACCCTCAAACGTGGCGCGGACTTCCTCGGGCACCTCAAGAAGATAAAAGAAAGCCTGAAGCCAACCCGATTTCCCACAAGCTAAAGCCGGTAACCAAGGGCAAACCTCTCACACAGATACAGAAAAGCCCGGGCCTGGGCACCGGGCTTCAAGTCTTTACTTCAGGGCGCCACCCGGCGCCCTTTTTTCGTTGAGCGGTCTCAGGGTCTCTCGACTTCCGCCCGGTTCCTCAGGAACTGCTGGTAGGCGGCGTACTCTCGCTGACCCTCAAGGGATGCCAGGAACTCACGAAGCTGGTTCAATTCGGCACCTTCACCTGCTTCCGCAATTTCACCGTCCGCAACTTCATCAAGCGCAATTACCGAGGCAACCTCGGCTGTAACAGCCTTACCGAAACGAGGCTCATCCTCGCCCGGACGAGCCAGGGAAAAGACCCGCTGCATAATGGCCGGACCTGCCTCGGATGAGTTCCGGGGCACAGCCTGATAGACAGCCCACTCACCCATTGTTTCGGCATTCACGCCCGCCTCAAGGTCAGCAATGATCGCATCGGCCTTCTCCGCAAGAGCTTCACGCGACTTGCGCTGCTCGAGCGTGGCTCGAATCTGATCTTGCACCTCGTCCAATGGCATTTGCGCGGCCTGATGATATTCACGAACCCGCGCGACAACGGACACATTGTCACCAACATCAATCAACTCGGTATTGTAGCCGTCCTCAAGAACATCCCCGGAAAACAGCTGCCGAACCAAACCGGCGTGATCAAACGGTGCCTGCCCACCATCGCGAGTGATACCGACAGCTTCCCGTACCTCAAGCCCAAGCTCCTCCGCCGGGCCGGCAAGATCATCGGCTGCATAAGCGGAATCAGCAAGTTCTGCACGAATTTCTGCAAAACGCTCACGAGCCTGCTCACGAGCAAGCTCCCGACTCAGCTCCTCTCGCATGTCGTCCAGCGAAGGCACTTCAGACTGCCTCACATCATCCAGACGAATAAGATGAACCCCGAACGACGTACGGACGGGCCCGGAGATCTCGCCCTTCTCGAGGTCAAACAAAGCGTCCTCAAAAGCACCGGCATAAATACCGCGACCTGCAAAACCCAGATCGCCACCTTCCTCGGCAGACACAGTATCAATGGAGTACTCCCGCGCCAGGTCGGCAAAGGACTCGCCAGCCGCCAGTCGCTCCTGGATAAGCTCCATCGTATCGTCGGCGTCACTGCCCTCTTCGATCAGTATGTGGGACGCGCGACGCTCCTCACTGGCCAGATCAGCCGCCCGTTGCTCATAATAGGCTTCAAGCTCGGCATCATCGACGTCAATGCTCTCTGTAAGAGCGCCAAGAGAAAGAGTGATGTAAGCTGCATCAACACGCTCGGGCTGCTGGAAGGCTCCTGAATTCTCTTCGTAAAAGCGCTCAACATCCGCATCTGTTACCGAGACCGTATCCGCCACTGCACTGGCCGGAATTTCCAGCACACGGAAGCTCCGGGTCTGGTTCTGGATCTGAAGCAGCTGCTCAGCATTCTTTTCCGCCACCAGACCGCTCTGCACAATGCCTCCACGAATCTGATTAACGACATACTGCTTGCGCATCACTTCGCGAAACTCAGCTATCCCCATGCCCATATTTCGAACCGCGGCAACGAATCGGTCACGATTGAAGTTGCCATCCACCTGAAACTGAGGCATCTGGGTGATCAATGAATCGATATCTTCGTCATTGAGCTCCAAACCCTGGGCGTTGGCATCCTGGATCAGAACCTGCTCCTGGATCAGGGCATCCAGAACATCGGTCCGAATCTGGTCTTCATTGAGCATGGAAGGATCAGGGGTTTCCATTCTGGATAATTGGCGCTGACTTTCCATCTGGACCACGCGGAGAAACTCCCGCTCAGTAATATCCTCGCCATTGACCGTTGCCACCTCAGGCTCACCGGAGAATCCGCCAACGATGGCGTCCATTCCCCAGATGGATAGCGACACAATCAGAAGACCAATGATGATCTTGGCGATCGTGCCCTGGGCATTTTCCCGAATATCTTGAAGCATGTTTCTCCCGAATCCCTGTTCAAGGTCGTGCGTGTAATTCGTTTCAGCGCGCTGCTACGGGCGGACTTAACGTAAAAAGGCGCACCCGGTTCGGAATGCGCCTTGAATTCTTCTTGGGCAGCTCCCTGTGAGAGGAGCTACCGGAGAAAGAACCGTTACTTAACGGCGTCTTTCAGGGCCTTGCCTGCTTTGAACCCAGGCACTTTAGAGGCCGGAATCTTGATCTCTGCACCAGTCTGGGGGTTACGACCGGTACGAGCAGCACGCTCTTTAACGGAGAAAGTACCAAAACCGATCAGAGTAACCTGATCGCCTTGTTTCAGGGCACCGGTGATGGAGTTGGTCATTGCGTCCAGAGCACGGCCAGCGGCGGCTTTGGAGATATCTGCGGACTCTGCAATTGCATCGATAAGTTCGGACTTGTTCACACTAAACCCCTTCGATTTCAGGTTGAAGATGTTATAGGTTGGTTTGTTTTTTCTAGGACGTTCCCGACTATCGCATAAGCGGTCAGAGAATTCCATTCTTCACTTTTCTTATTCCTTTCGGTTTTACACCGGCATTCGGAATAGGCACATACTGCGCGGGAGCCCTTGGTATTGGCTGCTTCACGGCGAAACAGTTATACCAACGGGCTCTCTGGCATGTCAACAACTCATCAAGGCTTTAATGCGTATTAATGCGTTCTGACGTGTCTCCGTCTTCATCTCTCGGCGTACCAGAACCCGTTTTCGAGGATGAATCATCGACCCGGGGCTCGGGCGGATAAGCCAGCGCAATATCCAGAACTTCGTCAATCCACTTCACCGGAATGATCTCCAGAGATTCCTTGATATTCTCCGGTATCTCCTTGAGATCCCTGACATTCTCATCCGGGATGACCACGGTCTTGATGCCGCCTCGGTGCGCCGCCAGAAGCTTTTCCTTGAGCCCACCAATGGCCAATACCCGACCTCGCAATGTAATTTCACCAGTCATTGCAACGTCTGCCCGGACCGGAATTTTGGTCAGTGACGAAACCAGCGCTGTACACATGCCAATACCCGCACTCGGGCCATCTTTTGGTGTTGCCCCTTCCGGCACGTGGACATGCAGATCATGTTTCTCATGGAAATCATCCGCAATACCGAGACCAGGTGCACGGCTGCGCACCACCGTCAATGCAGTCTGAATCGACTCCTGCATAACGTCGCCCAGAGAACCGGTCTTCACCACCCGTCCTTTACCCGGTGTGAGCGCGCACTCAATGTGCAGAAGCTCGCCGCCGACCTGGGTCCATGCAAGACCAGTTACCTGACCGATCTCGTTCTTTTCCTCGGCCAGTCCGTACTTGAACTTTTTCACCCCCGAGTAGTTCTCAAGCATGTCTTTGGTGAGGGTCACAGAGGCCTTCTCACCACTCTCAACATGGTCGCGAACCACCTTTCGGCAAATCTTCGCAATCTCACGCTCCAGGCCACGCACACCCGCTTCACGAGTGTAGTAACGAATCAGATCCCGAAGGCTATCCTCCGGCATCTTCAATTCATCCTTGCGCAACCCGTTTGCCTTGACCTGCTTCGGTAACAGATACCGCAGGGCGATATTGACCTTTTCATCCTCGGTGTACCCGGGAATCCGGATAATTTCCATCCGGTCCAGCAACGCCGGCGGTATGTCCATGGAGTTTGACGTGCACACAAACATCACGTCGGAGAGATCGTAATCCACTTCGAGGTAATGATCATTGAAGGTATGGTTTTGCTCGGGATCCAGTACCTCTAACAGAGCGGAAGCCGGATCACCCCGGTGATCCATTCCCATCTTGTCGATCTCGTCAAACAGGAATAACGGGTTCTTAACCCCAACCTTGGACAATTTCTGCAGAAGCTTGCCCGGGAGAGCACCAATGTAGGTTTTCCGGTGACCACGGATTTCAGCTTCATCACGCACACCGCCCAGCGCCATACGGGTGTATTTCCGGTTGGTGGCACGGGCGATTGATTGACCAAGCGAGGTTTTACCAACACCAGGAGGTCCGACAAGACAGAGAACCGGCCCCTTGACCTTCTTGACACGACTCTGAACAGCAAGGTATTCAAGGATGCGCTTCTTGACCTCATCAAGACCATAATGGTCCTTGTCGAGGATTTCGCGCGCTTTTTCGATGTCGTGACGAACACGACTACGCTTCTTCCAGGGAATGGCCAGCATCCAGTCAATGTAGCCACGCACCACGGTCGCTTCGGCAGACATTGGCGACATCATCTTGAGCTTGTTCAGCTCAGTCTCGGTCTTCTTGCGAGCTTCTTCGGGCAAACCAGCTTCTTCCAGCTTATCCTCAAGCTCTTCAAAGTCGTTGTTACCCTCTCCCAGATTACCCATCTCCTTCTGGATGGCCTTCATCTGTTCATTCAGATAATACTCGCGCTGACTGCGCTCCATCTGTTTCTTTACTCGGCCGCGGATGCGCTTCTCAACCTCAATCAGGTCGATTTCCCCATCCAGCTTGCCCAGCAGAAGATCCACGCGCTTGCGAATATCGAGCGCCTCAAGAAGCTCCTGCTTCTCAGGTATACGCATTTCCAGATGTGTGGCCATGGTGTCGGCCAGACGCTCCAGCTCCTCAATGCCGGTAAGGGCATTGGACACTTCAGAAGGCACTTTCTTGGACAGTTTCACGTATTTCTCGAACTCGTCCATCAGTGTCTTGACGAGAACCTCCTGCTCACGCTCTGGCAACCCCTCTTCATCCATAAGCACAGCGCCACCGGACAGGTATTCAGCCTCGGTAATATCGCTGATGGTGGCGCGGGCATTGCCCTCTACAAGCACCTTAACGGTGCCATCGGGCAGGCGGAGCATCTGCAACACTGTGGCCAGGGTGCCCATCTCAAACACGTCCCTGGGGCCCGGCTCGTCAGTGGCGGCGTCTTTCTGGGCAACCAGGAGGATCTCCTTGGCGCCCTCCATTGCGGCTTCCAGAGCCTGAATGGATTTCTCTCGGCCCACAAACAACGGGACCACCATGTGCGGAAACACCACTACATCTCGCAGTGGAAGCAGCGGGTATTCTTGCACAGCACTATCGGGTATACGGGTCATTGGGAATCCTCTGACGATCTTTCTTTCAGCATATCACCCTTCTTTGGGGCACCCGCTGAAATTGCAATCTTTTTACCAAACGAAACAGGGCAGGAAAATCAGGATACAAAACGCGAAAAGGGGCGTCGCCGCCCCTTTTCAATTCAATCCCTGAACTGCCCTCAATCCTCGGGTACAGCCTTGGCGTGGTCGTTGCCCGCATAGATCTTGAAGGGTTCAGAGTCCCCGCTGATCACGCTTTCGTCGATCACTACCT
Organism: Marinobacter sp. F3R08; assembly: GCF_018860425.1. Lineage (GTDB taxonomy): Bacteria > Pseudomonadota > Gammaproteobacteria > Pseudomonadales > Oleiphilaceae > Marinobacter. The sequence continues at coordinate 216,426 of NZ_JAHKPI010000025.1, read as the reverse complement.
TGGCCACGTCGTGCTCTGAAGGGATCTGGTACATAGTATCCAGCAACGTGGCCTCCATGATGGAACGCAAGCCTCGCGCGCCGGTCTTGCGTTCCATGGCCTTCCGGGCAACAGCCATAAGTGCGTCATCACGGAAATCAAGCTCAACCCCCTCCATATCAAACAGTTTCTGGTACTGCTTGGTAAGAGAGTTCTTGGGCTCGGTCAGGATCTGCACAAGAGCCGTCTCGTCGAGCTCATTGAGCGTTGCAACCACTGGCAGACGACCAACAAACTCCGGGATCAGACCGTATTTAACCAGGTCTTCTGTCTCGACATCCTTGATAACTTCACCGGTGTTCTTGGTGTCATCCTGGCTTGCCACCGAAGCGGAGAAACCAATGCTGTTCTTCTCAGTGCGTTCCCGGATTACCTTGTCGAGCCCCGCAAAGGCACCACCGCAAATAAACAGCATATTACCGGTATCAACCTGCAGGAACTCCTGCTGCGGGTGCTTGCGCCCACCCTGCGGAGGAACCGAAGCGACAGTGCCCTCAATCAGTTTCAGCAGTGCCTGCTGAACACCCTCTCCGGACACATCCCGGGTAATGGAGGGGTTATCTGACTTGCGCGAAATTTTGTCGATTTCATCAATGTAGACAATGCCACGCTGGGCCTTATCGACATCGTAATCGCACTTCTGCAGCAATTTCTGGATGATGTTCTCGACATCCTCACCCACGTAACCGGCTTCGGTCAGCGTGGTGGCGTCGGCAATGGTAAATGGCACGTTCAGCATCCGCGCCAGAGTCTCTGCAAGCAGAGTCTTACCGCTACCCGTCGGGCCGATAAGCAAGATGTTACTCTTGCCCAACTCCACATCGCCTTTTCCTTCACCATACCGAAGACGTTTGTAGTGGTTATAGACCGCAACCGACAAAACCACCTTGGCGCGTTCCTGGCCAATTACGTAGTCATCAAGGGTATCGCGGATCTCGGCCGGGGTAGGAAGACGATCGCTCGGCTCTTCCTGTGCACTTTCCTGGATTTCTTCCCGGATAATGTCATTGCACAGGTCGACACACTCGTCGCAGATGAACACCGAGGGCCCTGCGATGAGCTTTCGGACTTCATGCTGGCTCTTTCCACAAAACGAGCAGTAGAGCAACTTACCGTTATCGTCTCCCCTGCCGTTTCTTTCATCTGCCATTGAAATACCTCTGATCTTGTTTTGCCGACGTTATTGCCTCATACGCCGGCCAAGTATGATGCGATTACTTCCAGTATTATTTATTCGGTACGCGCTTATCAAGTATAGAATCGATCAACCCATACTCTTTCGCCTGACCCGGATCCATGAAGTTGTCACGGTCCGTATCCTTGGCGATGGTCTCCAGATCCTGACCAGTGTGATGGGCCAGAATCGAATTCAGCGTGTGCCGGATTTTCAGGATCTCACGAGTGTGAATCTCAATATCCGTTGCCTGCCCCTGATAGCCGCCCAGTGGCTGGTGAATCATCACACGGGAGTTCGGCAGACAAGCGCGCTTACCTTCAGCGCCACCTGCGAGCAGGAACGCACCCATGCTGGCCGCCTGGCCTACACACAGGGTAGCAACGTCCGGCTTGATAAACTGCATGGTGTCGTAGATAGACATTCCTGCAGTAACCGAACCACCCGGGCTATTGATATACAAGTGGATATCCTTATCCGGATTTTCAGATTCCAGAAACAGGAGCTGCGCCACAATAAGATTCGCCATGTGGTCCTCAACCGGTCCCACCATGAAGATCACCCGCTCTTTGAGCAGACGGGAATAGATATCGAACGACCGCTCGCCGCGAGCCGTTTGCTCGATAACAATCGGTACCAGTCCGGAATTGGTAACCATTGCGGGACCATCAATTGGTTTCTGCGTCATGATGCGCCTGAACTCCTTATGGACAATGGGTCGTGGACTCGCGCCACGGCAGTTTCAATAATGTTGCACCCCATACTGTGCCAGCAGCCGCCCCAGATGAAAACAGCCGGGCATGCCGGCTGTTCTCAGGGATCGGCCATCGGGACCGGCTTTTCAGCACGTGTCCCCGGCGAAATCAGCGCTGGGGCTGACCGGCCTGAACGGCCTCTTCGTACTTAACCTTTTTCTCTTTGACCTTGGCCTGCTCCAGCACATAGTCAACAACCGCATCTTCGAGCACTGAAGACTCGATCTGAGACTTCTGCTCCGGATTGCTGTTGAAATGCGCAACAACCTCTTCAGGCTGTTCATACGTAGACGCAATTTCCTGGATCTTTTCCTCGACCTTCGCAGGATCAGCTTTCAGGTCGTTCTTCTTGACCACTTCCTGGAACAAAAGGCCGGTCTTGACTCGGCGCTCAGCCTGTTCCTGGAAAATCTCTTTCGGCAGCTGCTGGAAATCTACCTGGCCCCCAAAACGCTGCACCGCATCCTGGCGAAGACGATCAATTTCCTGATCCACCAGGGCAGTCGGGATATCCAGTTCAGTGCTTTCCACCAAACCGTCAACAACGTCGTTCTTGACCTTATTGGAGACAGCCTGCTTGAGCTCCCGTTCCATGTTCTTTTTCACTTCCTCACGGAACGTGGCTTCGTCTTCCGCATCAATACCGAATTTTTTGAAAAGTTCGGCATCCAGTTCCGGCAACTGAGGCTCTTCGACCTTGTGAATCTTGATCTCGAACTTGGCCGGCTTACCTGCCAGCTCCTCGTTTTGATAGTCTTCCGGGAAGGTCACGTCGATTTCCATGTCTTCGCCGGCCTTGCCACCAACGATAGCTTTCTCAAAGCCCGGAATCATCTGGCCAGAGCCCAGCGTCAGACGGTGCCCTTCTGCAGCACCACCCTCAAACTCTTCTCCATCGATAAAGCCTTTGAAGTCGATGGTCAACACATCCTTGTTCTTGGACTTGCGCTTGACTTCTTTCATGGTGGCCTGCTGGCGTCGCAGGTTGTCGATCATGTTATCGACATCTTTATCAGTGATTTCGGAGGTCAGCTTTTCAACAGCAACCTTGCTCAGATCACCCAGTTCGATTTCCGGAAGCACTTCGAAAATGGCGACGAACTCAAGGTCCTTACCCTCTTCCATAGTCTTCGGCTCAAACTTCGGCCATCCTGCCGGATTAATATCCTGTTCCTGCAGTGCCTTGATGTAGTTGTCGCGCATGACCTCGCCTACGATTTCCTGGCGGACGCTGTCACCAAAACGACGCTTAACCACGCTCATGGGCACCTTACCCGGACGGAAACCGTTAAGACGCACAGTTTGCGCGGTTTCCTGCAGGCGTTTCTGGACCGCCTGGTCGATTTCCTGGGCGGGCACACCAATCGTCATGCGACGCTCGATGTTGGAGGTCGTTTCAACAGACACTTGCATGGAAGATCCTCAAATTACAGGTTCGGTATGTGAATGAAATTAAAACTAAAAGTCCTGTTCCAGGCTGTTTCCCGAAAAAGGACCGAAAATTAAAAGCCGATAGTTTATCATGCTTTGCCCCACAGAGAGAAACACCGCGCAGAGCAGTTTGACAGACCACACAAACAAGACCGGCAATTAACGTGAGATGATGGGGACTAAATAATAAAAAGAAAGGGGGGGGGATGGTGCGCGAGGAGAGACTCGAACTCTCACGGGTTGCCCCACTGGAACCTAAATCCAGCGCGTCTACCAGTTCCGCCACTCGCGCACAACAGAATGAAGAATGCTCAATGACCAGAATGTCATCGACCTACTCAACAAACGCGGAAAATTATAACCAGAAAGAAAAGTGGGGTGGACGAAGGGGATCGAACCCTCGACCGCAGGAGTCACAATCCTGAGCTCTACCAACTGAGCTACGTCCACCACATCGGGACACTCTACTACCTTTCAACTTTGCCTGTTACGGTCGCTCCGGCACGAACCAAGACGACGACTTGATGGCGCGCCCGGCAGGACTCGAACCTGCGACCATCCGCTTAGAAGGCGGATGCTCTATCCAGCTGAGCTACGGGCGCTTGACCGTTCGCCCACCTGAACATTCAGAAAATGGTCGGGGTAGAGAGATTCGAACTCCCGACATCCTGCTCCCAAAGCAGGCGCGCTACCAGACTGCGCTATACCCCGTTTAAACTGAACAACAAGTGCTTCAGCAAAGTTGGCGCGCATATTACCGGCGCCGGACGACTCCGTCAACACGCATTTCCAAATTATCTGAAACAACCGTCTCTTGATAGACAAATTGGCCATCGGAAAGCCCCGCTGGGCAAGGCCAACCATACCCCTAATTGGAGTTCCGACCGAAGCATGAGACAATGCGCAGCCTTCAATTTACCGATGCCCAACCGACAAGACGAGACATGACTGCCAAACTGATCAAAGGAAAAGAAATTGCCGCCGAAGTAAGACAGCAGGTCGCCGCTGGCGTAGAAGCCCGCAGGCAGCAAGGACTTCGTGCACCAGGGCTGGCCGTAGTGCTGGTCGGGGACGATCCTGCGTCCCATGTATATGTAGGCAACAAGCGAAAAGCCTGCGACCAGGCAGGAATTCTCTCTCTGTCTTACGACCTGCCGGAAGACACCTCTCAGGAGGCCCTGGAGGCCCTGATTGACGAGCTGAACGAAAACCCGGCCGTCGATGGCATCCTGGTACAACTACCTCTCCCGGAGCACCTGGACGCCGATCCGATCCTCGTCAAGATTCGCCCGGACAAAGACGTCGATGGATTCCACCCTTATAACATCGGCCGCCTGATGCAGCGCAAACCAACCCTGCGCCCCTGCACACCTGCAGGCATTATCACACTGCTCGACAGCATCCAGACCCCCTATAAGGGCCAACACGCTGTGATTGTGGGCGCCTCGAATATCGTCGGACGCCCCATGAGCATGGAACTGCTTCTCAAAGGCGCCACTACGACGGTTTGCCACCGATTTACGCCAGATCTGGAGCGGTTTGTCGGTGAGGCAGACATTCTGGTAGCCGCTGTGGGTAAACCCGGACTCATCAAAGGCGAATGGATCAAACCAGGAGCCACCGTGATCGATGTAGGCATCAACAGAATGGAAGACGGAAAACTGCATGGCGACGTGGATTTCCAGGCAGCCTCTGAGCGCGCCGCCTACATCACTCCAGTTCCCGGCGGTGTTGGGCCCATGACCATCGCCACCCTGCTCCAGAACACGCTGTACGCGGCTGACGTACTGCACAAGGACTGATGGATGAAACGCTGAATAACGGTGCAGCCCTGCCCCGCCCAGCCATAAAAAAACCCCGCCGAAGCGGGGTTTTTTTATGCTCAGAGCTTACTGCCCGTATTTGGCCTTGGCCTTCAGGCGGTATGCGTGCAGCAACGGCTCAGTGTAGCCGTTTGGCTGCTCGCGACCCTTGAGAACCAGATCCAGCGCCGCCTGGAAAGCAACGCTGTCATCGAAGTTCCCGGCCATCGGCCGGTAAGCCGCATCACCCGCGTTCTGTTTGTCGACCACAGCCGCCATACGCTTCATGGTTTCCATGATCTGCTCCTCAGAACAGACACCGTGGTGCAGCCAGTTGGCCAGCAGCTGGGAGGCAATGCGCAGGGTTGCGCGGTCTTCCATCAGACCGACATCGTTGATGTCCGGCACCTTGGAGCAACCAACACCCTGGTCGATCCAGCGCACAACGTACCCAAGGATGCCCTGAGCGTTGTTGTCCAGCTCCTGCTGGATATCTGCAGCACTCAGCGAAGCAGGATCGTCCATCACCGGTACCGTCAGGATGTCTTCCAGAGCGGCACGTGTGCGGCTTTCCAGCTGCTTTTGTACGTCCGCTACATTCACCTGATGGTAATGGGTAGCGTGCAGAGTGGCAGCGGTGGGTGACGGAACCCAGGCCGTGTTGGCACCCGCTTTCGGATGACCGATCTTGGCTTCCAGCATACCTGCCATCAGATCCGGCATGGCCCACATGCCCTTACCAATCTGGGCAACGCCACGGAAACCGGTCTCCAGACCGATATCCACGTTCCACTGCTCATAGGCATTAATCCAGGCCGCTTGCTTCATCGGGCCCTTACGAATAAACGGACCGAGCTCCATGGAGGTGTGAATCTCGTCGCCGGTACGGTCAAGGAAGCCGGTATTGATGAATACAGCGCGCTCTTTGGCAGCGTTGATACAGGCCTTCAGGTTAACCGTGGTTCGACGCTCTTCGTCCATGATGCCGACTTTCAACGTAAAGCTTGGCATGCCGAGAGCATCTTCAACACGACCAAAAAATTCGTTGGTAAACGCCACTTCTTCCGGACCGTGCATTTTGGGCTTCACGATGTACATGGAGCCTTTAGTGCTGTTCTGGAACGCGCTGTTGCCCTTCATGTCATGAAGAGCAATCAGCGAGGTGATCAGACCGTCCATCAGACCTTCCGGAACCTCGCTGCCATCTTTCAGCAGAATGGCCGGATTGGTCATCAGGTGACCAACGTTACGGATGAACATCAGACTGCGGCCTTTCAGGCTCAGGTCACTGCCGTCTGCCGCGGTATACGTGCGATCGGCGTTCATCTTGCGGGTCAGCTGCTTGCCACCTTTCTCAAAGGTTTCCTGAAGGTCGCCCTTCATCAGGCCCAGCCAGTTACGATAGGCCAGCGCCTTGTCGTCAGCGTCAACCGCGGCGACAGAATCTTCGCAATCCATGATGGTAGTGAGAGCAGACTCCATCAGTACATCTTTGACATTCGCTCCGTCGTCTTTACCAATCGGGTGGCTGGCGTCAATCTGGATCTCGAAGTGCATACCATTCTTGACCAGAAGCACCCCGGTGGGCGCATCGGCGGCACCGGTGTAGCCAACAAAGCCGGCTTCGTCTTTCAGACCAGTGGACTCACCGTTCTGCAGCTTGACGACCAGCTTGCCACCTTCAACCAGATATTTGGCGGCATCCTTGTGACTGCCAGAAGCCAGCGGCGCTGAGCTGTCGAGAAGGTTGCGGGCCCATTCGATGACTTTGGCGCCGCGCACCGGGTTGTAACCACGACCTTTCTCTGCGCCGTCTTCCTCAGAAATGGCGTCTGTGCCGTACAGGGCATCGTAAAGGCTACCCCAGCGCGCATTCGCTGCGTTAAGCGCAAAACGGGCATTCATGATCGGAACCACAAGCTGCGGACCGGCCATAGTTGCCACTTCCGGATCCACATTGGAGGTAGAGATCTTGAACTCGGAAGGCTCGTCTACCAGGTAACCGATGTCTTTCAGGAAAGACTTGTACTCGACCATGTCCAGCTTCTGACCTTTATGATCCCGATTCCAGCTGTCCATCTTTTCCTGAATGACATCGCGCTTGGCCAGCAGCTCACGGTTGCGGGGCGCAAGCTCGTTCACGATCTTGTCAAATTCGGCCCAGAATTTATCGGCATCAATCCCGGTGCCCGGGATCGCTTCATTGTTCACGAAATCATACAGATTCTTTGCGACCTGAATGCCGCCGACTTGTACGCGTTCTGTCATCGTTGTCTGCCTCAGTGGGTTACGTTTCCCGACTCCCCCTTCTTCTTGAGGGGGCATTATAATTTGAGCGCCGCATTGTAAGGGAAAATCCTTACAAGATCATTCCTCCGCACGCAAAACTGGTCTGACCAACCAACAACCGGCGAAAATTCAGGCTCTACGCCAGGTTGTCCCCTCGCGGGAGTCATCCAGAATAATACCCTTGTCCGCGAGATCGTTACGGATCCGGTCGGCTTCGGCAAAATCCCTCCCCTTGCGGGCATCCGCCCGGGCCTGGATCAGAGCTTCAATGTCGTCGGCACTCAATTCACTACCGGTGTCCGCCTGGAAGAACGCTTCAGGATCCTGCTGCAGCAGGCCGAGAACGCCTCCAAGCCTCACCAGGATCGCAGCGCTGTACTTCGCATCCTCTTCACGACCGTCCCGGCGGTGCTGGTTGATCTCGTTGGCAACAGCGTGCAGGACAGCAATGGCACCGGCAGTGTTGAAATCATCGTCCATCGCCTCAGCAAACCGCTCATCGTGTTCCGACACCTGAACATCGGCGGCCTTGGCGGGCACAATTCCCCGCAATGCATGGTAGAGCCGGGTGAGCGTGCGACCCGCCTCAGCCAGATTTTCCTCGGAATAGTCCACCTGGCTGCGGTAGTGACTGGAAACCAGAAAATAACGCACCACCTCCGCCGGATACTTCTCCATGATTTCCCGGATGGTGAAAAAATTGCCCAGGGATTTGGACATCTTTTCCTTGTTTACCCGAATAGCTCCGGCGTGCATCCATGTATTCACAAAGGTGTGACCGGTAGCGCATTCCGACTGCGCTATCTCGTTTTCATGGTGCGGGAACAACAAGTCCGGACCACCACCATGGATATCAAAGGTATCGCCCAGGCAGCAGGTGGACATCGCTGAACACTCGATGTGCCAGCCGGGACGACCATCGCCCCAGGGCGAAGGCCAGCTGACCTCACCGGCTTTTGCAGACTTCCACAATGCGAAGTCCGCCGGACTGCGCTTGGCCTCCTGGACATCCACTCGAGCACCCGCCAGCAGATCCTCCAGCTTTTTCTTGCTGAGCTTGCCGTAGCCATCGAACGAATCAACCGCAAAATACACATCGCCGTTGTCAGCCGCGTAGGCATGACCACCGGTGATGAGCGTTTGAATCATGGCAACAATTTCGCTGATAAACGCAGTCGCTCGCGGCTCTTCCGTCGGAGACAGTACACCCAGACGGGCCTCGTCTTCGTGCATGGCCTTGATCATGCGATCGGTGAGCTCGGTATAGGACTCGCCGTTCTCATCCGCTCGACGCAGGATCTTGTCGTCAATATCCGTGATATTGCGAACGTAGTTCACGTCGTATCCGCGATGGCGCAAATAGCGGGTAACCACATCAAAAGCCACCAGCACCCGGGCATGGCCCAGGTGACAATAATCGTAGACGGTCATCCCGCAGACATACATCCGGACCTTGCCCGGCTCAATCGGCCGGAACTCTTCCTTCTGCTGGGTCAGCGTGTTGTATATACGGATCACTTGCCCCCCTTACCCCAGGAATCCCTGAGCGTGACCGTGCGGTTGAATACCGGCCGTCCGGCTGCCTCGGTATGGGCCTGATCACAGAAGAAGTAACCCTCCCGCTCGAACTGGTACGGCAGATCCGTGCGCGGGTCAGCAAGGCTTTTCTCGATCCGGGCGCCTCTAAGAACCACTAGCGATTCGGGGTTCAGGTGATCCATCAGATCACCTTCCTTGTCGCTGTCCGGCGATTCATGGTTGAACAGACGGTCATACAGATTAATGTCGGCTTCCACGCTGTCGGTAGCCGAAACCCAATGGATAACACCGTTGGGTTTGTAACCTTCCGGATTGACGCCCAGGGTATTGGGATCGTATTCACACTTAAGCTCCACGATCTCACCACTGTCGTCACGGATCACTTCCCGGCAAGTCATCACATAACCGCCCCGCAGGCGGACCGCCTGATCGGGTGCCAACCGCTTCCACTTACGCGGCGGCTCCATTTCGAAGTCCTGGCGATCAATAAACAGGGTCTGTGTCCATGGCACTTCGCGTTCACCCATGTCCGGATTCTGAGGGTGTACGGGTAGTGTCAGGGTCTCGCTCTGCCCTGCCGGGTAGTTAGTCAGCGTCACCTTCAGCGGACGCATTACGCACATCGCTCGCGGCGCACGGCTGTTGAGATCTTCCCGGATAGCATGCTCCAGCATGCCTACATCCACGGTACCACCGGCTTTGTTAACACCGATCATGTCGCAAAACGCACGAATCGATTCCGGCGTATAGCCTCGCCGGCGCATTCCGGAAATAGTTGGCAGACGCGGATCGTTCCAGCCATCAACCACGCCTTCATCCACGAGTCGCTTGAGTTTGCGCTTCGAGGTGATGGTGTAGTTCAGGTTCAGCCGGGCGAACTCGATCTGCCTCGGATGGCAGGGGCCTGAGATATTGTCCAGCACCCAGTCATACAGAGGCCGGTGATCTTCGAATTCCAGGGTACACAGGGAATGGGTGATCCCCTCCATGGCGTCGGAAATCGGATGCGTGAAATCGTACATCGGGTAGATGCACCATTTGTTGCCGGTTTGATGATGCTCAGCGTACCGGATGCGATAAAGAATCGGGTCCCGCAGGTTGATGTTCGGGGACGCCATATCGATCTTGGCACGCAGAACCATCTCGCCGTTCTGGTACTTACCATCCCTCATGTCACGGAACAGCTGCAGACTCTCTTCCACGGGGCGGTCCCGATAGGGGCTGTTTCTGCCCGGCTCTTTCAGACTACCCCGGTACTCGGCCATCTCGTCGGCCGTCAGGGCACAAACGTAAGCCTTGTCCCGGGTAATCAGCTCTTCGGCAAACTCATAGAGGGTGTCAAAGTAATCCGAAGCGAAGTGCACCTGGCCGGCCCACTCATACCCTAGCCATTCCACGTCCTGTTTGATGGCGTCGATGTACTCCTGGTTTTCCTTTTCAGGGTTGGTGTCGTCAAATCGTAGATTACATTCGCCGGAAAACGTCTCGGCGATACCAAAGTTCAGACAGATCGATTTGGCATGACCAATGTGCAGGTAACCGTTAGGCTCCGGCGGGAAACGGGTGACCACCTTGCCGCCGTGCTCTCCACTGGCGATGGCGTCTTCGATCAGGCTCTGGATAAAGTTGTGGGCTTTCTTCGACTCGGCGCTCATACAATCTCTGTTAAAAGGGGGAGTGAATCTTAAACCGCGTATTATACTCACAAATCCTTGCCGGACTCATGCATAGCGGGAAAGTCTTGAGTACAATGGCCCTTCTAACGCACCTAACCTTTCTGAACAGGAAAACCTGATGATTCTGCTGACAACCAACCACGGTGAAATAAAGCTGGAACTGGATTACGACAAGGCACCGGAAACCGCCAAAAACTTTGAACAGTATGTTCGCGATGGTTTCTATGATGGCCTGATTTTTCACCGTGTAATCAGCAACTTCATGATTCAGGGCGGCGGCTTCGAACCGGGCATGACACCGCGCAAAACCCGGGATTCCATCCAGAATGAAGCCGATAACGGCCTGAGCAACATGCAGGGAACCATTGCCATGGCCCGGACCATGGATCCTCACTCAGCCACCGCCCAGTTCTTTATCAATGTTGAAAACAACGGCTTCCTGGACCACACCGCCAAGAACGCTGAAGGCTGGGGTTATTGCGTGTTTGGCAAAGTGGTGGATGGAATGGAAACCGTGAATGCGATTCGTGCAGTGCGCACCACCATGCGCGCCGGGCACCAGGATGTTCCAGCCGATGACGTTGTGATCGAAAAAGCCGAAGTTCTGGAGGATGGAGGCGCAGCGTGACGACGCTGTTTATCTCTGACCTTCACCTGGAAGAATCACGCCCCGACATTACCGAGGCCTTCCTGAGATTTCTCGACGAAACAGCCAGTGGCGTCGAGAAACTCTACATTCTTGGTGATTTTTTCGAGGCCTGGATCGGCGATGACGAACGCACGCCGCTCCAGGAGCAGGTTGCCACCGCCCTTCGCAAACAGCGGGACAGTGGCACTGATATCTTCCTGATGCACGGCAACCGGGATTTCCTGATCGGCCAGGACTTCTGCGACCGGGCGGGAGCAACCCTTCTGGACGATCCCACGGTGGTTGACCTGTATGGCACCCCTACGTTGCTGATGCATGGAGACAGCCTGTGCACCGCCGACCTGGAGTACCAGAAATTCCGGGCCAACATGCGCAACCCGCAATGGCAGCAGATGATTCTCCAGCGCCCCCTTGAAGACCGCCAGCAGATGGCCCGGCAACTCCGGGAGATCAGCATGGCAAAAAACCAGGGCAAGGAAGAAACCATCATGGACGTGACGCCCGAAGAAGTAGTCCGGGCAATGGAAGCTCATGGCGTTCAGCGCCTGATTCACGGACACACGCATCGACCGGCGGAGCACCAGCTCGAAGCAAATAACCAGCCGGCAAAAAGGATCGTTCTGGGTGACTGGCACACACATCTGTGGTGGCTCACCGTGCGCCCCGGCGAAGAGCCGGTCCTGCAGAAACAGCCGCTGTAACTGAAAAGGCCGGGCAAATGCCCGGCCTTTTTGATCGCCTTTTTCCTCAGTGTGCGAGTATCTGCTTGAGGAATTTCTGGGTCCGCGCTTCCTGTGGATTGGTAAAGAAGTCGTGAGGCGGCGCCTCCTCGACAATCTCACCACCATCCATAAAGATCACCCGGTCGGCCACCGTCTTGGCAAAGCCCATCTCGTGAGTCACGCACAGCATGGTCATGCCGCTGCCCGCCAGCTCGATCATGACATCCAGAACCTCTTTGATCATTTCCGGATCCAATGCAGAGGTTGGCTCATCAAACAGCATAATCTTTGGCTTCATGCACAGCGCCCGCGCGATCGCCACGCGCTGCTGCTGACCACCGGACAACTGGCCCGGAAACTTGTTGGCCTGGTCAGGGATTTTGACGCGTTCCAGATACTCCATCGCCGTTGCTTCCGCTTCCTTTCGGGGAGTCTTTCTCACCCAGATAGGCGACAGACAGCAGTTTTCAAGAACTGTCAGATGCGGGAACAGGTTAAAGTGCTGAAACACCATGCCGACTTCCCGTCGTACGGTGTCAATCTGGCGAACATCGTCAGTAAGCTCCACATCATCAACAATGATCTTGCCCTGCTGATGCTCCTCCAGCCGGTTGATACAACGGATGAAGGTGGATTTACCTGAGCCGGATGGCCCACAGATAACAATTCTCTCCCCCTGATCAACGGTCAGGTTGAGATCTCTGAGAACATGAAAGTCCCCATACCATTTATGCATTCCCTCAACCCGGATAATGCCAGGCTTTTGATCCGACTGATCCCGCGGCGGGGTTTGCATTTCAGAAGTTTGTGTTTGATCTGTCATAGAGTTACCCATCAGGTTTTATGACCGGTGTCGAGTTTGCGTTCCAGGTTCTGACTGTATCTGGATATGCCAAAGCAAAAGATCCAGAAGCAGAACGCCACAAATACATAGCCCTCGATGGCAACATTCTGCCAGGCGGGATCGGTGACCGTAGATTGGACAGTCCCGAGTATATCGAACAGGCCGATAATCAATACCAGCGTGGTGTCCTTGAACAGCGAAATGAACGTATTCACGATGCCTGGAATGACCATCTTCAGAGCCTGCGGCAAGATGACCAGCCCAACCTTGCGCCAGTACCCCAACCCCAGAGCATCAGCAGCCTCGTACTGACCTCGGGGAATGGCCTGCAGCCCACCGCGTATCACTTCTGCCATGTAGGCGGACTGCCACAACGTGATGCCGATCAGAGCCCGGGCCAGCTTTTCAAAGTTCACACCTTCCGGGAGAAACAGTGGAAGCATCACCGAAGCCATGAACAGGACCGTGATCAGAGGAACCGCCCGCCATACTTCGATAAAGATCACACAGATACCGCGGATAATGGGCATTTCCGAGCGCCGACCCAGTGCCAACAATATGCCAATTGGCAACGAGGCTATGATCCCGATATAAGCCAGGATCAGGGTCAGCATCAGGCCACCCCATTTTGAGCTTTGCACTTCTTCCAGCCCGAATGCGCCGCCAGGAATCAGGAAATAACCGACAACAGGCAGGCCGAAAATACCGAAAAGTCCAAGCCACTTCCGGCCGGGGAATCGCTCAATAAACTGGGGCACAAAAGCCACAGCCAGCAGCAGGAACATCACATCGACCCGCCACTGCAGTTCATCCGGATAGAACCCGTAGATAAAAAAGTTCAGTCGCTGACTGATAAACAGCCAGCAGGCACCTGCGCCCGTGCAGTCACTCGCGTCACTACCGACGAAGTTAGCGTCAAGGAAAAACCAGTTCAGCAATGGTCCAACACTGGTGACAAGCAGATAAGCCACGCCCAGCGTCAACACCGTGTTGAACCAGCCGGAGAACAGGTTCTCCCGCATCCACTTGACCGGCCTGAGCGCCTTCTTGGGTGCTTTCATGGTTGACTCGGTCATCATCGCTCCTTAATGGCCACAGCCCGGTTATAGATATTCATGAACAGGGAGATCAGCAGACTGATAGTGAGATACACCGCCATGGTGATGGCAACAACTTCAACGGCCTGTCCGGTCTGATTCAGGGTAGTACCCATGAATACAGCAACCAGGTCCGGATAGCCGATCGCGGTCGCCAGCGACGAGTTTTTCACCAGGTTCAGATACTGACTGGTCAACGGCGGAATGATGACCCGCATAGCCTGGGGAATAATCACCAGCCTCAACGTGAGACCATTCGGCAAGCCCAGAGCCTTGGACGCCTCCGTCTGCCCTTTGCTGACCGAGAGAATCCCCGAACGCACAATTTCGGCAATGAAGCTGGCCGTGTACAACGACAGGGCAATCCACAGAGCTGCCAGCTCCGGAATAATGGTAATACCGCCGCCAAAGTTGAACCCTTTCAGCGCCGGGATATCCCACTCAATCGGGCTACCCGCAGCCAGGTAGGAAATTATGGGCACAGCGATAAGAATGGCCACACCAACCTTGAAAGTCGGAAAAATCTGTCCTGTTGCCAATTGCCGCTTTTTAGCCCACACCCGGATCGCAACTACCGCAGCGATCGCAAGCAGAATACCTCCCCAGACAAGCCCAAACCCGTCCTGGGTCAAAGGTTCAGGCAGGTACAGACCCCGGTTGTTGAGGAACAGGGCACCCCCGACATCAACGCTCTGGCGCGGTGACGGAAGATTGCTGAGAACGGCGAAGTACCAGAAGAAGATCTGCAGAAGCAGTGGAATGTTACGAATAACCTCAATGTAGACCAGCGCCATCTTGGCAACCAGCCAGTTACTCGAGAGCCTCGCAACACCAATGATGAAACCGAGAATGGTGGCGGCTACGACACCCATCGCGGAGACAAGAAGCGTATTGGTCAGACCAACCCAGAAGGTTCGGCCATACGACATGGTCGCATCATAGGGCACCAGATTCATGATGATGCCAAACCCGGCGGTTTCATCAAGAAACCCGAAACCGGTGCTGATGCCACGACTTTCCATATTGGAAAGTGTATTTTCGACGAGAACCCAGCCGCCCCAGAATACCAGGGCAATGGCTATCGTCTGAAAGAAGATCGAGCGGACCTGGGGGTCGTTCCAAGGCTTCGGCCCTGCAGGTCGGGTATCAAAAGTTTGTTTTTTCATGGACGGTCCTGAAGAGCTTCCCTGTGGTTTACAGCATCAGAGATAGCAGCGAAGCCCCCATTCAGGAGACCTCGCTGCTGGCTTTCAGGTCTTATCGAACCGGCGGCGCATACAGGATGCCGCCTTCGGTCCAAAGAGCATTGATACCGCGGGACAGACCCAGCGGAGTGTCCGGGCCTACGTTACGGTCATACATTTCGCCGTAGTTGCCTACCAGCTTCACCACCTTGTGACCGAAGTCATCAGGCAGACCGAGCTTGGCACCCATGTCGCCATCGGTACCCAGCAGGCGCTGAACATTGGGGTTATCGGATTCCAGCATTTCGTCAGCGTTGGCGCTGGTCACACCCAGCTCCTCAGCGTTGATCTGCACGGAGAGTACCCACTTGACGATGTTGAACCACTCATCGTCGCCCTGACGAACAACCGGGCCCAACGGTTCCTTGGAGATGGTATTCGGCAGAATTATGGCTGAGCTCGGATCAGACAGCTTCGAACGAAGGGCTGCCAGCTGGGAGCGGTCAGACGTCAGAACATCACAACGGCCGGCGGAGAAGCCCTGAACCGTTTGCTCAGAAGTGTCGAATACGATCGGTTTGAACTCCATGCCCTTGGCACGGAAATAGTCAGACAGGTTGAGCTCAGTGGTAGTACCAGCCTGGATACAGATCGTCGCACCATCCAACTGGGTAGCATCGTCCACGCCAATATCTTTGTTAATCAGGAAGCCCTGGCCGTCATAGTAGTTGACGCCGGCAAAGTTCAGGCCCAATGACGCATCACGGGTCAGAGTCCAGGTAGTGTTCCGCGACAGCATATCGATTTCGCCGGACTGCAGAGCGGTGAAACGCTCTTTGGCGGTCAGCGGGGTAAATTCTACAGCCTTGGCGTCACCGAAGATGGCAGCAGCCACAGCGCGACAGGTGTCCACATCAATACCTGTCCAGTTGCCCTTTTCATCGGGTTGTGAGAAGCCCGGCAAACCACTGGTCACACCACACTGCAGATGGCCTTTTTCTTTGACGTTTTCCAGAGTGGTAGCAGCCATGGCACCAGTAGCCGTAAACGTGCCTACAGCCAGAGCAATTCCCAGGGCAATCGTTTTCGTCTTTCTCATTGTCTCTTCTCCGAACATCAGTTGGTTTTATCGCGACGAGTGGGCTCAGCAATTTGCAAGCCATTCATCATAACCCAATGATTTATAATCTTTTTTTCAATCACCAGGCCATTTCAGGCGAATGAGGAACAATGTGACACTGTTTCGCGCACCAAGGCGGTGCCACCATTCCATCCTAATGCGCCAAAAAATGGCAGATTAAGGGTCGCGCCTCTTTAAAGTAGAACAAGGTTCGGGAAATTAACTAGTTTTTAGGAAAAATTATTCAGAAATTTTTAAGACAGGCGGCTCTTCGTAAGACTCAAGACGCTTTAACCACCCGGGCAGCCAGCGCTCGCGCTCGATCGGATCCTCAGCGCTCTCAGCCCGGCGTGTGAGCACTACGCCTGCGGCCTCCCGGAATTGCACCAGCGTGCTTTTGTCCGATGAGCCAGACATCTCCAACAGCACTTGCAACAAACCCCAGCCTTCACCGTTGTATCTTTCCGCAGGCGAAAGCCCCTCACCCTTGAAATTCACATAGTCGATAATGGCGTAGACACCACCGGGTGTCTCGCTCAGAGCAGACAGGTTCGCAGCGACCCCGTCCTTTCGATCGTCCGGAGTCGCCTCGAGAATACTGGCGAGTGCGGCCCTGGCGCGACGGAATATGAATTCGGCCTGTATACCCTGGGTACCCGCCAGAAACTCCCGTAGTTCTGCCACTTTGGGAGAATTCTCCACAGCCAGAAAGGCCTCCCGGTCTGCCCAGGGGGCGTCAAAAGGATCAAGAGCTATCAGCCAGTCAGGCATGCTGGCCTGGCGCTGCGCCATGTAATCAACCAGGGCGGGAAAGCTTTCAACAAACCTCCCCTCAACGCCCTCCGGATACCAGATAAAGTGACCGATTCCGAGTGAAGGAAACGCTTCACCCGGGTTCCAGTGCACCAGACACTCGAAACGACCCGCGCATTCGTTCTGAAAAATTTTCTGGCCGACCCAATCCAGCTGGGCGGGTTTCAGAGCTATTGAAATAGCGCTGCCAAGCTCTTTTTGCGACTCCGCTACAGAGCCCGCCTCGCTCTTACTCTGCTCACCATTCTCGGCATTGCAGCCGGAAAACAACAGAGTAGCTATCAGCAAAACCAACCCGAATATTTTTACTGTCAAATCCACCACCTCGTTTATAGAACCAGCACTGAGCTTGTTTGACGTCGTCTCGCAAGGAGCCTGAGCCGATCAATTGTCTGACCCCCCGCCCTAGCCGGGTGCAGCTCAGGGCTATCCGTTTTCTTCCGTCAGCGGTACTGTATCATCACTGGCATCTGCACCTGTTTCGTTCTATTGGCGTAAGGTGTCCAGCAGGGTTTGTTTTTTCGGCGGTGGTATGCGGGGCGTACTCCCTCACGGCGAAACTCCGGCAACGAAGACTTGCCGAAGTTCTACTCTAGAGGTTTTGTGGTTTCCAGGGAGGGAAATGACCAGACCAACGTTTTCCGGCGAGGTGCGCCGTCAGGCAATATCCCCGGCACTTGCCGGAGACATTGCTAACGCAATACCAGCAGTCCTCTAGACCGTCAGTTGATTCCTCAACATATGCTTTTGTAATTTCCCGGTCGATGTCTTTGGCAAGTCATCCACAAAGAGAATTTTCTTGGGCACCTTGAAGCCGGCAAGGTTCGCTCTGCAATGTGCGACTATATCGGCTTCTGTCAGGTCATCGTTGCCGGGCTTCAGACTAATGAATGCACAGGGAACTTCACCCCAGTGATCATCAGGCGCTGCCACAACAGCGGTTTCCAGTACCGCAGGGTGATCGTACAGCGTACTTTCCACTTCGAGGGTCGAAATATTTTCCCCACCGGAAATGATGATGTCTTTGGAGCGGTCTTTTATTTCCACATAACCATCGCTATGCCAAACGCCCAAGTCTCCGGTACGGAACCATCCACCACTAAACGCTTTCGCGGTTTCTTCCGGGTTATTGAGATATCCCTTCATCACAGAGTGACCACGAACAAACAGCTCACCAATCGTCATGCCGTTTTTAGGTACAGGCTCGGACGTTACGGGGTCGGCCACCATCATATCCGTCATGGACAATGAGAGGATTCCCTGGCGGGCCATCTTTGCGGCTTTGTTCTTGGCATCCATGGTTTTCCATTCGTCCTGAAATTCACAGATCAGACTGGGGCCATAGGTTTCCGTCAAACCATACAGGTGAACCACCTGAATCCCCATGGCTTCCATGGCTTCAATCGTAGCAGCTGGGGGTGCCGCTCCACCGGTCGCAGCTGTCACATGCTGACTGAATGGCTTCTTGTGCTCAGCAGGCGCATTTATCATCATATTCATCACCACCGGCGCGGCACAGAAGTGAGTCACGCCATGCATTGCCAGAGCTTCATATATCTCCTTCGGTTGTGGCGAGCGCAGGCAGACATGTGTGCCGGCTACTGCGGTTACCGCCCAGGGGTAGCACCAACCATTGCAATGGAACATCGGTAGCGTCCACAGATAAACCGCACCTGATGGCAAGCCAAAGCCGATGACATTGCTCATTGCATTCAAATTGGCACCGCGATGGTGATACACAACGCCTTTTGGATTGCCCGTAGTACCTGACGTGTAGTTCAGTGCAATAGCCTGCCACTCATCGTCTGGCATATCCCAATGAAAATCGTCATCGCCGGTTTCCAGCAGGGTGTCATACGTCATCTTGCCGATCAGCTCACCACCGTCGAACTCAGGATCATCGACATCTATCACCATTGGCTTGGCATCACAGCCCTCAAGCGCTTCACGGGAACGGTCGCTGTATTCTTTATCAGTAAAGAACACTTTGGCTCGACTGTGATTAAGCATGAACGTCATGGTCTTTGAATCAAGCCGGGTGTTCTGCGCATTCAATACTGCACCGATCATCGGAACCGCAAAATGCAACTCCAGCATTTCAGGGATGTTCGGCAATAATGCTGCGACCGTATCCCCTTTTCGAACACCAAGTTTCCGTAGAGCGGACGCCATTTTCAGACACCGCTCATAGGTTTCAGCCCAGCTGCGTCGGATGCTACCGTGGATAACGGCTGTGCGCGTTGGATGCGCCAGGGCTGTCCGCTGAATGAAGGTGATCGGAGTCAGAGGTGCATAGTTCGCCTCTGTCTTATCGAGCCCAAGCTCAAACATATTTTCCATTGCGTTTAACCTCTTTTTGTTTTCTCAGGCAAGCTTTGCCACCGTTAACTTCGCTCAGCCAGAGCATCAGCATCAGCTGCAGGCTCATCGTCGTTATGGTGTGTTGCCACATAAACGTCTGCGAACCAGTTTTTCTCCAGGAACAGCCACAGAACCAGGCCAATACCAAGTCCCCAGGCCGCACCTTTGACCGCAAGAACAGAGCCAACAATTACAGCTACACCGCGCTCCAGGTTGGTTTGGCGATCCAGCATTTCGATCGCCAGATAGCCACACAGGTAGCCCTGAATCAGCAGGGTCAACGCCATACCGATATTGAGACCCGGCTTGAACAGCGTAACCACGGGCACCAGAACAATGGCAATGGTCATCCCCCAGTAGATACTGGTTGCACCACCCCAGTAGCTGTCCATGACGGAACGCGGGTTATTCATATAACGGTTGATGACCAGAGCTTGACCACCTGTCCATGCAGGTCCGGACAAACTGATGAATGGTGCAAACAAACCATGAAGGGTATTTCGAACACCCACGATGATGCTGTTGCGACGCGGGCTGAAGACCAGTTTCTCGTCCTTACGGGCACTGTCCGCATTTTTGAACAGCGAATCCATAACCAGAATATCCCCGAAAGCAATAATGTAAGCAGCCAGAGCCAGCGGGATAGCATCAATGAAATATTGCAGTGGCGGCATACCCAGCCCGATCACACTGTAGTCCTGAATGATGGTCCCCAGCGGAATGGAGGTGAAGCCCCACTCAATAACAGGCATATCAACCTCACCGATAAGCAGTCCGAATACATATGCGATCAGGAACGGTACTGCGATGCCATACTGAGCCACAAAACGGAAGAAGCCATAACGCGCACGCAAAGGGTCGGCGGTTTCAGAAAACAGCATAAAGAAACCGAGAACCGCTCCGGTCAGAATGGTGATCGGCATAGTCCAGACACGACCATCGGCGGCGAACTCACCCATGACTGCAGAAATACCTGCGCCAATCAGAATGCCCGACTTGAGTGACATCGGCATCTTGCGCACCAGGGCGTCAGCACCTTTAAAGGCACCCAGCCCCAGGAAAATCACAGCGACCGTTAACTGCAATGCAATGAGCGCCAGTATTCTGGCCTCCCCCTCCGGATAACCCATCAGGAACGCGATATACAGTGGAATACCTGCCGTGATCCAGCCGGCAACGGTAGGGTCACCAAAGTGCGTGTGCACCAGGTAAAGAATGTTGTTCAGCAGTACAAAGGCAACTGCAATTTCGAAGGGAATTCCCAAAACGGAAGTCATTAGAGCCGTGATGCTCAAGGGGACAACGCACAGAATTGCGCCCTGCAAAATGTCTGGTATTTCAATTTTGTAGTGAACGAAAGGTACGCGGAAATTCAATACGCCTAACGCCGACGGCTGCTCACCGCCCGTTGGTCTTTTCTTCAAGGACATTGTTTTTATTCTCCATCCAATTGGATTTATCGAATACGAAGGGGAGATATACCCCATGCCAATACTAGGTCTTAGTACCCATACAATCAATGGTTTTTACTTGGTTTTGCGATCACTTATACCTAGCCAGGTCACGACTAACATCAGCGTAGCGCTCATACTCTTCTTCAGCGGGTTATCTCGAGGGATAGCGAACCAGGAAACGCTCAGCAACATTCACTACTGATCGCCGGCGGCAAGAAGGCACCCAAGGCCAGATCCTCCCCAGCGTACAGTTCAATTTCGACGAGGCATGACAACGCACTTGGCCCTTGTGCCAGACGTGAGGTTCCTTCATCCCGGGTCAGAACGTTCGGGTTACCATGCTGACAGGACACGCCTAAAACGCCTGGTTGTGGCGGGTCAAACCAAGCCCCGGTGCTCAACTGCAACACCCCAACTCGCACTTCGTCACTTACCACGGCAGAACACAAGCAGGCGCCTCGTCCGTTATATATGCGTACCAGACTATTTTGTTTGATGTTCCGGATCTTCGCGTCTTCCGGATGAATAACCACCGGTTCCCGCCCGTTGATTTTCGACTTGCGACTAAGGGAACCGTGGTCCAACTGGGAGTGCAGTTTGTTTTTCGGTTGATTGGAAATCAGGTGCATGGGGAATTCAGGGTTTTCCTTCCCCAACCATTCCTTAGGCTCATTCCAGAACGGAAAGCCCGGACATTCTTCATAGCCAAAGCCCGCGACAGTCTCAGAGAAAATCTCTATTTTTCCACTGGGCGTTCGAAGGGCATTGCCTACAGGATCCTCGCGATAGGCTTTCATCAGAACCTGCGGTTCGTTCGGCATCAGGTTTTCAAACCAGCCCTTCGCTTTAAAGTCCTCAAAGCTCGGGAGGTCAATACCGCTATTGCCAGCTTTTTCACAGGTTTCGTCGTAAAATACTTTTAACCATTGCTCCTCGTCACGGCCTTCCGTGAATGCTTCCCGTGCACCGAGCTCTTCTGCCAACTTACTGAAGATTTCATAGTCCGACAGGCTCTGCCCTGCCGGCTCCACAGCCTTTTCCATATAGATAAGGAAGGGATCGCGACTGGATGAAGCAATGTCATTCCGCTCCAAAAACGTTGCAGCGGGTAGCACAATATCAGCGTGTTTAGCTTGAGCATTCCAACACCACTCATGGACAATCACCGTATCCGGTTTCTGCCAAGCCGCCCTCATTCGAACGAGATCCTGATGGTGATGAAAAGGGTTTCCCCCTGCCCAGTAAATCAGCTTAATATCAGGATAAGTTTCAGTCATACCGTTGTATTCGAATTGGGCGCCGGGATTCAGCAGCAGGTCGGTAATTCTGGCAACGGGAATAAAGCTTTTTACCGGGTTTTTACCCTGAGGCAAAGCCGCCCCGGGAATCCCCTGATAGTTAGCGCCAATTGCATTCATAGCACTGTATCCAAACCCTATACCTCCACCCGGTAAACCGAGCTGCCCCAACATCGACGCGACAGCAATAGCTGCCCAGTAGGGTTGCTCGCCGTTATCCTGACGAGTTAAAGACCAGCTCACGGAGATCATCGTGCGTTGGCGAGCCATATCCCGAGCCAAATGACGGATACGAGCAGCAGGCATGCCTGTCTTTCTCTCGGCCCAGGCGCTGTCTTTCACGACACCGTCCGTCTCTCCCAAAAAATAGTCTCGAAAACGCTCGTAGCCCACCGTATAGGTCGATAGAAAGCCGGTGTCTGCCAGTTTTTCTTCGTGAAGGGTATGGGCAATGCCAAGCAAAAGCGCAACATCACTACCAGGGTATATAGCGAACCAGTCTGCATTCATTTCTTCCAGCACATCTGAACGCAAAGGGCTGACGTTAACGACTTTAACGCCATTTGCAGCGGCTTCCTGCATTCCCTGTTGCTGCACATGACGCCCAACACCACCATTAGTGACCTGTCCGTTTCTGAGCGGTGCCCCACCGAAAGCCACGAACAGGCCCGTGTATTCCTTAATAACGTCCCAGCTGGTTGCACCATTCACCATGGAATAGAAATCGCCAAGGACGTAAGGCAAAGTGACTTCGGCAGCCGCATAGCTATAGGTATTCCGTGAATAGGTGTAGCCGCCAATCGAGTTGAGGAACCTCTTCAGCTGGCTCTGGGCATGATGAAAACGCCCAGCACTGGACCACCCATAAGATCCCCCATAAATTGCCTGATTACCGTAACGGCCGCGTACACGATTTAATTCATCCACCACCAACCTGATCACTCTGGACCAGGAAACCTCAACAAACTCATCAGCTCCTCGACCACCTTCTGCATTTCCCGGCCCGTTTTCCAACCATCCGCGACGAACCATAGGTTTCTTGATACGCATTGGTCCATCAAGCACATCAACGATACCCTGACCAATAGGGGACGGATCTTCATCCCTCTCGAAACCCTCCAGCGCGGTGAGTTTTCCAGACTTGGTATGAACCCGATAGGTCCCCCAATGGCTGCTGGTAAGTGACTTTTTTGTTCCATGCTCAGATGTCATAAGCTGACCCTTTTTATTTTGTTATTCGGAAATTTCAGCATAGACCAAAATCAAGTATTATTACTTGGTTTTTTTAAATTGCACTCGATTATTTTTACTTAACAATTCAGTGGATTTACTTGATTCTGAATTATGAGAAACAAAAGGACACCAATATCTCAACAGGGTCGCGAGGTGCACTATGGGGAGCAACCGGTCCTAACGACCAGTGCAATTGGGGGGAAAACCGTGGTATTCGAGGAATGCAGAATGGGCCAGGTTGTTACCTGAAATATTGGCTCAACCCAGCCGCTGGAAACGATTGGACTTACGACTTGGCAATACCCTTGACCAGCCCCAGTGCTATAGCCACCTGCACCAGCTCTGCAAACGAATCCACTTGCATTTTTGCAGTCATATTCGCGCGATGACCCTCAACCGTTTTTCTGTTGATACCGAGTTCATCGGCGGCTTCCTGATTCGAGAGCCCCTTAACAATCAGCTCAAGAACCTGACGCTCTCTTCGCGTCAAGCTGTCGTATCGTTGCCGGATACGAGACTGTGAACGACGCTGAACAAATCGGGTCCGGTCTTTTTCCAATGCATCATGGACGTGGTCAATGAGCATTTGGTCATCAAACGGCTTTTCGATAAACGTTACGGCACCTTGAGTCAGCGCTGTCACGGCCATATCCACATTGCCGTGAGCCGATATCATAATTACCGGGAGTTCAATGTTGTACTCTGACAGTTTCTTCTGCGCGTTAATTCCGCTGAGCCCGGGCATCCTCACATCCATCACAATGCAACCGCTTGAGCCCGTTTCGAAGCCCTCGAAAAACGCCATGGCATTCTCGTAGGTTTGAACCGTTAGGCCTACAGACTCAAGCAACCATTTCAGAGAGTCTCTTACGTCCGTATCGTCATCAATGACGAAAACTGTCTGTGCATCGTTTTTAGAGGTCATGAGTGATCAGTCAGTCATATTTAGCGTAAATGAAAAGCGAGCCCCGCCTGCAGCGATATTTTCTGCCCAGAGTTCGCCCCCGAGATTCTCTACCAATGAACGACTGATGGCCAGCCCCATTCCAAGCCCGGTTTCCTTGGTCGAAAAAAAGCGATCAAAAAGGCGAGACATATCCGCTTCTGAAATACCTTTGCCCTGGTCCTCCACCTCAACTCGCAACTGCCCGCTATCATGAGGCTCGACACTGATCCGCACGGTGGTAACGATCTCATCGTCCGCTGAGGCGCTTGCTTCAATAGCATTCACAATCAGATTCAACAACACCTGTTCCAGCTGAATTTTGTCCCCCCTGACTGCGGTAACATCCGAGGGCGGTTCAAACACTATGCGAACGTTAAGTCGTTCTGCCATATTTTCGCAGAAGTCAATCATCTCACTGATCAGTTCCGGTAAATTGAGGCTGGCAATCACCGGTTCCTGCTTGCGGGTGAAGTCCATCATTCGATGGATAATCTCACCAGCCCTCAACGCCGTTCGGATGCTTCGAGTAATCGGCACCTCTACATCGTCCCAGGACAAGGTGGGGTTGTTCGCAAACCTCCGCTCTATGCCCCGAAGGTAATTCACCATCGCTGACAGCGGCTGGTTCAGTTCATGGGCCAGGCTAGACGCCAGCTCACCCATAGTGACCAAGCGACTGGCGTGGTCAATATCGGCCTGATACTGCTTGAGCTGTTCTTCTGCGGCAGCTTTCTCTGTGAGGTCATGGGCAACCAGCGAGAAGTACTCAATATCCCCATGCAGAGAACGGTGAGCCAATAGTTCAAGCATGACCGGAATACGAATGCTATTCAGACTCCGCATCGCAAGCTCCCCCCGCCAACTCCCCGTTTTTCTCGCTGCCGGGAAGCCATCATCCATCAGCGTAGCGAAACCTTTCTCCGTTACAAACCAGGAAAGGGGGCAAGCGCTGTAATCCCTGTGCTCCAATTCAAAAGCAGTTCTGGCAGCTTCATTCAGGTGTGAAACGGTAAAATCCAGATTCACAAAAATAACCAGATCCTGAGTGCTTTCCAGCACTCGGGCCAACCGACGGTTTGCTTTATCTGCCTTGATTCTGTGGGAAGCATCTCGGGAAACGACCAAGATCTCACGAATCCCGTTGGTTTCAGGATCGCGAATCGTTCGGCTTGTACTTTCCAGCCAGGTGTAATGACCATCTTTACAACGGAAGCGATAGGTGTGGGTGTACAGGCCTCGATCGTAATTCACTGTAGGCGCCCGCAACCGGAAATCCGCTACATCGTCGGGGTGGTAGAGATCGTATGCTGAAATACCAACAATCTCTTCAACTGTGTACCCCAGTAAATGCGTAACTGCTGGAGATACATAGATAAACCGCCAGTCTTCCGGTGTGTGGCGGGAGATCATGTCGGTGGATTGTTCCGCCATTTCCGCGAGCAAACGATTCCGTTCAGCGTCGTCAGTCAGGGCTGTCAGTCCTTCTTCCGGTGTACGGTTTTTCATGGCTATGGAAGCCTCCGGAACTCGGGTTGTGTTAACCATTCCTATTCTGATGATCGCCAGGACCCTGACCACAGAGATCCAGGCCCTGGCGACTGACTAGCGCAGGAATTCTTTGCTGAAGGCCTTGAATTGAACCGAATCCGAACGCCGAAGCCATTCAAATCCGACCATTTCTTTAGTAACTATCCGGGCACCGGCTTGCTCCATCCGACACAGCGCTACCTCGGTATCGTAGGAGTTACGTGCTGAAATGGCATCCGCCACCACAAATACCTCCAACCCCTTCTCCAGGAGCCTCAGGGCCGATTGCATTACGCAAGCTTGAGACTCCATACCACAGAGAACAACCTGCTTACGATCATGCGACCGGAACGCCTTTTCGAAGCCGGGGTCATCAATACACGCGAAGAAGGTTTTTCCGTAAAGATTGGCGGGGCCCACAACTTCACGCAGCTTCTCTTCTGTATGGCCCAAGCCGTCTGGGTACTGCTCGGATCCAATCACCGGTACGTTCATCAATCCGGCCAGGCGCACCAACCAATTGCAGTTGTCCACCAGTTTCTCACTTTCATGCACTCCGCCCAACAACCGTGCCTGCACATCGATCACGGCGACGATGCAATTCTCTTGATCCATTAACATAGTACTCTCCAGACTTACGCCGGACGGCGGTCAACCATATTCGTTGCAACGCCCTCTGCAACCACTGTATCGCCAACTCTGCAGACGGTCTCCAGCTTTACACGACGCCGCTCCACATTGATCTCAACGACCTTGGCAGAAGCAACAACGGTGTCACCAATATGAACGGGCGCCTTGAACTTGATCTGCTGATCAACGTAGATCGCCCCCGGACCGGGCAGACGTGTACCCAACACGCAAGAGATCAGGGCCGCACTGAACATGCCGTGAACAATGCGCTCTTTGAATGGTGTGGTCTTCGCATACTCAGCATTAATGTGTACCGGGTTGTCATCGCCGCTGATGCCTGCGAACAAAATGACGTCTGCGTCAGTGATGGTCTTGGCGTAAAAAGCCTCCATTCCAACTTCCAGGTCTTCCAGATAGTAACCGTGTAATTCTTGCATTGTGCTTTCCTCTTGTTAATCCATACGCCGACTACATTACTGGTTTGTATCCATCAAACCAAGTACTTTTACTTGGTTTTATCAAAATGCTCTGGTAGCCTTCTTTCGACCACAAAGACAACACCGCTTGGTTAACAGGGAGTCGCGGTTATGCAGAGGCAACCCGTAAGCATTTTTGAGAAGGCTTTCAAGAAACTGGTTCCGGGCGGACTGGAATCCTCAGGCCGTCGTGGCCCAAATATCATGAACATAGCCGAAGACCTCCCGGAGACTGATCTTACCGCTGTCAAGGAATGGATCGACGATTGCCTTGCCGAAAACGGCGGCCAGGTTGAGGCTCGCAAGCGCGCGGCCCTGCTCGGTCGCGCTTATCTAAAACTCTCCACTACGGGAAGAACCCGCTTTCTCGGCCTACTCGCTGAACACTACGGCATCAACGAAGACAGCGTCGAGCAAGCCATCGATCAATGGCATAACGCGAAAGCAAATGAGAAAACGCAAGCAGCCCAATCCCTGCGCAGAGCACTGGTACCCAGCCGAACGACGCTTCTTAAACAATTCAACGGTGTACCTTCCGGGGTTAAATTCCTGGTGGATATGCGGGAAGAGTTGCTGCAGCTTTGCATAGATTATCCGGAGCTGAAACCACTGGAAACCGACCTTCGCGACCTGCTGGCGACCTGGTTCGACATCGGTCTGCTACAGCTCGAAGAGATCAGCTGGAACTCCAGTGGTGCCATACTGGAGAAACTGATTGCCTACGAGGCCGTACACGCCATCAAGAGCTGGAGCGACCTCAAGAACCGTCTTGATTTCGACCGTCGGTGCTTCGCCTTTTTTCATCCGAACATGCCCGACGAACCGTTAATCTTCGTTGAGGTCGCTTTGGTGAACGGTCTGGCGGACAACGTTCAGAAACTACTGGATGAGCACGCCCCTACCCAAGACGCCGATAAAGCGGATACTGCGATTTTCTATTCAATCTCCAACGCCCAGCAAGGCCTTGCCGGCATCAGCTTTGGTAACTTCCTCATCAAACAGGTCGTCAGCAAGCTTCAAATGGAGTTCCCCCAGTTAAAACAGTTCGCAACGCTGTCTCCAATCCCCGGCTTTCGTCGCTGGCTGGACAACACGCCGGCGGACCAATTAACTCAATTGCCAGGCGGCGAAGAATGGCTACGTTGTCCTCCGCCACGGGACCCGGCCCGGGCAGGCCAGTCCGATAGCACAGGCGCCCAACAGGAAGCCATTATGAAACTGGCGGCATCCTACCTGTGCTCCAGCAAACCCGGTACGTCTCGTTCAAACGACCCCGTAGCCAACTTCCATCTGAGCAACGGAGCCCAGGTTGCCCGGCTTAACTGGATGGCTGACACCTCAGACAAAGGACTCAAACAGGCTGCCGGCCTGATGGTGAATTACCTTTACGAGCTTCCCAAGATTGTTGACCGCAGCAATCAGTACACCTCAGAGGGAATCATTTCCCAATCATCCAATATCAAGAAACTCTTGAAGTAAACAACCCCTAAGAAGAAAGGAGAACACCATGACTAATCGCATCGCAGTTGTTACCGGAGCAACCGGTGGTCTGGGTACCGCTATGTGTAAAGCGCTGGCCGCTCAAGGCCGTGCAGTAGTAGGCACCCACCTGCCCGGTGAAGAAGCACAAGCCAAAGAGTGGCAAGCCGGGCTGCAGCAGGACGGCATCGAAGCCTCCGTGTACCCGCTGGACGTAACCGACTTTGATGGCTGCAAAGCCTTTGTTGCTGCTGTTGAGAAAGACCTGGGACCTATCGATATTCTGGTCAACAACGCAGGCATCACCAACGACGCCCCACTGAAGAGGATGCAACCAGAACAATGGAATCAGGTCATCAACGTGAACCTGACCTCTATGTTCAACATGTGCCAGCAAGTGTTCGAAAATATGTGCGAGCGTGGCTTTGGCCGTATCGTTAACATTTCATCCCTGAACGGGGAGAAAGGTCAGTTCGGCCAGTGTAACTATGCCGCCACGAAAGCCGGCATCTATGGTTTCACCAAATCCATTGCTCAGGAAGGCGCCCGTAAAGGTGTAACCGCCAACTCGGTTTCTCCAGGCTACATCGACACGCCAATGGTTCGTCAGGTACCTGAAAAGGTACTGAACAACATTGTTGCAGGTATTCCGGTTGGCCACCTTGGGCAGCCTGAAGACATCGCCAGAGCCGTCGCTTATCTGACAGCTGATGAAGCCAGTTTCGTAACCGGCACGAACATGTCGGTTAACGGCGGCCAATACATGGCCTGAGGGAGTAAACCATGACAGAGTTCAGAGCACCCACCCGTGAGATGGCGTTTACCCTGCAGCAAGTCGCCGGGTTTTCAGAAATGGCCAAAGCCTGTGGCTACGAAGATGCTTCCGAGGATGTCGTTGCAGCCATTCTTGAAGAAGCTGCACGCTTTGCAGGTTCCGTCATCGCACCAACCAACGTTACCGGCGATCAAACCGGCGTTCGCCTGGATAGCGACCACAACGTGGTCACGCCAGCAGGGTTCAGGGCGGCTTACCAGCAATACGCAGAGAGCGGTTGGGCCAGCCTGCAGTTTGACCCGGAGTTTGGTGGGCAGGGCTTGCCTTTCTCGCTGGCCATCCCGGTTCAGGAAATGTGGCATGCCGCCAACATGGCGTGGGGGCTCTGTCCTTTGTTGTCTCAAGGTGCCGTAGAGGCGCTTTCCGAGAACGCCAGCGATGAACTGAAAAAGAAGTTCCTGCCCAAAATGATTTCCGGGCAGTGGACCGGAACCATGAACCTGACCGAACCACAGTCCGGTTCTGATTTGTCAGGTATCCGGACCCAGGCCCGCCCGGATGGCGATGCCTACCGGATAAAAGGACAAAAGATTTTCATCACCTGGGGTGAGCACGACATGGCGGAGAACATCATCCATCTTGTGCTTGCCCGCTTGCCGGATGCTCCTCCCGGCGTCAAAGGTATATCACTGTTTGCGGTACCCAAGTATTTACCCGATGCGTCCGGAGAACCGGGAGAAAGGAACGATTGCCACGCAGTCTCACTGGAACACAAGCTCGGTATCCATGCCAGCCCCACCTGCGTGATGAGTTATGGCGATAACGAGGGCGCTATCGGTTACCTGGTGGGCGAAGAGAATCGGGGCCTGGCCTGCATGTTCACCATGATGAACAACGCACGGCTGACCGTTGGTTTACAAGGCGTTTCAATCTCCGAGCGCGCTTACCAGCAAGCTCGGGACTATACCGTCGAACGAACTCAAGGCACGGCTCCCGGCCAACAAGGCGTTTCCCCTATCATCAAGCACCCGGACGTCCGCCGCATGCTAATGATTATGAAAACCTTGACCGAGGCCGCTCGCGGTCTTGCTTACACTGGCTGCGTAGCCGTTGATTACGCCAAGGCGGATACCCTCCCAGACGACATCAAGAGCCGCTACAAGCGCCGGGCCGACTTGCTGACACCACTGGTGAAAGGCTGGTGCACAGAAATCGCACAAGAAGTCACGTCTCTGGGCATTCAATGTTACGGTGGAATGGGCTTTATCGAAGAGACAGGCGCTGCACAACACTACCGTGACGCCCGTATTCTACCGATATATGAAGGCACCAACGGCATTCAGGCCCTTGATCTGATCGGCCGGAAAACCGTGAGCGACCGGGGGCAGGCCATAGCTGAGCTGATTGATGACATGCGTCCACTCACCGGGTCGCTACAAAGCCATTCCGTGCTTACAGCCGAGCGCCAGGCAAGATTTGACCAGGCAGTCGCCTTCCTTGAAGATGCCACAAAAATGATTCTGGAGCGTGGCGATGACCCCCAGTTTACGGGCGCCGTTGCCTTTGACTATCTGATGCTGAGCTCTACCGTGACCGCCGGCTGGCTGTTGTTGAAAGCCGCTACTGCAGCTAAGAATACGCAGGCTGACCAAAGCTCATTGGCAATCAACAAACTGGCTACCACAAACTTTTTCATCGATCACATCCTCCCGCGCTGTTCCGTGCACCTGAGCTCGATACGATCGGGCGATGACGCCATCATGGCGCTGTCGGAAACAGAGTTTTAATATCAACCAAGAGGTACCGCCTCATGTATGTAAACGGAGAATGGTTAACCGGGCGCCCGGAGCTCCCGGTTACCAACCCGGCCACGGGTGAAGTCATCGGGCAGGTGCCCGACTGCACAGATCAGGATATTGAGGCGGCCATTACGGCCGCCGATTGCGCGTTTAAAGAATGGAAAAAGACCACGGCGTATCATCGCTCCCAATTGCTTTACCGGGCCTGGGAACTGATGATCCGTCAGAAACGCGAACTGGCTGAGCTGATGACCCGCGAACAGGGTAAGCCCCTGAAAGCGTCCCTCAATGAAGTACAGTACGGCGCTGACTTCCTGCTATGGTTTGCCGAAGAAGCCAAACGCGTATACGGGCAAAGCATTCCTTCCGCCCGTGAAAACCAGCGCTTTATCGTACAAAAATCCCCTGTTGGTGTGGTCGGTGCGATCACTCCCTGGAATTATCCGATTTCCATGATTACCCGCAAGTTAGCGCCCGCACTGGCGGCCGGCTGCAGCGTGATTCTGAAACCAGCTGAAAGTACACCCTTGTGCGCAAAAGCCATGATAGAAATCTTCGCCGAAGCAGGCTTCCCGGCTGGGGTGATCAACATGCTGACGGTGCAGGATCCTTCCCGGGTGGGCGAAGCTTTTTGTACCGACCCGAGGGTTCGCAAGCTGACCTTCACCGGCTCTACCCCTGTCGGTAAGAAACTGAATGGCCTGGCCGCAGCCAACATGAAACGCGTATCCATGGAACTCGGCGGCCATGCACCCGCCATTGTTTTCCCTGACGCCGACCCGGTACATGCTGCCAAAGGCCTGTCACTGGTCAAGTTCCTGAATACTGGACAGGCCTGCATTAGCCCCAACCGTATTTTTGTGCACGAAGATCACCTTGAACCATTTATCAAAGAACTCACCAACCGCGCCAGTCGATTGGTGGCGGGTAACGGTATGACTGATGGCGTCGGCATTGGCCCGCTGATCAACGAACAGGCCATCGCGAAAGTCGACAACCAGGTCCAGGATGCCATAGCCAAAGGCGCGAAAATTGAAACCGGCGGTCAGCGCCTGACAGACAACGGCCTGTCACAGGGTTACTTTTTCGCACCAACCGTACTCTCCGGAGTAACCCCAGACATGAAGATATACCGGGAAGAAACCTTTGGCCCGGTGGCTCCCGTCATCACCTATCGCTCAGAAGACGATGTCATCGCCATGGCCAACGATACTGAGTATGGATTGGCCGCCTACATCTACAGCAATAATATGACGACGGCCATGCGTGCGTTTGAAGCTCTGGATTTCGGCATTGTCGGCATTAACGATATCAATCCGACCAGTGCTGCGGCACCGTTTGGCGGGATGAAAAACAGCGGCCTTGGTCGCGAAGGTGCTCAGGAAGGTATAGAGGAATATCTCGAAACAAAACTGGCAGGGATGGCTATCTGATTGGCCAGTTTGAAGACAACATTGTAGGTGATGCTTATGAGAAGGGGCGAGACTTCGCCCCCTCGCTCTGTGCTGCATAACACTCCGCGCGCCCTAGCTCTCCACAAAAGCCCTCTCAATGACATAGTGCCCCATGTCACCACCGCGAGCCTCTTTGAAGCCCATGTTGTTCAGAATGGCACAGGTGTCCTTGAGCATGCTCGGACTTCCGCAGATCATGAACCGGTCGTTTTCAAGATCAAACTCCGGAAGATCAAGATCACGGGTGATCTTTCCGGTTTCCATGGCGTCCGTTAATCGCCCTTTGTTCCGGAACTCCTCTCGGGTAACAGTCGGGTAATAGACCAGTTTGCCTTCAACCATTTCACCGAAAAACTCGTTCTCGGGCAGCTCCTCAATTTCCTTTTGATAAGCCAGCTCTGACACATAGCGCACACCGTGGGTCAGGATCACCTTGTCAAACGCCTCATAGACTTCCGGATCCTTGATGATGCTCATGAAAGGCGCAAGCCCGGTACCTGTACTGATCAGCCAGAGATTTTTACCCGGCAGGAGGTTATCGAGAATCAGCGTACCCGTCGGCTTTCGGCTCACCAGAATTTCGTCACCCACCTGGATCTTCTGAAGACGTGAGGTCAGCGGGCCGTCCTGCACCTTGATCGAGAAAAACTCCAGTTCTTCCTCGTAATTGGCACTGGCGATGCTGTACGCGCGCATCAGAGGCTTGCCCTCAGTTTCCAGACCGATCATTACAAAGTGACCGTTCTTGAAACGGAATCCCGGGTCCCGGCTTGTTGTGAAGCTGAACAGTGTATCGTTCCAGTGATGAACGCTGGTGACTTTTTCTTTGATCAGGTTGCTCATGAAATCCTCTTGGCCGTTTAATGCGCTGTGTTACGGCGAATGGTTTAACTTTGAATTGCGGTAATTCTAACCTGACACTAACCTATCGGGAAAATGGGATATTCTCATAACCTTATTCGACCGAGCCGATTTAGAGCAAAAAGCTATGAAATACAGTTTCCGTCAGTTGGAAGTCTTCCTGGCCGCCGCCCATTTCCAGAACATCACCCGCGCTGCCGAATCCCTTGCCATGTCCCAGTCCGCAGCCAGCAGTGCCCTGAAAGAACTTGAAAACCAGTTCGACATCCAATTGTTTGACCGTGTTGGCAAGCGCCTTCAATTGAATGAACTCGGGAGACTCTACCGGCCGAAAGTGGAAGCTGTCCTTGCCCAGGCCAATGAGCTGGAACAGGCGCTCAGCAAACACACCGAAGTGGGTGCCCTGAAGGTTGGTGCCACGCTCACCATCGGGAACTATCTGGCCGTTGGGGTCATGGCCCAATACATGAATACCCCTACCCACCCGAGAATTTCGCTGGAGGTAGCCAACACCAGCACCATTGCCAAACGCGTGAAGGACTTCGAACTCGACATCGGTCTCATAGAGGGGGAACTGCAAGCGTCTGAACTGGAAGTATTGCCCTGGCGCGGCGATGAGCTGGTCGTATTCTGCTCCCCCAGCCACCCCTTCGCCAGCCAGAAATCACTGTCTGACGAGGACCTGCGCAATGCCACCTGGATCATGCGTGAGCAAGGTTCCGGGACACGTCAGAGCTTTGAGCGGGGAATGCATGGTCTATTACCCGATCTGAACGTGCTTCTCGAGCTGGAGCACACGGAAGCCATAAAACGTGCGGTAGAAGCTGACCTGGGCATTGGCTGTTTGTCCGAGGTCGTTCTTGAAGACGCCTTCAAGCGAGGCAGTCTGGTTCCTCTCGCCGTGCCTGAGCACCGCAAGTTCGACCGGCAGTTCTACTTCATCCTGCACAAACAAAAATACCGCAGCGCAGGTATTGATGCCTGGATGAAGCTGTGCCGGCAGTTACGATGACACCGGCCCACTGTGAAACCGGAACTCCGTATCCGGCGCCTCGATCAGTTCTTTCTCGATCGCCAGGAATTCTGAAACCCGTGTCTCTATTGAGTTCCCGGCAGCCTGCTCAGCCAGTGTCAGATAATCCTTATAGTGCCGGGCTTCAGACTTGAGCAGGCTGCTGTAGAAATCTGCCAGGCTGTCATCCAGGCACGGCGCAAGAGCGGCGAATCTCTCACATGACCGCGCTTCGATAATCGCACCCACGATAAGCACATCCACCAGGCGCCCCGGATCATCTGCACGGACCTGCTGTCTCAAACCGGCCGCATAGCGGGCTGGCGTAAGGTGACAGTAGTCCACCCCCCGCTTCTTCATGATCGCAAGAACCTGCTCGAAATGCCTCAGCTCTTCCCGGGCCAGCCTGGACATCTTGTTCAACAACCTGGTGTTATCGACATATCGATACATCAGGCTCAGTGCCGTGGATGCTGCTTTTTTCTCGCAATGGGCGTGATCAATCAGCATCAGATCCTGATTCGCCAGGGCGTTGTCGATCCATTGTTTCGGAGTCGGGCATGGCAGGAAGTCGTGAATCTCTTTCAGGGCGTCATTCATAGGAGAATTCGGTCGTTAATTTGCGGCCGGCGATTATAACGCACTTAACAGATCTCTCCGACCTCTGTCCAACTTAACTTTATAAGGGGTTTCCTATAGAATACAGCGCCAGATTAAGGAGTCTCTGAATAAATCCTGAAACCCCATCGGTGATTTGAGGCATTATTCAGAGGCTCCTGTGGCCTTTCCGCCAAAAAACTCCCGCCAGGCATATAGCCAACGGCGCGGGACATTCCAACTGATGAGGGTCCATATCGTGTTAGAAGCCTATCGTGAACACGTTGCTGAACGTGAAGCCCTGGGTATTCCTCCCAAGCCCCTGAACGCCGAACAGGCTGCTGCTCTGGTTGAGCTGCTGAAAAACCCGCCGGCCGGTGAGGAAGAAACCCTGGTGTATCTCCTGGAAAACCGCATTCCGCCAGGCGTGGATGAGGCCGCCTACGTGAAGGCCGCCTTCCTGACCGCCATTGTCAAAGGCGAAGCGTCCTCTCCCCTGCTGAACAAGCAGAAAGCGGTTCAGCTGCTGGGCATGATGCAGGGCGGCTACAACATCGCGACCCTGGTTGATCTTCTGGACGATTCCGAACTGGCCGAACTGGCTGGCGAGCAGCTCAAGCGCACCCTGCTCATGTTTGATGCCTTCAATGACGTGAAGGAAAAGATGGACGCCGGCAACGCCGTCGCCAAAGCAGTGGTTGAATCCTGGGCCAATGCCGAATGGTTCACCAACAAGAAGAAGGTTCCTGAAAGCACCAAGATGGTGGTGTTCAAGGTTACCGGCGAAACCAACACCGACGACCTGTCACCGGCTCCCGATGCCTGGTCCCGCCCGGATATTCCCCTGCACGCCCGCGCTGCCTACAAAATGGAGCGTGATGGCCTGAAACCGGAAGAGCCCGGCGTTACTGGTCCGATGAGCCAGATTGACGAAATTAAATCCAAGGGCCTGCCTGTTGCCTTTGTTGGTGATGTTGTAGGTACCGGCTCTTCCCGTAAGTCGGCCACCAACTCCGTTTTGTGGTTCTTCGGTGATGACATCCCCGGCGTTCCCAACAAGCGTGCCGGTGGTGTCTGTATCGGTAACAAGGTAGCCCCGATCTTCTTCAACACCATGGAAGATGCTGGCGCCCTGGTATTCGAAGCTCCTGTTGACGACATGAACATGGGCGACGTGATCGAGATCCGCCCCTACGACGGCAAGATCCTGAACGAAGCGGGAGAAACCATCTCCGAGTTCGGCTTCAAGTCCGACGTAATCCTCGACGAAGTTCAGGCCGGCGGTCGAATTCCGCTGATCATTGGTCGCGGCCTGACCGCCAAAGCCCGTGCCGCACTCGGCCTGGGAGCCACTGACATCTTCCGTCTGCCGACAGACCCTGAAGCCGGTACCAAGGGCTTCACCCTGGGCCAGAAGATGGTCGGTAAGGCCTGTGGCCTGGAAGAGGGCAAAGGCGTTCGCCCTGGCACCTACTGTGAGCCACACATGACCACCGTGGGTTCCCAGGACACCACCGGTCCGATGACCCGTGACGAACTGAAAGATCTCGCGTGCCTGGGCTTCCAGGCCGACCTGGTTATGCAGTCTTTCTGTCACACCGCGGCCTACCCTAAGCCGGTAGACGTGGAAATGCAGCACACCATGCCGGACTTCATCCAGACCCGTGGCGGTGTTGCCCTGCGTCCAGGTGACGGCATTATCCACTCCTGGCTGAACCGCATGCTGCTGCCAGACACCGTGGGCACCGGTGGTGACTCCCACACCCGTTTCCCGATGGGCATTTCCTTCCCGGCCGGTTCTGGTCTGGTAGCCTTCGCAGCCGCCACCGGCGTTATGCCGCTGGACATGCCGGAATCCGTTCTGGTTCGCTTCAAAGGCGAAATGCAGCCGGGCATCACCCTACGTGACCTGGTACACGCCATCCCGCTGTACGGCATCAAGCAGGGCATGCTGACCGTTGAGAAGAAGGGCAAGATCAACGAATTCTCTGGCCGCATCCTGGAAATCGAGGGCCTTGAGCACCTGACCGTTGAGCAGGCGTTCGAGCTGTCTGACGCATCCGCTGAGCGCTCCGCCGCAGGTTGTACCATCAACCTTTCGGAAGACTCCGTTGCCGAGTACCTGCGCTCTAACATCACCATGCTGCGCTGGATGATTGCCGAGGGTTACGGCGATCCGCGTACCCTGGAGCGTCGTGCCCAGCAAATGGAAGAGTGGATTGCAGATCCGAAGCTGATGCGTGCCGATAAAGATGCCGAGTACGCCCACGTCATCGAAATCGATCTGGCCGATATCAAAGAGCCGATCGTATGCTGCCCGAACGATCCGGACGACGCCAAGTTCCTGTCTGAAGTGGCTGGCGACAAGGTCGACGAAGTGTTCATCGGTTCCTGCATGACCAACATCGGTCACTTCCGTGCCGCCGGCAAGCTGCTTGAGCAAAACAAAGAGCCGCTGAAGACCCGCCTGTGGATGTCGCCTCCCACCAAGATGGATCAGGCGCAGCTGATGGAAGAAGGCTACTTCAACACCTACGGCACCGCCGGTGTTCGCACCGAGATGCCGGGCTGCTCCCTGTGCATGGGTAACCAGGCCCGTGTTGCGGCCAAGTCCACCGTGCTGTCCACCTCCACCCGTAACTTCCCGAACCGCCTCGGTGATGGTGCCAACGTGTACCTGACCTCCGCGGAACTGGCAGCGGTTGGTGCGGTTCTGGGCAAACTCCCCTCCCCGCAGGAGTACATGGAGTATGCCAAGGACCTGAACAGCATGTCGAAAGAGATCTACAAGTATCTCAACTTCGACCAGATGGAGAACTACACCACAAAGGCCGCTGAAGCGAACATCGCCTAAGCATCAAGCCTTTACGGTAAGCTCCACGAAAAACGCCAGCCCTCGGGCTGGCGTTTTTTTGTGAGACAGAAACGTTAAACCTGCTGCACCAGGTCTGGCCTGTCCAACCTCAATTCGGATTTCAGTACAGAATCAGCCTCAGAAGAATCGCTCCCACCATGATCAGGGTAAGAACCTTGATCCATTGCGCTCCTCGTTCGCTCATATTAACCCTCGTGGCAATGTAAGCACCGGTGACATTACCCAGCGCGAGCGTCAGCCCCACACCCCAGCGAACCTGATCATTGAGGGCGAACACAACAAGAGCCGCAAACGTAAAAGGCAATACAATAGACACCTTGAGTACGTTTACCTGGCGCAGGTCGATCTTGAGCACGTGGTAGAGCACGACAATAAACAGCACTCCAACTCCTACCTGAATGAATCCGCCATACATACCAACGACAAACATTGCCAGGTATATGGCCACACCCAGACGTTCAGGGGTTAACGGACGAGTATTCAAGGCGGGTTGCGGTAATAGCATAAAGACAGAAGCACCAATCATTGCAAGCACCAGGACCCACTCGAACACTGCGTCTGATACCCAGGTAGCAATCCAGGCACCCACCAGTGAGCCCAGAACCGCCGGTACCGCCAGATGCAACGTAACAACAAGGTTGCCATGCCCCATCCTGTAGAAGCTACTCACGGCCATCATACTCTGCAGCGTTATGGCTACCCGATTGGTACCGTTAGCGACCTGTGGCGGCAAACCCAGAAACATCAACAACGGCAGAGTCAGCATTGAGCCGCCAGCTGAGAGTACGTTAATAAATCCGGCGATACCGCCGATCGAAAGAAGAGCAAGAACTTCCAGGACAGTCACTCATTGAACTCCGTGGCGAATGGCAAAGTCGTCGTGAAAGCGGCGACAGAATCAACGTCATTATGACCAAAAAAAGGACTCCCGAAGGAGTCCTTTTTTAATATTTGAAACGCGCTTTGCGGGTTTCTCTTTACCGCTCGATATGCTGATACTCACCTGCATCCGCAGTGAGGCTGCTCACAAGCAGAATAGCTATCATAGAGGCAATGAACCCTGGAATGATCTCGTAGATACCTGGGCCACCCATAAATGAACCGTTCCAGCCCAGGGAAATCCAGATCATAACGGTCGCCGCACCAACTACCATACCAGCGATAGCGCCAGCACCGTTTGTGCGTGACCACATCAGCGAAAGGATAATCAGTGGCCCAAAGGCAGCACCAAAGCCTGCCCAGGCATTAGACACCAGCGCCAGAACCTGAGAATCGGGATCGGAAGCAATAACGGCAGCAACCAGACCGACAAGCACAACACACACCCTGCCGACATTCACACATTCTTTGTCGCCAGCCTCTTTACGCAGGAACAGACGATAGAAATCTTCTGTCAGCGATGAAGAAGACACCAGAAGCTGACTGGAAATGGTACTCATCACCGCAGCCAGCAACGCCGCATAAAGGAAACCGGTAATCAGAGGGTGGAAC
Source organism: Marinobacter sp. F3R08 (assembly GCF_018860425.1). GTDB lineage: Bacteria > Pseudomonadota > Gammaproteobacteria > Pseudomonadales > Oleiphilaceae > Marinobacter. The sequence continues at coordinate 177,024 of NZ_JAHKPI010000025.1, read as the reverse complement.
AGGAGATCCGACAGGATGATGAAAATGGTTTCAGGATCCTGGACATCCATTCCATTTCGGATGGCGTAGGCGCGACCAAACACACCCAGAGAGATAGCGCCGATCAGGGAAATCAGCATCCAGCTCATACCAATATTTCTGGCAACAGGCACATCCTTCAGCGTGCGGATTGCCATAAAGCGCACAATAATGTGTGGCTGACCAAAATAACCGAGCCCCCAGGTAACCGCAGACAACCAACCAATAAAGGTCAGCCCTTCCGTCCAGGACAGCAGGGTGGGATCAACGTCATTCAGAGTTTGTGATGCCTGGGCAAAACCGCCACCGCCTTCACCAAAGAGCACAACCGCTGGCATGATAACCAGCGCCAGCATCATAATGCAGCCCTGAACAAAGTCGGTCATGCTCACCGCAAGGAACCCGCCAACAACGGTGTAAGCCAGAACCACGCCCAGCGTAATCACAATGCCTACGGCGTAGTCACTCAAGCCCCCGAAGTTGAAGATTCCGGAAAATGCGCTTTCAAACAGTTTGCCACCGGCAACCAGGCCCGATGCGGTATACACCGCGAAAAAAATGACGATAACGATCGCCGAGACAGTGCGCAGGGACAGCGCCTGGGTCGGGAACCGGTTTGCCAGGAAAGACGGTATTGTAATCGCGTTGCCGTAGTGAACAGTCTGTTCACGCAGGCGTGGCGCAACCAGCGTCCAGTTAAAGAACGCCCCAACGAGCAGGCCAATACCAATCCAGGCCGACCCCAAGCCAGAAGCAAACAGCGCCCCCGGAAGCCCCAGAAGCAACCAACCACTCATGTCAGACGCGCCAGCTGAAAGCGCTGCGACCTTTGGACTGAGGGCTCTCCCACCCAACATGTAATCCTCGGATGAAGAGGTAGCTCTGCGCATGGCATAAACGCCAATGGCGATCATGAGCGCAAAATATGCAAATAGACTGATCCAAACACCAATAGCCATAGGGCTCCTCCGGTTTAATGAGTCGGAATTGATCCGCTCTCAAAGCGCACAGCTGACCAAATGCCAACTTGCGGTACTACTCGTTTTTTATTCCTGAATTCCCTCTCAATTGGAGCACTAATCTTCCTTGTAATGACTCCCTGAACCTGAGTTCGCAACAAACAAATGCATCTCTCGCCCCCACGCGTGAGTGAGCGCCGTCTCAAGTCGCTATAACTTAGTATTAGTACTGACCATAGGCTTACGAAATCCTACGATTCTTTTGCACAATCCTACGGGACTGCGGAACTAGCAGGTCAAATCAGGCGACACGGTCACCGATTTGCAATCTTGATGGTGTTGTCCCTTTGTATTTCCTGAAGGCATTTGTCAGGGCACTTTGAGACGAGAAACCGGTTCGGTAGCTGATTTCAGATACTGTAAGAGTCGTTGTTGCGAGGAGATGGGTGGCCTGATCAAGACGTGTCTGTAACAGGAACTGGTGCGGCGTTATACCTGCCACTTCCCTGAACACCTCATGAAAACGGCTGACACTGAGGCAAGCCTCTCCCGCCATATCTTCAACGGTAATCTTCCGGTGGAGGTTTCTGAGAATATAATGACGAACCGTATCGGGACTGATCGAATTCCTGTGTGAGGTAACGGACTGGCCATCCGTGATCCGGTCAGCCATGCAGTACAGAATGCTCGACGCCAAGTGGCGACGCAGAGTGATATGCTCGGGCGCCCGGTCGAATTCACCAGCGGCGAACTGGACAAGACCATGCAAACGACTGTCCATCTGCAAGGTTCGGGGCTTCTCGAAAACCCGCATCATGCGCTCATAATCAGCGTGAGCCGGGGTGTTGATGGCGGGAGTCAGCGGATCAAGATTGATGACCAGAACATGATTTTTGTCATTACCACAATAATCGTGTCGGGCATCTGTCGGCACCAGGCAGGCTTTCCAGGTATCCAGATGAGCCCCTGCCCCATCAATGCTCAAATCAGCCTCACCCCGCACGCCAATAACGATCTGATGATGTTCATGCCGGTGCTGGTGCGCGGCCATGGGAAGCTTGAGAAGTTTCGCGTTAACCATTGAGATCGCCAGCGTTTAACTGAGAATGTGCCTCAATTAAAGCAGAACATTACAGAAAGTGCACGAATGGGACAGAACACCAGGACGAACGCCCCCCTTCAGAGAGCACCGGAACGACTTGCCCACTGGCAAAACAGTCGCTCAATCTGTTCCGTGACCTGGTCCAGTGGGCGTGCGGCATCAATCACGCAATACTTCTCGGGTTGTGCAGCAGCCCGCGCAAGATAGGTATCTCTGATTTTCTGAAAGAAATCCCTGTGTTCCTGCTCAAAGCGATCAAGTGCACCTCGCCTTCGCGCCCTCTCCATCCCGGTGTCCACCGGGGCATCCAGCAAAATTACGTGGTCTGGACGTATGTCACCCTGGACCAGGGTTTCAAGGAGAGCAATGCGTTGCTCCGGAACACCGCGCCCACCGCCCTGATACGCAAACGTTGCGTCGGTGAAACGGTCGCAGAGAACCCATTGCCCCCGATCAAGCGCCGGCAATATCCGCGTATGCAGGTGCTGAGCCCTGGCTGCAAACATCAGCAACAGCTCTGTAATTTCATTCACGGGTTCATCCCGGGTTGCCAGAAGGAGATCCCGAATGGCCTCAGCCATGGGCGTGCCACCTGGTTCACGGGTTACCAGTACATTCACACCCAGGTTCTCGAGAGTCTTGGCGGCATTCGCTAACTGGGTGGATTTGCCAACCCCTTCGGTGCCCTCAAACGTGATGAATTGTCCTCTCATGCTCACTCTCCACCCTGCTTAACCGAGGAACGGTAATCCTCACGGCGATTAAGCTGGAAGTCACGCACAGCCTTCTGATGTTCCGCCAGTGTGCGCGAAAATTTATGGGTACCATCACCACGGGCAACGAAATAGAGCGCATCTCCATCATCCGGATGAAAACTCGCATGAATGGATTCACGTCCGGGCAAAGCGATGGGGGTTGGGGGCAGTCCGTTGATTCTGTATGTGTTGTACGGTGTGTGGGTACGCAGATCCTTACGCCCGATACGCCCCTGATAACGATCACCCATACCATAAATAACCGTCGGATCGGTTTGCAGGCGCATTCCCTTCTGAAGGCGTCGAACAAAGACCCCTGCAACCTGGTCACGCTCTCCAGGCGCACCCGTCTCGCGTTCCACGATAGAGGCCATAATCAGAGCTTCATAGGGATTTTGATAAGGCAACCCGTCTTCCCTTTCAGCCCATTCCTCAGCCAACACCGATTCCATACGGTCGAAAGCACGTTTCAAGAGATCCAGATCGGACTCGGTGCTGGTAAAGGCGTAGGTATCGGGAAAAAACCGCCCCTCAGGATGCTCTCCCTCTGCACCGACAGCCGCCATGATCTGTTCACTCGACCAGTCACCTGTCTGCTTTTGCAATCGCTCCGCGTTGGCCAGAGCTGCCCTCATATCCTGAAATGTCCATCCTTCGATAAACTGCACATACCAGTGTTTGGTATCGCCGGAGACCATGATGCCGACGATGTCTTTAGAACTCATGCCATCACGGAATTCGTATTCGCCAGCCTTGATTCGGGTTTGCTCAGGCTCAAGTCGACCATAGAGTCTGAGCCACAGCCGGTCAGAAACCAGACCTTCAGCCTCAAGACGACCAACCACTTCCGTGAAAGACGAACCTTTCGGGACGTGAAAAAGCAGTGGCTCTTCGAGCTCGACTGGTTTCTCAAGGCCTTTCAGGCCTTGCCATACCCACAGACCGGTTCCCGTTGAAATCAGGACAGCTGCACAAAAACACGCAAGCAATAACTTCTTGAACAAACGATTTATTCCAGTGTTTCGAGAGGATTGAAGATTGTCGCAAGTCCGCTATCGACAGGCAAATCATGACCGGCGATTGTGCGAACAGGAACAATTCCAAGAACGCTATTCAGAAGAAACAATCCATGGCAATCCGGACCCAGGACATCGTCTACGGCCACCGGTCGCTCCGTCACCTTTTCCCCGCGCTGCCTTAGCCGTTCAAGCAACCATTGCCTGAGAACGCCGGCAACCGCAAGGCTGGACGCTGGCGGCGTGACCCAACCATCAGTCTTCCGAAGCAGTATATTGGTACGGGTACCTTCCACCAGGTTGCCCTCACGATCAGCCATGATGACCTCAAAAAGGGACGCTCCGAGCTCAGTAGCGGCCAATACCTGCTCAATCCGGTTCAGAGATTTGATACCTGCCAAAAAAGGGTTAACAGTCAGAGGAACTTTCGAAAAATCAATTACCTCTCCGTCAACATCCGGCATCGGAGGCAAGGGGGAAGCCGACACCAGCAGGTTTGGCTCCATTCCGGGAGAGGGCCGGTAACCCCGGCCACCACTCCCCCTGGTCAGAGTCAGTTTTAGAATCCAACCGCCTCCATTGAATTGACCGGCAAAGCGCTGCGCCGCTTCAATACAAACATTCGCGAGATCCCCGCGCGAAACCCCGATGTCCAATCGACCGGCATCACGAACCATGCGCTCCAGGTGTCGGGAAAGCAGGACTCCTTTCTGATCAGCCATGCGGATCGTTTCAAACAACCCGTCACCATAGGCCAACCCCCGGTCATCACCCGGGAGCCCGCCCTCATCGGCCCAGAATAAGCGAAACACGGGCAGGATCAGCCTTCGTAACGGCGGAAAATCAGGGTTCCGTTGGTACCGCCAAACCCAAACGAATTGGAGAGCGCTACCCGCACATCGGCCTGTCGGCTCTTGTGGGCAACGAAATCCAGGTCACATCCCTCATCAGGACTGTCCAGGTTGATGGTTGGCGGCAAGACTCCATCACGTATCGATAATACGGAGAAGATTGCCTCTACCGCACCAGCCGCACCGAGCAGGTGTCCGGTCATGGATTTGGTACTGCTCATAGCAAGCTTTTCAGCATGGTTACCATATACGCTGCGTACAGCTGCCACTTCCGCAATATCGCCCACCTGTGTAGAAGTGCCATGGGCATTGATATAGTCAATGTCTTCCGGTTTCAGACCGGCGTCCCGGATAGCGTTGGCCATGGAGCGGGCCGCGCCCTCTCCATTTTCCGGCGGCGCAGTAATGTGATGGGCGTCATCGCTCATGCCAAAGCCAACGACTTCGCCATAAATGGTGGCCCCCCTCTGCCTTGCATGCTCAAGCTCCTCCAGAACGACCACCCCGGCACCATCGCTGAGGACAAAGCCATCCCGGTCCTTATCCCATGGCCGACTGGCCTTCTCTGGCTCATCATTTCGGGTGGACAGCGCGCGGGCAGCTGAAAAGGCAGCCATGCCGGTCCGAGTGGTCGCCATTTCCGAGCCACCGGCAAGCATGACCTCGGCATCGCCGTAGGCAATAGTCCGGGCCGCATAACCGATATTATGAGTGCCGGTTGTGCAGGCGGTTACAATGGCAATATTGGGGCCGCGATAGCCAAAGCGAATCGCCGCATTACCGGAAATCATGTTGATAACCGAGGCCGGCACAAAAAACGGCGAAACCTTACGGGGCCCGGATTTGTCCATCGTGAGAACACTTTTCTCAATGTACTCGAGACCGCCGATGCCGGAGCCAATCGCGATACCCACGCGGTCCCTATCAAGCCTGTCGAACGATTCCAGTCCACTGTCGTCCACCGCCTGCTGGGCGGCAATCAGGCCATAATGAATAAATGCATCGAGTTTTCTGGCGTCCTTTGGCGAGAGGTAAGACTCCATATCCAGATCCCGGATGGCCCCTCCGATCCTTGTGTTATAGGCAGACGCATCAAAGCGGTCGATCATACCAATCCCGCTCCGTCCGGCCTGAATAGCTTCCCAGGACGACGCCACACTATTGCCGACTGGAGACAGCATACCCATACCTGTAATGACAACTCGCCGTTTAGCCATAACCTGTTGCACCTGAAATTGTCCGAATGAGTCTGAACGCAGATTGAAACTTATTTTCAGCCAATAAAAAAGCCGTCCCTCGATGTTTCACAAGGACGGCTTTTTGCCTAGCTTACTTAATTGCAGAGTATCAGGTGTGTGCGACGATATAGTCGATCGCGTCCTGAACACTGGCCAGCTTCTCGGCTTCCTCATCTGGAATCTCGGTTTCAAATTCCTCTTCCAGTGCCATTACCAGCTCAACGGTGTCCAGTGAGTCAGCGCCAAGATCCTCTACAAAAGAAGATGAGTTCTGAACTTCGGACTCTTTAACGCCCAGCTGTTCACAAACAATCTTCTTCACGCGCTCTTCAACTGTACTCATAATGTCCTCACTTTGTATGTCAACCAAGCAACTCTAGTGCTGGCAGTTTAGTTTAAACCCCACCTGCAAACAAGCAGGGATTCTGTTAAACATGTTGTGCGACAAGGAGTTGCGCACAAGCCCCTGTGCGGGGCCTTATCCCATGTACATTCCGCCGTTCACGTTAATGGTTTCACCCGTCACGTATCCGGCTGCATCTGATGCCAGAAACGCAACCACAGCTGCCACTTCGTCCGGCTCACCCAGACGACCCGCGGGTATGATTTCCAGCATAGCTCCGCGCTGCTTGTCGTCCAGTTTTTTTGTCATATCCGTATCGATAAATCCAGGAGCCACGCAATTCGCGGTAATCCCCCGATTCGACATTTCCTTGGCAAGACTTCTGGTAAAGCCTTCAACTCCTGCCTTTGCGGCACAGTAGTTGCCCTGCCCCGCATTGCCCATACCGGCCACAACGGAACTGATATTGATAATGCGGCCCCACTTAGCCTTTGCCATCCCCCTGAGTACCGCTTTACTGGTGCGATAGACGCTGGACAGGTTGGTTTCCAGAACCGAGGCCCAGTCATCATCCTTCAATCGCATCAAAAGATTATCACGGGTGATACCCGCATTATTGACCAGGATCAGGGGCGCACCGGATTTGTCCGAGAGCTCCTTCAGGCCCGACTCAATGCTCGACGGATCTGACACGTCCATGACCATGCCGTAGCCTTTGTAACCAGCCGACGTCAGATCGTTGGTAATAGACTCGGCACCGGCAGCACTGGTCGCTGTTCCGATGACTTCGGCACCCTGTGCAGCCAGCGCACGGGCTATCGCCTGGCCAATACCGCGGGTTGCACCGGTTACCAGTGCAGTTTTACCTTCCAGAGACATGAATAACTCCCTTTCGTTTCAGGACTGACTGAAGGCATCCAGCGCCTTCGCCAGCGAATCCGGGTCTTCGATACCATGAACCGTCAAGGCCCGGTCGATACGTTTGGTAAGCCCTGCCAACACCTTACCGGTGCCACACTCGACAGCAACTTCAACTCCGCTGGCAACCAGCGTGCGTACAGAATCCGTCCAGAGCACCGGCGAATAGAGTTGTTTGAGCAGATTGCTCTTCAGTGTAGCGGATTCAGTCTCGGCGACGGCGTTAACATTCTGTATAACAGGAATGACAGCATCATTAAAACGCACATCTTCCAGCGCTTTCGCCAGTTCCTCCGCAGCACCTTGCATAAGCGCGCAGTGAGAGGGCACGCTGACCGGCAACGGCATGGCCTTGCGAGCCCCTTTTTCCTTACAGATTTCGATGGCACGCTCAACCGCTACTGCCGAACCGGCAATGACCACCTGACCGGGGGCATTGAAATTGACGGCAGAAACCACATCACCCTGAGCAGCAGCCTCACAAGCTGCGATAACGTCATTGTCCTCCAGACCCAGGATAGCCGCCATTTTTCCCTCTCCGGCTGGCACCGCGTCCTGCATGAGCTCGCCGCGCAGACGAACCAGCTTTACCGCTTCCACAAAATCGAGGCTTTCTGCGGCGACGAGGGCGCTATACTCTCCCAGACTGTGACCTGCGAGGAAGCTCGGCGTGCCGCCACCAGCCACAAACCACTGCCGCCAAAGGGCCACGCTGGCCGTAAGCAATGCCGGCTGGGTAATCATGGTCTTATTTAGTTCTTCGGCCGGTCCTTTCTGGCACAAATCCCAGAGGTCGTAACCAAGTACATTGGACGCTTCGGCGAACGTTCTGTTGATAATGGGCCAGGCCTCCGCGGCAGCCGACAGCATGCCCACCGATTGCGACCCTTGTCCTGGAAAAATAAATGCTGATTTCATAAGCGGAATCTTATCGTCATTGGTTGGTTACGTGAGATTAGCCAAAAGTACAACTTAGGCCAATTATCAGGGAATGCGGGGCAAAACCGGGACAGACTTTAGTCTCAGGCTGTCAGAGCATGAGATCGTCGAGGCGCTCATTGATACGGCGAGGTACTTCCAGCTCTACCTCTCTGACGGCCTGCCGTATAGCTGATAACATGGCCCGATCGTTAGCATTTCCGTGACTTTTAATCACCACACCCTGGAGCCCGAGCAGACTGGCACCATTGTGACGGGAAGGGTCCATCAACTGCAGAAGCCGGCCAATAATCGGCTTTGCCAACAGTCCCACCAACCTGCTGTAAAGGTTTCGCGTAAATGCCTGCTCCATCAATTCCATGAGCAAACCCGCAACACCTTCACCGGTTTTGAGGGCAATGTTTCCGACAAAACCATCACAGACAACCACATCCGCCACATCGCGGAACAGGTCGCTACCTTCCACATAGCCGATGTAATTGACAGTGTCACACTGAGCCAGCATGTGAGAGGCCAGGCGGACCTGCTCATTGCCCTTGATCTCTTCCTCACCAACGTTCAGCAAGGCGACCCTCGGTTCCGCCTGACGGCAAATAGCTGATGCCATCAGGGAACCCATCAAAGCGTACTGATACAGGTTCTCGGCGGTTGAGTCGACATTGGCACCAAGATCGAGGACATGGCAACGCCCTCGTAACGAAGGAATCAATTTGGCAATGGCGGGGCGCTCAATGCCCGGATACATGCGGATGAGGGTACGACCGAAAGCCATCAGAGCGCCGGTATTGCCAGCACTAACACAGCCCTGAGCTTCGCCATCGCGAACAAGGCTCAGAGAGATGGCCATAGAGGAGTTTCTTTTATGGCGCAGGGCGTGTGACGGGCGCTCGTTCATACGAACAACATCGGCCGCCTCCACAATTCGGATTCTGGCGTGCCCCTCACGCAACAAGGCCTCAAGCTCGCTCCGGATTCCGACCAGAACGATGCTCAAGGCCTCGTTTTCTCGCACCGCCTGGAGCGACGCTGCAACCACCACAGCGGCTCCGCGATCGCCACTCATGGCGTCAATCGCGATGGTGACGGGATTCACCGTACTGCCATCCGATTCGGGGCGGTGCATAGCGGCAACGAGATTACTCGTCGCGTGCTTCGATTACCTGCTTACCACGGTAGAAGCCGTCCGGAGAAACGTGGTGACGACGATGAACTTCACCGGTGGTTGCGTCGGTGCTCAGAGCAGCAGTGCTCAGAGCATCGTGTGAACGGCGCATGCCACGCTTGGAACGGGTCTTTCGGTTTTGCTGTACAGCCATGATTATGCTCCTGACCTGTTAACGTAAACTTTGTCTTGCTGAATAAGTAACGTCTGTTCGTTGAATGTGCGCCGGCTTCCTGTGGGACACCCGCGCCCGGTTAATGTTTTGTCTTTTTGAGATCCGCCAGAACACTGAACGGGTTCTCACCCGACGTTCTCACCGGCTCGGCGGCAGAGCTGTCGGGCTCATAAGCTTCCAGATCTTCCCGGGCCGGACATTCGTCCCGATCATGAAGCGGAAACGGTGGCAGCACCAACAAAAGCTCGTCTTCCACCATCGACCAAAGATTTGCTGTGAAATCATTGGTCAGAAAAGGCTCAAGCTCTTTTGGTAGCTGCTGCGCCTGTTCATCGCTGGTTACCAGCCCCAGCGTAAACCGGGAAACCAATGTTGTACTCATGGCACCCATGCAACGCTGGCACTCTAACTCCACCGGCGCTTCCAGTTCACCCGAAACAACGCGGCGACGCTCGCCGTCCATAAAGAACGACAGTTTTACCCGGCACACAGCCCCTTCCGTGAACCCGAAGATGGCTTCGCAAAAACGGCCAAGCCCGCTGATGGGAACGACTCCCTCCAGTGTGCTGGCTTGCTCTGCCAACCGATAAGGGTCAACAGATTTGGGCAATTCGGCGTGTGACGCATTTGACATAGGCGCGCAATTTTAGGGGCGCAGCCCGCTACTGTCAAAGACTTCGTTGCTTTTTACACGGGGGTTCCGGTACAGATAGGTGTAATTTACGATAACCACCCCCCGGATACACTGCCCTAACCCTTACAGGATTCCATTGATGAACAGAAAACCAATTGTACTGGCTTCCTCATCACCGTACCGAAAAGCTCTACTAGATCGCCTGGAGCTGCCGTTCATTTGCGCCAGCCCGAACGTCGACGAGACAGCACAGCCGGGAGAGCCCGGAGAGGCGCTGGCCACACGACTGGCCGAAAGCAAAGCCCGTGCACTGGCACATCAATTCCCGGGTCACTGGATCATCGGCTCCGACCAGGTCGCTTGCCTGCCGGATGGCTCGGTTCTCAGCAAGCCAGGCAGCCACGAGCAGGCAGCAAACCAGTTGCGCCGGAGCAGCGGAAAAAGAGTAACCTTCCTGACCGGCCTCGCCCTGCTTGACGTGGATTCCGGGAGACTGGAACTCGCCTGCGAGACCTACAACGTCCAGTTCCGGGATTTAACCGCCGAAGAGATCGAAGCGTACCTGCTGCGGGAGACTCCCTATGATTGCGCAGGGAGCTTCAAGATGGAGGGCCTGGGCATTACGCTGTTCCGCGCACTGGAAGGTCGCGATCCGAACAGCCTCATAGGACTACCCCTGATCACCCTGAACGACATGCTGGTGCGGTGGGGCCGGAATCCTCTACTGGAACGCCGCCCCATTACCGAACAGGCCTAACGAAGCTCCAGGCGGGACTCGATCAGCTGGCTGGCGACACCTTCACCGAAAGCGACACCCAGCTGGTCAACAATGCCCTGAAAAGGTGACTCCCGACGACTGTAGTCGACCAACTCCTCCTGCCCGATTATCTGACGAGCCACATGCGATGCACTGCCAAGGCCATCGACCAGACCCATCTCAACGGCCTGCTCGCCACTCCAGACCAGGCCGCTGAACAAGCGCTCGTCATCGGCCAGGCGATCACCCCGCCCCTGCTTCACCGCTTCGATAAACTGCTGATGGGTATTCTCCAGCACACTCTGCCAGAACATCACCTCTTCTTCCTGTTCCGGAGAAAAAGGGTCCAGAAAAGCCTTGTTCTCACCAGCTGTATACAGCCGGCGATCCACACCAACTTTCTCCATCACATCCGTAAACCCGAAGCCACCGGCCACAACACCAATGGACCCCACCAGGCTCGCACGATTGGCGTAGATTTCATCCGCCGCAGCGGCGATATAGTAGGCCCCGGAAGCGCCGATATCCGAAATAACCGCATACACCTTCTTATCCGGGTACTCGCCCCGCAAACGCTTTATCTCATCGTAGACATAGCCCGACTGAACCGGACTACCGCCAGGACTGTTAATCCGCAGGATCACGGCCACAGAATTAGGCTCCTCAAACGCCGCACGCAAGGACCCTACAATATTGTCCGCACTTGCCAGCTCGTCCGAAGCTATCGGCCCCTCGATTTCCACCAGCGCAGTATGCTCACCTGCCATGCCGTCAAGGGAGTCGCCAAGAGGCACCTTGAACATGAACAGCAGTGCAATCAGATAACCAAAGGTCAGAAACTTGAAAAAGATCCCCCAACGCCGACTGCGGCGCTGCTCTGCCTGCAGCGACATAACCAGCTTTTCGATGAGCTTCCAGTCGCGACCGGACTCCGGTGGAAGTTTTGGCGATTTACGCCCCAGCAACGGCCGGCTTTCCTTTTCAGGCTCTACAGGCTTATCACCCCATTCCGGGGACTTATCAGATTCCCAGTCACTCATGCACGCATCCTGTCTGCAACGTCAACGAATTCGATCTGCTTACAACCCCAGAACTCGACGAAGGTCGGGCACAGAATCAACAATGGCGTGCGGGGAGTACTCGCCCAGCACATCCCGCTTATGCACACCCCACTCAACCCCGATGGATGGCATACCAATACGTTGAGCCATTTCCAGATCGTAACGGGTATCACCAATCATCACCGCCTCAGCCGGCTCAATGCCGTAGAAACGCATAATTTCTTCAAGCATGGTCGGATCAGGCTTGGAACGGGTTTCATCGGCGCATCGGGTTATTTCGAAATGAGCACCGAGCCCGCTGGAGGCCAGGGCAAAATCCAGCCCCCGCCGACTCTTGCCGGTGGCAACGGAACAGCTACGCCCGGAGCCTCGCAGGTCAGCAACCACATCGGCCATACCGTCAAAGATATTCTGTGGCGTGGTGACCTTGCTGAAAAAATAGCGACCGTAACCTTCCCGAATACTGTTCATCTCGTCCCGGCTGATCCCCGGATATAGCTTTTCGAGCGCTTCAACCATACCAAGGCCGATGATATCCCGGTAGGCCTCACGCTCCAGAGCCGGGTAGCCCAACTCGGTTGCGGCCTGGTGCAGACTGTCAGCAATGTGTTCTACGGAATCCACCAGGGTTCCGTCCCAGTCAAAAATAACCACTTTGACGTTCATTGACCTGTTCCTTTGCGACGCCCGGAAAGCTTCCGGATCACGTCGTTAAATGCATCGTCGTAAGGTGCCTCGAGGCGCATGGGCTCGCCAGAAACCGGCAAGCTAAACTCAAGCGCCCTGGCATGCAGCATTAATCGCTGACCGCCAATTGCCCGGAAAGCCTTGAGGCTGACATCATCCATATACTTGTCATCACCGGCAATCGGATGCCCCGCCCAGGCACTGTGGACCCGAATCTGATGTGTACGTCCGGTAATCGGGGAGGCTTCAACCAGGCTGTACCCCGCGTAACCATCGAGGCAGCGGAAGGTCGTCAGCGACGCCTTGCCGGACTCATCCACCTTGACCCGGCGCTCGCCGTTGGGCATTTCGTAACGCAGAAGGGGAGCATCAACCCGGTCGACACTTGCAGACCATTCGCCGGCAACCAGCGCATGATAGCGTTTCCGAATGCGCTTTTGGCGCAGTTCATCCTGCAGATAGCGCAGCGCTGATCGCTTTTTCGCCACCATAACCAGTCCAGACGTATCACGATCGAGACGGTGCACAAGCTCCAGAAATTTTGCCGACGGGCGGGCAGAACGCAACACCTCAATCAACCCGAAGCTCAAACCACTGCCGCCGTGGACGGCAATCCCGGATGGCTTATTGACGACCAGCATCTGATCGTTTTCGAAAACCACAGCAGACTCCATAACCCCTTGCACCCGCGAACCGGGAGCCGCCTGCTCAGGCTTTTCCTTTCGCGTTACAGGAGGAATCCGCACCTGATCCCCAGCCTTGAGCCGGGTGTCGGGTTTTACCCGCCCCTTATTGATCCGGACTTCGCCCTTTCTGACAATCCGGTAAATAATGCTCTTGGGCACACCTCGAAGCTGGGCCAGCAGGAAGTTATCCACTCTCTGCCCCTCATTGTCCTCATCCACAGTAACCCACTGAACACCCTGACGAACCTCGCCCCGCGGAGCCTCTTTCTCTCGCCCCCCTGCTCCTCTTGACCGGGCGGCACTTCCGGTCCTGACTTCAGCTGTTTTTTTGCTCACGGGCTTGCGCGACATGAAGTCCCCTAGGTGGTGGCGTAACTGCAGGATTGAACGGCTGCGTGAATACTGTTATATTCCGGCGTGATCTGCCGTTTGTCTACGGCCTGACCAACTCAAGTCAGAAGCCGGAGCGGCAGAAGTATACCGACACTATTCGAGAGTTTGAACGCCGTGCACCCAATCACTATCGGGATCGGCGAGAGAAATACTCCCGGAGGACCAGGACAGATCTTAAGAAGACTGCATTCTGTACCCGGGATAAGGAAAACCGCGCAGAAAACCGCGGGCGACATCGCGAAGAATCATTGCCACCCAGGGCCGGGCCGTCCAGCATACGAATACGACGTGAGACCCAGGCACCTGAGTGAACCTGAAAACGGATAACATGCGTCAACAGACACGAACCTTAAACGACCTCTCCCTGCCCACAGGCAGACGGATCGTCGGCATTGGTCACAGACCGAAAGGATCACACCCCCAAAGGGTCTGATTCGTCTGGCCGCCGGTCCTCTCTGATGTAACAGGGCCCGCGGAACGCACATCCTGCTTCGCTGATGCGAACCCCTCTGGTTTTCTGTCAAATTAAACGACAGGAACTCTTTCTTTCCATGAAAAGAATGCTCATCAATGCAACTCACCCTGAAGAGTTGCGCGTTGCTCTGGTTGACGGCCAGCGTCTGTTCGACCTTGATATCGAATCCAGCTCCCGGGAGCAGAAAAAAGCCAACATCTACAAGGGCCGCATTACCCGGGTTGAACCCAGCCTTGAGGCCGCCTTTGTAGATTTCGGCGCCGAGCGCCACGGCTTTCTGCCGCTGAAGGAAATCTCCAAGGATTACTTCAAGAAGTCCCCCGGACAGATCGAAGGCAAGATCAACATCAAGGATGTGGTTTCCGAAGGCCAGGAAGTCATCGTACAGGTCGATAAAGAAGAACGTGGCAACAAGGGCGCAGCCCTGACCACCTTTATTTCTCTGGCAGGACGCTACCTGGTGCTCATGCCCAACAACCCTCGTGCCGGCGGCATTTCCCGTCGGATTGAGGGTGAAGAGCGGGCCCAGCTCAAGGAAGCCATGAGCGATGTCCAGGTACCAAAATCCATGGGTATCATCGTTCGTACCGCTGGCATTGGCCGCAGTACCGAAGAACTTCAATGGGATCTAGATTATCTGGTGCAGTTCTGGGAAGCCATCACCCAGGCAGCCGGCGAGCGCAAAGCACCCTTCCTGATCCATCAGGAAAGCAACGTAATCATCCGTGCAGTTCGCGACTACCTTCGCCAGGATATCGGTGAGGTTCTGATTGACGCCAACAGCGTGTATGAAGACGTTCTGAATTTTGTTCGCGCGGTCATGCCCACCTTCGAGAACAAGATCAAGCTGTACAAGGATGAAATCCCCCTGTTCAGCCGGTACCAGATCGAAGGCCAGATCGAGACCGCATTCCAGCGGGAAGTGAAACTGCCTTCCGGCGGCTCCATCGTAATCGACCCTACCGAAGCACTGGTCTCCATCGATATCAACTCTTCCCGGGCCACAAAGGGACAGGACATCGAAGAAACGGCATTCCAGACAAATCTGGAAGCAGCCGAAGAAATAGCCCGTCAGCTTCGCTTGCGTGACATGGGCGGCCTGATCGTCATCGACTTCATTGACATGACACCGGCCAAGCACCAGCGGGAAGTCGAACAGAAAGTACGTGAAGCCCTGGAAATCGACCGGGCCCGGGTTCAGGTTGGCAAGATCTCCCGCTTCGGCCTACTGGAGATGTCCCGCCAGCGTCTGCGCCCCTCTCTTGGCGAAACCCGAAGCGAGGTATGCCCCCGCTGTGAAGGTCAGGGCACTATTCGCGGCATCGAATCCCTCGCCCTGAGCATCATGCGCCTGATTTACGAGGAATCTTCCAAAGACAAGACGGGTGAAGTACGGGCGGTGGTACCTGTGTCGGTCGCCACTTTCCTGCTTAACGAGAAACGCAAGCAACTGGCAGACATTGAAGCTCGCCAGGAAGTCAGCGTGGTGGTGGTTCCGGTACCGCACATGGAAACACCACACTTCGAAATCATCCGGATGCGTCAGGACGAAGCAACGCCCGAGCATATTGCAAGTCACCAGGTGGCTCAGGAATACAGCGAGCGTGAAGAAGAAATATTTGAGGCCCCTGCCCCTGAAAAGCCGGCTCGCGAGCAAGCTGCAGTAAAAGCCATTCGGCCCAGCGTGCCTGCCCCGACGACCGCAAAAATTGAAGAAACAGCCGATCAGGAAGACGGCCTGTTCCGCCGACTGGGACGCAAGATTGCCGGCCTTTTTGGTGGAGAAGAAGAGCAACCGTCAGAAAATCGTGAGAAAAGCAAAAGCCAGCGTGACGATCGTCGCAACCAGGGCCGTCAGGATCGCCGCAAATCCCGCGTAGCCCGCGAAGGCGAGCAGCGCTCAGGCAGCAACCGCAGTGGCAGCGATCGGCGCCAGGGCGGTCGTAATGAAGAGAACCGCGGACGTGGACGCAGCAACCGCGGTGATGACCAGAACCGTGGCAACCAGAATCGCCAGGGCTCAGATAACAAAACCCCTGATAACCGCGGGAGCGATAACAAAGGCGGAGAAAACAACAGCTCTGACAATCGCCGCGATAATCGTCGCGACAATCAGGGCCGGGGCCGTAACAAGCCTCAGCGGGATCAGAAGGACAACCGCGATCAGAAAGATCAGGGCCCGCAGGATAATGCCGCCAAATCCGGCACAACTGACAAATCCGGCTCTGACGAGAAGCGCCGCAAGCCACGTCGCCAACGTAACCGTGACGGCTCGCCATCTGAAGCACCGGCCTCTTCACCAGCGGATCGCAAAAGTGCTCGCAGTGAAAAGCACCAGAAAGACACCCAGCCGGAAAAGGGTCGTGACGATGTGAAGCCGGAGGCAAAAACCGAAGCAGCTAAGCAAACCGTCACCAAAGCGCCCGGAAAGCCCGAAGCCGGGGCAGAAACAGCACCTGCAACCAAAGAGGCGCCCAGAACAGCGGTTGCTCAGGAAGAATCCAGAAAGGAACTGAAACCTGAGCAGGCATCCTCAGACAAGGCACCTTCAGGCAATAAGCCTCAAGCGCAGTCGGAAGAGCCCCCCAAAACCGCAGAGAAATCCCCGGAGAAAGCGGCAACGGGTAAAGCTAACGCTGACAAGCCTGCAGACGCAGAACCCGCCGGGGCTGGCAAAAGCACGGGATCTCGTCAGAAATCCGACGATAAAGTCGAAAAGGCTGCCACAAAAACTCAGAAACCAGCCAAGGAGCCAGTCTCTGCCAAGAACCCGGACGACGCTGGCGAGCAAAAGCCGGTAACTGACCAGGCTGACAAAAAAGAGGCTGCTATCAAACCAGAGGCAGAGCCCAAGGCAGCGCCCGCGCCTGCAGCGGAACAAGCGCCGAAGGCCAAGACGCAGCCGAAAGAACCGAAAGCCACTCCAGTGGCAGCTGCCAAGCCTGACGTTGCGACCACGGGCGACAAGGCCGAACAGCCAGCGGAGAAACCAGCAACCGCGAACCGGACGACACCGAAAGCGGAAACTGAAACCAAGCAGCCGGAACCAACGAAGACCGATTCCGGGAAGGCTGAGCCTACCAAAGCCGAGCCTAAGAAGGCCGAGGCTGAGAAGGTCAAGCCTGCCAAAGCAGAGCCTGAGAAGGTCGAGACTGAGAAAGTCGAGAAGTCTTCCGAGCCAGAAAGCAAACAACCGGTTTCGTCAGACGAAACGCCGGCAACCGACGTTCCGGTGACACCGGGCCGCGCCTATAACGACCCCAGAGAGGTCCGGAAGCGCCAGAAGGCTGCGGAAGAGGCCAAAAATGCCGGGAGTAACTGATTGATGCTATCCAACTCGGACATCGAAGCGCTGGAAGACATCCTGTTTGCCGAGCCCTGGGGGGATGACGCCCTGGACTTCTTCGGCTTCCACGGGGTGGTCTGTGCCAGCGTGGTTGGCCCGTCTGAACTGAGTGCGGAAGATATCTTCCGCCTCGCCACAGGAGCCGGCCAAGTGCCCGATAAAGGGGTTCCGGATGTCTTCAGGCGCTGCGCCAGTCAACTGGCGAATGACATGGCTCACGCCCTGGACATGGGACAAGCTCTGCAGCTGCCAGAACCTGAGGACGGCGACCCTATGAACGCCCTTGAAAACTGGTGCGCCGGGTTCGTGGACACCTTCCTTGAACACGAAGAAGAATGGCTCGAAGCCGCCAGCGAGGAAGAAACAGCCGATCTGTTAGTCCCCATGCTGACACTATCGGGGTTGTTCGACGACGAGGACTTCCAGAAGGTTCGCAACAGTGAAAAACTGTCCCGGCAGATGGCCGACGCCATTCCGGACTCACTGACGGATCTGTACCTTCTGATCCATGCGCCGGACTAAACCGGCGCAGGATTCAGAACGGGGCGCCTGAATGAATGCCAGACCGGCTCAAGCCCGTCTGGCATTTTCATGATACGGCCAAGCTCACACCATGGAGCGCCTGGAAAGTGGAAATCGCTCCCCTGGGATGCAAGTAGCTTTTCTTTCCTGCACAACTCCGCCAAAAAGCCCATGTCACCGCTGGATTGCCCGGAAGTTGAAACTTCGATCGCCCGCCCCCCTGCCCTTCGAAAATCCGCAGTCAATTCCCTTAGCTTTGTCGCAGTAAGCTGGTACTTTCGAGGATGAGCAAGAACGGCAATGCCACCCGCCTCGGTAATCCAGCGTACAACTTCCGGAAGCTCCGGCCAGAAGGCTTTCACATCGCCAGGCTTGCCATTGCCCAGATATCGTTTGAACGCCTGAGCGGCATTCCGGACCACACCGGCTTCTATCAGAACTTTCGCAAAGTGCGGCCGCCCGGGGACATCACCACCGGCGACCTCGGACGCCTTGGCCAGCAGATCATCAATACCGAGTTTGGCCAGACGATCTGCTATCAAGCGCGCACGGGCCCAGCGATTGTCGTTCTGATGCTCCAGTGCCTTCCTGAAACCGTCCGTCTCAGGATCAAAATCCAGTCCAACTATGTGAATAGTACGGCTTTTCCAGAGACAGGATAGCTCGACACCCGGAATCAGCATAATTCCTTTGGCGCGCGCAGCTGCGTCGGCTTGGGCCAGTCCCGCGATGGTGTCGTGATCTGTCAGCGAAAGGTGGGTAACACCGCAACTGGCCGCCCGCTCCACCAGCTCTGCCGGTGATAGAGCACCATCAGAAGCTGTACTGTGGCAATGCAGATCAATGCACAAATGCGGGTCTTGCGGTATAGTCACAAAATATCCTGAATCATGAACTGGCGGTACGCCATGGCCTCACAGTGTAGCAGCCAACCCTTGCACAACACGACCATCGATTGTCTGACCAGTTACCCTGTTTATGAAAGCTATTTTGGAGAGCGGAATGTATTACGCCATTATCAGTGAAGACGTCGAAAACAGCCTGCCATTGCGCCAATCCGTGCGCCCTGCTCATATCGAGCGGTTACAGGCTCTGAAAGCCGAAGGCCGTTTACTTGTTGCTGGCCCTCATCCCGCTCTGGACACACCAGAACCCGGCGATGCCGGCTTTACCGGCAGCCTGGTTGTCGCCGAATTCGACTCTCTGGAAGCCGCACAGGCTTGGGCAGATGCCGACCCCTATGTTGACGCAGGTGTCTATGCAAAGGTTATTGTTAAGCCCTACAAGGTCGTTCTGCCGTAAGCGGAGGTCGATGTACCATGAGTTTATTGTAATGATGGCTCGCTTGCACGGCGGGGCATCTGTGACAAAATTGCGCTCTTGATCAGGCTCAGATTTCAACCGCAGAACTTCAGGGAACGTAACCAGTGACGCTTTTTCGTCTCGCCATAAGTGTGTTGTTCGCAGTTTCGTCCATTGCCGTTGCCCAGGCCAAAACCGTCTGGGTGGATGACCAGTTGTACCTTCCCGTAAGGTCTGGCGCCGGTTCCCAGTTTCGCATCATCGAGAACGCGGTTCCCAGCGGAACCCCACTAGAAGTGCTCGACGCATCCGATTCGGGATACACCCGCGTTCGAACCCCGAAAGGCACCGAGGGCTGGGTTTCCAGTCAGTATCTGAGCGAAACGCCCGTTGCCGCAGATCAGCTCCGGACAGCCAACCGCCAGCTGGAAGAGGCCCGCACGGAGCTGGCCCAGGTCAAGGAGCAACTCGCCAACGTCACCAGTGAACGAAACGCACTGGAAAACTCGGAATCCTCTCTGTCCAATCGATCCCAGAATCTTCAGGAAGAACTGCAGAGAATTAAGAGCATCGCGGCCGACTCGATCAACCTGGAGCGTCGCAATCGGGAGCTGCGCGAAGAGAATCAGAAAATTCGCAACGACCTTGAGGTTCTTACCGCCGAGAACGAACGCCTCGAAGCCAGCAAGGAACACGACTTCATGCTATTGGGTGCCGGTCTGGTTCTGGGCGGCGTGTTACTGGCATTGATTATTCCGATGCTCAAACCAACAAGAAAAACCGACAATTGGGCCTGACGCAATGAAAGATTACTCAGAGAAACGTGACTTTCACCGTATGCAACTGAACTCGGAGATCGAGATCAGCGACAGTCGGGGTTACCGCTTCAAAGGGGTCTGCCGCGACCTGAGTGCCACCGGCATGCAACTCTACGTTGAACAGGCCGTTGAGGTTGGCGAAGAGCTTCGCACGGTCCTCCATCCCAGCAATGAACAATTTCCGCCGCTGGAGACGGTTTGCGAGGTCATTCGCTGCGAACCGGAAGGGGACGGATTCCTGTTAGGCACAAACATCAGCGAAGTCACTCGCTGAGCATAAAAAAAGGCGGCCACTGGCCGCCTTTTTTCTGTCCCCGAAAAGCCTCAGACCAGAGGCTTTTCAGAAACAATAATGCCATTGTTGTCGGCATAGACGTAATGTCCGGGATGGAAGGTTACGCCATGAAAAGTGACCGGAACATTCAGGTCACCAAGACCTCGCTTTTCGCTCTTTCTGGGATGGGTGCCAAGGGCCTGAACACCGAGTGCTGTTTTGCCGATTTCATCCACATCTCGGACACAGCCGTAGATGATCAGGCCAGCCCAACCGTTACTCGCAGCCTTCTCTGCCAGCATGTCGCCCAGCAGCGCATGACGCTTTGAAGCCCCACCGTCTACAACCATTACGCGACCATTTCCCGGTTGGCCGACCTGCTCTTTCACCACGGAATTATCTTCAAAGCACTTTACGGTTACAATCTCTCCGCCAAACGCCTTGTTTCCTCCGTAGTTATTGAAGCCAGGCTCTGCAACAAGCACTTCGGGAAATTCATCACACAGATCCGGGGTAATTATCGTTGTCACGTTATCGCTCTCCTTATCCTCGAAACTCGCTCAGTCTATTTTTTCGTCGGCCAGGAAGAACCAGGTGTCCAGGACCGAGTCCGGATTGAGTGACACGGTATCAATGCCCTGGTCCATCAGCCATTTGGCAAGGTCCGGATGATCTGACGGCCCCTGGCCGCAGATACCAATGTACTTGTCGGCTTTCTTGCACGCCTGAATGGCATTGGACAGCAGAGCCTTGACCGCATCATTCCGCTCATCAAAGAGGTGAGCAATGATGCCGGAATCCCGATCCAGACCCAATGTCAGCTGGGTCAGATCGTTAGAGCCGATAGAGAAACCGTCGAAGTGCTCCAGGAACTGATCTGCCAACAGTGCATTAGCCGGCAGCTCGCACATCATGATAACCCGCAGGTTGTTTTCACCACGTTTGAGCCCATTCTCCGACAGAAGTTTGACGACCTGCTCCGCCTCACCAACGGTACGCACAAACGGAACCATCACCTCCACATTGGTCAGCCCCATTTCGTCACGCACTTTTTTCAGAGCCCGGCACTCCAGCTCGAAGCAATCCCTGAAGGTGTCAGAGATGTAGCGTGAGGCACCCCGGAAACCAAGCATCGGGTTCTCTTCATCCGGCTCATAAAGGGTGCCGCCGATAAGGTTGGCGTACTCGTTTGATTTAAAATCCGACAACCGAACAATCACTTTCTTCGGTGCGAAGGCGGCCGCCAGTGTCGAGATACCCTCTACCAGCTTATCGACGTAAAAATCCACTGGAGAGCTGTAACCCGAAATACGCTTTTCTACCGTCTGCTTGATGTCCCGGGGCAAACCGTCAAAATTCAACAGAGCCTTGGGGTGCACGCCGATCATCCGATTGATGATGAACTCCAGCCGGGCCAGACCCACACCCTCATTGGGCAAGGCCTGGAAATCAAAAGCCCGGTCCGGATTGCCAACGTTCATCATAATCTTGAATGGGATGTTGGGCATGGAATCCACGGTATTTTCCCGCAGTTCGAAATCCAGGGCACCTTCGTAAATCATGCCCGTATCGCCCTCGGCACAAGAAACAGTAACCTCCTGACCGTCTTTCAACAGTTCGGTGGCATCGCCGCAACCGACCACAGCGGGGATACCCAGCTCACGGGCAATAATAGCCGCATGGCAGGTCCGCCCTCCCCGATCAGTGACTATAGCGGAGGCGCGTTTCATTACCGGTTCCCAGTCCGGGTCAGTCATGTCGGTTACCAACACGTCCCCGGCCTGCACACGGTCCATCTCCTTGATACTGGTAATGATCTTGACCGGACCGCTACCGATCTTATGTCCGATGCTCCGGCCTTCCACCAGAACCTTTCCGGTTTCATTCAGCAGATAGCGCTCCATGACATTGGCAGATGCACGGCTCTTTACGGTCTCAGGCCGAGCCTGAACAATGTAAATTTTTCCGTCATCGCCGTCTTTTGCCCACTCGATATCCATCGGACGCTGGTAGTGCTTTTCAATGATCATTGCCTGGCGAGCCAGATCTTCCACCTCGGCATCGGAGACGCTAAAGCGATTCCGCTCTTCCTGCTCCACCTTCACTGTTTCAACAAACTCACCGTCATCAGGCTTGGTGTTGTAGACCATTTTGATGGCCTTGCTTCCCAGGTTGCGACGCAGAACCGCGGGCCGGTTGGCTTCCAGAGTGGGCTTATGGACATAGAACTCATCGGGGTTCACAGCTCCCTGAACAACTGTCTCGCCCAGCCCGTAGGAGGCGGTTACAAACACAACGTCACGGAAACCGGATTCGGTGTCCAGAGTGAACATAACGCCACTGGACGCCGTTTCACTGCGGACCATTTTCTGGATGCCTGCAGAAAGCGCGACCATTTTGTGGTCGAAACCATGGTGAACGCGATAGGAAATGGCCCGGTCATTAAACAGTGATGCAAAGACTTCCTTCACCGAGGTGCGAACCTGCTCAAGCCCCACCACGTTCAGGAAGGTCTCCTGCTGCCCCGCGAATGAGGCATCAGGCAAGTCTTCCGCAGTGGCAGAAGAGCGAACGGCAACGGCCATATGTTCATTGCCATCCTGCAGAACAGCAAAGGATTCCTTCAGAGCATTTTCCAGAACGTCCGGAAACGGCGTTTCAATGATCCACTGGCGGATTTGTGCACCAACCCGGGCCAATTCATTGACATCGTTGATATCCAGAACATCCAGTGCCTGGTCGATACGGTCTTTCAGGCCGTCGGTAGCCAGGAATTCACGGTACGCGTGCGCTGTGGTGGCAAAGCCCCCCGGAACGGTAACACCTGCGTTGGCGAGATTACTGATCATTTCGCCGAGTGAGGCGTTTTTCCCGCCTACCCGATCGACATCGGACATTCCCAGGTGATCAAACCAGATAATGTAATCTTCCAAAGCATGTCTCCCTTGAGTCTGTGAAGCAAAGAGCAAAACCGGACCAGCGGTATCGGGCAGTAAAAGCAGGAAAATTCCCCTGCGGAGTCTCGAACTGGGCGTGTATGATACTGTAACCTGCGGAAATTACCTAGGCCACTAAGTTATGGCATCAAGGAACCAAGGAATCGGACGGTACTGCATGAAACGCACTGCTTTTTTCATATCGGATGGCACCGGCCTTACAGCCGAAGCACTTGGGCACAGTCTGCTGGCCCAGTTTGAAAAGATTGAATTTGAACGGGTCACTGTTCCCTATATTGCAGACGAAGAAAAAGCCCGGGAAATGGTTAAGCGAATCAACAAGGCGGCCGAGACTGATGGGGCACGCCCGCTCGTGTTCGACACCATTGTAAACAGAGATATCCGGGAAATCATCTCCACCGCCAAAGGTTTCATGGTGGATATCTTCGGAACCTTCCTCAACCCCCTGGAACAGGAGCTTCAGTCCTCGTCTTCCTACACTGTAGGTAAGTCTCACGCCATCAACAACGAAGGAAGCTATGAGCGTCGCATCAATGCGGTCAATTTCGCGCTGGACAATGACGATGGCGCTCGAACGCGACATTACGATGAAGCCGATCTGATCCTGGTCGGTGCCTCCCGAAGTGGTAAAACGCCCACCTGCCTCTACCTGGCGCTGCAATACGGCGTAAAGGCTGCAAACTACCCGATTACGGAAGAGGATCTGGCAGACCAACAGATTCCGAAAGCTCTCAAACCTCACAAAGAAAAGATTTTCGGCCTGACCATTGAGCCGGAGCGTCTTGCAACCATACGCAATGAACGCCGACCGAACTCTCGCTACTCATCCATAAAACAATGCATGCACGAGATCGAGGAAATCGAGTTAATGTACCGGCGTGAGCGCATTCCGTTCCTCAACACCACAGCCTACTCTGTTGAGGAAATATCTACCCGAATCATGGTAACGACCGGGTTGAAAAGGCAGCGTTGATTGAATCCGAGACGCAGCGAAGCGTCCGCGTTGGCAGGGCCCAGACGAATCGGGGTCAGCTGAATTTCTCAACTGACCCCGTATTGAAGGCCTAAGCTAGAGTTCCTGAATATCCAGGCCGAGGCTCTCAGCCCTCGCCCGGTTCTCAGGACTGGTTACAACGGCGGTGCTGGCTCTCTCCGGCACCAGCCAGGTTCTTGCCACACGCTTAAGATCATCCAGCGTGACCGAAAGCACCCGCTCTCGGAATCTGGCCCGCTGCTCAGGCGTCCGACCAAACAACTTGTTATGGAAAGCATGACGAGCGGCACCGGCAGGCGAGCGAGGCTTGTCGAGTTGACCAATAACACCCAGAATCGACTCCTCAAGTTCCTGGTAGTCATGATCGTTGTCCTGCAGCCACGAAAGGGCTGCGTCAAAATCGTCCAGCGTTTCCTCCAGGCGAGGATCACGGTAGGAGAAAAACCTGAAAGTCCCGTTCACGCTATCCTGACCGGCACCACCACCGTAGGCACCACCCTTTTCACGGATGGCACGGTGCAGGTAGCCGTTACGCAGGAAGCCGCCCAGCACGGTCAGTGCCGCAGCATCAGGATGATCAACCGGGACAGTACTATAGGCTCTGGCACAGAAGTTCACCTGAGTAGACGTCAGCCAGGCCTCACGGGTCGTGTAGTTCACCGGTTGTATACGCCACTCCGATACTGAAGCTCCGCTGGCATCAGACCAGCAGGACTTCAGATCATCAACCATCGGCGGAAGCTGCTCCTCCTCGCCGATAACCAGGAATTCCCGACTCTGGTTACGGATCTTCGCGTGCAATGCGGACAGTTTTTCACACAGAGCCGTCAGCTCAGCGGGATCTTTCAGAGCTTGATCCAGCTCTTTGGTACCCCGGATGCCGGCAAGCCCTCCCAGCCGGAACGACAACCACGCTCCCGGACTCATCCCCTGAGAAGCGGCCCCCATGGCCAGGGCATGACCGCTACCGGTTACCGCCTGCTCGCGGCGGGCACGTATCTGAGCAATGATCTCACGGATGCGCTCTTTTTCATCAAAGCGGGCATCTGTGTACAGGTCTTTCAGAAGACGTGTCAGTGCACTGCGATTGCGGGACAGCGCCTTACCATTGAAAATGATATACCCTGACAACTCCTGTACATCATCAATACGCCCTTTGGCACTGAATGCCGCGCCAATACCACCGGATTCCGCTGAAATACGATCCTGCATCTGCAGGTAATCCAGCTCACCGCAGCCCACCTCGGAAATCAGCGTGGTGTAATAAGGCACCAGAAGCAGCTCTTCTTCCGTCAGCTTCGGTACCGGAACAACAACCTGTTCATAGACCAGACCATTGGTGCCCCGGGCATAGACCGTTGCCGGAATTTCGCCGTCATATCGGGCTTCCGGCTCCGGCATTTGCAGCGGCACGTCGGACAGATCCACTTTTGGCAGAATGGAATCATCATCCTTCTGCATCTGCCTCTCTTCCAGCGCCTTCGCCCGATCAACAATCATCCTGACTTCGTCGTCGTTCAGCTCGGCCTTACGACGGGCGAGGGC
The DNA here is from genome assembly GCF_018860425.1 of Marinobacter sp. F3R08. Taxonomy (GTDB): domain Bacteria; phylum Pseudomonadota; class Gammaproteobacteria; order Pseudomonadales; family Oleiphilaceae; genus Marinobacter. The sequence goes on along the minus strand of NZ_JAHKPI010000025.1, from coordinate 151,097 downwards.
CTCACGGATAGCCTCCTGCCGCCGGGATTCAAGTTTGTCATCCGGTCGCAGGGTCAGGGTGACCCGGTGAGGATTGTCCAGAAGCTTACGGCGAATAAGATCTGGAACATACTGAGGGTCCCGGATTTTATCCCGGAGCGTTGCCAGAACCGGCTCCAGGTCAAGCAGTTCAACAGGATCACCACCGTGCACCATAGGAGCAATGGCACTCATGATCAGCTGCAGACCGTAAGGGAACTGATCACCGGCAATTTCGCGCTGGTGCAGTTCGAGTTGGTGCAGGATAGCTTCGAGCCGCTCCTCGCTGACACCGTCTTCCACGATCTGCTCAAGTGTGGATTCAATCAGCGCTTCCAGGTTTTTATGCTTTTCCGGTTCACTGCCTTCAACCCCACAGACAAAGGTCATTTCGCGATTGGAATCTTCCAGTCCGCACATCGGTGATGGCGCATGCCCCAGGTCCGTCGTTTCCAAAGCACGCATCAGGGGAGAGGCGCTGTTTTCAAGCAGCACGGCAGACAGCAGCTGACCTTCCAGATTTTCCTGCAGATCAAAACTGTGACCGAGAAGCCAGCCCACCACGATATGAGTCTTGTTGTCAGTGCTCTCGCCTTCGTTGACCGCGTAGCCCTGCTCGACCCGAACCGGCGCGAACATGCGTTTCTCGTCGCGAACGGGCAGATCAATGTCCAATCGGTCGAAGCGTTTCAGCGCCAACTCTTCAAACTTCTCATGGTGCTCGGAAGCCGGAATATTGCCATAGGTGGCAAAAATCGCGTTGCTGGGGTGATAGTGGTGGCGATAGAACTGCAACAGATCGTCGTAGCCAAGGTCGACAATATGATCAGGCTCACCGCCACTGTTGTAGTGATAGGTCGTGGTCGGAAACAGGTGGCTACTCAGGTTCTGCCACAACTGGGAAGACGGCGAACTCATGGCGCCCTTCATTTCGTTGTAGACAACGCCTCGATACACCAGATCGGTTGAAGGATCATCGGGTTTGTCGAACTCCAGACGATGACCTTCCTGCGCGAAGTCCAGCGGATCCAGCTTGGAGAAGAAAACGCAGTCCAGATACACCGACAACAGATTATCGAAATCTTTCCGATTCATGCTGGCGAACGGATAAGCCGTCCAGTCACTGCTGGTAAAGGCGTTCATAAAAGTATTCAATGAGCGCCGGATCATCATGAAGAACGGGTCACGGACCGGATAACGCTCACTGCCACACAGTGCGGTGTGCTCCAGAATATGAGCTACACCGGTGGAATCCATAGGAAACGTCCGGAGTGCCACGAAAAACACATTCTCATCATTATCTGCAGCAAGATGCAGGTGCCGGGCGCCGGTCTTCCTGTGGCGATATTCCTCAACCCGGAGATTGAGCGTGTCGATCCGGTGACTGCGAAGCTTCTCAAAGGCCGGATGGGTTGCGTTGTCGATCACTGCAGCCATTCAAACTATCCTGTCTTTAAACGATTGGAGAATTGTAGGGTAACACGTAGTATCGACTATCATGCATCACTCCAGAAGCTATAAGGTATCACTCCCATCCATGACAACCCCTGCATCTCAATCAAAGGCTGTTGACGCACCGGAAGTAGCCGCCTATTGGGCAGAAAGACGACGTTACCTTGAACGGATCCGTAACGTTCCGGAAATCAGACAGCGATTCTGGCGAGAAGCGGCCATGTATCTCCTTCGCCGCCTGCTTTGGTCGTTCGGATTCTTCCCTGTCTTTATCGCCTTCTGGATCACCTTTGTACTGGCCAGTTTTAATCCAGTGGTGATGGCATCGGATCTGATTCCTCTACTGCAGGACTTCGTAAACTCCAACCCTGAAGTGCAAGCAACCACCATCAGCACAATGATCATCGCCTGGGCCTCCATCGGATTCTTCTTTCTGGTGTTTGATTTCGTGCTTACCCCGTTCAAATCACCCTATGAATACGAAGCCGATGTGTATATGAGATCGTGGGAGCAACTCAACCATGATCAGCTTCCGGATAAAGTGTGATTTGGCCTGCATTCTCACCAACTCCCGGACACTTTCTGTTACATAGCCTTCCACTCACTAGGTAAGATGGAGCCGTAGACAGCAACCCAAGAATGCAGAGTCAAGAGGTTCCTCCATGGTCGATTTCAGACCACTTCTGTTCGTTAACGCCCTGGCGATTATGCTGCTGGTAACCGCCGGGTTCGCATCGGTCAGGGATAACCTTCGTATGACTGAAGCCTTCGAACCACCCGCCGTTGATCAGGTCGCAGCCTCAAAGCCTGCGCCCCCCCAGAACAGCACAGTCTCTGCCCCAGCCCCCCCCGCACCGGTTAAAAGCCTGCGACAACCCCCGGCTTCTGTGTCACCCCGGGTTGATGCCACCCCATTTACCGTTCCGGATATGCCGCAGAATCCGGAGGTGCTTGCGGTGGCTGAACCTTCAGTGACAATGACAACCCGCGCAGCCTCAGCACCGCCAATTCAGAAGAAGCCGGCAACTCAGGCGGCACTGGTGCTAAGGTCGAATGTTATCGGCGACCAGGTCACCATCAACGGCACGGATTACGGCGCTACCCGCCTTGATCTGAAGCTGGACCCTGGTCGGTACGATGTCGCCATCAGCAAGCCCGGCTTCAAGACCTGGAATCACACAGTTACGCTGCAAGCCGGCAATGAAATAACACTTGTCGGAGAGCTGGATGCCATCACCACCGTCAATTTCCGTGACGGCAACTGGGTTGGCGAGGTGAAGACCGGTGATGGGACGTATCAGGATACCGATGGCTTGCGTTATGAGGGCCATTTCGTCGACGGAGAATTCCACGGTCACGGGACTGCCTGGTATCCCAACGGTAACCGTTATGAGGGAGACTGGTCGGGCGGTAAACGGCAAGGTGAAGGTGAATGGCGCAGTGCCGACGGGGCCCTCTACTCTGGTGAATTTCTCGCTGACCAGTTCAATGGCAAAGGCACCCTGACCTTAGCAAACGGGGACATCCTGACAGGGCACTGGCAAGACGGGCAGCTTAATGGTCACGGCTCTCTGACCACCGCCGACGGCAGGCTGTATGTCGGCGGTTTCCGAAACAACGAATTCCATGGCAGTGGCACACTCACCTATTCCGATGGTCGCCATTATGAAGGCGAATTTTCCAACGGAGCCTTCCACGGCCAGGGGGCCGAGGTCTTTGCCAATGGCAAGAAATACGAAGGTCAATACATCGAAGGGAAGTTCCATGGCAAGGGGTTACTGAAAAACCCCAATGGCAGCTCGATCAAGGCCACTTTCCGACATGGCGAGCCCTACGGACAAGTTCGTCTGACCACGGCGGCAGGGGAAATCTTCACTGCCCGAACCACTGAACCCGGTGTGTGCTATCGGGACAAGAGCTACCGGGCCACAGAATGCCCAAAACTGGAAGGCTGGTGAACTCAGCAGCCCGATAACAACCGTGTTTGCAGTAAACGATTGAGGTAGTGAGATGGCGATCAAGAACGCTTTGCTGGTAGATGACTCCAAGGTGGCACGATTTGCCCTGAGCAAGATGCTGGAAAATCGGGATATGGAGATCAATATGGCCGGCTCGGCCGAAGAGGCTCTAGATTTTCTTACCAGTCACAGCCGCCCGGATGTCATCTTCATGGACCATTTAATGCCCGGAATGAATGGCGTCGAGGCGGTCAAGCTCATCAAGGGTAACCCCGAGACGGCCGATATCCCGATCATCATCTGCACCTCCAAGAAGTCATCGTCGTTCATCGAAGAAGCGAGGAACTTTGGTGTTTATAACATTCTCACCAAGCCACCGCAGTCCGAAGGACTCGCAGACGTTCTGGACAATTTGGCCAGTGATGTTACAGACGGAACGTTACCCGAACCTCCGGCTGAGCCTGCGAGGCCCGCCGTGGATGATGACGAACCGCTAAATGTTCCTGCCGATGCCTCGGTCCAACTGTCTCAGCAAACAGATGACCCGGCCCAACAATCCAACCCGCAAGCCAATGTTGTTCCCCTGACCAGCGAACTCATTGAACAGATTGCCCGATCAGCGGTTAAAACCCATATAAACAATCGCCTGCACGAACTCCTCAGTTCGCTCTTTGACGAGCAGTTTGATCATATGAAACGGGCTTTGGACGAGTCCCGCAGCAAACAGGATTCGGCAATTGAAGAGCGCCTGAGCGCCATAACCGATATGGTCGATGAGCGCACCAGAAATCTGCGCGACGACGTTGCGTCCGAGGTCAACCTCAACCTCGGGAGCGAACTTGCAGTTCTCAGAAAGGAACTGCAAAAGAATTCAGGCTTCACTGGCGAACACATGGCCGAACTGAAGGATCACATCACCAGTGTCCAGACGATTGATACGGAATTCTGGCAGACCCTGCAATCCGAGGCCATTCAGCAAGCTCACGAGATATCCCGGGAAACGGCAGAAGACATTGCCCAACGCACGATAGACCTGTACGTCGCCCAGCAGCGCTCTGCGTCTTCCAGGATCTACACCATCGGCCTCGCCCTGAGCCTTGGCATCTTCAGCGTCGGGATTGCCTGGCTGTCGGGCCTGTTTGGCTGAGCTGGGCCCTGATTCTGCGCCAGTCAGCCTGGGTGTCCACATCGTCGAGAACCCCCGGAATCTCCACCCGGGTTGCCCGCACCTCTGCCAGCAATCGCCCCGCGCCCTGGTCGCCTTCCAGCTCCAGTGCCCATGGCCAGAGCCAACGCGGCAGATAGGCCGGAACTCCCGGCCGGCCGCCGTAGTCCGCGGCAATCGGTTGCCCAGGAACGGAGCGTGCAGCCACGCCAAAAGCCTCAAGGGCGTTCAGATCCAGTAGCGGCTGATCAGCTACCAGTACAAAAACGCCTTTCACCTTAGGGCCAAGGCTCCGAAGACCCGCTGACAAGGACGCTGATATACCCTCACGCCAATCCGGCGCCCTCACCCATGCCGATGGCTGACGCTGGCTACGAAACCGTATCAGGGGATACCATGCCCCGCACACCACCCGGACATCCCGACTCAGAACCCGGCCCTGTCCAATCGCAGCGTCCAGGACGATATGGTTACCGGAACCCGGCGCCGCGCCGTTGCAGGAAACCAGTGGCAACAGGGCCTTGGGTCTGCCAAGCCGGCTGGAGGCACCGGCAGCCAGCACCAATGCCGGAAATTGCGGATCGAAGCTAGAAGTAAAGTCCAGGATGATAAACCCATTGATAAAGTGAAATGGAGCAGCGGCCAACCGCCAGACTGCTGTACTCAGTGATTTTTGCTAGAATCCGGCCATCAATCAACCATACCCGCCTGGAAATCTGATGAACCATCTGTTTGTAGACAACCTGACCGTTATAGATTTCGCCTATATGGACCCGACCCGAGGGCTGGTGGGTGAGAGCTGGATTGCGGATGTGGTGCTTGGTGGTGAGCTGGACGAACAGGGAATGGTGTTCGACTTCAGTAACGTGAAGCGCACTATCAAGCGGGTTATCGACGAGCGCGTTGACCACCGACTGGTTATTCCTGGCAACTACCAGGGACTGGCCCGGAACGACGAACAGCCTGATGCCTTTACCTGGGCGCTGACCGACGGCAGCCAAATACGTCATCGCTCGCCGGACGAAGCCGTCGCCTGGCTACCCACCGACCGGGTTGTGCCCTCCGCCGTTGCCTCCTTGCTGGAACAGGAAATCAAGGCGGTGCTTCCGGCCAACGTTACTTCCGTAGAGGTTCATCTCAGGGAAGAACAAATCGACGGGGCCTATTATCACTACGTACACGGACTGAAAAAGCATTTAGGCAACTGTCAGCGCATCGCGCATGGCCATCGCTCACCCATCCGTATTGACCGGAACGGGCATCGGGATTATGACCTTGAACGCCGCTGGGCAAAGCTCTGGCGGGATATATACGTGGGTTCTGAGGAAGATGTAGTGCGACGCCATGTGGGCGAAGACGGTGTTCGCTATGTGACCTTCGAGTATGAGGCCAATCAGGGTGAGTTTGCACTGAGCCTTCCCGAAGAGCGGGTTTACATGCTGGATACCGATACGACGGTAGAGCTGATTGCGGCCCATATGGCCGACAAGCTCAAAGTGGAATTTCCTACCGACACCATTCGCGTCAAGGCCTATGAAGGTGTTGGCAAGGGAGCAATCGCAGAACGCTAAATAAAAACGGGTGCCGGCGCACATCCCGGCGGCACCCGTTTTCAGGCACAAAAAAACCGCCCGAAGGCGGTTTTTTTGATGGCTTGCCGGTGGACTAAACCGTCAAGCCGTATTGGCGTCCCCTAGGGGGTTCGAACCCCTGTTGCCGCCGTGAAAGGGCGGAGTCCTAGGCCACTAGACGAAGGGGACTAGAAATTGGTGGAGCCAGGCGGGATCGAACCGCCGACCTCAACACTGCCAGTGTTGCGCTCTCCCAGCTGAGCTATGGCCCCTCAACGGCTGCGTATATTAAGGATCCACCCTATGGGCGTCAACCTTTGATATGCACTTTTTTTCAGTTTTCTGAACATCCTTGTTCAAGCCGTTTATTAAACCACCAAATCGGTCACTGAATACCCAATGCCGCGTATTCTTTTTCCACTTTCTTGGTTTCTTTCTTCGAAAACCCGCCAATGACGTCCAGGGCATACCGCAACCGGGAGCGAGTCATGTCAGGCCCGAGTATCGCCATAGAGTCCATCACCGACCAGGAGTTGGGAGTGCCTGCGATGGCGACAAAAATGGAAAACATGAAATCACCCATTTTCAGGTCCATGGCTTTTGCAAGAGCCTTGATGTCAGTGAAGATAGCCTCTTTGCTCCAGTGACGCTGAGCTTCAAGCTTCCACAGCGTGAACTGCAGAACCCGCTTGATCTGACCCTCTTCGAGCTTGTTGTGAGCAAAATCCTCCGGCTTCAGGTTAAGCATGCCAGAGAACATGAACTGAGCCATGGGTGCCACATCGGAAAACACATCTGCCCTGCCCTTGATGTGAGGCACCAGAGCACTCAGAGCATCTTCGTTAAACCACCATTGGCGCATGCGCTCGATAAATTGCTCTTCCGTCAGCTCTTCGCGGAGCCACTGACCGTTGAGCCAACGAAGCTTCTCCACATCGAAAACGGGCCCACCAAGGGATACACGCTGGATATCGAAATTCTCGATCATCTCATCAAGAGTGAACTTCTCCCGCTCGTCAGGCATGGACCACCCCATGCGCCCGAGATAGTTGGTAACGGCCTCTGGCAGGAAACCCATGCGCTCATAGAAGTTGATACTGGTCGGGTTCTTGCGCTTGGACAGCTTGCTCTTGTCGGGGTTACGGAGCAGCGGCAGGTGACAGAGCACCGGCATATCCCAACCAAAGTACTGATACAGCAACTTGTGCTTGGGCGCAGAATTGATCCACTCCTCGCCACGCAGAACGTGGGTAATCTCCATCAGATGATCGTCCACCACGTTGGCCAGATGGTAGGTTGGCATGCCGTCAGATTTGAGCAGGATCTGGCAATCCACCTGGGCCCAATCGATTTCAATGGTGCCACGGAGCATGTCCTCAATCTCGCAGATTCCCTCCTCAGGCACTTTCATCCGAATCACATACGGGTCGCCCGCATCGAGACGCCGCTTCACCTCATCCTCGGGCAATTCCAGGTCGCCTTTGATCCCGGGATTCAGTCCCTGGGCTTTTCGCTGCTCCCGAATGGTTTCCAGTTCTGCCGGAGTCCGGAAACAATAGAATGCATGCCCGGCCGTCACCAGGTCTTCAGCATACTGACGATAAGAGTGTTTGCGCTCGGATTGACGATAAGGGCCGTGAGGGCCACCGACATCGGGACCTTCATCCCAGTTCAGACCCAGCCAGCGCAGGGCTTTGAATATGTCCTGCTCGGATTCTGCGGTACTCCGGGCCTGATCGGTGTCTTCAATCCGAAGGATAAACTGACCGCCATGCTGGCGGGCGAAACACAGGTTGAACAGGGCCACGTAGGCGGTACCAACGTGAGGATCACCGGTTGGTGATGGGGCAATTCGGGTACGTACAGTCATGAAACCTTCCTGAAAAATCGGTGGCCGTTTGATAAAGCCGGCATTATACCGGCCATCGTCAGGTTTCGCATGACCATGAGCTCGTCTGTTAGTCACACCAGGTCAGTCGCAAGATACCTTTGCCGAATACCAAAGCGTCGTTATATTATAACGTTTCATACTACAACTCAGGATTTCTTACCCATGCGCATTCCCGGAAAAGCCCTTTCCCTGGCACTGGGTGCCAGCACCCTTTTTGCCAGCGGCGCTTTGCAAGCCGAAACCCAAATTGCCGCCTCTATCAAGCCGGTTGAACTGATTATCCGGGCCATTGCCACCGAGGACATGGTGACAACGACCATCGTTCCCCCTGGGTCCAGCCCTCACACTTACACCATGAAGCCCTCTCAGCGCCGGGCACTGGAGCAGGCGGATCTGATTTTCTGGGTAGGCCCTGAGATGGAAACCTTCCTCAATCGCCTGCTGAACGGGCAGGAATTTCGTGATCGGGCAATTGCCCTGGCAGACGCGCATCACGAAGCCGGAGAGGATGTCCACGAGGAACATGATGGTCACAGTGATCATAGTCATGAAGAAGAGGCCGGACATGACACCCATCACCACGAAGACCACGAAGACCACGAAGACCACGAAGACCACGAAGACCATCATGAGCATGAGGCGCATGAGGAGCACCATGACCATTCGAAGGATGAATCAGGGCACGAGGAACATCACGACGACCATCACGGGGCCCACAACCATGATCATGGTGACGGAGAAGACCCTCACATCTGGGTAGATCCCGAGCTCGCGCTCGAAATGGCGGAAACCATTCGTGATGCCCTTTCAGAACTGGATAATGCAGACGTAGCCGCACTGAACCAGAACCTTGAACTGTTCGAGGCCAAGCTACAGCAGGCAGACCTGGACACGCGCAAACGACTTGCCCCGGCAGAAGAGATCAGCCTGTTCGCTTACCACCAGGCCCTGACTCGTTTTGCGGACCACTACGACCTTAAACTGGATGGCGTACTTACGCTGAACCCTGAACTGTCTCCGGGAGCTCGCCACATAGCTGAAGTACAGGACAAGCTTCGGGCCGCCAACCACCCGTGCCTGCTCACCGAGCCTCAATTCAACCGCCAGTGGTGGCGCTCGATCACTGAGAATCTCGATGTCACCTTCAGCACCTGGGATCCGCTGGCCACAGATATTGACGTAACACGTGACGGCTACATCAACTTCCAGAAAAGTATCGTTGACGCGGTACTCACGTGCTTACCAGAGCACACTCAGCATTAAAGGAATGGTCACAATGGCCAGCAGGGTCTGGCCACTGATGATGCCCGCCATCAGGGGGGCATCGCCTCCTAGCTGGCGGGCAAGAATATAGGCTGAGGTGGCGGTGGGAAGTGCCGCCAGGAGCACTGCAACCTGAACCATCAAGCCATCGAGACCAAGCATCACCGCCAGCCCCGCAGTCATCACAGGGAAAGCCAGCAGTTTCAGTACGGATGACACGATAAACGGTCCGGATGCACCCTTCAGCGCCTTGAGCTGAAGACCTGCGCCAACCGTCATCAATCCCATAGGCAACGCCAGATTACTCAGCGGCTCGAGAATGCCTCCGATCAGAGGGTGGAAGCCGATCTCGAAGAAACTCCAGATAACACCAATCACCGAGCCCACGATCAACGGATTCGTCACTATCGCCTTGAATACCGGCACCAACCTGACAGGCCCTTCGCTGGCCACCAGAGAAAACATCAGAATGCAAAGCAGGTTCAGCAACGGCACCATCACGGCAACGGCGATCGCCGTCAGAGACAGGCCCGGATCCCCCAGCAGCATGCCGCCCGCCGCCAGACCCACGTAGGAATTGAACCGGATAGCGCCCTGATAAACTGAGGAGAACACCGGGCCGCTCCAACGCCAGAACCACTGAGCCAGCGCCAGAACCAGTGTCATGGCTACCAGCATGGCGCCAATGATAAGGACGATGTCGCCATAGGCCGACGCAGGCAACCTGGCCTGCCCCAGCTTGAACACCAGCATCGCCGGGAACAGTACGTAGTAGGTGAATCGCTCCGCCCGGGGCCAGAAATCGCCTCCCGGAAAGTCAATACGGCGGAAGACATGTCCTAACATAATCAGGACAAATACTGGCAACAGGGCCTGTAAAATCACTAAAACCTCACCACTCTCGCCCGAAACAGAAGAAAGCCTAGGATAAACAGATTGTTGGTATTGCGGCAACAGAAACGAAGGGTAAACAGGAAAGGGTATCAGCTTATTGATGACAAGCTTTCAGTCTTGATGCCAGGCTATTGCGCGACCATGCACAATAGCCTGCAGAACGAGCCGCTCCCGGAAACATGAATTAACCGGGGCGGCTCCATCCAGTAACCAGCAAATGAACCCGAATCTCTCAGATTGACTCAACAATCAAAAGACAGGCCGCTCATTAAACCGCGCTGGAAGATTTTCTCCTGCGGGCGACACCCAATCCCAGGAGCCCAAGACCGAACAACGCAAGGGAGCCTGGCTCCGGAACACTGACAGGATCGCCAGGGTTGTTTTCCGAACGGCCAAAGCGAAGGTCGTCAAATCCGAGAATATCGTTTGTCGCATTAAACGTAACGCTTGAAATCAGCTGGCCAAAATCAATGAAACCAACAAATGCACCGCCCCCATTAACAGATGAAGGGAAGTTGATAACTTGACTTGACTGGGATCCATCTACGTATTCAATCGTTTGCTGCGGGACTATGTCCGTTTGCAGACCGTTTACATAGAAACCAAATGCGTCAACCGGATTTGTGAAAGTGAATGTCACCGAACCACCAAATACCTCGCGGTGGTTTGAGCCCCCGGACGTAGTATTAAAGCCGCAAAGAGCTCCACACGATGAGCCGGTTACTGTGCTTCCGCCAGTAACCGTGAGGTTGGCGGGCGTGGCCGACTCAAAATCGAAGACGTTCAAATTGCCAGCCACAGAGAGAAAATTATTGGCCGCCGCTTGAGAATTTACCATTTGCGCAAGCGAAGAGACGTTGTCGTCCGTACCGATGTATGTCACTGGCACCGCGTGGGCGGATAGGCCCATCAGGGACAATGATACCGCTGCCACTAGCTTGAGTTTCGTTTTCATATTGTCTTGCTCCATTAAACCACGTTAGAGGCCCGTCCCTCTGCTGCCATCTTCATTGGTCGCACGGTAAAGACCTTGATCCGAAACTAAGCAAAAAAGGGCCCACAATTCTGTTATCTATATTTTTTCGTAGGTTAGAGCCAACGCGCCTGTTTGACCTCGGCGCGTGTGTCAATTTTTTCGACACCTCACGAAGCGTATGGTTGCCGCGCAGACATTGCCGAATGCCAATAACTTTCCGGAACGCGACTGCAGCAAACAACCCGACAGTCTTCAAGAACCCTGCTGTCGGATGGTAAACTCCTGCAGGAATAGGAAACCGTATCTGTTGCCAGCCTCGCCGGCGGCACTCCGGACAATGATCCGCAGCCCCATGACAGAACAGATCCTAGAATCATTCAGCAAAGACCACATCTTCCGGGTGAACTGCCGAAGTGACCGATAACGACCACAAACACTCCAGCCGTCGCTTCTGCGTGGCCCCGATGATGGATTGGACAACCAGCCACTACCGGTATCTCGCAAGGCAGCTAAGCCGCCACACCCTGCTCTACACCGAGATGGTAACCACAGGCGCGCTGATCCACGGTGATACCGCCCGCTTTTTGCGGCACGACGAGGCCGAATACCCATTGGCGCTGCAGCTCGGCGGCAGTGATGCCGGCGAACTTGCCCATTGCGCCAGGCTGGCGCAGGAATACGGCTTTGATGAGGTTAACCTGAATGTAGGCTGTCCCAGTGACCGGGTTCAGAACAACATGATCGGTGCTTGCCTGATGGGCCACCCCGACAAGGTGGCTGACGGCGTGCGCGCCATGATTGAGGCTACCGACCTGCCGGTCACCGTTAAACACCGGATAGGTATTGATGGTCGGGAGTCCTGGGACGATCTTTGCGAATTTGTTGAAAAGGTCTCTGACGCTGGCTGCCGGTCCTTCATCGTGCATGCCCGGATCGCGATTCTTGAGGGCCTGAGCCCCAAGGAGAACCGCGAGGTGCCGCCGCTGAAATACGACTGGGTATACCGACTGAAAGCGAAATATCCGCACCTGGAAATCATCATCAACGGCGGCATCAAAACCTTCGAGGAGTGTCACGAACATCTGCGGCACACCGACGGTGTCATGCTCGGCCGGGAGGCGTATCACAACCCCTGGCTGCTGGCGGGCGTTGATCCGGAGTTTTTCGGGCAGCCCCCTCCTGTACAGACCCGACATCAGGCACTTCGTGCCATGCTTCCGTTTATCCAGAGCGAACTTGAACGAGGCGTGTTTCTTACGCACATGTCCAGGCACCTGCTAGGCCTGTTCCATGGCCAGCCCGGGGGCCGACAGTTCCGTCGCTACATCAGCGAAAACGCCCATAAATCCGGCGCTGGCCTGGAAGTCATCGAAACCGCACTGGAAAAGGTGCACGAACCTTCAGAGCCGGAAATTGCCGAAGCTTAATCCCCGGCAATGGCCACCATACCTTTTGTTGTCTTGTTCCTGTCAGAGCGGCCCGTTATTGTAGGCATATAGCCAGTGCCCGGGATTCGGGCGCGCCAATAACAAATCAACCGGGACGACCGAACGAATGACCAGCAAGCTCGACCAACTGAAAACCATGACCACGGTAGTGGCCGATACCGGCGATATCGAAGCGATCGCAAAATGGCGGCCGGAGGATGCCACCACCAATCCATCTCTGGTGCTCAAGGCGGCTGCCTCCGAGGCTTATCGCCCTATGCTGGACAAAGCCGTAGCCGAGGCGCGCCGGCACGGCGGCTCAGACGCCGAGCAGCTGACCATGGCCACGGACATGCTTGCTGTCCTCGCCGGACGTGAAATTCTGAGTCTGATTCCCGGCGTGGTGTCTACCGAGGTTGATGCGCGGCTGTCGTTCGATACCGCGGGCACTCTGGATCGCGCCCGCCGCCTGGTTGAGCTTTACAACCAGCAGGGAGTGGATACCAGCCGCGTTCTGATCAAGATTGCTTCCACCTGGGAAGGTATCCGGGCCGCCGAGCAACTCGAAAAGGAAGGCATTCGCTGCAACCTTACGCTTCTGTTTTCTTTCATCCAGGCAGCCGCCTGCGCCCAGGCCGGTGCGTTCCTGATCTCGCCCTTTGTCGGGCGGATTCTCGACTGGCATCTGGCCAGTACGGGCCGGGACAGCTATCCGGCCGCAGAAGATCCGGGGGTGCTTTCAGTCTCCCGCATCTATAATTACTACAAGGCCAACGGCTTTCAAACGGTGGTGATGGGCGCCAGCTTCAGAAACACCGGCGAGATTGAGATGCTGGCGGGCTGCGACCGTCTGACCATCAGCCCTGCCCTGCTACAGGAGTTGCAGGACGATCATGGCGATCTACCGCGCCGATTGGTCGCCCATACAGCCAGTTCATCAGATAAGTTTGGCGCCATTGATGAAAAACTGTTCCGCTGGGAATCCAATGAAGACGCCATGGCCACAGAGAAGCTGGCCGATGGCATTCGCCGATTCACAGCCGACCAGATCGAACTGGAAAACCGGGTCCGGCAGCTGGCCAAGGCCGCCTGACTCTTAGCCTGAAACCCATTAATGGAGCAAGACTGTCCAATCATGATCGAGCGCCTTAAGAAACTGTTTGCTGCACCGGACGCCGAAAACGAGAAACCGGACTCTCATCAACTGGCCGTCGCGGCCACTGCTCTTATGGTTCAGCTTTCACGCGTCGACCAGGATGAAGATGAGCGAGAGCTGCAGGCCATTGTCGATGGTGCAGTGAAGGCACATCAGGTCACGCGGGCCGACGCAGAAGAGATTCTTCAGGATGCTCTGAGCCATGCGGACGACGCGACCTCACTCTATGAATTTACCGGCCAGATTAACGAGCACCTGGATCAGGACGGTAAGCAGGTATTACTTGAGAGTATCTGGCGCGTGGCATTCGCGGATGGCCGCATCGACAAATACGAAGAACACCTTATTCGCCGCATGGCAGACCTGCTCCACCTTAACCACCGGGAGTACATGCAGGCACGGCACCGGGCACAAGATGCCGGTTCTTAAAAAGGAGACAGCATGTTAGCCATCCTTCATCCGAATACCGCTCTGGACAGTGACGAATACCAACAGACCATGCACTATCTCGAGAACCTTCCGAACGTCTCGGTTCGGGTTCACGAGGTTCAGGGAGCCACCCAGCGACTGACAGAAATCTACCTTCTTGGCGATACCAAACCCCTCGACAAGGAGGAAATTGAAGCCCTGCCGGCGGTGGAACGTGCCATTCGGATTTCGGACGACTACCGAATTCTTGGCCGTCACAAAGATGACCGCCGGCAAAACGGCTTCACCTACAACGGCGTTGACTTCAACCAGTCCAACCTGAACATCTTTGCAGGCCTTTGCGCGGTTGACGTGCCTGAGCATGTGGACATGATGATGCGAGCCCTGGAAGACCATGGCGAGCCTTGTACCCGTATGGGCGCTTACAAGCCGCGCACCAACCCGTATTCATTCCAGGGCCATGGCAAAGGCTGTCTGCCATGGGTATTCGAGAAAGCAGGCAAGCACGGTATCAAGGTGATCGCTATGGAGATCACCCATGAGAGTCACGTCGAGGAAATTGACACCTGCCTTGAAAAGCTGGGCCGACCAACCGGTGTGATGTTGCAGGTGGGCACCCGGAACACCCAGAATTTTGAGCTACTGAAGGCCATCGGCCGCCAGAGCACCTACCCGGTGCTGCTCAAGCGTGGCTTTGGCATCACACTCAATGAGTCCCTGAATGCCGCGGAGTACCTTGCCAGCGAAGGTAACGCCAATGTTGTTTTTTGTCTCAGGGGTATGAAAACCGAAGCCGGCCAGCCGCATCGCAACATGGTGGACTTCGCCCATGTACCAGCGGTCAAACGCCTGACCCGTATGCCAGTGTGCGTGGATCCATCCCACTCTGTCGGAAGCCGCGAACAATCTCCCGATGGCATTCTGGATGTCATGCACGCAACGGCTCAGGGCGTGATTGCAGGCGCAAACATGGTATTGGTGGACTTCCATCCGAAACCGGAAAAAGCCCTTGTTGACGGCCCCCAGGCACTGCTCATGCATGAATTGCCAGCTTATCTGGAAGATATTCGTCTTTGCCACGACACCTGGAAGAAACGCCAGGCCATCTATCAACGCCTGAACGATGACGCAGCAACATGATTGTCTACGGACACAGGGGCGCAAAGGGCGAGGCCCCCGAAAACACCCTTTCAGGATTCATCCATGCCTACCGGCATGGCATCCGGCATTTCGAGCTGGATCTGGTGCTGTCCAAAGACGGCAAGCCGGTTCTGATTCATGATCTGTCCGTAGACCGGACAACCCGTCACAAAGGCAGCATCAGCCAATTTACGGCCGACGAACTGGCGGCCATGGATGCTCGTCACAACACCGCTTCCTGGCCCACGGCAACAGGGATCCCGGAGTTGGAGGATCTTCTGGACCAGTTTGACGATCTCGAACATCTGCAACTGGAAGTCAAAAAGGATAGCCGCCAAAGACTGAACATCCTCAGCAACCGGCTGACCGAAGTCATTCAGCGACGCAACCTTTGCCAGAACGTTGCCATAACCTCCGCTGACACCTGGTTCCTGAAACAGATCCGGCGACGGAATAAGAACATTCGTATTGGCCTGGTGGCCGAGCGCAAGTTTCCACGTCCCCTCAGTGTGGCCAGCCGGCTGGGCTGCGAGTATCTCTGTATCAACTGGAAACTGTGCTCAAAAGCGCTGGTTGAACAGGCCCATCGACGCGGCATGCACGTGTCCACATGGACCGTGAACCGGATTCACGACATGTTGCAACTGGAAGAAATGGGGGTAGATAGCATAATTACCGATTACCCAACCAGCACCCGGATGTTTTTTGACAACAGGGCCAGGTCGTTTCTTGCGCTTCCCCAGAGTCATGAAACTGTGCTGGGAAACAAAACCAGCCTGTCGGTAGGATGAATCCGGGCGTCTGAATGATCAATCCGGAAGCAGATACACACTTCCATCTGCTTCCGGCATTGGCTTGGCGACCCGTTAGAAGATTCGGTTCAGTCCGTTCAGTGCCGCAACACGGTAGGCTTCGGCCATCGTAGGATAGTTAAACGTGGTATTGATGAAGTAATTCAGAGAGTTTGCCTCACCCTCCTGATTCATTATTGCCTGACCGATATGGACGATCTCTGCTGCCTGGTCTCCAAAGCAGTGGATTCCGAGAATCTGACGGGTCTCCCGATGGAACAGAATTTTGAGCATGCCTACGGCTTCACCCGTAATCTGCGCACGAGCCAGATCCTTGAAGAAGGCCTGACCGATTTCGTACGGCACCTTGGCTTCCGTCAGTTCACGCTCGGTTTTACCAACCGAACTGATTTCCGGAATGGTGTAAATACCGGTAGGTACGTCTGAAACAAAGCGGAAATAATCATCATCAACGATATCCGAGGATGCCGAGCGCCCCTGGTCATAAGCCGCACTTGCCAGACTCGGCCAGCCAATGACATCTCCGGCAGCGTAGATGTTTTCTACCTCAGTACGATAGTGTTCATCAACGGCGAGCTGACCGCGCCCATTGGGCACCAGCCCAACAGTCTCCAGGCCCAGTTTTTCAGTATTGCCGCTGCGGCCGTTGCACCATAGAAACGCATCTGCCCGGATTTTCTTGCCGGACTGCAGCGAAAGAACCACCCCGTGGTCATCACCCACCACCGACTCGTACTGCTCGTTATGACGTACCAGAACACCGTTATTGCGCAAATGATAGCTCAGCGCATCGGAGATCTCGTCATCCAGGAACGACAACAGACGGCTACCCGGGTTAATCAGATCTACCTTCACCCCCAACCCGGCAAAAATCGAGGCGTACTCTGAGCCAATGACACCGGCACCATAGATAATCAGGGTCCTGGGCGTGTGAGACAAATTCAGAATAGTGTCCGAGTTATAGATCCGGTGGTGACGGAAGTCCACATCCGGTGGCAGATAGGGCCTGGATCCGGTGGCGATGATCGCTTGCTTGAAGTGCAGAATGTCCGAGGACTTGCTGCCACGAACTTCAATCCGGTTGTGATCAATGAAGTAGGCCCGGCCATTAATCAGGTCGACCCGGTTCCGAGAGTAGAACTGAGTCCTCAGCTTGACCTGCTTGCCAATCACCTTCTGGGCATTCTGAAGAACCCGGGGGAAAGAGAACCAGCGAGGCTCACCAATATCCCGGAACATCTGATTGGTGTTGAACGTAATGATCTGCTTGACGGAATGACGCAACGCCTTGGAGGGAATCGTGCCCCAGTGAGTGCAGTTGCCGCCGACCGTTGGCTTGTCTTCGATGATCGCGACACGCTTACCGTGTTTCGTCGCATTCATCGCCGCGCCTTCGCCGGACGGACCAGCCCCGATAACGACAACGTCGTAATGATGCTCTGCCATGCGCGCAGTGACTCCTTATCTACGTCGTGAAATGGTGGTTATGATTTTCAGAATCCGATCAATGCCTGGTGGCATCGTAACCAAGAGACTCGGGCTCTTTGCCTTCATTCGCCAGCCGCTCATTTTCTTCTTCGCACTTCTGGGTATTGCCACCGCAAATATCACATGACTGATTAATACCGAGAGCGCCGATTCCGCCGCAAGTCCCACTAATGGGCTTACGCCCGAACATCACGCCGACAGACATGGCTGCAACCAGCAGCACGACAATCAACAGAACCAAAAGAAAGGTACCCATGTTGCCCCCTCATTGAGTCACGTAGGACGAAAAGGCCGGCGTCTGATGCGTCTCGAAACCTTGATCTGTCCTGACAATAAAATAAGCCGGGATATTCTCCCTAACCGCAAGCGCATAGGCTGGCTGGAAGCCCATCACATTAAAACCGGTCGCGAGAGCGTCTGCCGTCATACAATCATCCGCAATAACGGTAACCGATGCCAGTTTGTGAGCAATCGGCTCACCAGTCGCAGGGTCTATTGTATGAGAATACCGCCGGCCTTCCGATTCGTAATAGTTACGATAGTCCCCGGAGGTCGCCATTGCGCGTGCGTCCAGCGCCACCACCCGGTTTACCTCCCGGGCTTCAGACACTGGCCTTTCGATGGCCAGCCTCCAGGTGCTGCCGTCGGGCTTGCGACCATTAACTCGAACCTCACCGCCTATCTCCACCAGATACGCCTGAACGCCCTGCTCGTCAAGGAAACGGGCAACCGCATCCACACCATACCCCTTGGCAATGGCTGACAGATCAACATATTGCGGCGGAACGGCTCGCACTGCAGGCGGATCACTCCGGAGCTCAAGCTTTTCAAACCCTGTCTCGGACAGAGATTTTGCAAGTAATGCCTCCGAAGGCACCTGTTCCGGTCGCGCCTGTGGCCCGAAGCCCCATAGATTAACTACCGGCCCGATGGTTACATCAAAGGCACCGTCAGTGAGTGTTGAAATCTCTTCGGCCTTCAGTAGAACCTCATACAATTCATCGGACACCGACACCCAGTCAGACTGGTCTGTCCGTTGATTGAAACGAGACAGCTCCGAATCCTCTCGCCAGGTGGACATTGATGCGTCCACACCGTCAAGGACCCCCTCAATGCCCTGTGCCAGAGTTTCAAGCCTTCCCTGATCCTCCGTCAATACAACATTGATGTGGTAGCTGGTCCCGAAGACAGGACCGGAGATTTCCCAGATTTTTTCTTCTGGCTCAAACGAACAACCCGCCAGAATGGCAAAGGCCAGCGCTGTAAAAGCACTGACCAGGGCCACCCTGGCGGGTCGAATCATGCTGAATGTCATCAGGACTGCTTAGCCTCCAAAGTCATCCAGCATGATGTTTTCGTCTTCAACACCCAGATCCTTGAGCATCTTGATGACGGACGCGTTCATGATCGGGGGCCCACACATGTAAAACTCACAGTCTTCAGGAGCCGGGTGGTCCTTCAGGTAGTTCTCATACAACACGTTATGGATAAAGCCGGTTGGCCCTTCCCAGTTATCTTCTGGCAGCGCGTCAGAGAGAGCGACGTGCCACTCGAAGTTGTCATTCTCTTCGGCCAGCCCGTCAAAGTCCTCTACATAGAACATCTCGCGGACGCTTCGCGCGCCGTACCAGAAGCTGATCTTGCGCTTGGAATTCAGACGCTTGAGCTGGTCAAAAATATGGGAACGCATGGGTGCCATACCCGCACCACCGCCGATGAAGACCATCTCGGCGTCGGTCTTCTTCGCGAAGAACTCACCGAATGGCCCCATTACGGTCACTTTGTCACCCGGCTTCAGGTTGAACACGTAGCTCGACATGATGCCCGGGTTGTGATCGGTTCCGGGGGGCGGCGTAGCAATACGGATATTGAATTTGAGAACACCTTTCTCTTCCGGGTAGTTCGCCATGGAATAGGCCCGGATGGTTTCTTCCTTGTTAATGGCCTTGTAACGCCAGATGTCATGCTTGTCCCAGTCTTCGTGGAACTCCTCCTCGATATCGAAATCCTTGAAATTGATTTCATAGGGAGGGCATTCAAGCTGAACGTAACCACCGGCACGGAAATCCACTTCCTCGCCTTCGGGCAGTTTGAGCACCAGTTCTTTGATGAAGGTGGCCACGTTGTGGTTGGAGACAACCTCACATTCCCACTTTTTGACGCCGAAGAACTCTTCCGGCACTTCCACCTTCATATCCTGCTTTACAGGAACCTGGCAGGACAGACGCCAGCCTTCTTTCTCTTCACGATTGGTGAAGTGGGTCTTTTCCGTTGGCAGCATGGCGCCGCCGCCATCCAGTACCTTGCACTTGCACTGGGCGCAGGTACCCCCACCACCACAGGCAGAGGACAGGAAAATACCGCTGTTCGCCAGAGTACCGAGCAGCTTGCCGCCGGCTTCGGTCTTCAGCGTGTGTTCAGGATCGTCGTTGATCTCAATGGTCACATCACCGGTGCTTACCAACCTGGACCGGGCCGCAAGTATCACTGCGACCAGAGCCAGAACGATAACGGTGAACATGACCACGCCGAGAATAATTTCTGTATTCATGGTCTCGCCTTTTCGTTAAACCGAATCACCGGGTGAGTTACAGTGAGATACCGGAGAAGGACATAAAGCCCAGGGACATCAGACCCACCGTAATGAAGGTGATACCCAGGCCACGCAGACCTTCCGGAACGTCACTGTACTTCAGCTTCTCGCGGATACCCGCCAGTGCAATGATCGCCAGGGCCCAGCCGAGGCCGGCACCGAAGCCATACACCAGGCTTTCGCCAAAGGTGTAATCACGCTCGACCATAAACAGCGAGGCACCCAGAATGGCACAGTTCACTGTAATCAGTGGCAGGAACACGCCCAGAGCGGCATAAAGAGCCGGGATATACTTGTCCAAGACCATTTCCATGATCTGGACAATTGCCGCGATTACACCGATATACGTCAGCAATCCGAGAAAGCTCAGGTCTACGTTAGGTAGCCCAGCCCAGCCCAGAGCGCCTTCGCGCAGAATGCTGTTGTACAGCAGATTATTGACCGGAACGGTGACAGTCAGCACGACCACGACGGCAATACCAAGCCCCGTTGCAGCCTCGATCTTCTTGGAGATCGCCAGGAAGGTACACATCCCCAGAAAGAATGCCAGAGCCATGTTTTCAACGAAAACGGCCTTCAGAATCAAACTGATATAGTGTTCCATCAGAAGGCCTCCTTGGCTACGTGGCGAGACATTTTATAGTCCGGATCCTCAACCTGCTCCGGCTTCCAGGTCCGCAGACCCCAGATTGCCAGGCCGATAATGAAGAACGCACTCGGTGGCAGCAACAGCAGACCGTTCGGGATATACCAGCCACCTTCGTTAACTACCGGCATCAGGGAAACACCGAACAGAGAACCGGCACCCAGAAGCTCACGGAAGAAGGCAACGAAGATCAGAAGTACAGAGTAACCCAGACCGTTACCAACGCCGTCCAGGAAGCTCATCCAGGGACCGTTCTTCATCGCAAAGCCTTCCGCGCGGCCCATAACGATACAGTTGGTGATGATCAGACCAACGAATACCGACAGCTGCTTGGAAATCTCATAGGCGTAGGCTTTCAGTAGCTGGTCAACCACGATAACCAGAGAAGCAATGATGGTCATCTGGACGATAATCCGGATACTGCCCGGAATCTGGGTTCGCACCAGAGACACCGCAAGGTTGGAAAATGCGGTGACGGCGGTAACAGCCGCACACATCACGAGAGTAACGTTCATGCTGGTAGTTACCGCCAGCGCTGAACAGATGCCCAGGATTTGCAGGGCAATCGGGTTATTGCTGAAGATCGGTTCGAAGAGAACCTGTTTGGCTGATGCATCTGCCATGATCAGACCTCCCCTTCACGAAGTTTTTTCAGGAACGGCGCGTAACCGCGGTCGCCCATCCAGTAATTAACCAAATGTTCAACGCCACGACTTGTCAGAGTTGCACCGGAGAGGGCATCAACCTTGTGCTCCTTGTCCTGTGCGTCTGCGCTCACACCCCCTTTGACCAGGCGAACCTGAGGCTCGGAACGGTCTTCATTATAGACCTCCTTGCCAACCCACTGGCGCTTCCAGCGCGGGTTGTCCACCTCACCACCCAGGCCAGGGGTTTCTGCGTGAGCATAGAACCCGAGCCCTTCGATGGTGTTAAGGTCGCCCTCGAGGGAGATGAAGCCATACAACGTAGACCAGAGACCGTAACCGTGGATCGGAAGAACCACGCGATTAATCTGGCCGTTCTCACTCATGGTGTAGACCTTGGCAACATTCGGCCGACGCTTGATACCGGCTTTGTCTTCCGAGGAAGGAATGTTGGTCGACATCTGGGGATCCGAAGCCGCCTTGTACATATCGTACTTCATGGGGTCCTGGACGCCCACAGCGGAAGGATCAACAAACTCACCGGTATCCAGATCAACCAGTCGGACGTCAAAACGCTCGAACGCATCTTCAATTTGTTCGGCGCTTGAGCCAGGTTCCAGCATGCCAGCGGCAGACAGAATATTGCTCTTGATATCCAGGTTCTGGTTCTGGATCTGCGCCGGACGAAGCATTACCGCCGCGGTGGAAACCACCACAGAGAACGCAATACTCAGCACCAACGCGACGACCAGCGTGCGGGAGACGGTTTCTTTAGCTTTAGCCACGAGCAAGCCTCCGTTTGATGTTGGCCTGAACCACATAGTGGTCCATCAGCGGCGCGAACAGGTTTGCGAACAGGATGGCCAGCATGATGCCCTCCGGAAAGGCCGGGTTAACCACCCGGATCAGCACCGTCATAACACCAACGAGAATGCCAAAGCACCACCGACCGGTGTTGGTCATTGCAGCAGAAACCGGATCGGTTGCCATGAACATCATACCGAAGGCAAAACCACCCATGACCAGATGCCAGTGCGCCGGAATGGCGAACATCGGATTGGTTTCAGAACCAACGATGTTCAATAGCAGGGACATACCAATCATACCGATCAGTACACCACCAACAATCCGGTAACTGGCAATCTTCATGGCCAGCAAAATCAGGCCGCCGATCAGCACTGCCAGAGTGGAGGTTTCACCCATGGAGCCCTGAATGGTGCCCACGAAGGCATTCATCCAGCCAATCTGAGCCTCCAGAGCTTCCAGGCCGCCGCTCGCAGCCCAGCTGAGCGCCGTGGCGCCACTGAAACCATCAACAGCGGTCCACACTGTGTCACCGGAAATCTGCGCCGGATAGGCAAAGTACAGGAACGCACGGCCAGTCAGCGCGGGGTTCAGGAAGTTTTTGCCGGTACCGCCAAACACTTCCTTACCGATTACAACACCAAAGGTGATGCCCAAAGCCACCTGCCACAGAGGGATGGTGGGCGGGCAAATCAGAGCGAACAGGACCGATGTAACAAAGAAGCCTTCGTTCACTTCGTGGCGACGCACGGTGGCAAACAGCACTTCCCAGAAGCCACCAACCACGAAAGTCACGAAGTAGATGGGCACGAAGTACGCCATACCGTAAACGAAGTTATCCCAAAGACCCGCACCGGCACCGGTGACGGCAAGTGCCTGGATAAAGGCAGTCCGCAGGCCTCCGTCAGCAACCATGGCATCCGGATTGGACGCAAGGAAGCTGTTAGCCTGAAAACCAATGTTCCACATACCGAAGAACATGGCCGGGAAGGTACACATCCACACCGTGATCATGATGCGCTTCAGGTCTACGCCGTCGCGAACATGCGCTGTAGTGGAGGTTACCTTGCCCGGTGTGTAGAAAATGGTGTCTACGGCCTCGTACAAAGCGTACCAACGCTCGTACTTGCCACCCTTTTCAAAGTGATGCTCGATTCCATCGAGAAACTGTCTGATAGCCATCGTATTAGCCCTCGATCTCGATTCGGGTCAGGTTCTCGCGGAGAATCGGACCGTATTCATATTTGCCGGGACACACAAAGGTGCACAGCGCCAGATCTTCTTCATCCAGTTCCAGCGCACCAAGCTTTTGTGCCATCTCTGTGTCACCGACAATCAGGGAACGCAGCAGCTGTGTCGGAAGAATGTCCAGGGGCATGATCTGTTCATACGCTCCGACCGGCACCATCGCCCGCTCACTACCGTTCGTCGTGGTAGTGAAGTTGAAGAGCTTGCCGCTGGTCAGTTTGGACAGATAAATATTCAGCACCGAGAACCTGTTCGGGCCCGGAGACAGCCACCCCATGAACTCGCGCTTGTGGCCTTCCTCAAGCACCGATACCTGGTTGGCAAACCGGCCAAGGTAGGCGCACGGACCGTCACCACGGCGACCGCCGAACACAGAGCCGGAAATCGCGCGAACGTCACAATCTGAAGCAACCTCGCCCTCCAGAAGTTCCTGAAGGCTGGCTCCGAGACGCGTACGCACCAGGCGTGGCTTCAGCGCCTTGGGGCCACCGATTGCCACGACACGTTCGACCGGCACTTCTCCGGATTCAAACAGCTTGCCGATATCGATAACGTCCTGGTAGTTGATGCTCCAGACAGTTTTACTGCCGGATACCGGATCCAGGTGATGAATATGGGTACCCACGTTACCGGCCGGGTGCACACCATCGAACTGATGCACTTCAACGGCGTCGGTCTTTGGAACTGCAACGTTGGATCCCGGCTTGCCGGTGACAAACACCTTACCGGTGGTCAGCTTGGTCAGGAGCGTAAGGCCTTTTTCGAATGCCTGACTGTTCTCACCAATAATGACTGTCGGATCCGCTGCCAGCGGATTGGTGTCCATAACGGACACGAAAATGGAGTGGGGAGCGGAATCAATCTCGGGAACCTTGCTGTAGGGGCGTGTCTTGAACGCCGTCCACAAACCGGATTCCACCAGATTATCAACAACCTGCTGGCGTTCAAGGCCGGCAAGATCCGCTTCGCTGTAGCGTGCAAAGGTCTCAGCCTCATCGCCATCAACTTCGATAACGATCGACTGGAATACCCGACGCTCACCGCGATTAATCTCTTTCACTACGCCGGCGGCGGGTGAAGTATAACGAACGCCTTCGGTCTTCTTGTCCGTGAACAGCAGCGTACCGCGCTTGACACGGTCCCCCTCTTTCACAGCCATCGTCGGCTTCATGCCGTTGTAGTCAAAACCGATCAACGCCACATGACGAACGGGTTTGCCATCTGTAATGGTCTGTTCGGGAGCGCCACTGATGGGAAGATCCAGGCCTTTTTTGATCTTGATCATTAGCCTCATCCAATCATCAGAAACTTGTCTATGGATTCGTAACGCCCGACACATGCGGCCCAGAAACACTATGAGAAACGTAGTGCCAGACGTACCCAAAATCGCGCCAATTATAGAGATTAAGGAATTCTATTTCCACCAGAAACCGGAACGGGTTTCGCGCTGACTTAAAACCGCCCTGAGTGCGAGGCCGGAAAAGAAAAAACCCCGACAGCAATGCTGTCGGGGTTTTTCAGAACATCCACTTCACCAAATCGGTGCGATACGCTCAGTCTCGCGCACGTTTGGGGAAGATCGGGTAATTTACGCCAGCCATCTGACTGACCACGCGAACCACCTGCGCGCTGTAGCCGAACTCATTATCGTACCAGACGTACAGAATCAGGCGCTTACCACTGGCAATCGTTGCCTGCGCATCAACAATACCCGCATGACGCGAACCAACAAAGTCTGTGGAAACCACTTCCGGAGAATTTACAAAGTCGATCTGCTTCTGCAGCTCCGAATGCAGCGCCATATCGCGCAGATATTCGTTTACACCATCCACATCAACGTCTTTCTTGAGGTTGAGGTTAAGAATCGCCATCGAGACATTCGGCGTCGGCACCCGGATAGCGTTACCAGTCAGCTTACCCTTCAGAATCGGCAATGCCTTGGCGACGGCCTTGGCAGCCCCCGTCTCGGTGATAACCATGTTAAGGGCCGCACTGCGTCCACGACGACTGCCTTTGTGGTAGTTATCAATCAGGTTCTGATCGTTCGTGTAGGAATGAACAGTCTCAACGTGACCATCTTCGATGCCGTACTCGTCTTCAATCGCTTTCAGGACCGGCGTGATGGCATTGGTGGTACATGAGGCTGCCGACAGGATCTTGTCGTCATCAGTAATCCAGTCGTTGTTAATGCCAAAAACAATGTTCTTGATGTCGCCCTTGCCAGGTGCCGTCAGCATAACCCGACTCACGCCCTTTGACTTCAGATGCAGACCAAGACCTGCCTCATCGCGCCACTTACCGGTATTGTCGACCACGATGGCGTTGTTGATGCCATACTCGGTGTAATCCACCTTGTCTGGGCCGTCGGAGTAGATCACCTTGATGTAGTTGCCATTGGCAATCAGCGCAGATTCCTGCTCGTCAACGGTGATGGTGCCATCGAACGGACCGTGAACGGAATCGCGGCGCAGAAGACTGGCACGCTTCTCAAGATCGTTCTCAGCACCACCCTGGCGAACCACAATCGCCCGGAGGCGCAGGTTATTACCACCGCCGGCTTTCTCGATCAGAATGCGCGCTAGAAGCCGACCGATACGACC
This sequence comes from Marinobacter sp. F3R08, assembly GCF_018860425.1. GTDB lineage: Bacteria > Pseudomonadota > Gammaproteobacteria > Pseudomonadales > Oleiphilaceae > Marinobacter. Next base: position 124,922 of record NZ_JAHKPI010000025.1, on the reverse strand, counting down.
AAAACCGTAGAGCACCACGTCTTTGGTATCGTTGTTCGCATCTTCCTCGGATTGGGCCGCGTACTGCCCCACGACCGTTCCGATTTCACGCTTCAGGAACTCGGTCAGGTCGCCGCCCTCTTCCTTGAACTTGACCGCCAGCTTGCCAATGTCCACATGAGCGCGGCCAAGGTCCAGCTTGTCCATCGCCTGAAGGATCGGCAGGGTGTCATGAACGGAAAGCTCACTGTTTTCAACCTGGCGCACAAACCGGTGGGCACGGATGATGTCGATCACAGACTGGTTAATGATGGCGCGACCGTATACAGAAGTAACCACATTGTTCTTGCGGTAGAGGCGGCCGATCAGCGGAATCATGGCTTCCGCGGTGGATTCTCTTTCTGTCCAGTGGGACAGGTGCTGATTGATCTGTTCGTGACTCACGCTAGGACCTCTGCAGTTGGCACTTGGAAATTGGGGGCGCACATTATCCAACGTAATGCGGTTGACCGCAAATACACACTACTGAGATGTTCGTATAGCCTGCACCGGAGAACCTTGCAAACGTCTTCCGAAACAGCCTCGCCATGACAGTAGCCATGGCGAGCGTTAGAATACGCGCCTTATCGCCTCCCGGACATCCTCAGCAGGAGAACCAGACCACCCATGAGCCAAGGTGCCAGCACACGCCCGTCACCCTCAAACATGATTGCGCCGGCATTCCCGTCCCGGCCAGCCGATCACCGTACCTGGGGTCAACTGAACGGCAGCAGTGACGCGCTGGCCATCTGCGAGAGCGCACGAGCGCATCTGGGCTTGACCCTGGTCATAACTCGCAGCACCGCCGATGCCATCCGGCTTGAGCAGGCCATGCGCTTCTTCCTCGGACTACCCCCGGAAGAAGATGGTGCCGCCGTCAGCGAAGACGGGCTGGAGCTGCTTTCTTTGCCAGACTGGGAAACACTGCCCTATGACCTGTTTTCCCCCCATCAGGACATCATTTCCCGGCGAATCCGGACACTGCACCGTCTGCCGTCAACAAAACACGGCGTACTGGTGGTTCCGGCACGAACCCTGATGCATAGATTGCCTCCGGTAGACTACCTTCAGGGCAACACCCTGCTCCTCGAAGTCGGACAGTCCCTGGACATTGAAACCTGGCGACTGCAACTGGAAGCAGCGGGATACCGTCACGCCGAGAACGTATACGAACACGGCGAATATGCTGTTCGCGGGGCGATACTGGACATCTTTCCCATGGGTGCCGGGCAGCCCTACCGGATTGACCTGTTTGATGATGAGATAGAGACTCTCAGAACCTTCGATCCCGAGACTCAGCGCTCTATAGACCGTATTGAAAGCATCGAGCTGCTACCCGCGTTCGAATTCCCCTGGCACAAGGAGGCTCGCTCCGGATTTCGTAGCCGCTGGTTCGAACAGTTTCCCGATGCTGACAAAGACACCCCCATATACCAGGACGTAACACACGGCATCACCCCGCCCGGGATTGAGTACTACCTGCCTCTGTTCTTCGACGAGACGGCAACCCTGTTCGACTACCTGCCTGGAGCAACCCACGTTTTCACCGCTGACGGGTTGAATGAGGCGGTAAGCCACTTTGACAGCGAAACCCGGAGCCGGTACGAAGACCGTCGCCACGATCGCCTGCGGCCGATACTGCCACCCACCCGCCTGTTCCTGCAGCAAGAGGAATTATTCGGGCACCTGAAAACCTTCCCCAGGGTAACCGTGTCACACAGCCCCAACGATTCAGCTGGCTCGGTCAACTGCCCAACGGAGAGCCTACCGGATATCGCCATGGACGGTCGGGCGGCCGATCCCGCCGGACGCCTGAAACGATTTATCGCAGACTTTGAAGGCCGCATTCTGATATGCGCCGAATCCTCAGGACGGCGCGAAGCCCTGCTGGAAAACCTGGGAGAACAGGGCCTTGAACTCAAGACTCTTACTGGCTGGCAAACGTTTCTCGACGATAAGAGCACACCCCTGGGCATCACCATCGCCCCCATGGAGCAGGGCCTGGTGCTCCCTGAGCATTCCGTCGCACTGATTACCGAGACAGCACTCTTTGGTGAACGCGTGCTTCAGCGGCGGCGGCGCGACAAGCCCACCGAGACCGATGAAGCAGGCTTCCGGGACTTGTCAGAGTTGCGACTCGGTGCGCCAGTCGTCCACATAGACCACGGCGTCGGCCGCTATCTGGGACTGGAAACCATTACCGTTGAAGACGAAGCCAGCGAATTCCTGATGCTGGAATACGCAGGTGGCTCCAAACTCTATGTACCCGTTTCCAGCCTGCACCTGATTTCCCGCTATGCCGGCAATGACACCGAACACGCGCCACTGCATAAGCTCGGCACCGACCGTTGGAGCACAGCAAAGCAAAAAGCATTGGAGAAAATCCGCGACACTGCCGCGGAACTTCTGGATGTTTACGCTCGCAGGGAGGCCCGCAAAGGCTTCAGCTTCGAAGACCCGAAAGAAGCCTACCGGGCCTTTGCTGCCGGATTTCCGTTCGAGGAAACACCGGATCAGCAGATTGCTATCCAATCGGTGTTCGAGGACATGACCAGCGAGCAGCCCATGGATCGTCTGGTGTGTGGTGATGTCGGATTTGGAAAAACCGAGGTCGCCATGCGCGCGGCATTCCTGGCCACATGGTCAGGCAAACAGGTCGCGGTTCTGGTGCCCACCACCCTGCTTGCGCAACAACATTATGAATCCTTCCGGGACCGTTTCTCCGACACCGCGGTACAGGTCGAGCTACTCAGCCGATTTCGCACCTCAGGCCAGACCAGCAAGGCCCTGGAGGCGCTGGAAAATGGCAAGGCGGACATCGTCATTGGAACCCACAAGCTTCTCCAGGGAGACATCAAGTTCAAAAACCTGGGACTGGTCATCATTGACGAAGAACACCGCTTCGGTGTGCAGCAAAAAGAAAAACTCAAAGCCTTGCGCGCGGAAGTCGACATGCTGAACCTGACCGCGACGCCGATTCCCCGAACGTTGAACATGGCTATGGGTCATCTCCGGGACCTATCGATTATCGCAACACCTCCAGCTCGGCGACTCTCTGTCAAAACCTTCGTGCGCCAGAAAGACAACGCCATGGTCAAGGAGGCGATTCTGCGGGAGATTCTCCGGGGCGGTCAGGTTTACTTCCTGCATAACGATGTGGCGACGATCGAGAAAACCGCCGAAGATCTGCGCTCGCTGATTCCCGAGGCTCGTGTCGGTGTCGCCCACGGTCAGATGCGGGAACGGGATCTGGAAAAGATCATGTCGGACTTCTACCACAAGCGTTTCAACGTTCTGGTATGCACAACAATCATAGAAACCGGCATTGACGTTCCCAGCGCCAACACCATCATTATCGAACGTGCTGACAAATTCGGACTGGCACAATTGCATCAGCTTCGGGGCCGTGTGGGCCGCTCCCATCACCAGGCATACGCCTATCTGCTGACACCACCACCGAAATCAATTTCAACAGACGCCCGGAAGCGGCTCGACGCTATCTCTGAGTCCCAGGACCTGGGAGCAGGTTTCATGCTCGCCACCCATGACCTGGAAATCCGGGGCGCCGGAGAACTGCTGGGGGAAGAGCAGAGCGGCCAGATCGAGAGCATCGGTTTCACCCTTTACATGCAACTACTGGATGAAGCCGTCAAGGCCATCCAGGAAGGTCGAACGCCCAATGCCGACCTGCCCCTGAGCCATGGCACCGAGATGAACCTCAGAATTCCTGCGTTGATACCCGAAGACTATCTGCCGGATGTCCATAACCGACTGATGCTCTACAAACGGATTGCCAGTGTTGATACTCCGGAAGCATTACGTGAACTTCAGGTTGAAATGATTGACCGGTTCGGATTATTACCAACGCCAGCCAAGAACCTGATCCGTCAGACAGAACTTCGGCTCCGTGCGGAGGCCCTGGGTATCGTAAAAGTGGATGCCGGCAAGGAATGGGCGCGGCTCGAGTTTGGCAGCTCGACAACTGTCGATCCTCTCGTCCTGGTTAAGAAAGTGCAATCCGCCCCGGACCAATATCGACTCGAAGGTGCTAACAGCTTCCGTTATCGGCTGAAGGATGCCACAACGGATGGTAAACTCGACGGCATTTCCCGAATGCTTGGCGAGCTGGAGCCTGAAAAAAATAAAGCATCCGGCTCATGAACAGCCGACCAACTTGTGGAGTACGACCCTTGCAGATTAATGGAACTCGCTGGTGCCGATATCCGATCCGGGCAATCCTTGCAGCTGCCCTGCTGGGCTTTTCAGCCACCGGCGCAGCCCAACAGGCTGATCAGACAGCGTCGTCGCCCGGATCGGGGTCGTCCGTTCCAAATGACTATTACCGGGCCGAGTTCGTGATCCTTGAGCGGATTGTAGAACCCGGGGCTGTGAACGAGCATATGTCCGTCAAGGCGGTAGAAGAGCCGACAGTCACGGATGAGATTCTTTGGTCAGAGCTTGAAAACGGCACCACGAAAAGCACTCTGAAGCTGGTACCCCGGAACAGACTACACCTTGCCAATGCCGCGGCCAGACTTGAACGCAGCGGGGGCTACCGGGTACTCGCGACTGCCGGCTGGTACGAGACGTTCCCGCAGGATTACAAAGGCACCCCTTTGCGGGTTGAAACCGGAAATTGGATCAATGATGCCGGCACCCGCGAAGTTGAGGGGCACATCACCATTGACCGGAAGCGCTACCTGCACGTCAATGTACATCTGAATCACTGGCAATTGGCGGATGGAACAGCAGCGATGCCGGCGGCCAGCACCGAGACCGACAACGCCGAGAAAGGAGCTTCAGCGACGCAGGAGCGTGACAGTGCAAGCACAACGGAAGCGCCAGCGACAACGGATGGAGCAGTGTCTCAACCGCTCACTCTGAGTCCAGCGCCCGCCCCTCTGGAACTGGTAACCTGGATCCGGGAGACACGGCGGATGCGGAGCGAGGAAATCCACTTCCTGGATTCCCCCACCATTGGCGTTCTGGTCTTCTTCAGGAAGGTTGAGGCAAGGGAGTAAGCACACCAAGACCGGCCATCGAGACCTCAAGGATCCGTTTGATACCGGACATCCCCTGCTCAATGGCCGCCTCGATTTCTGCCATGGTAATAATGGCGTCGGACTTACCGGCAGCCCAATTAACCACTAACCCCAGGCAGACATAGCGCATTCCCAGCTCGGCGGCGAGAGCTGCCTCCGGCATCCCGGTCATACCCACCAGATCACAACCGTCTCTCTCCATACGGACGATTTCCGCCGCTGTCTCCAGCCTCGGCCCCTGGGTGGCTCCATACACGCCGAAATCCGAGAAAGGCACACCTTCTGCACCCGCCGTACCGATGAGAATCCGGCGCGCACTTTCATCGTAGGGCCAGGTGAAATCCATGTGGGTAACAGACTCCAGATCACCCTCGAAAAAGGTACTGGCACGCCCCCAGGTGTAATCAATAATCTGATCGGGAATGACAACGTGGGCAGGCCCCATATCCGGATGAATGCCACCCACAGCATTCACACCAATCACTGTTCTGACGCCAGCGTCATAAAGGGCCTTCAGGTTGGCTCGGTAGTTCACCTGATGGGGTGGAATACGATGAGGATTGCCGTGGCGAGACAGAAAAATCACCGGCTGCTCTCCCAGACGCCCTTCCATCAATGGCGCAGACGGTTGGCCCCAGGGGGTGTCGACCTGCCTCTCGCCGGTAATTTCCAGGCCTGACAGGGTAGTCAGCCCGGTGCCGCCGATGATACCAACAGGATGGACTTTCTGCGACGACGTCATTCTGAATCTCCTGATTCCTCGGCATCCCCAGTGGTCTGGCGATGCCGCGATTTTTCAACGGTTTTTCCGGAAGAACTACCTTTATCTACCTCTGAGGACTCATCGGATTGCGACCCGGACAGACGAACGCTTTCCGGCACATGCAGAGTCCGGGTCGGGAACGCCACCTCGGAATCATAGCCTTCAATAATGTCGCTGATCTTAAGCAGTACATCCTGCTTCACTTCATGAAACAGTACCCACTGGGTCGTTTTGGTAAAGGTATACACCATGATATCCAGCGACGACGCATTGAACGCGAGGAAGTTCACGATCAGAGTCTGCTCGCTGTCGATGTCTTCATGCTCCCGCAGCATGGCCTTGATGTCCTCAACGATGGACCCCATCTGGCCGACATCAGCATAACGGATACCAATGGTTTCATAGATTCTGCGGTTGGTCATGCGGGACGGATTTTCCACCGCAATGGTCGTAAACGTGGCATTCGGGACGTACAGCGGACGCTTGTCAAACGTCCTTATGGTGGTCAGTCGCCAGCCAATGTGCTCTACCGTCCCTTCAATATTCCGGTCCGGCGAACGCACCCAGTCTCCGACTTTGAACGGTCGATCGAGGTGAATGATAAAGCCGCCGAAAAAGTTCGCCAGCAGATCCTTGGCAGCAAAGCCCACAGCAATGCCACCCACGCCACCGAAGGCCAGAACCCCGGAAATACTGTAACCAAGCGACTGCATCGAAATCAGTACGGCGGTAATGATAACAACGGCCCGGGACATTTTGCTCACCGCGTTCACGGTGGTGTAGTCCATGGGCTGTCTCATTTTCAGAGGCGACGTGAGAATGCCCTCCCCCGCCTTGATCAGACGCAGAATGGCCCACACCAACACAAACACGAACCCAAGCTGCAGAACGGCGTCATTCGCCTTGAAGATTTCGGCGCTCGAGTAGTCATGAGCTACTTCTGCAGCCCAGTAAACGCCCTGCAGCCAGACAAAGGCTACTACCGGTTTTCGGGCCGCATGCAACACGGCGTCGTCCCAGAGATTTCTGGTCTGGCTGAACTTTCTCTCGAGTGCACTGATGATGTGGCTGGCAACATATGCCACCGCTGCCGTTCCAAAAACCAGCGCAAACACAACAATGCCAACGCGCCATGCTTCAGACAGCAGTCCGAAATTTTCAATCCAGCCATTCACCGTGGCCATGAAATCTCCGATCATCGAATCCCTCAGATATAAAAGGTTTAACGAATAAACACAGTCGTTCCCGGCCCAACGCGATCAAACAAGTCAACAAGATCTGCGTTGCGCATCCGGACACAGCCATGGGAACGCGGCACGCCCATGGGTTCGCTGTCTGGTGTGCCGTGAATGTATATGAAGCGCCGGAAAGTATCGACACCCGGTCCCCGGTTTCTGCCACTCTCTCGCCCACATAACCAGAGAATCCGGCTAAGGATCCAGTCCCGATCCGGGTTCTGTCGGGCAAGCTGGGGACTGTAGGTTTCACCGGTAGGACGTCTGGCCCGGAACACGGTCCCGATGGGAAGCCCTGCGCCGACACTGGCCCGGATATAGTGCACACCCCGGGGTGTGCAGCCGCTCCCATTGGTTTCACCAGGCCCATTGAGCGCCGTGGAGACCGGATATACAGCAAGGACCTGTCCATCGCCGCTTTTGAGCCGGAGACTCTGAAGAGTCAGATCGATATCGATGTGGACTGAGGCAGAATGAGTCAAAGACAGCCAGGCTCCCTTGCAAGTTCAAAAGGAAGCCTAACCGAGAGAGAGGAGCTCAGGCAACCGAGACGTTGCTCCCGGCCGGCGGAATCAGCACGGTATCCTCAGCCTGCATACCGGCGGCGAGGAACGGAACCAGACGGGCAGCAATTTCCTGGACGGTCGTTTCAACACCCAGCTTGTTCTGAAGAATATCCCTCAGTGCATCGCTGCTGGACATGGTGAACGCCGTTGCGCCCAGCATGAACTGAATACGCCAGTACCGGTCTACCGAGGACAACTGTGGCGTCGCCTCCTTGAGCAGTCGCATGAAGCGACTGAAGGATTCCGTGTATTCCTGTTCCAGAAACTTCCGCAAATGCCCCTGGGACTGGGTATAGGCAAGCCCGAGCAGACGCATGAAAATCGATATGCCCTTTTCATTGCGCTGGGGCATGCGCACTGCGCTTTCAGTAAGCGCCCAGAGCGTTTGATTCAACGTTGGCGGTTTTCCGTCGCACCGTTCTTCGAGATCATCAAAGGCGCTTTCCAGGGTTGCCGAGAACGGCGTCAGGAAGCGCGCAAATACGGCGTGAATCAGCGCGTTCTTTGAACCAAAGTGGTAATTGACAGCCGCCAAATTTACTTTAGCCTTACTGGTAATCATCCGGAGCGAGGTTTCCGAAAAACCCCGGTCGGCGAACAGCTCTTCGGCTGCATCGAGAATCCGGTCAACGGTATCAGACTGCGCCATTATGTTTACAAAGCCTCTAGCAAACGTCTGTTTGAAACATACGTTTGAAATCGACTCCTGTCAAGCTCTGACCTCAGGCTCCGCAGCCACTTCATCCCACCCCTGATCAATCGCCTCCTGATTCCCCTCGAAGAACGCTGTCTGAACCCGGCTATAGGCCTTTTCGGCTTCCAGCAGATAGATAAGATAAAGACGCACATGCTCACGGCGTGTCATCTGCCGGGAAAGCACGCGATTCTCGGACAGTGTCAGTAAATGGCTGAACCGGGTGTTCTTCAGAGCAGGGTTATGATCAGCCATCCGCGCACATTGCCAGATCAGACCATCCGAGCCTTCTAGGTGGGCAATATGCTGGCGTGCCTCACGAAGCATCCTCTGGCGGGTCATAATCAGGTCAAGATAGGAAGGTTTGGTCGTGTAAATTCTGCGTACCGCCGGCACCCCCAGGAGGATAATGATAACAACAGCACCAAAGCCCCCGCCGGCAATCCAGGCCGGCACGAACCCGCTCAAACCGCTCAGGAATATGGCCGCCGCAATCAATGCACTGAACAACCAGAGATCCCGACTCCGACGCGCTTCAGCTATAGTAAAATTGTCAGGCCAGCCATTCATCGCCAGCAGCTCGAAATCCATCAGCAGCACCCGATCACACTGTCGCAGCATCAGTCGGAGTGTTCGCTGCCGGGATTCCGCCCGCACCCTTTCGGGCCGGCCACTGCTTCGGCCCTCCCCCACCTCTTCAGTGGCGACTTTATCAGGCCTGGCGCTGGTATCTGGCTCTGGATTGGATGCCACAGTGTCGGCAGCCTGACTCGCCGGCGCTGGCGCCGACTCCGGGGCATTTGACGCTGCAGGCGCTGGCACCGGGTCTGCCGCCCTGCCAGGTCGCAGCACCGGCGCCTGCACAGTACTCTGGGCAGCGGACGTACTCTGATTTTCGGCCATGGTAAAATGTCCGGATTAAAGGGTTTTGAAGGGTATCGACCATCACACCCGATACTTGAATTCGCTGCCCTTTACCTTGGCATCGGTCAGCCCACTCGCTATCCTTGGCGCACCCAGCCAGAAAGGCACCCGCACACCATACCGAATGAGGTCAGGCGTATGTTCACAGGCATTGTCCAGGGTATCGCAACCATCGAAGATGTCTCTGTCGCACCCGGACTGAGCACGTTTGCCATCCGGCTCCCGGCAGACAAGGCCGGCGATGTCGCTATTGGCGCATCAGTCGCAATCAACGGCACCTGCCTGACCGTAACTCGCCAGGAAGAAAGTGTTCTTTATTTCGATGCCATGCAGGAAACCCTGAGCCTGACCACTCTGGGGGAACTGAAAGCAGGAGACAAGGTCAACTTCGAACGCGCTGCACGGATCGGGGATGAAATTGGCGGTCACCTGCTCTCCGGACATATCCACACGTCGGCCAGGATTGTCGACATCCTGCGGCCAGAAAATAACGTCACCCTCTGGTTTGAAACGCCTGACGAATGGAAGCGCTATATATTCCCCAAAGGGTACATTGCCATCAACGGAGCCAGCCTCACCATTGGTGAAGTTCAGGGCAACCGGTTCAACATCCATCTGATCCCCGAAACCCTCCGGGCCACAACCTTTGGCACATGCAAAGAAGGCCAGCGGGTGAACATTGAAGTAGACAGCCAGACCCAGATTATCGTAGACACCCTGGCCCGCCTTGGATACGACCAAAAGGCTCCGACTCGCTGAATCAAGGGGCTCTTCAGCGATTTCCGGCCAGGAACACCACGAACTTGGGATTGGCATCCAGTTGCTGCACCGACGAAAAGTACCGACGCAGGCTTCGGTGATAGCCGAGGTGGCGGTTGCCCACCATGAGCAGGGACCCACCGGGTTTCAGATGATCCGAGGCCTGCTCAAACAGTCGCATGGCAATGTGATCACCGACCACCCCACCCTCATGGAACGGCGGATTCAGAAGGATCAGATCGAACAGCCCAGCCTCTGACGGCAGTCCATCGCAATGAGTGAACGCCGCATGCGCGTGTGGATAGGCCTTTTCGACATTATGGCGAGCACTGAGTACAGCCTGGCTTGAAACGTCGCTGAAGCACAACTGCAGATCGCCCCGCTGCGCCAGCGCTTCCAAACCCTGAACGCCATTTCCACAGGCCAGATCGAGTACCGAGCTACCAGCATCCGCTATCGATACCATTTTAGCCACGTGAGGCAACATCAGGCGACTACCAATATCCAGCTTTTCCCTGGCAAAAACCGCGGGCAGCGCTTCCACATTGACCCTGCCGTCCCGGCCAGTCATGGCATACCCTTTCCAGGCACCTGACCACCCCTCAAGGCTGGCGGCACCTTTCCGGCAGCGAACCACACGGGCCTTCTTTCGTGAGGGCAGGACCTGTTCGGTCTGAACCGCTCCGCCAAATACCTCAACACTTTTCGCTGGAAGATGCTTGATCATTCCACCCGCCAGCAACACACCGGAATCAGCCATCACGCCATTGATCCAGCGCAGTAACCAGGCCAGATAGTCAGCCTGCCGCGGTATTCTTAACACGACCAGGTCGAACAGATCCCGCGGCGGATTGAGCCAGCTGTATACCGTCCCCGATGCAGGAAGAGAGGGATTCAACGAAGCATTGATGTCCAATGCGGTCCGCAACACGGCGCTGTCACCAATAACCGTCGGCGAGAACATGGAAAGCCCCAACGTCAGGGCCCCAAACTGGTCATCCACTACCAGAATACGGGGCTCTTCAACGTCAGCTGCAACCTCCAACGCCTTCTCCAGAAGAAGTTCATCCGTTGCATCCCACGCCCTCAGTGTGGGATCACCGGTACCCGGACGCGAAAGGTCCAGCGTGCCTTGAGAAAACACAAATTCGGACGTTGTCATATTGGGCATCCTGGGGCCATTGTCGGTCAGGATCGGCGAAACGCACGGTAAACGGTAAAACGCCGATCTTCCCGTAATCGCTCAACCGGGCCTATACAGCGTTTCATCAAGGGCTCGTAAGGCAGAAAACTGTTCGCAACCAGCCGCACCTCCCCCCCCGGCTCAAGATGGCGCACCAGGTCGCGAAGAAACAGTTCCGTCATGGAAAGATCGGTTCTGATACCGGTGTGGAAGGGCGGATTACTGAGAATAACCGGCCAACGGCCCTCAACTCCTTTAAGGCCATCCGAGGCCAGAATACGTCCGGAAACGCCGTTTCGCTCATAGGTGGCCCTGGCACAGACAACCGCCTGGGACTGTACATCGATCCCATCGATCTGTACCGGAGGTTGGCCCTTGTGTTCGTGCCAGCCATGCAACCAGGAACCGATGGTGCCGGCACCACAGGCAAAATCCAGTATAGAACCGGACCGCAATGGGTTGTCATCAAGGGTGTCCAGCAGCAGTCGGGTGCCTTCATCCAGCTCACCAAGACTGAAGATCCCCGGAAGACCTGAGACCTCCACGCTCACCGACCTGCAGTCTATGCGCGTCCAGGTCATCCATTGCTGAAGCGAAAATTCGGGCAGCGATTCGATTTGATCGGCACACCAGACCTGGCAGTGCCGGGCGCTGTCGATCTTGGTCGCAGACGGCGCTACAGCTTTGAGCTGTTTGACAGCCCCGGCAATGCCTTCTTTTTTCTCGCCTACGAGGACAATCCGGGCGCCCGGCACCGCTAACCACCGCGCCAGAGCAAGACGCAGATCAAGCTCCGCCCGCGCCTTCGGCAGAAACACCAGCAAGGTGTCGAAGGTACCCGCTGCCAGCGCCGGATCATCGTAGCCGAAACAGACCTGCCAACCATCGTGCCCGGCAAGCGAGGCACAGATCCCCGCATGCTCGCTCATAACCATGCCACCGGCAGGCAAATGAGCCAGAATGCCGTCGGCGCTAAGTCCCAACAGAGCCGTTCGCCCCTGCAAGAGGTGGCGATTGCGCAACAGGGCTTCATGGGAATTGGGCAATGACATGAGCTAATGGATCCCGCGTGGATGACTGAAAGACGGGATACTCTAACCGGAATGAATCCTCACGTCTTCCCCGGCCGCCCCAGAGAGGAGCCCTCTCCGACGATGATTACCATAGAAAACGTCAATTACTTGTAGCGGGCAACCGTACCAACTCTCAGGGCATCTTCAGGGGACATTCCCCACTCTTCAGACTGCCCTCTCTCCGACGATTTCTCGCCTCTACTGCGTTGCGTACAGGCAGGCGTATCGTTTTTACGCTGATTGAGCGCGCTCAGGGCTTTCTGCATCAATTCTTTCACTGTTTACCTCCTTACCTACTACTGGAGATACTTTAGCAAAATAAGGAGACCCTCAACTGTGATGACACCGAGGGTCAGGAAGTGACGCTTATCACGAATTTTTGACGTATTTTTACAGTAATTACTGGACGGCTTTCTGACGGCCCGATCGAACGGGACGCTGAACCAGCTCATCGATACTATTCTGCTTGACCCGTTCGCGCTCGTCCTCGCAGGATACTGACAACCCCATATCACGGAGAAATCCGTCCGCCACATCGTAGACGAAACCGTGCACCCTGAGTGGCTGGCCACGCTTCCAGGCTTCCTGAACAATATTGTTCTGGCACACATGGCCTACCTGCTCAACAACATTCAGCTCGCACAACCGGTCTACCCGATCCTGAACACTTGATATGCCATCCAAAACCTGATGATGCCGGTCACGGACATCCTGAACATGACGAAGCCAATTGCTGATTAGCCCAAACCCTTCATTCAGCAATGCCGCTCTGACACCACCACAGCCGTAGTGGCCGACGACCAGGACATGCTTCACCTTCAACACTTCGATAGCGAACTGCAACACCGACAGACAGTTAAAATCCGTATGGACAACAACGTTGGCCACGTTCCGGTGAACGAACAGCTCGCCCGGCAAAAGATCGACAATCTGGTTAGCCGGCACGCGGCTGTCCGCGCAGCCAATCCAGAGGTATTCCGGTGCCTGCTGGTTCGACAGGCGAGTAAAAAACTGCGGATCCTGGGCCTTGATGCCATCTGCCCAGGCCCGATTCTTTTCCAAAAGGTGGTCAAGCTGACCCATGGTCCCACTCCGTTTTATGATTCCCGACCAGCGATTGAACGGGAATGCGAATATCAACGCAATACTCAGTTGGTCTGGGGTTCGGTCTCAGCATGGGACTGGTGGATGGTACTCTGAGCCAGATCCAGCAGTTCACGCAGCGCCACCGAAAACATGGCGTATTCCGGCTCCCGTACGCCCTTGAGCTCAGACAGCATGGATTGCCAGCGATCAATCATCTGCTGGTGCCGTGACATCCAGTTCTCGACACAGTCCGCCACCTCTTCCGGTTTTTCTGCCAGCTTAAGGACTCCGGTGGTCAGAGCCCGCTGCTGCCAGTCGAGATCCTCCCGGAAGCTTTCCCGGGCCAGCGCCTGCCAGTGTGAAGCCGGAGTCAGACCTGCAATGGCATTGGCGAACCAGTTCAGGTCCAGTCGATCACCCAACTCATAATAGAGGTTGGCAACGGTTTTCAGTGGCATGCCGGATGCCTCCTGAGACTCAATAATGCCCAGTGACGAATAAAGATGCCCCGTACCCGATACAACGGACGCCAACTCTGATGGCAGACCGCTATCCACCAGAGCCTGATGCTGTTCTTCCCATGTAGTCTTGGCCTGATCACCAAGATACTCAGGCAGCCCAGCGGTAATCGCCCAGACGCTGTCGGCAAAGCGTTCCATATGATGCTGGATACTGAGTTCTGCCCGCCGGTTGCGCAGCAGCCACCGCACCGAACGACGCATCAAACGCATCAAATCCTGCATCAGCTCCATCTGCAGTTGGGCCGGCACGTGGAAATCGAGATCCTCAATCCTGTCCCACCAGTTATCAATCCGGAATACATCCCGGGCAATAATCCAGGCAAGCGCAATGGAGGCCGCATCGGCTCCTGTAGATTGATTCAGACGCTCCACAAAGGTGATCCCCATGTGGTTAACCATATCGTTGGCAATCTGCGTCGCGATAATTTCACGACGCAACTGGTGTTCGCCCAGTTCCTTCGAGAACTTCTGGGTCAGATCCCGGGGAAAGACCTTGTACATTTCCCCGGCAAGCAACGGTTCATCGGGCAGCGCACTGTCTATCAACGTCTGTTTCAGATCGCCTTTCACATAGGAGATCAGAACCGAAAGCTCTGGCCGGGTGAGCCCCTTATTGTCCAGTTTGCGCTCGGACAGGGTCTCATCATCCGGGAGGAACTCCAGAGCACGATTGAGCTTCCCTTCACTTTCGAAGGTGTTCATCAGCCGCCGGTACTCTTCAAGCCGGGTAGCCGCGTCCTCACTGGCAATGCTGATGGCCTGGGTCTGCCGGTAGTTGTTCTTGAGAACAAGATCCGCAACATCGTCGGTCATCTCTTCAAGCATGACATTGCGCTGCTTGTTGGTGAGGTCGCCCATCGCCACTGCCCGGTTGAGCAGAATTTTCATATTGACTTCATGGTCTGAACAATCCACACCACCGGAATTGTCGATGAAGTCCGTATTCAGGCGCCCGCCGCGCAGGGCGAATTCAATTCGGCCAAGCTGCGTAAGCCCAAGATTGCCGCCCTCGCCCACAACCTTGCAACGCAGTTCAGAACCGTTGATCCGCAAACCGTCGTTGGCTTTGTCACCAACGTCTCCGTTGGATTCACTGCCACCTTTGACGTAGGTGCCAATCCCGCCCACCCATAGCAAGTCGACCTGGGCTTTGAGGATGTGAGAGATAAGCATGTTCGGAGGCACCCTGTCCGACTTGATGCCAAGGAGCTTCTTCATCTCCGCGCTGACCGGAATTGATTTCGCATTACGACTGAAAACGCCGCCGCCCTTGGAGATGAGTTTACTGTCATAGTCGGTCCAGGCCGAACGCGGGAGCCCGAACAACCGTTTACGCTCCTTGTAGCTTTTCTCCGGATCCGGCGCGGGATCGATAAATATGTGTATGTGGTTAAACGCTGCCACCAGTCTGGTTTTCTCGGAGCACAGCATGCCGTTGCCGAAGACATCCCCTCCCATGTCACCAATGCCGATGGCGGTAAATTCATCCAGTGCCGGGTTGATACCCATTTCCCGGAAGTGACGCTCGACCGATACCCAGGCTCCGCGGGCCGTAATGCCCATTTTCTTGTGGTCATAACCATTGCTGCCGCCGGATGCGAAAGCATCGCCCATCCAGAAGCCATATTCTGCGGCCAGGCCGTTGGCAATATCCGAGAAGGTGGCTGTCCCTTTGTCCGCCGCCACCACCAGATAATGGTCGTCTTCGTCATACCGGATAACCCGCTCCGGCGACTGTATACCGGCATCTACCAGATTATCCGTAATATCCAGCAACCCCCGGATAAACGTTTTGTAGGCCTCAATGCCTTCAGCCTGGAAGGCTTCCCGGTCCGACGTATCCGGCAATCGCTTGGCGACGAAACCACCTTTGGCGCCCACCGGGACAATAACCGCATTCTTGACCTGCTGGGCCTTGACCAGACCCAGGATTTCCGTGCGATAGTCTTCGAATCGGTCAGACCATCGCAACCCCCCTCGGGCAACCTTACCGCCCCGGAGATGCACACCCTCAACTCTCGGTGAATACACGAAAATCTCGAACATAGGAGTGGGCAGAGGCATGTCCGGAATCCGGGATGGATCGAACTTCACGCTGATGTAAGGCTTGGGGCCGTCAGCGTCGTCAGTCTGATAGTAGTTGGTGCGCAAGGTAGCCTGCATCAGCTCCAGATAGAGCCGAAGTACACGGTCTTCACTCAGGTTCTCAACATCTTCAAGACCGGCATTAAACTCGATCTCCAGTTTCTGCTGGGCCGCATGGCTCTGGCCGGAACTCTGATAACGCTCCGGGTTGAAGCGTATCTCGAAGAACTCCAGTAAAAGACGGGTCAGTTCAACGTGATTGACCAGCGTGTTGGATATAAACGTCTGACTGTTGGAGAACCTGATCTGACGCATGTATCGGGCGTAGGTTCGCAGCAGAGCAATCTCGCGCCAGCTCATATAGGAGGAGAGCATCATTCGGTTGAATGCATCGTTCTCTGCCTCTCCGTGCCATACCCGGCGGAACAGCTCCTCGAAGATGGGACGGATTCGATGAATATCAACGATACTGCCGGAGTGCGCCTGGAGAGTGAAATCGTGAATCCAGACAACCTTGTTGTTTCGGTCGATCACCTCGAACGGATGCTCCCCGATGACCCGAAATCCCAGGTTATCGAAAATCGGCATCACATCTGAGAGAGGGAGCGGCTCATCGGGATAGAAAAGCTTGAAGTGCAGAGTGCTCTCGTCCTCTTCCAGGGCCCTGTAGAAGCTCATGGCGAGATCATGCTTGTTGGCGGAGGTATTGATGTGTTCAAGGTCAATCGCAGCCCGCCGGGGTGAGAACATATCGGTATAGCTGGCCGGGAATCCCCCTGCCCACAATCGATACAGTTCGTTGCCCTGCTCTTCTCCCCAGGCCTCGCTCAGCGCCTCGGAAAGTCCATCCCGCCAGGATTGAGCAAGCTCGATGACCTTCTCCCGGATCTCCGCCGTTGGCAGTTGCCGGTTCTCGACCTGAGGCACCCGGATGGTGAACTGGACCCGAGCCAGAACCGACTCGGAGAAGTGCGTAACAAATTCGACATCCTCGGCGCCCAGTCGATCGACCAGCACCTGCTCGACCTTGAGACGCAGTTCGGTGTTGTAGATGTCCCGGGGGAAGAAGGCCAGGCAGGTAACGAACTGGCCATAAACATCTTCCCGGATGAACAACTCAATACGCCGTCGTTCCTGAATGTACAGGATGCTCTTTGCCACATTGAGCAAATCATTTGTCTCAATCTGGAACAGCTCATCGCGGGGATACACCGTCAGAATCTGTTCAAGTTCCTTGCCGGCATAATCGTCACGGAGAAATCCGGATCTTTTCATCACGCTCTGGATTTTGCGACGAAGCAGGGGAATCTCATCCGGTCTCTCGTTGTAGACACGGGCGGTGTAAAGGCCAAGGAATCGCCGTTCACCGACAACCTCGCCCTTACTGTTAAATTTTTTGACAGCAATGTAGTCCGGGTATGCAGGACGGTGCACCCGCGAACGCTGTGCCGATTTGGCGAATATGAAAATATCGTCCCCACGGGTCATTTCGTGACGGGTACGCTGTGGCAGTTCATTCAGGCGAACCCGATCCGGGCGCTCGTTATTGACCCGGAGGATACCAAGTTCCGAGTTCTCTACCCGCCGCACCACCATGCCGTTTTTGTCTTTGGCAAAGTCGTACTCGTCATAGCCCAGAAACGTGAAATGATCCCGGGCCAGCCACTCCAGAAATGCTCTCGCCTCTTCTTTCTGCTCGTCGTTGATACCTGCGGGAATGTTATCCAGCTCGCCGAGAATTTCACTCACCTTTTCAGTGACAACCGGAAAATCACTGACGGCAATCCGGACTTCATGGAGAACATTCTGCAAGGTGTCTTCGAGGTCTCGCAGATCTTCGGGATTACTGTGGCGGTCAATCTCAAGGACAATGAACGCCTCGTAGGCCGAATCAGTGGCTTTCTTCTTCGCGGTATGCAGTTTCTTTAGCTTGCCATCTTGATCCCGTTCCACTTGCAGAATCGAGTGCTGAATGGAATGGGTTCCGATTTCGCGCTGGTTTATGGCAATGCGCAGGGAATCGATCAGAAATGGAATGTTCGGATGCAGGATAAAAACCACGGTATGAGTCGATTGCCAGCCGTCACTTTCGAGATCGGGGTTAAATACGGCAACGGGTGTTTCATCCGCTGATCGCTTTTGCAGAAACTGCCAGGCCGCAAGCACCGCACCGTAGGTATCGGCAAAACGTCGACTGACCAGCTCTTCGAGGGGAATATGAGCGTAATGTTGCTTGGCAAATTCGCTGATTTTCTTGGCTTCGGCCTTGGAAATCTTCTTCGCGAAAGCATCAGCCAACTGTTCAAAGAATTGATCCTTGCTGGCCACTGTCAGCGCATTCATGGTTTACCCCTGTCAGTGTGAAATAAAAGTAATCGGCGTATCGTGACATTAGCATAGTCAAACCCTTGATTTTTGCTGGCCAGACGCCAAAAATTCGGCAACTACCTACGCGGCGATACGGGTTTCTCCGGAAGCCCCCCAGACACAGAGAGCAGTCAATTCCAATGTCGTTACAGCATACGTTCGGAGAGTTACGGGAACAGTTAGCCAAACGGATTATCGGGCAGGAAAAGCTGGTGGATCGCTTGCTCATCGCGCTCCTTGCAGACGGTCATCTTCTGGTGGAAGGTGCTCCGGGACTGGCGAAAACCACCGCCATAAAAGCTCTGGCAGACCATATTGAAGGCGATTTTCACAGGATCCAGTTTACCCCGGACCTGTTACCCTCCGACGTCACCGGCAGTGAAATCTACCGACCGGAAACGGGGCAGTTCGAATTCCAGCGAGGTCCGATATTTCATAACCTGGTTCTGGCGGACGAAATCAACCGGGCGCCCGCCAAAGTCCAGTCTGCACTTCTGGAAGCCATGGGTGAGAGGCAGATCAGTGTAGGCATGCGAACCTTCCAGCTAGACTCGCTGTTTCTGGTTATGGCAACGCAGAACCCGATTGAACAGGAAGGCACCTACCCACTGCCCGAGGCCCAACTCGACCGGTTTCTGATGCACGTCGTCATCCACTACCCGTCGGCGGAGGCAGAAAAAGCCATTCTGCAACTGGCCCGAAACGACTATCGTCATGGTTTGCCAGAAACAAACCTTCGACTGACGGCAAACCAGGTTTTCGATGCCCGGGCGGAAGTTGCCAATATCTACATGGCTGAACCTGTCGAGCAATACCTGCTGGCGATGGTGCTGGCCACCCGTGACCCGGCCGGACTGGACCCGGAACTGGCCCGCTGGACAGCATTCGGCGCCAGCCCTCGTGGCACCATCGCTCTTGACCGCTGTGCCCGGTCACTCGCCTGGCTTGACGGCCGCGACTACGTCACTCCGGATGATGTGCGTGCCATGGCCTTTGACGTACTGCGACACCGCATCCTGCTGACCTTCGAAGCAGAGGCCGAAGGCATGACCGCCGATACGGTCATCGAGCGGCTGATCGAACGAGTTCCGGTGAGTGCCTGACCCAAACGAAGGAAGTCATCCACGGGAGCTGTCAGGTATGGGCAACACCGAAGCAACGACGCACATAGGTCTGCCGGATCTGATCCGCCTGCAGGCGGACGCTCGGGCGCTGAAACTGCCTTCAGCCCGCCCTGTACGTTCCCGCCAGTCCGGCCTGCGGCGCTCGCCCCTGCGCGGCCGCGGGATGGCGTTTGCAGAAGTCCGGCTTTACCAGCCAGGGGACGACATCCGAAGCATTGACTGGCGGGTCACTGCCAGGCGCCAGGAACCACACACCAAGCTTTACGAGGAAGAGCGGGAGCGCCCCGTCCTGTTGTTGTGCGATCTCGGCCCCAGCCTGTTTTTTGCCAGTACCGGAGCCTTCAAACAAGTACGCTGTGCGCAGGTCGCCGCCATCCTGGCATGGCTGGCGTTGTGGTCAGGAGACCAGGTAGGCGGTATCGTTTTCAATGGCGAGGCCCTCAGCGTACTTCGACCTGCCCGCCGCAAGAAGTCGGTGTTACGTTTTCTGGACACGCTGGACCAGCAACAACGACGGGATAGCCGCGGGCCGACACAGCAAGATCCGTCTGGCAAAAGCAGATTGGATACAGCGCTCACTGAAGCCCGCCGGGTCGCCCATACCGGCAGCCGGGTTTTCGTGATCAGTGATTTTCTGGATATTTCCCCAGACACGAGTTCTCTGCTCAGTGCCCTCGCTCGCCACAACGCGGTCAGTGCACTGAGAATCGTGGATCCGCTGGAACAAACCCTACCGAAAAGCGGTCGCTTTGCGGTGGCTGGTCCAGAGGGAGCCGTATGGTTCGACGCAGGAAACCCCCGATTTCAGAAGGCCTGGAACGACAAGGTTAGCCACCATGAACACCGACTGAAGGAGTGTTTCCGTACCTCCGGCGTCACCATGGCTGAGGTGTCCACTGCTGAAGATCCGGCCATTGCCCTGAAGTTACTGCTGGGCCCCGGAGGGCGGATCGGATGAACCCGCAGGACCCACTCAGCCAGCTAAGAGATATTCATCTGCCCGAAACGGGAGGATTCTGGCCGCCAGCACCCGGCTGGTGGATTCTGGCCATTGCTCTCGTTGCCATGCTTTCTGCGCTGATATGGCTGTTTCTCCAGCGCCGAAAAAAGAACCGATGGTACCGCTCAGCGCACGCCGAACTCACCAGACTGGAGCGATCAGCCACCGCAGCTCCCTCCTGGTTCACGCAACTGAATACCCTGCTTAAGCAAGCAGCGCGTATGCGCTATCCGGACCAGCACCCGGAAGCGTTGTCGGGCGATGCCTGGGTGGAATTCCTGCTGGCCACCGCGCCCAGGGATCGGGTTGCCTCCAGACCTGTGGTCGAGGCACTGGTACACAGTTCCTGGCAGCCCACGGTTTCAGCCGAGCCCTCCGAGGCACTGGCATTCGCCCGCTTGTGGCTGGGAGGGCAAAAATGCTGAACCTTGCCTGGCCCTGGATCCTGACGCTGGTGCTTCTGCCGCTGGTACTGAAATGGCGTAAACCGGGAGCCCAATCCGTCGACGCACCGGTACTGCCGGTTGGCCACTGGTTATCCGACCTGCCCGGTGTAAGCCGCCGAGGCCATGCCGCACCGCTCTGGAAGCAACTGTTGCTGGGCCTCACATGGACGCTTCTGGTCATTGCTCTGGCAAGGCCCCAATATGTCGGCGAACAGGTGCAAATGCCCGTTTCAGGCCGCGATCTGATGCTGGTGGTGGACATTTCACCCAGCATGGATGAACAGGATATGGTCCTGCAGGGCCGGAGCATTAACCGACTGCAGGCCGTCAAACGCGTACTGAACGACTTCATCTCCCGTCGTCAGGGTGATCGCCTCGGACTGATCCTGTTCGGTACCGAGCCCTATGTCCAGGCGCCCCTCACCTTCGACCTGGAAACCGTCCGAACCCTGATGCAGGAGGCGGGGTTAGGCATGGCCGGTCGCGCTACCGCCATAGGCGACGCGGTTGGGCTGGCCACGAAACGACTCAGGGACAGGCCCCAGGATCAACGAGTCGTGGTGTTGCTCACCGATGGCGCCAATACCGCAGGCGAAATCACTCCGGACAAAGCCACCGAAATTGCCACGGCTGCCAGCATTCGCCTCTATACCATTGGCATTGGCGCGGAAACCATGGTGCAGCGTGGCTTGCTGGGGGCGCGGCGGGTCAACCCCTCCCGGGATCTGGATGAAAACCTTCTGACCCGAATGGCCCAGCAAACGGGCGGAGAATACTTTCGGGCCCGAAGCCTCCCGGAACTGGAGCTGATCTACGAGAGTATTGATCAACTGGAACCGATCGAGCTGGAGGGTAAGTTCTATAGACCAGTGACCGAGCTCTATGTCTGGCCTGCCGGTATGGCGATTATCCTGTTGCTGGTCTTTATGCTGATCAGCCGTGGAAGGGAATGGGTGGTCGGCAAACGTCAGCGCCGGGAGGAGAAAAAAGATGTGGACTGACTTCCATTTCCTGCGCCCCGCCTGGCTCTTGCTGATCCTTCTGTTGCCTCTTCTGTATCTGGCATTCCGGCAGATACGTCTTGGTGACAGCGGCTGGTCCCGGCTAATTCCGGAGCGCCTGTTATCACCGCTTATTCGCCCTGATGGCAGCTCCGAAAAATCGGCAAAATCACCTCTGGTTCCGGCTGGCGCTGCGCTGGTCATCCTGTCCCTGGCACTGGCCGGACCAGCCTGGCGGGAGGCCCCCACACCCTTGAAACAACCAGGCGACAGCCTTGTGATCGCACTGGACCTCTCGTTATCCATGCTGGCTACAGACGTAACACCGGATCGCCTGACACTGGCCAAACGCAAAATCCGGGATATTCTCGAACTCCGGGAAGGCAGCCTGACGGGCCTGCTTGTCTTTTCCGGCGACACCCACTTGGTAACGCCGCTGACCGATGATCGCGGTACCATCGAAGGAATGCTGAACGTTCTGGACCCTGTGATCATGCCCGCTACCGGCAATCGGGCGGATCTCGCCATTGCCCAGGCCAAAGAGTTGCTTCAGCAAGGTGCCCCGGGAGAGGGCAGCATTCTGGTGATCAGTGATGACATCAACGATAGGTACAGCGAAACCATAAAAGACACACTTTCTGGGACCGGATACGCACTGAACACCCTTGTCGTTGGCACCGAGGAAGGTGGTCCCATCCCTCTGGCCCGACGCGGATTTATACGGGAAAACGGTGACATCGTTATTAGTCGAGCCAACCCGAGTGCGCTGGCTGAGGTCGCTCGCAGTAACGGCGGCCAAAGCCATGAGCTGACCCTCGACGATACCGACATTCAATCCCTGAACCTGAGCCCTGACGACAGTGGTGACTGGCAGGAATCCGGAGACGGTTTAACGGTGAGTCGCTGGCAGGATGACGGCTATTGGCTGCTCTGGCTCGCGCTTCCTCTGGTACTAATCGGCTGGCGTCGGGGGGGCTTCAGTATCCTCCTCCTGATCCTGTTACCGGTCTGGCCACAGCCCGCCGCAGCCATAAGCTGGAATGAGCTCTGGCAACGGCAGGATCAGAGGGCTCCTGAACTGATCCAGAAAAACCCGGAAACCGCTGCCCGTCAGCTGGACGATCCGGAATGGCGAGGCTCCGCTCTCTATCGTTCCGGTCAGTACGAAAGTGCCGCTCAGGCCTTTGCTCAAGCGCAGGGCCCTCGTGCCAGTTATAACCGCGGCAACGCTCTGGCTCGTGCCGGCAAACTGAAGGAGGCTTTAGCGGCCTACGATGACGCTCTGGCGAAGGCGCCTGACATGGAGGATGCCCGATACAACCAGAGAATTACCAGAGAACTTCTGAAGCAGCAAAACCAGAGCCAGGATGGTAGCGGTGACAACAACCAGCAAAGTTCGGGGGACACACAGGACAGCAGCGAAAACAGTCAACAACAGAACGGTCAGGATCAGAGCGGGAACAACGAAAGTGAGAGCTCCGGCAGTTCAGACAACAGTCAGCAACAAAGCCCGGACGCCAGCCGCTCCTCGCCGGGTAACGAGAACCCATCGGACACTCATACCTCCGAACCGAATCAACCGCAGGAGCCGCCCGAAGGCGGACATGCAGAGCAACAGGCAGGCGAACAGGATTCACCGTCGGATCAGGCACAGGCGCCGGCCACTATTTCCGAAACGCCGCTGACCCAGAGCCAGGAGCAATGGCTCAGGCGGGTCCCGGACAATCCGGGCGGCTTGTTGCAACGCAAATTCCTGCAGCAGTATCAACAACGCCAGACTCCATCCGATGAGGGCGATACACCATGGTAAAACGGATGTTCTTACCCACCTTCTGTCTGTTTCTGCTGACGGCGCTCTGGCTACCAGCCCAGGCCCAGTCGCAGGAGCTGACCGTCGAGCCTGACCGGACCCGCCTCTATGCGGGCGAGGTCCTGACCCTCACCGTCAAGGGCAGCATGGAGATCGATATCAATCTTGGCAATCTGTTCGATTTCGATATGTCCAGCCTGCCCAAACCAGATATCGAAAAGGTCGAACCGGATTTTGAAATCCTGACCCGCAACCAGCAGTACAGCATTCGAACCGTGAACAACCAGATGGTGGGAGAGATCACCTGGACTTATCAGCTTGCCCCGACAACCACCGGAGAACTCACAATCCCGGCGCTCAGGTTCAAAGAGTCTGTCTCGACGCCGGTTACCGTAGAAGTGGTCGATGGATCACCACCGAGCCAGGCCTCTCCTGGCCGGGACAGCTTTATCGAGCTGTCTGCCGACAAGAACGAGGTGTACGTTCAGGAACAGTTGATTCTGACCGTTCGTCTCTTTTTCCGCGGCAACCTGATTCGCGGTGAACTATCTGAGCCGACCCATCCTCATGCCATTATCGAATCCCTGGGTAGACAACAGGAGTCCTCACGCTACCGCGACGGTGTTCGATACCGGGTTGTAGAGCGCCGGTATGCCCTGTTCCCTCAACGCCCTGGAACTCTCAAACTGCCGCCTGTCCGGTTCGAGGGCCAGGCCAGAGACGCTTCCGGTAACCTTCGTTTTCTCCGGGACAGTGAGGAGCTATTCGAAGTGCCGGTCAAGGATATACCGGCACAGTTCAGCGGTGACACCTGGCTACCGGCGACTTCCGTATCGATTCAGGAATCAGGCCTGCCTCAAACGCTGGAAGTGACCACTGGCGAAAACATGACCCGTGAGATTCAACTGACAGCGGCAGGCCTTCCATCGGAGGCCCTGCCGCCATTGTCCAATGCCGTACCAGACGGGTTGAGAAGCTATCCAGAAGAGCCGGAGCGCCAGACAGAAACAACGCCCGCGGGCCTCACTGCTGCCCTGCGCCAGTCGGTGGCTCTGGTGCCTGTCGAAGCAGGCCAGATGATCTTACCGGCCATCCGTGTCCACTGGTGGGACACCGAAGCAGACCAGGAGCGCGTTGCTGTGCTTCCGGAACAAACCCTCACAGTAAAAGGCTCGAATGCGTTGGCCGCGGATACGGTGCTGCAAAATGACAAGGACAATTCAGACAGCGCCCCCAGCCCCACCAGCACGGAATCTTCGATTGCCTCACCGTCTGCCGATACCGGTTCATGGCAATGGCTCAGTCTGGCTCTGGGGATTCTCTGGATAGGAACACTACTGGCATGGTGGTGGTCAGGCAAAAACCGAAACGTCACCCCGACGCCAGTTGATAACAGGAATGAGAATGCCGCCTTCGACCGACTGATCCGGTCGGCAAGGGAGGGGGCAGCAATGACACCGGAACTTATGGTGGAGTGGGCAAATCTGCACGCCCCCGATCAGGGCTTTCATTCTGCGGGCGACGTCGTCAGATACTTCGGCGACCCCACACTGGCAGAGGAGCTCAGATACCTTCAGGCCAGACTTTTCGCGCCCGGACACGAGGACGACGCCTGGAATGGCGGCACTTTAACACGCGCCCTTGAGCAGTGCCGGAAGCAGACTCAAGACCAAACCCGGTCTGATCTGCCTCCCCTCTATCCGAAAGGCCTGTCTGAGAGTTAATCGATCAGCTGCTGATCGATCACAACAGTGACCGGCGAGGCACCGGTTTCATTCACCGCCACCGGTGCTTCCGTGCTGCCCTGCCAATCACCCGCCTGGGCGCTCACACTTCCGGAGCGACTGAGGCGGGCTGTGACCACAACCTCCTCAACACTCGAGATGGTGGCCTGGGGTGACATGGCGTATCTGTCGTCCAGTCGGATTTCCACCGGAAGCTGATCCGCTGTCAATCGGGCGACGGCCAGCGGCGGTCCCTGGCGAACATTGGCCTGGCGGGCAAACAGGAACAATGTGGTGTCATCTGGCACCTGATCACGGAAGTCCTCAGCCAGAGACACCTGCACGGTTACACCGGCACCGGAGATCTCAGGTTCGGCCACCTGCGGAGGTTCTTCTCCCAGGCGAGTGTAGGCTTCACGAATACCCTCACGAATGGAAGCAAGCTGCGGGTGATCCGGTGCAACGGTTTCTATTCGCTCCCAGTACTGGATCGCTTCACGGTAATTCTGTTGGCTGAACGCATGAATGCCCAGTAAGCCCAGGGCGTTCACCTCATCCGGGTTCAAGCGCTGGGCCTGTTCAATGGCCGAGGTGACCTCGTCTGTCATGGCGCCCTGGCTTCCGAAGAACAACGCCTGAGCCGCAAGGCCATAGGCTACGGATTCTGCTCGATCATCATCAACGCTGTCCGCCAGTTGCCGAAACGCCTGGGCCGCATCATCGTACCGCTCCAGCCCCATATAAGTCCGTCCCAGCATGGCCCAGCCGTCCGGATTATCAGGACTGGCCTCCAGGCGCTCCCGTAGCTGCTCGGAAAGCTCCATCATCTGGGCCTGTCTCGACTGGTCAGTTGTCCCCATTTCCTGCATGGTAATGAACTGCTCTACGCGGTCCATCGCTCCCCAGCGCTCATACAGGTAATAGGTTGCCGCCGGAATCACAAGGATCGATACCAGAGCCACTGCCATGGCACTCTTTCGGCCACTGGCAACGGGCCTCATCCGCTCCTGATCCGGAACATCATCCAGCATGCTCCCGGCCAGTTCTTCCTTCAGCTGCCGGTAATTTTCGTCGTCCAGAATACCCGCCTCGTACTCACGATCGAGTTCCTTCATCCTTGAACGATAGGCCATCAGATTCTGGTTTTTCAGGTCCACCTGTTTCCGTGCGCCCGTCCGGTGGAAAAAAACCGGATACAGGACAAACGAAAGAGCAAAAATAATCAGTACCGTTGCGGCAATCCAGAAAGTTTCAGTCATGGAGATTCAGTCACAGGTTCAGAATTTAAAATGAGATAGCAGAATGAACATCCCGGGGCAGAACAGGTTCAGGACGACCTGTCCTCGTTTGCCAGCATTTCATCAACACGAGAGCGTTCCTCGGCACTCAGTGCCTGACTTTCCATTCCCGCCCGCCGGGAGCGGATAACCACGCCGGCAACCACCAGTAGTCCGCCAAGTACTGCGATGGCCGGTGTCGCCCAAAGAAGAAACGTCCGGCTGTCGAGCTCAGGCTTGTAGCGAATAAACTCGCCGAACCTGCCAACCAGAGATTCGACGATCTCCTCGTTACTGGCACCGTCTTTCATCATCTGGTAGACCACATTACGCATGTCTTTGGCGATAGGCGCGTTGGAATCAGCGATATTCTGGTTCTGGCATTTCGGACAGCGCAGTTCCGCAGTCAGGTTCTGGTAGCGCTGCTCCTGGGCCCGATCCGAGAAATCGTAAACGTCTGCCACATCAGCTGCGGCGCCACCGGAAAGCAAAAGAACCAACACCAAACACACCATCCGGACCATCAGCCATTCCCCTGAACGTCGTTGATCACAGGAAGCAACGTCTGCTCCCAAACCGTTTCATTGACCACACCCACGTGGCGATAGCGGACGACTCCATCGGCATCAATTACGAAGGTTTCCGGGGCTCCGTACACGCCCAGATCAAATCCGAGTGTGCCCTGGGGATCATAAATGACTGTCCGGTAGGGATCCCCTAACCGGTCAAGCCAGACCAACGCATCCTCTCGGTTATCCTTGTAATTAAGACCGATGATGTTGACCCCTTTCTCCTCAGCCAGCCACATGAGATCGCCGTGCTCATCCTTGCAGGCGGGGCACCAGGTGCCCCAGACATTCAGCAGGCTAACCTGACCGCGCAAAAGGCTCTGGTCCAGCGTAGCTTCGGGATTATGCAGATCCCTGAGGCTGAACTCCGGCACCGGCTTACCAACCAGTGCGGATTCCAGCTTGGTGGGATCCTTGCCGATACCCGCAAACAAAACGATACCCAGAACAATAGCGACAAGCAGTGGCAGAAAGAGCAGGAAACGCTTCATGACGTTGCTCCCGCGGATTTTGCAGAACCCGCTTCTGGCACCACTGTTCCTGCAGCCACTTTCTTGTCGGCCCGGTCCCGAATTCGGTACCGCCGGTCAGAGATAGCCAGGAAGCCACCGGCTGCCATAAACAGAGAACCCAGCCAGAGCCAGCGAATCAGCGGTTTGTACTGCAGTCTGATGGCCCAGGCCTCGTCGGTAATACGTTCACCAATGGCCACGAAGATGTCCCTGAACAAACCGGCATCAATGTCGGCTTCGGTCATAACGCTCATTCCAACCGAGTACTGGCGTTTCTCAGGATGGAGCACGGAAATCCGCTCGCCATCCAGCATTACGTCAAAGGTGCCATATTGGGCGGTAAAGTTAGCGCCCTGGCGCCCACCGATATCCCGGAACACAAACTGATAGTCACCAACCGTCGCGACATCACCGGGCACCATACGGACATCCCGCTCAATGCCATAGTTGGAGACCACGGTCGCCCCTGCCATGGTAATGGCGAGGCCAAGGTGCCCGAGCACCATGCCGTAGTAACTGCGGGACTGGCGTTTGAGGCCGTGGAGACGGCCTTTTCGGGAGGCCGATTTATCCCTGAGGTCCCACAGAGTGGCAACGGTGATCCACATTGCCGAGAACACACCAAGGAAAGCCCAGGGCGTGAAACCGCCGTAGCCGATCAGAACCGCCGTGGTGGCCACTATGCTGATGGCCAGAGGCCACAGCAGTTTGCGCGCCAACCAGCCGCCGTCTGTTTTCTTCCACCGGGAGAAGATACCCGCGCCCAGCAACAGGCCGGTCGCCACCGCCAGAGGACTGAACGTCAGGTTAAAGAATGGTTCACCAATCGACAGTTTGCCCAACTCGAGGTAGTCGAGAACCAGAGGGTACAGGGTGCCGACGGCTACCAGCAGGGTGGCCGATACCAGAAGCACGTTATTGAGCAACAGGAAGATTTCCCGTGACAAAGAACCATAGCGGGACCGGACATGCACCACCGGTGCCCGAAAGGCATACAACGCCAGGCTCGCTATGACAGTCACCGCCAGCAGCGCCAGCAGGAAGGTGCCCCGCTCGGGATCGGAAGCAAACGCATGAACCGACGTGAGTACGCCGGAACGGACAAGGAAGGTGCCTAGCAGGCTGAGCGCAAACGTCACGATCGCCAGCAGTACGGTCCAGCTCTTGAACACGCCGCGTTTCTCGGTCACCGCCAGCGAATGCATCAGCGCCGTACCCGAAAGCCAGGGCAACAACGAGGCATTCTCCACCGGGTCCCAGAACCACCAGCCGCCCCAGCCAAGTTCGTAGTAGGCCCACCAGCTGCCAAGGGCAATACCAAGGGACAGGAACGCCCAGGCAACCGTGGTCCAGGGCCGTGACCACCGGGCCCATGCAGCGTCAAGACGGCCATTGATCAGCGCAGCGATGGCAAAAGCAAAGGCCACCGCAAAGCCGACGTAACCCATATAGAGCATCGGTGGGTGAACAATCAGCCCGAAATCCTGAAGCAAGGGATTCAGATCCGCGCCATCGGCCGGCACATTCGGCAGCAGGCGGTCAAACGGGTTGGAGGTAATAACGATAAACAGCAGGAAGCCCACACAGACCATGCCGAGCACCGATAACACCTGGGAAATCATTACCGCAGGCAGACGACGGCTAAAGATCGCGACGGCCAGCGTCCAGCCCGCCAGCATCAATATCCAGAGCAGCAGTGAGCCCTCGTGGCCGCCCCAGACAGCGCTGAACTTGTAATACCATGGCAGCAGGCTGTTGCTGTTGTTGGCCACATAGGCCACGGAAAAGTCATCGGTTACGAAAGCGTGGGTCAGAACTGCAAAGGCCAGGCCTACAAATACGAACATGCCGGAGGCCAGCGGCCTGGCAAACGCCTGGAGATTGTCTCGTCCGGTCAGGGAACCCGCCAGGGGAACTACCGAGAGAAGCACTGCCAGCAACAGCGCGAGAATCAGTGCTAGCTGTCCGAGTTCGGGATACATCAAAGCCCTCCAGAAACCAGGCTGTTAAAAAGAACGATTAGTAGGATACGGATTCCGCGCTGTCACTGGCTTTATGCTGGCCTTTGGAGGCCTTCTCCAGTGCATCCGCAACCTCCGGTGGCATGTAGTTTTCATCGTGCTTGGCCAGGACCTGATCTGCCACAAAGCGACCGTTGTTATCCAGCCGGCCCATGGCAACCACGCCCTGCCCTTCAGCAAACAGGTCCGGGAGGATGCCGGTATACTGAACCGGAACCGAGGCGTTGAAGTCGGTCACCCGGAACTCAACCATGAGGCTGTCCGGGTCACGCACGACTGACCCTTCCTCGACCATCCCGCCGGCCCGGATCCTGACGTCTACCGGTGCTTCCCCTTCGGAAATCTGACTGGGGTCATAGAACAGATTGATGTTCTGGCGCAGTGCGTAGGTGGTCAGACCCACTGCGATAGCCAGCCCCACCAGCAGGAACAGGACTATGGTCAGTCGCTTTTTTCGGATTGGATGCATCAGATATCAGCCTTTCAGTCTTGGGAAACCTTGACCCGGGTGAAGGACGCGGCGGACGCCGTCGCGGCTTGTTGCGTCTGCTGACCCGACTTGAGCTCAATGCCTCGCCGGCAAGCCTCAATCACAGCGTTACGACGGCGCCATGACCAGACCATCAGACCGATCATCAGTAAAAAGAAGGCAGCGTAACAGGACCAGACATAAGGCCCGTGCCCTTCCATCACCCAAAAAGCCGACAAGGAATCAAACGCCATACCTCAGCCCCTCCCGGCCAATACGTAATCTTTCACCCAGCGCGTTCTCTGCTCACGCAACAGAATCTCTGTCTGCATACGCAAACAGGCAAGCCAGCCAAAAAGCAGATACATCCCGAGCACGGACAGCAGCAACGGAACCCACATTTCTGCAGGCATGGACGGCTTTTCTGTCAACTTGAACGTGGACGGCTGATGCAGCGTATTCCACCACTCTACGGAGTATTGAATAATCGGTATATTCACCACCCCGACCAACACAAGCACTGATACTGCACGGGCCGCCGACTTTTCATCGTTAATTGCCCGGTCAAGGGCAATAACGCCGCCGTATAAAAAGAGCAGGATCAGCATGGAGGTCAACCGCGCGTCCCAGACCCACCAGGTACCCCAGGTCGGCTTACCCCAGACCGCGCCGGTAAACAGGGAAAGAAATGTCAGTACCAGACCCACCGGGGCAACCGACTTTACGAACACGTCGGCCAGCTTCATACGCCAGACCAGGGTAACAACGGCTGCCACAGCCATCATCACGTAGACCGACTGGGCAAGGAAAGCCGTAGGTACGTGGATAAAAATGATCCGGTAGCTGTTGCCCTGCAGGTAATCCTTGGGCGCAAACGCCAGACCCCACACGATACCTGCCACCAACAGAAGGATGCCGCCAGCCAGTAGCCAGGGCATCAGCCGGGCAGCAATCCCGAAGAACCATTTGGGAGAACCCAGCTTGTGAAAAAATTGCCACATCAGATGGTCACCGTCCTACCGTTACCTTGTTTTACCCGTTAGACAGGCTGATACGCAGCGCCGCTGCCGATGCAAAGGGTGCCAGAGTGAGTGCCAGCACCAGAAATGCCCCCATCAGAGCCAGATAAGCGCCCACCGGCGCTCCCTCTGCTGCTGACGCCACCGTACCCGTTCCGAATATCAGGACGGGAATGTACAGCGGAATGATCAACAGGGACAAGAGCACCCCCGCCGAACGCAGCCCAAGCGTCAGCGCCGCCCCGATGGAACCGATCAGGCTAAGCACCGGTGTACCGATCAGCAGCGTTAGACATAAAACACCGATGGAGTTCCCGTCCAGATGAACCATTACGCCCAAAACCGGCGTTAGTATCACCAATGGCAACCCCGTTAACACCCAGTGCGCCATGGTCTTCGCCAATACCAGCAGAAACAGCGGCTGGGGCTGAAGCACAAGTTGCTCCAGTGTGCCGTCATCAAAGTCATGCCGGAACAGATGATCGAGAGACAGCAAGACCGAAAGCAATGCAGCTACCCAGAGGATACCGGCTCCCGCCTCCCGCAGAAATGACACTTCCGGGCTAACTCCGAGGGGAAAAAGGGTTACGACCATGACAAAAAACAGCAGTGGATTCAGCAGATCCTGACGCTGTCGGAACGCCACCCTGAGATCCCGGGCAAAAACGCCCCGCATGGCAGACAGAACACCGACAGCATCATGCCGTAACACCAGAGCTGGCCGAAAATCAGCATTCATCAGTCCGACCCTCCACCAAGAATAATACGCTGCATACCAGGTAACCGGAGATCATGGTGGGTGGTCACTACCACCGAACCACCCTCAGCCGCCCGCTGTTGGAGCAGATTCTCGATGGCACTGACACCGCCTGCATCGATTGCGGTAAACACCTCGTCCAGCAGCCAGAGTGGCTCATCGGCAATCAACAGGCGGGCCAGAGCCACTCGTCTTTGTTGTCCGGCCGAGAGATTCCTGCAGGGAACATCCTCAAATCCCGCCAGCCCGGTCCCTCCCAGTGCCTGGCGCAGAACCGGATCAGGCAGCGGCCGCCGACCGGCTGTCAGTGCCTGCAAATTTTCCAGTGGTGTCAGCAAAGGCTTGATGCCCGCCCGGTGGCCGAGATACAGGGTATTTCGGAGAAATTCTTCCCGATGAGCGGATCTTGGCTTGCCAAACCACAGGAGATCTCCGGACCAGGCGTCATTCAAGCCAGCCAGCATCCGCAGCAGGGTTGTCTTACCGGAGCCATTTGGCCCCTCGACACGGGTGACCGTACCGGGCAGTATGGAGAACGAAAGATCACGGAACAGTATCCGTTCATCCCGTTCACACTGCAGATCAATAGCCTGTAATAACGGCTCAGACATCAGGGCCCCGTAACCAGGACGATGCACGTGTGTACGGCATCGGGTGCATTCGTGACAGCGGCAGGCGTGGATATTGTTCACCCAAGACTCACCGGCGCGGCGTATTATAACGAAAGCGTCAGCCGATTACTCTTGTCCAACATCAAATCAGTGGCGATGAAACTACCCAGCGGACAACAGCCTCCTACACTCCCGACCCAGCCCGCGCCGCAAACATCCGGGCCGGCCAGCACAACCGAGGCCGGACGCGAATCGGTCACAACATCTGCAAGGCAGTTGCTGGATCAACTTCAGTTAAGCAACCGGGAATCCGCTTTAGCCCGGGTGGCGGAAATCATCAACCGTCAGGGCGGGGGCAGCACCGATGTGTTGCTGGATCTGCGCGGCAAGCCCCTGCTTGTTCAGGCCGCTGTCGGCAAAACCGAACTTGCCCCGGGTGACTGGGTAAAGGTGATGCGAGCCGGCAACGAGCTTCAGCTTATGGGAAAACTGGCACCGGCTCCGGAAGCCGGTATTGCCCGGGCTCTGGCCCAGCGCCTGCCCTGGCAACAAACGCTTGATGCCGGACTGGCAAAACTGATGGGCACACTGACCCAGGGGCTCAAACAGGATCCTTTACCGGGCCAACTCCCCTCATCGAGTGAAGCCCGCCCTTTGCCGGAGGCCGCCAGACAAACCATTGAACAACTGGTGGCACGGCTGCCCTCGGGTACCAGCCTGACACCGGGTTCCGGCAGCCAGGACACTACACCACAACAGGTTCGCCAGTGGCTTTCAGAAAGCGGCCTGTTTGCCGAATCCCGGCTGGCACGAACGCCCGATTCCCAACTCCCCGATCTCAAACTGGCGCTGGGCAGAGTCATTACTGCATTGCTTGCCCAACAAGGCAGCTCCCCGGAACACTTCAATCGTCTGACCCCAATTGCAACGCCGGAACTGATGCAGGCACCACTGCAATTCCCGCAACCACTGGCCACACCACAGGCTCGCGCTGAAGGCGAAGCTCCCAGTGCCGGGCAAATGCTTCGTCTTTTGGCGGGAATGCTGAACCGCATAACCGTCAATCAACTACACAGTCAGGTGCTTACGACCAGAGGCGGTGGTGATGCGGCAGGGCCCGCACCGGCTTCTGCACTGATGATCGACCTGCCATGGCTGACACCCCAGAATGAACCGAGGCTCGCGCAGGTGCGGATCGAACAATATGTCGAAGACAAAGAATCGGAACGGGAGTCACCGACAACGGCGACAGCGGAATGGCGGCTTTCGCTGAGCATGGATCTGGATGAGGCGGGCCCATTACACTTCGATGTCGCCCTCCGCCAGCAGTCAGTGAGCGCCCGGGTATGGGCGGAAAAACAGACAACCTTGCGACAGGTAAACCAGGAACTTCCTGCGTTGCGTCAGAGCCTGACCGAACTGGGACTGGACGTCACAGATCTCGACTGTCGTCGAGGGACGCCCCAGAGCAGCGTGACCCGACTCGAACACAGACTGGTGGATACCCGGGCATGACCTCCAAGATACACCCCACTGAAAGAGCTGCAGTTGCCCTCAGATACGATGGCGAAAAAGCACCCACCATCAGTGCCACCGGCACTCAGGAGCTGGCCGAAGAAATTATCCGCATAGCCCGTGAGCACGATGTTCCTCTTTACGAGAATGCGGAGCTGGCCAGCATTCTCGCTCGCCTGTCACTGAACGAGGAAATTCCTGAATCACTGTACAGGGTAATTGCCGAGATTCTGGCTTTCGCCTTTCATATTCGCGGGTTTACTCCGGATGACCGCAAACCCGAGGCACCGGATGATTCAACGGATCAGTGAGCGGAGTGCCCAAGCCTCCTTCCAGTTGTCGCCTTGTCTCGCCGCCACAGTGGTTTCAAAGTAATGGCGCAAACGGCGTCGGTCCTCGGGTTGGTCCTTCAGGGCTGAGCCGACAATGTGGTGCATCAGCTGTTCGACCGTGATACTGCCACCGCTGTAATACCAGGCGTTAAGGCAGGTTGCATGAGCCACCGAAACAGCTTCCGCCGTGGACAATGCCGAGCCCGCCAGCCGATCCGTGCTACGGCCATCGAGGGTCTGACCATTGCGTAGTTCGTGGAACATGGTGACCAGGATTTCGACAACCGATTCATCAAGTTCGACCTCGATGCCCGCCTGAGTGTTCGCCTTGCGAACCTCCCGGAGCACGACATCCATCTCATCAGCCAGATTACGGATCGGGCGGATTTCCTCGAAATCCATGCGACGCTTCAGGGCTGCGCTCATTCGGTGAACCCCCTCATCGATACTGTTGGAGGTGGCGATCACATTAAACCCCTCCCGGGCGAGCACCACCCCGTCCTCACCTGCAAGCTCCGGAATCACCACAACCCGGTCAGAAAGGACAGACAGCAGCGCGTCCTGCAGCGCCTGCGGACAGCGGGCAATCTCCTCAAACCGGACCATTTGCCCTTGCATCATTCCTCGCAGCAGGGGGCTGGGCACCAAGGCCTTCAGACAGGGCCCCTCGGAATGTAAGACCGCTTCGTTCCAGCTGTACAACAGCTGTCCTATATTATTCACGGCTCCGCCCTGGAGAGTCAGAGTCGAACAACCTGATATGGCTGCAGCCATTAATTCCGACAACCAGGACTTAGCGGTGCCCGGCTCACCAACCAAAAGGCACCCCCGGCTGGTACACAGCGAAATGATGATCCTGACCACTATGGCTCGATCAGCAACAAATTTACGCTCAATGCCGAGTGTCTCGTCGCCCATAACAAACTTTTCCACCGCTCGGGGCGACATCTGCCAGCCCGGTGGCACTGGGCCATGATCCATACTCCGGAGCTTGTCCAGTTCCGCGCTATAAGCCACTTCAACGGGTTGCCGCTGGGCGGCTTTCACGATCGGTTGTTTGTTGCTCATTGCTGACTCCTGCGGCCGCCACGAACTTCCGGCGCCATTCGCTCTCTCGGGAGAATCCGTGGCAACTCAGATAGCGGAATAATGCCTTCAATAACATGGTCCAGAGCACTGTCCCGCATGGTCACGAGGCCGGCATCGAGAGCGCGCCAACGCAGTTCGCCGATTGGAGGCTGACTGGAGATAGCATTGCGTATGTCCGTATCGACTTCCATATACTCAACAATTGCCACACGACCACGAGTACCACGGCCGTTGCATTTATCACAACCCACACCTTCAAAGCAGCGAAAGTCCGCAGGAGGACCATCCGGGAATACCTCAGCAAGAATCATCGGATCCGGTTGCACCGGCTGCCGGCAATCCATACAGATACGCTTGGCCAGACGCTGGGCGATGACAGCCAGAAGCTCACCAGCAATCGAATTCGGGTGAACACCCAGATCGTAAAGGCGTTGAAGTGAGTCCACTGCATCGTTGCAGTGAAGAGTAGACAAAACCACGTGCCCAGTCTGTGAGGCCCGGATTGCCTCAAGAGCGGTTTCCTGATCGCGAATCTCTCCCACGAGAATGACGTCGGGATCTTCCCGGACAAACGCCCTCATCGCATCGGCAAAACCAAAACCAATTTCCGACCGCACCCGGGTCTGCTGGATATTATCGATGGAGTACTCGATAGGGTCTTCCACCGTAATAACTTTCCGGCGACCATCATCTGCGAGGGTTTGCAGGCCGGCATACAGGGTGGTGGACTTCCCGGAACCAGTGGGTCCGACAACCAGCACCAGCCCGGCCGGGTTATCCAGCAAGCGCTGATAACGGGCATCGATCATCGGTGACATGCCAAGCTCGGCAATGGTCATGGCCCGGCCGGTCTGTGGCAACAACCGGATAATGGCATGTTCGCCATGCAGGGAAGGCTGAGTCTGGATACGCAGGTCGTAAGCCATATCACCAAGCTGAAGCCGGGACCGCCCGCCCTGGGGCAATCGGTGTTCGGCAATATTCAGTTCCGCTCGCAGCTTGATGACGTTGATCACCCCTTTGATCTCGCGGGGCGACAACTGGTATTGGGGCAAATCATGGAGATCACCATCCACCCGCAGGCGAATGCGAATCCGGTCTTCGTATTGTTCAATATGAATATCGCTGGCCTTTTCACTGACAGCATCCAGCAGGATCGCTTCGTAGACAGACACCAGGTAAGGGCTGATATGTTTGTTTTTGGGGTCCTTACCCAAAACCTGATCCTTACTGGCAACCGAATCCGGCTGTTGAATCTGATCAGGTTCGTGATCTGCTGCGAAGCGGCGTCCTTTGGCGGTCAGATCCAGCGCAGACCAGATGCGGCGAAAATCCGTCGGGGTGGTCAGCAGGCATTCCACGACCTGGTTGGAACTCAGGCGTTCCAGCTGATCCGTACGCACATCCGGATCATCCGTCACAACAGTAACCCGGTCGTCGTCTTCAGCGACGGGAATCAGCCGCGAAAGATCAAGAAACGTTCGGGAAAATCGCCGGAACAGTGCCGGGTGAAGGTCCGGCAAGAGTTCGTCCGCATCGATAAATGTCATACCACGCTGCAGAGCGAGCGAACGGTACAGATCAATCTCTTCAATATTCAGTGTCCGTCGAAGAACCTCAAGCAGCCGGCAATTCTGCTTCGCCGCTTCGGCCTTTGCCTCAGCCAGAACCTTGTCATTCACAAGGCCCTGATCAATGAGAATCTGCTCAACATTACGGTTAAAGTCGACCCATCCCAGAGTCCGGACCCGTTCCAGTTCGCCGTCGTGCCGCTCGAACATGGCCAGGCTCGGGACAGGCCCCGCCCGCCCCTCAAGGCAAATAACGTGGCCACCTTCCCGCAGTAACCGGGCCAGAACCTTTGGTTCCGTGATAAATGTGGTGCACAAAACAAGGTCGCACGGGGATTCAGGTTCCGGCGCGTCTTCCACATCAGCAACCACAACATCCACATTGTGCATCCCAAGCCGGAAAAACCGTTCCCTCGCGGCCTCGGCGACGACGGCGTTCTTCTCCAGATAGATAACCCGATGGGCGAGGCCAGAAAGCACGGCCGCGAGATACCCGGAGCCGCCGCCCACGTGCATGACCACCTGATCCGGCTCAACCTCCGGAATGAGAGCAAGGATGTGACTGACGGTTTCTTCGCGGGGGATGGAGTGACCGGTTATGGATGCAACCAGATCTGAGCCGGAAACAAAATCATGGCGGGATACAGATCGAAGGGCCTCAAGGGCCCTAGGATAAACTCTTTTCATTGAGCTACGTCCGTTACGACATGGGATCAGGCCGCCTGACGTTTTCTGAGTGCTGACACCAGCTCGGCCTCGGGACGGGAAATCCCGCACGTATTCATAAGATCGTCGATATCGGCGCCGAGATCAACCAGCCTGGAGGCCTCATCATAGGAAATTCTCAGCGGATCGTTCTGACGCATTTCGTCAAGAGTGGTCCGGAGCTCGTGGAGCTGCCGTTCACAGGTTACCAGCCGCTGCCCTACCCCCATGCTGCCACTGGTGGTGGCATGCAGTTCCCGACCAAGAGTATCGCAGCGTTCTTTCAGAGAGGCTCTGAGGCTGGTGACCTGACGTCCGAGAATCAGACCCTGGACAAACACCAGGCACAAAGCGCCAACAGTCAGCGCCCAGGGAAGATAGGAAGGAATTTCTGAAAACATGACGGATGTCTCCCGTTATTTGCCGCGGAAGGCATCCATCTTCGGGACTGTATCGAGTTTCCCCGGATTACAGTGCCGCGATTTCAGCCCACTCGTGGTCTGACAGCATCTTGTCGAACTCAACCAGAATGATCAGTTCGCCATCTTTGTTGCACACGCCCTGGATAAACTTGGCACTTTCCTCATTACCCACGTTCGGTGCGGTCTCGATTTCACTGGCTTTCAGGTACACCACCTCGGCTACGGAGTCGACCAGAATACCCATGACCTGATCGGCGGATTCCATCACCACAACCCGAGTGGCATCGGTTATCTCCGCATCCGCAAGCCCGAAGCGCCGGCGGGTGTCGATGACCGTAACCACGTTACCCCGAAGGTTGATGATGCCGAGTACGTAATCCGGCGCACCCGGAACCGGAGCAATCTCCGTGTATCTCAGCACTTCCTGGATCTGCATGACATTCAGACCGTAGGTCTCATCATCCAGTCGGAAGGTAACGTACTGCAGTACCTGATCGTCCTGGGACTGATTGGTTTGTCCGCTCGGGGATGCCATAGCGATGTTTCTCCTATTGGGCTGCCCGGCGGGCAACCTGATCGTCAAAAAAATATCATCAGTGCCCAATACTATATTCAAGGGCACAAACCGTGCCAGCACGGCTCGGTTTCATTCGGTAACCGGTAAACGCCTTAGTTCAGATCCAGATGGTGCTCCCTTTCAGCCCGCACCAGCAAGTCTGCCATCGTACCTACATCAATCAGCGCACACATGTGATTAATGACCGTCCCTGCCAGCCACGGACGCTTGCTGCGAGCAGTCCTCCAGCGTACTTCCTCGGGCCGCAAAGTAAAGGACTGGGCAACATCGTCACACGCAAGCCCCCAGTCACTGTCATTCAATCGAATCACGAATCGGTAGTTCTCGCGGGCATTGAGCGGTACCCGACCGGCCATAATCCATTCCGCGGTATCCACGACCCGGAGATTCTGATCCTGATCCGCGCGAATTCCCATGTACCAGCGCGGACTGCCCGGGATGGCCCGGATCTCATCTTCAATGCGATGAATAGCGCCAAGCAGAATCAATGGAACGGCCAGTTGCAGCCCCGCAACCGTAAAAATGAGGCACTCAAAGGGCTGCTCTGACCATTCCGGACGGGACGGTGGCGCCGCCGGCTCGGGCTCTGGTGGGACCGCGACCTTTGCCTTCGGTACAGGCACTACCGGAGCCTGAGGTACCACCGGCCGCGCTGGTTCGACCGGCTTTTCCGGGATTGGCCTAGGCGCCGCTGATTCTGGTGACAGTTTTTCGACGGTTTTCACCGGAGCCGGTCTGCTACGAACGGATGTGCGCGGCACCTGAGCTTCTGGTTTCAACGACTCGGATACGATTGTTTCTTCACGGAGCGCTGTACTGGTCGCCGTATGCAGCAATTCATCAAGATAGCTGGCAATAGCGGTTTCCGGATCCGCCAGCTTTGTCAATTTCTCGTCAGCCATGCTGACGCTCCTTTACCATCTCCACCCGCGACATCAGATCATCCAACAGGTGGCTGTACGCCCGGACCCCATGAGTGTCTGCGTCGAGCACAGAGGGAACGATACCGCCCTGGCTGGCATCCCGGAATTTGGTGTCTACCGGGATGGCAAACCTCCACAGGGATTCGCGGTAGGTTTTTCGCAACAGATTCAGACTCTTTACAGACGCCTGAGTCCGCCGGTCATACAACGTTGGCACGATGGTATAGGACAGTTCATTTTTCTGGGATCGCATGATCATCTTCAGAGTGTGGAGCATGCGTTCCAGTCCCTTGATGGCCAGGAATTCGGTTTGCACGGGGATGATCAGATGCTGAGCCGCCGCCAGGGCGTTGACCATCAGGACGCCCAGAGACGGGGTGTTGTCCAGCAGCACATAATCAAAGTCGTCCCAAAGTTGGGCCAGGGCCCGGGACATGATCAACCCCATTCCCTCGACGCCGATCATCCTTCGCTCAAGGGTAGCCAATGCTGCGCTCGCCGGAAGCAGGGACAACCCCTTACAACTGGTTTCGGTGATCAGTTGGGCTGGAAGCCCCTCAGGGACCTTCCCCTGATGCTGAAACAGGTCAAAAACGCTGTGTGCAATGGTATCCGGATCATAGCCAAACCAGCTGGTAAGCGAACCGTGGGGATCCAGATCTACAACGAGAACGCGCTTGCCGCGTTCGGCAAGCAAGCCGCCCAGGGCCACAACACTCGTTGTCTTTCCGACACCGCCTTTTTGATTGGCTACCGCCCAGATTCGCACGCTTTGATTCTCCAGAGAACACATCAGTGTGACCCGCAATTACCTGCAGCCACCATTTCGGTTATCGGCCAGTCCCCAGGCAACTTGAACGAATTACGCGGGGACGTCCGGCAAGTTCTTGCCGGCACCTTTTCTCAACGGAGAGTAATACAGGAACCGTGCCAATGGATCTATCCGTATCTGTCGACGACCGGTTCAGCGCATGGCGCCGCGAATACTGGCGTCTCGGGAAATCAGCAATACCACTCGCCGATTTCGCCTTCGCCCCTCTTCGGTATCATTCCGGGCAACCGGCTGATACTGGCCATAGCCGACGGCAGCAAGACGTTCCGGTTCGATGCCCTCCATCACGAGCATCCGCGCCATCGCCGCCGCCCGAGCGGTAGACAGTTCCCAGTTGGAAGGGAAATGGGAGGTATTGATTGGTTGGTTGTCAGTAAAGCCCTCAACCTTGATCGCGTTATCCCGGTTATTCAGGACTGTCGCGATTTTATCAACAACGTCAAACGCGTCGTAATGGGGCTCGGCATCACCGCTGCCAAACAGCAAACTGTTCGGCAGATTCAGCTCCAGCCACTGATCACTGGTCTCAAGGGTCACAACCCCTTGATTAATCAGTTCATCAAACTCCATAGCCAGCTGGTCTGCCATGGCCCGAAGAGCTTCAGTTCGGCCCTGGGCGTCCAGTGCCGGATTTTTGGGAGCCTCAGTAACCGCCGGAGTGATGACATTCTCCGCAGGCGCGGCTGGCGACCGCTGGGGCTGATCACCAATTTCAACAGGTTTGAACGATCGCTGGGGAGCATTGAATACGCCAGTCAGGGTCTCCGAGAGTACCTTGTATTTGCCCTCGTTCACCGACGAAACCGAATACATAACGACGAAAAATGCGA
This sequence comes from Marinobacter sp. F3R08, assembly GCF_018860425.1. Classification (GTDB taxonomy): domain Bacteria; phylum Pseudomonadota; class Gammaproteobacteria; order Pseudomonadales; family Oleiphilaceae; genus Marinobacter. Next base: position 83,470 of record NZ_JAHKPI010000025.1, on the reverse strand, counting down.
ACAGCAGAGTGATGAAATCCGCATAGGAAATCAGCCACCGCTCCTTATTGTGCAGATCGTCCTGGTGCTGCCTACGACGCCGCATAAGTTGGCCTGCCCATGCTTACTGCAGAAAGCCCCGCAGCCGCAATTCTATGGATTTCGGGTTTTCACCCTCGGCGATGGCAATGATGCCGTCTATCATCATATCTTCGTAACGGGTACGTTCCTTGACGATACCGCGCATCTTGTTTGCCACCGGGAAAAACAGGAGATTGGCCAGCGCCACACCGTATATGGTTGCAACAAATGCCGTGGCGATCCCGCTACCCAGAGACTGCGGGTCTTCAAGGTTGGTCATCACCTGTATCAGCCCCATGACAGCACCGATAATACCGATCGTCGGCGAATAGCCACCCATGGCCTCAAACACTTTTGCTGACTCCAGATCCCGCTGCTCACGGGACTCCAGGTCCACTTCCATAATGCCCCTGATAGTTTCGGTTTCAGCGCCGTCCACCAACAACTGCAACCCTTTACGGGCGAAAGGTTCCGGCTCCCGTTCAGCAAGCCCTTCAAGCCCCAGCAACCCTTGTTTCCGGGCTTTTACGCTCCAGTCGATGACCTTTCCGATCCCATCTTCCAGGCTAATGAACGGTGGTACGAACACCCAACGCACCTGGGTAAAGGCCCGTTTAAGGGTGGGCCAGGAAGTCTGCAGGATGGTCGCGGCCAGGGTGCCGCCGATAACAATAATGGCCGCCGGTCCATTGAAAAGGGAACCCAGTGCGCCCCCTTCGAGCAGGTTCCCCCCGAGTATGGCGGCAAAGGCCAGTACGACCCCGAGCAGGCTCAGGATATCCATCAGCAAACACCTTCGACCAGGCGGGGTCCGATGTCGTCAAGCGACAGCACTTCGTCTGTCAGCCCTGCCTTGGCGACCGCCATTGGCATTCCATAGATCACCGATGACTTTTCATCCTGGGACCAGATATCCGACCCACTCTGCTTCATCATTCGGCAACCTTCTTTACCGTCAGAGCCCATACCGGTCAGAATGACGCCCAGAGTCTTGCCCGGAAAGCTCCTGGCCAGAGAACCGAAGGTAACATCGACACAGGGTTTGTAATTAAGTCGTTCGTCGCCGGGTAAAATACGGATTCTGGCCTGCCCGCCCCGGCTCTCAACCATCATCTGTTTGCCGCCGGGCGCCAACAACGCAAGCCCGGGTCGAAGGACATCGCCATCCTCGGCTTGCCGAACCTCGATCCGACAAAGCTTGTTCAGACGCTCGGCAAAGGCGGGCGTAAAGCTGGCCGGCATATGCTGCACCAACACGATGGGGGCGGGAAACGTTGCTGGCAATACCGTCAGTACCCGTTGCAGGGCGACCGGTCCGCCGGTTGAAGTACCGATACCAACGACGGCGTAGTGCTTGGCAGGACCTCGACGGGCATGACGCCTGGGCGCTTCGGTGTCGCCGGCAGGCCCTGCGGGTGGTGTGGAAGCATGTATATCACGGCGCTGACGCGGCGCCGGTTCAGGGCGAGGTCGCGCTGCCGGGCCCGACACCCTTGTAGGTGCTGCCGCCGGTTGTGGGTGAGACAGCGCCGGAGGCCGGGTGCCTGGACGGCTGCGCGCCACATCCAGGATCCGCTCAATCAGAATCTTCTGGAGTTGACTGTTGTCCCGGGCAATTTCTTCGAAATTCTTGGGCAGGAAATCGACGGCACCAGCTTCCAGCGCATCCAGGGTCACTCGAGCACCTTCGTAGGTGAGCGAGGAGAACATGAGCACAGGTATCGGATGTTTACGCACGATTTCGCGTACGGCGGAGATACCATCCATGACCGGCATCTCGTAATCCATGGTAATCACGTCGGGGCGCAGCTTTTCGGCCAGCTCGACGCCTTCCCGACCGTTCGTGGCAGCACCAACCACCTTGATCTGGCCAGAGCTGGTCAGGATTTCCGTCAGCCGTTTGCGAAAAAAGCCTGAATCATCAACGACCAGGACAGAAACTGTCATCCACTTCTCCTACCAATCCATAGTTCTCCGGCCATGGTTACCCTATGGCACGGCTCAGCCGTAATGCTGCAACAGGCTGGGAACATCAATAATCAGCGCAATCCGGCCATCACCGGTAATGGTGGCACCAGCCATTCCCGGCGTCCCTTGCAACGCGCGCCCGAGAGGCTTGATCACCACCTCTTCCTGTCCAACCAGCTGATCTACAACAAAGCCTACCTGTTTGGTACCCATAGCCACGATAACAACATGCGCATTTTCAGGCACTTCCTGGGCGGCGGCCCCGCGAATCAGCCAGCGCTTGATGTGAAACAGCGGGAATACTTTCTCCCGCACCACAATACATTCACGCCCGTCGACGATGTTGGTCTTGGTAAGATCCAGATGGAAAATTTCGACCACATTGACCAGGGGCAATGCGAAGGACTGATCCCCCAGCATGATCATCAGGGTAGGCATGATCGCCAGTGTCAGCGGAACCTTGATGACAATTCGTGAGCCTTTGCCCAACGCCGATTCGATGCTCAACTGGCCGTTAAGCTGGCCAATCTTGGTTTTGACCACATCCATCCCGACACCGCGGCCCGAGACATCTGAAATCTGATCCTTGGTGGAGAAACCTGCAGCGAAAATGAGGTTGTAGCACTCCGAATCCGTCAAACGATCTGCGGCATCCTGTTCGTAAATACCCTTTTCGACCGCTTTCCGGCGCAGCACTTCCGGATCCATGCCGGCACCATCATCCTCGATAAACAACAGGATATGATCGCCCTCCTGCTCGGCAGACAGGGTAACCATGCCCTGACGAGGCTTGCCTGCTTTCTCTCGCACCTCCGGAGCTTCGATGCCGTGGTCGACCGAATTTCGCACCAGGTGAACAAGCGGATCAGACAGCGCCTCAACCAGGTTCTTGTCCAGGTCGGTTTCCTCGCCGTGCATCACGAGATTCACCTCTTTCTTGAGGTTCCTGGCAAGATCACGAACAACCCGGGGGAAACGTCCAAACACTTTCTTTATCGGCTGCATCCGGGTCTGCATCACCGCAGACTGAAGATCGGTGGTGACAACATCGAGGTTCGACACCGCCTTGTGCATGTGCTCGTCCTGGCTGTCGGCACCCAGACGTTGCAACCGGTTCCGAACCAGCACCAGCTCACCCACCATGTTCATGATGTCATCAAGGCGCTTGGTGTCGACCCGTACCGTGGTTTCCGCCGCCGGGGCATTTTCGCGGGCCGGTTTGGCAGGTGCCGCAGCGCCCTTGACGTCCGGTTTCGGTCCTGACTTTGGTTTTTCAGGTTTTGGAGACTGTACTTTCGAACCCGCCGGTTGTTCAGGCGCTGAGGGTTCTTTCGGGACCGGGGTCTCTGTCGCAGCGGAGGATTCAGCCCCTGTTGGAGCGCCACCCTTGCCGTGAAGTTCGTCGAGCAACTTCTCGAACTCATCATCGGTGATCAGATTGTCGCTGCCGACGCTGTCTTCCCTGGCGGCCGGTTTGGCTTCACTGGCACTGCCTTCTTCGTCCGCTTGTGCACCGGCAAACTGCCCTTTTCCGTGCAACTGATCCAGTAACGCCTCGAATTCATCGTCGGTAATCTCGTCGTCACCGGAACCTGCCGGCTCGCCCGCCACTGACGCGGAGTCTGAAGCCGTTGGGTTGCCCCCGGATTTGTCATCCTGCAAGGCATCCAGCAACTGTTCGAATTCGTCGTCAGTGATGTCGCCTCCGTCCTCGGATGGATGATTCCCCTCACCTTCTGATGGGGAACCGGCGACAGGCGTCTGTTCTCCTTCCGGCTCAGCCAGGGCATCCAGGCGTGCTATCAGTCCATCCGGAGCCGGTGTCAGCTCCTCATGATTGCGGACCTGCTCAAACATGGCATTGACGTTGTCCAGGGCCTCCAGAACCACGTCCATTAACTCAGAGTCCACCTTGCGCTTGTGATTGCGCAAAATATCGAAAACGTTCTCGGCGGAGTGGCAGCAACTCACCAGGGCATCAAGCTGAAGGAAGCCCGCGCCGCCTTTAACAGTATGAAAGCCACGGAAGATGGCGTTAAGCAGATCACTGTCATCAGGATTTTGCTCAAGATCTACCAACTGCTCTGACAGCTTTTCGAGGATTTCGCCGGCTTCTACCAGAAAGTCCTGCAAAATCTCTTCATCAGCATCAAACGCCATGCGTTACCCTCTTTATTCAGAAACCGAGACTGGACAACAGGTCGTCCACGTCATCCTGTCCGGAAACTACATCTTCACGCTCATCGGCCTTGATCTGGGGCCCGACGCCCTTTTCTGCAGATTCTTCCTGTACTTCAATCTGGTGTACCGTGCCGGTGAGTTGGTCCACATGACTGGCCATCACCACCAGGCTGAGCATCTGCTCCTCAACCTCTTTCACCAGGGTCGTGACTTTCTGAATGACCTGTCCCGTCAAATCCTGGTAATCCTGAGCCAGCAGAATTTCTGAAAGGTGGCTGTACATGGTGTCGGCGTCGGTTGCCATACTGACGAAAAACCGATCAATCCGCCCATAAAGCTCACGAAACTCGGCCGGCTGCATTTCCCGGCGACGCAGTCGTTGCCATTCATCACGCAGAGCGACAGCCTCGGCTCTCAGTGCGTTGGCCACCGGCATGGCTTCCTCAACCAGATCCATGGTCCGGTTCGCCGCTTCACCGGTCATCTGCACCACGTATTCGAGGCGATCGGAGGCGTCTGTCATCTTTGACAGAGCTTCCTGCTGTTCGGCATTACGGGGGTCAATCTGAAAGTTCCGGATCGCTTCATGCAAGCTTCGGGTCAACCGCCCGACCTCGCGATACAGACTCTGATCCCGAACCTCGCTGAGTTCATTGATCAGAGTCATGGCTTTGGCATAATCACCGGCATCAACTGTCTTTGCCAGTTCTGTAGCCTGCCGCTGGAGCTTTTCCGTCACCTCCGGATCAAGGCCCCGATGGTCCTTCTTGTTATCGCTCATGAGAGCCGTCCGATCTCTGGTTACTGGATTCTTTCGAAGATTTTCTCAATCTTCTCTTTGAGCACCGCAGCCGTAAACGGTTTAACAACATAACCATTTACGCCAGCCTGGGCAGCAGCAACAATCTGATCTCGTTTAGCCTCAGCCGTTACCATCAATACAGGCAGGGTTTTGAGATTCTCATCGGCCCGAACAGCCTTGAGCAGATCGAAACCGGACATGCCCGGCATATTCCAGTCGGTGACCAGAAAATCGTATTTTCCGCTTTTGAGCATTGGCAGCGCTGTGTTGCCATCGTCGGCTTCATCGGTATTGGTGAAGCCCAGATCACGCAGCAGATTCTTGATGATCCGTCGCATTGTGGAAAAGTCATCCACAATGAGGATTTTCATGTTCTTGTCCAATGGGACCTCCAGTTAGTCACACCCGGAATTCGTTTGACCTTCGCGTTCAAAGTCTAGCAGGCCACTGTTTTAACCGCTTATTGTCAGTCCTTTGCTCCGGTTGTAAAGCACCTGTTACCAAAAACTACAGACTGCACCTTCGCGGACACAGGCAGAGCCCGGTCAACTATCTGATTCCTCTCGCCAATCCGACAACCGTCCACGAAGGCGCAAGGCAGCCTGGCTGTGAATCTGACTTACCCTACTCTCACTGACGCCAAGCACTGCGCCAATCTCCTTGAGGTTCAGCTCTTCCTGATAGTACAGACTCAGCACCAGTTTCTCCCGCTCTGGCAGATCTTCAATGGCTTCAGCGAGATTACGCCGAAAGGCATCGGAGGACACCCCCTCCAGGGGATTATCCTGCGTCTCTGTCTGTTCTATCGGCAGCTCTCCGGATTCATTGAGCTCGTCAAGACTAAAAAGTCTGCCACTGTTGGAATCAGACAGGTAGGAATGATATTCAGCCAACTCCATTCCCAGCTCCTTGGCCACTTCCTGATCCTGGGCTTCGCGGCCAAGACGGTCTTCCACCGCCTTGATGGCCTGGGAAATACGGCGGGTATTGCGATGCACGGAACGGGGAACCCAGTCGCCCTTGCGGATTTCGTCGACCATGGCACCGCGAATCCGAATACCGGCGTAAGTCTCAAAGGTTGCACCCTTGGTGGAACTGTACCGCTGAGCGGCCTCAAGCAAGCCCATCATGCCGGATTGCATCAGGTCTTCAAGCTGGACGGAAGCCGGCAGGCGGGCCATCAGGTGAAGAGCAATTTTCTTGACGAGAGGCGCATGCTGCTCAACGAGCTGTGACGGTTTCTGCGCACCCGACTGCTTGTAGATTCCGAGGTTTTTCGCCAATGTCATGTATCCGGTTTCTTGTTTGGCTGGATCCGTTTCAGACTTCGACGAGCCGCTCCACAAAGAATTCCAGATGTCCGCGGGGAGAGGACGGCAACGGCCAGCTTTCTACCTTTTCTGCCAGCGCCTTGATCGCGAGGGAAGCTTTTGCCCTTGGATAGGCATCCAGCACCGCACGCTGTCGCTGAACCGCTTTTTTCACAGCTTCATCGTAGGGGACTATTCCTACATATTGTAGTGCCACATCCAGGAAGCGCTCGGTGACCCGGGTCAGTTTCTCGAACAAATGCCGGCCTTCTTGCTCGTTTCGCACCTGATTGGCAAGAATGCGGAAGCGACTGGTTCCATAATCCCGGTTCATCAGCTTGATCAATGCGTAGGCATCGGTGATTGACGTTGGTTCATCACAGACCACCAACAGCAACTCCTGTGATGCCCTGAGGAAACTCACCACCGATTCGGAGATGCCGGCGGCGGTATCCACGATCAGGACATCAATCTGATCGCCCAGTTCGCTGAAGGCGTTAATCAACCCGGCATGTTCCACCGGGCTGAGCTGGGTCATTCTCTGGGTGCCAGAGGAAGCAGGAACAATCTTGATACCGCCGGGGCCATTTACCAGAACGTCTTTAAGATCACACTCGCCGGACAGAACGTCCTGGAGGTTGCGGTTAGCGGTAATGCCGAGTAACACGTCAATATTGGCCAGCCCCAGATCGGCGTCGAGCAGCACCACTCTCCGGCCTTTCTGCGCCAGGGCAATTCCGAGGTTTACCGACACGTTGCTTTTGCCGACCCCACCTTTGCCGCCGGACACTGCAATCACCTGAACCGGATGTGCTTTGCTCATACTGTTTTTTGTCTCTCGCCACGTTTAGCCGGGTGTGTTAATTCAGACGTTCATTGTCAATCTACCCGGTCTCATGCTCCCTCTGCGACCGCCTGCTCTTGCTGGAACGCTTTCAGCCGATCCACGGCCAGCCGCACCAGCGGAACGGGTTCTGCGTGATGCAAATCTTCGGGAATCTTCTGCCCGTCAGTGTAGTAGGCAACCGGCAGGCCGGTTTCCATGACAAAACCCAGGGACTCACCCAGAGTCAGGGCCTCATCGATCTTGGTCATCACACAACCCGCAAGATTTGCCATCTTATAGCAATGCCAGACGGATTTCATGATGCGCGGCTGACTGGTTGCCGAGACCACAAGATGTGTTTTGATATTGTGATGGCTGCGTGCCAGTTCGGCCAGCTGCTCCTGATATCCTTTATCAGAACTGGTCAAGCCGGCCGTATCGATCAGCACCAGATGACGGTCTGACAACTCATCCAGGATATCGTCAAGACTGTGACTCTCATCCACCACTCGCACGGGCACATTCAGAATCCGTCCGAAAACGAACAACTGTTCATGCGCGGCCACCCGATAACGGTCGGTTGTAACCAGAGCAACCGAGTCAGAGCCGTGCTTGAGCACATAACGGGCTGCCAGCTTGCCGATCGTGGTCGTCTTGCCCGAACCCGTAGGCCCAACCAGCGCATAGGCACCGCCTTCATCCAGCCATTCCATACGAGAAGTCCGGACGCCGGTACACAGCATTTTAAGAGACTGCTTCCAGCCATCCTCCAGGCGGCCAGCCTTGTGGCGCCGGGAAATTGACTCCGCCAGTTCACTACCAAGACCGAATTCCTGTAAGCGTTCAGCCAGCCGCTGCTGAACAGCCGTGGTTGCAGAAACCTCAGGCTCCTGCTTAGACCGGCTACCTTGCATCAGATCCCGTAAAGAACTGATTTCTGCGCGCATCTGCGCAAGCTCGTCGGAATAGGCCTCCTTCGGTGGCTGCGGCAATGGTTCAACATCTTCAAAACCACCGCTAACCTCTTCATGAACGGCAGCAAATGACGAGCCGGCATAATTGGCTCCCTGGGAGGCCCGCCTTTCACGAACTTCCCGGATACGATCCCGGGAACGGCTCAACTCATCTTCAAGACGTCGATGCTGATCTGCCTGCATCTCCGCAAGACGCGACCCGTTGGTGGCTTCTTCTGCCTGGTTACCCAGACGCTGGCGCGCCATGTTTTCGTCATAATCAAGGGCCGTCACAATTTCGACGCCACCATCGACCCGGCGGTTGGAGAGAATGACGGCGTCCGGCCCCATCTGTTCGCTGACCAGCTTAAGCGCCTCTGACATGGTCTGAGCAAAAAACCGTTTTACTTTCATGATGCATCTTCCTCCACCGGCAATGCCGTGCCGGCACTGTCCGCTCTGTCATCCGCGCCGTTACTGGCCAACGGACGCCACGATCGTAATCTGTTTGTTGTCCGGAACTTCCTGATACGAGAGCACATGCAGGCGCTCTACCCCGTAACTGGCAAATTTCGCCAGCACCGGCCTCAGAGGTCCGGATACCAGCAAGATGGCCGGCTTACCGAGCATCTCCTGACGCTGTACGCTCTCCTGAAGTGAGCGCTGGAGCTTCTCAACCATATTCGGCTCCAGAACCAGGCCAATGTCTTCCTGACCGCCGGATTGTTGACTCTGTTGAACTGACTTAAGCAACAACTGTTCCAGATCCGGATCCAGGGTAATGACCGGTATCTCCGATTCGTTGCCGCAAATGCTCTGGACAATCATCCGGCGCAGGGCCTGGCGCGCGACGGTGGTCAGCAGCTTGGGATCCTGACTCTTCGGATGTACGTTCACGATGGCCTCGGCAATGGACCGCATATCCCGAATGGGGACCTCTTCTTTCAGAAGATTCTGCAACACCTTCAACAACAGGCTGATGGAAACGGTCGTGGGCACCAGCTCCTCTGCCAGCTTCGGAGAAACCTTCTCCAGCTGGTCCAGCCATTTCTGGACCTCCTCGTGGCCCAACAATTCGTGAGCATGCTTCTGCAATACCTGGTTCAGGTGGGTGGCGACAACCGTACTGGCATCAACCACGGTGTACCCCAGAGTCTGGGCCTGATCTTTTTTATCAACCTCTATCCAGCAGGCATCCAGCCCAAACGCCGGATCTTTGCCTTCAATCCCTTCCACTTTCCCGAACACCTGCCCCGGGTCGATGGCCAGCTCCCGGTCAGGGTGAATCTCCGCTTCAGCGATGGTCACCCCCATTAACGTAATCCGGTACACGTTGGGCATGAGATCGAGGTTGTCCCGAATATGCACCGAGGGCATCAGGAAACCCAGATCCTGGGACAGTTTCTTGCGAACCCCCTTGATACGGCTCAGCAGCTGACCGCCCTGGGACTTGTCTACCAGCGGAATAAGCCGGTATCCCACTTCCAGACCGACAATATCGACGGTAGACACGTCGTCCCAGCCCAACTCTTTGGTCTCACCAGGTGCCGGAAGCTGACCACCCCGATCGCCCCCGGCCTCACCGCCAGGCGGCAGATCCCGACCCGCCGGTCGAGGTGCCGCACCGGCACCTCCCCGTGCCGGAAATGCGCCCTCATCCTCAACGGTCTGGCGCTGATGCTTCCAGATATACCAGGCCGCAGCCGCGGCCAGTGCACCCAAGCCCAGGAAGGCTACATGAGGCATACCGGGAATGAGGCCGAGCATGATCAGAATACCGGCGGCAATGGACAGAGCCTTGGGCGCACTGAACATCTGCTGGAGGATCTGTCCACCCATGTCCTGGCTGGACGTTACGCGGGTAACCATGATTGCCGCAGACGTGGAGAGCAGCAACGAAGGAATCTGTGCAACCAGACCGTCACCGATGGTCAGCAGTGCGTAGCGCTCCATGGCCAGGCCAAAATCCAGACCGTGCTGGAGCATACCAATGGCAACGCCGCCAATGATGTTAATCGCGAGGATCAACAGGCCGGCAACGGCATCACCTTTCACAAACTTGGAGGCACCGTCCATGGAGCCATAGAAATCAGCCTCCTGGGCGATTTCGGCGCGGCGATGCTTCGCTTCCTCCTGATTGATCAGGCCGGCGTTCAGGTCCGCATCAATTGCCATCTGTTTGCCGGGCATCGCATCCAGAGTGAAGCGAGCACTCACCTCGGATACCCGGCCAGCCCCCTTGGTCACTACCAGGAAGTTGATGATCATCAGGATCGCAAACACCACCAGGCCCACTGCGTAGTTGCCACCGATCAGAACCGCGCCGAAGGATTCGATAACCTTACCGGCAGCGTCTCCGCCCTCGTGACCGTTCAGCAGGACGATTCGGGTAGATGCCACGTTCAGAGCAAGACGCAGCAGGGTCGCAACCAGCAGCACTGTGGGAAAGGAAGCAAATTCCATCGGCCGGAGGGCATAGACACACACCAGCAGAATGACGATCGACAGAGTGATATTGAAGGTAAAGAACACATCCAGCAGAAACGCCGGCATGGGCAGGATCATCATACCCAGCAAACCCATCAGCATGACGGGAATGCCCAGATTTCCGCGCGTCAGGGTTTTGACGTTATTGAGGACTAAAGCTCTGTCCATGCCGGGAACTTCTCCGATTGGCCGTGCCTGCTGGCGTGTTAAAAGTCGAAAATCTGACACCGGAGCGTCGTTTTAAAGAGTTATCGCAAGATCCATACCATCCCTTGGTGATTATACTGAACCGACGCTTTGACGCCTGACTCGCCCTGCCAGATGCGGTATCCTTGCGCCATTTGATCAAAACCCCGAACCCACACTCAGACACACAGGTGACCCCATGCCAATCCACGAGGTAAAACACCCACTGATCCGCCACAAGCTCGGCCTGATGCGTCGTGCGGACATCAGCACCAAGAATTTTCGTGAACTGGCACAGGAGGTCGGTGCTCTGCTGACTTACGAGGCCACCAAGGACTTCTCTCTGCAGGAAAAAACCATCGAGGGCTGGGCCGGACCGGTGAAGGTGGAACAGATTCACGGCAAGAAAATAACCATTGTTCCAATCCTGCGCGCAGGCCTTGGCATGCTGGATGGCGTACTCAGCCTGATCCCCGTAGCCCGGGTAAGCGTTGTCGGCCAGATTCGCAACGAGGAAACCCTGGAAGCCAGCACTTATCTGGAAAAACTGGTCGGTGAACTTGATCAGCGTATGGCATTGATTGTCGACCCCATGCTCGCCACGGGCGGCTCCATGATTTCTACCATCGATCTGCTCAAAAAGGCTGGCAGTACCGAGATCCGGGCCCTGGTTCTGGTTGCCGCTCCCGAAGGCATTGAGAAGGTTCTGGAAAAGCATCCGGACGTGTCCATCTACACGGCCTCTGTTGACGAGCGCCTGAACGAAAAAGGTTACATCCTGCCAGGCCTCGGCGATGCCGGTGACAAGATCTTTGGCACCAAGCAGAAGGACGTTTGAGCATGCAGGACCATACCAATGACCCGGTCTGGAAACAGGCGATAGCCGGCTCACAGATGCTCCTGGTAGCTTTCGGAGCCCTGGTCCTGATGCCTCTGATTACCGGGCTCGATCCCAACGTAGCGCTGTTCACAGCCGGTCTCGGCACCCTGATCTTCCATGTCGTTACCGGTGGCCAGATTCCTATTTTTCTGGCGTCATCCTTTGCTTTCATCGCACCGGTTATCGCCTCCAAGGGCCGGTTCGGCATGGAAGAAACCCTCGGCGGCCTGATGGCTGCCGGTATTCTCTACATCATTCTCAGTGGTCTGGTGCGTCTGCGCGGAACCGGCTTTGTCCGTCGCCTCCTGCCGCCCGTTGTGATCGGTCCGGTCATTATGACAATCGGTCTCGGTCTGGCTCCGGTTGCGGTTCATATGGCGTCTGGCCGCACGGGTGATGGTGCCGCCCAGCTGATCCCCTACGACACCGCCATCTGGATTGCCATGATTTCTCTGGCGGTCACCATCATTATGTCGGTCTGGAGCAAGGGCATTTTCCGTCTGATTCCGATCATGTTCGGGGTCATCACCGGCTACATCCTGTCAGCTTTTGCCGGCATTGTGGATACCACACCGATTCAGGAAGCCGCCTGGTTTGCCGTCCCCAATTTTGTTGCACCATCGTTCAGTTGGGGCGCAGTCCTGTTCATGATCCCCGTGGCCATTGCTCCGGCCATCGAACACATTGGCGATGTTCTGGCCATCGGCAACGTGACCCGCAAGAACTATCTGGAAAAGCCAGGCCTTCACCGCACCCTCCTGGGCGACGGCCTCGCCACCAGCGCAGCGTCGATGCTTGGCGGACCTCCCAACACCACTTACTCGGAAGTCACCGGCGCGGTCATGCTGACCAAGAACTTCAACCCCAAAGTCATGTGGTGGGCCGCCTGCATTGCCATTGTCCTGGCCTTCGTGGGCAAATTCGGCGCGGCACTGCAGACCATTCCGATACCCGTCATGGGCGGCATCCTGTGCCTGCTGTTCGGCTCGATTGCCGTTGTCGGCCTAAACACCCTGATCCGCCACCAGGTGGATCTGTCACAGTCCCGTAACCTGGTTATCGTGGGTGTCACTCTGGTGTTTGGTATCGGCGGCATGGTGCTCGGGCACCTTGAAGGCATCGCATTGTGCGCGGTGGCTGCCATTATCCTGAACCTGCTGCTCCCCGGAAGCCAGGAGGCGTGGGGTAAAGCCATCCATGAGCCGAAAGCTGACTGACAGCTCCGGCATCACTGCCCTACCGGTGCCGCCCGGCACCGGTAGGGTCTTTGCCAAGACACTCTAGAAGCACTCGGCGGCTTACCTGAAGCCGCTGCCCGCAGCCACGAATCCTCCAGAACCGCCCACAACCATACGCCCCCCCGAACCAGCGGGTTACGAACAGAAGCGTGCCTATACATCACGCCGCAAATCAGAGGGAATCGGAAAATCGGGCATGCCGGGCTTGGGACCACGTCCCTTACGGAACTGGCGAAGCTGGAACACATAGGCGAGCACCTGCGCAATAGCCATGTACAGGCCGTCCGGTATCTCCCCTCCTATGTCGGTGTTGTGGTAAACCGCACGGGTCAGCGGCGGGGTGCGCATGACTTCCACTTTGTTCTCCCGGGCGATTTCCATAATCTTGAAGGCAATTTCATCGGCGCCCTTGGCCACCACAATGGGGGCCGCCATGGCCTTCTGGTCGTATTTCAGGGCCACTGCGTAGTGAGTCGGGTTGGTAATCACCACGTCTGCCGAGGGCACATCCTGCATCATGCGGCGTTGAGCCATTTCACGCTGGAGCTGGCGGATCTTGCCTTTTACCTCGGGCTTGCCTTCAGTGTCCTTGTATTCGTCTTTTACTTCCTGCTTCGTCATGCGCAGTTTTTTCTGATGATCGTAGATCTGAAACGGCACGTCGATCATGGCGATGATGATGGTGGCACAGGACAACAGGAAGAAGCTCCAGGCAATGGTCCAGAGTACGTGCTCCATGGCCGGCACCACTGGCTCCTCGGCAATGGCCAGAAGATCTTCAGTCCGCAGATTGAGAATAAGGATCGCGATGGTCAGAACCAGACCGACTTTGGCAATGGCCTTGACCAGTTCGATCAGGGAGCGCATGGAGAACATCCGCCCGAGCCCCTTCATGGGATCCATACGATTGAGCTTTGGCGCAATCGCCTTGCCACTGATCATAAGGCCACCGATTCCTATTGAACCGAAGACAGCGGCGATCAATAGCAACACCAGTATTGGCGAGAGAGCCCAGGCAGCTTCCTTTGAGGATTCGATGAGCTGAACGCTCATGTGACGCATGTCAAAGATAGCCGAGCGTTCAATCACGAAGCTGTCGTACATGATGGCTTCCAGCGAGGCTCCCAGACTGGCCCCGAACATCAGCATCCCACCGGCACCGGCAAGTAATACAGCCATGGTGGCCAGCTCTTTGGAACGCGCGGTCTGACCATCCTCCCTGGCTTTTTCAAGCCTTCGGGGGGTGGCCTCTTCCGTCTTTTCCTGACTGTTATCGTTCTCTTCGGCCATAAGTCTTGCTACTGCCCCTGCAAGCCCCGCATGAAATCAAAGGTTTCTCGGGCGTACTGATCAAAGTGCGGCAGAAAATTGGCGTGCAGCACCCATATCGCAAACAATCCAAAAATCAGGCCAATCGGGAAACCGAGGGCAAAGATGTTCATCTGGGGTGCTGCACGGGTCATTACGCCGAAAGAGATGTTCACGATCAGCACGGCAGTCACCGCCGGCAACGCCAGTAGCATGGCAGACGCAAACATCCAGCTGATGCGATGAGCCAGTTCCCAGACGCCGGTTTGGCCCAGCCCCTCCAGACCAACAGGCAGAGTCCGGAAACTCTCGATAAAGACTTCAAAGGCGACCAGATGTCCATTCATGGCCAGGAACAGCAGGGTGATGGTAATGGTGTAGATCTGGGACAATACGGGCACGTTCACACCATTCGCCGGATCGACCATGGAGGCGAAACCCAGACCCATCTGCATGGCAATCATCTGGCCGGTAATGACGAACAGTTGCCAGAGCGCAGTGAGCGCAAAGCCCATGCCGACGCCGATGAGAATTTGTTGAAGGGTAATTACAACCGCATCGGCACTCAGGGCCTCCACCTGAGGTACCGGCGGGATCATGGGCGCTATGAGGATAGTCATCAACAAGGCCAGTCCAAGGCGAACCCTGGCGGGCACCAGTTGCGTGCCGAAGATGGGAATCACCATCAAAAAGCTGGCCAGACGAAACAGAGGCCAAAGGTGCTGACCAACCCATTGGCCGATGACGTCCGCGCTGATCTCCGCCGGTATCATCCGTCAGCCGATCAGGTAGGGGATGTTGCCGAACAACCGGTTAGCGTGGTCCAGCAATTGTGTCAGCATCCAGGGGCCCCAGACAATAATCACGATCAGGGTGATCAACAGTCTTGGGAGAAAGCTCAGGGTCTGCTCGTTGATCTGTGTCGCCGCCTGGAAGGTACTGACGACCAGACCAATTACAAGCCCGGGGCCAATGATCACTGAGGCCAGGAGGACAATCAGCCACAGAGCCTCACGCAGGATATCGATAACGGTTTCGGGAGTCATGATGTCTCCTATATTCCGTAGCTGGCAGCAAGGGTACCCATGATCAGCGCCCAGCCGTCTACCAACACAAACAGCATGATCTTGAACGGTAGGGAGATGATGATCGGTGACAGCATCATCATACCCATAGCCATGAGAACACTCGCCACCACCATGTCGATAATCAGAAACGGGATGAAGAGAATAAACCCGATCTGGAACGCGGTTTTCAGCTCGCTGGTCACAAACGCCGGCATAAGGATCCAGAACGATACGTCTTGCGGGGTGTCATACTGTTCATCAGCAATTCGCATAAACAGTGCAAGATCACTCTCCCGCGTCTGTTCCAGCATGAATTTCCGGAAGGGCTGACTGGCCAGTTCAACCGCCTCCAGCGAACTCACTTCCTCCTGCATGTAGGGTTGTAATGCGACCCGATTCGCCTCTTCCAGTACCGGTTTCATGATGAAGATGCTGAGAAACAGGGCCAGTCCCAAAAGAATCTGGTTCGACGGCGTGGACTGCAGACCAATCGCCTGGCGGAGAATGGCAAACACCACAATGATGCGGGTAAACGAAGTCATCATCATGAGCATGGCCGGCAGGAAAGTCAGCGCGGTCATCAGCGCCAGAACCTGCAGGGTCACCGAGTATTCCTGCGCGCCCTCGCCTTCTCCGGGTGTGACAGTAAACGCCGGTATGCCCGGGATCCCGGATGGCTCCTGCGCCAGAGCCAGAGGCGCCCAGACCAGGCTGGCCAGCACAATCAGGGATGGAAGTAGTCGCTTGAACATTGCGGCGTGCATGGGCCTAGTCGTTCCTTGTCGGAGAGGTCCAGGGTTTTCCGATCATGCCTTGTAACCGGCGGGCAAAATCACTGGAACCGACACTGCCTGCCTCGACAACCGGCTCATCAAACACATGCAGGGTACGGATCGCCGATGGCGTGATACCCAGCAGTATCTGCTGGTCACCCACCTGGATCAGGGCAATACGCTCTCGGGCTCCGATGGCCATGACCGACACCACCTTGATGGCGTTGTTGTTCATACCGGTCATGCCGTTCATCCGGCGAATGATCCAGGCGCAGCCATAGATCACGGCAACCACGGCCACAAGCCCCAGTCCGAGGCTAACAAGAGTGCCAAGGGTATCAGGAGCTCTCACCGGGGAATCCTGCGCGGCAGTCGTTGCAGTTTCCTGAGCGAAGACCGGATTAATCACAAGCAGAACTGTGGCTGCAGTCAGTCTGGACCACATGTTACTTCTGCAACCGTTTGATGCGTTCACCAGGGCTGATCACATCGGTGAGGCGAATACCGAACTTCTCATTCACCATGACCACTTCACCGTGGGCGATCAGGGTGCCGTTGACCAGCACATCCAGCGGTTCACCCGCCAATCGGTCCAGCTCAATCACCGAGCCCTGGTTAAGCTGCAGCAGGTTCCGTATGGGAATCTGGGTATTGCCCACTTCCATTGAAATAGTGACCGGTATGTCGAGGATAACGTCGATGTCCGGAGCCGGGCCATCACCCTGTGCTGCGCTTCCGGCATCAAATTCCTCCATGGGCGCAGCCTGTACATCGTCCGAAGACTCGCCCGCCTCGGCCATCGCCGCAGCCCACTCGTCCTCTTGCTCACCCTCTTCACCCGTCTCTTCCATGGCAGCTTCCCACTCGGCGGCCAGCTTTTCGTCTTCGCTGAGTTCCTTGTCGTCTTTTTTGTCGTCGTCAGCCATTGCGTCCCACCTTCAATTGTTTCTTTACTTTGGGCAGCGATGCCCGTTCATGAATTCTCATTGCCAGTTTCCCGTCGCGGGTGCCGAGCGTGGCCTTGTATATCGGAATACCGTTGGCAGTGACCGTCAGGTGCTCCGGAATCTCAACGGGAATGATGTCACCGGCCTTCAATTTGGCGATGTCCCGCAAGGAAATCCGCCTGCGACAAACCGTGGTATTGATTGGCACATTGACTTCCTTGACGTCCTCCTGAAGTGCACTCACCCAGCGCTCGTCAACATCATCGATATCACTCTGCACCCCGGCATCAAGCACATCGCGGATAGGTTCGATCATGGAATAAGGTAAGGCGAAATGCAGTTCCCCGCCGCCACCATCAAGTTCAATGTGGAAGGTACTGACCACCACAACTTCACTCGGGCTGACAATGTTGGCCATGGCCGGGTTTACTTCTGAGCTCAGATACTCAAAATCCACCTTCAATACCGAATTCCAGGCTTCCTTCATGTCGTGGAAGACCTGATCCAGAACCATCTGGACAATACGAGTCTCCGTCGGGGTGAATTCCCGGCCCTCGATCTTGGCGTGACGGCCTTCCCCTCCAAAGAAATTGTCCACCAGTTTAAAAACCAGTTTGGCATCCAGTACGAAAAGGGAGGTGCCTCTGAGCGGGCGGACTTTACAGAGATTCAGACTGGTGGGTACATACAGGGTATGGATGTACTCGCCAAACTTCATGATCTGAACGCCACCGGTGGAGACATCGGCGTTGCGGCGCATGAGATTGAACAGACTGATTCGGGTATAGCGGGCAAACCGCTCATTGATCATTTCCAGGGTCGGCATCCGACCCCGGACGATGCGGTCCTGACTGGCAAGATCGTAGGACTTTATGCCGGTATCGTCAGTCTCTTCGTAGGTATCAATGTCACCGTCGTCCACGCCATGAAGGAGCGCATCGATTTCATCCTGTGACAACAAGTCCTGCATACGTAGTCCTGCCCGTGAAGTCCTTTGGCCCGTGCGCTATTGCACGACAAAATTTCTGAATAACACCCGTTTGATGAGCGGCTCGCCTTCCTGCTCCAGCACTTGATTCACCGTAGAGAGCATCCGGATAGCGAGGTCACTCCGTCCCTCGGGCGTCTGCAATTCATTAAAATCGCTGCTACCGAGAACCGTTACCAGCTGGCTTCGAATCAGAGGCATGTGCAGCTTGGCGGAATCCAGTGCCTGCTGATCTGTCGATTCAAGTGCCAGATAAACCTGGGCATAGCGCTGACGACCATCCGCCTGGACCGTGGTCACAATTGCTTTATCAATCTGGTGGTAGCTGCTGGGAACAAAAGCTTCTTCGGTAACCTCGCCCGCTTCGCTCTCTTCGTCACCCATTCCCGGCAAGCCATCGCCGAGAAACCACAGGGTACCTGCCACAGACAGCACAATCGCCAGAATAACCACCACAACCAGCATGATGATCAATTTCAGCTTTCCCTTCTTGGCGGGAGCCGCTCCAGATTCGTTGTTTTCAGCCATAATGTTCGCTTTGCCAGAAATCCGTCACGGAGAACCGTTTTCCGTGACTTCTCAGGATTGGATGCAAAGGGCGGGCCAGAACACCCAACCTTCCCGTTCAGAACAGCAGTTTAGCGTTGCCGGGAAGGATGGGCAAAAGAGAATGGAAGAGAATATCGAATAGGATCAGGCGAAGATGTCGACTTCGCCTTTCCAGCTGAGATCAAGACTGCCAGAGCTGAGGCTTTCCTCGTCAGGATCGGCGGCAACCACAGACGCAGACTCTGCGCCGGAACCCCCATTCTCTCCGGCCCCCTGGCCGCCAGTCTGTTGCCGGGACGAATCAGAAACATCGAAACCGGCAAGGGATAACCCCTGCTCCCCTAACATGTCCCGGAGCCGATGAGAGTGCAGTTCCAGCTGATCCCGGACCACCGGGTTGGCAGAATGAACGGTAATGTTCGCCTGTTCATTCTGCACACGCACCTTGACCTCCATGGGCCCCATGTCCGGTGGTGTCAGGTGAATCTCTGCAACTGACATGTTACGGGCGGTCAGCCAACTCAGCTTGCCTACCAGTTTGTCTCCCCACTCAGCGTGCCCAACAGGCACATCGATAGAGGTTGCGTAACTTCGCAAGGATGCAGCGTTCTCGGCCGCCAGCTTGGCGGCACCATTTGCACTATTGGTTGCCTGCTGTGATACGAGATCCATGGCCGACTGGAAGCGCCCGGAGCCCGTTAGAGAACTGGCGTCCGGACTTCGACCCGTATCGGTTAATGCGGAGGCCTTCATCGCCTCGGTCAGAGTTGCATCGGCAGTGGTGCTGCCTGCGACGCCCTGAGTTGTCTGTCCGGGCGCCTGAGAGAGAACGCCATTGAACAAACCGGCAGATGCCGTCGCCTGACCAGAGCCACTGGCCAGAGAACTCGTGCCAGTGCCGGCAACTTCACCGGAACGGCCGGATTTCGGATTCAACCAGGACTGTAGCTCGGCAAAGGTGAGTGGCAACGCGGCTGGCTCTGCATTGACGTCCACACTGACACCGGCGAGTTCACCGGATTCCGGAGACTCGGCATCCTGGGTCGCTGCGTCTTTCTGGCCTGGCTTGGTGCCGGCTTCGGCCTGAGTCTCGGAAGACCCGTCCCGGGCAGCCCTGGATTCATCCGCAGACTTTGCGTCAGCGTTGTGGTCCGCTTTCTCGCGATCCAAGCGTTTCTTCTCCGCCTGGGAGACAGATTCAAAATCGTTTTTTCTTTCAGCCGGATCCTTGCTGTTTGCCGATTTGGACGGACCGGGATCTTGTTGTGTCCCGGGCGCGGGGGTTTGGGGAAGAACCATCTGGGTCATGGCAACCTCTTGCCGCTATATTCGCATTGTCGCCCTCACTTTGCCGGATCAGGCCAGTGCGGGCGGTTAATCCACTCAATACGAAAGACGAAGCAATTGTAATGCCAGAACATACAGGCTTTACGGGGCGGCGGCGCTGAACTGGCAACACGTATTACCCCGGCAATTCCTCCAGGCGTTCAATTACCTCCTGGAATTCCCGATCAATGTCATCCAGCAAGCCCGGAGCCTCTTCCAGCCGAGATCCTTTTCCCGCCATCTCGGCCTTCAGACAAAGTTCACCAAGCCTGGGAGCGCCTATATTGATGCAACTGCCCTTGAAGCTGTGCGCTGTTTTGGCAAAAGCGTCACTGTCCGAAGTCTTCAGGGCGTCCCGAAGACTTCGTATCCGGTCCCTGGAATCGGCAAGATAGGTCTGTATCAGAACGTCAAATTCGTCCTCCATGACATCTCGAAGCTCAGCCAATGCTTCCTCGTCCAAATGGGGTTTATCAGTCATCACGTTTCTCCGCTGTACGGGCGAGCTGCCATTTATAGACAATTTCAACATGATTGCCCTGCCCATGAAACCTGATTGTCTCAGCCAGCCGGCTCAAGAGTCCGAGTCCTCGCCCGGCGTATCGCCTGTTCGATGCCGCAGCACTATCGGGCGCGGTACTGAGATAGCTCTGGAAGTCAAAGCCCGGGCCACTGTCCTCGCAAACCACACAAAGCCGGCCGCCCTCTGGCTTAAGGGAATGCTGCAGTGTAAACCGAATGTAATGCCCTTCTACATCGAGCAGCCGCCGGTTGCGTTCCTGATAGTACCGGCCAAAGCCTTCCGGCGAATGCTTCCACTCCGATGGCAACGCCAGAATGCCGTGTTCCAGTGCGTTATTATACAATTCGGCCAGCAAGGTATAGATTTCACCGCTCTTGCGGCGAAGGCCCGGCACTTCCATGCAAATGTGAAGAAGCAAAGGCAGAGGACTGAACTCTCCGAGCGTCTGGCCCCGGATTTCATAGGTGCAGCGCCACTCAGCAGGGCCTGCCAGAGCAGAAGGCTCAACTCGGTCCGGCAACGTCGCCAAGCCGCCCTCCGCGGCCATTTCCAGGCAGAAGAGAGTCAGGTCGTCGCCATCTTCAGGATTGCCGGTCAGTTGATGAATGGCGGACATCATGGCATCAAACGGATGGTCATCGGCACCCAGCTGGTCGAGCGTTTCCATCACACCCTTTTCGCCAAAGACACGTCCATCACGGTCGGCCGATTCCAGAAAACCATCGGTCATCATAAGCACCCGGTCACCCGGACCGGCAACAACCCTCTCCAGCTCCGCGTTGAACTGATCAGGCGAGAGAATACCGAGCGGCAAGTGCCGTGACGGCAACGCCAGATGCGCCCCCGACGGCCGTATCAGCCAGCCATCGGGCAGTCCCCCGTTCCATATCTGTATCTGATTAAGCTTGAAATCCGCCTCGATCATGGCGCCGCAACAGAACATACCTGTGGGAAGAATCCGCTTGAGTTTCTGGTTGATCTCCCGCAACACGTCCTGGCCATTAAAGCCCTTGTTGACCATGCCGTAGAAGATCTCCGCAATCGGCATGGCTCCAATGGCGGCCGGCAGACCGTGACCGGTGAAATCCCCCACAAAGACGAGCATTCCGCCTGCTGGCCGCGGAGAGGCAAATAACACATCACCATTGAAGATGGATTGGGGCGAGGCGTGATAACGGATGTTGCTGGCATCGAGGCAGCCGGAGTGAGCCACGTTATCGAATACCCGTTTGGCGATCTCCTGCTCTTCAGTCAGCTGCCGATTCCGCTCACGAATCAGATCCCGTTGATCCGAGAGCGCCTGATGCATCAATCGCATCCGGTTAAACGCCTTGATCTTCGCTTCGATGATGATCCGGTTATAGGGCTTGCCCAGAAAGTCATCACCGCCAGCGTCCAGGCAATGAGCCAGAGCCCCGGCTTCAGACAGAGATGTCAGGAAAATCAGAGGAACCAGTCGCTCGCCAGCCAGAAGTCTGATCTGCCGCGCGGCCTCCATGCCATCCATTATCGGCATGAGGGCATCCAACAGCACGAGATCCGGCGCCTCGCGCTGGAATGTCGAGACCGCATCCAGTCCGTTGGCTACATCAAGGACCTCATGTCCCAGACGCGTCAGGAGTGTTTTAAGAATCAGGCGATCGCTGTCCGAGTCGTCAGCAATGAGTATTCTGAGGGGGCCGTTGTAGCTTGCTGTGGAATCATCCATGAGAACTCCGGTCATCCACCAGGCATCAGCGGATGTTGAAGAGTTGCTCGAAATTAGAGATGGAAAGAATACGCCGGACATCATTATTGCAGTTTTCAATCACAATACGAGCGCTGTCCCCACCGGCGTAATCCCTCAGCAACAACAACATGCCCAGAGCTGAGCTGTCGAGATAGGTTGTGTCGGACAGATCTACAGTGTAGTTGCGTATGTCGGGATCATTGTGCTCATAGGCGTCCCGAAACGCCTGGTGAGTACTGAAATCGAAACGCCCCTCGATCCTGATCACCAGGGTCTGGCCGTCATCATCGCAGCGAGTCTGGATCGGCATCCGGAAACCTCCCAAGGTATCAATAGCAGTATTCAACCAGTTCCTGTTCGGGTAAGAATAGCCGAATGGCCTGATTTTGCACTGGTATTCGGTTGATACGTGACAAGTTTCAGCGCCGACGACGACCGAAGGAGCGCCCGGCTGCTTCGTCCGAAAGCTTTTGTTCCCGAAGATCCTGCTCTTTTCGCTCCTGTTGCCGGCAGGTTTCTATGTACTTCTCCATGCCTCGCCGTCGTTCCCAGGCCCGTTGCCATTCCTGCTTGCGAGCCTCAAAGACCTCTTCAGCCTTCTGCAACTGGTTCTGCTGTTGCCGGATGACCTGATCCAGTTGACTGATAAAGGCCTGCCATGCCTGGAGACGAGACACCTGTACCACGCCTTGCTGGCTGTTGCGGATCTGGTCCCGATACTCCTGCTGATAGCGACTCAGGTTCTGCACTTGCTCGCGTTGCTGTTCGGCCAGCTTTCGTGCCTCTCCCATTCGCTCCAGGGCTTCCTGCTCCTTACGCTCCTCAAGAGAGAGTACCGTTTCCAGACGGCGGGATCGCAACATCACCCGTTACTCCCTCCTGCGCCAGCAGCCGGATTGGGCACTGCGGATTTACGCCTCTCAGGTGACCGGCGCTCCGGCACAATGCTGAGAAGTTGTTCGATGCACTCGTTCAGCGGTGCACTCTCGTTGAGACCCTGTTGCAGGAATTGACGCATATTCCCGATGTGAGCGATGGCAAAGTCGGTTTCGGGATCGGAACCCTTGACGTAGGCGCCCACGGAAATCAGGTCCCGGGCCTGCTGATAGCGGGAATACACCTGCTTGAATCGCTGGGCCCTGGAGAAATGTTCGGTTTCGGTAACCTGCGGCATCACCCGGCTGATGGAGGCCTCCACATCGATGGCAGGATAATGCCCCTCTTCGGCCAGGCGACGTGATAAAACGATATGGCCGTCCAGAATCGCGCGGGCGGCATCGGCAATCGGATCCTGCTGGTCGTCACCTTCTGTGAGCACGGTGTAGAATGCGGTGATCGAACCACCTCCGGGCCGACCGTTGCCGGTTCGCTCCACCAACTGGGGCAGCTTGGCAAAGACAGATGGCGGATAGCCTTTGGTGGCCGGTGGTTCTCCGACCGCCAGAGCGATTTCCCGCTGGGCCTGAGCATAACGGGTCAGGGAATCCATCAACAGAAGCACACGCTTGCCCTGATCCCGATAATACTCGGCAATACGGGTGGTCAGCATGGCCGCGCGCAACCGCATCAGTGGCGAATCATCGGCAGGCGCTGCAACCACCACTGAGCGGGAAAGACCTTCCTCACCCAGAATATCTTCAATGAATTCTTTGACCTCGCGCCCTCGTTCGCCAATCAGACCTACAACGGTGATATCGGCATCGGTAAAGCGGGTCATCATGCCCAACAACATACTCTTACCCACGCCGCTGCCGGCAAACAACCCGAGACGCTGGCCCTGACCCACGGTCAACAGAGAGTTGATCGCCCGAATGCCAACGTCCATGGACTGGCGCACGGGCGCACGATTCAACGGGTTGATGATATCCCCGGTGAGAGAAACCCGGGCTTCAGCCTGCAGAGGGCCTTTTCCATCCAGCGGCTCACCGCTGCCATCCACCACCCGCCCAAGCAACTGGGAACCCACCGGAACACGGCTGGCCGCAGACAGGGGAACGACCCTGGCCCCGGGCTTGAGGCCTTCTATCGCCGTCAGGGGCATCAGGTAAACCCTGTCGTCCTCAAAACCCACCACTTCCGCTTCAACGTTGCCGGTGTTCTGGCCAAAAATGACGCAGCGGTCGCCAACGACCATAGGGCAGCCAACACATTCCAGGGTCAGGCCCACCATGCGGGTCAGTCGCCCGGAAAGCTCAGGTTCAAGTTCGTTTTCCGAAAATTTCTGAAATCGATTGAGGCGATCAGCGAGGCGTGAGGTCATCGCCATCACCCTCGTTTTGAGCCGGCGTCTGATCGCCGGCGTCGTCTTCAGTGTCCTGCGAATCCAGTACATCACGATGGAAGCCGGTCAGGTCATCCATCATGGAGTCCAGTTCCTCGCTTTCGCCACCCTGACTGTCATTCATCTGCTGGTCCAGCATGCTCTGGACCGCTCTCTGGAAGCGTTTCTCGACGGTAAAATCAACCAGGCTGTGACGCGTTTCCACCGTGCACCCACCGGGTAAAATACCGGCATCCTCAATCACGGAGGCAGATACTTCCAGACGAGCGGCAACCTCTCGGACCATCTCGCAATCCTCCGGATGAATGTGAATCCGGACATTCTCGGCAGTGGACGGCAGAGCCTCTATAGCTCGGCGAACCACATCGCGTATCTGTGAAGAGTCGATGGTCAGTTCCCGGTAAACGACCGCCCGTGCAAGTACCGTTGTCAGGTTGACCAACGAGGTTTCAAGTTCGTCCTCATGGCTCCGGATAGGCAGTAACAGTTCGCCCAACAGGTGTTCGAGACGGTCGAGTTTGGTGTCAATTTCCTTGCGGGTGTCGTCGTAGCCCTGATTTTTTCCCTCTTCCCTGCCCTCGGCCAGACCTTTTTCCAAGCCTTCCCGATGCCCTTCTTCTTTGCCAAGTTTCAGGCCGTCCTCGTAACCCTGATCACGCCCCTCTTTCAAACCGTCTTCTCGGGCAGCCTGGCGAATCTCGTCAATGTCGGCAGCGGTCAGAGGCCGGACCTCCCGCTCTTCCTCCCGGGCGACTTCGTTGCCACGAGCGTCCAGCAACGGGAGCTCCCAGCGCTCGTAGGCGGTCAGCTGCTCCTTGGGTATGCGGTTGACCTCTCGGGTGGAATCTTTCATCACATCATTTCTTCGCCGGCGCCGCCAAGGGAGATTTCACCGGCCTCGGCCATACGGCGTGCGATGGTAATAATGTCTTTCTGGGCAGATTCCACTTCACTGACCTTGACCGGCCCCTTGGCCTCAAGGTCATCCTGCAGCAGTTCCGCAGCACGCTTGGACATGTTCTTGAAGATCTTTTCCTTAACTTCGTCATCCGAGCCTTTGAGAGCAACCACAAGAACTTCGGAGGAGACTTCCCGTAACAAAGCCTGGATACCCCGATCGTCGACCTCCTTGAGATTGTCGAATACGAACATGAGGTCCTCGATGGTACTTGCCAGATCCGGATCCATATCCTTGATGGAGTCCATCAGATTGCCTTCCACGCTGCGGTCCATGAAGTTCATGATATCCGCTGCACGCTTGACGCCGCCGATCCGGCTGGTCTGCGAAGCAGCGCCACCGGAGAATTGTTTTTCCAGAATATCGTTCAGCTCCTGCAACGCCTGGGGCTGAATACTCTCCAGCGATGCCACCCGCATCATCACATCAAGGCGGACCTTCTCATCAAGGGTGGCAAGAATTTCTGCGGCCTGATCCGGATCCAGATAGGAAATAACGATGGCCTGGATCTGCGGGTGCTCGTAGCGAATGATGTCGCCCACGGCCCTGGGCTCCATCCATTTGAGCGTATCCAGACCTGTGGTATTGCCACCAATCAGGATTCGGTCGATCAGGCTGGACGCCTTGTCATCCCCGAGAGCCTGGGTCAGCATCGTCCGGATGTATTCATCGTTGCCCACACCCAGACCAGTCTGGCCGCCAACGGCATCGACAAACTGATTCATCACATACGTCACTTCGTCCTTACTGACATCCTTCATCTGGGCCATGGCCATGCCTACACGCTGAACCTCCTTGGGGCCCATGTGTTTAAGGATTTCAGCGGCATCAGCCTCACCCAGCGACATCAGCAGAATCGCAGCCTGTTCCACGCGCGGGATTTTCCGCTGTGGTTTCGCCGGCTCGCTGCCACGCTGTTGATTGCCTTGCTCAATCATCGACATTCACCCACTGGCGCATTACCTGTGAGACCCGCGCCGGGTCTTCGGCAATCAGCCCTTTCAATGCATTCAGCTGCCTATCATAACCGTCCGTAGCACCCGGCAAAAGCAGATCGTCCTGGGTGGACATGGCCTTGCGCAATTCATCGCCACCCTCAATGCCGTCCAGGTCGCCGTATCCGCCGCCACTGGCGGAATCCAGATCGCGTTCACGCTGCCCCCCGCCAGACAGGCTCTTCAGTGTCGGGCGCAGCAGACCGAGCACCAGTACAAGAATAACCAGGCCTGCCAGTACTTGTTTCATCAGGTCCCAGAACCAGGGTTGTTCCCAGAAAGCCGGGGCCTCAAATTCAACGGTTTCTTCCGGCGCAAAGGCTGTATTCATTACCGTAACACTGTCACCCCGGACGGCAGAATAGCCCACTGCGTCTCGCACCAGCATGCTCAGACGTTGCAACTCCTGTTCCGGCCATGGCTCATAGCTGACTTCGCCGGTCTGGGGATCCACCACTTTCATATCATCTACCGCCAGGGCGACAGTCACCCGCTTGACCCGACCCAACTCCTGACGTCGGTAACTGACCGTGCGATCCATCTCATAGTTTCGCGTGGATTCACGACGTACATTGACCGGCGCCGGAGCGGCCTCCTCACCGTCGGTACCAGCCGCCTGCTCAGGCACCGTTGCATTGGCCGGAGGCTGATTCGCAAGCGCTCCAGGAATACCCCCCAATGCACCTGCAGCACGCTGTTCGGTAAGTTCGCGCTCACTGCGCACCGCCTGTTGTTCTGGGTTGAACAGTTCCTCCGCCTGCTCCACCGATGAGAAATCGAGATCCGCCGACACCTCTGCCCGATACCGGCCATCCCCGACGATCGGCCCGATCAGGGAAGCTACCCGGCGGGTCAGACGCTCCTCGACTTTGTCGGTATATTCATACTGATCCGCCATCTGATCAGCGTTGCTCTGGCTCTCCTTGCCGGTCAGAAGATTGCCGTTCTGATCAACAACCGTCACGTGTTCTTTGCTCATCATGGGAACACTGCCGGCCACGAGATTAACAATGGCATTGATCTGTTCCTGTTCCGGCCGGCGGCCAGCAAAGACTTCGAGAAAAACCGAAGCCGACGGATCGCGCGCATCGCGCACGAACACGGAACGCTCGGGAATCGCCAGATGCACCCTGGCGTTCCGGACACCGCGCATACTGGCAACAGTGCGCGCCAACTCGCCCTCCAGCCCACGACGGTATGAGACGGTTTCCATGAACTGCGACGTACCGAGACCACGCTCCTGATCCAGCAACTCGTAACCCATTGTTTTCTGGTCCGTAACACCTTCAGCTGCCAGTTTCAGGCGTGCGTTGTAAACCTGATCAGAGGGAACGAGAAGCGCACCGGTGCGCGGATCCATCTTGTAGTCGATGCCGTTGCTATCGAGAATGCTGGTAACGTCCTGCGGGTTGTAGGAGGACAGATCGCCAACAACCGGTTGGTAGTTCGGTTCCTGGGCCCAGAGCACAACCGCCAGCCCCAACGCCACGCTGGCGGCAAGCCCCACCATCAAGCCTATCTGGCGCAACAGGTTCAACCGGTTGAATCCCAGGAACAGGTCGCTGCGACTTTCTGACGCGTCTCCCTCCCGGGACACCGGCATATTTGAGGCGTTGGTTTCTGCAGGTACGCTGGCCATGACTCTGCTCCGTTATCAGATCGGCATGTTCATAATGTCTTCGTAGGCCCGAACCACCCGGTTACGTACCTGGGTCAGTGCTTCGAAGGAGACAGAGGATTTCTGGGCGGCAATCATGACGCGAGTGATATCCACGTTGGGATCGCCCATATCGTATGCTGTTCGCATTTCCCCCGCGGTTTTCTGGAGGTCATTTACGTTGTTCACAGCCTTGCCCAGCATATCACTGAAGCTGGGCGTCTCCTGGGTTTCCTGAACCTGGCGAGGGCCGTCTATGCGACCACGAACCGATTGATCCTGTTCGATCTGCTGGTTCTGCATCATCTGGGAACGCAGGGACCGGATATCGGACAAAACGCTGTTAATGTCGGCACGTTGAACCATAACTCTCTCCTGGCTCCGTCCTCCCGGGGACGGAATATCTCGTGAGGTGCTGTTAAATTTTATTAAGCAATTGGCAGGCCAAGGAGATATTTAAACTATATATCAATAGGTTAGATATTCCAGAACTGAGCGAAAAGAAGGTGATGACGGACTTTTGACGTCGGGTGGAAAGCCTGTTCAGACATCAGAAATAACGGATAAAAAAAAGGCACCCCGAGAGGTGCCATTGAAGGAGTTCGCAGTGCGGAGAGTCAAACCAAAGCCATTTCAGCGTCCAGATCGATACCGGCGTCACGCATCTGGGCCAATTTGTACCTGAGCGTCCTGGGACTGATTCCCAGTTGCTCTGCGGCCCGATTGCGACGCCCACGCTCCTTACGCAGGGTCTGGATAATGATACGGAATTCCTGCTGCCTCAGATCATCTCCCAGTGAAACCGCACTGTCCGGGTCGTCGGTCTGCGCCAGAGGCGGCTGATCAAGCCCGGAAACAGCATGATCTGTCATTCCCGTTTCGACCGCCCGGTTGGCAACAGATTGCGCTTGTGATGCGGGCTCCACGCAGTGAAGATCCGTTCGGCCGGTGATACCCAGCTCCAGACACAAATCGCCGGAGTGAATGACATTGCCTTGATGCAGTACCAGCGCTCGCTGAATGGCATTGTCCAGTTCCCTGACATTCCCCGGCCATTGATGGTTCACCAATGCGCTTTTCGCATCCTGGGCAAAGGTGATCCCGGTCAGCTTCATTTTTCGGCAATGTTTCTTGAGCAGCGAAACAGCCAGCGGCATGATATCCAGAGGACGCTCGCGAAGTGGTTGCCAGCGCATCGGAAACACAGTAAGACGATAATAAAGATCCTCCCGGAACTTGCCTTCGCGCACGTAGTCCGCAAGATCCCGGTTCGTGGTCGCCACAACCCGCACATCCAGGTTGATGGTCTTGCGACCGCCAACCCGTTCCACTTCCCGCTCCTGCAGCACCCGCAGCAGCTTGGACTGCAATCCCAGATCCATCTCTGAGATCTCATCCAGAAGAATGGTTCCACCATTGGCCTGCTCGAACTTGCCTGGCGAAGAGGCTACAGCCCCGGTAAAGGCGCCTTTCTCATGACCAAACAGGATCGCTTCCAGCATATTTTCGGGAATCGCCGCACAGTTGATCGCAACGAAAGGCTGATCGGCCCGCGGAGATTGCTGGTGAATATACCGGGCAAGAACTTCCTTGCCGGTTCCGCTTTCCCCGGAGATCATCACGGTGGAGTCGCTGCCAGCCACCTTGGCCGCCAACTGGAACATGCGTTTACTGATCGGATCCTCTGCCACTGGCTCATCGCTAGACTTCTCACGCCCGCCGCCAACAATCTTGCTGACCGCATCTACCAGAAACCGTGGTTCGAAGGGCTTCACAAGGTAATCGGTGGCGCCCGCCTGCATGGCTGACACCGCATCGCTGATCTGACCGTAGGCCGTTATCAGCATCATGGGCAGCCCTGGATACAGACGCTGAACCTCAGACAACAACTCGTGCCCTGACAGACCTGGCATGTTGACATCGCTGACCACCATATCCACGGGAGACTCCGCGAGACGCTCGAGGGCTTCGCTGGCATTTGATGCCTCCCGCACCCGGAATTTCGCCAGTTCAAGCGTGGTTACCAGCGCTTCCCGCAGGTCATGATCATCCTCAACAATCAGAATCTGGGCCTTGGCCATGGTTGCCTCCGATCAGTGTCTGTTACGTAATTGCGGCAATCGCAAGGTGGCAACAACACCACCCTGCTCCGCAGATTCAATGAAAAACTGCCCCTGGTGCGCCTTGATGACGGCTTGCACCACCGCCAGTCCCAGCCCTGTGCCATGGGACTTGGTCGTATAAAAGGCCTCGGTCAGACGTTCGGCGTTCGAAGCATCAAACCCCGGCCCGTTGTCCACAACCCGAATAACCAGCTCGCCGCTTTCCTCTGATACCTGAACGTCAACACTGGTCGCACCCGCCTCAAGGCTGTTGTTAACGAGATTGGTACAGGCGCCCACGAGAGCGTCACGGTTACACATTAGACGGCAGTCGCTGGAAACGTCGTTCTGAAGGCCGACCTGTGCCCCCGGAGCGGTTTTGAGGCCTTCAATTGCCGAAGCCAGGGCAGAAACCAGTTTGCTCGCCGACAACTCTTCTGCCAGACGGGTTTCGCCCCGGGCAAAGATCAGCATATCCCGCACCTGCTGCTCCAGATGAGTGAGGCGTGACATAAGACGGGAAGCACAGCGCTGACGCATTTCCTCATCGAGGTCTTCCTGACTCAAGTGGCCGCCATAGAGAATGGCCGCAGAAAGAGGCGTACGAATCTGATGAGCAAGTGATGCCACCATCTTGCCCATGGCAGACAAACGCTGGGCATGCGACAACTGTGCCTGGAGGTGTCGGGTTTCTGTGAGATCAGTCAGCAGTATCAGTTGGCCGGGCTGATTTTCCATGGTCCGGATCTCGATGCTGACCCTGCGACCATCTTTCAGAGACACTTCGTGACCATCATCCCGTCGGGGGGCAAAACAACGATGAATGACATCAACCCAACGGGCACCGTCCAAGGGCTCTCCCAGCAGCGCAATGGCTGCGGGATTGGTTTGCGTAACCACACCCTGGCTGTCCAGAACCACAACCCCGGCAGGCAACGCATTCAGCAAAGTAGATAACCGATCCGCCAGCTGTTCCTTTTCTTCAAGTTCCTGCTGGCGCTGAAGCGATTCCTGGTTCAGCTCGCCGGAGAGCTGATTGACCCGTGACTCAAGGGTTCGGTATGAATCGGTAATCTGTTGCGACATCCGGTTGAACAGTTCAAGGGCAGAATCCACCGCCTCATCATCCTGTTCCGGAAACAGAGCTGTAACCTTGTCGTTTACATCCGCCGCTGCGTTAGCTCTTGTGCCGGACTGAAGAACAAACTGTGCCTGACTCATAACCTGACTCCCCGATTGGCCCGTCGGTTCGGACCCTATAGTTCGGATACTTCGTTTGCAGGTTATTAAGCCAGCACCGTGCCAACTTGGATTTTTGCTTATATTTCAGAGGGAAGGCTAATCAGACAGGAAGGAGATGACAATTTTACGTCGCTCCAGAATCGGAGCGGCGTCTCAGGTTACGAACCTTTGACGCCCCTTAAAAGCTCGGGAAATCGTCGTATCCGGCTCAGGATTCCTCAGAGTCCTCTTCCCGCAACCCATACTTTCGAACCTTTTCCACAAGCGTTGTTCGGCGGATCCGGAGCTTTTCAGCAGCCCTGGCCACCACGCCACCTGCCTCATCAAGCGCCTGCTGAATCAGTTGTTTTTCGAGATTGGAGAGGTAGTCCTTCAGGTCGATGCCGTTCACCGGCAGCAAGGCCGGGGCGTCCAGCCCTACCAACCCCGGAATACCGGACGGCATCCCGGTATCCTCAACCGGGCGATTTTCATCATAGTCGTCCACGTAACGGAACTTCTTGGGTAACTCCTGTACACCAATCACCCCATAGGGATGCATGATCGACAGACGCTCAACCAGATTGGCCAGCTCACGCACGTTTCCCGGCCAATCATGTCGGCAAAGACTCATGATTGCCGCCGAATTCATCCGCAACGAACCCCGCTTCTCTTTTTCCATGCGAGAAATGAGTTCATTGATCAGCAGGGGAATGTCTTCCACCCGATCACGCAACGAAGGCATCTCAATGGGGAACACATTCAGACGGTAGTAGAGATCTTCCCGAAATTCCCCGGACTCGATCATGTCTTCCAGATGTTTATGAGTGGCAGCGATTACCCGGACATCCGCCGACTGGGTGCGATTGCTACCCACACGCTCGAAGGTACGCTCCTGCAAAACCCGAAGAATCTTTACCTGCATATTCAGCGGCATATCGCCGATTTCATCGAGAAACAGGGTACCGCCTTCTGCCAGCTCGAAGCGCCCTACCCGGGCCGTAATTGCACCGGTAAAGGCTCCTTTTTCATGACCAAACAGCTCGCTCTCCAGCAATTCTGCCGGAATAGCACCACAGTTTACGGGCACGAACGGTTTGTCACGACGGGAAGAATGGTAATGCAGGTTGCGGGCAACGACCTCCTTGCCAGTACCAGATTCGCCGGTAATCAATACACTGACGTCCTTGTCAGCCACCTGTTCCATTAACTGACGTACTTGCTGGACTTTCCGACTGGTACCCACAAGGCTTCGAAAAAGCTGAAGCCCGCGCTGTTGGCCACGTTCCCGTGAACGACTAAACTGATCCCTGTAGATCTGGGCCCGGTAAAGAGAATCAACGAACTTGGTATAGTTCAGCGGCCATTCCATCCGGGCGATAATGCGGGCTCCGGCATCATCGGACAGCCCTTTGAGCTCCGGTTGCCCAACCAGCAGCAACGGGACTCCCTGAACCGCGTTACACACGGCTTCAATGGTTTCTGCAATGCCGGCGTCCTCGCCGTTAACCACTGCGACCCCTATCTCTGAAAGGCTTGCCTCGTCGCCACAATTCAAAAGCACTCTGGCCTCATCGCCGGCAAGGACCTGTTCCTCGCCAATGAATTCAAGAATCGCGACCATATCGCGCAATCTCGAATCATCCTCACTCAGCACCAGCACTTTGTTCGTTTTAGACATTCAACCGAATCTCTTAAGGGATTTGTGCGGTATTTAAGACTGTAAGGACGACGTAGTCAATTTTATGACGCTATTTAGATCGATTCACAGAAACGTTCTGATAGGCCTTTACCGCACTCCGATTCCGGTTTATCCCTTTGAGGGCGTCTTGCGCTTCCTTGCGAGCATCACGGGCGGATTCATCCGCAGTGTCAATAAACTGCTGCAGCGCTTGCAAGCGGCGTCTCACCGGCTCCGCATCCACCTCTCCGGCTTCCAAAGCAATCATCAGGGGCTCAACCGCCGGTTTGACCTGTGCATTCAGACCCGCCAACGCTTCCCAGTCCTTGTCGGCCAGGGCATGCCCAAGATCAGCCATGAGCTGATCAAGGTTATCCAGGTGAGCTTGCGGGTCTGCCATGTTATTCTCCTTGAAAATCAGCGGCGAGCAGCACGGCGGGCCGCGGAGGCAGTAAACTCACTGCCGCGGAACCCGGGATCGAAATCATACGCCGGGAAGCCATCATCCAACCCGTCAATGTAGTAACGCTCTGCCTTCAGGTCGTAGGTCATCTCCATAGTAGTCCAGAACACAGGCTCACTGTAATAGCTGATGCTATGCGCCTCTGAAACACGCCACAAATTACCGTCTGCATCGTATTCCTCTGAGGCCAGGATCTGCCAGCTGTCCTCGTCGACATAGAATACGCGGCGGTCGTAAATGTGGCTGATACCGGTCCGGCGCTTTGCCTCCACAACCCAAACCCGGTGAAGCTCATATCGGGCCAGCTTTTGATTAATATGCCCCGGACGAATGACGTCATCAGCCTCTACCTCCGGCCCGTGAAGCTTGTAGGCATTGTAGGGCACAAAAAGCTCCCGTTTACCCTTCAGCTCCCAGTCGTACTGGTTAGGGGCACCGTTGTACATGTCCTTCTGGTCTACGGATCGCAATGACGAAGAGTTCGGCAAGTCGGTCTCGTAAGCGAGATTCGGTGACCTGCGAAGTCTCCGGGACCCAGAATCATACCGCCAGGCCAGCCTCGGCGATCGAACCTGGTCGAGTGTTTCGTGTACCAGGGTTATCGTGCCGGCCAGAGAAGACGGCGAAACCGTGTCCGTTTTCAGGTAGAAAATCTTGTTATCGATTTCCGTCAATTCCGCATCTTCCTGACTGTAAGCGAAAAAATAGTAGTAATCGTTAACGACAGGATTGTACGAACCGTCTTTCTGAGGGGTTGCGGACGCATTTCGCAGGGCGATTTGCTCACCCCGATACCGCAGAATATGATTCCAGATCACCTCCAGGCCATTGCTCGGAATCGGGAACGGACTGGTCATGATGGTGTCCCGGACGCCGTTACCATTATCCAGCAGCTCTGCCGTCAGCGCATTGTCACGAAACTTCTCGTAAACGTGCTCCGGAAACGCAGCCGTTCGGCGAGTCTGGTAAACCGGCATAAAATAATCAGAGCCATACTTTTCCAGCATGGCAATATGACCATCAGAAAGCTTGTCCCGATAAACCTCAAGATTGTCCGAGGTTATAACAAAGAGGGGCTTATCCTGAGGGAAAGGATTAATTTCGACCTGACCCTTTTGCCAGCCCTTGGGCGGGTTAACCAGACCTCCGGTCCACTCGGGAATGCTGCCTGAACGGTTACCGGCCTTCTCACCGCCGACCGGCGTGAGGTCCTCCCCCAACCGCTGCGCTTCAGACGCGGTAACTTTGGACAGGGCCTGCCCTGAAAAACCGAGAAAAACCAGGGCGATACCCGCAACAATGTGGCTTCGCATCCCTTACACCTCCTGACATTCATGCTATTGAGTAGCGGCAATGATCAGAACTTGCACAGCCGCGCGTCTTTTTCCCAAATTCAAACACTCGTTTCAAGTGAATGTTTGTGTTTTATTGTGAAATCTGCATGCGGAAACAGCCGGAAGAAATGTGTTTGCGGAAATGATATAATGTCCGATTACATTTTCAGGGTCCTACCCACGCTGGGGAGATTGAGGGTATTCCATGGCCTCGCAATGGCATTCGTTGGCTTCACAGAAACTCTTCCTCGCCCGCACTCTGCTTGGGCAACTCGATCAATCGACATCCGAGAGAGAAGGACAGCCTGCCGACCAGGCGCAACAAGCCGTGCGCCGTGAGGCCACAATTCAGGGAGCAATAGAGTTGCTCCTGAGGTCCAGGCAACTGTTACTGGTCATGGTTGCCCGGCTGTATCAAAAACAGTCAGAGGAGCCTGCGACCCTGAATGAACTGGCCGCTTTGATCGGGCCGGAACTCAATGAGACAGGCCGGCTCAGAGAACTGGAACAACGTGCGGGAAGCTGGTGGAACCATCTGGATCAATTGGAACGCTCGCAGAGCCAACCCCCAGCAACCAGAAAAACCGTCAGCGCGGAGAATATTATTGCGATCTCCGTCGACACCGGTCCGGATCGAACGGCGACCGCACTGTTGAAGACACTTGATGCCATCAAACAATTTATCGACGATCTGGAAGAGCAACACAGCGAGTGGTGAGCCGCTCAGACTGCCAGCTTTTCGGATCTGATTAACGTAAAGGTTTACTGAATGTCACCATCGTTTTTTGAAATCGTGCAACTCTCTAACGGCGACTATGCGTTACGCCGAATTGATGACGAGAGTGCGCCACTGGTCAAAATCTCTTTCTCAGAGGAAGCCCGGGAAATGATGGAGGACCGGGATATGTCGGTTGCCAAGGCGATGATTGCTGCCGGCATTGAAGCCGTCGGGAATGTTGCCCACGATATCGATTGGGAAGATGACGAACTGGACGACACCGACGCCCAGCCCTCCTACACGCTTCACTGAGTCACTACCGCTGCCTGAGAACCACCCCGTGGCTGCTGCCTTCTGCAGAGGCTCTTTGCAGGGACTCGAGGGCAGCACGTCCCAACTTGCGGGTCCACATCACCACTGCATGGCAGGTTCCGGCACTGAGAGCCCTTTCGGCCAGTTCCTGTGCGGGATAATCTGGCGTTGATCGAAGCACCAGCAATTCGCCGGCAACGATCCCGTGCATTTTCTGCCACTTACTCACCAGCGCCTGTGGCGGATCAATCCAGGCAAGCCAGCGCTTCTCCTGGTTCAACTGAGTCAGCATCGGAAGCAGCAACTGAAAGTTCTCTACCTGACCTTGCGGCAATATTATCTCCGTTACGTTCCCCGAGACCTGATCTTCGGCCAGTTCCGGAGAACGTCGGGCGCGAATGACGGAACGTCGCTCGCGGGCGGCAGTTGCCGGCACTGAACAGGACAGAGCATTGGGATTGTAGGCCAGATTTTGATTAAAGCTCATTTGTTCCATAATTCACCCGTTTTCAAGCTGTCTGAGACTATCCGGACCGATCAGTGCAAATCGGAGCGACGGATAACGCCGACTCCCAGTCCCTCGATGAACAAATCCTGTTCGGTCAGGTCCACCTCGATCGGAGCGAACTCTTCGTTCTCGGCAATCAGATAGACCTTCGAGCCATCTTTGCGAAAACGCTTTACCGTCACTTCATCGCCAACCCGGGCGACAACCACCTGACCATTGTGAACATCCTGGGTACTGTGCACCGCAAGCAAATCGCCATCGAGAATGCCGATATCCTTCATGCTCATGCCCCGAACCCGAAGCAGATAGTCTGCCGAGGGCGAAAAGAATTCAGGGCGCAGCGTGCAATGATCTTCTATATGCTCTTGGGCAAGTATCGGGCTACCGGCCGCAACCTGCCCAATCACCGGTAACCCCAGATCTTCTTCTGCTTCTGGCAAACGGATACCCCGACTGGCCCCCGGCACCATTTCAATGGCACCTTTGCGCGCCAATGCCCGGAGGTGTTCTTCCGCAGCGTTGGCCGAACGAAAGCCCAATTCGGCCGCGATCTCAGCTCGAGTTGGCGGATATCCGGTCTCATCGACGTAACGGCGTATGATATCCAGTACCTGTGACTGCCTTGCTGTCAGCTTCATCAAGCTACTCCGCTCTATCGGGGCCAGGCCAGCGCTTCGCTCTTGGAAGCAGCTCTTCGAGCACCCTGTTTTTTTATACAGTAAACTGACTATATACAGTGTTTTATCCAGTGTAAAGTCAGACCCGTTAATTTGTTGCAGGCGCTTAACAATGATGATGAACATCGGTGTGATATGGTTAGAACATGGTTCATCAAACATCAGGAAGTAACATGCCCCACGCCAGTGCCTGCAGGATGCCTGACGTCCTGAAGACAAGCGAAGGTAAAGAGCGCCGCGTTGGCGTCGAGATCGAATTGTCGGGACTGGCCTATGATGAGCTGGTCAGCCTGGTGGCCAGGCTTCTGGAGGGCACGCCGGCACTCCAGTCACGCTACGTCACAACGCTCCAGACCGAACTGGGCGAGTTCACCGTAGAACTTGACTCTGACCCCATCAAGGATCTTGACCTGGCAGATGAACGGCTCCCGGAATCGATCCGTGAACTGGGTGGCCAGGCGATGGGTGTCATTGATGCCGCAGCCGAGCGTGTGGTGCCACTGGAGATCATCAGTCCGCCCCTGGCCTTTTCCAACCTGGAGGTAATAGAAACCCTTGGAAACAAGCTTAGGCAAGCCGGCGCGCTGGGAAGCCGGGATGCCATTTATTTCGCATTTGGCCTGCAGCTGAACCCGGAGCTGCCCGATCTTGAACCGGATACACTTGTTCGTTACTTCCAGGCATTTGCAGTGCTTTACGACTGGCTCAAGCACAGGCATCAACTGGATATCAGCCGCAAATTTACCACCTACATTGAACCCTGGCACAGTCGTTACACCGAACTGCTGATGGAGGATGATTATCACCCTGACATCGGCAAGCTGATGGACGATTATCTGGAGCTCAATCCGACGCGCAACCGGGCACTTGACCTGCTACCACTGTTTGCACATCTGGACAAGGAACGGCTGGAGCGTCATGTTCGGGACCCAAGAATCAAGAGCCGGCCAACCCTGCACTACCGTTTGCCGGATTGCGACATCGATAACCCGGAGTGGCGGTTTTCAACAGTATGGAACGATTGGGTCGTTCTGGAGCAACTGGCCAACAACCCGGAAGATCTGGCCGACATACGCCGGTTGTTCCGGGAACGACGCAAATTCAACCTGCACAATCTGACCCATAGCTGGCAGGAAACCACTGACGACTGGTTAGTCGAAAACAGGTATGTCTGAACAGTATTCCGAACAGGAACGAGAGGTTCCCGGTCTGACCATAGGCATCAGTGGTCCCGCACGCAAAAGCCTGGCCCATCGCCTGATCAGCTTTGGGCTGCGCCTTCAAGGTGCCAGAACCCACTACATCCGGCCAGGTTCCCGGGTTGCAGTCCCGCTGCTTGATGGACTGGTTCTGTCTGGAGGTACTCACGTTCATCCCGAGCGTTACAATCAGCAGCCACAGGTGACCGCGAGCTATGACCGCAAGCGGGATGCAACCGATCAAGCGCTGCTCGAACAGGCGGAGGCTATTGGTATCCCCGTGCTCGGTATATGTCGCGGTGCGCAGTTCATCAATGTCTTTCATGGCGGATCCTTGTGCCAGAACGTCACTCCGCTCAGGGAAAATACCCGGCATCGGCCTCTGCTACTGCCACTGCAAACCGTTAAACTGGTTAATGGCAGCCGGCTTCAGCAGGCAATGCGTTCGCCGGTCATTGGCGCCAACCGTATCCACAGCCAGGCGATCAAACGCCTTGGCCGCAACCTGCGCGTGACCGCTCTGGACAATGATCTGTTCGTACAGGCCATCGAAAGCACCCGGGGCCAATGGCTAACGGGTATTCAGTGGCACCCCGAATATCTTCTCTATCATGGCGGGCACCGACGCATCTTTGGCCAATTCGTAGATGCCGCCCGCCGATTCAAACTGGCCCGCCTGGATCCAGACGCCGGCGCTGCCTGACATCTCGAATGTACCCAAAGGAGGAAAACCATGAACGGACGGAACCGGAAATCCCGTTTGCTTCTTTCCCTGGCTCTCACGGCCCCAATCCTGGCAATGGCAGGTGAGGTTACTCTTACCGGCGAAGGCCGTGTCCTGT
Organism: Marinobacter sp. F3R08; assembly: GCF_018860425.1. Taxonomy (GTDB): domain Bacteria; phylum Pseudomonadota; class Gammaproteobacteria; order Pseudomonadales; family Oleiphilaceae; genus Marinobacter. The sequence continues at coordinate 44,421 of NZ_JAHKPI010000025.1, read as the reverse complement.
ATCAGCCGGACAGCGCCAGGCTCCAGTTTACAGCCAGTGCCGAACATGAATTGCCCCAGAAGGCCACGGATCGTGTGGCGGTACTGATGCAGCAGTGGCGCCAGGGCATTACCGACTATCGGGATCGCCTGGACCACTATTCGGATGCCACCGTAAACCTCTATACCCGCACCCTGCCGGCTGCGGATCGAAACGAAGAACCGAAAACACGGGCCGTAGCGTCACAGACCATCAGTTTCAGTATCAGTGACCTTGAATTGCTGAATCCCCTGCTGCAGCAGGCCCAGTCCATAGGCCTTGATTACCGCCTGGGCCCACAACAGCTCTTTCACTCGGATGAGACTGGTATGGAACAGGAAGCGCTGGCAAGGGCTATCGAGGACGCCCGGAGCCGATGCCGGTTTGTCGCCAGCCAACTCGACCAGAGCTGCGGCGATGTGGTCACCATCAACATCAATGGCGGGCACAGCCCAATGCCAATGATGATGGCGGAAGCCAAATCAATGTCAGACACAGTCTCCAGCATCGGAGAGCGGGAAATCCGTGCCTCGGTGAGCGCGACGTTCGAGCTCGACTAGGTTCAGAAATCCCGGGTGTAGAAAATATCCAGGGAAGCTGCCAGCCCACTGGCAGCTTCCAGATAAAAGTAACGGCCCAGGTCGTAACGCAGAGCCACAGACGTTATCGGCTCGAAAATGCCGATCCCATAGCGGACACTCAATTCGTCAGTCAGATAACCACTCGCAACCACCGACGTCTGATCACCGGAACCTTCGGCTTCGAGTGTCAGCTGACGAATGCCGAATTCCTCGCCAATCTGTCCAGTCACCTTATTTGCCTGAGTCAGTCCCAGAGACAGCGCAGCACGACTCATCTGGCCCTCATCACTCTGGCTTTGGGGGGCCCTGCCAAGGATCACATAGGACAATGCGTCAGTCTGCGGCATATCAGGGCTGGAAAACACCTCGGTCTCCGGTGAGTCTACCGGGCCACTCAGACGAATACCGGCAACCACCGTGTCCACCTCGCGTACAGCTTCAATATCCAGATAAGGCTGAGCAAGATTGCCGACAAACAACACCCTGGCACGCCGGAGTTCGAGCTCCTGGCCATAGGCCTCGTATTGACCGTTGACGAGCTGCAGTGTCCCCCGTGCATCCATATCGTTGCTGATCCTCAGGGAACCCTCTAGATCACCAGTCAAACCGAAGGCTTCGAACGTGACCTGATCTTCCCCGACCAAAACATTCACATCCATATTGAGAGACCGGACGACAGACTCCTGCTTCTCAACACCAACAACAATCTCATCTTCAGACACCGACACGGCCTGCGCAGGCAACCCCTGTATCTCGATACTGCCTCTCGGGACAGCAACCTGCCCCGCGATTTCCAGGGTTCCGTCCTGAAAAACCAGCGTCAGATCAGGCTCTACTTCAAGCTGCGCATAAGGCTCCAGATTAAACGGCACGCGCTCGCCGGAAACTGACACACTTCCCTGCAGCGCTTGCTGCCAGTCAATCTCGCCATCGACAATGATCTGGCTCCGGGCGTTACTCTGGATTTTGCCGCTGATCTGCGCTGAGTAACCAGAAAACCGAAGGCTTGCCATCATTTCTTCGATGGGCATGGGCAATCGGGAATCCAAAACCCGACCGTCCACCAGGTTCAACTCCCCGGTTACAGCCGGCTTCATCAAGGGTCCGGAGATCTGACCCTGACCGTCCACCCGACCTGCAACTTCATCAAGCCCGGAGAATAGCCCGGCAAGTGCGACATCCAGGCCCGTCAGACTAAAGGAACCCTCGACGTTCCGGGTGTCTGTATCGGGATCCAGACCCATGTCCAGGGTAAATGCGCCCAACTCTGGCCCTGACAAACGGATTGCAGCATCCACTCGCTGAGGTTTCAGAGCAATATCGGCAGTGAAGGCGTCATAGGCCACGGCTTCCCATTCGCCGTCTGTCAGTAGCTGAAAATCACCATCACCAGCATCAAGAAAGACTCGCCCATCCGGACCGTCAGCCCTGGCGGTGAACCTGATCTCCCCATTCAACCACGCGCTCCAGCGCATGGTTTCAGGCAATAATGGAGCGAGGGCCTTCGTTGGAAACCGGTCAATCCGATAAGAGATATCAGGCTCAGGCATCAATGTCTGGTCAGCCGCACATACGGTGCTCTGTTGCCAGCGCCAGCAATGATTGCCAAAGGTCAGCTCACCACTGTTGTTATAAGCGAGCCTGGCAGGCGACTCCAGTTCCCAACTCTGGGACTGCTCAGTAAGAGTCATCAAACCCTGTGAGAGCTCGCCCTTCCAGGTTGCCCATTCAGAACCAATGGCACCTTCAAATGCCAGCTCCAGCTCAGCGTCGGAATGATTAGCAACGACACTGAGCAGGTGCCGGTCCTGCGTTCCATCAGCTTCGAGCGTGAACATTTCCAGCTCCTGGCCGAACCCCTGGAGATCTTGCGCCTGTATACGGCTGACCAGGCGAAGCCCGTCTTGCAGGTCTGCCTCGAGGGTCAGAGCTCCAATCGTCAGTTGGTCCTGCCAGGCGAGGTCTCGGGCACTCGCCTTCACCTGCCCCACCGGGCGCTCTGGCGTCCCCTCTGTCCTGAGGGTTGCTTCCAGGGTACCAGTCAGGCCGGGCAAAATGATCTCGGGAGCGGGCAGGTCAAGGGCCAGATCCCCACGCACAATCTCACCCCAGGTTCCGCGTCCTTTTACCTGGTTGTCGCCTATCGCCAGCCTCAGTCCCGATAGCTCCCAGCTGCCGGATCCGGTATCAAGTTGACCTTCAAGTGAAGCAGGATTGGAGCGCCAGTCACCCGCCAAACTCCAGTTGGCACTCATGACCGGTACCGGGCCGTCCCCAAGTTGCCCTTCGGTACTGACGTCGCCACTCAGACTGGCCTCGAGAGCCGGCAGCCAGTAACCCGGGTTGAAATCCTCCAGCTTCAGGGCTGCCCTCCAGGAGAGTGGCCCGGCAAAGTTCACCGATCCATTTCCGGTCAGAGATCCAGCGTCAGTGCGAACGCTCAAAGCCGTCAATGTGGTCTGTTCAGTATCACCATCCACTGTGGTTGACAGCTCGGCGCTGCCCTGAGGACCATCGACGCCAGCGTCAAACTCCGCATGGTAGCTTCCCGCTTGCCAGGACACGGTGCCATCCAGTGACTGCAGGGTTACCAGCGGTGGTTCAAGGTCCGGGATCAGGGTGTACCAGGGAAAACCGCGCAAACGCACATCGGCGCTGGCATCCAGTTCCTCGCTCCAGGCAACACTGCCGCTGGCCGCTACGGAGCCTCGAGCGCCGCCATCAGGGCCCTCAGCGGTCAGTTCAATACGGACGGTCTCGGCCGCTGTCGTGGTCACCAGAGCTTCCAGATCCAGCTGCACCGGCCCCGTTGTGCCCGGCAACCGAGCCTTGCTGCGAGTCCGGAAGCCGTCTTTCAGACTGCCACCGGCCTCAACAACCCAATCATTGAGGACCAGAGTATCCGGCAGCGCCTCCGCTGCCCTGAACTGATCCGAAGTCACCCGAAGCTGCGCCGGCAGGGCCGGATCCAGTGGCTGCACTTCCCCTGCCAGCCGGGCATTTAGGTAACCCTGGCTGGTGGCAGCGACCATCAGATCCCGAACGCTGCCGGACAGTGTGGCGTCCAGTATCCACTCTTCACCATAAGGTGGTGGAATCTCTGCCCTGACCTCCAGATTGACCGCCCAGTCCCGCCGGGTTTCGATTCGGCCGGCGGCAGACACTTGATAATCGCCCAGCTGATACCACAGGCGCTCAATATTCCAGTCAGCACCAGACCCGCCGGCGTCCAGCTCAAGCCGGTCCCAGATCCTGTTGCCATTGAACGTGAACGTTCCCATCCGGACGCCACTGATACTCAGCGCCAAAGGCAAATCCAGAGCCGGCAGCGTCACTGCGCCGCCATCTTCGGACTGGCTCTCCTGGGATAATTGAGTGACCTGGAGTGTCTGTGCTTGCAGACGTTCAACACAAACCTCCTTTTTGAACAGGCAAGAAGGCGACCAGTCCACCAGAGGTGATCGAACGCTGATTTCGACACCGTAGCCCCGCCATTGCAGATGATCGGCGCGCCATTGGCCGAACAGCGAACCGCCGTCATTCTCGGCCTGCAGCCCCGGAATCTGATCAATAACCCAGGCTGTCCCGCTCTCTGAGCGCAGAATCAGTAACGTCGCCGCCAGTAACAATACGGGCAGAAGAATCAGAATCCCCAGACATACAAGCAACCAGAACCGGAATCGCCGACGGCGAGCCGGCCGCACCTGATTCCTGTCTTCTGATGTTTCCGGTGTCTGCGTCAAAGCTCAGGCCCCATGGAAAAGTGAATTCGCCAGTCTCCGCCAAACTCCCGATCCAGCCCTTTGGCAATGTCCAGTCGCAGCGGACCGACCGGGCTGATCCATCGCACACCAATACCGGCACCCGTTGCCAGAGGATCATTAAGATCGTTGATGGCGTTGCCGTGATCGACGAAAACCGCTGCACGCCACTGGTCGGCAAACTGGTATTGATACTCACCGCTTCCACCTATCAGAAAACGGCCACCCACCGGCACACCATTGTCATTTTCCGGTGAGAGAGTTTCATAACCATAACCCCGCACGCTTTGATCACCACCCGCAAAGAAACGGAGGGATGGAGGCACATCTGAAAACCGGTTCGTGGCAATCGCCCCGGCCTGAAGCCGGCCCACAAAGCGGTGTTTGCCGGCAAGGGTAAACAAGCCCTTAACCAGCGCATTGACCTGCAGGATATCCACGTCCGAAAGCACGGCCCGGTGGGAGCCCGTGACATCCAGCTGTAAACGGTAACCGCGTGAAGGGTCGAGTGGTGAATCCGCCTGAATTTTCGAGTAGCTGGCGCCCGGGAGAAGCAGAGTGCTTGTCCCTTTCTCGTCGTCGCCGATATTAAAACGTTCCCCTTCCCATCGTAACGACAAAACCTGAAGCCAGCCGTCCTCCAACTGATGCTGCCACTGCTGACCCAGGGTCAGAAGCTCCGATTCAACATTCTCAATATCCTCCCGCTGATACCCGGCAGTAAGCCGAATCAGATCTGTCATGGGTGGATCCAACGGTAACTCGTACCAGGTACTCAGATTCTGCCGGGGCGCAGACAGCTCCGTTTCCGCCCCTCGTTTATGCCCCATGGTATTGATCCAGTGTTCCCGCCAGGTACCCCGGAATCTGGGACCGACATCGGTCGAGAAACCAACACCCCCCGCTACCGAACGCGCCTCACGTCGCGCCAGATCAACGCGAACCGGAATAATGCCGTTCTCGGCGTCCTCTGGTGAAATGTTGATATCTACGTTACTGAAGTAGCCGCTGTTCAGCAGATCCCTGTTCAGCTGCGCAATTTCGTCGGAGTGGTAGGGTGTTCCAGGCTCAAAGGTGACAAACTCCCTCAGAAGATCCGTTTCGAACCAGTGCCCTTCCTCAAAGATGACGTCTCCAAGTTGATAGCGCCTGCCGCTATCGTATATCAGCGTAATATCGGCACTGTGGTTTGTAGGATCCACTTTCAGCGTTCGGGTGAGAAACCTGCCGTTGAAATAACCCCGTTGGCGAGCACGGGACTGAATGGTGCTTCTCAAGCTGGCGTACTCGCCGTGATCAAGAACATCGCCTTCCGCCGGATGCGCCGGCAAATCAGAGGTCAGCCCTGCGTCAGATGCAGCCGCTCCTCTGATCTCGACGAGGCGGGACCTGACTCTTACCGGTTCTCCGGGCGTAACGGACAGCATGAGCAAGGCCGTGGTATCGGAATCACCCTCTTCAACTCGCCAGTCAATGACCGGCTCGTAATACCCCAACGCCCGCAATGCTTCCCTGGTCTGATCGACAGCCGTCGCGGCATAGCGCCTCAGATTCCCGGCGTTTCGATCTGCAACTTCACCAATATAAGCCTCGGCGTTTGCCTTCAGCCCTGGATAGTCTCCTTCCATATTCACGACCACCTGTTGCGCACAGGCCCAGGCGGGCAGACAACAGAGCAAGGCAGTCAAAAGCCGGACCCGGCCCGAATTCAAACACTGGAAGATTGGTCGCATCCGCCTATTTCAATATTGGTGGTAACAAGAAAGATTTCGGTTCAAGCGTGGGAGTTTAATGGCAGACGGTCAAGTTAATCCATGGCTGGCCAACCGGCCTGCATCAACTGGTCCAGGAGCGAGTCGTTTGTAGCGACGAAATAAGCTAACCTGTCAGATACTTAGCAACAGACCGGACCTTGGCGAATGCTGAAGATAAATCGAGAAAACCTGAAATCCAGCCACCAGCTTGTCTGGTTCATCATTGATTTTCTGATGCTGGGCCTGTTGATCATCAATCTGTCGTTCATTATCTGGGACTCGATTTATAATTTTGTCGCCGTTCAGAATCTTCTGAAAGACTATGCGCCGGCCATCCAGTCCGCCTACCACCCTATCCACGAACGCTTCATTTTCTATGATCTGATTTTCGTCAGCATCTTCCTGACCGAGTTCTTCGTTCGCTGGGGTTACGCCATCAGGGCCAGGGTGTATGACCGCTGGTATTTTTACCCATTTATTCACTGGTATGACGTGGTGGGCTGCATCCCTGTCGGCAGCCTGCGCTTCCTCCGAATCCTGCGGGTGATTTCCATCATCTACCGCCTGCACCAGTACAAGATCATCGATATCACGAGCACCCGCGTCTATCGCTTCGTGAATTTCTATTACGAAGCCTTTCTGGAAGAGCTTTCCGACCGGATCGTGCTCAAGGTGCTCAGTGGAGTGCAGCAGGAAGTCAGGCTGGGCTCTCCTCTGTTCGACAAAATCCAGAAAGATATCCTCTACCCAAGGCGCGACATGCTCTCGGACTGGATCTCAAAACGGATTGCCGAGTCGGCTCAGGAAGGCTACGTACCCAATCGGGGCGCTCTCAGGAGCTATCTTGAGGACAGGGTGGATAATGCCCTCAAACAGAACCTGGAACTGTCACGACTGAAATTTCTGCCGGTCGTCGGGCCTACCATCCAGGAGACTCTGGAAGAGGCCGTGGGCGACATCGTAGCCCACGTCATACACCAGATTCTCGAAGACCTGGCCTCCGCCTCCAATCACGCATTCATTGAAGACATCGTGAATGTTTTCCTGCCCAATCCCGATGACGTGAAGACCGATGAGGCCCAGAATGAGGCGCTGATCAACCTGATTATCGAAATCATCGATGCAATCAAGGGCCAGGTAAACGTAAAACACTGGCGCTCCGAATTGCCCTGACGCGCGAGGAATAAACCCGACAGCATGGATGTTCCTGCAGCTACATCAGGGTGTCGGGTTGGCAAAATCCTGTCGAACGGCTATTTTCAGCTGATCAGTTCGTACAAAATGTTGCAGAAATCGTATAGCGTCAATGGACTCTCTGGATGAGACTAGGCCCTTGAACACTGAAGTATTATCAGCCCGGCGATTGGATTGCTAATGAAAATACAACTGCTGCCAGCAGGAAATAAACAAAAAACCTTCATTCTATTCGTCATATTCTGGTTTTTGACTGCGCCGCCCGCATTCGGTGAGCAAAAGATCATCGTCAACGAGACGGTGACGATCACCGAGCCCGACTGGATCTACCTCAACCAGATCTTCGCAATGCAAATCAGAAGATGGCCCGACAGCAGCGCCATTCAGGTTTTCACTTTACCCAGCACATCAGACCTACACCGGGAATTTGCGGTAAAAAAGCTCAAGATTCAGGCTCATCAACTTGATCGCATCTGGAATCGTATGCTGTTTACCGGCACCGGCAAGGCACCCACCGTTGTTGATTCAGAGACAAAAATGCTGGAAATGATCCAGTCGACGCCTGGGGCCATCGGCTATGTATCCCGAGACTTTCCGGTCAGTGAGGTAAGAATTTTGACAGGAGCACAACTATGACAATGCGCCTTGCTGGCCTTCTGCCCCTGATGCTGTCTTTTGGTTCTCCGGTGGATGCGCTTGAGCTGCCTTATAACTCGGAGCTACACGGTTTTGTTAGCCAGTCCTACCTGATAAGCCCTGATAACCCCTACGTAGGAACAAGTTCAGATGATGGCTCGTTCAAGTTCCGTGAAATTGGCATTAACGGTTTTACGGAGTTTTCTACGGAGTTCAGGGTCGCCGGTCAGGTACTCAGCCGCTACCGTGATCAAGCCGACGACGGGGACCTCCGGGTTGACTTCCTTCTGGCCGATTATCAGTTTTTTACAAACCAATACTCGGCGGCAGGCGTGCGAGTGGGCCGCGTTAAAAACAGTATCGGTTTTTATAATGCGACCAGAGACATACCCTCTGCCCGCCCCAGCTTTAATGTGCCCGAATCCATCTATTTTGAAGCACTCCGGGACACGTTACTTTCAACAGACGGAATAGACCTCTATGGGTCAGCACTAATAAGCGGAAATCAAATCAACTGGGAGCTTACCGCGGGCCGAAAAACCGTGGACAGTGAGAACTTCGAGTACTACGCCTTTGCCAAACCGGTCCCGGGAACAGACAAAGCCGACGTGGCTCTGAGGTTGTTTCATGTGAATGTTATTCCGTCTTTTCAGAAGGATTTGCGACTGGGTTTGAGCATTGTAGACGTCGACCTTGATTTGAAAGATCCGCTCTCCCTGCAAGAAGCCCAGATGGCATTGGTGTCAGCGCCGCCAGGTGACCTCCTTCTGAATCCCCAGAACTATGTGACCGGCGCCGGTATTGACGGCTTTCTCACACTCCTGTCTGCCCAGTACAGTTACAGAAACTGGGTAATCACAGCAGAGTATTTTAACCTCAAGAACGAATTTGACGGTGAATTTGTCGGAAACGCAGCGTCCTCGAGTGCGACCACCGAAGCCTACTTTCTTCAGACCGAATGGTTTCCGTCCCCAACAACGTCAGTGTTTGCCCGATACGAAGAGCTTTACCTGAGAAGGAACGATCGTTCCGGTGATCAGACTGCCGCAGATTACAATCCGTATCGCGGCTTTGGCCGTGGATGGACACTTGGAAGCAAGTGGTCGTTCCGCGAGAACTGGTCCGTATCCGGTCAGGCCAGCTTCAACGAAGGCACGGCCTGGTTACCCAATTTCAAAGGCATAGAAAACCAGGATATCAAGAAGCACTGGAACTACTACGTTTTTTCACTTAACTATCAGTTTTGATTCGACGGACTCTTCGACATGCTTCTCAGCCTGAAGTGGAAAGCCGTTGTTTTTCTTAGTCTGGTTCTGATCCTGATCACCGGGATCTGGGTTATTCAGCAAGTTAACCGAACCGTAGCCAGCTATGAAGATCGGGTGGCAGAGGACCAAACCCGCCAGCAACTCATTATTGACCAGTTGCTCAACGACAATTACCTCCGCCTTTCCCAGCTTGCTCAGTTAATTACCGAAATTCCGGAAATTCAGCGGGCGACAGACCTCGCGGCGCTGTCTGGATTACCACAACGCCTTGATGACCAATGGGTCGTTCTCAATATCAGCACCGGAATCGACTACATTGCTTTGTATTCCATAGCGGGCGAGCCTATGGGCAACGCGCTTAACCAGACTCTCTTCAATAGTCCGGAAACGGTACAAAACGCTGTCACGGATGTCATGCAGGCAAGCAACGTCGCAGGGCCGCAGTCATTCATCTATTGCAGCTCGGGTTGCTCTCAGTTCGTTATCGAACCATTCGTTCTGGAAGACGGCACAGAGGCTCTGATCGTTGTTGCACAGAGCATTGCCGATGTCATCCAGCGATTCCAGCAATTGTCCGGTGACGATCTCGCCGTTCTACTGCCTCCAACACAGGACACTGCTCAAGCATCCCTGGATGATCGAACCTTCGAAATCTGGGGCATGAGGTTGTGGGCTGCAAGCCACTTTCAGCAAACCCTCGCGGTACTGACTCATGCCGGAGAATCGGTCGAACTCGACCAACTCGACTCTGAGGAGGCCCTGGCGTTCAGGAGTTCAAGGCTTTCCTTCCACTCCCTGGACCTCAACCACAGACGCTCCGGGGGGTTCGATCCCAAACTGATTACGGTGAGTGACGAGACCCGGCAGTACAACACTATGGTTGACTCATTGAAAACAAGCCTTTTTACAGGCCTGCTTGCCCTGCTCCTCTCCGAAATCGCACTCCTTTTGCTGATGCTCGGTCCTATCAAACGCCTGATTTCAGTCGTCAATGCCCTGAAGCTCCTGCCTCAACACCAGTACGGGAAAGCCCTGAGCCAGATCCAGCCGGATTCCTCACGCCTGTTTCCGGATGAGCTTTCACTGCTGGAAAAAAGTACGGAGTTCGTAACCCGTGAACTGCAGGCACTTCACGTTGAGGTTGAAGATAAAAATCGTTCTTTACACGATCAAATCGCGGTTATTTCCCGGTCGAGAGGGTTTCTGGAACGCCTGATCGACAGCTCCCAGCTGTTTATCGTGATTCAAACCTTCGATGGCAAAATCCTGAGCAGGAACGCAAGTTTCAAAAAAGACTTCAGTCGCCCTCTTCGAGACTTTAACGAGTTATTCAACTCCAGAACCAGCCTTGATCAATACCGCAGCAAGCTCAGTGAACTCAAGAGCGGCACCCGGGGTGTCATGCAGTTCGATTCCGAGTTCACCAGTGACCAGGGTCTAACCATATACATCGACTGGACGTGTTGCATCGTTGAAGACGAGCGGGGGGATAGCGTCATTCTCACCACGGGCATTGACCTGACCCAACGCAAACGAGACGAGGAAGCACTGGAGTGGCTTGCCAACAATGACCCACTGACAGGCATAGGAAACCGTCGTGGTTTCCAGAGCCACCTCAACAAAGTACTGGATCTTGAGTGTCAGGGTGCCCTGATTTTTATCGACGTAGATCGATTCAAGCAGATCAACGATCTCTACGGTCACAACATAGGTGACCAGGTGTTGATCCAGATCGCGAACTCGCTCAAAACCAGTGTGCGCTCAAGCGATTCAATCAGCCGACTCGCGGGGGATGAATTCACGATTATTCTGCCCGAGATACAGCACGACCAGCTACTCGGTTTCCTTGCCAACCTCTCGCGCCAACTCAATGGCCAGCTTGTCATTCCTACAAGGGGCCGGACCCTGGATTATAACGTGAGCATCGGTGCCGCACTGATCCCAGAACATGGGCGGACCGAACAGGAACTCATCGTGCATGCAGACATGGCCATGTACCAGACCAAGAAAAACGGGGGGGGACACTGGCAAATCTTCGACCCCTCAAGCAATGATCTTGCGGATCTGCGCCGAGACCATGATCTATCATCCCTGCTCCGTCAGGCTCTGAGCAGCGACGATCTCTTCGAACTGAATTTCCAGCCAATTCTGTCCATCAAGCATCAGAGCGTCAGTCATTATGAAGTGCTCCTCCGTTTGCGGGACACTAACGGTGTGGCCGTATTTCCAAATGACTTCATACCGGCCGCTGAGCGGATGGGGCTCATTCAGCTGATTGATCATTGGGTTATGGAAAAGGCAATTCAGAGGCTGGCCAACGATCGGCAGGCGGGGCACCAGTACAGTCTGTCAGTGAATGTTTCGGCACCTACTCTGCAGTCACTGGACTTTCCTGCAAAAGTAAACGAACTGCTACAAAACTATTCTCTGGACCCCTCGCTTCTTATCATTGAGCTCACCGAGACCGCCTACATCGAGAACTTCCAGATGGCCCTCAACAATCTTGAAAGCCTGAGCGATACCGGGGTTCTGGTTGCACTGGATGACTTCGGCGTCGGATTCTCATCGTTCAGCTATCTGAAAAAGTTGCCACTGAGCTATGTAAAACTGGATGGTTCCTACATCCAGGGTTTGCCAGATAATCCTGACAATCAGATCTTCGTCGAGAGCCTCACACGAATGGTCAGTGCTTTCGGGATGAAAACCATTGCAGAATTTGTTGAAGACGCCCAGACACTGGCAAAGCTTGAAGAGCTGGGGGTCGCCTACGCCCAGGGGTATTTCATCGGCAAACCGACCCCCGACCTGGAAAAAATGGTGAAGAGAAGCGAATTCATTTAAGCGCAAATGGCGCGCATAATGGCGGCTGACGATGGGAATGGTCAGGGGTCTTCCAGTTTATGGAGCACAAAAAAAAGCAGATCAGTTATTCACTGATCTGCTTTTATATATGGTAGCGGGGGCAGGATTCGAACCTACGACCTTCGGGTTATGAGCCCGACGAGCTACCAGACTGCTCCACCCCGCATCAAAACTGGCCGTTTTGTCAGGAAACCCCTGATCAACGTGGCGCGCATGATAAGGGGTGAGCCTGCCACTGTCAAAGGAAAATTGTGATATTCCGAAAACTTACCTCTCAAGAATGGCCGTAACCCCTTGCCCGCCAGCGGCACAGATGGAGATCAGGCCGCGACCACTGCCCTTTTCCTCGAGCAACTTGGCCAGCGTCGCCACGATGCGGGCACCGGTCGCGGCAAATGGGTGACCCGTGGCCAGGCTACTGCCTTTTACATTGAGCTTGTTCCGGTCAATGCTGCCAAGGGGACTGTCCAGCCCCAGCCGTTCCTTGCAGAAAAAGGGATCTTCCCAGGCTTTCAGAGTGCTCAACACCTGGGCAGCGAAAGCTTCGTGGATCTCATAAAAATCAAAGTCCTGGAGCGTCAGCCCGGCTTTATCCAGCATCCGGGGCACCGCGTAGGCTGGCGCCATCAGCAGGCCTTCTTTTTTATCGACGAAATCCACCGCTGCTACTTCTGAGAAGGAGAGCCAGGCCTTAACCTCATGGTTATTCGCCTTCGCCCATTCCTCACTGGCCAGCAACACGCAAGAGGCACCATCCGTCAACGCTGTACTGTTGGCCGCTGTCATCGTACCGTTTTCACGATCAAACACCGGCTTGAGCGCTGCCAGCTTCTCCATCGTGGTATCCGGCCGAAGGATATTGTCTTTCTCTAACCCGGCCATCGGTGTCAGCAGATCTGAGAAGAAATTTTCCTCATAGGCCTTGGCCAGTTTCTGATGACTGTCCCAGGCCAGCCTGTCCTGGTCCTCCCTGGCAATATCCCACTCCTCTGCCGTTACCTGGGCATGCTCGCCCATCGACATACCTGTTCGAGGTTCACCGTTTTCAGGAAATTCCGGCTTCAGATGCCCGGGCCGGAAACGTCCCAGGATCTTAAGCCGTTCTCCGGTGGTCCTGGCCCGATTCAGATCCAGGAGAATTTCCCGAAGACCCTCACCGACACCAATCGGCGCATCGGAAGTGGTATCCGCTCCACCGGCGATGCCGCATTCAATTTGCCCAAGTGCGATTTTGTTGGCCACCAGAATCGCCGCCTCCAGTCCTGTGCCACAGGCCTGCTGAATATCGTAAGCCGGCGTTTCTGGAGCAAACCCGCAGCTCATGGCAGCTTCGCGGGTCAGGTTGAAATCCCGTGAATGCTTTATAACCGCCCCGGCAACCACGTCACCCAAGCGCTGCCCCTGAAGACCGTACCGATCCACAAGCCCCCGCAGAGCCGACGTCAGCAACTCCTGGTTGCTGATTTTGCTATACGCCGTATTGGAACGGGCGAACGGGATCCGATTGCCACCCAGTACGGCTACGCGGCGAATACCCGAAGGGGCGGAACCAGCCATCTTGGCCGTGGTAGTTTTCTTTTGAGTCGTATTTGGTGCCTGTGCCATGATCAGTCCACTCCTCTTTACGAGATAAGCGAGAACGTCCAGTGCCTTATTGGCACCACTGACAACACCCTACAGGTATTGAGTCAATCCAAAAACTGTCCGATTCTTTAACCTTCAGGACGATTCGCTTTGAGCATTTGTATGCCAACACAAGGAAGCCTCCATGTCTGACCTCTATTTGAGAATAGTAAACACCCCGGTCGGTAAAACCGCCGCTCAATCTCTGGGCCTCCCTGCTCCAGTGCCTCTTGAACGCCTCAAGCGCACAGACCAGCCATTTATAGAAGGAAACGTCCTTGTCGGCGCCGCCGACGGTGGCAAGGCCATAGCCGCGCTCGGCAACACTCTTGGCGCCAGTGCCGCCGTCCTGCATCACGCCAGTGGCAACAGCAGCCTGAGTGACTCTTCGAAAGCCGGTAACAAGGCCCGCCCTCTGGATCTCAGCGCTGAGAACAGCGAAACCTTCTCCGCCCTGGTGTTCGACGCCACTGGACTCAAAGGCCCGGGAGAGCTCCGGGCCCTGTACGACTTTTTTCATCCCACCATTAAAAAACTGGGCCGCAATGCCCGCGTCCTGATCATCGGCCAGACTCCCTCCAGTTGCCGCAGACCTCCCCAGGCCGCTGCTCAACAAGCACTTGAAGGCTTCGTTCGCAGCGTTGGCAAAGAGATCGGAAAAAAAGGCGCTACGGCAAACCTGCTGTGGATGTCTCCAGGCGCTGAGGAGCAACTCGAGTCCAGTGTTCGGTTCTTCCTGTCCCCCCGCTCCGCTTACGTGTCCGGACAGGTCGTGAGGATCGGCAAGAGCGCTGCGTCTCCCACAATCAATCCCGTCGCTCCACTGACCGGAAAAATCGCCCTGGTAACCGGTGCCTCCCGGGGCATAGGCGCCGCTATTGCAGAGACACTTGCACGGGACGGCGCTACCGTTATCGGGCTGGATTTCCCGTCAACCATGGCAGAGCTGGAAAAGGTAACGACCGCCATCAATGGCAAGCCCCTGGCGTGTGACATTACCGACGCAGACGCTCCGGGAATGATCGCTGACTTTATCGAGGAGCATTTCGGCGGCGTCGACCTGGTCATTCACAATGCAGGAATCACCCGTGACAAAACCCTTGGCAATATGCCCGAACACTTCTGGGAAATGACAATCGCGGTCAACCTGACCGCTGAGGAATTAATCGACGAGAAGCTAATACAGCGGGAACTCATAAACGAGAACGGACGAATTGTCTGTATATCCTCTATTAGCGGCATCGCCGGAAACTTCGGGCAAACCAATTACTCGGCCGCCAAGTGCGGGGTGATCGGGTACGTCGAAGCCATGGCCCGGCAAATGAAAAACGGCATGACCATCAACGCCATTGCACCAGGATTCATTGAAACACAGATGACCGCCGCCATGCCGATTACCATCCGCGAAGCAGGCCGTCGCATGAACAGTCTGTCACAGGGTGGGCAGCCCGTGGATGTTGCAGAGGCCATTGCCTGGTATTGCAATCCTGCCTCAAACGGAGTGAATGGCAATGTCGTGCGGGTTTGTGGGCAATCTTTGATCGGGAAATAAAAAAAGGGCCGATCCATCAGGATCGGCCCTTTTCAGAATTCTGGTGGGTGGTACTGGGATCGAACCAGTGACCCTCGCCTTGTAAGGGCGATGCTCTCCCAGCTGAGCTAACCACCCGGGAATAAAATGGCGGAGCGGACGGGACTCGAACCCGCGACCCCCGGCGTGACAGGCCGGTATTCTAACCAACTGAACTACCGCTCCGCATCAATTCTGGCCCTAAGGCCTGAACCTGAAACCGGATGGGGTGATCCGGTGATGCTTTTGAAAGTGGTGGGTGGTACTGGGATCGAACCAGTGACCCTCGCCTTGTAAGGGCGATGCTCTCCCAGCTGAGCTAACCACCCACTTCCAAGCCTTCCAAAGGCGCTCACTTGCTGGCCAGCAATGCTGTCTCAATCAAGTGAGAGGCGCATTTTAAGCATTTGGCTGGCAGTGTCAAATGTTTTCCGGAAATTTTACAAAAAAACTTGCAAGCCATTAAAAACGTACAGTTTTTGAGCAAATTCACTTTGAGTGCGCAGCCCGCCCCTTTGCCCTTTCAGGACGCACAGTCTGACGATCCTGGCCTGCCTGGTACGCCTTTTCCTGAAGAGACAACTCACTGACACGGCTTCGCCTCTCCTCCGGAACCGCCCGATTGGCCAGGGAACAGTTCAGGTCGTCAAACCGTTTCTGCAGCTTCCCCCAGCTTTCAAGCAGTTGAGGGACGACATCATCCGCGAGTCGTTCATATCTGAGTCGAAGAGAATCCTTGAAAGCCATTACTGTTCGATTTCCCGAGTCTTGCACTTGCTGTCAGTGTAGTCAGTCGTCAGAAAATCCACCAGCCGCCGGATTCTGCATTTTCCTTTCGCTCCCGCTCCAATTCCAGCTCCGCGTATTCCTGCTCCAACCTCTCAATCTCTCGATCAGTCTCCAGTGGAACGGTGGGGCCTCCGCCAAAGGGCCAGAACCAGGAAGCTGATTCATATTTCCCCTCGGCCTTAAGGCGCTCAATCTCAAGCTCCCGCTCTTCTTTCAGATGCCCAAGCTGCCGCTCGTAGTCCACATCTTCATTCACGTGCACAATGGAAGTCGCCGCATGATTCGGCGCCAACAGGTCACTGTTCAGAAACCGGGTGGACACAATCTCCCCTGCTTGCATGGCATAGTCCCTTGCCACCAATTGCAAATCACCCTGAGCCAGGGAGTGATCCGGGTCCAGTTCAGGGTGCCTCTGGCCTGGCTCCGAAAGCTCGTTATAACGCAGGTAATAGATCTGGCCAGGCTCAACATTCAACACGCCATCGGCAATCAGGCTCAGGCTGAAGGAGTTCATTCCCTCCAGCCCCAGCAAGGGGCGGCGAATTGCGATATGGCGCTCCCCCGGGCTAACTTCCAGCCAGGTGAAGCTGTCGTTGCGAATGTTGAAATAATGAGTATCGTCGACATAGACACTGGGAGCCTCTATCTCGTCGGCCGCCCACTGAGAGTGCGTCCGGTAGAAATACAGAACCGCGTTGCGCCGGTCCCAGCTGTCGTTATCAATGTGAACAAAATCATGGCCGGAAACCGGGTGCAGGAACGAACCAACACTTTTGCCAATGGACTGGTAAACCTTACACCCCGACAATGCCAACAACAGTGATACCGCCGCCAGCAGTTGAAGAAGGGAAGACACAGAAGACTCTCGGGCTTTCATTATTGTTAACTCTTCATCCTGATTGCGAGTCACCTGATCATAGCAACTGCCAAACACCAGAAATGAGAGCTACCGCAAGGGATGGCTACAAACCGTTACAAAGCCCGAGAGGTCAGGACCGAACGACCCCGCAGGCCGGCTACTGCCCGCTGACCTGACTCCGTAACTGGTTCACCTCCTCGGACAACCGAACCAAACGCGAGGTCAGTTGTGAGCGGGAGGCGTCGATAGACTCAACGGTTTGCTGCAAGCTTTCTACTTCATTCCGAAGTGCCCCTACCCGGCCATCTCCTGCAAGCTCTCCGGTTTTCCGCTCGAGCGCCGAAATTCGCCCTTCCATGCCACTGACACCCAGTTTCTGTTCCTGCTCGAATCGCCGAATACGGCTCTCAATGACCTGATCCACCTCTGCCAGCTGTTGACTGAGCCTGGTCAGCTGATCCGTCGCCTGACGATTAGCATCCTGTAGCGCAGCGATCGACGTTTCGGTTTGCTGCTTCAACGCTGCGACATCGGATGACATCGACGAGCGAACCTTGCTCACCGACGCTTCGATAGCGCTAATGGACTGCGCGCCCTCTGCGACGCCGGATTCAAGCGCAGCGATCCGCCCCTGCTGGTCATCCAGACGCTTTTTGTTGCGTTCGTTGGCAATGACCCACAGCTTCCGGATCTCGCTATCCGCCGTATCCAGCCGTTTTTCGTGCGCCGCCAACTGGTCCTCTAAAGACGCGCCCCGTTCCTGCAGATTCTCACCGGTCTCCGAGAGCTCACCCTCAAACCGCGCCAACGCCAGCTTACTCTGGCGAGCCCAGTAATCCGCCTCCTCCAGCTGCCCTTCCAGGGCCTGCACCCGCTGTTCCTGGGAGTACCAGCCCGCCCCGGCGGCAACCGCCACCGCAATCAACAGCAGCCATAACATCGCTGAACTGCCGCGACCATTCCCGCAATTATCGTCCTTGCCACCTTTGGGAGGTTTCGCCGGCGTCGACGGCTCGTTCTTCCCACCGGACGATGATCCGGACTTTCTCTCCGCCGGCTTTTTCGGCTCAGCACTCCCGATCGGTCGTTCAGCCCTCAGCTCATCGTTATCTGGACGGATGGATTCCATTACATCT
Source organism: Marinobacter sp. F3R08 (assembly GCF_018860425.1). Taxonomy (GTDB): domain Bacteria; phylum Pseudomonadota; class Gammaproteobacteria; order Pseudomonadales; family Oleiphilaceae; genus Marinobacter. The sequence goes on along the minus strand of NZ_JAHKPI010000025.1, from coordinate 26,370 downwards.
CCTGACTATGGACGGTTAAAACAATAAGTGTCGATAATACCTCTACTTACTCCCAGGTAAAAATGAAGCCTTGCCAATACATACTCTTACGCAAAGCACTGAGCTCTCCATCCCAACCTGCTCCAGGTCCATAAGTTTGCATGGTAAGTAGCCAAAACATACAATGGCCGGCTTTCCAATTATCACAGGACTGGTGCATATGCAGCCGCTTGTAGGTCTCATCATGGGCTCCAAATCCGACTGGCCCACCATGGAACACGCCGCCAACATGCTCGAAAAACTTGGCGTGGCCTATGAAACCAAAGTCGTCTCGGCCCACCGCACCCCGGATCTGCTGTTTGACTATGCCAAAACTGCGGCAGATCGTGGCCTGAAAGTCATTATCGCCGGCGCTGGCGGCGCTGCCCACCTGCCGGGCATGGTTGCCTCACAAACCGCCCTGCCTGTGCTGGGCGTACCGGTTCAGTCCAAAACCCTGAACGGACTGGATTCGTTGCTGTCCATTGTCCAGATGCCCGGGGGTATAGCCGTTGGCACCCTGGCTATCGGCAAGGCCGGCGCCACGAACGCGGGCCTGCTGGCAGCGCAGATTATCGGCACAGCCGATAACACTATCCGGGAAGCCGTGGAACAGTTCCGGACAACACAGACTGAAACGATTCTGGACAACCCTGACCCACGGGACCAGTAACGCAACATTCGGAGTAAGAAGCGGGCAAGGCCTTGTCCGCTTCCCGAGCATTTGAGCAATGCCTGGAACAGGCAGGAGAACACAAATGAGAATTGGTGTACTGGGCGCCGGCCAACTGGGAAGAATGCTGGCACTGGCCGGATATCCACTGGCCAAGACCTTTGTTTTCTATGACATGTCCGGCAACCCCAGTGCCGGACTGGGCGAAGTCATCATCGACCGCGAAAGCGAATATCTCGATGACTTCCTCTCCCGGGTTGACCGTGTTACCTACGAGTTCGAACACCTGCCGGTCGACGTAGCCGAGAAAATCGCTGCTCTCAAACCTGTTCACCCGTGCCCCAGAGCCCTTCAGGTGTGCCAGAACCGGGAAGCAGAGAAAACTCTGTTCGGGCAACTGGGTATCCCGACACCCGAATGGAAAATTGCCGATAGCGCCGCCTCATTGCAAGCCGCTGCCGAAGAGCTTGGCTGTCCGGTGGTGGCGAAATCCAACACCGAAGGTTATGACGGCAAAGGGCAGGCGGTACTCAGGAGCCCCGAAGATGCGGAAGCAGCCTGGGACTCCATTGGCCACCCCCGGCTGATCGTGGAAAAGTTTGTTGATTTCCACCGGGAAGTGTCGATTATCGCGGTACGCGCCGAGGACGGTGAAGTAGCTTTTTATCCGATAGCTGAAAACACCCACCACGAAGGTATTTTACGCTACTCGATTGCCCCTGCTCCAAAGCTCGGGAAACATGTTCAACAGGATGCCGAGCGTTATATCAAGGCTCTGCTGAACGATCTGGATTATGTTGGCGTCTTAACGCTTGAGCTGTTTGAGACGGCCGATGGCCTGGTGGCCAACGAGATGGCTCCCAGAGTCCACAACTCGGGGCACTGGACCATTGAAGGCTCAATGACCAGCCAGTTCGAAAATCATATCCGTGCCGTAAGCGGCCACCCTTTGGGTAACGTGGCGCCTCGCGGGCTGAGCTGCATGATTAACATTATTGGCGAGCATGGCGACATCGAACGCATCCTTGAACTGCCCTATGCGCATGTTCACCTTTACAACAAAGGTGAGCGGCCGGGCCGCAAGCTCGGCCATGTCAATATTCTGGCGGACAGCTACGAGGAACTCGTCTGGCGAGTAAAGAACTGTGCGCAGTTCCTGCCAGGCAGCCCGGACTTTAAAAGTTCCTTAACGGCAAAGGGTTGATCTGACTCAAATCGACCTTATATTGGGTTTCTGTACATCCACATAAACAGAGAGACAGGGAGAACGACCTCATGGCATTTGAACTTCCCGCACTGCCTTACGAAAAGAACGCACTTGAACCACACATCTCTCAGGAAACCCTTGAGTACCATTACGGCAAACATCACAACACATACGTCACCAAGCTCAACGGCCTGGTTGAAGGTACCGACAACGCCAACAAATCTCTTGAAGACATCATCAAGAGCGCCAGCGGCCCTCTGTTCAACAACGCCGCACAGGTCTGGAACCATACCTTCTACTGGCATTGTCTGAGCCCGAACGGCGGCGGCGAGCCGACCGGTGCTGCCAAGGAAGCCATCGAGAAGGCTTTCGGTTCTTTCGAGGACTTCAAGAAAGAATTCAACGACAAGGCCGCCAACAACTTTGGTTCAGGCTGGACCTGGCTGGTGAAAAAGGCTGACGGCAGTGTTGCGATTGCCAATACCAGCAACGCGGAAACCCCGCTGACCGGCGCCGACAAGCCGGTGCTGACCGTCGACGTGTGGGAACATGCGTACTACATCGACTACCGCAATTCCCGTCCGAACTACCTGGAAGCCTTCTGGAATCTGGTCAACTGGGATTTCGTGAACGAAAACCTGGCCTGATTCAGACCCGGTAGTTATGCAGCCGAAATCGGCTTCATTGAAGCGCCCGCCGAAAGGCGGGTGTTTTTTTTGTTTCTGTCATAAGAAAACACTTACAATTTGATACAAGCACACTCTGAAATCTTCAAAAGAATCGTCGATACTCATAGGAATGTGCCGAACCTGAGTCATGCCGGCGAAGACTATTGAGTATGACGCCCTGACAACCTTGGCCCAAGCTCATCACCATTGCCATGTAGACACCGGAATAAAACAGGCCTGAATGCAAAACTCTTTCGAACCTGAACACCGTCTGGGCTATCGGATCTTACGATGGACTCTTGCTGTGGCCCTTCTCAGCGGTGTCATCGTCAGCACGGCACAGGTCATTCTGGATGCCCAACGAGTATCCAGCGGTCTGGACAGCGATGCTGTACAAACCATCGCCATGGTCAAGGACGCCGCAACTCAGGCGGTGTTCAGCATTGATGCAGAACTGGCCCAACAAGTGGTTGACGGCCTTTTTGCGAAGGAACCCGTGCACCTGGCCCGGATCACACACCCGGACGGCGACCCTCTCGGAAATCGCGTCCGCCCGATAGAAGACACACCTTTTCGCCCCGTGACCGATCCGATCTTCGACGAAGAGCGCATCTACCGGGAACCGCTGTTCCGGGAGGACACCCCGGAGAACATCTACGGTTTCCTTGAAGTTCACTATGACACCGCAGCAGCAGCCCGAACCTGGCTGGACCGAGCTGCCGTCACCTTCGCTTCCGGCATAGCCACCGCCCTCATTCTCGGGATGGTTCTGTTCTACGTGTTCCACCTGCTTCTCACACGGCCTCTGCTCAGGATAGTCAATTCGGTAAAACAGGTGGATCCGGCCCACCCGGATGACCGCCTGGTCACCACGCCATCAGGTCATCAGAGCGACGAGCTTGGCCTCTGGGTAAACGCTACCAACAACCTGCTGGTGGCCATTGGCGACAGCCAGAAACGCCATCGCGAGGCAGAGGATCGCGTCAACCGTCTGTCCCGTTACGATCAGCTTACGGGTTTGCCCAGCCGGGATTCCTTTATGGAATTATTGGTACGGGATATCGAAGATGCCAGTCGACGCAACGCACAACTGTCCCTGATCGTTTGCGGCATTGACGACTTCAAGTCAATCAACGAACAGTGCGGTTTCCGCTCCGGCGATCTGATTCTTCAGACGGTCGCCGACCGTCTGACCAACAAACTGAATAACGCACGGTTCACTATTGCCCGCCTGGGAAGTGACCAGTTCGTGATTGTCCAGAAAGGACTTCGCGACGGGTTTCAGGCAGCAGACACCGCAGAAAGGGTGCTCGCTTGCATCAGCGCTCCCATGCTGGTGGAGGGACAGAAAATCTCGATGACTGCCACCCTGGGCATTGCACTGTACCCATCGGACACCAATCAGGCCGATCGCCTTCTGCAGAGTGCTGAGCAGACCATGACCCTGGCCAAGCAAAATGGCCACAATCACTTCCAGTTCTATGTTGCCAGCATTGACCAGGAAATCCGGGACCGGAAGCAACTGGAAAAAGACTTGTCCCAGGCTATCCCGGCTGATCAGTTGCACCTGGTTTACCAGCCCCAGATCAGCCTTGAGAGCAAGCGTGTAATTGGCGCCGAAGCTCTGCTGCGCTGGGAGCACCCCACCCGCGGCATGGTCCCCCCGGACTTTTTCATTCCTGTCGCTGAAGCCAATGGTTCCATCGTTGAAATCGGTCAATGGGTACTTGACCAGGCCTGCAAGCAGGCAGCGCACTGGGCGTCAGAAGGCTCTCCGTTGCGCATTGCCGTCAACCTCTCAGCCGTTCAGCTACGCCAGGAAACCATCGTTGACGACATTCTCGACACCCTTCGACGACACAAGATTCCCGCCGGACGACTGGAACTTGAAGTCACCGAAACCAGTTTCATGACCAATCTTTCAGATGCTGTGGCCAAACTCCACAGGCTGAACAATGCGGGAATCAGTATCGCAGTCGATGACTTCGGCACCGGCTACTCCTCCCTCACGTATCTGAAACAAATGCCTGTCCAGCATCTCAAGATCGACAAGCAGTTTATCTGCGACCTGCTGATCAATGAGGAAGACACGCGAATCGCCAATACCATTATCGATCTGGGCAAGAGTCTGAACCTGTCAGTGGTTGCCGAGGGTGTCGAAACAGCAGAACAGGAATACTACCTGAGTCAGCGGGGCTGCAAGCTCGCCCAGGGTTATTTCTTCAGCAAGCCGTTGCCACCGCGTGAATTTGAGATCTTTGTAAAAGGCTTCCACGAGAAAATTGTGGAAAATAACCTCTGACCCATCACCTTGAGGAGTTTCCATGGGAACCACCGTTATCGGCCTGATTGTTATTGCCGTCGTTGTTTTCTACCTGGTCTTTATCTACAACCGCCTGGTTGCCCTGCGCAATCAGTTTAAAAACGGCTTTGCCCAGATTGATGTGCAGTTACAACGCCGTCATGACCTGATTCCCAATCTGGTGGAAGCAGCAAAGGCTTATCTGAGCCACGAGAAAAGCACCCTCACCCAAGTTATGGAAGCCCGTAACAATGCGGTAAGCGCCCAGAAAGATGCGGCCAAAGATCCCGGCGACGGAACCAAGATTCAGCGCCTGGGCAGTGCCGAAAACCTGCTGACCAAAGCCCTTGCAAATTTCTACGCCGTGGCAGAAAACTACCCGGACCTGAAGGCCAACGAAACCATCCAGCAACTGATGGAAGAGCTATCCAGCACCGAGAACCGCGTTGCCTTTGCTCGCCAGGCCTACAACGACGGCGTAATGACCTACAACATATTCCGGGAGCAGTTCCCCAACAACATTATTGCCGGCATGTTTGCCTTCAAGGAAACAGCGCAACTGGAACTGGAAACGCCGGAAGCCCGCAAGGCACCGAAAGTGGCCTTCTGAGGCCCTGAGACATGGCTCATCCAGGTTTCTTTCAGCGCCAGGCCCTTGCCCGGCGCAACACCAGCTTGCTGGTTTTCCTGTTCCTGACGGCGGTTGCGCTCATTACGCTCGCCGTCTGTCTGGTGGGGTATTTTGTCACCCGCAGCGAATCGTCCAGTCTTGCCTTCCACCATTGGCTACTGTCGAATCACGGCCTGCTAACCGCCTTTACCGTTATCGCATTGATTGTTCTGGGCTCCCTGCTCCGCTGGGCTGATCTGTCCGGCGGTGGCGCCAGGGTTGCCAAGATGGTTGGTGCACGACCGATTGATCCGGATACCCGGGACAGTGATGAACGCAAATTGCGTAACATTGTTGAAGAAATGGCCATTGCCAGCGGTGTTTCGGTACCAGAACTCTATGTAATGGATCAGGAAACCGGCATCAATGCGTTCGTGGCCGGCTATACACCCGGTGAAGCGGTCATGGTTGTTACCCACGGCGCCATTACCCAATTGTCGCGGGACGAGCTCCAGGGCGTTGTCGCTCACGAGTTCAGTCACATTTTCAACGGGGACATGCGCCTGAACGTCCGGCTTATCGCCCTGCTAGCCGGTATCCTGATGATTGGTCAAATTGGCGGCTTTCTGCTTCGGGCCTCTTTCTATCGGGGGCATCGTTCAGGACGCTCCCGGGACGGACGGGCACAAGCGGCTATGGGGATCATTGGTCTGGCGCTGTTTGTGATTGGCTATCTCGGGGTCTTTTTCGGGCGCCTCATCCAGGCAGCCGTGTCCAGGCAACGAGAGATGCTGGCAGACGCTTCCTCTGTCCAATTCACCCGCAACCCGGAAGGCATCGCGGGCGCCCTGTTCAAGATCGGGATGAAGGGCGGCTATCTCGACACCACCAGTCATGCCAGCGACATGAATCATATGTGTTTTGGCGAAAGTGCCCGGATGAAATTCACTTCCCTGCTGGCCTCCCACCCGCCCATCGACGAGCGCATCAACGCGATTCAGCCGGGCATGCTGGCCCGATTGCGCAGCCGGCTTCGTGATACCGAAACAGGCGCCGATCTTTATCGTCGGAGCACGCCGACACCAGAAACCGGAGCCTCGGCATTCTCGGGTGCGGCAAACGATGTCCTCGGGCCGCTCACCGGCAAGACAGGGAGAACATCCCCGGTCGCCTTGAGCCCGGAGAGGCCGGTAAAGCCGTCGGGTAAGTTTTCCGACCAGGTCGGAACCATCAACCGGAAAAGTGAAGACTTTGCCATGCGTTTTCTCACCCGGCTCCCGGCTACCTTCCGCAACCTGCTGTACACCCGGGCCGGCGCAGCCCAGCTCTGTTATGCCATGCTGATCAGCGAACTGCCACGCCCACAACAAACAGAACGGCTGAACCTTCTACCGGCCCATCCGGTCCTGGGCAGCCAGCCCGAACTGCTGGAGAAGCTGCTACCGGCGCTCAAAACTATCGGTGATGGCGTCCGCTTCCCTGCCCTGGAACTGGCCATGCCGGCGCTGCGCAAGCTCGATCCGGAAGAACGGGAAATGCTGATCACCAATGTCCAGAAGCTGGTAGCAGCGGATAACCGGGTTACGCTGTTCGAGTTGGCGCTGACAAGCTTCCTGTCCCGTCATCTGGGCGATGAGGCAGCAAGCGTGGTCCCGGTTCGCTTCCGGAGCTATAAACCCATCATGCCAGCCCTTCAGCGACTTCTGAGCCTGCTCGCGCGGGCAGGATCAACCTCGCGGGCTGATGCCGAGGCCCTCTACCGGGAGGCTATGGCAGGTTTTATCAGTACTCGGGGCGATGCTGAGCCAGTTCTGGAGAAAGTCACCATGCGCCAGCTGCGGGAGTCACTGACCGCGTTGAACGGCCTGTCACCCCTGCTTAAACCGGCAATCATTGACGCCTGCGGGCACTGCATTACCCGCGATGGCAAAGTGGAGACGAAAGAGTACGAACTGATGCGACTCGTGGCGGATCAGATGGACTGTCCGATGCCGCCACTGACCGTCTGAGACCTTACTGAAGCGGAGCCTTGTCTTTCCCGAACAGCATATCCACGTTCGGACGCTGCTCGGGGGAAGGAATCCCCAGCTTCTCGCGGACGCTCAGGTCGACATCCCAAAGCTGGTTAAACTTCTCGGTTGTGGCAGCAATAGCCTCTTCTTTACCCAGCATGATCTTGGGCCGGAGAAATACCAGGAGGTTGCGCTTCACCCGAGTCTCTGATTCCGAGGAAAACAGGCGTCCGATAAAGGGAATATCGCCCAACAGGGGCACCTTGCTTTTGTTGACCAGATAGTCATCCCGGATCAACCCGCCCAGAACGATAGTTTCGCCATCGTCCGCCAGGACCGTCGTCTTGATCTCGCGCTTGTTGGTGACAATGTCAGAGGCGTTCTCAATACTATCCGCGACACTCTCGGTCGTCTGCTCCACGACCAGACGCACCAGTCCATCAGCACTGATGGTCGGGGTGACTTTTAGGGTCAGGCCAATATCACGGCGCTCAATCGTGGTAAACGGGTTGGTGGTGCCATCGCCGGTGACTGTCGATTCACCCGTCCGGAAGGGGACGTTCTGGCCAACGATAATCTCCGATTCCTGATTATCCAGCGTGATGATACTCGGTGTGGACAGCAGGTTCGCCGCGGCTGAAGTCGACAGAGCCTGCAACAGAACTCCCCAGCTGACACCATTCTCGTTTCTCTGACCGGCGCCAATCGTAATGCCGCCGGTGGAAGGCGTGATGACAGACTCGGTGAGTATTGCACTCAAAACATCCCCGAGGCTCCGGCCGACGTTACTGAAGCTGGTACCGGCCACCGGCGTAGAGGAACCCGATTCGTCACCAAGCGCAACCTGAACGCCCAGATCCTGCCCGAGCTCATCGCTGATTTCCACAATCGCCGCCTCAATCAACACCTGGGCACGGCGCACATCCAGAGCTGCCACAATCTGCTCTGCTTCCTGCATCAGTGACGGCTCGCCGCGAACGACCAGAGCATTGAGCCCTTCATCTGCAAACACCGCGAAATTGCTTTGCGGCTTGCTGCTTCCCGTGCCGCCCGCTGAACCAGTGCCTTCTTTGACCAGTTCACCCATAACACCGGTGAGGATTTCAGTGAGATTCTTGGCATCGGCGTGCTTCAACCTCAGTACCTTGGTAGCACCCCCCGTGGCCGAAGGCTGATCCAGTTGCCGGATCAAACCGCGCATCTTGTCACGGAACGTCTCATCGCCACGCAAAATCAGTCGGTTGCTGCGCTCATCCGCAGTGACACTGTACTTTCTGGCGGCGCTGTCAGCACCGGTTCGGCCGAGTTCGTCAGGAGCCAGCTCCTGCAGCAAAGTAACCATATCTCCAACCCAGGCTTCCTCAAGCTGGATAACCTCTACTTCGTACTTTGACGGACTATCCAGCTCCCGGACGATCTGCGCGATACGCTCTATGTTCGAGGAATGATCACTGATGATGAGTGCGTTGGCGGCGGCAACGCCGGCAAGGTGGCCATACTTGGCAACCAGGGGACGGAGAATCGGCACAAGCTCAAGCGCGTTGGCGTTGTCGATCTGGATAACCCGGGTGATCAGCTGCTCAGAGGGTGTCGAGGGGAACCGTTCAAGGGACTCCGCCGACTGTTTGGCATCAACCTGCTGTACCACCTTGATCACTTCTTCGCCGGCAATCGCGGTAAACCCGTGAACATTCAGGACCGCCAGGAACAGATCGTAAATCTCGTTCTTGTTCATCGGGGCGCTGGATAACACGGTCACCTTGCCCTTGACCCTCGGGTCCACCACAAAACTGTAGCCGGTGATATCGGCCACCTGGGTTACAAACGCCCGAATGTCGGCGTCTTTGAGATTCAGCCGCCAGGTCTCAACTTCCTGTCCCTGTGCGATGGACATAAAGGGAAGCAGAACAAGCAGGACAACAGCCCGCAAAACATTGATCTTGTGGTTATACATCTGGCGATTTCGTCCTGTTTCGATGAACCCGATCAGCGCCACTGCTCGGGTATGGCATAACTGATGGTGAGGATGGATCCGTCACGCTCTATTTCTATATCCAGCTGAGCCTGGCCGCGCCAGTTCTCGAGCAGGACCTTGTCCTGGCTGATATCACCCAACCGCTGACCATTAATGGCGGTTATGACGTCACCAGCGCGCAGGTTGACAGCATTCAACATGGCATTAGAGCCATCGTAGACGTAGCCGGACATGCCGCTGTCATCTACCGGTCTCAACCCGAAAGGCGCCAGTGCGGCAAGCCCCTGGGTGTCAATCTGTTCGCGGGCGTTGGCCAGGAACCTCTCTGGTGATGATTCTGCCGGCTTGGTGGTCACTTCTGCAACCAGTTCAGATGGCGCATCTTCAAAGGCCAGGGATTCGTATCGCCCATCCCGACGAATAAGGATACGCCCCGGTTCCACTTCCGCCAGCTCCGCATTCCCTGGCAAGACTTCTCCCACCCGGTAATACGCCGTTTCACCATTGCTTCCAGCCACTATAGCACCGGAGTTCTCCGGGCGCTGCGCTACCAGTACCCCTTCCAACCGAAGTCGAAGCCGGGTTTCCGGAGCTGAACGCCGAACAACCTCCGCGACTTCAACCGGCCTCTCAGACCGACCGAAGAAATCGTATGCTGCCATAGACGTTGTCAAACGGCTGTTACCCGGCAAGCCACCGGCATCCCCCACTACCGGAGCCATCGGCACCGGCCTGTCGTCCCAGGCAAATAACCAGGTCATCCGGGCGAGCATGACGGCCAGATACACGACCAGCACCAGTAACAACAGATTTGCCAGGATCCGGGAGATCCTGTCCTGGGCCCGTGAACTCAATCGAGCCATACTATCGCGCTCCCGGGACGAGAGGCTGGCGCACCCTGAAAATCACATCACCGGGGCTGGCAGATTCCGACCAGGGCTGACCGGCAAGATCCACCATTCGCTTGTAGACACGCAGTTCCATCATACCGTTCCACAGGATCAACCCATCCGCAGCCGGACCCTGTCCGCCCTGCTCGGAAACCGTGAGAGACACCCCACCCTGGGTGGTATCCATGATGGCCTGCATGGGCGGAAATTCTGCCTGGCCGCGCTGCGACCCCATGGGCCAGGTCACCTGGCCACCATCCCAACGCCCCGAACCTTCGGCCCGGGTAATACGGTTATCGGCCCAGACCACATTAACCTGGTCAATGGCAACCTCACCTTCGATCATTGCGCCGCCGCTATCCCGGATCAGGTCTTCAAACTCGGCCACCGTAACCCGCCCATTCGCATCCAGCTGAACACTTGTGGGCCAGCCGATCGTAACATTGCCGTTGAGCGAAGATCGTGACGATTGCACGGAAATTCTCACCGGCCACTCAAGACCGGACACGGAGGGCGTATTCAGTTGCCAGTCAAGGCGCAAGGGGAAGCCCGCCACAACAATTCCTGCTTCGCCGTCCCAGAGAGTACCGGCCACCTGCCGTACCTTGACCTGAGCTGGCAGAGACACATGGGAGGAGGCCTGCTGCCATACCCACCCTGCTGGAACGAAAAATACCAGCGACAGCAAATAAACCAGTGCACCCAGCAACAGGAGCAGAAAGACCTTGCCGGGGCGAAGAAAAGGTTTTGGTTCAGCGTCACTCATTCAGCGTTGCACAGATAATGGACCGGAAGCCGAGTCTAGCAAAGGCATGAGGCAAGTTCATGACAAAAAAACAAAAACCCCGCGCCAGTATGAACCGACGCAGGGTTTTGTCGTAAAGCGGACCACACTCCTGTTCCGGAGCGCGGTGAGGCTTCAGGCAGGCATTACATCATGCCGCCCATGCCTCCCATGCCGCCCATGCCGCCCATATCCGGCATACCGCCGCCAGCAGCTTCTTCCTGCGGCTCATCCGCAACCATCGCCTCGGTGGTGATGATCAGGGAAGCAACAGACGCAGCAGCCTGCAACGCGGAACGGGTTACCTTGGCAGGATCCAGGATGCCCATTTCCAGCATGTCGCCGTAAGCTTCGGTAGCGGCGTTATAGCCGAAGGAACCTTCGCCTTCGCGAACCTTGGCAACCACAACAGAAGACTCGCCACCTGCGTTGTAAACGATCTGACGCAGCGGAGCTTCCATCGCGCGACGCAGAATGTTCACACCGGCTCGTTGCTCTTCGTTGATGGCGTCGACCTTCTCCAGAGCCGCGATAGCACGGATCAGGGTAACACCGCCGCCCGGCACGATGCCCTCTTCAACCGCAGCGCGGGTAGAGTGCAGCGCGTCTTCAACGCGGGCCTTCTTCTCTTTCATTTCCACTTCGGAACCGGCGCCAACCTTGATAACGGCAACACCGCCAGCCAGTTTGGCAACACGTTCCTGCAGCTTTTCCTTGTCGTAATCGGAGGAGCTGTCTTCGATCTGCTTACGGATCTGCTCAACACGGGCTTCAATGTCCGACTGTGCACCGGCACCACCGATGATGGTGGTATTTTCCTTGGTGACGTTAACACGCTTGGCAGTGCCCAGGTCGTCCAGAGTGGTGTTCTCAAGAGTCAGACCAACTTCTTCGGAAATCACAGTACCACCGGAGAGAATGGCGATGTCCTGCAGCATTTCCTTACGACGGTCACCAAAGCCAGGCGCCTTCACAGCGTTGACCTTCACAATGCCACGCATGTTGTTGACAACCAGAGTGGCAAGCGCTTCGCCTTCGATATCTTCAGCGATGATCTGCAGCGGCTTACCAGCCTTGGCCACAGATTCCAGCACCGGCAACAGTTCGCGGATGTTGGAGATCTTCTTGTCTACCAGCAGGATGAACGGATCTTCCAGCTCGGCGGACATGTTGTCCTGGTTGTTGATGAAGTACGGGGACAGGAAGCCACGATCGAACTGCATGCCTTCGACCACATCCAGCTCGTCTTCAAGGCCACGGCCTTCTTCAACAGTGATGACGCCTTCCTTGCCAACTTTTTCCATCGCATCCGCAATGATCTTGCCGATGGTGTCGTCGCCGTTGGCAGAGATGGTACCAACCTGGGCAATCATCTTGCTGTCGTCGCAGGGCTTGGCCATGTCACGAATCGCCTTCACGGCTTCCGTGGTGGCCTTGTCGATGCCACGCTTCAGATCCATCGGGTTCATGCCGGCAGTAACCGCCTTCACACCCTCGTTAACGATGGCCTGAGCCAATACAGTGGCAGTGGTTGTGCCGTCACCCGCAGTGTCGTTGGCCTGGGAAGCCACTTCTTTCACCATTTGGGCGCCCATGTTCTCGAACTTGTCGTTGAGTTCGATTTCCTTGGCCACGGAAACACCATCTTTAGTGATGGTCGGTGCGCCAAAGGATTTTTCCAGAACCACGTTACGGCCTTTCGGGCCAAGGGTCACTTTAACCGCGTCTGCCAGAACGTTGACGCCTGCGACCATGCGCTTGCGTGCGCTATCACCGAATTTAACGTCTTTTGCTGCCATGTTTTCTATTCCTGTTCGTTAAACCGAAGTTATTCAATCAATCGGATTAATGAGAGTTCGTGCGATTCGCCTCAGCGATCACTCAAGCACGCCGTAGATGTCGCTTTCGCTCATGATGAGCAGCTCTTCACCATCGACTTTGACGGTGTTACCGGCATACTGGCCGAAGACCACGGTGTCACCCACCTTGACCGCCAGTGAGCGGGTTTCGCCATTTTCCAGGATGCGACCGTTACCAACGGCAATCACCTCGCCCTGGGAAGGCTTCTCTTTGGCGTTACCCGGCAGCACGATGCCACCCGCAGTTTTCTCTTCTTCTTCCTTACGGCGCACGACAACACGATCGTGTAGCGGACGAATTTTCATTGCTCGGTTTCTCCAATAGTCAGATTAATGTGGCAATGACATTGTTGATGAAGGTCGAATCAGCAAAGCCCGATCCGACAAATTGCCCGGCTTGATAACCAACTGTTTTCAGTGGAAATCAGCCCGCAGCGAACTTGTGCTTTCTATCTGGGGTAGCAGGTAGGTATTTTCAACACCCAACAGAGAAAATTTTTCAGTTTTTTTCGATCCGATCCCGATCAGATTCCGTCTCATCCCTGTACTCACCTTCAATGATGTCGCCGTTACCATCCCGGTCGAACGGCCGCTGCTGCCCGAAGCCATTATCCCGTCCCCCGAATGGCCCTTGCCCGAAAGGGTTAGAGCCGCCACTGGCGCGGAAGTAGAAGCCCTGGCTTCGGCTTTTACCAGCCACCACCATGCGCTTGAGCGCCTGCGCTGCAAGCCAGTGTCGGGGCCCCGGTATCAGGCAGAGAAAGCCGACCGTATCGGTGATAAAACCAGGCGTCAGCAACAAGGCGCCGCCGACGGCCAGAATCAGCCCCTCAGCAACCTCTTTTGCAGGCAACTCACCGCTGTTCAGCCGCTGATTGGCCCTGAGCAACGTTGCCAGACCCTGCTGCCGGAGTAGCCACGCACCTATTACCGCAGTCAGAAACACCAGCCCGACGGTATTGAGCACGCCAATCATGCCACCCACCTGGATCAATACCGCCATTTCTGCAATCGGCAGGATAATGAATAAAAAAAGAAAAACAGACATCAGGACCTCTGGGTCTGAACAGGAATTTCAGAAGGTCTGGTATACTCACCCACCTTCGGTTTTAACAAGAAGCCACTCCAAATGGCTCGTCGCACCAAGCCAGACGGCAAAGGTGAGCAAGACGCACAGCAACTGTAAACCACCTGATAACAGTAGTTAGGGCAAAACATGAAACTTCAAGATTCCGTGATTGCAATTACCGGCGGCGGACAAGGGCTTGGCCGCGCCATGGGCGAATACCTGGCCTCAAAAGGGGCAAAGATAGCGCTCATCGATTTGATGCCGGAAAAACTGGATGACGCCGTCGCCGCCTGCGAAGCAGCAGGCTCAGAAGCCAGAAGTTACGTATGCAACGTCGCCAAAGAAGAAGACGTCGAAAGGACCTTTAGCGCCATTGTTAACGATTTCGGCCACCTCAATGGCCTGGTGAATAACGCCGGAATCCTCCGGGACGGCCTGATGGTCAAGGTGAAGGATGGCAATGTTGAGCGCCGCATGGAGCTGTCTCAATGGCAGGCCGTTATTGACGTTAACCTCACCGGCGTTTTCCTTTGTGGCCGCGAAGCCGCCACGCAAATGATCAAGAACGGCGACCAGGGTGCGATTATCAACATCGCCTCCATCTCCCGGGCCGGTAACATGGGCCAGAGCAACTACTCTGCCGCCAAAGCCGGCGTCTCTGCCCTGGTTCCCGTCTGGGCCAAAGAACTGGCTCGTTATGGCATCCGGTGTGCCGGCATTGCCCCCGGTTTCATTGAAACAGAGATGACGGCCTCCATGAAGCCCGAAGCACTGGAAAAAATGGCGGCCGGTATTCCGCTGAAACGGATGGGCAAACCCGAAGAGATCGCTTCAGCAGCGGCGTTCATCTTTGAAAACGATTACGTGTCCGGACGGATGATTGAAGTGGATGGGGCTCTGCGGCTCTGATCGATCGAAGGTAAAACAATGGGGCGCCTTGGCGCCCCATTTACCACCGAAACCGCGACATTGAAACTCTTCCGTTAACAACCTCCACGCCCTCTGCAGAAAGCCGGCTTACCTGCTCCCGATAGTGGTCGGAGCCTTCCGGAAAAGCAATCTGGCCGTTGCTGCGGATCACCCGATACCAGGGCACGGCGTGTCCGGCAGGTAATTTTCCCAACGCCTTTCCGATGTATCTTGCCTGACGGCCCAATCCGGCCATAGCAGCTACCTGACCATAACTGACGACTCTTCCTTCAGGTACCGCCATCACGACTTGCCAGATTTTCTGGTCTTTGGTTGGTTCAGACATCAAAACCTCTCGCCTCTGACCGGGCTGAATTCAAGATCTGGCCGCTTCAGCATCGGGGCCGGCTTCATTTTTCGGTGCCAATGCATCCAGACGGCTGCCGTGGCGGATCATGAAGATTGCCAACAGAATTGCAGGTACGCCCATCATGCCGGCAATCAGGAAGAACTCGGCATAGCCAAAGCCGGCCACAACAACGCCGGAGAAGCCACCCAGAAACTTTCCTGGCAAGGTCATCAGCGAGCTGAACAATGCGTACTGCGTTGCGGTGAACGAGGCGCTGGTCATACTCGAAAGCCAGGCGATCAGGGCAACATTGGCAATACCTCCGCTGAGGTTATCGGCACTGACCACTGCAGCGAGGGTGACAATATTCGGGGGGTACTGCGCCAGAACGACGAACAGCAGGTTCGTAGCGGCTGTCATCACAGCGCCCAGCAGGAGAATCCGGCGAACACCATAACGAACCACCATGACACCCCCCATCAGCGAGCCGGCAATGGTCATGAAAAAGCCGAAGATCTTGGTCACGTCCGCTACCTGGGTTTTGCTGAAGCCCATAAAATCCAGATAAAACGGATTGGCCATTACCCCCATGGCAATGTCCGAAATCCGATAAACAGCAACCATGAGCAATATAATCAGGGCCAGCTCCCTGTATCGGCGGAAAAAATCGAGGAATGGGCCGGCAACGGCGGCGTAAAACCAGCCAGCCAGTCTCGCCAGACGCGGATTGAGATGGCTGCGTTTGCCCGCCTCCTGCTGGATCCGGAGGGCAATATCCTGGGCCGCGGCAAAATGGTTCACGACGGGTTCGCGAACCATCAGAACCGTCAACGCCCCAACCCCGACCAGGGCAGCCATCACTTCATAGGAGACTTGCCAGGACCAGTATTCCGCGAGGTACAGGGCACCAGCACCGGCCACCAGAAGCGCCAGCCGGTACCCAAAGATGTACGTTGCGGCCAGGGCTGCCTGCAACCGCTCCTCGGCAATTTCGATACGGTAGGCGTCAATCGCCACATCCTGTGTGGCAGAGGAAAATGCCACCAGCAGACCGCAAAACGCCATCATTTCCGGGGCAACAGTGGGATCCACATGAGCCATCAGATAGAGCCCCGTGGCAATGCCCGCCTGCGCGAAAATGATCCAGCTTCGTCGCTTGCCCAATAGTCGGTCAAGAAGTGGCAATTTCAACCGGTCCACTACGGGTGCCCAGAACACCTTGATGGAATAGGTGATACCGAGCCAACTGAAGAACCCGATGGTGGCGGTTTCCACCCCCACATCCGCAAGCCGGGCATTCAGGGTGGAAAACACCAACAAAAACGGCAAACCGGCGGAGAAACCCAGGAACAACAGGGCGATTACCTGCCAACGAGTGTAGGTATAGAGCGTGTCCCGGATCAGGGCAAGACGGGTGCCGGTGAAAATGTTATAGCCTCCGGATCAGTCTCGGAAATTATTGAATTGCAGAGGAATATCCAGCTCAGCCTCGCGCAGCATGGCCATGGCAGCCTGAAGATCATCCCGCTTCTTGCCAGTTACCCGAACCTTATCGCCCTGGATGCTGGCCTGCACCTTGAGCTTGCCATCCTTGATCATCTTCACGATCTTCTTGGCCATATCGGTTTCAATGCCCTGCTTCAGCAGCAAATGCTGTTTTACCAGCTTACCGGATTTGCTTTCACCGTCTTCGGACAACGCGCGTGCGTCTATTTTTCGCTTGGCAAAGGCCATCCTGAGCATATCCATCAGCTGTTCCAGCTGAAATTCCTGTTCCGCGCTAATGGTTATACCTTTGTCATCATGCTCGATAGTCGCTTCCACGTTCTTGAAGTCCCAGCGGGTTGCCAGATCTTTCTTTGCCTGATCCACCGCGTTGGTCACTTCGTGCATATCGATTTCCGAAACAATGTCAAAAGAAGGCATGGTCGTTATTCTCCAGCGTGGTAAGAGGGTATACTTGTCCGATTTGCCGGGGATGATACCAACCCGCGGCAACTCCCGCACCTGACATCGAACTGCTAAAAGTAGATAACAATGCCAAACCTGGACCTTCCCATCCTTGTAGTAGACGACGCGAAATTCAGCAGTATGGTGGTTGGCCGCACACTACGAAATGCCGGGTATCGCGACGTACGGATCGTAAATAATGCGCCGGAAGCCCTGAAACTGATGGAGCAGCGCCCGGTCAGCGTGCTGATCGCAGACTGGCTGATGCCCGAGATGGATGGCCTGGAACTGGCCGACCAGGTGCGCCAACAGGACGAGCAGAAGAATCACTATACCTACGTTATCCTGCTCACCGCCCGGGAAGGTGTAGAGGCTCTCTCCGAAGCTTTCGACCGGGGCGTAGACGACTTCATCTACAAGTCTGACATGACCAAGCAACTGATCCCCAGAATCTTTGCGGCAGATCGCATGGCCGACCGGCAAAACACCCTGCTCCGGGCCAACTCCCTGTTAATCGAAAACAACCGGGAACTGGAATCGACCAACATCATTGATCTGGAGACGGGCCTCTGCAACACCAAATACGGTCGTGAACGCCTGTCCAAAATACTGCGCCACGCCGAGTCGCGCGGTGGTTGCTCGGCCTATGTACTGTGTGGCATCAGAAACTGGCAAGAGCTCAAGCGCAAACATCCGCCGGCAGTAATGAGTGAAATGGCCATTGGAATCGCCCGCCGGCTAAGCACCCTGATTCGCCCTATCGATGCTCTGTGCCGGGTTGGCGACAATCAGTTCGCCATTATTGCTTACTTCCCCAACAGCGATCACTGCACCACCACCGCCTTCCGGCGAGTGTTCGACGGCATCAACCACAAGGCACTGAAGACCACGGCCGGCTATATTTCGGTCGAAGCGGGCATGGTGCTGTGTAAAGCCGACGCGCAGAATGGTACGCCGTCACCGCAGGAAATGGAGCGGGCAGCGGTTCAGGGCCTGATGGATGCCTACGAAACCAGACGGTTCACTGAAACTGCGCCAGACGTGAGCGCAACCGCATAGGAGCCTTGCCGGATCCGCCTTGCCTCATCCGGCAACTCAATCCGGCTTTGGTTACACACTCGGTAACACTGAGACACACTTCACAAACAGACAGGAAAGCCCGAAAGACTTATTCTGCAATTGTGGATTCAAGCAGTATCCCCCATGGTGGAGGAGCCGAGTAGTACCTCCGCCGCCATATGGGAAACGGAATCCATCGGATTAACGAATTTTTCAGGCACTTTCGTTCTTTCCTTGTATGTTTAGGCCAGCTATTTAGCTGGCCTTTTTGTTTTCTGCGCCAGACGTTTCCTTACCAGTTCCGTTATACTTCAGCCATAACGACTCCAAAAACAGTGCTGTAGCCATGAAGACCCTCGGAACCGCCTCTGTCGCCGCCCTGCGCCAATACGTTCGTGCTGCCGAATCTGCCAGCATCGACATCAGCGCTCTATTCGACAAAACCGACCTGAACCAGAACATCCTCCACACCGACGACGGCCGCATCAACGGCGAGCAGTTCCAGTATTTTATCCGCTTGTTGTGCGAAAAGACCGGCAACCCGGTTCTGGGCCTGGAGACCGGAGATTTCGTGCAGCCAGGCTCCTACAGCGTACTTGGCTACATCACCATGAGCTGCGCCACTCTCGGCGAGGCAGTGGCACGCATTGCACCCTTCGAAAAACTGGTTGGCGATATGGGCACCACCAGCCTTGCCATGAAAGGCGAAAACATCAAACTGACCTGGAACTGCAACTACACCGACCCCCTGGTGCGACCACAGCTGGTGGATAACGTGTTTGCTTCATGGGTGAACTACGCGCGCTGGCTTGCAGACAATCACGAGGCGTCACCAAGCTCGGTAAAACTTCGCCGCAGCTCTCCAGGAACAGCGCTTGAAAACGCCTATCAAGAGCGCTGGCATTGCCCGGTTACCTTTTCAGCCGATGAGGACAGCCTTACCCTCAAGAAAACCCTGCTGGAAACCCGCTTGAGACAACCAGACCCCCTGCTTCGCAAAACCCTGGAAGCCCACGCCCTGAACCAGCTGGCCTCTCTGGATACCGGCACCGACCTCGTTTCCAGCGTACGACACAGCATTCAGCAGCAGCTGATGCAAGGCATTACCCGGCAGGACATGGTGGCAGAGGCTCTTGGAATGACCCGCCGGACACTGCAGCGGAAGCTGGGCCAGGAAGGTGTGTCGTATCAGAAACTGTTAGATGACGTGCGGCAGACTATGGCCGAGGACTATCTGCGCAACAGCGAACTGTCCATACCGGATATTGCGCTGCGATTGGGGTACAGTGAAACCACATCGTTTCACAGGAAGTTCAAAGCGGTAACGGGAAAGACGCCCGGAGAGTTCCGGGCGCCTGAAGAGCCTGATTAAAGCTTGCGACCTTTACCAGCCGCAATGCGCAGGCGAAGCGCGTTCAGCTTGATAAAGCCTTCCGCGTCCTTCTGATCATACGCACCCTGATCTTCCTCAAAGGTGGCAATCTTTTCGTCGAACAGTGAATCCGAAGACTTACGGCCAACCACGTCCACATTGCCCTTATAGAGCTTCAGACGCACAGTGCCGTTCACATAGGTCTGGGTCTGGTCGATCAACGCCTGCAGCGCCTCACGCTCAGGGGACCACCAGTAGCCGTTGTAGATCACCTCGGCGTAGCGGGGCATGATGCTGTCTTTCAGGTGCGCCACTTCACGGTCCAGGGTGATGGACTCAATGGCACGGTGGGCACGCAGCATGATGGTGCCACCCGGAGTTTCATAGCAGCCACGGGATTTCATACCCACGTAGCGATTCTCTACGATGTCCAGACGACCAATGCCGTTGGCACCCGCCAGCTTGTTCAGGGTTTCCAGAACCACATGAGCCTTCATTTCCTGACCGTCGATGGCAACGATGTCGCCCTTCTCGTACGTCAGCTCAACATAGGTTGGCTCATTCGGCGCGGCTTCCGGCGACACACTCCAACGCCACATATCTTCCTCGGCTTCCGCCCAGGGATCTTCCAGGTTCATACCTTCGTAAGAGATGTGCAGCAGGTTGGCGTCCATGGAGTAAGGGCTCTTGCCCTTCTTCATCTCAACCGGAATGTCACGCTCTTCACAGTACTTCAGCAACTTCTCGCGGGAATTCAGATCCCACTCACGCCAGGGTGCAATCACCTGCACGCCCGGCTTCAGCGCATAGGCACCAAGCTCGAAACGAACCTGATCGTTACCCTTGCCGGTTGCACCGTGGGAAATCGCATCGGCACCCGTCTCATTGGCAATATCGATCAGACGCTTGGCAATCAGAGGACGGGCAATGGATGTACCCAGCAGGTACTCACCTTCGTAGATGGTGTTCGCGCGGAACATCGGGAACACGTAGTCACGCACAAACTCTTCGCGCAGGTCCTCAATGTAGATTTCCTTAACACCCAACGCCTCGGCTTTCGCCCGCGCGGGTTCAACTTCCTCGCCCTGACCGATGTCGGCGGTGAAGGTCACCACCTCACAGTTATAGGTATCCTGCAACCAACGAACGATCACGGAAGTATCCAGGCCACCGGAATAGGCCAGCACCACCTTTTTGATATCAGACATGCCCTTGCTCCAGACTGAACAGAATGGATGTGTTGAAAAGAAGGCCAGTATTGTACGGCAGAGCGGGGGGAATGGCTATAAAGCCCCTATCTGCTGAAGAGACAGGGGCCGAAGACACAGGGCAGTCAGTTAGCCTGCGGCTTGTTGACCAACGGTCTCCTCGCGAATGCCGTCCCAACCCTCTTTAACAGAGCGAAGCAGATTCAGCACCTCGTCCAGCTTGGCCATATCATTCCTGGCACTCGCTTCCAAAAGCGTTCGCTCCATGTAGTCATAAAGCGCTTCAAGACGCGCTGCCAGATCACCACCCTGCTCAAAATCCAGGAAGGAACGAAGGCCACCAATTATTTCAATGGCCTTGTTGATCAACTGAGCCTTACCGGAGTAATCCTTAGCCTGGATCCGGGACTTGGCCATATTGATGCGTTCAATCGCACCGTTGTATAGAAGCTGGATCAGCTTATGAGGATCCGCATCGGTGATGCTGGTTTGCGCGTTTACTCGTTGATAGGCCTGTAAACCATTCATAATTCGCCCCTTATTTCACTGGTCAAGCCAGTTCTGTCAGATGTTACCCGGTTATCAATCACTATTACTTGAGAGCAGTGCTTCAAACTGCTGAGCAACATAATCCTGAGTACTATTTAGCTGTGAAATCAATGAGTCCGCAGCAGTAAACTGGCTCACCAGACGTTCCCGATAGGCCTCGATTCGTATTTCCAGCTCAGCCTGGCTTTCTGCGATATCTTCCAACTGTTGATTCAGACTGACGGTCCGGGAGTCAAGAGCGCCACCCTCTCCAACAAGACTGGTTACCAGATCTGCCGTGCGCTCTGCGATCCCTTCTATAAAGGTAATGGAACCACGACTACCCGTCTGATCTCCCAGAATGCGAACCTGGAGCCCGGATGCTCCTCCGGAGCCGCCGTCCAGATATAGTACCTGACCGTCACCTTCAGCGACCTGGCCTCCAATGGTACCGGCCACATCCAAACCTGCCGTGCCCGTTTTGGCGGAAATACCAAGATCATTACCGCCTTCCGCCCATACAAGGTTCACATTCGAATCACTACCATAACTGCCGGATGTAAATCGGAGCGCACCACTTTCATCCAGGTCTACCTTGACTGACTGGCCAGCGGCGCTGAGTGGCGCACTGCTGTTAATCTGGCTCTGTATCTCGGCAACCAGATCCTCTGCCGTTGCATAGGTCTGCTGGGTTAGCTGGATCGAAAAATTCGTAGACTCATCAACCATAAACTCGATTGAGTCATTCGTACCGTCAATAACAACACCGTCCGCAAGCGCGGTATCACCGGCCACACTGCCTTGTGTTGCGGCCTGGGTGACATTGATCGCATAGGTTCCTGGCTCGGTGTCCAGACCACTACGCACAAACTCAACCTGGCTGTCTGTCGTCCGGCCCTGCTCTGCAAACAGGGCCGTTACATCGTCCGGGTTAGCCTGGAGCTGGGCAATGAAAGTCTCCCGATCAAAATCCAGGCCACCGGTTTCAAAGTTTGTGGTAACCCCCACATCCGCAAGGCTTCTCACGTTGGAGTTTTCCAGGCCGGGAACTACCCGAGTCAGCACCTCTCGAAGCTGATTCTGAATAGAGCGGACAGTACTGTCGCCCGTAAGCAAACCGCCAACGCCGGCATCGGCGTTGTATCCGGCCAGACTATCAATGGTTGTCTGCAAGGCATTGAACTGATCCACAAAGCCCTGGACACGGTCCGCTACCGATTCATAATCCTGTTCAACCTTGATGACAGATGAACCGGTTTCAGCAATGTCGAAACTCAGACCGTCTATAACGTTTTCAAAACTGTTGCTGGAACGGGTAATCTCTACGCCGTTAATAGACATCACAGCATCAGTCGCAGCGATGGTCTCTTGCAGGCCGGAGTCCGTGTCCATCCCGGTATTGAAGGCGAATCGGGACAGTCCCAGATTATCCGTCTCTGTGCCCTCGGAATCCCCTGAAACCGAAATGCTCACCGCATTGGCTGTACCACTTTCATCCGCAGAAAACACCAACTGAAATCCGTTACCGGTATCAATGACGCCTGCAGATACACCTGCATCCGCGTCATTAATGGCATTGGCCAACCCTTGCAAGGTGTCGTTGCTGTCATCAATGACAATATCAGTGGTTTTGCTGCCTACGGACAAGGTGAGTGTTCCCTGGCCAACGCTGGTACTGTCGCGATCAGCAAATACATCGCGGGATGCCAAAGCCTGAGCACTTGCCAGACTCGTCACTTCAACGCTGTAGGTGCCGCGACTGGCCGTGGCGCTATCAACGGTCACGCCAATGTCCTGATTGGAGGAGCTGGCAGAAAAAGCCGTCAGATTTTCCTGTGAACTCAGCATCTGCATCGGCAAGCGCAACTCAGTCACTGCGCTGCGAAGGGACCCATAGGCCGATATCAACGCCTCGGCTTCTTCCGTTTTCTGGGCAAGACGAGTATCGGTCGGTGCCCGCTCCGCCTCCACCAGCTGATCCACCAGATCAGACGTCAGAACACCAGAGCCTATTCCCAGTGATGAAATGCTTGCCATAACCATGCCTCCAAAAGGGGCGAATCTCTTCGTTGCTCAGTTTATCGGCAGAAGACGGCAAAACTTTGCCTCTTTCTTCATGCGACTTGTAACAATCTGTTAAAACAAAGCTTAGCCCAAAACGCAAAGCACCGCCGGGCCCTCTCAGGCGCGGCGGTGCTGAAATACCGTTGCCAACCTCAAATCAAAAACGGCAAGCGTTCAGACTTCAATGTTAAACAACGTCAGCGGTTCATCCTGATGCAATTTTTCTGCCAACCTTAATGCCACTTCATCAGGCATCTGCCGGACAACCTCCTGGGTTTGCTGATCCACCACACGAACGATGGTCTGCCCCAGTTCGTTATCCACTTCAAACTGCAGATCCCTCTGTACGCTCTGAACATAATCGTTCAGTTGCGACACGGCCGAATCCAGTTCTTTCCGCTGCGCTTCATTCTGCTCCTTTAGCTGTTCGGCCTTAGAAGCATCCTGAACGCGGGAAACCACCGTAACCGGTGTCGCTGATCCAGAAGATGAAGCATCAAGCCCGGAGGCACTCCTGCCTTCGGCCTGAGATGACGACAGTGCCTTGGCCGGTGCCTGGGCGTCAGAGCGCACCAATTTCAGATCCGGACTGCTCAGGTTAACGTCATTCATAGCTTACCTCTCTATCCTTGGACGGTTAAAAACCGGAACCCGAAGGTTCCGGCTGTTACCGCTGGCTCCTTACTGCAGGAGAGACAGAACCTGCTGCGGACGGGCGTTAGCCTGTGCCAGAACAGAGATACCGGCCTGCTGCAGCACCTGGGATTTGGCCAGGTTGGCCGTTTCTGCCGCGAAGTCAGCGTCCAGAATACGGCTGTTGGAGGCACTGAGGTTCTCTACCGAGGTACTCAGGTTCGCAATGGTGGATTCAAAGCGGTTCTGGATCGCACCCAGCTCACCGCGCAGGCTGTTTACTGAGGTAAGGGCAGCATCTACACGGGCAATCGCTTCATTAGCACCATCAACGTTGCTGATATCGATATCTTCAATAAATCCATCAGCACTAACATTTTGAGCAGCGCCGACAGAGGCAACATCAGTTCCGGCAACTACAACCGAGTCTTCCGCCGTAAAGCTCACTGTGCCAGAGAAGTTCGTTTCGGTACCATATCCAGCAGAACCAGTGGAGTCGAGAAGACCTTCTGCATCCAAGTCTGTAATGGTTGCGGATCCAGTAACAGCAGCAGCCTCCTGGATGGTGAAGTTTTCACCATCAGCTTGAGCGATTACCAAATCGCCGCCATCCACGGTTGCCGAGATTCCTGAATCAGCAAGAACGGAATTACTGTTAATCGCATCCCTGACATCTTCAACGGTAACCGTACTGGCACCATCCGCTTCCGGACTGTTAAACGCCAGATCAACACTCTCATCACCCACACCCACCGTAATGGTGTAGCTTTCTGTATCCGCTCCGGTAGCTGCAGTCGTTAAAGTTACATCAGCAAAGTCAATTGTTTGTGAATTCTCCGCAGTGACACTCGAAGCTCCCCCAACCGTAGAGCGAATAGTATCCGCAATGCTAGCCGCACTGCTACCCGCTTCAATGTCGACCGTTTGAACCTCTCCAGTTCCTACACGAAGTGTGAACGACTGACCATCAGCAATGGCTTCTCCATCAACATCAAGATCAACCTGCGCAATCGAACCAATTTGGGAAGCTCGTGTCCCTTGAGTCAGGTTAATACCGATCGTCTCACCGGCATTCGCGCCTACTTGAAAGTCCTGCTGACCAAACGAACCGTCCAACACCCTAAGTCCGTTAAAGGCTGTCTGAGAAGAAATTCGATCAATTTCTTCCAGTCGCTGCTGAACTTCATCGTTCAATGCCGCACGATCAGAGTCACTGTTCGTTGCGTTGGCAGACTGAACGGCCAGTTCACGAATCCGCTGCAGGTTATTGGTGATCTCGTCCAACGCACCTTCTGTAGTCTGAGCTAGAGAAATACCATCGTTAGCGTTTCTGGTTGCTACGTTCAGACCAGAGATCTGGGACTGAAACCGGGTAGAGATAGCCAGACCAGCCGCATCATCTTTGGCAGAATTGATGCGCAGGCCAGATGATAAACGCTGAAGTGCCTGGTCGTTCAGGCTTTGAGATTTACCAAGCTGGTTCTGAGCGTTCAATGAAGCGACGTTAGTATTAATTCCGAGAGCCATAATGCTTCCCCTTCGACAGATGTCGTTATTTCATGGAAAAGGTCTGGCGTCCGCTTTTTTGGTTTGGGAGCGCCGCCCTGTTATTTCACTTAACGGCACTTCAAACGGTTGCTTTAGAAAAAAATCAGCGCTTTTTGTAAAGGAATGTAAAACCGGCAAGCAGTTTCCCTTGCCAGCGGCAGTACTTTGGCGTACTGACTGACCTTCAACCGGCCCTTTCACATAAATTTAATCCTAAAAACATGCGCTTAGGCCTGATTTCGGAAAACTGGCACAGCCTTCGCTTATTACCTTGCAAAACGGCAATTTAACGAGTTTCAGCCGGCAAGGGTTCCCGTTCAAGACTGGGCACCAAGTTTCCGGCACCTTTATAAAGCAGGGAGAATTGATATGCCTCAGGTCATAAATACCAACATCGCATCGCTTAACGCACAACGGAACCTGAACGCTTCCCAGGGACAGGCAAACGTAGCTCTGGAGCGCCTGTCTTCCGGCCTGCGCATCAATTCTGCCAAAGATGATGCGGCCGGCCTTGCCATTTCCGAACGATTCCAGTCACAGATCTCCGGCCTCAACCAGGCGCAACGGAACGCTAACGATGGTATTTCACTGGCGCAAACGGCTGAAGGCGCCATGGACGAGATCACCAATAACCTGCAGCGGATTCGTGAACTGGCCGTTCAGTCTGCCAACGCAACGAACAG